>NZ_JACHLR010000009.1 GCF_014204535.1 Novosphingobium chloroacetimidivorans
CCACCCGCTACGACAAGCGAGATGATAACTTCCTCGCGTCAGTCCAACTTGCATCCATACGGATTTGGCTGCGACATAATGAGTCGGTGGCCTAGAGCGCCTTCACCATGAGTGCAGACGCTCTAGTTTTTTTGATGCCGCATTTTCCGAGTCACTGACGTGAACGGTCAACTTGAAAATGCTCTAGCCGGAAACGTCGCGTTCTGACGAGAATCCCCTCCGTCACGCGCTACGCGCGCGCCACCTCCCCGGCTCGGGGAGGACAGCTAACCCGGAGCGCCCTCGGCGTCCTCTCCCGGAGGCGTCTCGATCGGCGCTTGCGGCCGCCTGGCCGTGCGCTTCAGGCCGATCAGCGGGCGCAGCGGGCCGATCGCGCGTCCTGCGAAGTAGAACGCCAGCGACCCTGCCGCAGTGCCGAGCACCAAGGCCGCGAACTCGACGAGAGGTGACGGACGCAGCGCTCGCAGCCAATAGCCGATGAGCAGGATCAGGCTCTGGTGGACGATGTAGAAAGGGAACACCGCTTCGGCCAATGTCGTGCGCCATCTGCCCTCGCGGTTCCAGAAGCGGTCGGCTATGCCGAACAGGGCGATGATCGCGCCCCATGACTGCGTCGCACGCGCGATGCGGAACGGGTCCTGCCATTGGTCGGGGATGGGCGTGTCCCCCGGATAGCTCCACTCGTACGCCGAGACGCCCAGGTAGCCGAGCACGGCCAACACGGCCGCCAGCTTCCATTGCCGGGCAATCGCCAGCCGCACCCCTTCCGACTTGCGGAGCAGCACGCCGAACAGGAACATCGGCAGGTAGGCCGCATGGGCGTGCAGATCGTTGACGAAGTCATGGTTGTCAGTCCAGCCACCCGGCAAGCGGCGCGCCAGATAGATCCAGCCGATCCCAAGTGGCAGCAGCCACCAGCCCTCCAGCGCTCGCTCGACCGTGTCGTGCAGCCAGGTTCGCGCCCTCGCCGGCAGCAGCCTCAGCAAGCCGAGCACCAGCGTGTAGGCCAACAGGTAGACCACGAACCACAAGTGCATCCAGCTGGGCACGACGATGCCGTCGAGGTTGCGGAAGGTGAAGTAGTCGTGCGCGAGGAACCACAGGTACGAATGGTCGTAGCCCTTGGCCATCGTCAGCCAGACCCACGGCTGCGGCGGCACGATCACCGCCATGCCGAACAGCAGCGGGATGCCGAGCCGGGCCAATCGGCCCCGCAGGAACCTGGCCGTCCCCCCCGCCCGCGCGAACACCGCCGCGCTGGCATAGCCCGAAATCGCAAACAGCAGCGACAGGCGCCAGGCGTTCAGCGCGAGGAGCGGATAGGCCACCCACTCGAACGTCCGCAGCGCCTTCAGCTCGTACGGCCATTTCGAGAAGACGAGCCCGACATGGTACAGGATCAACAGCGCAAAGGCGCCGATGCGCAGCCAGTCCATCCCGTAGTGCCGTGACGACATCGGGCCTGCAGGCGTCGCGTAGTGAGCTGACATCGCGCTCCGATCCCGGGCCGGTTCAATCGTGGGCCGCCCAAATCCTGAAGCGGCGCTGCTAGCAGCGCGCGCCCGCTGCTGGAATAGCGTTTCCGATCAGCCGTGCCGAAGCCGCCGCGCCTTCGTTCCGGAGCCGGTCACTGGCTCAGCCAGCGCCGGGGCTGCCCGCCTCGCCGCTCCAGCTTGGGTATGCGCGGAGCCCGAACAACAGCAGCGAGCTCAGCAACGTGATCCCGAACCCGCCCCAGAGCAGCACCTCGTAGCTTCCCCAGGTGTCGTGGATCCATCCGCCGAGGACTGGGCCGAGGCCCGAGCCCGCAGCGATCAGGCTGGCCATGGCGCCGAAGATCGTTCCGAACTTGCGCATGCCGGTATACGCGGCGGTCAGGTAGCCGACGAGCTGGAGCTTGGTGCCGCCCGCATAGCCGTTGATCATCATGGCGAGGACGATCACCGCCGTCGGCGCGCCGGGCCAGAGCAGCAGGACATACGTCATCGATGTCGCCGCGATCGTGATCCCGCCAACCCAGCGCGCCGGATAGCGGTCCAGCAGCACGCCGGTGACCAGCTTGCCCAAGATCCCGACCAGCCCCGCCAGCCCTGCGTAAAACGCAGCCGTGGTGCGACCGACGCCGACTTCCTCGAGAATGGGTATCTGGTGGACGATCAATGCGACCGTCGCGGTCATGATCACGAAGGTCGAGATCGCGATGCGCCACAAGTCCGGATTTCGCCAGGCTTCCGACACACTCAGCCCGGGCACATCGAGCAGCGACGCGCTCGCACTGCAGGCGGGTTCGGCCATGCGCTTGCGCCGGCTGATGTCGTAGCCATCGCGCAGCCAGACGACGCTTAGCAGCACCGCCAGGGCGCCCCAGCCGAGCCCCAGCCACACGTAAGCACCGCGCCAGCCGAACGCGTCGATCAGGTAGTTGGTCAGGGGCGGCACAATTCCCTGCGCAAGCGCCGAGCCGGACAGCACGACTCCCAGCGCCAGCCCGCGACCGGCATCGAAGGTGCTGTTGACCGCCGCCGTCCACACGGTCGACTTGGTGGCGAGCGCCGCCAGCGCGTAAAGCGTCCAGATCGCGAACCACTGGATGCGCGAACCGGTGAGCAGGCTGAGCGAGGCGATCACTCCGGCCATCAGGATCAAGCCGGGGATCGCCATGCGCCGCGTCCCCCACTTGTCGATGAACACGCCGAACAGCGGCGAGCCGAGGAAGGTCAACACGGCCGTAATCGACACGCCGGACGACACCAGCGTACGGCTCCAGCCGAACTCGCGGCTGAGCGGCTCGATGAACAGGCCGGTGGAGGCAGTGATCACGGCGGTGAAGGAAAAGCCGATCGACGCCGCCGCCATCATGCGCCAGTGCTCGCCGAATTCGCGCCGCGCACCCTGGTTCCCGACCGCCAAACCCTGCTCCTCGCACCTTGCGCTCTATGCGGCGCCGGCAGGGCTTATCCGGATTTTGGGCGACTGCCAAATATTGGAGCCGTGGTCAGACCCGCTCGCGTGCCCCTCCCAGCGCATCACTCCCTGACGCCATCCCCTCCCTTCGTCATTCCCGGGAAAGCGGGAATCCATCTCCAACGCTCGCTGCTTCCGCAGGTATGATGGGACCATCAAATCCTTCGCATTCGGCATGCTGCCAACTGGCATCGAGCTAATCGCATCTTACGCAGACGGATGCCTGCCTCAGCGGGAACGACGAGGAACAGGAACGGCCCGGCCATCCGCGGCGCGGACGACCGGGCTGTTCTTCACGGTTGCGTCGCGCCAGCCTTTTCCTTGGGCGTCGTGACCTCGTGCTCCCTGGAGATCACCGGCTTCTCGCCCCGCTCCTTGTAGATCGACATCGAGTGCGACGTATCCGCGCCGTTCTTGCTGGCGCGGCTGCGAGACATGGCGCGGGCGCGTTCATCTTCGTCGCGCGCGGTCGCGGTGGTCCGCTGGCTCGCGGTGTTCTGGTTGAAGGTGGCGCTGCCCTCGGTCGTCGCGGTGCCGCCGTTCGCGGCGCGCGCATCGCCGGTTCCCGAAACGCCGACGCTGTCGGGCGTGCCCGTGGCGCTGCCGCTCGTCGAGGCGGATACGTCGCCGGTGGTCGGAGTGGACGCGGAAGTGCCGGTAGTCGGCGCTTGCTGCGCCTGTGCCGCCGCGCAAATGCCGAGCGCGAGAGCGGAAGCGGTAAGGATGAGCTTGTTCATGGCGATGTCTCCCATCGATGTTTTGTTATGGACCGGCGGGCGAGCGCCGCTCGTCGATCAAGATCGTGCAGCCACTCTCGTCGCGGTTGACAGTGATCGAGCGCTGTCCGTCCGAGGACGATGCGCTGCTGGACCGTGTGCTGCCGCTTCCCCGTGCCGAGACGGAGCTATGCGAGTTGACGCTGACATTGCCGGCGCCAGTTCTGCGCACGCTGCTCGCGTGCGTGGAGCCGTCATCCTTGACCCACGCCTCCTGCCGCGTTCCATCGGCAAGATAGTGAATGCGATGACACTGCCCGGCCGGCGCCGGACCGTTCGCGGACGCTGCAGTTGCAAGCATGAGCAGGAAGGCCGGCATGACTGTTCTCCGCGAAAGCTCGGGGGCGGGCAGACCCGCCCCCTGCTCTTCGCCCCTCGTTCAGCGAGGCGTGGTCGTGCCGGTCGGCGCAGTGGGCGCGGTCGGGGTGGTCGAGTTCGCGGTCGCGTCTCCGTAGACTTCACCGGTAGAGCCGTTGCGATCGGTCGAGCCATACGCGTCGACGGTGGTCGAGGTGGACTGGTCGCCCGTTCCGGTCGCGGTGCCGCCGGCGGTCACGCCGCCTGTCGCGCGGTTGCGATCGGTGTAGACCGTGCCCGAGCCATGCGTGCTTGCAGAGTTCGTCGCGTCGGAGTTGGTGCCGCGCTGGCGGTCTGCATGGTTGCGGTGCTTGCCGCGGGTCTGCGCACCGGCAGAAGCGCCGCCTGCGGCCGACCCTGCGGGCGTGGACGCACTTGCCCCACCGCTTGCCGTGCCAGTCGTATCCTGCGCCATTGCAGGAACTGCCGCGAGACCAAGAGTCGCAGCCGAAACAATCAGAAGCTTACGCATGGGTACTCTCCAAAATACGCCGCCTTATGCTGGCGATGAGAGCCGCCTTCGTTGGCGGCTGCGGAGAGTAAGCGTATGGCCGAGCACTAAGTTCATGCGCTCGTCGACCGCCAATACCGTCTCGACCCCGTCTTTCACTCGGCTGAACGGAAGTGCCGACAAGTGTTCAGCGATTTCGCGATTGCAGATCGGCAGGGGTGTGTCTTCGGCCGACACACCCCGCCTATATCAACCCTCGTCAGGCTCGACCCATTTGGTGCGCGTCACGCGGGGCGAGAGATACTTCGTCGCGGTCCACCCGCCGTCCACCACGATCGACTGCCCGTTGATCATCTCGCTGCCGGGTAGGCACAGGAATGCGATCACGCTGGCGATATCGTCAGGCTGCGCCAGCCGCGGATATGGCGTCGTCTCTACATTGGCGCGCTTGAAGCCCTCGTCCTCGAAGCGATGCGCGACCATGTCGGTCATGGTGACCCCCGGGGCGACGCAGTTCGAACGAATGCCACGCGGGCCGTACTCGCACGCCATGTGCTCGGTCAGCGACTTCAAGCCGCCCTTGGCCGCCGAGTAGGCGCCGCCGCGACGACCGCCGATGTGCGCGAAGGTGCTGGTGACGTTCACCACGCTGGCGCCGGCGCCCAGGTGCGGGATGACATCGCGGCAGAGCCGGAACGGCGCCACCAGCATGATGTCCAGGAAATCGTCCAGCGTCGCGTCGTCGGTTTCGTCGAGCGGCTTGGGGCTGCCGACGCCGGCATTATTCACCAGCGCATCGATGCGGCCGAAGCGCTCGATCGCCTGGCGTACGATCTCGCCCGGCGCTCCAGGATCGGTCAGGTCGGCGCTGATCGCCAGGACGTGGTCCGCATGGCCGATCTCGGCCTCGAGCGTCGCCAGCTTGTCCTTGCTGCGTCCAACGCCGACAATCGACCAGCCCTCGGCATGGAGCAGCTTGGCGGTGGCGAGCCCGATGCCGCTGCCCGCGCCGGTGATGATGGCGACCTTGCGGCCGTCTGCGTGCGTGTCGGTCATGCGTCTCTCCTGATCCTTGTCGAGCGGCGTGATAACGGCAGCGGGGTGCAGCGTCGAGACGGCAGTGAACAACAGCGTTGGGTAGCAGCCCTCTTCACCCGCGCCTCTGCTGCGATTAGGGAGTAGGCGAATCCGAACACAGGAATGGCGGCGGGGATCGATGATGGACGGCAGCGCAGGCTCGGCAACGACAGGATCGAAGATCGCGGAACCGACGGGTGCGGAGCCGAAAGGCGCTCTGGCCGGCATCCGCGTCATCGATATGAGCCGCGTGTTCGCAGCGCCCGTCGGCGCGCAGATCCTGGGCGATCTTGGCGCAGACGTCATCAAGATCGAGCGCCCGGGCGTGGGCGACGACGGGCGCGGCTACGGCTTCAGCTGGGTGCCCGGCAAGGACGGGATCGAGACGCGCCACTCGAGCTTCTTCACCGTCTCCAACCGCAACAAGCGATCGCTGACGCTCAACCACTCCAAGCCCGAGGGGCAGGAGGTGATCCGCAGGCTGGTCGAGACGGCGGACGTCCTGATCGAGAACTACAAGGTCGGCGACCTGAAGCGGTTCGGCCTCGACTACGAGAGCCTCAAGGCGATCAACCCGCGCCTGATCTATTGTTCGGTGACCGGCTATGGCCAGAGCGGACCGATGGCGGCGCTGCCCGGCTACGACGGCCTGTTCCAGGCGATCGGCGGCATGATGGCGGTGACCGGCATCCCCGAAGGCCAACCCGGCGCCGGACCGCTCAAGACCGGGCCCAGCCTCGTCGACTTCGTCACCGGCCACAACACCGCCCTCGCGATCATGGGCGCGCTGATGTACCGCGAGCGCACCGGTGAGGGGCAGTTCATCGACATCGCCCTGCTGGACAGCTCGGTGGCGATGGTCAGCCACATCATGCAGGACTACCTGATCAGCGGCACCGCGCCCCCGCGCCTGGGCAACGGGGGCAACGGCGGCGGTCCGGCCGACCTCATCTACTGCAGCGACGGGATCATCTACCTGACCGCCGGCACCGACGAGCACTATCGGCGCTTGACCGTGCTGATGGAACAGCCCGAGCTCAACACCGATCCGCGCTTCGACAGCAACTTCAAGCGCGGCAAGACCAACCGGGCCGAGCTGATGGACATCATCAACACCTGGAGCCGCCAGTTCACCGCCGACGAGGTTCAGGCAAAGCTCGATGGCGCGGGCATCCCGGCCGCGCGCTACAACGAGCTGGCCGACGTGTGGAACGACCCGCAGGTCCAGCACCGCAACTTGCGCGCGACGACCCCGCACGCCTTTGCCGAAAGCGGGACGGTGGACCTGATCCAGAGCCCGCTCGCCCAGATGTCCGCCAGCCCGGCGACGATCCGCATGGCGCCACCGATGCTGGGCGAGCACAACGACGAAGTGCTGCGTGAGCTGGGCTACGACGACGCCGCGATTGCCGCGTTGAAGGACGCCAAGGTGGTGTGAGCCCTTCCACCTTCCCCCGGGTCGGGGAAGGATAAGCAGGCTTGCGAGCCTGCTCGCTAGCCGGAGTTGGATGGGGGTGCAGGCGCCTGCCGGCCAGCTCCGGAAACCGCCATCCAAGCTACGCTAGCGCCTGACGGCGCATGCTGGGCTATCCTTCCCCCGGCCCGGGGGAAGGGGAACTTGCCGGGCAAGTCGGACGCCATTAGGACAGCGCGACCATGAAGCGCACCCACCTGCCCCTGAACGCCCTGCGCGTGTTCGATGCCGCAGCGCGCCACCTCTCGTTCACGCGCGCCGCGGACGAGCTTGCCGTCACCCCCGCGGCGGTCGGCCAGCAGATCCGCGCGCTGGAAGACGTACTGGGCGTGGTACTGTTCCGCCGCACCAGCAAGGGCCTTGAACTGACGGAAGAAGCCGGCGCCGGCCTGGAAGCGCTGCGCTCTGGCTTCCTGCATTTCGAGGGCGCGGTCCAGGCGATGCAGGCCGGCCAGTCCAGCCACGTCTACACCATCGCCGCCCCGCGCGAGTTCTTCGCCGCCTGGCTGGCGCCCCGGCTCGCGGCTTTCCGCAAGGACAATCCACAGGTGCGCTTCATCATCGTCGACGGCGAGATGACCGACTTCACCGAGGCGAACCTCGACCTTGCCGTGCGCTGGACCGAGGGACCAGGCGACCTGGAAGGCGTGGCGCTGGGTGCGGCGGAGCAAGTCGTGGTGGGCACCGGCGACTGGATCGGCTGGCCGGGCGACATCAACCCTGGTGATGACACCGAAGCCCCGGCTATCGTCGTAGGCGATGCCGGACAGGCCATGTCCGCCGCGATCTCCGGACTAGGCCGCGCGCGCGTTCCGCTGTTGCTGGCGCAGGAGATGCAGCAGACCGGCCGCATCGGTGCGCTCGATGCACCCGAACCGGCCCGTCGCGGCTACTGGCTGGTCGCTCCTGCCCCGCAATGGCGGCAGAAGAAAGTGCGCGCACTCGTCGCGGCGCTGACCGGCGAAGGCTGACAGCTTGCACCACGTCGTCCCGGGCTTGACTCGGGACCGGTCACGCAAGTGACGAGCCTTTCGTCGGGGCAGAAGGAAAACGAGCTCGCAAGATGGGCAACCGGTCCCGGGTCAAGCCCGGGACCGGTTGCCGTCAGCTAGGTACGGTTCGGCTCAGAACCCAAGATCCTCAATCTTGCCATCGAAGTTGCCGCCCAGCAGGTTGTTCGCCTTGGCCAGGTTCTCTTGCGGCACGCCGGCCAGATAGCCGTCGATGATCCGCTGGTAGTTGCTGATCAGGCCTTCGACATTCTTCGACAGGCGCATGAACTCGAAGCCCTTGGCATGCACGCCCTTCTGCTGGAGGGGAATGTTGGCATAGTCCTGCCGCGGGATCGGCGGGAAATCCTGGCTGTCGAACGGCAGCACGATCGGCTCCATGACCGGATCGGGCTCCTGGCCTTCGGGGAAGAAGGTGAGCGACCATAGCTCGAAGAAGCAGCTCTCCGGCCCGAGCGGCCGGATGCGATAGGCCGACATCGAGCTGAAGTACGGCAGCAGGAAGTAGTGCGGGAACAGGAACTCGACCGCATGGATCGGATCGGTCTGCGCCACGGTGCAAAGATCGGGGATCGGCTCGCCCTTGGCCTTCAGCCGCTCGGTGACCTGGTGCATCACCGTGCCCAGCCACATCATGATCGCCATGTTCTTGTCTTCGGGCAGCCCCTCGGTCGCATTCCGAAGCGTCTTGGCAATCTCCACCTCCTTGGGGTGGAGCATGCCGGCCATGCCTTCGCTCAACAGTTCCATCGACCGGATCTGCATGTCGATGTTTTCCTGCACCGTCAGGTTCGGGTCGGCCAGCATAGGTCCGCCGGCCGAGGCCGTCACGCCCTCGGGACGCGCGACCTTGTACATCGTATCGTACATCATCGGCGTGGCGTGTTGCAGCTGCGGATGCGTCTGCATCACGTGGTAGCCTTCCATGAAGGCCTCCATCGCGATCTTCCAGTTGGCCGGCAGCACCGTGCCGTAGCACCATTCGGCCTTGAGATGCTGGACGTTGTGCGCTTCCAGCCGATCGGCGACCGGACCCAGGCTCTCCTTGACGGACGGCGCATCATCGTCGTGATTGATCCACACGCAGCCGCCCCAGACTTCGGCGCGGCACGGGATCAGGTTGATGTCGTCTGCGTCGAGCTGGCGATCGGAGAACAAATGTTTGCCGTAGACCAGCGTGTTCTCGCCATCCATGTTCCAGCGCCAGCCGTGGAACGGGCAGACGAAGCCGCTCTTGGCGCAGTTGCCATGGGCGACCGCGTGCGAGGCGCCGATGGTGGTGCCCCCGGCGATCGGCACGCCGCGGTGGCGGCATGCGTTGTGGAACGCCTTGACGCCGGAAGTCGTCTTGACGACGATGACCGACTTGCCGACGTTCTCGTACTCGATCCAGTCGCCGATATCCTGCAGCTGCTCCTCGCGGCAGGCCATCTGCCACACGTGCGGCCACAGATGCTCGACCTCCGCATCGTAGAACGCCTGGTCGTAATAGCGGGGCGCCGGGATCCGCTCGGGATCCTCGATCGGAAAGGGCACGGACCGCAGCCCGCCTTCAGGTGATTTGAGCACTCCCGGACCTCATCGTTTGCGAGTCATGTTTTGCTGGACGACTGTATAGCACGAGTGCCGCGAAACAACGTGTCTTCGCATGGATCATCGCCCCCGCGCTCGCTTCCGACCCGCAGGCATGCCCGGGGGCGCACCGACCGAGTTCGGGCTTGCAGCAGGGCCATGCTGCGGACAAAGGCTGCCGGACGGCGCGTAACCGTGGCGAGGGAGGCAAGAAGCACAATGGCGTTCAAGACCCGCATCACCGAGCTGCTCGAGATCGAGCATCCGATCGTCCAGGGCGGCATGCAGGGCGTCGGCTATGCCGAACTGGCCAGCGCGGTGTCGAATGCCGGTGGCCTCGGCACGCTGACCGCCCTCACACAGCCCAGCCCCGAGGCGCTGCGCGAGGAGATCGAGCGCTGCCGGTCGATGACCGACAGGCCGTTCGCGGTGAACATCACCGTGCTGCCCACGATCCTGCCGCCCGACTACGCCGGCTATGCCCGCGCGGCGATCGACGCCGGCGTGAAGGTGATCGAAACCGCCGGAACGCAGCAGGTCCGCGAGATCTGGGAGATGGCGAAGCCGCACGGGATCAAGATCCTGCACAAGTGCACCGCGGTGCGCCATGCACTCTCGGCCGAGCGCGGGGGATGCGACGTGATCTCGATCGACGGCTTCGAATGTGCCGGGCACCCGGGTGAGGACGATATCCCCGGCCTGATCCTGATCCCCGCCGCCGCCGACAAGGTGAAGATCCCGCTCCTCGCCAGCGGCGGCATCGGCGACGCGCGCGGCTTCCTGGCCGCACTGGCGCTCGGCGCCGAGGGCGTGAACATGGGCACCCGTTTCTGCGCCACGCAGGAAGCGCCAATCCATCCCAACGTGAAGGCCAAGTACGTCGAGAACGACGAGCGCGGCACCAACCTCATCTTCCGCAAGTTCAAGAACACCGCGCGCGTCGGCAAGAACTCGGTCTCGGACAAGGTGGTCGAGATCTCGAACCGGCCGGATGCGACCTTCGAGGACATCCGCCCCTACGTCGCGGGTGCGGTGGGGCGCGAGCTGCTGCAGAGTGGCGATCTCGACAAGGGCATTTTCTGGGCCGGCATGGTCCAGGGCCTGATCCACGACATCCCCACGTGCCAGGAGCTGATCGACAGTATCATCGGCGGCGCCGAGGCAATCGCGCGCGAGCGCATTGGAGGAATGCTGGTCTAGAGGCAAGCAGCCCCATCTCCGTTCGTGTCGAGCGAAGTCGAGACACGCCAGCGCTGTTTGAGCGTGTCTCGACTTCGCTCGACACGAACGGAGCTAAGGTCATAGAGCCTTTTCGAGTAAACAGGAGCCGAAATGACCTACCAGCACATCCTGTTCACCATCGAGGACGGCGTCGCGCGGCTCTCGCTGAACGACCCCAAGACCATGAACGGCGTGACCGAAGCGATGGGGACCGAAATGGTCGACGCGCTCGACATCGCTGCGGCGCAAGCGCGCGCAGTGCTGATCACCGGTGAGGGCAAAGGCTTCTGCTCGGGCGCGAACCTCTCGGCCGCGCAGGACATGCTGGCCGATCCGCGCCGCGATATCGGCGGCCAGCTCGACCGCGTGTTCAACCCGGTGCAGTTGGCGATCAAGCGCATGGAGCAGCCGGTGATCACTGCCATTCGCGGCCCCGCTGCCGGCTATGGCGCAGGCCTGGCCGCAGCGGGCGACGTGGTGCTGATGAGCGACAACGCCTTCTTCTTCTGCGCCTTCGCCCATGTCGGGCTGGTGCCGGATGGGGGCGCGACCTGGCTGCTTGCCAAGGCGGTCGGCCGGGTGCGGGCGATGCGCATGATGCTGCTGGGAGAGAAGATCGACGCGCAGACCGCGCTCGATTGGGGCCTCGCGACCAATGTCGTGCCGGACGATCAGCTCGATGCCGAGGCGATGAAGCTGGCGCGGCAGCTCGCGAACGGGCCCAAGTCGCTCGGGCTAATCAAGCGCATGGCGTGGGATGCACTCGATTGCGATTACGAGACCGCATTGCAGGCCGAACGCCGCGGCCAGCGCGATGCGGGCCGGACGGAGGACTTCCTGGAGGGCGTCGCCGCGTTCGTCGAAAAGCGCAAGCCGAGCTTCAAGGGGCGGTAGTTCCCTACCTTCCCCCGGGTCGGGGGAAGGATACGAAGCCTTGGTCGCGCAGCGGCCTAGGCGAAGTTGGATGGGGGGCCATGGCTATCGTGCGCGCGAGAGGCCCTTACCCCCACCCCACTTCGGCTAGGCGGCAAGCCGCCAAGCCTGCGTAACCCTCCCCCGACCCGGGGGAGGGAGTAGCGCTACTCCCCGCAGTCCAGCGATAGTGCAGCAGTCTTCACCTGCATGCGGAACCGCGCATGGAAGGTCAGCTTGCCCGCACAGCCTACATCGCGCAGCCACAGCGCGTTGTGCAACGCGCCCTGATACGGCACCAGCAGGTTCGTGATCGTCCGCTTGGCCAGCGTCTTGCCGGCCTTGTCGGTCACCCAGATCTCGAGCGGATCGTCCACCGATTGCTCGTCGACACCGCTGCCGGTGAGCTTCACATCGACCAGCAAATCCGACGCCGCATCGTCGACCGGCCCTTCGCCGATCACCGTGTTCCAGCCGACGAACGGCTCCTTGCGCGCGAGGAGATCGTCCGACAGCTTGCCACTGGTCTGGTAGAACAGCCGAGCCTCGATCCCGCCGATGCGGACGGGCCTGGCAGGTGGCCCAGCCGCGCTGGCGGAGGCAAATAGCCCCAGCGCCAGCGCGGCGAGCACTCGCATCAGTATACGCGGGCCTTGGGCTTGATGTACTCGACGTCGTCGGTCAGCGTGTATTCGTGGACCGGACGGTAGTCGAGGCGGACTGCGCCGCCCTTGCCGCCCCAGCCATCGAACCAGGCGGCGGTGTGCTTCATCCAGTTGGCGTCGTCGCGGTTGGGGAAGTCCTCGTGCGCGTGGGCGCCGCGGCTTTCCTTGCGGTTGTGCGCGCCGTGCATGGTGACGGTCGCCTGGCTGATCAGGTTGTCGAGCTCCATGGTCTCGACCAGGTCCGAGTTCCAGATCAGGCCGCGATCGGAGACGTGGACGTCTTCCATGCGCTTGTAGGTGGCGGCGAGCTTGTCCTTGCCCTCGGCCATCAGCTCGTCGTTGCGGAACACCGCCGCGTGCTGCGACATGGTGCGCTGCATCTCGGCGCGGATCTGCGCCGTCGGCGAGCCGCCCTTGGCGTTGCGGAAGTGGTCGAGGCGGGTGAGCGCCAGGTCGGCCGAGTCCTTGGGCAGTTCCTCAAAGGCTTCGCCCGGCTTGATGTTGTCCTTGAGGTAGAGGCCGGTCGCGCGGCCGAACACCACGAGGTCGATCAGCGAGTTCGAGCCGAGGCGGTTGGCGCCGTGCACCGAGACGCATGCCGCCTCGCCCACCGCGAACAGGCCCTCGACCGGTGTCTCCGGGTTGCCGTCCGGACCGATCGTCATCACGCGGCCGTTAAAGTCGCACGGGATGCCGCCCATGTTGTAGTGCACGGTTGGCACGACGGGCAGCGGCTGGCGGGTCAGATCGACGCCGGCGAAGATCTTGCCGCTCTCGGTGATGCCCGGCAGACGCTCGGCCAGCACTTCGGGCGCGATATGATCGAGGTGGAGGAAGATGTGGTCCTTGTTCGGACCCACGCCGCGGCCTTCGCGGATTTCCAGCGCCATCGAGCGGCTGACGACGTCGCGGCTGGCGAGGTCCTTGGCCGAGGGAGCGTAGCGCTCCATGAAGCGCTCGCCTTCGGAGTTGGTCAGGTACCCGCCCTCGCCACGCGCACCCTCGGTGATGAGAACGCCCGCGCCGTAGATGCCGGTCGGGTGGAACTGCACGAACTCCATGTCCTGCAGCGGCAGGCCGGCGCGCAGCACCATGCCGCCGCCATCGCCGGTGCAGGTGTGGGCCGAAGTGGCGGTGAAATAGCAGCGGCCATAGCCACCGGTCGCCAGCACCACGGCCTTGGCGCGGAAGCGATGGATGGTGCCATCGTCCATGCACAGCGCGATCACGCCGACGCACTTGCCATTGTCCATGATCAGGTCGATGGCGAAGTATTCGATGAAGAAGTCCGCCGCGTACTTCAGGCTCTGCTGGTACAGCGCGTGGAGCATGGCGTGACCGGTACGGTCGGCTGCGGCGCACGTGCGCTGGACCGGCGGGCCCTCGCCCATGTTCTGCATGTGGCCGCCGAACGGGCGCTGGTAGATCGTACCGTCGGCATTGCGGCTGAAGGGCACGCCGGCGTGCTCCAGCTCGTAGACCGCGGCAGGCGCCTCGCGCACCATGTACTCGATCGCGTCCTGGTCGCCCAGCCAGTCCGACCCCTTGACGGTGTCGTACATGTGCCAGGTCCAGTGATCCGGCGTGTTGTTCTTGAGGCTGGCGGCGATGCCGCCCTGCGCCGCGACGGTGTGCGAGCGAGTGGGGAACACCTTGGTGATGCACGCGGTCTTCAGCCCGGCCTCGGCCGAGCCCATGGTGGCGCGCAGGCCCGAACCGCCGGCACCGACGACGACGGTGTCGTAGGTGTGGTCGATGATCTTGTAGGCGGGCTGGGTGGTGGAAGCAGTAGCCATCTTATGCGCCTCCCAGCGCAAGGCGGATGACGCAGAACAGGCCGAACGCGGCCGCTGCGAAGCAAACGAGGTTGAGGGCGATGAGCGAGGCGAACTTGTTGCCTTCCTCATGCACGTAGTCTTCGATCACCACGCGCAAGCCCTGCTGCGCATGCCAGACGTTGACGACGATGAAGAGCGCCAGCGCCGTGGCCGCGAGCGGCGAGGCCAGCCACTCACGCAAGGCGGCATAGCCGAAGTTCGGCAGCATCAGCAGCGAGGCGCCGAACCACAGTGTCAGCAGCAGGCTGCCCACCGAGGTGTAGCGGAATGACAGCCAGTGATGCGCGCCGTTGTGTGCCGAGCCCTTGCCGCGCACGCGGCCGATGGAAGTTCCGTTGCCCATGTCTTGTCCTTCCTCAGCGCAGCAGCAGCGCGGCCCAGAACACCGCGGTCAGGATCACGCCCAGCGCGGTGCAGATGGTGGCCCAGCGCTTGTTCGTGTCCAGCTCGTAGCCGGCGCCGGTATCGAGCACGAAGTGGCGGATGCCGGTAATGCCATGCGCGATCACCGAATAGCTGATGCCCAAGAGGATCAGGATGCCGAGCGGCGAATCCGCCAGGTCGACGAACTTCGCGTATGCCGCGGGTCCTGCGACGAGCGCGCCCAGCCACCAAAGCAACACGAAGATCCCCACGCTCGCGGCGATGCCGGTGGCGCGGTGGAGGATCGAGGACAGCATCCCCGGGCCCCAGCGCCAGATCTGCAGGTGCGGTGAGAGCGGACGGTTCCTGGTCCCGGCTTGCTGAGCCATGCTTGATCGAGTCCCCTGTGTCATGGGTGTCATGCCTTAGGGCTTCACCGGCCCTTATTGCCCCTCCCCTTAGCCGAATTGCTGCACTGCGCAAGGCTTGCGGACGCGGATTGCGGTCGGGTCCGGCCGCCACTCTGGCCAATGCCGATGGGCGGCCCTAAGGGGCAGGAAACGCACCCCGAAGACAACGATAAAGAAGACACGTGAGTCGCACCCACAAGATGACCCTGCTCGCAGGCCGGCATGCCGTCGAGGCGGCGTTGGTCGCGCACGAGGACCGCGCGGACTGGGATGCCGAGATCGTCCTGGCCGGCACCGAGATCGCGGAGAACCGTCCCGACGACTGGAAACTCGAGGCATGGCTGCCGCGCGAGCCCTCCGATGAGGACCGCGCCGCAGTACTCGGGCTGTTCGCCGGCACCAAACCCGAACTGACCATCGAGCAGCTCGAGGACGAGGACTGGGTCGCCGTCAGCCAGTCCGACCTGGAGCCGATCCGCGCCGGTCGCTTCGTGGTCCGCACGCCCGAACACCCGGCGCAAGAGGTGCCAGGGACAGTCGAGTTCGTGATCCCCGCCAGCCAGGCCTTCGGCACCGGCCATCACGAGACGACCGCCGGCTGCCTCGCCATGCTCGACGCGATGAAGCAGCGCGGCGTGGTTGTGCGCAACCATCTCGACGTCGGCACCGGCACCGGGCTGCTCGCGTTCGCGGCGATGGCGCTCTGGCCGCGCGCCAGTGCGACCGCGAGCGACATCGACGCGGTCTGCGCGGACGTGGTGGACGACAACGCGGCGGCCAACGGCATACCGCTTGGCGCCCGGCCGGGCGCGCTGGTGATGACGGTGGCGGACGGCCTCGACCATCCGCTGATCGCGGCGCGAGGGCCTTATGACCTGGTCATGGCCAACATCCTCGCCGGCCCGTTGGTCGAGCTTGCGCCGGACTTCGGCAAGGCCCTGGTGCCCGGCGGGAACCTGCTCCTCGCCGGTCTGCTGAGCACGCAGGAAGCCGCCGTGCGTGCCGCCTGCCGCCGCGCCGGACTGCGGCTTGCCGCGCGCATCGTCTCGGGCGACTGGTCGATCCTGTGGCTGCGACGCCGGCACAGCGCCTGATCCGGCGCGCCGCCCACTGGCTCGGCTGGGCGATCGCCGGGCTTGCGCTCGCGGTCGTGCTCTATCTGTTGGCGGCCTGGCTCGGCTCGTCGATCCCGCGCAACGGCGACTGGCGGGAGCCGACATCAGGTGGAGTGTTGATTGGCGTCGAAACCAACGGCGTGCACACCGCCCTCGTGCTGCCGCTGGTCACCCCCGCCAAGGATTGGCGGCGCGACTTCCCGCTATCGGACGTGGCACGGCCCGATCGGCCCTATACGCACGTCTCGATCAGTTGGGGCGAGCGCGCGGTGTTTCTCGATACGCCGACGTGGTGGGACTTGAAGCCAAGCACCGTGCTTCGCGTGCTCACTCGCGGTGGCGACGGGTTGGCGCACATCGCCTTCTATGCGCGCCCGGCCGCGTCGGAGGAGCTGCGCCCGATTCGCCTCTCCGCTAACCAGTATGCGCGGCTGGTCGCATCGATCGAGGCACAGTTGCCGCGTTCCCGACCGATGCGGCGCCACGCGGGCTATGGTGCGTCGGATGTGTTCTACGAAGTCGGCGGCCGGTACACGGCCGTTAACACTTGCAACCAGTGGACCGGCAATCGGCTGGCGGATGCTGGCGTGCGGATCGGTCGTTGGACCCCGCTCGCCAGCGGCGTGATGAAGTGGGCCGCGCGGCCTGCCCTACCCGACGCGCTGGTCGCCGATCGCGCCGTCAGCGGCACGGCTCGAGCACGATGGCCTTGACCTGCACCGAGTGACTGGCGAGCTCGGCCAGGCTGCCGGCGTCGAGCGGCTGGTCGAAGGCGAAGCCGATCCGGTCCTCCACGATCCACCGGACGACGCCGCTTACCGCCGGGTTCGAGCTCAGCAGGCACCTCAGTCGACATCCCGACTTGGGTGTCGGTCCCGTGGTGACGAACTGACAACCGTCTTCCGTGACATGGCGCGCTATGCCGTGGAGCGTGCCGGCCGCGTCTCCACGTGTCGCCGCCTCGCCGACGGGAGTCGGTCTTCGCGGGAAGTGGTGGGTGGCGACGGTCATCGATTGCGGTTCCTTGCTGCGGAAACCGGTAATTAGGACAGGTAAACGCATCGTTTACATCTTGGCGGCTTTCCACAGCAATCGCTGCCCGCAGAAATCAGCCGAAAACCGTAAAGACAGTAAACGTGCGTTAACTGTGTGAAACAAGCGCACGTTAACCTTTTCAGCCAATTCTATGCGGGATTTCCAGGGGGCTGGATCTGAGGCTGAAGAGGCATGACAATGCTGGATAGCGCAACCGACAAGCCCGTGTCCGTCATCGGGCCGCTGGGCGAAGAACTGAAGAAGGATGACCTGCCGCCGCCCGAGACTTCGCGCTGGGTGGTGCGACGTAAGGCGCAAGTCGTCGCGGCCGTGAACGGCGGCCTGCTCACCATGCGCGAGGCCTGCGAGCGCTATGGGCTGACGCTGGAGGAGCTGGCGTCCTGGCAGCGCGCGATCGATCGTGAAGGCATGCCGGGCCTGCGCGCGACGCGGGTGCAGCACTATCGCCAGCTGCACGAGCGCGAGAGCCGCAGGGCGTAAAGTCTGATCCTGCGAAGCTGGATCAGGCGCGAGCCGGTGCCGCATCCACGTTAGTGGATCTAACTCGAAAGTCCCCCCGGCGCGCGGCGTGGGTAGGCTGGCAAGGCTTGCCCGCGCCGCCGCAAAGGACTAAGCGCGCGAACATTCCCGTCATTGGGGAGTAGCCGACCGCTGGCGGCAGCGGGCCGCACGTCAACATACTTGGCCGAGAGGTCATGGCGTGCGAAGGGTGGCGCAAAGGTCGAGGGTTCGACCGGCGCCGTTCGGGCGAGACCAATGGCATGGTGCCTTCTGCCGGCCGGGCGGGAGGCGCGATGCCATTGTATTTGTCTCACGCCCGGCCTGGAAAAACGCCCTCCCATGGAAGCCCTCCTCACATCGACCCTGGTGGTCGCCCTCGCCGAGATCGGCGACAAGACGCAGCTCCTCGCCATCGTCCTCGCAGCGCGGTTCAAGCGGCCGATGCCGATCGTGCTGGGCATTCTTTGCGCCACCCTCGCCAACCACTTCCTCGCCGCCCTGGTGGGCGAGCAGGCCGCTTCGTTCCTGGACGGCCTGTGGTTCCGCTATGCGGTCGCCGCGTCGTTCATCGCCATGGCCTTGTGGACGCTGATCCCCGACAAGCTCGACGAGGACGCGGAGAAGCCCGCACGCTTCGGAGCCTTCCTGACCACGCTCGTCGCGTTCTTCCTGGTCGAGATGGGCGACAAGACGCAGATCGCTACCGTGGCGCTGGGCGCCCGCTTCCACAGCGTGCTGCCGGTCATGCTGGGTACGACGCTCGGCATGATGATCGCCAACGTGCCCGCGGTGTTCTTCGGCCACGAACTGATCCGCCGCGTGCCGCTGCACGTGGTGCGCTGGGTGGCGGCGGGGCTGTTCCTGCTGATCGGCGTGTGGCTGCTGGTGCAGACGCTGGGTTGGGTTTGAGGACACAACTTGTCCTCCCCGGCGCGGGGAGGGGGACCGCGCGAAGCGTGGTGGAGGGGAGTCTCGCCATCTCCGGACCTTGCCGGCAAGCATGCGTAAGGACCCGAGTCCCCACCACCCCTCGCTGCGCGAGCGGTCCCCCTCCCCGTGCCGGGGAGGACAAGGTGCTCTTAGACCCTCCCCTGCAAGGGGAGGATCTGCCTCCCCCTCCTGTTCAGAGGAAAAGGCCGACGCCAGTCACCCCGCCGCCGCGACGATCTGCGCCCACTCCGCCTCGTCGATCACGCGAATGCCGAGGTCCGCCGCCTTCTTCAGCTTCGATCCCGCGCCCGGTCCCGCCACCACGAGGTCGGTCTTGGGCGAAACGGTGCCGGCAGCCTTTGCCCCCAGCTTCTCGGCCTGAGACTTCGCCTCGTCGCGGCTCATCGTCTCGAGCTTGCCGGTGAACACCACGGTCATGCCGGCGACTTCGCTGTCCTTGGTCTCCACCACGTAATCGGGCGGAGACACCTCGCTCAGCAGGTCGTCCCAGACCTCTCGGTTGTGTTCCTCATGGAAGAACTCGCCCAGGGCCTCGACCACCACTGGCCCCACGCCTTCGATCGACAGCAGCTCGGTGCGTGCTTCGGCAGCCTGATCGGACGGCAGTTCGCCCGCGGCAACAAACGCCTTCTGCGCCGCATCCCGCAGCGCAGGCAAAGTGACGAAACGCTTGAGCAGGTCGCGCGCGGTGACGGCGCCGACGTGGCGGATACCAAGGCCGAACAGCAGCCGGGCGGCATCCGGCGAGCGCTTGTTTTCCACCGCTGCCAACAGGTTGTCCACAGACTTCTCCTTCCACCCCTCGCGACCGAGAAGCTTTGCCCGGTGCAGGCGCAGGCGGAAGATGTCGGCCGGGCTTTCCAGCCAGCCGAGTGCAAAGAATTCGTCGATTGTCTTCTCGCCCAGCCCCTCGATGTCGAGCGCGGCACGGCTGACGAAGTGCTTCAGCCGTTCGGTTCGCTGCGCCGGGCAGATCAGCCCGGCAGTGCAGCGCACGTCGACCTCGCCCTTCTCGGCCACCGCCTCGCATCCGCACTGCGGACAGTGGTCGGGGAAGGCGTATGCCGCCCGTTCCTGCTCACGGGTGAGATTGTCGACCACTTGCGGGATTACGTCGCCGGCGCGCTGAAGCACCACCCGGTCACCCGGGCGCACCCCCAGCCGCGCGATCTCGTCGCGGTTGTGCAAGGTGACGTTGGTGACGGTGACGCCGCCCACCAGCACTGGCTTAAGGCGGCCGACCGGCGTGAGCTTGCCGGTGCGGCCGACCTGGATGTCGATCGCCTCCAGCACGGTCTCGGCGCGCTCCGCCGGGAACTTGTGCGCCAGCCCCCAGCGCGGCGCCTTGGCAACGAAACCCAAGCGGCTTTGCCAGTCGAGCCGGTCGACCTTGTAGACGACGCCGTCGATCTCGTAGGGCAGCGTTGCGCGCGCGGCTCGGATCGCCTCATAGGCCGCGAGCATGTCCTCCAGCGACTGGCAAAGCCGAAAGTCGGGCGAGACCGGAAGGCCCCACTCCGTGATCTTGCCGATCACCTCGTGCTGCGTCTCACCCGGCACCGCGCTTGCCGCACCCCAACCGTGCGCCCAGAACCGCAAGGGGCGCTTCGCAGTGACGCTCGCGTCCTTCTGGCGTAGCGACCCGGCGGCGGCGTTGCGCGGATTGGCGAACTGGCGAACCTTGCTGTCGTCGAACGCCTCGCCCCTTGCCTCGGCTACGGCGCGAGCCTCGTCCATAAGCGTGGCGTTGAGCGCCAGGAACGCGGCCTTTTCCATGTAGACTTCGCCGCGCACCTCGAAGATCTCCGGCACCTCGCCGGTAAGCTGCTGCGGAATGTCGGCGATGTGCGCCACGTTGGGCGTCACGTCCTCACCCACCTGCCCGTCGCCGCGCGTCGCCGCGCGCACCAGCTTGCCGCTTTCGTAGCGCAAGGAGCAGGACAGGCCGTCGATCTTGTCTTCCGCGGTGACCGCCACCGGCGCGTCCTCGGGCAGCGCCAGGAAGCGACGGACGCGCGCCAGGAACTCGGCCACCTCGTCGGGCGAGAAGGCGTTGTCGAGGCTCATCATCCGCACCTCGTGCCGCACCTTGGACAGCGGCGAGGCGGCGACTTCGTGGCCGACCTTGCTGCTCGGGCTGTCGGCACGGATCAGGTGTGGGTAGGCGGCTTCCAGCTCGGCATTGCGGCGCACCAAGGCATCGTATTCGGCATCGCTGATCTCGGGCGCGTCCTCGGCATGATAGAGCCAGTTCGCCCGCGCGATCGCCTTAGCCAGGCGCATCAGTTCGTTGGCGGCTTGCGCCTCGTTCGCTTCGGCCATCAAGCCCGCTCCAGCAACCGATCCGCCTGCGCCCGTGCCTCG
The DNA here is from genome assembly GCF_014204535.1 of Novosphingobium chloroacetimidivorans. Taxonomy (GTDB): domain Bacteria; phylum Pseudomonadota; class Alphaproteobacteria; order Sphingomonadales; family Sphingomonadaceae; genus Novosphingobium; species Novosphingobium chloroacetimidivorans. The sequence goes on from NZ_JACHLR010000009.1 coordinate 21,078, forward strand.
TCGGTGACTTCGGCGCCGGACAGCATGCGGGCGATCTCTTCCTTGCGCTGCGCCTCGCTCAGCAGCGTGACCGAGGTGCGGGTGACGGTGCCCTCGCTCGACTTGGCGATCATGTAGTGCCGGGTGCCGCGTGCGGCGACTTGCGGGCTGTGGGTGACCGCCAGCAATTGGCCAGCCGATGCGAGACGAGCCAGGCGTTCGCCGATGGCGCTGGCGACCGCGCCGCCGACGCCGCGGTCGATCTCGTCGAAGATCACCGTCGCCGCGCCGCCCTCCTCGGCCAATGCCACCTTGAGCGCCAGAATGAAGCGCGAGAGTTCGCCGCCGCTGGCGATCTTGGCGAGCGGGGCGAAGGGTGCGCCGGGGTTGGTGCTGATCAGGAACTCGACCTGGTCCATCCCGTGCGCGCCCCAGCGGTCTTCGGGCATTTCAACAACCGCGGTGCGGAACCGGGCGGCATCCAGCTTCAGTGGAGCGAGCTCGTTTGCGACCGCCTCGTCCAGGCGGACCGCGGCGGCGACTCGCGTGGCGTGCAGCGCCTCGGCCTGGTCGCGATAGGTCTGGCCGGCAGACGCGGCGGCGGCTTCGAGGCGCGCGAGTTCCTCGCTGCCGCCCTCGATCGCGTCGAGCGCCATCCGCATCTCGGCAAGCTTCGCCGGCAAGTCGTCCGCCTGGCAACCATGCTTGCGGGCGGCAGCGCGCAGCTCGAACAGGCGGGTCTCGATGCGGTCGAGTTCTGCGGGATCGAACGAGAGCGCCTCGGCGGCGGCGCGCACCTTTTCCTCCGCGTCATCGGCTTCGATCACCGCCCGGTCGAGCGCGGCGAGCGCCTCTTCCAGCAAGGGGTGCTCCGAGGCGATCCGGTCGAGCTTGCGTGCCGCCGTGCGCAGCGACGCGAGCGCCGAATCGGAGCCCTGGAACAGGCGATCGAGATCGGCCATGTCCTCGGCCAGCTTTTCGCCCTTCTGCATCGTCGCGCGGGCGAGCGCGAGTTCCTCTTCCTCCCCCGGCTCGGGCGCGAGTGCGGTCAGTTCTTCGACGTAGGCGACCAGCAAGTCGCGATCTTCGGCTGCCTGGGCCACGCGCGCCTGCGCCGCCTCCAGAATGTCGCGCGCCGTGCGCCACTCACGCCAGGCGGCAGCGACGCCCTCGCCCTCGCCGCCGGCGAAGCGGTCGAGCAGCTGGCGGTGCCCGCGCGCGTTGACGAGGCCGCGATCGTCGTGCTGGCCGTGGATCTCCACCAGCGTGGGTGCGAGTTCGCGCAGCAGCGCCACGCCGACGGGCTGGTCGTTGACGAAGGCCTTGCTGCCACCGTCTGCCCGCAGCTGACGCTTGAGGATCAGCGGCTCGCCGGGTTCGATCTCGATCTCGGCCTGGTCGAGCGACTGGCGCAGCGAGCCGGGCCAATGGGCGAACTCGAAGCTGGCGGTGACGCTGGCGCGTTCCTCTCCGCTGCGAACGAGGCCGCTGTCGGCGCGATTGCCGAGGACGAGGCCGAGCGCGTCGAGCAGGATCGACTTGCCCGCGCCGGTCTCGCCGGTGAGGACGCCGAGTCCGCCTGCGAATTCAAGGTCGAGCGCCTCGATCAGGACGATGTTGCGGATGGAAAGCCGGGTGAGCATGTTCGCTTCGCGTTCTAGCGCGATGCGCGCCATGCGTCACCCGGCTTGTCTCCGGCTCGCGGCAAGGGGATGCACGGCCGGAACACTCCTACTTAACGCCTCGACATAACATAAGATGCATGGTGTCGAGACCGCCAGTTCGCCCCCGGCATCCCCGTTCTACGAAGTCACGGTGAATGCAGGGGAAAAATTTGCCTCCGGATTCCTACGGTCAGAAGCTGTACTTGATCGTACCGCCCCAGGTGCGCTGGTCCCCGGGCTGACCGGCGATCAGGCCGGTGTTGCCGGGCGCGACTTGCAGCAGGTCGATGTAGTCCACGTCGAAGGCATTGCGCACCCAGCCGAACACATCGAAGTCGTCCGCCCGGAAGCCGGCGCGGAAGTTGGTCAGCGCATAGCCCTTCACCTCGGTGTAGATCGAGGGCGAGGCGTTCGAGTTCCACTTCGAGCGGTAATTGCCGTCAACGCCGAAGTAGATCTGCCCCTCCTTGCTCAACAATTCGACCGGCGCGTTGACTTCGGCGCCATAGGAGAACGCCCACTTCGATACGCCGGGCAGGCCCTGCCCTGAGATGTCGCACTGACGCGGGCTGAGCGCGCCGGGAACGCCTGGCTGCGAGTAGTTTGCCGGAGCGCCCGCAGGCTGCAGCGTACCGCCCGAGAGTTCCGGCGGGCACGGCGCGTTGGTGAACTTCTTGTACTTGGCGTCGGTGTAGGCGCCATTGGCGTAAGCGGTGAAGCGATCGCTCGGGCGCACCTTGAAGTCCGCCTCGATACCTTGTGAGCGCACCTTCTCGGCATTGGCGAGATAGCCGCGCACGGTGCCGAACTGGCCGCCGTTCACCGTCGCCTGGAAGTTCTTGATCTCGGTGCGGAAGGCGGTGAGGTTGAAGGTCGCACGGCGATCCCAGAACTGCGTCTTCAAGCCGACTTCGAAGTGGTGGACCGATTCGGGCTTAACCGTGCCGGCATCGTAGTTGACGGTGTTGTCGGCGTTGAGCGGCAGGCCGTTCTGGTTGATGCCCAACGTCTTGAAGCTCTTGGCATATGTCGCGTAGGCCAGCACGTCACGCGCGATTTTGTAGTTGACGTTGAAATCGTACGTGAAGTTCCAAGCGCTGTCGGACGGCGCGCTGATCTGCGGCTGGTACACACCGCACTGCGCCGCCAGCACCGAGCCAGCCGCCGGGGCGGGGCTGCAGCTGATCACCTGGCCTTGGCCGTTGGTCACGACGCGCTGGTAGAAGCCGGACTTCTTGTCGTAGTTGAGGCGGACGCCCGGCTGGATCGTCAGCTCGGGCGTCACGTGCCAGGCCACCTGGCCGAACAGCGCCGCGCTGGTGCTCTTGAGGTACTGAGTGTTGCTGGCGGTCAGACCCTGGAGGATCGCCGGCTGGCTCGCCTGCGCGCCGGTCAGGCTCCAGCGGCTGGCGTCGGCGCCCTGCTGCTCGGTGCCCTGCGTGTCGATGCGCTGCTTGAAGCCGAACAGGCCAGCGACGAAGTCGAACTTGTCGCTGCTGTAGTTGTAGCGGAACTCCTGACTGTACTGGTCCTGCTGCGAGGGGTTCTGCGACTTGGAAACGATCGACAGGCCCGTGAAGTCACGGTCGTTCTCGGGCTTCCAGTCCCAGAAACGCCAGGCGCTGACCGAGGTGAAGGTGCCGCTGCCGGTGTCCCAGACCACGCGGGCCGAGGCGCCGCCGATCTTGTTGCCCGCGTTCAGGCTGCTGTCGAGATCGGACAGGCGATCGTACGGGTTGCGGCTGGGCACGGCGTAGGGCGCGACGCCGCGCGCGGCACGGTCAACGTTGATCGCCGCGACCAGCGCGTCGTACTGGCGATTGAGTGCGCGCTGCGTGCGGCCCACGCGCACAAAGACGGTACCGACGCCCTCGGGGTTCTGCTTGCTGTAATCGCCCGAGAGGGTGATGCTGACATCGTCGTTAGGCTTGAACAGCAGCTGGCCGCGCAGGCCCAGGTTGTCCTGCTCGTTGATGTAGCGGTCGGTCGTGGTGTTGAAGTAGATGCCACGACGGCTGGTGGTGGCGAGCGCCAGGCGGGCGGCGATCTTGTCGGTCAGCGGGCCGGACACCGCGGCCTTGGCCTGCCTGTAGTCGAGGTTGCCGGCCGAGACTTCGGCGCGTGCCTCAAAGTCGAAGGTCGGCTGGTTGGTCGTGATGTTGATCGCGCCGGCGGTGGTGTTCTTGCCATAGAGCGTGCCCTGCGGACCGCGCAGCACTTCGACTTGCGCGACGTCGAGGAAGTCGAACACGGCGGCGGCGACGCGCGAGTTGTAGACGTCGTCGATGTAGATGCCGACGCCCTGCTCGAAGCCGTCGCTGGTCAGGCCGAACGGCACGCCGAGACCACGGATGTTGACCGAGGTGTTGCGCGGGTTGGAGCTGTAGACCTGGAGCGTGGGCGCCAGCTGCTGCAGCTTCTGGACGTTGAAGTTGCCCGTCGCCTCGATGCTGTCACCCCTGATGACGGAAATCGCCAGCGGCACCGCCTGCGCCGTTTCCTGACGGCGACGCGCGGTGACGATGATGACGTCACCAGACGCGGCGCGGGAGGACACCCCGCCGTCCTGAGCCGGCTGCTCGGCCGGCGCGGCCTCTGCGGCAAAGGCCTGGACCGGCGCGATAAGCGCGGTCGATGCAATCAAGCTTAGGCGAACGAACGCTTTCATGTTTCCAAATCCTTCGTAGGAAATTGGCAGCCCCGGTCTTTCTCCGGCCCCCACCGTTGAGTTGAGATCTTGCATTGTCGGGCACGCCCCCCCGCCCCCGCAGGCAGGCGCGCGCGTCAGGTGAAGCGCTGGCGCTCCGTGACGTCGAGCTGCACCACCTTTCCGTCGTGAACGGTGAGGTGGACCGCACCATATCTCAGGCGCGACAGAGCATCGGCGACCGCTGCCAGGGTGGCGTTGTGCGCGGCCTCGCCCCGCGTCGCACCATTGGCGCGATCTATCCTGGTGGGTTCAGTGGTGTTCGGCAGTCCCATGAGTCGCTCCCTTCGGCGACCCGTCTAACTCTACTTTGAAGATAGACAACGCAAGTTGATGTTGCATGCGCCCAAGCGAAACTTTGTTGAGCCAACTCGAACGGTAGAGTTTTCCTGAGCGTCTCCGAAAGGGCTAGCTCCGGCAGATTGCGCGCGCAGGCAGGCACCCGCCACCAAGTGGTTCATCGTTGCCGGAACCGGTCCCGGGTCGGGCCCGGGACGACGATGCATTCAGGCTTCCGGCTCACCCACAAACGGCGGCTCGGGCACGATCGGGTCGGCCAGGGACATGCGGTCGAGCATCGTGGCCATTTCGTCGCGCAGCAACAGCATCAGGCCGCGCAGGCGGCAGTCGGCCTCTGGCAGGCAATTGGCGCAAGTCTCGTGCGCGTTGCGGCTGGCGCAGGGAACCAGCGCGAGGCTGCCGCGGGTAATGCGGATGATGTCGCCATAGCGGATGTCGACCGGGGGCAGCGCCAGCTCGTATCCCCCGGACCGCCCACGGTGGGAGATCACGATGCCTTCGCGCACCAGTTCGGACAGGATGACGGTGAGGAACTTGCGCGGGATGTTCTGCGTGGTCGCGACTTCGTCGAGCCGGACCGGACCCTGCTTGTAGCGGTCGGCCAGGTGCTGGAGAGCGCGGATCGTGTAGCGGGTCTTCTGCGAGAGCATGCCCGCAGACTCAACGCCTGCGGAACGCGAATGTCAACTTCGTAGCTTGATGGCAGCGCAGTTAAGCGTGCACCTCAGGACGCGATCACCTCGGGCGCATGGCGGCCGAGCAGCTTGTAGGCGCGCTCATACCAGACGCTGCCGGGATAGTTGCGCTGCAGCACGGCGGCCGCCTTCTGCGCCTCGTCCGGCACGCCGAGCGACATGTAGCCCTCGACCAGGCGATAGAGCGCTTCGGGTGCGTGGCTGGTGGTCTGGTAGTTGTCGACGACGTTGCGGAAGCGCAGGCTGGCCGCGAGCCACTTGCCGCTGCGCTCGTAATAGCGGCCGATCGTCATCTCCTTGCCCGCCAGGTGATCGTTGACCAGGTCAAGCTTGATCTTGGCGTCGGAGGCGAAGCTGGTGGTGGGATAGCGGCGCACCACGTCGGTCAGCGCCTGCTTGGCCTGCAAGGTGATCTTCTGGTCGCGCGTCACATCGCTGATCTGCTCGTAGTAGCACACCGCGATCAGGTAGTAGGCGTAAGGCGCGTCCTTATTGCCCGGGTGGATCGAAAGGAACCGCTCGGCCGATTGCACCGCCTTGTTGTAATCGCGCGCGACGTAGTAGCTGAACGCGCTCATCAGCTGGGCGCGGCGGGCCCAGGGCGAATAAGGGTGCTGGCGCTCCACCTCGTCGAACAGCGCTGCGGCCTGCTTGGTCTGGCCTCTGTCCAGCCGGTCCTGCGCTGCGGTATAGAGCGTATCGACATCGCGCGCGACGTAGGCAGTGTCCTTCTTGGCACCACCGCGCCCCGCGCACCCGGCCGTCAGGATCATCGCTCCTGCAGCGGCGGCGAACAGGACGGGCTTCAATCGCGAATGGTCGAGCATGGCGGGTCTATAGCTAGGGTGCGGCTGAACGCCAAGTGAAAGGCGGGGCGGCTTTCAACAGGTTGGAAGCAGGTTAGCGACCGGGTCGACGCGGTCCTTCATGCGTAGGCGAATGCCTCTTCGCCCTCAAGCTTGGTGCGGTGCATCATGCGGCCGCAGGTCGGGTCGTAGGATTCGGCGCGGTGCATGGTGCCGGTGTTGTCCCAGATCACCAGGTCGCCGATCTCCCATTCATGGCTGTAGGTGAAGTCGGGCCCGGTCGCCCAGTCGCGCAGGCCGTGGATGATCCTGGCGCTCTCCATCGGGCTCTTGCCCTCCACCGCGACGGCGGTGCAGCCGATCACCAGGCTCTTGCGGCCCGACTTGTGCTTCCAAACCAGTGGCAGCACTTGCTCGCCGATGCCCATGTAGCCCTGCAGCTTGGCCAGGCTTGGCTCCGGCTCGTAATAGAACAGCGACTGCCAGGGGCCGTGGATGACCTTGTACTTTTCGTACTCGGCCTGCTTGTCTTCCGGCAGAGCCTCGAAGGCGCTGTAGGTGTTGGCAAAGCCGGTGTTGCCGGTGCCCTTGGGCGAAGGCTTGATGCAGGACAGCAGCGAGGCAAGGATCGGCACGTCGTTGCGAGTGCCGTCGATGTGCCAATAGAGCGAGCCCTTCAGATACTCGGCGGCGGACGGGTTCTCCTTGGCGTCGAGGGTGATCTTGGTGATCGTCTCGCCATCGTCGCCCTCGGGCGCGAACGTGCCGAGGGTCTTGGTGAAGGCCACCTGCTCCTCGCTGGTGAAGCCGATCCGTGGGAATACCAGAACGCCGCGCGCTTCGAGCAGATCGCGGATCTCCCCAGCGATCTCGCCGGAGAGCAGTTCATCCTTGGTGTTGAGCACGCGCGAGCCGATCCTGGGCTTGATCTCTTCGGCGCGAAGGACGGTTTTGGTGGTGACGGACATGAACGTTCTCTCCCGGGCGACCTTATGGGAACACTGTTCTTGCGCTATAGCGCGCCCAGACCCGTCTCGTCCAGCGACGTCATGGCGATCAGGTAGATCGCGGCGGCCGCATGCGGCTCAGGCCTGCTGGTTGTCCTCCTGCGGCCTGGTCCGCGCGCGATCGGTGAGCCGGCCGAGCCAGTCGCGCACGAAATCCAGCGCCTCCTGGTGGCCCGATTGCACCCCCAGGTTCTCTTCCATGACGATCGCTCGGCCGATGCCGGCGAGAACGACGCTGAGGCCGGCCGGCGGACAACCGTCCGGACCCAGCAGGCGATCGCCGAGGACATGGCTCAGGATCTCGACCTGCCGCCGGCGCATCGCCTCGCTGTGCTCGGCCATCGTCGCGCGCAGGGCTTCGCGGTGATTGGCCATGGCCATGAATTCGAGCGCCATGGCGGTGCGGCTGGTATCGACGAAGAAGCGCCACAACGCCGCCACGGGATCGTCCGAGGCGAGCGCCTCCTCGATCATCCGGTCGCTCTCCGCCGCGCCCTTGCGGGACACCTCGATCAGCAAGTCGTCGGTGGTGGGGAAGTAGTAGTGCACCAGCGAGGGCTTGAGCCCGGCGCGTGCCGCGATGCGCCGCGTGCTGACGGACGCGGAGCCTTCGTCACGGATGAGATCCTCGGCCGCCTTGACGATGAGCGCCCGCGTGGCGGACGTCTCTGCTCCAATCCTGCGCGCTGCGACCGCCATGGCAAATCCTTCCTCGCCACGCGTTGCGGGAGTGTGTCGGCCAAGTCAACTCGGGGGCGGGCGCGGGGTGGCTCGGTCGCTTGCAGAGGCCCTGCCTTCACCAAGCTTCAACGCTATCCACGTACACACGCCCGCTACGAGGCTGGCGGAGGATCGCTCGGGTGGACGGATCAAGGGCGGATCGGCACGCCAGGTGGGTGCGGGCCTGGCCGCTGCTGCTGGGCGCGCTGGGCTTGCTGCTGGTGCTGCATCACCTCGCCGAGTTCGCGCAAGTGCTGCGCGAGGGTGTCGGGCAGGCATCGCTGACGCTCGACTTCCGCACCTACATGTGCGGCAGCGCCGACCTGATCCGTCCCTACGACATCTGTCACAACGACGAATTCGTCAGCGGCTTCGTCTATCCGCCGCCATCGATCCTGTACTTTCACGCGCTGTCCCGCCTGCCGATCCAGACCGCGTTCCTGATCCACTCGGGCATCGTGGCGCTGTGTCTCGCCGCGGCCTGTGCGATGATCGTGGCGCTGCTGCCGGAGGGCCGCCGGCACTCGTGGACGGCCATCGTCATGGGACTGGGGATCGCACCCATCGGCACTTGCCTCGCGGCCGGGCAAGTCAACGTGCTGCTGATGGTCAGCGCCGTTGCCGGCGTGTGGTTCGCCTCGCGCCAAATGCCGGGCCGAGCCGGCGTCGCGATCGCGCTGGGCTTCTGGCTCAAGATCTACCCGGCGCTCGTCCCGGCGCTGTTCCTGACCCGCGCCAAGCTGCCTGCCGCCGTGGCCACGGTGCTGTGGACGATCGCCATCGGCCTTGCCGGGTTGCTGTGGGCCGCGCCCGAGCTCTACCGGCAGTACTTCGTGGAGCTGTTGCCGCACGCGCAGGGCTACACGATGCCCGGCGTCGCCTACTCGATCGCGGGGGCCGCAGCGTATATTGCCGCCGGCGGCGGCGCGCCGGTGCAGCACTTCGTGCCGATCCCAGAGGCGGTCCAGTGGCTCTCGAAGGCCGTGCTCGGCGCCGGCATCCTGGCCGCCATGGCGCACCAGCGGCTGACGCAGGACTCCCGGCCGCTCGACAGCCTCAACGTCCTGCTGTGCGCCTCGCTGATCGCCGCGCCCAACGCCTGGGGCTATCACTACGCGATGATCCTGCCCGCGATCGTCGCCGCCCTCGCCCGCGAATTCGCACGTCCGACCTGGGCGCTGCCGCTGGTCCTCGGCTGCTGGCTGGCGCTGGTCGTGCCGGGCTGGACCGACCCGCCCGGCCTGATCGCCAGCCAGCCGCTGCTGAACGTGCCCTTCCGCGAACGCTACGCCTTGGCGGCGGCGGTGCTGCTGGTGCTGACGATGCTGCAACTAATGCCGGTGCGACCCGCAGCTCGATCGCGGCAAGAGCGCTCGTAACCGGCCTGGGCTAAAAGCGGGAGAACCTGCCGGACCCGTCCCGCCCCCGCGCAGGTGGGGCCGCTGCTCTAAAAAAGCGCTGCGCAAGATAGAACAAGCGAGTTACCCGCCTTCGCGGCCGACGGGATCGGGGTGGAAGCCGCGCCCCCAGCAACCGAGGCCTCCCAGCCTCAGGCGACGCAAGCGGGCAACCCTTGCCCTTCCTATCCGCCGATGAAGTCTAGTATCTGCGGCACCAGCTTGGGCCAGCTGCGGAACAGCGTGTGGCCTTCCGTGCCCGCCATCGTCTGGCCCGAGCGGTAGTTCCACTCGTTGTCCTCCCACGGCGGATCCTGCATCAGCGAGTGCGGCACCAGGCGATGCACCCACTCGCTGGTGGCGCGGGTGTGCGACAGGTCGCTCTTGCCGCTGCGGAACACCAGCACCGGCATCGTCAGACGGGCGAAGTCGCGCGGCGTCATGCCCGGCACCGGCGAGACTTCGGACGGCACGTAGGCCGCCGCCCAGCGCTGCATCACTTCGATGAACTTGGCGGGATCCTGCGCCTTGATGAATGCGCGCGATTGCTCGCTCTTCTGGAAGTTCTCGGCCCAGGAGGTCGCCTTCATCACTGCTTCCATGCCACCCACGCTGGCCAGCGTGCCCGCCTCCCCGCAGTAGTAGGTCGCCAGCTGCATGAGCCCGATCGGATCGCCCGAGATCCACCACAGCACCAGATGCGAGCAGATCTCGGGATCGCGCGCCGCCGCGAGCATCGACACCCGCGATCCGCCCGAGCCGCCGGCGATCACCGTGGGCCCGAGATCCAGCTTGCGGATGAGCCCGGCGAGCGCCTCTGCCTGGGTTTCGGACTCGCTCGCGCCCAGCAGTGTCGCATCGGAGTAGCCGCAGTTCGGGCGATCGTAGATCAGCACGCGCTTGCCCGCCTTGACGAACTCCTCCGCCATTTCGCGCAAACCGGGCACGTCCATCGTGAAGCGACCGCCGGGGGTCAGCGCGACGGCGGGATCGCCTTCCTTGCCGAGCAGCTCGTAAGCGATGTTGATCCCGTTGACGTCGATCTTCTGCATGGCGCTCTCCCAAACCTGTTTGAAGTACCGTTCAATGTCGGCGCCGGGTTGGCAAGTCCCCACGGGCGGATATCGTCGTACCGGGCTTAACCCGGAACGACGCTACGCCAGATAACTGCGATCCAGGTCGTGGAGCCGATTTACGCCGACCATTGCCATCGCCACGTCGATCTCGTTCGCAAGCAAGGCGATGGCGTGCGAAGCGCCCTCCTCTCCGCCGGCAGCGCAGCCGTAGAGGGTCGCGCGGCCGATCAGCACCGCCTTGGCGCCGATGGCCAGCGCCTTGACGATGTCGGCTCCGCGCCGCACCCCACTGTCGAACAGCACGGTGAGGTCCTTGCCCACGGCATCGACGATCGCCGGCAGCACCGTGATCGCCGGCGGCGAACTGTCGAAATTGCGCCCACCGTGGTTCGAGACTGCGATGCCATCGACGCCATGCTCCACCGCGAGCCTTGCGTCCTCGACGCTGAGAATACCCTTCAGCACCAGCTTGCCCTGCCAACGCCGGCGCAGCTCGGCGACATCGTCCCAGCACACCGACGCCGAGTTCGCGACGCGGCTGACGACCCCGGTCAGCTTGCCCCCTACCGCCGCGGGGTAATTCGCGAACTGCGGCAGCCCACCGTTCAGGTAGTAGCGCGCGATCACCGAGGCGAACCAGCTCGGGCGCTTTAGAAAGTCGCCGACCAGCGTGGCATTTGGGCGGATCGGGTTCGACATGCCGGCGCGCTTGTTGAACTCGCGCAGCGGCCACATCGGGGTGTCGACGGTGAGCACCAGCACGTCGGCGCCGCTCTCTCCAGCGGCATCGACCACGCGCCAGGACAAGTCGCGCCGCTCCCACAAGTACATCTGCATCCAGTGGCCGGACGTGGCGCACCGGGCGATGTCGGCGAAGCTGGTGGTCGAGCTGGTGGTCTGGGTGAAGGGGATGCCCGCCCTGGCTGCCGCCGTCGCGATCGCCCGCTCGCCTCGGTATGACAGCAGGTCGGACACACCCGTAGGTGCGATGACGATAGGCAACGGCTGCTTGCGGCCGAACAGTTCGATGGAGGGATCGCGCTCGGCAACGTTGCGCAGCGTGCGCGGGATCAGGTTGATCGCCTGAAGCGCGGCGACGTTGCGGGCGATCAGCAGGTCGTCTTCCGTGCCGCGTTCGATGAACTCGAAGATGGCGCGCGGCAAGCGACGCCGCGCCAGCTCGCGCAGTTGCGCGATGTTGTGCGCCTTTGCCGCGTAAGTTCCCACGCGCGCTGCGTCAGTTCAGGCCGAGGTTGGCGCGGAAGGTCGTGCCTTCGTACTCGGTGCGGTAGACGCCCTTCTGCTGCAGGATCGGCACGACCTGGTCGACGAAGTCCTCGACCGAGGAGGCCATGACGGTGGGCGTCATGTTGTAGCCGTAGCAGCCCGTTTCGCGCCAGATCTGCTCCAGGCGATCCGCCACCTGCTCGGGCGTGCCGACGATCTGCGGCTTGCCGACTGCAAGCCCCCAGCGGATCGCCACTTCGCGCAAGGTAAGCGGCTTGTCGCCAGCGATGTTGGAGAAGGCCTTCATCAAGCCTTGCGAGGCCTGCGTCTCGATCTCGGCCAGCGGCTGGTCCAGGTCCATGCCGGCGAAGTCCACGCCCATTGTGCCCGAAAGGCGCGCCAGGCAGCCGTCGATCGGCAGGCGCTCGACCAGATCCTGCAGCTTGCGCCTGGCCTCCTCCTCCGTGCCGCCGACGATCGGCTGGACGCCGAAGCTGACGGCCGGCGTTGTCTTCCCCGCGGTCCGGGCCGCTTGCGCCAGGTCGGTCATGAACCGCTTCATGCCCGCGACGTTCGGCTGGATCGAGAACACCACGTCGGCGTGGCTCACCGCGAACTGCTGGCCCCGGCCCGAGCTGCCCGCCTGGAACAACACGGGATGGCCCTGCGGCGAAGGCAGCACCGGCGAGACGGTCTGGCAGGAGAAGAACTCTCCCTGGTGGTCGATGAACTCGACCTTGTCCGGGTCGGCATAGATGCCAGCTTCCCGGTCGGCCACAACGGCGCCCGGCTTCACCGAGTTCCACAGCTTGTAGCAGACCTCCATGTACTCGTCGGCGCGGTCGTAGCGGCGGTCGTGGTCGAGCTGGTGCAGGCCCAGCGCGCGATGCTCGCCGCGCAAGTGCCCGGTGACGATGTTCCAGCCGACCCGCCCGCCGGACAGGTAGTCCAAGGTGCCCAGCTGACGCACGATGGTCCACGGCTGGTACGAACTGGTCGACATCGTCGCCGCCAGGCCCAGGTGCGTCGTTGCCGCGGCGAGCGCGCTCAGCAGTACCACCGGATCGAAGCATGGCCAGCACACGCCGTACTTCACCGCATCCTCGTGGCTGTCGCGATAGCGGTCGAACACGCCGGGGGTATCCGCGAAGAAAACACCGTCGAACTTGCCGCGCTCCAGAGTGCGGGCCAGATCCTGCCACAGCTTCAACTCACCAAGCGCTTCGAGGCGGTTGTCGCCCGGCGCCGCCCAGCTCAGCAAAGTGTGGTTGACCGGCGAATTGATCAGGAAGCTGACGAGGTGGATGTGCTTGTTCATGCGAACGGCCGATCTGCTTGTGGATCCTCTCGTCCGGGTCATGTGCGCTCAGCAAACCGGCAGCAAGCGAAATCGGCCGTAATGTATCCAATCAGTGTGAATTTGCTGTGGCCGTCCAGTCCGGGTACCTACGCCCGAGACGAAGCTGGCGGGATCGATGGGCTGATAGACCGACAGTCAATGCGACGAGTTGCACGAGCGACGCACAGGCATCGATCCACTCACACGCCGCACGAGCTTCCCTTCCCAACACCTGCAGCAACACATGAGCGGCGATGGCGATGATCTGGCCTCCGCCAAGCCACAGGGGATACACCCGATTGGCTCTCAATGCGACTGCACAGAACAAAATCAGCAGGCTCAACTCCAGCGCGAAGTAGACGCTGAAGTGCTCGGTTGAAAATTCGCGGCCGATCAGCACGGCGCAGCCCTCCTCCAATAGGAGATTGCCGAGGAACGCCGTCGTGAGAACACGTTCCGGAGCCGAGCCATAGCGGGTCGCGAGCGCGCAGGTGGCGGCAGCGGCCAGCAGCAACAGGTCCTGGAACATCACGATCGCGCCGGCACGCGCAAGACAGCTTGCCGCGGATGGTCAGCCATCGCCCGTCAGCGCCCGCGCCACGCCGAGACTGGCCAGCGCCACCAGCAACAGCCCTGCCGCAATCACCACCATGGCGGCGAGACGGTTCAATCCGGCGTTCGGCCCCACCATCGCGCCTGGCAGGATCCAATCGGCCGCGTACCTTTGGAAGGCTCCGACCAGCGGGTCGGATTGTAGCGCGTCCACGCTGGGCGGGATCGGCGTGCAATCGAAGAAGCCGCTTTCGAGATAGCGGCGGTAGGCGCGGGCAAGCTCCGCGCGTGGCGGATAGCCGGCCCGATTGCGTACTGTCTCGATCCGCTGCACGATCGCACTTTCTGAGACCTGCAATCGCACCGCAATTTCCTTGCTTGTACGATTTTCAGCCAGGCACGCAAAAACTTCATGTTGCTTGGCAGTCATCCTGCTGAATACTTCATGGTATGACTGACTGTGCAAGTGCTCAACAGGCACTTCGTCTTGAGCCGCAGTATCATTCATCTAACGCCGTTGCCCCCCAGTCCGGGCGGCAGCGTCGCGCTGCCCTGTTTTACCTATGTTTACAAAGGGGCTGCGGCGTCAAGGGCAAACGCTACCTCACCGCCAACGGCTCATCGTAATTCTTCTTTTTACTTCGCCACACAGGTGGGGATGCCGACAGGATGAGCCCGCGCCGGCATCGGCGATCACAGCTCAGGCGTCGTCCTGCCAGCTGCAGTCCTTGATCTCCAATCCCATCTCCGCAGCGGCTTCGCGGAAGCCGAGGATGTCGAAGGGACGTTCGCCCGCTTCGATCCGTGCCCGGATCCCGACCTCGGCCCGGGCGCGCTTCTCCGCGCCTTCGACCGCGTGCCGCAGCAGCGCGCGAGGGATGATCAGCACGCCATCGGTGTCGGCACAGACGACATCGCCGGGCTCTACCAGCACGCCATCGACCGTGAGGGGCACGTTCACCGCCGCGGGGCCGCGCTTCTCCGGGTGCTCGACCGAAACCGCCGTCGACCAGATCGGAAATCCGAGCTCGCGAATGGCATCGATGTCACGGGCGGCGCCTTCGACCACCGTGCCGACAAGACCCTGTTTCTTGGCGAAGCCGCAAGCGACATCGCCCCAAAGCGCGCCCTGGTGACCGCCGCCATTGGTCAGCACCAGCACGTCACCTGCCTGCGCGACTTCCAGTGCGCAGTGGATTGCCAGGTTGTCGCCCGGGTAGTTCCAGGCAGTGATCGCCGGTCCTACGACCGTGCCCTGCCCGTTCTGGCGTGCCTGCATGCGCGGGCTCATCAGGCACATCCGGCCAGCAACCGCGCCGAGGCCCTCGTGGAGGTCGGCGATGCCGAACTTGCGGGCGCGTTCGATCAAGGCAGGGTCGGGGCGAGGTATACGTTTGTAGACGACGGACTTGAGGGGACGCATGGCACTCTCCGCATGGCTTACGTGCTTATCAGCAAGCCATTCTCTCGCACCTGAGCGCCACCCGCACAACGCCAATATATACATTTGCTGCGTCTAGCTGCTCTCCTTCACAGCAAAGATCTGCAAGAGATCAGACCAGTTGTGCCACCGCACGCGCCTCGGCCTCGCCATAGAGGGTGGTGCGCCGCTTCAGCGGTCGACCTGCCATTGCCGCCGCCGCTCGCAAGTCGTCGACGCTGACGTCCTGGCCATGGCTGGCGCCCGCGGCGCGGCTGATGCTCTCGTTCATCAGGACACCGCCCAGGTCGTTGGCGCCGGCCGCGAGAACCGCCGCGGCACCTTCGACGCCCAGCTTCACCCACGAGCACTGGATCGAGGAGATCGACCCATGCAGGGCGAGCCGCGCGACCGCGTGCATCATCACCGCCTCGCGCCACGTCGGACCCTTGCGGCTCTGGCCGCGCCGATAGAACGGCGCTTCCATGTGGACGAGCGGCAGCGGCACGAACTCGGTGAAGCCGCCGGTCCGGTCCTGCTGGCGACGCAGCGCGAGCAGGTGCCGCGCCCAGTGCTCGGGCCGTTCCAGGTGGCCGAACATGATCGTCGAGGTCGTCGGCAGGCCCACCTGATGCGCGGCGCCGACCACGTCCAGCCACTCCTGCGTCGTCAGCTTGTCCGGGCAGATCTGGGCGCGGATGTCGTCGCACAGGATCTCGGCGGCCGTGCCGGGGAGCGAGCCGAGGCCCGCGTCCTTCAGCATGCGCAGGTAGTCCGACACTGCCATGCCCAGCGTACGCGCGCCTTGG
This sequence comes from Novosphingobium chloroacetimidivorans, assembly GCF_014204535.1. Classification (GTDB taxonomy): domain Bacteria; phylum Pseudomonadota; class Alphaproteobacteria; order Sphingomonadales; family Sphingomonadaceae; genus Novosphingobium; species Novosphingobium chloroacetimidivorans. The sequence continues at coordinate 36,776 of NZ_JACHLR010000009.1, forward strand.
CTGACCTCCAGCGGCGAGAAGGCGTGGACATGCAGGTCGGGACACTCCGCCTTCACCGCGCGCAGGATCGCCAGGTAAGTCTCGCCTGTATACCGCGGGTGGATGCCGCCTTGCAGGCAGACTTCGGTCGCGCCGCGCTCCACCGCCTCACGCGCGCGGCCCGCGATCTCGCCGAGATCGAGATCATAGGGTTTGTCGCGCAGGCCGCCTTTGCTGCTGGTCTTGGAAAAGGCGCAGAACGAGCAGGCGTGCGTGCAGATGTTGGTGTAGTTGATGTTGCGGTTGATGACGTACGTCACCGCCTCGCCGCTCACTTGCGCACGCAGGGCATCGGCGGCGTCGACCACCGCTTGCGCCGCCGCATCGCGCGTGGCGAACAGCGCGACGATTTCGTCTTCGCCAAGCCCCTCGCCCGCAGCCGCGCGGTCGAGGATGCGGTGCAGTTCGATGGCGACCGGACCATCATGGCGCGCGCCCAGGGGCCAACTCGGCGTGCCTGGCGCCGGATCCGGAACGCCCGGGCTCCAGCGGCTGTCGCGGCCCAGCCCTTCGCTGTCGGACAGCTTCAGCACGGCAGGACGCAGCGCCGGATCGATCCACGAGCGGTCGTCGGTAGCGACGAAGCGCGGGTAGACGGTCAGCCGCTCGACCAGTGGCAGGCCTGCTCGCGCGCAGATCGCGGCCAGGCGCTCGACCTCCGGCCATGGTGCCTCCGGGTTCACGTGGTCCTGCGTGACCGGCGAGATTCCGCCCCAGTCGTCGATGCCGCAGTCGATCAGCTCGGACAGACGCTCGTCGTTCAAATTGGGCGGCGCCTGCACCGAAACCTCGTCGGGCAGCACGATCCGCGCGGCTGCAATGACGCGCAGGAAGTCGGACTCGGTCGCCTCGGACGCCTCGGCCATCTTCGTGCCGGGCTTGGGGCAGAAGTTCTGGACGATCACTTCCGCCAAATGGCCATGCTCGACATGAAGGTCGCGAAGGGCCAGCAGCGCCTCGATCCGCTCCTCCGCCGTCTCGCCGATGCCGATCAGGATGCCGCTGGTCATCGGCACGCGCGCGCGACCGGCGGCGGCGATAGAGGCAAGGCGTACCGCGGGCACCTTGTCGGGCGAACCGTGGTGACAGGCGCCTTTCTCCAGCAACCGGTCCGACGTGCTCTCCAGCATCAGCCCGCCAGAGGCCATGACGGGACGCAGCATGCTCCAGTCGTCCTCGTCGAGCACGCCGGCGTTGACGTGCGGCAGCAGGCCGGTTTCCTTGAGCACCAGCTCGGCGCAGTGGCGCACGTAGTCGATGGTGCGCTCGAACCCATGCTCGGCCAACCATTCGCGCGCCACCGCGTAGCGGCGCTCGGGTGCATCGCCGAGCGTGAAGAGCGCTTCCTTGCAGCCCGCGGCCGCACCCTGGCGGGCGATCTCCAGCACTTGGCCGGGCGTGAGGTACGGCGCTTCCAGCCGCGAGGGCGTGGTCGCGAAGGTGCAGTAGTGGCACACGTCCGTGCACAGGCGGGTGAGCGGGATGAAGACCTTGCGCGAATAGGTCATCCGCATGGGGCGGGACCGGTCGCGGCGCATGCGGGCCTCGGCCTGAAGCTCGGCCAGCGGAGCGGAAAGGAGTCGGTTCGTCAGTGCACGGTCAGCGGGCGCCATGGTCTTCCAGTTCGATGCGGGCAGCTGCCAGTGCTACGCGCGCAAGCCTCTCCCGATCATTGGCTTCGCACATGACTGTTCCCGTTATCGTGACCGAAAGGCCAAGCGCGCGCAACCCCTCTGCGTCGCCCGCGTCGGCTTCGTCGATGATCAGGTGGTCGGCCAAGCCGCTGTAATGCCGGGCGATGGCCAGGTTGTTCGCCTCCGCGCCCAGTTCGGCCAGCAGCTTCCCGAGCGGCCCTTTCAGCGCCTTGCCGCCGACCAGCGGCGACACCACGACCAGCGGCACCGAGCGGTTCCGCAAGGCCTCGCGAACCCCGTCAACCGCCAGGATCGGGTCGACGCTAAGGTAGGGATTGGAGGGGCAGACGATCACCGCGGCTAGGTCCGGCCGGGCCAGCGCAGCGGCCAGCGGGCGCGAGGGCCGCGCACCCGGGACGCCGTCGAAGCGGATCGCGCGGGCGACCGGACGACACTGCTCGCGCACGAAGTAGTGCTGGAAGTCCAGGATGCCGTCTGCCGTGACCACTTGCGTGCGGACTGGATCGTCGCTCATCGGAACGATCGCGTGCGCGATGCCGAGCCCCTGCGTAAGCCGCGTGGTGACCTGAGACAGCGTCTCGCCCGCACGCAGCCGCCAAGATCGGGCCAGATGCATGCCGAGATCGCGATCGCCGAGGTTGAACCAGTCCTCCTCGCCCAGTGCGCGCAGCATCGCCATGGCCTGCCACGTCTCGCCCGCGACCCCCCAGCCGCGCTCCGTGTCGTTGAGACCGGCCATGGCATACGTCACCGAGTCGATGTCCGGGCAGATGGTGAGGCCCAGGTGTTCGAAGTCGTCGCCCGTGTTGACGGCGATGGTCAGGTCCTCGGGCGAGAGCACGGCCGCCAGGCCCGCCGCCAGCTTTGCGCCGCCCACGCCGCCGGACAGTGCCAGGACGTGGCCGCTCATCGGAACATGTCCTGCGCGATCGGTCGCAGTCCGCTGGCCGCGCCCGGGCCGTCATCTTCGCCGACCCACGCGCCACACCCCCGCACCAGCGCCGCGGGCGTGCCCTCGTCGCTTTCACCCATCGCCAGCGCGGCGATCGCGGCAATCGAATCCGCCACTGCGATCTGCGTCGCCTGCAAGGTGCGGCCGAACAGGTCGACGCCGGTGCCGCGCCTGTCCTCGACCACGGTGAGCCCGGCGCAGCCGATCGCCGTCCCCACCGTGCCCACCCGCCAGGCCCGGCCCATGCTGTCGGCGATCACCACGGCGGGCCGCACGCCGGTCAGCGCGGCGATCTCGGCTCGCAGGGCGCGGGCGGACGCATCGGGGTCGACCGGCCAGAGCAGCACGGTGCCGCTATCCCCGCCGTCCACGTTCGAGGCGTCGATCCCGGCGTTCGCCAGAACGTGCCCGGTACGGTGGCGGGCAACGATCGCGACGGGCGTGGTGCGCAGCAGTTCCGTGCTCTCATCCAGGATGAGCTGCACCATCTCGGGCTCTCGCCCCGTCTCCGCAGCGATCCGGCGGGCCTCCTCGCCCACCTCGACCGTCGACAATGCGACGAGCCGCCCCTCGCGCTTCGAAACGATCTTCTGGGCAACGACCACGATATCGCCGGACGCCAGCACTTCGCCGGCGCGATCAATCGCCGCGCAGACCTCTCGTGCGACGTCTGTGCCGGCTGCGAAAAGCGGCATGCCGTGCAGGGAAATGGCGCGGATCGCAGTCACCGGGCCCGCCTTGGCTGAGGATGTCCCGATTGCATCGATGCTCCCAAACGTGGACTATTCGTTGGCATCGCCAAGCCGCTATCGGCAATGCCCATGGCCGCGCAACAGGCAAATGGACGGGAGACGGACGAGACATGGCATCCATCGCGGTAATCGGGGGAACCGGCGCCCTCGGCAAGGGCATCGCGCGCAGGCTGGTCAAGGCCGGGCACGAGGTGACGATCGGCTCCCGCTCTGCCGAGAAGGCGCAAGCCACGGCGCAAGAACTGGGCGCGGCCGGTTTTGCCGCCAATGCCGAGGCAGCGCAGGGCAAGGACGTGGTCATCGTCACCGTGCCGCACGCCTCACAGGGCGACACCCTGGCGCAGATCCGGCCGCACGTCGGCAACGCGATCGTAGTCGACACCACCGTTCCGCTGGTGCCGCCCAAGGTCATGCGCGTGCAGCTTCCCGCCGAGGGCAGCGCGGCGCAGCAGGCGCAGGCACACCTGGGCGCCGACGTGCGACTGGTGACCGCGTTCCACAACGTCTCGGCCCACCATCTCGACAGCGATCATGCGATCGAGTGCGATGTGCTCGTGTTCTCCGACGACGTCGAGGCGCGCAAGACGATCGTCGACCTGTGCCCGGGCATGGGCCTGCGCGGGCTTGCGGGTGGAGCCCTGGCGAACTCGGCCGCGGCCGAGGCGCTGACTTCGATCCTGATCTACATGAACAAGACCTACAAGGCCGACGGCGCCGGCATCCGCTTCACCAACCTGACGGAGGCTCCGGCGATCCCGTGACGCCGTCGGCGCCTCTCTGCTGGGCGGTCATCGCGGTCAAGGCACCGGGAGAGGGGAAGACGCGCCTCGCCGGCGTGCTGGATGCCAGCGCGCGCGAGCGGCTGGTCACGGCGATGCTGAAGCGAGTAGTGGACGCGGCGCAGGGCTGCCACGCGGTGGAGCGAGTGTGCCTGGTAGGGCCCTCGAACCACGGGCTGGCGGTCACCTTGCTGAACGATGAGGGCGCCGGCTTGAACGAGGCGTTGTCGTCGGCGACGCAGCAACTGCAAGGCGCGTACGGCAGCGACGAAGCTGTCGGCGAAAGCGCGCGAGATGGCGCAACCGATCCTGTATCAAGTCCGGGACGACGTTGGCCGGCACCGCAGCGCGTGATCGTGCTCGCAGGAGATCTGCCGCAGGTCGATGCGGCCGATCTCGCCATGCTCGCCGACGTGCCGGACGATGCCATCGCGATTGCCCCCGATCGCCATGGCACCGGCACCAATGCGCTGTCGCTGCCCGCTTCCGCGATCGCCGATTTTGCCTTTCGGTTCGGCACCGGCAGCTTCGCCGCGCACCGTGGCGAGGCCTGGCGGCTTGGATACAAGGCGAACGTCCAGCTCAGCGCCGGGCTGGAGAAAGATATAGACGAGCCGGCAGACTTGCCGGATGCGATCGACTGCCTGGAAGAAGCATAGCCAAGAGCCGAGGGAGAGAATGGATACAAACGACATCAAGCTCACTGGCATGGCCGCATTCGTCACCGGCGGCGGTGGCGGCATCGGACGGGCCTCGGCGCTGTGCCTTGCCGACATGGGCGCGGACGTCGCCGTGGTCGACATCATTCCAGAGCGCTGCGAGCAGATGGTCGCAGAGATCGAGCGCCGCGGCGGCAAGGCCCTGGGATTGCCGGTCAACGTCATGGAAGTCGGCCCGCTGCAGGATGCGGTCGCCCGCGCCGCGGACGCATTCGGCCGCATGGACGTGCTGGTCAACAATGCAGGCGGCGTCACCCGCCGGCCGTTCCTCGACCTGCAGGAGAAGAACTGGCGCCGGCACATCGATCTCAACCTGATCAGCAACCTTGCCGCCACGCAAGCCGCGGTGCCGGTGATGATCCGGGGTGGGCGCGGCGGGTCGGTGATCAACGTCAGCAGCATCGAAGGCTCGCGTGCGGCGCCGGGCTACGCCGTCTATGCAGCGTGCAAGGCCGGCATCAACAACCTGACGCGCACGCTCGCGCTCGAGTTCGCCGAGCATGGCATCCGCGTCAACACGATCGCGCCCGACTTCACCCGCACTTCGGGCACCAATGGCCAGTTTACCGGCCCCATCGACGAGAGCCAGTGGCCCCCGCTCAGCGAGTCCGCACTCGACTCGATCCGCCGCCGCATCCCGCTCGGGCGCACCGGGCTGGAGGAGGAGTGCGGCAAGGTGGTCGCGTTCCTCGCCTCCTCGCTCGCCAGCTATGTCACCGGCACGATCATCCCGGTCGACGGCGGCTCCTGGGCCTCGAGCGGGTGGGTGCGCAACGCCAACGAAGACTGGGTGCTGCCACCGGAAATCGCGCGCTGACCCTTACGCCATCATCAGGAACCCACTCATGACCTTCACTCTCAGCACCACCCTGCCCTTCGACCACATCCAGCATCCCGACGAATTCGTGTCGATGGATGCGGTGCACCAGTGCGCGAAGGCGATCGAGCAGGCCGGCTTCTACGCCGGCACCGTCACCGACCATCCAGTGCCATCGGCACGCTGGCTCGACAGCGCCGGCCACTATGCGCAGGACCCCTTCGTCATGCTCTCGATGGTCGGCGCGGTGACGACCACGCTGCGGCTGCAGACCAACATCCTGGTGCTGCCCTATCGCAATCCCTTCATCACCGCGCGCATGGTCTCCTCGCTGGACCGCTTCACCAACGGCCGCGTGATCCTGGGGCTCGGCGCCGGATACCTGAAGGCCGAGTACAAGGCGCTCGGCGTGGAGTTCGACAACCGCAACGACCTGATGGACGAGTACATGCGAGCCATGAAGCTCGCCTGGACCGGGGAAGACTTCGAGTTCGAGGGCACCGGCTACAAGGCTCTCGGCAATCGCATGCTGCCCACCCCCGTGCAGACGCCGCACCCGCCGCTGCTGGTAGGCGGCAACTCAAAGCGCGCGCTGCGTCGCGCCGTCGAACTGGGCGATGCGTGGCACCCGTTCTTCGTCCCCAAGCAGGTGACCGACACCGCGCGCACCGCGAACCTGTCGGAGGACCAGGACATCGTCGACGCCATCGCCTACATGGCCGAGCACGCCGCAAAGATCGGGCGCGAAACGCCGCCCAAGGTCATCGCCTCGTCCACGTTCACGCTCCAGGGTAATTGGAGCGCACAGGAAGCGCTCGACCACTACGCGCAGCTGAAATCGCTCGGAGTCGATGGCTCGGGCGCCAGTATCTACACCGACAATCGCACCGAATATTGCGAGCAGGCGCTGAGGTTCGGCGAGGACGTAATCGCCAAAATCGACTTCTGATCGGACGTGTGTCTATCACCGGCAAGCGGATAACAAGCACGCAGCGCCACGAGGGGGTGTCGGGATGGAACAGGCGCTGACGGCACGGACCGAGTGGAAACGATCGTGGCCGACCGTGCTTGCGGCCATGATCGGCATGTCGTTCTATTCGGTGATCACCTTCTCGCTGAGCACCTTCATGGGGCCGCTGGAGCGTGAGTTTGGCTGGAGCCGCACCGCGCTGTCTTCCGGACTGACGATCTTCGCCGGCATTTCGATGCTCGGTGGCCCATTCGTCGGTGCGCTGCTGGACCGCTTGGGAACGCGCAAGATCGCCATTGCCGGCCTGGCGCTGTGCGGCTGTATCTTCGCCGCCTTCGGCACGCTGACCGGTGCGCTCTGGCAGTGGATCACGCTCTACGTCGCCTATGGCCTGTGCGCGTTGCTGTTCAAGTCGACGGTGTGGAGCGCGGGCATCTCCAGTGTGTTCACCCAGGGCCGCAGCCTGGCGCTGGCGGTGATGCTCAGCGGATCGGCGATCGGGCAGACGCTAGCACCGATGATCGCCCATGCGCTGATCGATGCCTTCGGCTGGCGCATGGCCTACGTCGCCATGGGCCTGGGCTGGGCCGGCGTGTCGCTGCTTCTGGTGGTGCCGCTCTACTTCGACGCCAAGGCGCGCATCGCTCGCGGCCCCGCTGGAGACGGCGTCCCTGCCGCGAAGATCGTGCTACCCGGCCTGACGATCCGCGAGGCGAGCCGCGACAGCCGCGTGATCCGCATCGGCGTGGCGGCCCTGCTCGCCTCCGTGGTCGGCTCCGGCGTAACCGTCCACCTCGTGCGCATCGTCTCGGAAACGGGCATTCCGATGAACCGCGCCGTGGAGATCGCGGCCCTTGCCGGAGTGGCGGGGCTGGTCGGCAAGCTCGCGGTCGGCTGGCTGCTCGACAAGGTGCAGGGCAGCGTGCTGCCATTCTCCGGCTTCGCCATCGGAGCTTTCGGTCACTTCCTGCTGATCGGCTTGTTCGAGGGGATCGCGCCCAAGATCGTCGGCGTCATGTGCGTCGGCTTCGCCGGCGGCGCGGGGCTCCAGATCGCGACGTATCTCGCCAGCCGTTATGCCGGGATGCGCAACTTCGGCGCCATCCTCGGCACGATCAGCTCGGCGATGATGGCCGGCACCGCGCTCGGCCCTCTCTTCGCCGGCATGGTCCACGATGCGACCGGCAGCTACGACATGCTGGAGTCGATCGCCGCACCGGTCATGCTGCTGGCCGCGTTCCTGTTCGTCGGGCTCGGCCCCTACCCGGTGTTCCGGAACCCGGAGGACCAGGTCGCCTGATCAGGCGCGCGCTGCTCCGATGGCCTCGTGGAAGGCCCTGACTGCCACGGCCTCGTCTCCGTTCCACACCGCGCCACTAACCGCCAGGAAGTCCGCGCCCGCCCTCACCAGCGGCGCGCAATTCGCGGGCGTGATGCCGCCGATCGCGACGCAGGGCAGTTCGAACACAGCTTGCCACCATTCGAGCAGGTCGAGGCCGGCGGTGTGCTTCACGTCCTTGGTTGTCGTCGGATAGAAAGCGCCGAAAGCGACGTAGTCGGCGCCCAGATCGCCCGCCTCCATCGCCATGTGCCGGCTGTCGTGGCACGTCACGCCGATCTGGGCGTCACGGCCGAGTTCCTGGCGCGCTTCGACCGGGTCGCCGTCGTCCTGGCCCAGATGGACGCCATCGGCGCCGAGGCGCTTGGCGAGGCTGATCGAATCGTTGACGATGAAGGTCACGTCACGCGCGGCACAGATCGCCTGCAGCGGCTCCGCGAGGCGCGCGGCCTCATGCTGGTCGATATCCTTGACCCGAAACTGGAATGCACTGACCGGCCCCGCATCCAACGCCCGGGCAAGCCGATCCGGAAAGCCGCCGCCGACCTCCAGTGGCGATATCAGGTAGAGGTGGCACTCGGGCGGCGGATCGTCTTTGTCGAACATCACCGCGCTCTAGCCCGAGCGAGCGAGCCCGCCAAGCGTTCGGCATCCATTCAGCCGGCAAACTGGACCGAGGGTGCATGAGAACGAAGCTCCTTGCCGCGATGGCCCTGACCCTGACCGGCTGCGCTGCCACAGTGCCGCCATCCCCATCCGTCGGGCAAGCGGACGGGCTCACCCGCGCCGCGCTCGGGCAGACGGTCGGAGTGGGCGGCCCGAAGGTGACGCCCCTTGCGTTGCTGGAGGACAGCCGCTGTCCTGCGAACGTCCGGTGCGTGTGGGCCGGGCGCGTACGCCTGAGCGTCCGCGTGGATCTTGGCAGCGGTAGCCAGGTGCGTGAACTGACGCTAGGCGCACCCGTTCCGGTCGCGGATGGAACTCTGGAACTGGTGGAGGTGTTGCCCGAGAAGGTCGCAGGCACCATCGCACCACAGGATTACCGCTTCGGCTTCCGCTTCATGGGTGGGTTGTAGGCGCTCCTCTCCCGGCCGGGGAGCAACGCAACGCAAAGCAAACGGGCCGGAAGCTCACGCCTCCGACCCGCTCGTACTACTCGCAATAATAAGCCGAAGATCAGCCCTGCAGCGCGGCGACCTCGGCCGCGAAGTCGCTGACCTGCTTCTCGATGCCTTCGCCCAGCTGGAAGCGCACGAAGTCCTTCAGGACGATCTTCGTGCCCGCTTCCTTGCCGGCCTGGTCCACGACCTGCTGGATCGGCGTCTTGTTGTCGATCACGTAGATCTGGCTGAGCAGCGCGTTCTCCTTGGCGTACTTCGCCACGGCGCCATCGACCATCTTCGCCTGCACGGCCTCGGGCTTGCCGCTCTCGGCTGCCTTCTCGGCCGCGACCTTGCGCTCGCGCTCGATCAGGTCGGCGTCGAGATCGTCGGCGTTCAGCGCCAGCGGGAATGCCGCGGCGATGTGCATCGCGATCTGCTTGCCCAGCGCCTCGAGCACTTCGACCGATGCCTCGGATTCAAGCGCGACGAGCACGCCGATCTTGCCCAGGTTCGGCGCGGCGGCGTTGTGCATGTAGGGCACGACGAGACCCTTCGACACTTCGACGGTCTTGATGCGGCGGATCTGCTGGTTCTCGCCGATCGTGGCGACGTTGTTGGTCAGCGCATCGCCGACGGTGCCGCCGGTCGGGTAGGCTGCGGCCTTGAGAGCCTCGACGTCATCGCCCGACACGTCGAGCGCGGCCTGCGTGGCGTTACGCACGAAGTCCTGGAACTGGTCGTTCTTGGCGACGAAGTCGGTCTCGGAGTTGACTTCGACGGCCACGCCCTTGGTGCCGGTCACGGCGACGCCGACCAGGCCCTCTGCCGCGGTGCGGCTGGACTTCTTGGCGGCAGCGGCCAGACCCTTGGAGCGCAGCGCGTCGACTGCGGCTTCGAAATCGCCGTCCGTCTCGGTCAGCGCCTTCTTGCAGTCCATCATGCCGGCGCCGGTGCGCTCGCGCAGGTTCTTCACGTCAGCGGCGGTGTAAGCCATCGCTCAAATTCCTCTTGCTTGAATGGGCAGGCGCGCCGGGCCCTGTGGACCCGGCGCGCGACATTTCGATGACGAAGCATCGGCTCGCGTCGGGCTTGCGCCCAACGGCTTACGCCTCGACGGTTTCCTCGACCGGCACGTCCAGCGCGCCGATGTCGACGCCCGAATCGACCACGCCCTCGCGGTGCCCCTTGGTCGCGGCCTGGGCAACGGCTTCGCAGTACAGGCGCACGGCGCGGCTGGCGTCGTCGTTCGCCGGGATCGGAAACGCGATGCCCTGCGGGTTCACGTTGGTATCAAGGATGGCGACGACCGGGATGCCGAGCACGTTGGCCTCCTTGATCGCCAGGTCTTCCTTGTTGGCGTCGATCACGAACATCACGTCCGGAATGCCGCCCATGTCGCGGATGCCGCCGAGCGACAGCTCGAGCTTGTCACGCTCGCGGGTCAGCTGAAGGATTTCCTTCTTGGTCAGGCCGTGGGTGTCGCCCGAAAGCTGCTCTTCCAGCGACTTCAGACGCTTGATCGAGCCAGAGATCGTTTTCCAGTTGGTGAGCATGCCGCCCAGCCAGCGGTGGTTGACGAAATGCTGGCCGCACGAGCGCGCGGCCTGGGCGATCGGCTCCTGCGCCTGGCGCTTGGTGCCGACAAACAGCACCTTGCCGCCGGCCTGGACCGTCGAGGAGATGAAATCGAGCGCGCGGGCGAACAGCGGCACGGTCTGCGACAGGTCGATGATGTGGATGCCGTTGCGGGCGCCGAAGATGTACGGCTTCATCCGCGGGTTCCAGCGGTGGGTCTGGTGGCCGAAGTGCGAGCCGGCCTCGATCAGTTGCTGCATGGTGACGACAGGTGCCGCCATAAGTATTTCCTTTCCGGTTGAAGGCCTTCGCGATGGAAAGCCGGCCTCTGGGATGCTGGAACCGTGCGGAGACCCCGCTGCGGCACCGGTGTCGGTGCATCCCATGTGGATTCGCTGCGGCCCTTGCCACCCGTGAATCGGGAGGAAAGGCCGCGGCGCGCTGCCTCTACAGGCTTCGGCACGGCAAATCTACCGTCATCTCGTCGCGCCCGCACTTCATCTCGCCTCAAAGTGGATGATTATCGCACCAGTACAGGAACTTATCATGGTTAATCCGTATTTGACGGGTATCGACCAAGATCAGCGCGCTCGAAAAAGACGGAGCGGGCGATCTACCGGCCGGGAAGATAACAGGTCGAACGACCTGTCCGGAGACGCCGTATGAGCATCATCGCCCCGATCCTGTTCGCCCTTGTGGGTCTTGCCGCAATGCTTGTGATCTCGCGTTGCGTCGCGTCCAATGTCGACGCGGTTCTCGAACTCAAGCGGCAGGTCGCGATGGCTGCATACGGCAGCGAAGTGATCGTCAATTTCCGCGAGCCAGAGCTGGACCTCGATCCGATGTCTAACGTGCGCCGCCCCCGTCAATCGCGCCATGCCCTGCCCAAGCCCATCACGCACCGCCTGCACCAGTTCGCAAAGCCGCGTTCCGTCGCTTGAGGGCATTGTGCGACCAACGCGAATGGCTTTTCTAGCGATGGTCGGATACGACTACGGTTACTAGCGCTTGCGAGGCGTGGTTCGTCCGACTGCAATTGGATCATACCAGCTCGAATTTCTCGGCGTCTGATGGTGAGCTGGCTCGGATCAGGTTTTGATCCCGGTAACACATATCCTGGCGATCAGTCGGTAGCCAAAGTTCGGCATCACCTTTCCGCCAAACACCGCGCCTCGCAAGGCCGTGACCAGTAAGCGCGCTCGGTTTGTGAGAGCAACGCCAGCTATCCCCGCACGTCTTTGATCCATCACCGTTCCTCGCTGCGATCACGAATCGGTTGACGAGCCGAACAAACCATGAACATTGTTCCGTTAGAACATCGATAGAACGGATATGGCTGATCCACAAGCTATCCACAGCTTCTCAGCAGATCCGTCCATCAAGGAGACAATGCCATGCTGACCAGTGCGTGCGCCTTCCTTTTCGCGCTCGGAGCGTTTGCCGCGCTCGCCGCGATCGCAGCAACGCTGCATGACTTCGCGCCCGATGTCGCAGCGCTACGCGTGCGTCGGCTGACCGGGGAGCGCCCGCTGCTCGTCACCTGGCGAATACTGTCGACGCCGGCGATCGGATCGCCAGTCGTTGCGCTCAGGGCCTCGGGCCCGGGGCGGAAGGCTGCTGGTCATGCTGACCTGCATGCGAAACCGGGCTCGCTGAGGCACGCCGCCTGATCTTCAGATAGCGCAGAACGCCAAGCGGGATGAGCGCAAGATAGGCGAGGGTAATTCCGGCCAGCGTCAGCCAGGGCTCGGTCAGCAGCGCTGCCATCAGGAGGCCGATCAGTGCCAGCAGGCCGATGCGCAAGTGATTGGGCGGGCGCACACGAGACCAGCTGAACGTCGGCAAGTTGGAGATCAGCAGGAACGCGACCAGCAGCATCCAGATGCCGACTCCGCCAGGATGGGCAAACTCCTCGCGGCCACTTGCCAGCCAGATGTAGATCGGCAGGAAGGCAAGGCCCGCACCGACCGGAGCCGGAACCCCGGTCAGGAAGCCGGCTTGCTTGTGCGGCTGGTCAAGACTGTCCAGCCGGGCGTTGAAGCGCGCGAGGCGCAGCACGCAGCAGATCGCGAAAGCCAGCGCCGCGATCCAGCCGAAACTGGGCTGCTCGCGCAAGGACCAGAGATAGACGATCAACGCCGGCGCCACGCCGAACGAAATCGAATCGGCCAGACTGTCGAGCTCCGCACCGAAGCGTGACTGCGCCTTGAGCAACCGTGCAGCGCGGCCGTCGATGCCGTCGAGCAGACCCGCAAGGATCACGGCTTGCACCGACTTCTCGAAATCGCCGGCGATGGCGAAACGAATCCCGGTCAGGCCCGAGCAGAGCGCCGCCGCGGTGATCGCGTTGGGCACGAGTGCGCGCAGGCTGAGGCTGCGAGCCAGCCGCCGCTCCGCGCGCTGGTGGTCGCGATCGATCATGGCCGCACTCTCATGGGCATGGACAGGGCTGTGCTCATTGCGCGATCCCCTCGATGACCCGCGCGTCACCCAATTCGGCCAGCACCGTCTCACCGGCGATGACCTTCTGGCCCAGCAGAACGCGCGGTTCGGTGCCTAGCGGGAGGTAGACATCGACGCGGCTGCCGAACCGGATCAGGCCCACCCGCTGCCCGCCTGCGATCATGTCGCCCGGCTTGACGAACGGGACGATGCGCCGTGCGATCAGTCCGGCGATCTGGGTGAAGCACAAGGTCACGCCATCGCCACGCTCGATCATCACGTGCTGGCGCTCGTTCTCCTCGCTCGCCTTGTCGAGATCGGCGTTCACGAACTTGCCGGGAATGTAGACCACGCGCCGCACCGTGCCGCCGATCGGCGCGCGATTGATGTGGACGTCGAACACACTCATGAAGATCGACACCCGCGTCACCGGCTCTGGATCGAGCGGACGGGTGCCGCTGCCATCGTCCATGGTCAGCTCACGCGGCGGCGGGACTTTCCGGATGAGGGTCACCAGTCCATCGGCCGGCGACACAATCGCACGCTCATCCTGAGGCACCACCCGCTGCGGGTCGCGGAAGAAGGCGAGCACGCCCAGCGTCAGCACGGCCAGGGGCCAGGCAAGCCACGACCAGCCCAGGATGACCGTGAACAAGCACACGCCGGCCACGATCGCGCCGAACTTGCGTCCTTCGGAATGGATCGACGGCCAGCGCCACGACGCTTCGCCGCGTCCCTGATTGTCTAGGATTTCGCCGGGCATTCCATCCATCTAGGCTGTGCGCCCTCCCACCGCAATGACGCGAAGGGAAATGCCCCGGGGTCATGGTTGTTTCTGGCAGAGCGCGATCGACACCGTCGTCTTGAGTGCGCAGTGGCCGACGTTGAGCGTTGCAAGTTTGCGATAACGGAAAGGCGGGTGGTGGACAGGGCTGGATTCGAACCAGCGTACGCTTGCACGGGCAGATTTACAGTCTGCTGCCTTTAACCACTCGGCCACCTGTCCACACCGTTTCCGCGGTTGGCGGGAGACCCGCCGTACAGTGCCCGAAGGCACCGCGTCGCCGAGAGGTGGCGCCAATGCCCAAGCGAGCCTTGCCTGTCAATGGGGTGACTGGCAGGGAGCGCCGCATTCGAGAAATTGGCGCGGACGATCGGCGCCGGGTTGGAAGGACCAGGACATGGCTAAGGGCGGCGACTCCACAGGAGCAGGAGGCAAGGCGCTACGCGGCCGCGCGGGCCGGATGAAGAACGGGCGCGGCTCGGGCCGGGCCTCCTCGGGCGCGGTTCGGCTGTGGGGTCGGCACGCGGTAGAGGCCGCGCTGCTCAACCCTGACCGCGTCCACCGCAAGCTGTGGGCAACGCGCGACGGCGTCGAATCGCTGAACGGCGACCTGCCTCCCGATTTTCCCGTAGAATGGGCCCAACCCGCCGATCTCGCGCGCCTGGTCGCGCGCGACGCACCGCACCAGGGGCTGGTGCTCGAATGCGAGCCGCTCGACGACGTGTTCCTCGCCGACGTGCTCGAGGGAGAGGCGCAGCGTCCGATCCTGGTGCTCGACCAAGTGACCGACCCGCACAACGTTGGCGCGCTGATGCGCACGGCCGCCGCCTTCGATGCCGTCGCCGTGGTGACGCAGGACCGACATGCTCCGCCCGAATCGGGCACGCTGGCCAAGTCGGCATCGGGGGCGCTGGAGATCGTGCCCTGGGTGCGGGTGGTGAACCTCGCTCGTGCTCTGGAGGAGATCGCAGAGGCCGGGTACTGGCGCATCGGGCTTGCCGGCGAGGCACAGATGACCCTGGCCGAGGCGCTGCCGGCCGGTCCGGTCGCGCTGGTCCTCGGCGCCGAGGGCGAAGGCATGCGCCACAACATCGCGCAGCACTGCGATTCGCTGGCGCGGCTGCCGATCCACGAGGCGATGGAGAGCCTCAACGTCAGCAATGCCGGCGCCATCGCGCTCTACGCCGTGGCGACGCGGGTCGTGTAGGCAATCGTCTGGAACGCCCCGGACAGAGAGAGCGTGAGTCAGTAACGACGCCGGATCGCTGCAGCGCCCGCCTCGCTCTGCTTGCTCTTGCTGGCCGTGCCGGCTGGTCCCGGGCTAGTTCGTCTGGGACCTCGGCATGCGGCACGACGGCACCTTCTCGTCGGCGCGCGCACGAACGCGGCGCTCAGCGCATTGCTGCGGCATCAGCTCTGAGCCGAGCGTGCGAGGCTCGCCCTGGATTTTCGGGCCGGTGTCGCGTTAACCTTTAGACTGCTTCAACGGGACGCGTCGCATCACACTGCGTGCGCACTCGCGCGCAAAGCCGCAGTCGGCGCAGCATTCTACTTGCCTCACCGCCCCCGCACTTACGCGACATGGTTAATCGCTTCAGCTTTCTTGGGCCGTTGTCCCTACACCGCGCCAAGCGTCGCCTTAGCCAGAATGTCCGCATAGCGCCCTTCGCCGGGCAACGCACACGCCGCGGCGGATCTTCAATCTCGAGAGTGGCCCGCACGTCGGTCATCGGCGGCGGTCAGCGCGCTCACGAGTCCTTTTCGGGGCGCAAAGATGAAATACGGTGTAAAGTCGAAGTCGATGATCATGTTGCTGCCTCTGCTGGCGGCCTGCTCGGGGTCGGATGGAGAAGCCCCGGTTGCTGCGGCGCCGGAGCTGGGAACCGCCGTCGCGGCGCAGAGCGTCACCCAGCCCTCCGCGGCCATCAAGCCGTTGAGCGACTTCGACGTCTGGGCCCGGCGCCTGATGGCAGACCGGATGAGCCCTATCGTCGCTGCGGCGGGCGACCTCTCGCAGGCATGGGTCGGCGCCGATAGCCGCACCGCCAACGTGGTCGTGCGCGCACCGCGTACCGCCGGCAAGGCGACCGTTGCCATCAGCGCTCCGGCTGCGGGCGGCGACGCCACGCCGGTGTTCCAGAACGCGATCGCGCAGCTCAAGAAGCAAGGCGGCGGCGTGCTGAAGGTCGCACCCGGCGAGTACGTGTTCCGCACGCTTAACACGATCAACAACAGCGCGCACCTGCTGCTCACCGGCCTCGCCGACGTCGACATCCAGGCGACCGACGCCAATTTTGTCTTCCAGAACAACGCCGACGGCATTTTCATCCAGGATAGCCAGCGCGTGCGCATTTTCGGCGCCAAGATGCGCGATTCGCGTTTTCTTTCCGGCACCGGTCGCATGAAGCTGGTCAACGGCGAGATGCGCCTGATTCTCGATCAGCCCCTGCCCGACGGCGTCAGCATCGTCGGGGTTGGGCCGATGAACGAAGGAAGCCGCACCTGGCCGCAGACGCAGAAGCGCTCGGTGTTCTTCCCCGGTGGCAACCAGGCCGTGCGAATCGACAGCCGCACTTTCACCGGTCCCGAATTCAAGGTTATGCCGGACGGTCAGTTCGTTTCGATCAAGTACACATACTACGGCAACCGCGCGGTCTACATCCGTGACAGCTACACCGGCACCAACGAGGACATCGTGCTCGATGGTGTGCGCATCGGCTCGATCGGCGGCATCGGCGTTCTGATCAAGTCGCGCGGCCGCGGCTTCGCGGTCCAGAACTCGTCGTTCGCCGCGGACGCGGGCCGGCCGATGAGCACCAACTTCGACGGCATCCACGTGATCTCCGCCGCAGGCGACATCCTGATCCGCGGCAACTCGATCCTGCACACGGGGGACGACCCGATCAACTTGCGCTCGATCATCCACAAGGTGACCGCGCTCAACACCAACAGCGTCACCATCAACAACGACGCACGCATGGTGCGCAAGGCCGACGAGCTGGCGTTCTTCAACAAGAGCGGCGAGTACCTGGGTCGCCGGGTCGTCACCAGCGCGCCGGTGATCGGCAATAGCGACACGGTGACATTCGGCCTCGCGGCCGGCGAGCCTTACGGGGAAGCCGCCTATGCGCGGGACATCAACATGACTCCGCGCCGCTTCGCGGTGGTCAACAACACCATCGCCGAGACGGTCGGCCGCGGCATGCTGATCCAGGTTGCCAATGGCTTGATCCAGAACAACACGCTGCGCAACCTGCCGCGCACCGCGATCCGCCTGCTGACCAGCTTCGATCCGTGGCTGGAAGGGGCCGGTGCGATCAACGTGCGGATCAGCAACAACACCATCGAGGGCGGCCGTGCGGAACAGGGCTTCAGCTTCGTGACCGGCATCATCACCTCGATCGGGGAAGTGGTTTCGGCCAAGATCCCGACCAACATGCACAACGGTCCGCTCAGGATCGACGGCAACAAGTTCATCGCGCCGAACACGGCCTGTCTGGCGCTCTACAACGCCAAGGACGTGGTGCAGCAGAACAACACCTGCGGATGATCGAGCACGCCGGCCACTCACTGGGTGGCCGGCCTATCGTCCTGGAGCATGGAACCGGCGCGACGCTCCGGAAAGTCGACCTTCGCGTTCGTCCGATGGCGGGAAATTGCGATGTTAATGATCGGCCACGCGAACTTCACAGTGATCGCAAAGTTGCTAAACAGTACCACATGTCTCCGCGTGTCATGATCGAACACAGCCCGCTCGCGGCTGTCATCAGCAACCCCCGCCTCCCCGACAACCCCATCATCGAATGCAACGTGCCCTTCCTGGAACTCACGGGCTACAGTCGAGACGAGGTTATCGGCCGCAACTGCCGCTTCCTGTCGGGTCCGGACACCGAACCGTGGCTGAGCGACAAGATGCGCGAATCGATCCATGCGCAAAAGCCGGTGCTGGTGGAGATCCTGAACTATCGCAAGAACGGCACCTCGTTCCGCAATGCAGTCATGGTGGTGCCGCTGTTCGACGAGGATGGCGAGCTGCAATACTACCTCGGCTCGCAAGTGGAGGTGCCCAAGGGCGCCGGCTATCTGAACGGCAGCGCCGAAGGGCTGTCCTCGTCCAAGGGCAAGGTCGAAACGCTGACGGCACGCCAGCGCGAGATCCTGATCCAGATGGCCGACGGCAAGCTGAACAAACAGATCGCATTCGACCTGGGCCTGAGCGAGCGCACCGTAAAGATGCACCGCGCCGCCCTGTTTCGGGCGCTGGGCGTGAAGACCAGCGCCGATGCGATCCGGATTGCGGTAGAGGCGGGGCACTGACGGAGCATCGCGCGGCTGGCTGACAGCACTCCGTTGCGTTCGCGTTGAGGCCGGCAAGATCAAGCTCGAGTTTATCGGTTAAGGCCCTGCTCGACTTGGTCGTCTATGCCGACACGGCCGTTGTCACCGGCGTTGATCACCTCGGCGACACCGCCTTGGGCCAAAGGCAACATGAGCTTGCGCTCCACCGACGGGCTGATCCATCGCGAAGGGCGCTGGCAGCGGATGCTGCAACAGGCGACGAAGACGTCGAAGTTCTGAGGCATGCCAGCATCGTCTCGCGCGCGAACTTTGACAGGTTTCGCCCAATATCGGACGTCACAGTGGGTGCGGTGACCGTGCACGATGCACTTCACTATAGGCCGACATTGCAAGCCGGACCGCTTCGTCGCAGATAGCACTGATGGCTGAGCAAACTGACGTTGTTGATGTCGGCGATCAGGCTCGTGCCGAGTTGGCAGACCTAATCGACCGGCAGATGAGCCCGCTCGGCTTGGCCGCAATGCATGCGCTTGCCCCCGAGCCCGGCCATACCGTGCTGGACGTGGGGTGTGGGGCAGGTCAGACAATCCTGCAACTGGCAGACCGAGTTGGCCCGTCCGGTCGGATAATCGGAGTTGATCTAGCTCCCCGCGTGCTGGCCGTTGCGCGCCGAAGAACGGCTCACCTGCCGCAAGTGGAGTTGCTTCAGCAGGATGCCGGTGCCCTCCCGCTGGCCTCGCAAAGTTTGGACCGGGTATTCTCGCGTTTCGGAACGATGTTCTTCACCAGCCCCGTTGCGGCCTTTGCCAACATGCGCAGGATGTTGAGGCCGGGCGGAAGGGTTGCGTTCGTCTGCTGGCGATCAATGCATGAGAACGAACTCGACGTCTTTTGTGTCGAGGCTGCCGGATTGCCGATCAACGTCGACGTGTCGCCGTTCAGCTTTGAGAGTGCCGCCGCTGTTGAGCAGGTGCTTGGTTTGGCAGGGTTCTACGAGATCAAGGTCTCCGCCTACGACGCGCAGATCTCCTGTGGCGACGTAGAGGCAACGTTGAAGGTAGTGACACGCGTCGGCGCGCTGGGGAAAGCACTTCGAGAGAACCCTGCGCTGCTTGCTGACGCCGAAGAGCCGGTGCGCGCGGCCCTGACTGCGCGTGAGCAGAGCGGCTCGGTCCATCTGGGCGCTGCGACGTGGATCGTTGTCGCCACTGCATAATGAACGCTGGCTTCCGGCAGCTTTCCACCCCAAAGCAGCCGTCACCCTGAACTTGTTTCAGGGTCCATCAGGCCGACTGCCGGCACTCTGATCAGCAGACCGCCTTTGCGTCTTGAGCGGGCAGCGTCAGAGCGTCACGGCGCGATGGATGCTGAAACAAGTTCGGCATGACGAGTTTGGTGGAGCACGCCGGCTCCACCCCAGGTCAGACAGAGTCACCCGCAGGTTGCCACCCCGAAAGTGTGCTCTGTGTCGTAACCGGTCCCGGGTCGAGCCCGGGACGACGCCAACCTGCACCGCTGCTCGGATCTCAGCTCAGTGCGCCGTGGCAGTGCTTGTACTTGTTCCCAGACCCACAGGGGCACGGCGCGTTGCGGCTGATCGTCAGGTCGGCATAGGGGTTCTCGCCCGAGGCGCCCGGGCCCACGGCCGCCTGTGGCGCGCTGGCAAGAGCGCCGAACAGCGCGGCCTGACGCGCGGAGCCGTCACCGTCCGCCGAATCGTCGAAGCCGGTCAGCGGATCGATGTGGCCGGTCAGGAAGTCGGGCAATTCCGGCAGGTCCATCGGCTCGGGCATGCGCAGTTCGCTGACCGACAGGATGCGGGTCACGTCCTCGCGGATCGTTTCCAACATGCGCTCGAACAGGCTGAACGCCTCCTGCTTGTACTCGTTGATCGGCGTCTTCTGCGCATAGGCACGCAGGAAGACCACTTGGCGCAGCGCGTCGAGGGTGGCGAGGTGCTCCTTCCAGAAATGGTCGAGCCGATCGAGCAGGATGCTCTTCTCGACCTGGCGCCAGATCGTCGGGTCATCCTGCGACATCTTCGCGGCCATGTGCTCGTCGGCGAGCGCGGCGACACGCTCCTCCACGACCTCGGGATCGACACCGTCTTCCTCGATCCAGGCCTCGATGGGGATCTCGATGCCAAGCACGTCCAGCGCGCGCGCCTTCAGCTGCTCGACGTTCCAGTTCTCCGGATAGGAGTTGGGCGGGCAGGCATCGGCGACGATCGCGTTGACGGTGTCCTGACGCATCTCGACCACGACATCGTCGACCGTCTCGGCATCCATGATGTCCGAGCGTTGCTCGTAGATGACCTTGCGCTGGTCGTTCATCACGTCATCGTACTCGACGACCTGCTTGCGCACTTCGTAGTTGCGCGCCTCGACCTTCTTCTGCGCGGTCTCGATCGCCTTGCTCAGCCACTTCGAACCGATCGCCTCGCCATCGGCGAGATTGCTGTTCATCATGCGCGAGAACAGCGTGTCGGGGCCGAAGATGCGCAGCAGATCGTCCTCCAGGCAGAGGTAGAACTTGGACAGACCCGGATCGCCCTGACGGCCCGAGCGGCCGCGCAGCTGGTTGTCGATGCGGCGGCTCTCATGGCGCTCGGTGCCGATCACGCACAGGCCACCGGCAGCGAGCACTTGCGCCTTCTCGGCCGCGACCTCGGCCTTGATCTTGGACAGGGCTTCGTCGCGCTCAGGCCCCTCGGGCATGTCGCGCAGCTCGTCCTCGACGCGGAACTCGACGTTGCCGCCCAGCTGGATGTCGGTGCCGCGGCCGGCCATGTTGGTGGCGATGGTGACTGCGTTGAGCCGGCCCGCCTGCGCCACGATGTGCGCCTCCATCTCATGGAAGCGCGCGTTGAGCACGTTGTGCTGCACGCCTTCCTTGGTCAGGAAGTCCGACAGCAGCTCCGATTTTTCGATGGAGACGGTGCCGACCAGCACCGGCTGGCCGCTTTCGTAGCGCTCGCGGATCAGTTTTGCGATGGCGGCGAACTTGTCGAGCGTGTTCTTGTAGAACTCGTCCTCCTCGTCGACGCGGCGCACCGGCACGTTGGTCGGGATGGTGACGACGTTGATCTTGTAGATGTCGAAGAACTCGGCCGCTTCGGTCGCCGCGGTGCCGGTCATGCCCGAGAGCTTGGGGTACATGCGGAAGTAATTCTGGAAGGTGATCGAGGCCATGGTCTGGTTCTCGGGCTCGATCTGCACGCCCTCCTTGGCCTCCACCGCCTGGTGCAACCCGTTCGACCAGCGCCGCCCGTCCATCATGCGGCCGGTGAACTCGTCGATGATGACGACCTTGCCGTCTTTCACGATGTAGTCGATGTCGCGCTTGAACATGACCACCGCCTTGAGCGCCTGGTCGAGGTGGTGGACCACCTGCGTGTTCTCGACATCGTAGAGGTTGGAGCCTTCGAGCAGCCCGGCCGCCTCAAGGATGCGCTCGGTCTTCTCGACGCCGTCCTCGGTCAGCGTGACGCTCTTGCTCTTCTCGTCGGTCTCGTAGTCCTCCGGATCGAGCGTCTTCACGATCGCGTCGACCTGCATGTAGAGGTCGCTCTTGTCGTCCGTCGGACCCGAAATGATCAGCGGCGTGCGCGCCTCGTCGATGAGGATCGAGTCCACCTCGTCGACGATCGCGAAGTTGAAGGGCCGCTGCACCATCTGGCTGCGGTCGTGCTTCATGTTGTCGCGCAGGTAGTCGAACCCGAACTCGTTGTTCGTGCCGTAGGTGATGTCGGCCGCGTAAGCCTCGCGCCGCTCGTACTCGTTGAGATTGGGCACGATAACGCCCACCGTCAGGCCGAGGAAGCCGTGGACCTGGCCCATCTGCTCGGCGTCGCGGCGAGCGAGGTAGTCGTTCACCGTGACGATGTGGACGCCCTTGCCCTCCAGCGCGTTGAGGTAGGTGGCGAGCGTCGCCACCAGCGTCTTGCCCTCACCCGTGCGCATCTCCGCGATCTCGCCGCGGTGGAGCACGATGCCGCCGATCATCTGGACGTCGAAGTGGCGCATGCCGAGCACGCGCCTGGCCGCCTCGCGCACCGTGGCGAAGGCCTCGGGCAGGATGTCGTCGAGCGTGCTGCCGGCCGAGAGCTGCTGACGGAACTTCTGCGTCTGCGCGGAAAGCTCGTCGTCGCTCATCGCCGAGATGGTCGGCTCGAAATCGGCGATCTGGCGCACGAGCTTGTCGAGCGACTTGACGTAGCGCTCGTTGGACGAGCCGAAGATGGACTTGACGATGGCCCCAAGCATGGCGGGATTCCTGTAATTTGAAGATGCTGGCGCACGAACGCGCAAGAGGCGCCCACGGTGTCGCGGCGCCGGATCAATCTATGGCAAGCGGTGGCGCTTACTCGCGCGCGCGGTCTATCCCGATGCGCACGCCCACGAAGGCGAGCGTCGGTGCATGCTCCGCACCCTCGTCGTCCGCGACCATGCGGGCATGGCGCCGTCCCGGCTCAGGCAGGCGCGCCAGCTCCACGGGAGCGGCCGGAGCCCTCACGGCAGCAGGTGCGACGATCGCCACGGCCGCCGTCTGCGGCGCGCAGCCACGCGCCTGGGCCGGCGCAAGCTGCGCAGCCAGGCCCGTCAACAGGGCCAGCAAAGTCAGGAACAGGCGGTTCGCCATCGTCGCCGGAGATAGTCGCGGCGCGCCCGGGTGTCCACCACGTGCGACGAAAACGGTGGAGACTTACTTGACCTTCGGCTGCGGTGCCTGCGTCGCAAGCATGTCGCTCGGCACGGACCCGCTCTCCATCGGCACCGTCCAGATCGCCACGTTGAGGACCATGATCGCGGCCAGGATCAGCATGAGCCAGCCCTGCTTGCGCAAGCCGCGGCGAAACATGAACCAGGCGCCGACGACCAGGCCGATGCTGCACAAGACCAGGAGCGAGAGAGCGATATCCATGGCCTTCTCGTTAGCCGCGTGCCGCTGCGAACGCGAGAGGGCTGGACGTTGACTTGACCCTTCGCGGTTCGCATCGTGGCATTATGCAAAAGACCGGTATGACGCGCCGCCTGGCGGTGCAGGCGATCGCCGCGAGCGGTGCCACCCTCTCGCTTCCCTCACAAGTCCTGTCCGCACCTCAGCCTTCCGGCGATGTCGCGGCGCAGCTCGATGCCATGGCCTGGAACCTGCTGGCCCTGAAGCCGGAGAGGGCGACATCGAAGGGCGTCGACAAGGGCGCGCATGCCGCGCTGCGGGGTCGGGTGGAAGATCGCTCGATAGCCGGGCAAAGGTCGATCGCGCGGCAGCTTCGCAAGGACCTGACGTCGTTGGAGCGGATCGACACGACGCGCCTCGACCCGGCGCGGCGCACCGACGTGGAGGTCGTGCGCAGTGCATATGCGACGGCGCTCGACGGCTTCGCCCTGCCCTATGGCGATGTCGCGGTGGGTGATTGGCGGAATGCGCCTTACGTCGTCATCCAGAATGCAGGCGCCTACCTGGACGTGCCGCGCATGCTCGGCGCAGACCAGCCCGTGGCCGATGCGGCCGATCTGGAGGCGTTCCTGGCGCGGCTGGGTGCATTCGGCGAGCAGCTCGACGGCGAGACCGAGCGGACCCGCGCGGCTGCGCAAGCGGGGCTGATCCCGCCGGACTTCCTGCTCGGCAAGACGCTGACGCAGCTGCAGGCGACGCTTGCCGACGCACGCGCTCCTGATGGTGGTACGCTGGTCAAGGCGATCGGGCGGCGCAAGATGGATGTGCCCGGGCGTTGGGAACTACGGGCACGCGAGCTCGTCATTGCGAGGGTGGTGCCGGCGCTGGAGCGGCAGATCGCCGAGATCGAACGCCAGCGCCCGCGTGCCACAAGCGCGCCGGGCATGCGCGAGCGGCCGCACGGCGAAGCCTATTACGCCTGGGCGCTGCGGGCGAGCACGACCACGCGCATGATGCCTGAGGAGATTCACCAGCTCGGCGTGCAGCAATTGGCCGAGATCCACGCGCGGATGGACCCGCTCCTGCGCCAGCTGGGCTATACGTCAGGCACAGTCGCCGAACGGGCGATCGCTTTGCAGCGCGACCCGCGTTTTGCCTATCCGACCGGCGATGCAGGCCGCAAGGCGATCGTCGCCGCCATGGAAGAGCGCTTGGCCTTCATCCGCACCCGCCTGCCTCGCGCCTTCCGCCGCGTGGTCGACGCCAAGGTCGAGATCCGCCGCCTACCCGAAGCCGAGGAAGCCGGCGCACCGCCGGCCTATGGCGGGCCCGGCTCGATCGACGGCTCGATCCCGGGGCGCATCTGGGTAAACTTGGGCGACACGACGATGCACAACAAGGCGAACATCGGCGACCTCGTTTTTCACGAAGGCGTGCCGGGCCACGTGTATCAAGGCAACTACACGCTCTCGCAACCGCTGATCCGCAGCATCCTGGCATTCAACGCCTACTCCGAAGGCTGGGCGCTCTATGCCGAGCAGCTGGCCGATGAACTGGGCGCTTACGACGGCGATCCGGCCGGACAGGTGGGCTACCTCTCGGGCCTGGCATGGCGGGCTGTACGGCTGGTGATCGACACCGGCATTCACGCCAAGGGCTGGTCTCGCGAGCAGGCGCGGCAGGCTTTTGTCCAGGCGACCGGGCTGCCGGTGGCGACAGCGGCGTCGGAGGTGGATCGGTACTGCTCTTGGCCGGGCCAAGCTTGCGGCTACAAGGTGGGGCACAACGAGATCAACCGGCAACGGGACCGAGCCAGGACGGCACTCGGCGCGCGGTATGACCTGCGCGACTTCGACCAGGCGGTGGTCGAGGGCGGCAACGTGCCGCTCGACGTGCTGGCTGGGAACGTCGAGCGCTACATCGCCGGTGCGAAGCAGGTGTGAAACGTGCGTGGTCCCGGGTCGAGCCCGGGACCACGCTGGCCGCCGAACTCTCTGCGCACCCCCAAAAGACAAGCGCCGCAACGTCGAAACGTTGCGGCGCCGTCGCCTCCCCGTCGGGAGGAAACTCGAACCGGGATCAGGCCGCGACGGGAGCTGCCTTGCGGACGCCCTCGTCGACATGCTCTTCGAACTGCTCGAAGTTCTCGATGAACTGCTTGACCAGCGTCTGCGCCGTCTTGTCGTAGGCGACCGGATCGGCCCAGGCGCCGCGCGGGTCGAGCAGCTTGCTGTCGACGCCCGGAACCGCGACCGGAACCTCGAAGCCGAAGTTGGGATCTTCCTTGAACTCGGCCTCGTTCAGGCTGCCATCGAGCGCGGCGTTGAGCAGCGCGCGCGTCGCCTTGATCGGCATGCGCTTGATGCCTTCCATGGTCGCCATGCCGCCCGACCAGCCGGTGTTGACCAGCCAGCACTTAACGCCGCCCTTGGCGATCCGCTCCTTGAGGAGGTTGCCGTAGACCGAGGGGTGGCGCGGCATGAACGGCGCGCCGAAGCAGGTCGAGAAGGTCGCTTCGGGCTCGGTCACGCCGATCTCGGTGCCCGCGACGCGCGCGGTGTAGCCCGAGAGGAAGTGATACATCGCCTGATCGGGCGTAAGACGCGCGATCGGGGGCAGCACGCCATAGGCATCGGCGGTCAGGAAGATCAGGTTAGCCGGCACCGGACCCAGGTTCTTCTCAGAGGCGTTCGGGATGAAGTCGATCGGGTACGAACCGCGGCTGTTCTCGGCCAGCGAGTTGTCGTCGAGATCGATCTTCCGGGTCTCGGGATCGATCACGACGTTCTCCAGCACCGTGCCGAAGCGCTTGGTGGTGGCGAAGATTTCGGGCTCGGCCTCTTCCGACAGGCGGATCATCTTGGCGTAGCAGCCGCCTTCGAAGTTGAACACGGCGGTATCCGACCAGCCATGCTCGTCGTCACCGATCAGAGTGCGGCTGGCGTCGGCCGAGAGCGTGGTCTTGCCGGTGCCCGACAGGCCGAAGAACACGGCGGTCTTGCCGTCGTCACCGATGTTGGCCGAGCAGTGCATCGGCATGACGCCCTTCACCGGCAGCAGGTAATTGAGGATGCCGAAGACGCTCTTCTTCATCTCGCCGGCATAGGAGGTGCCGCCGATCAGGATCAGCTTTTCCGAGAAGTTGACCGCGATCACCGTCTCGGTGCGGCTGCCATGACGCTCAGGGTTGGCGCGGAAGCTGGGCAGGTCGATGATGGTGTATTCGGGCGCGAAGCTGGTCAGCTCCTCGGCCTTGGGGCGCACCAGCAGCGTGCGGATGAACAGGTTGTGCCACGCGAACTCGTTGATCACGCGCACGTTCACGCGGTGCTCGGGCTGCGAACCGCCGAACAGGTCGGCGACGTAGAGCTTGTCCTTCTGGCCGAGCGCCGCGAAGAAATCCTCCTTGAGGTTCGCGAAGTGCTCGGGCGTCATCGGCACGTTGGTCTTGCCCCACCACACGGTGTTCTCGGTCTCGGCGTCACGGACGATGAACTTGTCCTTGGCCGAGCGGCCGGTGTGCTTGCCGGTCTGGACCACGAAGGGGCCATCGGCCGCCAGCATCCCCTCTCCGTTTGCGACGGCATGCTCGACCAGCGGCGCGGTGCCCAGGTTGGCAAAGATCGTCGCGTCGGTCGTGATTCCCTGGCGGTCGAGAGGATAGCTGAGCGATGCAGTCAAGGTCGTCTCCATGATGTTGACGCTCGGGGAAAAGCGCCAGGACGGCGAGTAAATAGAGAATCGTCGTTGCCGATAAGCGGCCCGCCTCATCCCGTCAAATCGACGTGAACTGCGAGCAATGTAGCACATCCATAACGGTGTCGCATCTGTTTACGCACGTTGTCAGTACCCCCCGAAGTGTCTACCGGTCGGACTTGTCCCATTGCCGGACCCTAGCACGCCACTTGCAGGCTAACATGACCACCCCACCACCGAACCAGAACGACATCCAGAACGGAGCAGGCTCATCGCCGCCCCGCCAGCAGACGGTGGCGCTGGTGGATGACGATCGCAACATCCTGACAGCAGTGTCGATCGGCCTGCAGGCGGAAGGCTTCGCCACGCGCGTCTATGCCGATGGCGAGACCGCGCTCAAGGCCTTGCTGGAGAACCCGCCGGACCTTGCCATCTTCGACATCAAGATGCCGCGCATGGATGGGCTGCAGCTGCTCCAGTCACTGCGGGCCCAATCGGCGCTTCCCGTCATCATCCTGACCTCGAAGGACGAGGAACCCGACGAGGCGCTCGGCCTGGCACTGGGCGCGGACGACTACATCACCAAGCCGTTCAGCCAGCGCCTGCTGGTCGCACGTATCCGCGCGATCCTGCGGCGCAGCGAACTGGTGCGCAATCCGCCGGAGGACGCGCCGGGCGACGAGCAAGCCGGCACTATCGGCCGGGGCCGACTGCGACTCGATCCCGCCCGCCACCAGGTCACCTGGAACGACCGGTCGGTGTCGCTGACGGTCACCGAATTCCTCATACTGGAAGCGCTCGCCATGCGCCCGGGCGTGGTCAAGAGCCGCAACCAGCTGATGGACGCGGCCTACAACGACGACGTCTTCGTGGACGACCGCACCATCGACAGCCACATCAAGCGCCTGCGTCGCAAGTTCCGCTCGGTCGATCCCGAGTTCGCCGCGATCGAGACGCTCTATGGTGCCGGCTATTCCTTCGCCGATGGCTGAGGCCCGCCGCAACCATTCGGCGGCCGGACCGCGCTGGTCCTGGCGCATTTCGCTGACGGCCCGCATCCTGGCGGTGAACGTGATCGCGCTTGCCCTGCTCGCCGGCAGCCTGTTCTACATCGACAGCTACCGCCGCGAACTGTTCGCCGAGCGCTTCCGCCTGGCGCGCATCGAGGCGGAGGTGACCGCCGCGGCGCTCGCCGGCCGGACCCTGCCGCAGAAGGGCAAGCTGATGGCGCGCATCGGCACCATGCAGCACCTGCGGCTGCGGCTCTACGATCGCCAGGGCGAGCTCGTCGCCGACAGCTTCGCCCTGGCCCCGCCCTCCTTCGCGTTTGTCGACCCTGCCCGCGACCCACCGCTGCAAAAGGCCGCGCGCGCTCTTGATCGGGCGATGGATTTCGTGCTCGGTGCGCCGCCGATCCCCGCCTATCGGGACCGTGAGGATACCGATGCGCGTGGCTGGCCCGAGATCGGCGAGGCGCTGGCGAGCAGCAGCACGGTATCGAGGCGCCGCGCCGCGCCGGACCGCACGCCGGTCATCACCGCGGCCACCCCGGTCGGCGACAAGGGCGAAGCGCTGCTGGTCACCCGCAATGCGCGCGACATCACCGAGTACGTGCGCGAGGCCCGCCAGACGCTCGCCATCGTCGTGGGCGCGGCGCTGGTGATATCCGTGCTGCTCTCGCTGTTCCTCGCCCGCACGATCGTCGATCCGCTGCGGGCATTGGTGCGCGCCGCCGTCCGCGTGCGCCTGGGTCGCGATCGCAAGGTCATCGTCCCCCGCCTGCCCGATCGCCGCGACGAAATCGGGCTGCTGGCCCGCGCGATCTCCGACATGACCACCGCGCTGCGCCAGCGCATCGATGCGGTCGAAAGCTTCGCTGCCGATGTCGCCCACGAGCTGAAAAATCCGCTCGCCTCGCTGCGCAGCTCGATCGAGAACCTGGAGCGAGTGGCCGACCCCGAGCTGCGCCGCCAGTTGCTCGCCATTGCCAGTGACGACGTGCGCCGGGTCGACTTCCTGATCACCGAGATCGCCGACGCCAGCCGCATCGACGCGGAGCTCAGCCGCACCACCTTCGAACCGGTGGACATGCTGCGCCTCGTGCTCGCCATCGTCGCCGAGCGTGACACGCGCGGGGCCAATGGCGCGTGTCGCGTGATCGTCTCTCGCGAAGGCGACGCCGACATGGTGGTGCCCGGCGATCCGGCGCGACTGGAGCGCGTGCTGCACAACCTGCTCGACAACGCGGTGTCCTTCTCGCAAGCCGGTGGAGCGATCGAGATCGAGCTGGCGCAAGTCGGCGAACGGATCGTCGTTTCGGTGTCCGACCACGGGCCGGGCATTCCCAGCGCCGCGCGCGAGAAGGTGTTCGAGCGCTTCCATTCGCTGCGCCCATCCGGCGAGGAGTTCGGCCGGCACAGCGGGCTCGGCCTCGCCATCGCGCGCACGGTGGTGGAGGCGCACTTCGGCCGGTTGATCGCGACGTCGCGTGCGGACGGCAGGCCCGGCGCGCGGCTGGAGCTGGTGCTGCCGCCTTGGCGAGAGCGGCCGTGATCGCGCACGTCGCCACCGTGGTTGCCATCGAGGGCCGCGGCGTGATGATCGAGGGCGCGCCGGGCTCCGGCAAGTCTGCCCTGGCGCTCGCTCTGATCGATCGCGGCGCTTTTCTGGTGGGCGATGACGGCGTGATGCTGGAGGCGACCGAAACGGCGGTGATCGCGCGGCCGCACCCGCGTACGCGCGGACTGCTTGAAATCCGCAACCTGGGCCTGGTGCCCGTGGCGGTCTGCGAGCAGGTCGAAGTGACGCTCGTCATACGGCTCGATCCGCAAGCCCCGCGGTTCGTCGAGGCCGCGCATTCGGTCGAGCGCATCGGCGTTGCACTGCCCTGCATCGCCTTGTGGCCGGATCCGTCGCCACCCGTGCTCAAGGTCGAGCAGGCGCTGAGGCTCTATGGGCGGCCGATGCCGGTATTTTGGACGTAAGCGCCCTTTTCATTCCTCTGCGCGAAGCGCAAAGCACGGTTTCCATGTCCGACGAGTCGACACGCCAGGTACCTGAGGAACCCCGCCAGCGCTTGATGCTCGTGACCGGGATGTTGGGGGCGGGCAAGACCACCGCACTGCGCGTTCTTGAGGATCTCGGCTGGGAGACGGTCGACAACTTCCCCATCCGGCTGCTGGATCGCCTGATCGAGACGCCGCAAGCCGGCCGCAGCGACATGCGCGGGCCCATCGCGATCGGCTTCGATTCGCGCACCCGCGGCTTCGATCCGCAAGGCATAATCCGCAAGGTCAAGGAACTGGGCGCACGCGCGGACCTGGAGATCACGACGCTGTTCCTCGATTGCTCGAGCAAGGAGCTGGAGCGGCGCTACAACGAGACGCGCCGCCGCCATCCGCTCGCGGCGGACACGCCGGTGGATGCCGGCATCCGTGCCGAGCGCGAGCTGCTGGCGCCCTTGCGGCGCTGGGCCGACATAATGGTCGATACCAGCGAGTTCACCAGCAACGACCTGCAGCGCGCCATGCGCGAGCGCTTCGGTGACGCCGATGCGCAGGAGCTCACGGTAACCGTCTCCAGCTTCGGCTTCTCGCGCGGAATGCCGCCGGTCGCCGACCTGGTGTTCGACATGCGGTTCCTCGACAATCCGCACTGGGACCCGATGTTGCGTCCGCTCACCGGCGAGGATGCGCCGGTCGGAGAGCATATCCGCACGGATCCCGCCTTCGACGAAGCTTTCGTGCGCATTCGCGACCTGCTGCTGCTGTTGCTCCCACGCTACAGGGCACAAGGAAAAGCATACGTGCACATCGCATTCGGCTGTACCGGCGGGAGACACCGCTCGGTCTTCACCGCGCGAGAGATCGCGGCGGCCTTGCGTGAGCATGGATTTTCGCCCACATTGCTGCACCGCAACCTGGGCGCACGTGCCGCCGATCTTCTGGAAGGAAGCCCGCGGCGTGAAGAATAGATACGAGATCACCGTGCGGTCGCAGCATTTCCGGAGCATTTGGTTTTCATGATCGGCATGATCCTCGTCACTCATGGCGATCTGGCCGTCGAGTTCGTCAGGGCCATGGAGCACGTGGTCGGCGCGCAGACGGCGGTGGCGACCGTCTGCATCGGCCCCAGCGACGACATGGAACAGCGTCGGCGCGAGATCGCCGGCAAGATCCGTGGCGTCGATTCCGGTGAAGGCGTGGTCGTGCTGACCGACCTGTTCGGCGGCACTCCGTCGAACCTCGCGATCTCGCTGATGGAAGCGGGCAAAGTCGAAGTGATCGCCGGCATCAACCTGCCGATGCTGATCCGGCTCGCCAAGGCGCGCCGATGCATGTCGGTGCGCGAAGCCGCTTCGGCCGCGCGCGACGCCGGCCGCAACTACATCACCATCGCCTCCGAATACCTGGGCCAGGACGCATGATCGCCTGCCGCGAGTCCGTACCGATCATCAACCAGCGCGGGCTTCATGCGCGGGCGAGCGCCAAGTTCGTCAACATGGTCAGCGAGCTTCCGGCTTCGTGCTCGGTCACCGTCAGCAAGGACGGCATCGAAGCTGCGGGGGGCTCGATCCTGGGCCTGATGATGCTGGGTGCGGCCAAGGGCGACACGATCGAGATCGCCGTTGCGGGCGAAGGCGCCGAGGCCGCGCTCGAGCAACTCGCCGCCCTCGTCAAGGACGGCTTCGGCGAGGACTGATCCCTTGCGTCGCACGATAACCGGCTTCTCCAACCCGACGGTCAAGTTCCTGCGCTCCCTGCGCGAGAAGAAGCACCGGCGGCGCGAGGGCAAGTTCCTGGCCGAAGGCCTGCGCCTGCTGACGGACGCGCGCGCGAGCGGGGTGGTTCCAGAGATCCTGGCCATGGCCAGCGGTCGTCCCGCGCATCCCTTGCTCGACGAGCTCGAGGCCGCGGTGAGTGCAGCCAACGGCGACGTTATCGAGATGGACGAGGATATCCTCGCCAAGGTCACGGGCAAGGAGAACCCGCAGGCGGTCGCCGGCGTGTTCGCCGAGTTCGACACCAGCCTCGCGCGGCTCGATCGCAGCGCATCGCCGATCTGGCTGGTGGCGCAGGCTCTGCGCGATCCCGGCAACCTCGGCACCATGCTGCGCACCGGCGACGCCGTTGGCGCGGGTGGACTGATCCTGATCGACGATTGCGCCGACCCGTTCTCGGTCGAAGCCGTGCGCGCCAGCATGGGCGCGATCTTCACCCAGCACCTGGCCATCGCCCGGTGGGAGGAGTTCCTGCCCTGGCTGCGCGACGGTGCCGGGCAGTTGGTTGCCGCCTCGTTGCGCGAACCGACGGACTATCGGGCGGCGCACTATGAGGCGCCTTGCTTCCTGCTCGTCGGCAACGAGTCGCAAGGGCTGCCGGAGGCCTACGAAGCCGAGTGCGACTTGCGCGTCACCATCCCGATGCGCGGCCGGGCCGACAGCCTGAATGCGGCCGTCGCGGGTGCGGTGCTGGCCTACGAAGCGCTGGCAAAGCTGGAAGCCTGACATCGACCCGGGCTTGACCCGGGTCCGGTTTCGGCATGCAAGCACGTTATCGTCAGGGCGCGCGTATGGGCGAGAGGGCGTGAGATGCCGAAACCGGACCCGGGTCAAGCCCGGGTCGACGCCTTGGCAATCTGCCTCTACTCCGCCGCCTCGACCGCATCGTCGTTGACCGGTGCGGCAAGTGCCTCCGCGCCATAGCGCGGCGCGGATTCGATCGGCGGCACTTCGTCGATCTCGTTCTTGCCGATTTCGATGTGCTTGTCGCGCAGACGGCGGCCCGAGGAGAGGACGTTGCGCTCGAAGCTGCCGACGAACTTGTTGTAATTGGTCACCGCGGATTCAAGCCCCGCGCCGACACGCTTCATGTGGTTCGCGGCGACGGCAAGCCGGTCGTAGAGCTCGCCGCCCATGCGGCCGATCTCGCGAGCTTCGCGCGCAAGCCCATCCTGGCGCCAGACCTGAGCCACCGTGCGCGCGATCGCCACGAGGTTGGTCGGCGTGGCGAGCAGCACCTTGTTGCGGAAGGCGAAGTCCCACAGTTCGGGATCGTGTTCGAGCGCGGCGGCGACGAAGTGCTCGCCCGGCACGAACATCACCACGTAGTCGGGCGCATCCTCGAACTGGCTCTGGTAGCTCTTGGCGCCGAGCGTCTGGACATGGTTGCGCATGGAGGCAACGTGCGCGCGCATGGCCAGGTTGCGCGTCGCGTCATCCTGCGCCTCGAACGCCTCCTGATACGCGTTGAGCGACACCTTGGCGTCGATCACCAGCCGCTTCTGACCCGGAATGTTGACGATGGCATCCGGCCGGAGGCGGCCGTCTTCCGTCTCGATCGAGTGCTCGGTTACGAAGTCGGTGTGCTCGCTAAGGCCGCACTGCTCGAGCAAGTTGCGCAACTGCTGCTCACCCCAGCGACCACGCGCCTTGGGTGCATTGCGCAGCGAATTGCCGAGCCGCGCCGCCTCGGCCCGCACTTGCTCCTGCCCCTCGCGCATGGACTGGATCAAGCCGGCGAGCTGCCCGAACGAATCGACGCGCTTGGCTTCGAGCTGACCGACTTGCTCCTCGTAGGACTTGAGCCGTGCATTCACCGGCGCCAGCAGGGTCGACAGCCGCTCGGCACTGGCTTTCTCGCTCTCCTCGAAACGGGCGCCGGCGCGATTGAGGAACGCCTGCTGCGCATCCGCCAGCACCTTGGCGCCGGCATTCTCGAACTCCTTGCGCAACAGCTCTTGCGCCTCGATCAGCAGGCGCTTCTGCTCGTCGAAGTTGGCCGTCTTCTCCTGCAGCGCGGCAAGTTCGGTCGAGAGCCGGCGTTGCTCGGCCAGATGCGTTTCCAGTTGCCGGACGTGCTCGGCCTGCGCCTTCTGCGAAGCCGCCGCGTGCTCGGTCCGCAACCGGTCCAGCACTGCGGTCAGCTCCGCGCGCGTGGCTTCGAGCGCCCGCCCATGATCGCCGCGAATGCGCTCCAGCAAGGCCACATGCTCGCCATGCGTGCGCTCCAGAACTGCGGCATGTTCGCGCCGGGTCTGATCGAGTGCGTCGGCGAGCGCGTCGGCCCGACTGGCCCGCTCGCTCGCTCCGGCAAGCTCGGTGATGGCGCGCCTGAACCTCTCGTCCAGCTCGCGCGCCTCCGCATCCCGCGCGGCGTGCCGCTCTCGCCACTGCACCGCCGGTCGTGAACCGAAGAACCAACCTGCGAACGTCCCGGCACCCAGGCCGAGAAGCAGAGCGACGATCGTGAGCATGGCGGGATCCATCCACCATGCGTATCAGGAACGAAGAGAGAACGTCAAGCCCGCGCGGATTTCATCCACAGTGCGCCGGAAACTCGCGGGATCAGGCCGCCTTGCGCAGCTTTTCCAGCTTCTTGAGCGCCATCTGACGCTTGAGGCGGCTGAGGTGGTCGATGAAGAGTATGCCTTCGAGGTGGTCCATCTCGTGCTGCAGGCAGATCGCCATCATGCCCTCCAGCGCTTCCTCGTGCGTGTTGCCGTCGAGGTCCTGCCACCGCGCGCGGATGCGGGCGGGACGCTCCACATCGGCGTAGATCTCGGGAACCGAGAGGCAGCCTTCGTTGTAGACGATGATCTCGTCCGAGGGATCGAGAATCTCGGGGTTAATGAAGACGTGCGGCTCGCGCTTGGTCGGCTGGTGCGTGTGATGGTGGCCACCGTGCGAATGGCACACTTCGGGCTCGGCATCGGGATCGTCGGGCTGCAGGTCGATAACGAGCACGCGCAGCGGCACGCCGACCTGGATGGCCGCCAGGCCGATCCCCGGCGCGTCGTACATGGTCTCGAACATGTCGGCGACGAGCGTCTTGAGCTCGTCGTCGAAGCGCTCGACAGGCATGGAGACCTGCTTGAGGCGCGGGTCGGGGATTTCGATGATCTCGCGAATAGCCATGTGCGCAAGATAGTCGGCGATGGCCGATTTCGCAACTTTAGGAATGGCGATCACCAGGATCGGGATAGCAACATCGCGTCCCTCAGGCGACCGGGCGCCTCGCCCGGATCGCTTGTGCCAGGGTGCCCTCGTCGAGGTAATCGAGTTCGCCACCCACCGGAAGACCATGCGCCAGCTGGGTGATCCGCACCGGGAACGCCTCCAGCCGCTCGGCGAGGTAATGCGCGGTGGTCTGCCCTTCCAGGGTGGCATTCATCGCCAGAACCACCTCGTCGACGCCGCCCTGCTCGACACGGGCGAGCAGGCGATCGATGGCGAGGTCCTCGGGCCGGACGCCGTCGAGCGCGGACAGCCGGCCGCCGAGCACGTGATACTTGCCGGTGAACAGGCGCGCGCGATCGAGGGCCCACAAGTCCGCGACTTCCTCCACCACGCAGAGCGCTCGCATGTCGCGGCGCGGGTCGGCACAGATCGCGCAGGGGTCGTGCGTGTCGATGTTGCCGCACACCTCGCACTCGACCAAGGCACCCTGCACCGCGCCCAGCGCGTCCAGCAGCTGTACCAGCGCCGTCTCGCGCCGCTTGATCAGCCAGAGCACCGCCCGCCGGGCCGAGCGCGGGCCCAGGCCGGGCAGGCGCGACAGCGCGGCGGTCAATGTCTCGATCTCTTGCGATGCCATCGCATGGGAGATAGGGGTTGCGCCCCTCCCGCGGCAAGAACAAACCGGACACATGCGCATCATCTTCATGGGAACGCCCGAGTTCGCGGTGCCGGCGCTGGTCGCGCTGGTCGAAGCGGGACACGAGGTGGTCGCCGCATACACGCAGCCGCCGCGGCCCGGCGGGCGTCGTGGGCGCGAGCTGACCCCCTCGCCGGTTCAGCGCGAGGCGGAGGTGCGCGGGATCGCGGTGCGCCATCCCGCTTCGCTCAAGGGCGCGGACGAGCAAGCCGGGCTGGCGGCGCTGGATGCGGACATCGCGGTGGTCGCCGCCTACGGGTTGATCCTGCCGCAGGCGGTACTCGATGCGCCCCGCCTCGGCTGCCTCAACATCCACGCCTCGATCCTGCCGCGCTGGCGCGGGGCGGCGCCGATCCAGCGCGCAATCATGGCCGGCGATCCGACGACTGGCGTCACCATCATGCAGATGGAGGCGGGGCTCGACACAGGACCAATGCTGGCGACGCTGCGCACCACGATCGATCGCAAGACCGCGGGCGAGCTGACGCAGGAACTGGCGGAGCGAGGCGCCCAGCTGCTGGTCGGCACCTTGCGCGACCTGAAGTCTCATCGCGCGGTGAGGCAGCCGGAGGACGGGGTCACGTACGCGAAGAAGATCGACAAGGCCGAGGCGCGGCTCTACTTCACCGCCAGCGCCGAGCAGGTCGAGCGCCAGGTGCGCGCCTTCGCGCCTGCGCCGGGGGCGTTCTTCGAGCTCGACGGCGAGCGCTACAAGGTGCTGGCAGCCGAGGTGGTCGAAGGCGCGGGCAAGCCCGGGACCGTGATCGACGATGCGCTGACGATCGCCTGCGGATCGGGCGCGGTGCGGCCGGTGACGGTGCAACGTGCCGGGCGTCCGGCGATGGCCACGGCGGAGTTGCTGCGCGGAAGGCCCGTCGCGGTCGGAACCGTGCTTTAGCGCGCGCGCCGCGGCTGCAGGGGCTTACACCTTCTCCGGCATCTTGCGCACCGGCGGTGGCTCGGCGGCCCAGCGTTCGCGTGAGTCGATCATTTCGGCGGCAGTCTTTTCCCAGGCGGCGGCGGGCTTGTCCTTGAGGCGGATCTCGAAGCTGTCGGTCGCGCGAAACTCGATCACTTCGGCCCCCTCCGGCCCCGCGGTGTAGCCGTAGGGCACGTCGCTGCCGACGTAGAAGCCGTCACCCGCCACCAGCGTCTCGTTGCCGAGATGGATGCTGCCGGCGACCACGTAATAGAGGCAGTCGCAGTCGTGGCTGTGGAGCGGCAGCGGGAAGCCGCTCTTGAGCCACAGGCGCGCCAGGCTCATGCCGGGGCGGCGATAGGGCACGTCGACCTGTTCGCCGCCGCTCTCCAGCATCTGCGGGAACTGCGCCAGGGTGGCGAGCATGTTGGGAGTTTCGCCCACCGGTGTCATGCACTGGCACTCGCTGAGCGAAGGCGCCGCGCTGCCGCGGAAGATCTCGAAGCGTGGGCGGGCGTCGGGAGTATCGGGGGCGTCGGACATGGCAGGACCTCTCGTGACAGGCCGTCATCGTGCCACCCTGCCCGCGCGCGGCCAAGCCCTGGTTTGCGCCGGGTGATGCGCTTCTGTAACGGCGACCGCGATGACCCGCTTCGCATTGACCCTGGAGTTCGACGGCGCGCCCTTCATGGGCCTGCAGCGCCAGGCGCACGGCCCCTCGGTGCAGCAGACCGTGGAGGAGGCGGTGCAGGCGGTCACCGGCGAGCAAGTGGTGATGCACGCCGCCGGGCGCACCGACGCGGGCGTTCACGCCACCGGGATGCGCGCGCACGTCGACGTGGTGAAGGAGATCGCTCCG
Organism: Novosphingobium chloroacetimidivorans; assembly: GCF_014204535.1. Classification (GTDB taxonomy): domain Bacteria; phylum Pseudomonadota; class Alphaproteobacteria; order Sphingomonadales; family Sphingomonadaceae; genus Novosphingobium; species Novosphingobium chloroacetimidivorans. The sequence goes on from NZ_JACHLR010000009.1 coordinate 74,028, forward strand.
TTCCGGCTGATGGAAGCGATCAATGCGCTCATGCGGCCCGCCCCGGTCGCGGTGCTCGCCTGCGAGGTGGTCCCGGACGACTGGCATGCGCGGTTCTCGTGCGTCGGACGCGCCTATGAGTACCGCATCGTCAATCGCCGCGCGCCGCTGACGCTGGAGCGCGGCAAGGCCTGGCTCGTGCCCCAGCCGCTCGATGCCGAGGCCATGGACCGGGCGGCGCAGGCGCTGGTCGGGCTGCACGATTTCACCACCTTCCGCTCGGTCCATTGCCAGGCGCGCAGCCCGATCAAGACCGTTGATCGGCTGGCGGTGCGGCGTGAGGGCGAGCGCGTGCTGATAGAGGCCGCCGCACGCAGTTTCCTGCATCATCAGGTGCGCTCGATGGTGGGTTGCCTGGCGCTCGTCGGCATGGGCCGCTGGGAGGAAGCGCGCCTGGCCGACGCCCTGGCGGCGCGCGATCGTAACCGGCTCGGCCTCAATGCTCCGCCCGACGGGCTGACCTTCGTCAGCGCCACGTATTCCTCCGGACCGGAACATACGGAGCTCGCGTGAAGCGAATTGCTCATCCTAATCAGCGATTCGTTAACAGCGGAGTGACAATCCCGTTCTCCGCCTGAAGTCCGGCGCACGCCGGAACCGCGAGTGGCCCGTCGATGCTTGCAGCAAGGCCTTTCCTGACCCGGCTTCGCGCTATGCGGCTGCTGCGTCCGGATCTGATCCGGCACGAGGTGGCACCTCGCGATGCGGACTGGTTCGCGCGCTCGCGGATCAAGCAGTTCGCCCGCTTCCCTTGGTTGGTCGGCGACGCCGCACGCGGGTTGTTCGCGCTGTGGCTGCTGATGCCGGCGCCGGACATAGTGATCGTGCTGACACTCGCCAGCCTGATCGTCGTGTGGCTGGGCGAGCTGATCCTGCGCCGTGCGCTCGCGACGCCGATCGCCGATACGGAGTGGAGACTGACCCAGATCCGGTGTTTCCTGCTCCTGCGCGGTCTGGTCTGGGCGCTGATCGCCGGCGCCATGGTGCGCTATGCCGGCCCGAACATCGGCATTGTCGTGTCGTTCTCGCTCGGCGCGCTGCTGTTCGATCTGTTGTTCATGCTCTCGCTGCCGGTGACCGGGCTTGCGGCCGGCACCATGCTGGTGCTGGGGATGGCCGCAGGGCTCCTCGGCGTGCCTGGTGCCAACGCCGGCGTGCTCGCTCTCGTGACCCTTGGTATGGTCGCGGCGCTGCGTTTTGCACTGTTCAACCTCTACTACCTGTTCGCGACACGCCAGCTGCGCACGCGGCGCCTGGGCACGGCGAACGAGACGATCCGCTCGCTGCTCAGCCAGTATGACGAACACGGCGCCGACGCCCTGGTCGAGGTCGATCGCGAGGGGCAACTGGTCCGTCCTTCGCCGCGCCTGTGCGAGTTGCTGGGCAAGCAGGACGGTGAGCTACAGGGCACGCCGATCTCCAACCTGTTCGAGCCGGGGCGGGACCGCAGCGCCCTCCTTGCGGCCATCAGCCGGCGGCATCAGTTCCGCAACATGCTGGTGCCGCTGCGCATTCGTGGCGAGCGGCATTGGTGGTCGATCTCGGGCTGCGCCGTGCTCGATGCCGAGGGACAGGAAGAAGGCTTTCGCTGCTTCGCGCAGGACGTGACCGAGCAGCGCGCCAACGAAGAGCGCATCCGCATCATGGCCATGCGCGACAACCTGACCGGCCTCGTCAACCGCGCGATCTTCACCGATCGCCTGGCCGAGGTCCTCGCCGGATGCTCGAGCGACGCGCAGGCGGGCGTCCTATTTCTGGACCTCGATTCCTTCAAGCTGGTCAACGATACCTATGGTCATGCCGCGGGCGATACCGTGCTGATCGAGGCTGCGCGCCGGCTGGAGGGCCTGCTCGGGCCCAACATGCTGGCCGCGCGCCTCGGGGGTGACGAGTTCGCGGTGCTGGCCTGGGACGTGACCGCGCCCGAGGTCCTGACCGACCTGGGCAAGGCCGTCGTGGTCGAGCTTTCCAAGCCGATCGTGCGCGACGACATGATCCTGCCCTGCGGCGCCAGCGTCGGCCTGGCGCTCGCGCCCGAGCACGGCGAGGACGGCGTGACACTCCTGCGCGCCGCCGATCTCGCGCTATACGAGGCGAAATCGCGCGGCCGCGGAGTCAGCGTGCTGTTCCATCCCCAGCTGCTGCGCGACCTGCAGGAACGCCGCGAGCTGGAGATGAACTTGCGCGTTGCGCTGGAACGCGGCGAGTTCGAGGTGTGGTACCAGCCGCTGCTCGACATCGCCTCGCGCCGCACGGTCGGCTACGAGGCACTGCTGCGCTGGAACCATCCCAAGCGCGGCATCGTCGAGCCTTCGCAGTTCATCCCGCTCGCCGAGGAAGCGGGCCTCATCGCCAACATCGGCGAGTGGGCGCTGCGCGAGGCGCTGAGCGAGGCGGCGACCTGGCATGAGGAGCTGACCATCGCCGTCAACGTCTCGCCCGCGCAGATGCGCGGCGAGGCCCTGCTCGGCCAGGTGGTGAGTGCCCTGGCGAACAGCGGCGTCGCGCCGGAGCGGCTGGAGCTGGAAATCACCGAGACATTGCTGATGGAGGATTGCGAGATGCACTTGCGCACCCTCCACCGCCTGCGGGCGCTGGGCGTGCGCATCGCGCTCGACGATTTCGGAACCGGGTACTCGTCCCTCAACTACTTGCGCCGGTTTCCCTTCGACAAGCTGAAAGTCGACCGCTCGTTCGTGAGCGACATCGTCGAGGAAACCGAAAGCGGCGCCATCGTCGAGACGGTGCTGAACCTTGCCCGCAAGTTCGACATGAAGACCACGGCCGAGGGGATCGAATCCGAGGCACAGCTGGCCAAGCTCAACGCGATGGGTTGCAGCCAGGCGCAAGGCTTCCTGTTTGATCGCCCCCTCCCGCCCAGGATGATCCCGGCGGCGCATCGCAAGGCCGGTGGCCGCATGCCGCGGTTGCAGATGGCCTGAGCTTGAGCTTGATCGGTCGCCTCGCTCTAACCGTCTGGATGAGCCACCACCTGATCGACCTTACAAGTTGACGAGCCCCTCCTCCGTTCGTGTCGAGCGAAGTCGAGACACTCTGGCGCCGCGCTCCCGTGTCTCGACTTCGCTCGACACGAACGGAGGGCGGTCTTCAAACGAGCTTGTTTGCGCCAGCCCGCACCTCTTCGTCGCTCGCGGATCCGTTCCCGACCCAAGCCAGGAACGAAGCCGCTGGCAAGGCCGCCTCAGGCCTTGGCGACGACGCTCTCGGGCAGTTCCGTCCCGAACACGCGCTGGTAGTATTCGGCCACGAGCATCCGCTCGGTCTCGTCGCACTTGTTCAGGAACGAGAGGCGGAAGGCGAAGCCCGCGTCCTTGAAAATCGCGGTGTTCTGGGCCCAGGTGATCACCGTGCGTGGGCTCATGACGGTCGAGATGTCGCCGTTGATGAAGCCCTGGCGCGAAAGCTCGGCCACCTTGACCATGTCGGCGATGGTCTTGGCATCGACGCCCTTGACCTTCTTGCCGACGATCTCGGTCTCGGTCTTCTCGGGCAGGTAGTTGAGGCCGACGACGATGTTCCACCGGTCCATCTGGCCCTGGTTGATCGCCTGGGTGCCGTGATAGAGCCCCGAGGTGTCGCCCAAGCCGACGGTGTTGGCCGTGGCGAACAGGCGGAAGTTCGGATTTGGACGGATCACGCGGTTCTGGTCGAGCAGGGTCAGCTTGCCTTCCGTCTCCAGCACGCGCTGGATCACGAACATCACGTCGGGGCGGCCGGCGTCGTACTCGTCGAACACCAGGGCGACCGGGTGCTGCAGCGCCCAGGGCAGCAGGCCTTCGCGGAACTCGGTGACCTGCAACCCGTCGCGCAGCACGATGGCGTCGCGGCCGATCAGGTCGATGCGGCTGATGTGCGCATCGAGGTTGATGCGGATGCAGGGCCACTTGAGACGCGCGGCGACCTGCTCGATGTGAGTCGACTTGCCGGTGCCGTGATAGCCCTGCACCATCACGCGGCGGTTGAACGCGAAGCCGGCCAGGATCGCCAGCGTGGTGTCCGGATCGAAGACGTAGCTTTCGTCCAGGTCGGGCACGCGCTCGTCGGCCTGGGAGAAGGCGGGAACCTTCATGTCGATATCGATGCCGAAGGTTTCGCGCACGTCGACCTCGATGTCGGGTGCGGCGAGGATCGTGGCGTCGCGGCTGTCGGCCTGCAGGTTCGGAAGGTCTGTCATCGCCTGCAACCGCTAATCGAGCCGGCGCTGCGCTGCAACAGCGATTGCGGGCGAAATCCTAAGCTTGCTTGTCCGGCGGTGGCGGGCGCTTGGCCGGCAGGTGGAAGCAGGCGATGAACCGCTCCGCCAGCGCGCGAGCGCCTTCCACCTCCAGCGCCAGGCCCGGGGCATCGAGCGGTTGCTTGCCGTAGAAGGCCCGCAGATAGGCGATCCCCTTGGCCGCGCGGAAGACGAGGTCCGCCGCTGCCCTTTCGGGCGGCGCGCGCATGATGCGCAGTTCTGCGCCGCTCAGCTCCGCGTCGAACCGGTCGGCACCGACTTCGAAGCGGACCGTCGCTTCCATTCCGCGCGCCGCATCCCGATCGAGCATGGTGCGAAACGAGAGCATCAGCGAGACCGGCGTCAGCGGCAGTTGCGGGTCGTGTTCGGGCGATTGCACCGACCACCGGCCCAGCTCCTGCATGACCGGCTCTAGCGCCAGGCCCCAGGGCGTCAGCACATAGAGTTTCGCCGGGGTCGGCGCCGGCAATGTGGTGCGCGTGACGATCCCCACCGCCTCCAGGCTCGCTAGTCGCTCGGTGAGCACCTTGGCGCTGATCCCGGGCAGGCTGGCGCGGATGTCACTGAAGCGTCGCCCGCCCAGCATAAGCTCCCGGATGACCGGCAGCGCCCAGCGCTCACCGATGAGTTCCATCGCGAAAGCGGCACCGCAGGCATCGTCGTACCACTTCCCATGCTGTTTGCGATCAACGTCAGTATCTTTTTGCAACCCCATGGTTGCCTTTTGTAACTATCGTGGCAGGTTCCTGCAAGACCGAGTCGACAGCCGCTCAGCGGTTGGCAGCACTTCGGAGATGACAGGAGAGATGCGATGAGCCGGATGATCTTCGTGAACCTGCCCGTGGAAGATCTCGGCCGGGCTCGCCGCTTCTACGAAAGCCTGGGCTTTACCAACAATCCGCAGTTCAGCGACGGAACCGCGGCCTGCATGGTGTGGTCGGACGCGATCTACGTGATGATCCTGACGCACGCGAAGTGGGCGACGTTCACCACCCGCCCCATTCCCGATCGCGGCTCCAGCGAAGTGGCGCTGTGCCTGACCTTCGACAGTCGCGACGAGGTGAACGCGCTTGTGGAAGCCGCCGGCGCCGCGGGCGGCACGGTCGACATCAACCCGCCCGAGGAGCACGACTTCATGATGACGCGCAGCCTGCTCGACCCTGATGGCCACGTTTGGGAACTGACTTGGATGGATCCGGCGATGGCCTCTGGCGAGCAGCCGGCGCAAGCGGACGCCTGACACCAAGGAGAGAGACGATGCCGATCGATCCCCAAGCAACCATCGAGATCACCGCTTTCGATTGGGTCCCCCCGTTCGCGCAAGGCTACGTCCGCGACTTGCGTCCGCGCTGGGCGTGCGAGGAGATGGACCTGGCCTATCGCGAGCGGCTGATCAGCGCGGTCGACCGGCCCGAGTGGTACTTCCGCGACCAGCCCTGGGGCCAGGTTCCCACCTTGCGCGATGGCGACCTGACCGTTTTCGAAAGCGGCGCCACTCTGGTCCATCTGGGGGAGAAAGGCGGGCTGCTGCCGCTTGCCGGACAGGCCCGTGCCGCAGCGCTCAGCTGGATCTTCGCCGCATACAACAGCATCGAGCCCTACGTGTTCGAGTGGGCCAACGTCGCGATCTTCTCCAAGAAGCAGGAGTGGGCCGCGCTGCGCAAGCCCTCGCTCATGGCGGACCTGGGCGGTCGGCTCGACCGGCTGCAGGATGCGCTGGGCGACCGCGAGTGGCTGGGCGAGGCGTTCTCGGTCGCCGACATAGCCATGGTCACCGTGCTGCGCGGTGCGGATGACTCCGGCCTGCTCGAAGAGCGCCCCGCCCTCGCCGCCTATGTCCAGCGGGGCGTGTCGCGGCCTGCCTTCCAGACTGCCCTCGCCGCGCAGCTCGCGGCGTTTTCCGACGAGATGCCCTCACGCAAGAGCCAGGAGGCCTGACATGCCCTACTACGACGGTTTCGTGATCCCGGTCCCGACCGCGGCCAGGGACAAGTTCATCGCGCATGCGCGCACCATCGACGCGATCTTCATCGAGCACGGTGCGACGCGCGTGGTCGAGTGCTGGGGCGACGATGTCGCGCACGGCAAGGTGACCGATTTCTACGGCGCCGTGGATGCGCGCGAGGACGAGACGATCGCCTTCTCCTGGATCGAGTGGCCAGACCGGGAGACGCGCGACAAGGGCATGGCCGCCACCATGGCCGCCGACAATCCCGATCCTCGCGCGGATCCTGCCCGCAACCCGATGCCGTTCGATGGCGCCCGCATGATCTTCGGCGGGTTCGACGCGATGGTCGTAAAGGGCGATCACACCGCACTGCCTTATGTGCAGGGCTTCATGGTCCCGGTGCCCACCGCCAAACGCGACATCTACGCGAAGATGGCGGCCGAGGCCTGGGACATGTTCGCCGGATATGGCGCGCAAGCCGTGCTCGAAGCCTGGGGCGACGACGTGCCGCACGGCAAGGTGACCGACTTCTACCGCGGCGTGAAGGCGACCGAGGAGGAGAGCGTGGTCTTCTCCTACATGATCTGGCCGTCCAGGGACGCATGCCAGGAAGCCTCGCGCAAGATGCAGGAGGCGGAGATGCCGACCGACTTCGAGATACCGTTCGATGGCATGCGGATGGTGTGGGGCGGCTTCGAGCCGGTCGTCGTGCTGGAAGCAAAGGCGGGAGACTGACGATGGGCAACGCAGCAGGCAGCTTCATCTGGTACGAACTGATGACCAGCGACGCCGCCGGTGCCGCGGCCTTCTACGGCCCGGTGGTCGGATGGAAGATCGCGGCCCACTCCGACCCCGCAGCGGGCGGCGTCGACTACCGCATGATCGTGCGTGACGATGGCGGCATGGCCGGCGGCGTGCTGACGCTGCCGCCCGAGATGCTGGCTGGCGGGGCACAGCCCTGCTGGATGCCCTACTTCCACGCGCCCGACGTAGACGCACAAGTCGCCGCGATCGAGGCCCAGGGTGGCAAGGTGCAGATGCCGGCGACCGACCTGCCGGTCGGACGCATCGCCATGGTGGCGGACCCGCAAGGCGTGCCGATCTACCTGATGAACCCGACTCCGCCGGCCGGCAGTCCAGAGGCGAGCAGCGACGTCTTCGACGAGGCAGCCGCTCAGCGGGTGCGCTGGAACGAGCTTTCGAGCCCGGATCTGGACGCTTCTCTGAAGTTCTACGGCGAGCAGTTCGGCTTCACCTTCGACGAGCGCATGCCGATGGGACCGATGGGCGACTACTGCTTCATCGGCCACCACGGCCGAACGCTGGGCGGGATCATGCAGCGGCAGGACCCGCAGCAGCCCGCCGCCTGGCTCCTCTACTTCGGCGTTCCCTCGATCGCCGAGGCCAAACGCACGGTAGAGGCCCAGGGCGGGCAGATCGTCATGGGACCGATGGAAGTGCCCGGCGGCGAGTGGGTGGTCGTCGGCATCGACCCGCAGGGCGCGATGTTCGGCCTCGTCGGAGCACAGGGCGCGTAGGCGAGACGAGTGAGCAGGGCGAGCGAGCGTGTTGGCGCTTGACGGGCGCAGTATGTTCCATGAATGTTCCGGACATGCGCCAGGCGCCGGGCCGGGCACGAGGGGAGACGATGCATGGCTGACTACACCTTCTACACCAACCCGATGTCCCGCGGGCAGATCGCGCGCTGGGCGCTCCACGAAGTCGGCGCGGACTATGAGCAAGTGCTGGTCGACTGGCAGGACAAGCCCGCCGCGTTCCTCGATGCCAATCCCATGGGCAAGGTGCCGACGATCGTCCACCATGCCGCGGACGGCGACCGCGTGGTGACCGAAGCGGCGGCGATCTGCCTCTACCTCGCCGAAATGCATCCCGAAGCGAGCCTGCTGCCCAACGAGGCCGAGACGGCCAGCTACTTGCGCTGGACCTTCTTCGCCTCGGGGCCGATCGAGCAGTGCATCACCTCGCGCGCGCTGAAGTTCGAGCCGAGCCCGGACCAGGAGATGATGGCCGGCTGGGGCAGCTTCGAACGCACGATGACCACGCTCGACCGGTTCCTGGCAAGCCGAACGTCCGATCGTCCCTGGATCTGCGGCGAGCGCTTCACCATGGCGGACGTCTATCTGGGCAGCTCGGTCGACTGGGGCATGACCTTCGGCATCCTGCCGCCCAAGGAAAGCTTCGTCGCCTATGCCGAGCGCATCCAGGCGCGGCCGGCCTACAAGGCGGCAAAGGCCGTCGACAACGAGCTGATCGAGAGGATGCGCAAATGAGCGGGAAGAACCGGGTCTGCCTCTGGTACGATGGCGGCGCGCAGGAAGCCGCGGAGTTCTACGCCGCGACCCTTCCCGACACGCGGGTGACCAAGGTCATCCGCGCTCCGGCCGACGTCCCCGACGGCGCCGAGGGCGAAGTGCTGGTGGTCGAGTTCACGTGCCTGGGCATACCCGCGCTCGGCCTGAACGGTGGTCCCGCGTTCCGGCACACCGAGGCGTTCTCGTTTCAGGTCATCACCGAGGACCAGGAAGAGACCGACCGCTACTGGGATGCGATCGTCGGCAACGGCGGCCAGGAAAGCCAGTGCGGCTGGTGCAAGGACAAGTGGGGCGTATCCTGGCAGATCACCCCGCGCCAGCTGATGGCGATCTACGACGATCCCGATCCCGCCGCGACGAAGCGCGCATTCGACGCGATGCAGTCGATGCGCAAGATCGACATCGCCGCGATCGAAGCCGCGCGTGCAGGACACGCGGCATGAGCGAGTCGGCGCGGCTGGCGCTCTATGGCCATCCGTTCTCCAGCTACACGTGGAAAGTGCAGATCGCGCTGCATGCAAACGACCTCGACTACGACTTGCGCGTACTCGGCCCGGACCATCCCGAGCATCTCGCGGTGGTCCGGTCCGCCGGTCCGCTGAGCAAGTTCCCCGTGCTGCAGGACGGTGACACGCTGCTGCTCGAGGCGAGCTCAATCATCGAATACATCGCCCGGCACTATGCGCCGAGCGGGTCGCTGATCCCCGACGACCAGGACGCCGCGATCGGCATGCGCATGCTCGACCGGGTGTTCGACAACTACGTCATGGCGCCGATGCAGGACGTGGTGAACGAGTATTTGCGCGATCGTGACAATCCCGACGCCGTGCGCGTCGCCGAAGCCCGGGCCAGACTGGAGCAGGCCTATGCCTGGCTCGACGACTGGCTGCGGGACTATGACCGGGGCGAGCAAGTGACGCTGATCGAATGCGCCGCCGCGCCCTCGCTGTTCTACGCCGAGTGGGTGCTGCCGATCGCGCCCGAGTTCCGCCGCCTGCGCGCCTGGCGGGCCCATCTGCTGCGGCTGCCGGCAGTCTCGCGCTGCGTCGAGGCCGCCCGCCCTTACCGCGCCGGGTTTCCGCTCGGCGCTCCCGATCGCGATTGAAGGAGCTGACCATGTCCGCGACGAGCCACGAACTGACGATCACCCGCTTCATCGCCGCCCCTCCTGCGAAGGTGTGGGAGGTCATGGCCGAACGCCAGTGCGAATGGTGGTGCCCGACGCCTTGGCGCGCCGAAGTGGATCGCCAGGATCGCCGCGCGGGTGGCGCCTGCCGCATGACGATGTACGGACCGGACGGCGAAGTCATCCCGCAGGACGGTATCTACCTCGCGTATGAAGAAGGCCGGCGATTCGTCACCACCGATGCAATCGTGGGCGACTTCGAGCCGGCCGGGCCGTTCATGATCGGCATCTGGGAAGTCGCCCCCGAAGGTGACGGCACCCGCTACACCGCACGCGCGCGGCACTGGACCGAAGAGGCGAAGACCCAGCACGCCGAGATGGGCTTCGAGGAGGGGTGGAGCGCATGTGCGGCGCAGCTTGCCCAGATCTGCGAGCGGGAGGCCGGCTGAGAGCTGCGGTCCGTTGCCGCCGTTACGCCCGCGGGGCGCGCAGGAACGGGATCATCCGCCCCAAGGTCCGGTCGCGATCCACGAACTGGTGCTTGAGTGCGCCAAGGACGTGAAGGGCGAGCAGCACCAGCATCAGCGTTCCCAGCTTTTCGTGCACGGTGAAGAAGGTGCTGGACGCGGCTTCACTCGTCGGCACCGGCAGCGCGGGCACTCGGAACAGTCCGAAGACGCTGACCGGCCCGCCCCCCGACACCATCGACCAGCCGGTCAGCGGGATGCCGATCATGGCGAAGTAGAACAGCGCGTGCACGCCCCGCGCCAGCGCTCGCTCCCAGGGTTGCTGCGTGCGCTGGAACGGCGGCGGGCGGTGCGTCACACGCCACAAGATGCGCGCCACCGTCAGGATCAGCACGGTAATCCCGATCGACTTGTGGTTCGCCATGATCTGCATGCGCTCGGCCTTGGGCATGTCCTCGGCCACCCAGACCGCGATGAAGTTCAGCACGATCAGCACGGCGATCAGCCAGTGCAGGATCATGGCGACACGGCTGTAGCGGCGAGCTGGCTGGCTTATCATACATCAACACCTGCCCGATGCGGCCGCCAAGGACAAGCTGGCCCGCAAATCGCTTGTCATTGCAGGCGCCTGGGCTAGCACGGGCGGGCCATGGTCCAGCCCGACCCGATCGACGAACACGCCGAGCGCAGCCGCCCTGCTCCCGACCGCCGCGCGCTTGCCGCGATCGGCGACAAGGTCCGGGCACGGCTGGCGGCGGACCCGACCGTCTACCGCGTGCCTGTCGAGCGGGCCGAGATCTTCGCCGTGGGCGACTTTCTCGATGCGCACGAATGCGAGCACGTGATGCGACTGATCGACGAGGTCGCCCGCCCCTCCGACATCACCCGCGACGCCGAACCCGATTTCCGCACCAGCTACTCGGGCGACGTGCCCCAGTCAGACCCGGTGGTGCGCGCGGTCGAGCGGCGGCTATACGATCTGCTGGGCATCGACCTTGCCTGGGGCGAGACGGTTCAGGGCCAGCGCTACACCGTGGGCCAGCAGTTCAAGGAACACTGCGACTGGTTCGACACCACGCAAGGCTACTGGCGTGCCGAGGGCCAGCTGGGTGGGCAGCGCAGCTGGACGGCGATGGTCTACCTCAACACCGTGGAGGCCGGCGGCGTCACCGAGTTCACCCGTCTGGGCGTGACCATCCCGCCGCAAGCCGGCGCGCTCCTGCTGTGGAACAACAACCGGCCCGACGGACGGGTGAACTGGGACACCCTGCATGCCGCGCTCCCGGTTGAGCGGGGCGTGAAGTACGTGATTACCAAGTGGTTCCGCTCGCGGCGCTGGGGCGCTTGAGCTGCTTCCAGGTCCTCCCCTGCAAGGGGAGGGGGACCGCCGCCGCAGGCGGTGGTGGAGGGGTGTAACCGCCTTAAGGAGTGCTCGACCGAGAGGGTTACACCCCTCCGTCACGCGCTACGCGCGCGCCACCCCCCCTTCCAGGGGAGGATCTCTGAAAAGATCACCCATCCTCGCCTTCACCCAGCTTGCCGGCAGGCGCCCAAGCCCCCAACCAACTTCGGCTAGCGAGCACGCTCGCAAGCCTGCGTATCCTTCCCCCGACCCGGGGGAAGGCAGCTTTTCGTCACCCCTCGTCGCCCTCACCCAGCTTGTCGAGCAGGCGGTCGAAGCGGCGATGAAGGCGGATGATCTCCAGCTGGGTGCGCAAGTTCACCTCGTAGTCGTGCCGCGCGGCGATGCGGTCCTTCTGCGACTGCCGGTTCTGGCTCATCATGATCACCGGGGCCTGGATCGCCGCCAGCATCGAGAGCATCAGGTTGAGGAAGATGTACGGGTAGGCATCGAAGGGATGCAGCCCGAGGTCTTCCAGGATGCGGCTGTTGACCAGCATCCAGCTGACCAGCACCACGCCGAAGCCGACGATGAAGCTCCAGCTGCCGCCGACCGCGGCGACCCTGTCGGCCAGGCGCTGCCCCCACGTCGCATGCAGCGCCGCCTCTTCCTGCGCATCCAGGTCCTCGATCTGGCCCGAGGCGATCCGCTCCAGCACGCGGCGCTCCTCGGCATCGACCTGGTCGATCGTGCGCCCGAGCAGCTCGGTGCAGAGCTCCTCAGCTGTCTTGGGGGCTTTGCGCATGCTGAAGGGCCTCGGCGATGAGCTTGCGGGTCTCGGGAATGCCGTAAAGCGCGATGAAGCTGCCCATGCGTGGCCCCTGCGAGGAGCCGAGCAGGGTTTCGTAAAGCGCCTTGAACCAATCTCGCAGGTTCTCGAAACCGAACTCCTCGCGCTTGCCGATCTCGTAGACGGCGTTCTGCAGGTCCTCGGCCGAGGCATCCGGCGCAGCGGCCAGCTCGGCATCCAGCGCCTTCAGTGCCGCCGCCTCGTTCGCCGCGGGTGCGCGGCGCTTCAGGGTCGGCGCAATGTAGTCGCGGTTAGTGGCAAGCGCCGCGGCGACCAGCGCCTCGAGCTCGGGATGCGCCTCGGGCGTCGCGTCGGCGACGTAGTTGGCGAGGTATGACCAGACCTGGTCCGCCGTCGCGTCCGCGCCGAGCACGCCCACCAGGTTGAGCAGCAGCCCGAAGGTCACCGGAAGCGTGTCGCCGGCCCCCGCCTGCTGGCCATTGGCGCGCAGCAAGTGCCACACCGGATTGCCCAGCTGCTTGTCCAGCTCCTGCGCCGCCAGGTTGCCGCGGAACTGCCAGTACTCGTCCACCGCCTTGGGGATCACGCCGATGTGCAACTGCTTGGCGCTCTTGGGCTCGCGGAACAGGTAGAAGCCAAGCGACTCCTCGGTGCCGTAGGTCAGCCACTGCTCGATGGTGAGGCCGTTGCCCTTGGACTTGGAGATCTTCTCGCCGTTCTCATCCAGGAACAGTTCGTAGATCAGCCCCTCCGGTCGACGGCCGCCGAGGATCTGCGCGATCTTGCCGGATTGCGTGACCGAGTCGGTCAGGTCCTTGCCGCACATCTCGTAGTCGACGCCCAGGTCCACCCAGCGCATCGCCCAGTCGACCTTCCACTGCAGCTTGGCCTGGCCGCCGAACACCGACTGCTCGACGCGAGTGCCGTCCTCGTCGGTGAAGGCGATCATGCCGGTCGCGGGATCGAGCACTTCGACCGGCACCTGCAGCACGAGGCCGGTGGTCGGCGAAACCGGCAGCACCGGCGAGTAGGTGCGGCGACGCTCCTCGCGCAGGGTCGGCAGCATGACCCCCATGATCGCATCGAAGTGCGTCAGCACATTGGCGAGCGCACGGTCGAAGCCGCCGGAGTTGTAGCGGTCGCTCGCCGAAACGAACTCGTAGTCGAACCCGAAGCGATCGAGGAAATCGCGCAACATCGCGTTGTTGTGGTGCGCGAAGCTTTCATGCGTGCCGAACGGATCGGGTATGCGGCTGAGCGGCTTGCCCAGATGCTCGCGCAGCACGTCGCCGTTGGGCACGTTGTCGGGCACCTTGCGCAGTCCGTCCATGTCGTCGGAGAACGCCACCAGCCGCGTCGGCGCACCACCTGTCAGCACCTCGTAGGCGCGGCGCACCAGGGTCGTGCGCAGCACCTCCTGGAACGTGCCGATATGCGGCAGGCCCGAGGGACCGTAGCCGGTTTCGAACAGCACCGGAGCCCCGCCTGGCTTGCCCTCGGGATAGCGCTTGAGGAGCTTGCGCGCCTCCTCGAACGGCCAGGCCTTGGACTTCAGAGCGGCGTCGATCAGGCCCCGGTTTTGGTCAGTATCTGTCATGGTTCCCGCCCTTTCGCGGGAAAGCGCCCGCGCTGCAAGCGCGAAGCTGGCGCGTGGCCGAGGGGAACCACGCTGGCCGGGGGCTGTTCCATAGAGCTTGAACACAGCCACAAGCGGTCGCTTTCGTGAATTATATCGCCACCTTACACAACCAGGTCGAGCGCATGGCGCGCGGCTTCGTGCAGATGCTGCCGCAGCTGGGCATCGCGCTCATCATTCTGATGGTCACCTGGATCTTCGCCAAGTTCGCCGTCCGCATCGCCGATCGGCTGACGAAGCACACGCACATCCGCGAGGACCTGAAGCAGCTCGTCGACACGCTGGTGCGGCTCGCGATCTGGATCATCGGCGTGGTGATCGCGCTGACGGTCGCCATTCCCAGCTTCACGCCGGCCAGCGCCTTCGCCGGCCTGGGTGTCGGCGCACTGGCGATCGGCTTCGCATTCCAGGACATCTTCGAGAACTTCCTGGCCGGCGTGCTCATCATGCTGCGCGAGAAGATGCGCATCGGAGACCTGATCGAGTGCGAGGGCATCGTCGGCAAGGTCGAGCGCATCACCTTGCGCGAGACGCATGTACGCCAGCTTTCCAACGAGCTGACGATCGTGCCCAACTCCAAGCTGTTCAAGAACCCCGTCAAGATCCTGACCGACGACGTGATGCGCCGCGACGAGATCATGGTCGGCGTCGGCTACGACTGCGACCTCGAAGAGGCGCAGCGGCTGATCCAGGCCGCGGTCGAAGGCTTGGACAACATCGTCCACGAAAAGCCGGTGCTGGTGGTCGCGCGTACCTTCGGGGCCAGTTCGGTGGATCTGCTGGTGCAATGGTGGGCGCCGACCGGCAAGACCGACATCCGCCTGACGCGCAACAGCGTCGTCCTGGCGGTGAAGAAGGCGCTCGATGCGGCGGGGATCGAGATCCCCTACCCCTATGTCACGAACACCTTCAAGGAGCCGCTGCGGATCGGGCGGATCGCCGCGGCCCCGGAACCCGAGCGCGAGACGGTCTAACCCACCCAGTCGCCCCCACGCAGGCGGGAACGACGGGGTGGGGTTTTGCAGGTACCATCGGCGGCTCTGCCGAGTCTGGCCGACGTCCGCCTTACTTCCAGGCCCATTCGTATGTCATGGGCGCTTCTCGGAACGCGAACCGGTCGAGGTGCTGGGCCACCACGTCCTTCAGCCGATCGACCTGCTCGCGATCCTCGCCGCGAACGATGACGTCGATCGCCTCGGCGTCCGCCTTCATCGTCGCCACCGCGCCGTCGAAAGTCACCACGCCGGTGTCACCCTCGATCTCGACCGGCAGCTTATGCGACCAGTGCTTGCATAGTTGCTGGACATATTTGCCTCCACTCGTGGTGGGCACGCGGGCTTCGACCTGGGTCATGGTTCGATCCTTTCGATCTTGCGGGCTGCCTCGTCGATGATCTCGGCGATGGCGAGCACGGTGTCGCGGCTGACGCCCTCTTGCGAGAGACGGTCGAACAGCGCGGTCTTCATGGAATGCATGGCGCGACGCACGGGCGCCGGGTCGGTCTTCTCCCGCGCCTGCGCCAGCGCCTCGAGGCGCGCGCGGAGCGTGGCGACGATATCGGACTGATCGGCAAGCTGGCGGCGGCCCTCCTCGGTCGCCTCGTACGACTTGCGGCTACCCTCGGCCGCGCCGGCGGCGATCACCCCTTGCTCCTCCATGTAGGTCAGCGCCGGGTACACGACGCCGGGACTTGGCGCGTATTCGCCGCCCGAGAGCGTCTCGATCTCCTTGATGAGATCGTAGCCATGGCGCGGCTGCTCGGAGAGGAGTGCGAGCAGCAGCGTCTGCAGCTCCGCCTGGTCGAACAAGCGGCGACGCCGCCCTTCTCCACGACCTCCGCGCGGTCCGCCGGGTCCGAATGGCCCGGGAAAGCCGGCCCCGGCCCCGCCGCCGAACCCCTTGCCGAACGGTCCTCGCCCGAACTCGCCGGCGAACATGCGCTCGCCAGATGAAACGCATCGGTGGCCGCGTGCACGACCGTGTTCCGATGCGTGTGGTGAATGTCTCATAGTAATTCCTTGATCCTTCATGATTGCTTCAAGATATATCTTATAGTGGTGAATGCAAGAGGAGGTTTGTCACCGATCGTCGCAAGATGGGGCTGCGGCTGTCCCTCCCCGGCACGGGGAGGGGGACCGCGCGAAGCGTGGTGGAGGGGAGTCTCGGCATCTCCAGACCTTGCCGGCAAGCACGGGTAAGGACGCGAGTCCCCACCACCCCTCGCTGCGCGAGCGGTCCCCCTCCCCGGTCCGGGGAGGACAAGGTGCGCTCAGATCCTCCCCTGCAAGGGGAGGTGGCGCGCCTGCAAGGCGTGACGGAGGGGCGTCCCCGCTGGTGGAGTGCGCGACCGAGAGGGTTACACCCCTCCACCACCGCCTGCGGCGGCGGTCCCCCTCCCCTTGCAGGGGAGGATCTGGAAGGCACGGCTGATCCCCCGCTGGCGAGTGCGGGATAACGCCGGGTGAGATCGCGACGTCGGACGTAAGCGGCCGGCGCAGCCCTGGCGCGACAGGGTTGGCTCGCAGCTTCCAGTATTGCGAACGTCCGGCGTGGGAAGGCGTAAGCGCCACCGGATCGGCCCTGATACGCGAAGCGCCGGCGAGACGGGCTCGCAGCTTGCCGCCGGCCTCTCGGGTGAACGAGAGCAAAGGCTTCGCATGGTTGCAGACGCCCGTCGAAAGCGCCGGCCGCAGGTGGTGCGGGCAAGAGCGACAGGCCTGAAAGCCGCTCGTCTGCATCCGAACTGCGAGGCCAAGTAACCGATGTGGTTCTAGATGTCAAGCTTTCACCTCCAGGGCGCGCCTCCGCTGTTTACTTTTCGTTCCGCAAACCCCATCGTCTTGCCGATGGCTCCGCTCGCCCTTCCCGCGCTCCACGCGAGCCATGCCGGATCGTGGCTGCGCGATGCGGGCGGCACCACGCGCACGGTCGGCAAGGGCGAGGCCGTCATGGCCGTGGCGGACACGCCGCACCTGATCCTCAACGCACCGCTGGTGGCCACTCGACTGGGCTATCCGGACCTGTCCGGCCTCGACCTGCTCGAACTCTATGCCTTCATCCACCCGGCGCGGTTCGTGGTGCCCACACCCAAGGGCCTGGCGCACGCCCTCTCGCTGGAGGAGCCGGCCGACGACGCGCAAGTGCCGCGCCTGCTGCAGGAAGCCGCGGGCGTGCTGCTCGCCACGTGCGAGGACCCGGCCTGGGCCGAGCGCGAAGGCGCGTGGAGCGCGCTGCAGTCGCTCACCCGGCTCCGTTGGCCGTGGACCGGCCCGCTCGCCCACCGCATCCCCCGGCCCGAGCGGGCCGAGCGCTGGCTCTTTTCCAAGCTGCCGGAGTGGGAGGATGCCGGCGAACTGCCGCAGCCGCGTCAGGTGCAGATCGACGAGGCGGGCACCCTCTCCCGCCTCTCGCAGCTGACCGGATCCGCCGCCGAGCAGCGCACCGGCCAGCGCGACTATGCGGCGCGCGCCGCGGGTGCCTTCTCGCCGCGGCTCAAGTCCGGGCAGCCGCATCTGCTGCTGGCACAGGCCGGCACCGGGATCGGCAAGACGCTGGGCTATCTCGCGCCTGCGTCGCTGTGGACCGAGCAGTCGGGCGGCACCGTCTGGGTGTCCACCTTCACCAAGGCCTTGCAGCGCCAGCTGCGCCAGGAGAGCCGCCGCGCCTGGCCGGAACGACGGGCCGACGGCTCGCAGCCGGTGGTGGTGCGCAAGGGTCGCGAGAACTACTTGTGCCTGCTCAACCTGGAGGACGCGCTGCAAGGCGGTTTTGCCGGGCGCGCGGCGATCCTGGCGCACCTGGTCGCGCGCTGGGCGGCCTATACGCAGGACGGCGACATGATCGGCGGCGACTTGCCCGGCTGGTTGGGCACGCTGTTCCGCAAGCGCGGCATCGCGGCGCTGACCGATCAGCGCGGCGAGTGCGTCTATGCCGGCTGCCCGCACTACCGCAAATGCTTCATCGAACGCGCGGCGCGGGCGAGCGCGCGGGCCGATCTCGTGATCGGCAACCATGCGCTGGTCATGGTCAACGCCGCGCGCGGACGCGATCCCGCCGCCCGCCCGACCCGGATCGTCTTCGACGAGGGTCATCACGTGTTCGACGCCGCCGACTCGACCTTCGCCGCCGCGCTCACCGGCGCCGAGGCGATCGAGCTGCGCCGCTGGGTGATCGGGCCGGAGAAGGCCTCGCGCGGGCGCCGGCGCGGACTTGCCGCGAGGCTGGCCGACGTCGCCAGCTATGACGAGGCGGGCGGCCGCGCGATCGCCGCCGCGCGCGATGCCGCCGAGGCGCTGCCTTCCGATGGCTGGCTGCAGCGCCTGGTCGAAGGCGCGCCTTCCGGACCGCTGGAAGACCTGCTCGCCGCGGTCCGCGCCACCGTCTACGCACGCGACGAAAGCGGCGGCACCGAGGCGGGGTATGGCCTGGAAACCGAGGCGGCTGGGCTAGAAGGCCCGTTCGTCGAGTTCGCGCAGGCCGCGCGCGCTGCGCTGTCAGAGCTGCGCCAGCCCCTCATCCGCATCGGCACTCGGCTCGAAGCCTTGCTAGAGGAACCACCAGACTGGCTCGACGGCCAGGGCCGCCAGCGGATCGAGGGCGCGCGCCATTCGCTCGGCTGGCGCGTGGACTTGCTCGCCGCCTGGGAGGCGCTGCTGGAGCGGCTCGGTGGCGCCGCCGATCCCGAATTCGTCGACTGGCTTTCGATCGAGCGCAGCGAAGCGCGCGAGTTCGATGTCGGCATCCACCGGCGCTGGCTCGATCCGATGAAGCCGTTCGCGCGCACCGTGCTCGAGCCCGCCCACGGCGTGGTCATGACCTCCGCCACGCTGACCGATCGCACCGGGCGCGAGGAGGAGGACTGGGCGGCAGCGATCCGGCGCAGCGGCGCGCCGCATATCGGCGTCGCTCCGCAGATCTCCGCGCATCAAAGCCCGTTCAACTATGCCGGCCAGGCCGAAGTGCTGATCGTCACCGACGTCCCGCGCGGCGACATCCCCGCGCTCGCCGGTGCGTATGGGCGGCTGATTGAAGCCTCGGGCGGCGGCGTGCTCGGGCTGTTCACGGCCATTCGCCGCCTGCGCGCGGTGCACGGCCGCATCGCCGATCGCCTCGCGCGTGGGGGCCTGCCGCTCTACGCTCAGCATGTCGATCCGATCGACACCGGCACGCTGGTCGACATCTTTCGCGACGACCCCAAGGCCTCGCTGCTCGGTACCGACGCGCTGCGCGACGGGGTCGACGTGCCTGGCCGCTCGCTGCGGCTGGTGGTGATGGAGCAGGTGCCCTGGCCCCGGCCGACCATTCTCCACCGCGCCCGCCGCCTGGCCGCGGGATCCGACGCCGGCAGCAAGGGCGGCGGCGCGCAGTCCTATGACGACGGCATCATACGCGCGCGGCTGGCGCAGGCGTTCGGACGGTTGATCCGCAGCAAGGACGATCGCGGGCACTTCGTCGTGCTGTCGTCCGCCTTCCCCTCGCGCCTGCTGACCGCCTTCCCGGCCTGCACGCCGATCCATCGCGTCACGCTGGACGAGGCCTTGCAACGTGTCGCCGCTCATGGTCAGGAGCCCACCATGATCGAGACCGACGCCAAGCACGACGCATGAGCACCTGCAGGTACGCCCTCATCGTCATGCGTATCGCTCTGGCAGGAGCGCCGTCATGAAGACGCTCGGCCTGTTCCGCCACGCCAAGTCGGACTGGAACGACGCGCGGCTGCGCGACTTCGACCGGCCGCTCAACAAGCGCGGGCGCGAGGGCGCGGGGTTGATGGGACTGCACATCCGCGACTACGGCGTGCTATGGCGCCGCATCATCGCCTCGCCGGCGGTGCGGGTGACGCAGACGATCGAGCTTGCCGCCGAGGCCGCGGGCCAAGTGCCGCCCCTCAACTGGGACCGGCGGATATATCTGGCGAGTTCCCCGACGCTGATGGAGCTCTTGCGCGAGCAGCATAGCGACCAGGACGGCGGCCCGCCGACGATCCTGATGGTGGGCCACAATCCGGGCCTGGAAGACCTGATCTTCGATCTGGTGCCCGACGATGGCTCCAGCCCCTTGCGCGACATGATCGAGGACAAGTTCCCGACCGCGGCGTTCGCCGTCCTGGAGCTCGACATCGAGGATTGGCGGGACATCGACGATGGCTGCGCTCGCCTGGTCCACGTGATGCGCCCGCGCGACCTGGATCCCAGGCTGGGACCGAGCCTGGAGGATTGATCCTGCGCGCTTAGCTCTGTGCCAGAGCCTCGGCGAGATCGGCCCGGATCATCTTGAGTTCGTCGGTGATGGAAGGCGAGTCCGCCTGCTTGGCGTCGGCGGCCGGCTCCGGCAGCGGAAGCGCGGCCTGTGCCGGCTTGCTGCCGACCGCTTCCAGGAACTGGCGAGCACCGCGCAAGGTAAAGCCCTCGCGATGCACCAGCCGGTCGATCTCGGCGATCAGGGCGATGTCCTCGGGCCTGTAGTAGCGACGTCCGCCGCTGCGTTTGAGCGGGCGGAGCATGGGGAACTGCTCTTCCCAATAGCGCAGCACATGCTGGCGCACGCCCAGCGCACGCGTCACTTCGCCGATCGTGCGCAAGGCGCCGGGCGCCTTGCCGTCATCGAATTGGGTTTCCATCGTGCGCGCTCCCCGCTTGCCGTCGTCGGTATCGATCACGAAGCGGCGATGCGATCCTTGAGCATCTGGCTGGCGCGGAAGGTCATGACCCGGCGGGGGGTAATCGGCACTTCGACGCCGGTCTTGGGATTGCGCCCCACCCGCTCGCCCTTGTCGCGCAACAGGAACGTGCCGAAGCCGGAAATCTTGACGTTCTCCCCTGAGGAGAGCGCCTCGCACATGTGGGCGAGGATCGATTCGACCATCGCCAGCGACTCGGCCCGGGACAGCCCGAGCCTGCTGTGAATGGCCTCGGCAATAGCCGCGCGCGTAAGCGTCTCCGTCGAGCGCATCGTCACCCTACCTTGTTCCGCAAGTATCCCCGCGCGGACCATAGGTTTTTCCTAGAGGAAATCAACAAATGTACACCGCCTTGTGTACAAAAGTACGCAAATAGCCGAGGCCTACATGCGCACGAGGCTGGCACCCCAGGTGAAACCGCCGCCCATGGCCTCCAGCATGACCAGCTGCCCCGGCTTGATCCGCCCATCCCGCACCGCGGCGTCGAGCGCCAGGGGGACCGAGGCCGCCGAAGTGTTGGCGTGGCGATCCACCGTTACGACCACCTTGTCCGGCGACATGCCGAGCTTGCGTGCGGTCGCATCGAGGATGCGTGCGTTGGCCTGATGCGGCACCAGCCAGTCGATGTCGCTGGTCTGCAGCCCTGCCTCCTCGATCACCTCGCGCAGCACTTCGGCAAGGTTGACCACTGCATGACGGAAGACCTCGCGGCCCTTCATGCGCAGCTTGCCGACCGTGCCGGTGGTGGACACGCCGCCGTCGACGTAAAGCAGTTCGTTGTGGGTGCCATCGGCATGGAGCTTGGTGGCGATCACGCCGCGCGGCGCCTCGCCGCTCTCCTCGCGAGCCTCCAGCACCACGGCCCCTGCGCCATCGCCGAACAGCACGCACGTCGTGCGATCCTCCCAGTCGAGGATGCGGCTGAAGGTTTCCGAGCCGATCACCAGGGCACGCCGGGCCATCCCTGCGCGCAGCATCGAATCGGCCACGCCCATGGCGTAGAGGAAGCCCGAGCACACGGCGGCCACGTCGAACGCGACACCGCCGTGGCAGCCCAGGTTGTGCTGGACGATCGTGGCGGTGGCCGGGAAGGTCTGGTCGGGCGTCGCCGTCGCGAGCACGATCAGATCGACGTCCCTGGCCTCCAGCCCCGCGGCCGCGATCGCCGCGCGCGATGCGTCGGTCGCCAGCGTGGCGGTGGTCTCGTCGGCTTGCGCGATGTGGCGCTGGCGAATGCCGGTGCGCTCTACGATCCACTCATCGGTGGTATCCACGCGCGCCGCCAGCTCGGCGTTGGTGAGCACCGTGCGCGGCAGCGCGGATCCAGTGCCGATGACGACCGAACGGCGCATCAGGCGCGCTCCTCCATGGGGCCGCGCATGCGCAGCGAGTCTGCGCCGACGCGTGCGAGATCGGCAGTGATGCGGTGGGTCACGTCTTCTTCCAGCAACCGCGCGGTCACCGCCACCGCATTGGCGACACCCGCGACGTTGGCGCTGCCGTGGCTTTTCACGACGATGCCGTTGAGGCCGAGAAACACCGCGCCGTTGTGATTGTTGGGATCGAGGTGATGCTTGAGCAGCTCGGTCGCCGGCCTGGAGACCAGGAAGCCCACCTTGGATCGCAGCGAGCTGGAGAAGCTGCGCCGCAGCAGGTCGCCCACGAAACGTGCGGTGCCTTCGATCGCCTTGAGCGCGATGTTGCCGGAAAAGCCATCGGTCACCACCACGTCGACATCGCCCCGGCAGACCTTGTCCGCCTCGGTAAATCCGTCGAAGGAGATCGAAAGGTCGGCCGCAGCCGCCTTGAGCACGTTGGCCGCCTCACGCAGCTCTTCAGTGCCCTTGGTCTCTTCCGTGCCGATGTTGAGCAGGCGCACGCGCGGCGCCTCGCGCTCGGTGACCACGCGGGCATAGGCGGCGCCCATGATCGCGAACTGCACGAGGTTGCGGGTGTCGCACTCGGTATTGGCGCCAAGGTCGAGCATGACGACATCGTTGTCGCCAAGCGTGGGCAACAGCGCGGCGAGCGCGGGCCGATCGATCCCCGGCATCGTGCGAAGCGCGAGCTTGGCCATCGCCATCAACGCGCCGGTGTTGCCCGCGCTGACCGCGGCACCGGCATCGCCGGTCTTCACCGCGTTGATAGCCAGC
This sequence comes from Novosphingobium chloroacetimidivorans, assembly GCF_014204535.1. Classification (GTDB taxonomy): domain Bacteria; phylum Pseudomonadota; class Alphaproteobacteria; order Sphingomonadales; family Sphingomonadaceae; genus Novosphingobium; species Novosphingobium chloroacetimidivorans. The sequence continues at coordinate 96,817 of NZ_JACHLR010000009.1, forward strand.
CCCATCGAGGTGCTCTTGGCGCGGCGGATCGCCTGGCTCGGCTTGTCCTCGCCGCTGATCACGCCTTCGGTGTGAAGGATCTCGGACGAAGCCCGCAAGTTCGGGTGCGTTTCGAGCGCGGCCTTGATCCGCGGCTCGTCGCCCACAAGCAGGAACTTGAAGCGGTCGTGACGGCGACGCGCGAGCGCGGCACCTTCGACCATCACGCGCACGCCTTCGTCACCGCCCATCGCATCAATGGCGATACGCGGCAGACTCATCGCAACCCTCCAGACCTAGAAAGCGTCAGGTCTTAAGCTTCGACCGCGACGATTTCACGGCCGTTGTAGTGGCCGCAGGCCGTGCAGAGGTGATGCGGGCGCTTCAGCTCACCGCAGTTGGTGCACTCGGCGAAGGCTTCAACCTTGAGCGCGTCGTGGCTGCGGCGCATGCCACGGCGTGAAGGCGAAGTCTTTCTTTTAGGGACAGCCATTTCGGCACCTGTTCCTGGAGATCTGTGTTTCTGTCAAAAAGGCCGCCGAGACCGTATGGACCGGCGGCTTTGCGAAGGCGCGCCTATACCCGATTTCGCGCGAGTTGCAAGCCGTTCCCGGCTGCCCCATGCTTCATCTCGCACGAGATGAACTCGGGAGAGGACTGCCTTGATTCTACAGACCACGCTCAGCCTGGCCGCAGCAGCCGCGATCATCAACCTGTGGCTGGCGATCCGCACCGGCAAGCTGCGCTTCGACAGCAAGGTCCTGCACGGGGACGGCGGCAAGCCGATGCTGCAGCAACGCATGCGAGCGCAGGCCAACTTCGTCGAGTACACGCCCTTCGTGCTGATCCTGATCGCAGCCATCGAGCTGACCGGCAAGGGCGGCACATGGCTGGCGGTCGTCGGCTCGATCTACATGCTGGCGCGGGTGGCGCACGGGTTCGGCATGGACCGCACCGATTCGAACCCCCTGCGGGCAGGCGGGTTCATCGTGACCGTCCTGACGCTGGCGGGATTGTCGGCGGTGGCGGTGACGATCGCGCTCGGCGGCATGTAAGCCACGCCCGGTCAGGCCAGGGCGGCGTCTCCGACGAAGGGGTTGGATCGCCGCTCGTCGCCGAAGGTGCTGATCGGGCCGTGCCCCGGAACGAACGTAGTTTCGTCGCCCAGGGGCCAGAGCCGGCCGGTGATCGAATCGAGCAGGGTCTGCAAGTCGCCGCGCGGGAAGTCGGTGCGGCCGATCGAGCCCTGGAACAGCACGTCGCCGACCATGGCGAAGCGCGAGGGTGCGTGATGGAACACCACGTGGCCCGGCGTGTGCCCCGGGCAGTGGTAGACGTCCAGGGTGAGGTCGCCCACGGTGACCTGGTCGCCGTTGTCCAGCCAGCGGTCCGGCTCGAAGCTGTGCGCCTCCATGTTCCAGCGCGGGCCGTCGTCATCGAGCTGGGCGATCCAGAAGCGGTCCTCCTCGTGCGGCCCCTCGATCGGCACGCCGAGTTCCCTGGCGAGTTCGCCAGCCATGCCGCAGTGGTCGAGATGGCCGTGGGTGACGAGCACCTTTTCCAGCGTGACGCCCGTCTTGGCGAGCGCGGCCTTGAGCTTGTCGAGGTCGCCGCCCGGGTCGACCAGCGCGCCCTTCATGGTGGCGGTGCACCAGATCAGGCTGCAGTTCTGCTGCAGCGGGGTCACGGGCAGGATCGCCACGCGCATCGGCGGTTGGGGCTGGGTCATCCCGGCGAGATGGCTGGAGCGGCGGGCGATTGCAATGCCCGGATCCTCGCGCGGCGCATGCCTGTCCTCCCCGATGCGGGGAGGTGGCAGACGCGAAGCGGCTGACGGAGGGGACTCTCTGCATGGCGAAGCGCTGGAGGCGCGTGCCAGCCGGCGGCGCGTAACGGCGCGAGTCCCCTCCACCATCAGCTACGCTGGCGGTCCCCCTCCCCGGATCGGGGAGGGCAACGTGCCTACAAACGTCCACTCTTCCACACCACGCGGCCGATCACGTCGACATCGCCGAGCGCGCATTCGATCGGGCGGTACGCGCCATTGTCGCTCAACAGCGCGACGTGACCGGCGCGGCGGACCTCCAGCCGCTTGACCAGGAGTGCGCCGTCGAAGCGAACCACGTGGATGCCTTCGCGCAAGGTGCCGGGGCTCGCCTCGACCAGGATCTCGTCGCCATCGCGCAAGGTCGGCTCCATCGAATCACCGCGCACGGCAATGGCCGAGAGCCGGTGAGGCTGCAGCCCCTGGTCGCGCAGCCAGCGCGGCGAGAAGCGGAAGCTGCCGATCGCATCCTCCCCTTCAACCGACGTGCCCGGACCGGCCGAAGCCTCGAGAGGCAGCCGCGGTATGTCAACCCACGCGTCCGCGTCGAAGGATTTTTCCTGCGCCGCACCCAGCTCCGCCTCGGGCACGCCGAAGAACCGTGCAAGCACCGCACGGTCGTTCTCCTCCAGCTTGCGAGGGCTGCCCTTGCGGACGAACTGCTGGAGATAGCTGGCATTCTTGCCGATCAGCCGCGACAGCTGCGATAGACTGACGCGCCGTTCCTCAGCCAGGGCAAGCAATCGGGAGCGAGTGGCGTCCAGTTCCATGTGGACAACTTAGTGCAAGAAATTTCCTAGACAAGTAGGATTTCACTTGGAACAAAGGGCGAACTGAGTTCGAGTCCAGCACGGTGGAGGCCGCAGATGATCCTGTCCCAGGTGGAACGCTTCCTGCGCGCCACGGGCATGCCATGGACCCGGTTCGGCCGCCTGGCCGCGGGCGATCCGCGGCTGGTCGCCGACATGCGCAACGGCCGCGTTCCTCGACCTTCGATGGAAGCACGACTGGAACAATTCATGAACACGTACAAAGAGGAACACCATGTTCGTTGAACCCACCCGACACTGCCCGATGATCGAGACGCTCCGCCGTGACGGTGCGCGCGGGCCGTGGCTCATGCTGCTGAGCGAACTGCTCACCCTTTCCGGTCCGCTGGCGCAACTGGTCCGCCATGCCGAGCGACCCTGGTCGAGCAGCACCTTCAGCGGCGCGCGGCACGAGTTCGCGCTGACGTTCGAAGGGGCGGAAGCGGTCGCGGCGGGCGAGCACCTGATCGCCGCCCTGCCCGACCATGAGTTCCGCTTGCGTGGCAGCCTCGTCGCCGACGCGGGCGTTACCTCTGTAGAGCACAGTCTGGTCGATGGACCGCGCATGGCGTTGGGGATCGAGCTGCTGGTGCTGGACGAGGGTTGTAGGACATCGTCGTCCCGGGCTCGACCCGGGACCGGTTCCGCCATGTCGCGGCTTTGTCGTGGTACGCAAAGCACTCGAAATGTCGGGACCGGACCCGGATCGAGTCCGGGTCGACGGTTTCAATATCCCGCCTGCAGATCGACCACGTGCTCCATCGGCTCGCCGGCAAGATAACGGTCGAGGTTGCCGAGAAACCGCTCCGCGCCTTTCTGGAAGATCGTCTCCTGCGATCGACCGGACAGGTGCATGGAGATGTGGACGTTCTCGCGAGCCCATAGCGGGTGCTCGGGCGGCAGCGGTTCTGGATCGGTCACGTCCAGGAACGCGCCGCCCAAGTGGCCGCTGTCGATCGCGGCCAGCAGCGCTTCGGTCTCGATCACCTCGCCGCGCGCGAAGTTCATGATCACCGCGCCCGGCTTCATGGCCGCGAACTCGGCCGCGCCGATCATACCGTGAGTGTCGGGGGTGGAGGGTACGGCGACGATCACCCAGTCGAAATCAGCCAGCCGAGATCGCCACTCGTCGACGCGCAGAGTACCCGGCGCGCCGCTGCGGCGCACTTCGGTCACGCCCACGTCGAAGACGCGCAGCAACTGGCCGATCCGGCCTCCGATGGCACCTGCGCCCACGATCAGCGCGGACGTGCCGGCCAGCTCGCGGCGCCCCGGCGGCTCGTGCAGCCACTCATGCCGGTCCTGCGCGCGCACGACTTCGCGATAGCCTTTCACGATCGTCAACATGCCGAGCAGCGCATATTCGGCAATGGTGCCCGCATGCAGCCCGGCGCCGTTGGTCAGCACGGTGCCGCGCTGCGCCATGAGATCGAGCGGCAAGTGGTTGATCCCCGCCGCCACCGTATTGAGCCAACGCAGGCGCGGTGCCTCGCGCACGGCTTGCGCCACGTTCACGCCCTCGCGGAACACGTCGATCCAGGCGATCTCGGCTTGGGCCATGAGCGGGGGCAGTTCGTCGAACGTCTCGAACCAGTGCGCGTCGATCCCGGCCGGCAGGCGGCCTTCGATGAACGGGCGTGCGGTCTCGGTGAAGACGGCGAAGGTCATGCGGGCGAACTCATGGCGATTGAACGGACCAAGGCCGGCCGAGTTGCGAGCTTCGTCACGGGCTCGACCCGGGCAACGTGGGCCTTCACCCCAGCTTCCACTCCCAGCCGAGCGGATCGCCGTCCATCACCTCGACGCCCTCGGCCGCGAGTTCGTCCCGAAGCGCGTCGGACGCGGCGAAGTCCTTTTCGGCACGCGCTGCCTTGCGCCGTTCGAGCGTGGCCTCGATCTCTGCCTCGGTGATCCGCGCCGCAGTGGGCCGCAGCCGCAAGTCGGCGCGTATCTTGCCGAACAGGTCGAGGCCGAGCACCGCGTCCATGCGCTCGACCACCGCGCGCTTGGCGCCGGCATCCACCTTCTTGGCCGCGAGCACGTCCTCCAGCGCGGTCAAGGCGATCGCGGTATTGAGATCGTCCGCGATCGCCGCCTCGAATGTCTCCAGCATCGGCGCGAGCTTCGGGTGCACGTCGTCCGACGGCGCTGCATCGCGCAGGCGCTCGCTCGCCATCAGCATGCGCTTGAGCCGGGTGAGCGCCGCGCCGAGGTTCTCCCACGAGAATTCCAGCTCGCTGCGATAATGCGCCTGGAGGCACATCAGCCGGTAGGCGAGCGGGTGATAGCCGCGATCAATCAGCAATTGCAGGCGCAGGAACTCGCCCGAGGACTTGCTCATCTTGCCGCTGCGCTCGACCAGGAAGTTGTTGTGCATCCACACCCGCGCGCCCGAGTTCGCCGGCACGTCGAGAGCGCCTGCGCAGCAGAACGCCTGGTTCTGCGCGATCTCGTTGGGGTGGTGGATCTCGCGGTGGTCGATGCCGCCGGTGTGGATGTCGAAGGGGAAACCCAGCAAGTCGCCCGACATGACCGAGCATTCCAGATGCCAGCCCGGCGCACCCCGGCCCCAGGGAGAGTCCCACTCCATCTGGCGCGTCTCGCCCGGCGGGGTCTTGCGCCAGATGGCGAAGTCGGCGGCGTTGCGCTTGCCCGCTACGGGATCGATGCGGCTCTCGCCCTCGTCCGTCACCAGTCGCGCCAGGCGGCCGTAGTCAGCCACAGTCGACACGTCGAAGTAGAGGCCGCTGTCCAGCTCGTAGCAGTGCCGGTCGGCGATGCTCTTCGCGAAGTCGATCATCTGCGGCACGTAGTCGGTGGCGATCGACCACTTGGCCGGCTGGCGCACGTTGAGCGCGGCGATGTCCGCCCAGTACGCCTCGGTATAATGGCGCGCGATGTCCCAGATGGATTGCGCCTGGGTCCGCGCCATCTTCTCCATCTTGTCCTCGCCGGCATCGGCGTCGTCGGTCAGGTGGCCGACGTCGGTGATGTTGATGACGTGGGTGAGCGCGTAGCCCTGGTGGCTCAGCGTTCGCCCCAGCACGTCGGCGAAGACGTAGGCGCGCATGTTGCCGATATGGGGATAGTTGTAGACCGTCGGCCCGCAGCTGTAGACGCGCGCCTCTCCGGGATGGACGGGCTCGAACGGCTCGAGGGCGCGGGTCAGGCTGTTGTAGAGCTTCAGCATGGCGGCCGACTGACGCGCACACGCCCTCCCGTCAAGTTCCGTGCGCGAGCAGCAACAGCGCCACGCCCAGGGTGATCAGCGCGAAGCCGCCCGCTTCGCGCGGCGACAGCCACTTGCCCGAGACTCGCCGCGCGATCAGCGCCACGATCGGCATCTCGATCAGCCCCAGCGTGCGCACATTCGCCGCGATCGTCAGCGAAAACGCGATGAACCAGCCCGCCGAAGCCAGTGCGCCCAGCGCGCCCGCGCCCAGGCTCGTGCGCCAGTGCCGCAGCGACGCGGCCAGCGGCGCCGCCCCGCGAAAGGCGAACCACGCCAGCAGCATGCCCGATTGCATCGCGAGGGAAACCACCAGCATGACCAGGCTGCGGACCAGGAACGAACCGGTCGGCACGCCATCGATCCCCGCGCGAAAGGCGATGGCGGACAAGCCGAACAGCGCCCCGCTGGCCACGCCGATCAGGACCGGACGCGCTTCGCCCAGACGCTGCGTCCCATCGCCCGGCCGCAGCGAGGCCAGCACCACGCCGACCGTTACGACGACGACCGCGAACCAGCCGAGCGGCGACAGCCGGTCGCCGATCAGGACAAGCCCGAGCAGCGCGACCGTCACCGGCTCTGTCTTGATACACGCGTAGGCGACACCGAAATCGCGCCGCGCCATGACTTCCAGCATCAACGCGGTCGCGCCGATCTGGCTCGCCGCCCCCAGCAGCATCCAGCCGACCGCCCCGCCTGTCGCCACGGGCAACGCCTCGCCCGAAACCTTCAGGTAGGCGAGCAGGAGCAGCACGGCGAACGGTAGTCCATAGACGAACCGCACTTGCGTCGCGCCCAACGTGCCGATCTCCTTCACCAGCCCGGACTGCAACGCATTGCGCAAGACCTGCGCCGTCGCCGCCAGCAGCGTGAAAGGCACCCAGAGGTAGGGGGAGATCACTCCTCGAACATCTCGCGCAGGACAGAGAGCGCTGCGGCCAGCGTCGAATCGTCCACGGTCCCGACGCGCCGGATCAGACGATGCCTGTCGGTCGTCCGCAATTGTTCGGCGAGGAGGAAGCCTTCCTTCTTGCCGAAGGTGGTAGGCACGCGAAACGGCGCAGGCCGGCTGCCGCTGGTCATCGGCATCACGGTCACGGTATCGAGATGACGGTTCATGCTGTCAGGCGAGACGATCAGGCAAGGTCGGGTCTTCTGGATTTCACGCCCGATCGTCGGATCGAGTTCGGTCAGCCAGACTTCGCCGCGCAGCGCGACCGGAAGCCTCACCACTCCCATTCATCATCGAAATCGGACGGCATATCGAGCCACTCGCGCTCTTCCTCGGTCAAGCCCGCGGCGCCAATGGCTTTGGCCCCCTCCTCCCAACCCTCGCGCACCTTGCGCTTGACGGGTTCGAGGATGACCTTGCCGTCTTCCAGGCGTACGTCGATCTTGGCGCCGAGCGGTAGCTTGAGCTGGTCGAGGATCGCCTTGGGAATGATCGCCCCGGCCGAGTTGCCCATCTTGCGGAGTGAGGTTTGCATGGGCGTGTGTTAGCACAATGTAAGCACAGAGACTAGACCGGGTGAGAGGAGGCTCGTTGCGGATGACGCGAATGGATCTCAAGCGCGCCACATCCAACTCGTCATGCTGAACTTGTTTCAGCATCCATCGCGCCGTGACGCTTTGAGGTGGCCGATCAAGACGCGGAGGCGGTTTGCCGATCAGAGTTCCGAGCAGTCGGCCTGATGGACCCTGAAACAAGTTCAGGGTGACGGCAGCTATTGGTGGAAAGCGGAACGGCGGCTCTCGGGAACAACATGTTGGAAAGCTGCTTCAGTCACTGCATAAGGAGGGCATGCCAGTAACGCTGCTCTCCCTACCCAATGGCAACTCGTCGCTGGAGTTCGCATCGGATGAAATCGAAGCGGTGCGGCAAGCCATTCTTGATCTGTTCGGGGAGGCGGCCAGTGAGCCGCATGTCACTTACTCTGCGCTGGCGTTCGGCGGTGAGAAGTTCCTATTTCAAAACGAGTGGGATGACCCGTGCCTAATCGCTTCCACGGAAGAAGGTAGCCACCTGCTCCTTCAGATCGAACAGCGACTTTTGGAAAAGACGCCATAGCCATTCTACGTCTTCGTTTGGGCGTAAGTCGACCTTCCATCCCGCCAGCCTCACTCCTCCTCGAACAGCCCCGCCAACTGCTCGATCATCGTGCCGCCCAGTTGCTCGACGTCCATGATCGTCACCGCACGCCGATAATACCGCGTCACGTCATGGCCGATGCCGATCGCCACCAGCTGCACCGGTGACTGCCGCTCGATCCAGTCGATCACGCGGCGCAGGTGGGCTTCGAGGTAGCCGGCGCTGTTGACGCTCAGCGTCGAGTCGTCGACCGGGGCGCCGTCGGAGATGACCATCAGGATGCGGCGGTCTTCCTGGCGGGCGAGCATGCGGCTGTGCGCCCAGAGCAGCGCCTCGCCGTCGATGTTCTCCTTCAACAGGCCCTCGCGCATCATCAGGCCCAGGTTCTTGCGGGCGCGGCGCCAGGGTTCATCGGCCTTCTTGTAGACGATGTGGCGCAGGTCGTTGAGGCGGCCGGGGTGCTGCGGCTTGCCATTGGCCAGCCAGGCCTCGCGGCTCTGGCCGCCCTTCCAGGCGCGGGTGGTGAAGCCCAGTATCTCGACCTTGACGCCGCAGCGCTCCAGCGTGCGGGCGAGCACGTCGGCGCTGATCGCGGCGATGCTGATCGGGCGTCCGCGCATGGAGCCCGAGTTATCGATCAGCATGGTGACGACGGTGTCCTTGAACTCCACGTCGCGCTCGATCTTGTAGCTGAGCGATGAGCCGGGCGAGACGACCACCCGCGCGAGGCGTGCGGCATCGAGCATGCCCTCTTCCTGGTCGAAGTCCCACGAGCGGTTCTGCTGCGCCATCAGGCGGCGCTGCAGGCGATTGGCCAGCCGCGTGACGATGCCCTGCAGGCCCTTCAGCTGCGCGTCGAGGTACGCGCGCAGGCGGGTCAGTTCCTCCTCGTCGCACAAGTCGTGGGCGACGACGACCTCGTCGAACGCCTCGGTGAAGACCTTGTAGTCGAAGCTGTCGGGAATGTCGGTCCAGGGACGGTTGGGGCGTACGGGCAGCATGCCCTCCTCGCCCTCTTCGCCGTCCTGGCCCTCTTCCATGTCGTCGGAGGATTCGCCCTCGGCCTCGCTGTCGCCTTCGTCCTGGCCCTCGCTCGGCTCGGCGGCGACTTCGGACGGCTGCTGCTCATCGCCTTTGTCGTCGCCGGTCTGGTCTTCCTCCGTCTCCTCGTCGCCGTCCATGTCGTCGGCATCGTCGGGCTGCTCGGGAAGCTGCTCGGTGCGGGTGAGCTCCAGGTGCTGGAGCATGTCGAGCGAGAGCGACTGGAAGGCCTTCTGATCGTCGAGCGAGCCGGCCAGCGCCTCGAAATCGTCGCCCGCGCGCTCCTCGATCCAGCGGCGGACCATGTCGACCCCGGCCTGCGCCTTGGCGGGCACTTCCTGACCCGTGAGCCGCTCACGCAGGAGGAGCGCCAGCGCGGCCTGCATCGGCACTTCGTCGGCATTGCCGGCACGCGTGATCGGGTCCGATCCCATGCGCTGGTTGAGCGCCGCGTCCAGATTGTCGCGCATGCCGGCGAACTTGTTGGAGCCCAGCGCCTCGTAGCGGACCAGCTCCACCGCGTCGTAGCAGGCGCGGGCCGAGGGTTCCAACGGCGCGTTGCGCTGGTGCAGCCGCTCGTCATGATGGCGCAGCTTCAGCGCGAAGCTGTCGGCAAATCCGCGCGCCTGCATCGCCGCGGCTCGGGGCAGCGAGCGGCCCGGCATCGGCACGCGGAAGGTCTGCCCGGTGGAGCTGGGCGCATCGGCGGTCCAGTTGACCTCCACCTCGGCGTCATGCGCGATGGCGCGGCTGGCGCCGGTGAGGACGGACTTGAAGCGATCTGCGGGGGATTCGTCGGACATGATGCGTCAAACGCTAGACGGGTGGGGGCGGTGCCAGCAAGTTAAACGACCAAAGCCTTCACACACTTCGTCATTCCCGCGAACGCGGGAATCCATCTCCCGAGTTTGCGCATGAACCGGCGGTCGGCACGATCCGGTGCTCGGCGGTTAGCGCAATCGACGCACTCGCGGCCGGGTCAAACGACAGATCAGGAGATGGATCCCCGCTTTCGCGGGGATGACGAAGAGAGGGAATGGGTAGCGAAGCTGATCTATCGCCTGTCAGCTCAGATCGACTGCCCGGTCTTCGCCCAGTCCGCCAGGAACCCCTCGATGCCCTTGTCGGTCAGCACGTGCTTGAACAGGTTGTGGATCACCGCGGGCGGCGCGGTCATCACGTCGGCGCCGATCCTGGCGCATTCCAGCACGTGGACCGGATGGCGGATCGAGGCGGCGAGGATTTCGGTCTCGAAGGCGTAGTTGTCGTAGATCAGGCGGATGTCGCGGATCAGGTCGAGGCCATCGAAGCCGTTGTCGTCATGGCGGCCGACGAAGGGGGAGATGAAGCTTGCGCCCGCCTTGGCGGCGAGCAGCGCCTGGTTGGCCGAGAAGCACAGGGTGACGTTCACCAGCGTGCCTTCGCTCGTCAGCTTCTTGCAGGTCTTGAGGCCGTCGACGGTGAGCGGCACCTTGATGCAGACGTTGTCGGCGATCTTGCGCAGGATCTCGGCCTCGCGCATCATCCCGGCATGGTCGAGCGCGACCACTTCGGCGCTGACCGGACCGTCGACCAGTCCGCAGATCTCCTTGGTCACTTCCATGAAGTCGCGACCCGACTTGGCGATCAGCGACGGGTTGGTGGTGACGCCATCGAGCAGGCCGGTCTCGGCAAGCTCGGCGATTTCCCTGGTATCTGCGGTGTCGACGAAGAACTTCATGTGCGCGGCTTCCCGTAAAGCTTGGCTGGGCCCGTAAGGCGTGTTCGGTCGCGCCTATACGGAAGCCGGCTGTACGGGGCTAGGGGGCAGTTGGCGGGCGTCGACAGCTGCCCCCCGGAGTTTCACCCCGCGAAGGCGCGCGCCAGCAGCGGATCGCCACCCTTGGCCGGATCCCTGCGGATCGCCGATTCCTCGCCGCCGATCTCGTACCAGATGGCGTTGTCGGCGCCGAGCGCCAGCGCATGCGCGGCATCGGCCAGGTTCACGTCCTTGAGCGCGGCGACGGCCTGGCTCACGATCGGATCGTCGGTGGCGCGCAGCAGGCGTTCCAGCGCCGGGATCATCGCGTTGACCAGCGTCGGCCCGACCTTGGCGCGCAAGTAGCTGGTGCCCGCGGTAGCCTCGCCGTGCACGATCGCGTCCGGATTGTCGAAGGCGAGGGTGCGGATCGCACCTTCCACTTGCGGCGCGGCGGCGCGGGCGCCGTCCTCGGCGATGACGTTGAGGCGATGGAGCAACTGCTCGCGGAACTTGGGCTGGCGCAGCACGCCGGGCATGCCCTTGGCGGAACGGCCGAACAGCACCGGCATGTTGATGCGTGCGACGGCGCTGTTCCAGAACCCATCGGGCGCGGTCAGGCGGGCGAAGGCATTGCGGCTCGACAGCTCGAGCAAGCGGCGCGCGACCTCGGCCGAGTTGGCAGCAGGGCCGCCGACGCTGCGGGCCGAGCCGGCACTGGCCGAACCCAGGCCCGTACCGGCAGTGCAGCCCGACACCAGGACAAGGCCGGCGAGCGTCGCCCCGGCGCTCAGGAACCCGCGCCTGCCCAGCGGCGTGCGTGCGTCGAAAGTCAAACCAACCTCATTCATGCCCCAAGTCCTTCACGTGCGTTTCCCCTGATGCCTATATGCGCGACGATGCCAGCCGCCATGCCCCAAAATGCCATCGCACCGATAGAGCGCGTTCGCCTGCTCGTTTTCAATGCCGTGCTCAATGTTCTCGACTACCGCGTTCCGCCCGGAATGACGGTCGAGCCGGGCACGGTCGTCGTCGCGCCGCTCGGCCCCCGCCAGATCCTGGGCATCGTCTGGGAGGCGGAACGCCTGAACGGTGCGGAAGTGCCGGACACGAAGCTGCGCGCGATCCTGGAAGTGCTGCCGGTGCCGCCCATTCCGGCACAGTTGCGGCGGCTGATCGAGTGGACGGCGGATTACTACTGCGCCTCGATGCAGAGCGTGGCGCGCATGGCGCTGGCCAGCAGCGCGGCGCTGCGGGGCGGCGGCACCACGACCGAGTACCGACTCACCGGCGAGGAACCGGCGAGGCTGACACCGCAACGCGCCGCCGCGCTGGATGCCTTGCAGGGCGAACAAGGCTCGATCCGCGAATTGGCCGAACTCGCCAGCGTGTCCGAAGGCGTACTGCGCGGCATGGTCGGGGCGGGGCTGCTGGAGCCAGTGGTAGTCGATTGCGACCGGCCCTACCCGCCCGCCCTGCCCGACTTCGCCGAGCCGGAGCTGAACCCGGGCCAGCGCGAGGCGGCGGACACCTTCGTCGCTGCAGTGCGCGACGGCGGCTTCGCGCCCTTCCTGCTCGACGGCGTGACCGGATCGGGCAAGACCGAAACCTACTTCGAGGCGGTCGCCGAAGCGCTGCGCAATGGCCGCCAGGTGCTGGTGCTGCTGCCCGAAATCGCGCTGACCGAGAACTTCCTGCGCCGCTTCGAGCAGCGCTTCGGCGTGCCGCCGCTCCTGTGGCACTCGTCGCTGAAGTCCAGCGAGCGGCGTCGGGCCTGGCGCGCGATCGTTCATGGGCCAGAGAACGGGGGGGCTCAAGTGGTGGTCGGCGCGCGATCGGCGCTGTTCCTGCCTTACGCGAAGCTCGGCCTGATCGTGGTGGACGAAGCCCACGAAGTCTCGTTCAAGCAGGACGATGGTGTGCGCTACAACGCGCGCGACGTGGCGGTGATCCGAGCCCGGTTCGAGGGCGTGCCGGTGATCCTCGCCAGCGCCACGCCGGCGCTCGAATCGCTGCAGCTGGCGGAGGCGGGCGTCTACACCCGCATCGAACTGCCCGATCGCTTCGGTGGCGCGCAACTGCCCGAAGTGAAGATCGTCGACTTGCGCACCGAAGCGCCGGAGCGCGGCCGCTGGCTCGCGCCTCGCCTGGTGGAGGAGATGAAGGCACGGCTGGCACGCGGCGAACAATCCCTGCTGTTCCTCAACCGCCGGGGCTATGCGCCGCTGACGCTGTGCCGGCATTGCGGCCACCGCTTCCAGTGTCCCAACTGCACCGCCTGGCTGGTCGAACATCGCTTCTCCAGCCGGCTCGCCTGCCATCATTGCGGGCACGAGACGCCGGTGCCCGAACTCTGCCCCGAGTGCGGCACCGCCGATTGCCTCGTCGCCTGCGGGCCTGGCGTGGAGCGTATCGCCGACGAGGTTGGCGAACTGCTGCCGGATGCGCGAGTGGCCGTCGTCACCTCGGACACGCTGAACTCGCGCGAGGCGGTGGGACGCTTTGTCGCGCAGGCCGAGGAAGGCGCGATCGACGTGATCGTCGGCACGCAGCTCGTCACCAAGGGCTACCACTTCCCCGAGCTGACGCTGGTGGGCGTCGTCGATGCGGACCTCGGCCTCGAAGGCGGCGACTTGCGCGCGGGCGAGCGCACCTACCAGCAGATCGCCCAGGTCTCGGGACGTGCGGGCCGCGGCGAGAAGCCGGGCGAAGTGCTGATCCAGACGCGCCACCCCGAAGCCGCGGTGATCTCCGCCCTCGCCTCGGGCGATCGCGATGCCTTCTACGAGGCCGAAACCCAGGCCCGCCGCGAGGCCGGCGCGCCACCGTTCGGCCGCTGGGCGGCGATCATCGTCTCGAGCGAGGACCAGGCCGAAGCGCAACAGGCCGCCCGCGCCATCGGCGGCACCGCTCCCGACCAGCCCGACATGCTGGTGCTCGGCCCGGCGCCCGCCCCGATGGCGCTGCTGCGCGGTCGCTATCGCTATCGCCTGCTGATCAACGCGCGACGCTCGGCGGAACTGCAGAAGTACCTTCAGGGGTGGCTAGGCCCGCTGCAATTTCCGCAAGGCGTGCGCGTGGCGATCGACATCGATCCCTACAGCTTCGTGTAGTCAGTTGCCCCGATAGGTCGAGTAGCCATAGGGGCTGACGACGACGGGCACGTGGTAGTGCGCCGCCACATCGGTGACCTGGAAGACCAGGTCGATCTCCGGAAAGAACGGCTGCGCGCCGGGTTGCGGATACGCCGTCATGTCGAACTGCAGCTTGTAGGTTCCTGCCGCTGACGCCTTGTCGCCGAACGAACGGACTCGGCCGTTCGCGTCCGTTCTGGCGCGCGCGACTTCGGACCACGTGCCGGCAGCGTTCTTCTTGAGAAGGACCACCGGAACCTGCGCCCCGCCCACGCCTCGTGCAAGATCGAGCACATGGGTCGAAATCTCCGCCGCCGAAACGGGAACGGGCGATAGCGCTGCGAGCGCAACGAGAGGAGCAAAGCGGTTGTGCATAGATTATGGCCTCCGGACACCTGGTCGGTTCGACAAGCGCCTCACGATCGGGATGGTTGCCGGCCGCTCCGCCTGTGGCCCCACTCTGAACCGACCCGTCCCAAAGGGCAGGACGCCCTGGCTGAACTTGAACGTTAGCCTGACCGATGATGACGACCCTAGTCCCGATACTCGGCGATCAGCTCAGCCGCACCATCGCCAGCCTCGACGGGTGCGACAAGGCGCGGACCGTCGTCCTGATGATGGAGGTCCGGGACGAGACCACCTACGTGCGCCATCACAAGCAGAAGATCGTCCTGATCCTCTCGGCCATGCGCCACTTCGCCGCCGAACTGCAGGCGCAAGGATGGCTGGTCGACTACGTGAAGCTCGACGATCCGGCGAACACGGGCAGCTTCTCCGGCGAAGTCGCGCGGGCCGTGGAGCGGCACGAGATCGACCGGGTACGGGTCGTCGAGCCCGGCGAGTGGCGCGTGGCCGAGATGATGGCCGAGTGGAAGACGGCGCTCGGCATCCCGGTCGAAATCCTGCCCGACGACCGCTTCGTGTGCAGCAAGGACCAGTTCTACGCCTGGGCGCAAGGGCGCGACCGGTTGCTGATGGAGAACTTCTACCGCGACATGCGCGAACGCACCGGCTTGCTGATGACGGACGGCAAGCCCGAGGGCGGCCAGTGGAACTACGACAAGGACAATCGCAACGGTCCGGACATGTTCCTCGACCCGCCGCCCGTGCCCGGCTTCCCGCCCGACAAGATCACGCGAGAGGTGATCGCGCTGGTGGAGGCGCGCTTCGGCAATCATTTCGGCAGCCTCGATCGGTTCTGCTGGCCGGTCACCGCCAAGCAGGCCGGCAAGGCGCTCGACCGCTTCATCGCCGAGCGCCTGCCCGAATTCGGCACCTACCAGGACGCGATGAAGTGGGGCCAGGACGACCTGTTCCACTCGCTACTCTCGACCTCGATCAACCTGGGACTGCTCGATCCGCTGGAAGTCTGCCGCCGCGCCGAGAAGGCCTACCGCGAGCGCAAGGTGCCGCTCAATGCCGCCGAGGGCTTCATCCGTCAGATCATCGGCTGGCGCGAATACATCCGCGGCATGTACTGGTACGACATGCCGGGCCTGCGCGAAGCCAATGCGCTCGGTGCCGACCGGCCGCTGCCCGAGTTCTACTGGACCGGCGAGACGAAGATGCGCTGCATGGCCGACTGCGTGCGCTCGACCCGCGACAACGCGCATGCGCACCACATCCAGCGGCTGATGGTGCTGGGCAACTTCGCGCTGCTCGCCGGCGTGGTCCCCCAGGAGCTGGAGGACTGGTTCCTGGTCGTCTATGCCGACGCCTATGAGTGGGTGGAACTGCCCAACGTGGCGGCGATGGCGCTATGGGCCGACAAGGGCCGCCTCGCGTCCAAGCCCTATGCGGCGAGCGGCAACTACATCAACAAGATGTCCGACTACTGCGGCGCCTGTCACTATGACGTGAACAAGAAGACCGGCCCGGAAGCCTGCCCGTTCAACCCGCTTTACTGGCACTTCCTGGTGCGCCATCGCAAGCTGCTGGAGAACAACCACCGCATCAGCCGGGTCTACGGCACCTGGGACAAGATGGCGGCCGAGAAGCGCCAGGCCTATCTCGACAGCGCCGAGGCGGTGCTCGCCGACCTGGTACCGGCGGCGAAAGGATGGGCGCGGGCTTGAAGGACCACGTCGTCCCGGACCTGATCCGGGACCGGTTCCGCCAAATCGCGTACTATCGTCGAGGCTTAGGCGAAAGGTTCGGCGATGGCGGAACCGGTCCCGGGTCGAGCCCGGGACGACGTTGAGACCTACCCCCGCTCCCGCTTCAACAGCTCGCGCTTGATGTCGAGGCCATAGGCGTACCCGCCCAAGGTCCCGTCCGTGCGCACCACGCGGTGGCAGGGGATCAGCACCGCCACGTTGTTCGCGCCATTGGCAGAGCCCGTCGCCCGCACCGCTCCCGGCCTGCCCACCGCCGCCGCGATCTGGGCATAGCTGCGGGTCTCGCCCTTGGGGATGCGTTGCAGCTCCTGCCACACCGCCTGCTGGAACGCGGTGCCCTGTACGTCGAGCGGGATCGCCCGGGACTCGCCGGGCTGCTCGACGGCCGCCACCACTTGCGCCAGCAGCCGCGCGAACGCCGCCCCCCCCTCGACCAGTTCGGCCCGGGGAAAGCGCCTCTCCAGCGTGTCGGGTCCTTCCGCGAACGATAGCCGGCACACGCCCTTGTCGGTCGCCGCGACCAGCATGCGCCCAAGCGTGGTTTCGACCATCGCCCACCGGATCGTCACGCCCGCGCCCCCGTTGCGCCATGCCGAAGGTGCCATGCCCATCTTCCCCTCGCTTGCCTCGTAGAACCGCGACGGCGCGCCATAGCCGGCCGCGTAGACCGCCTCGGTCACGCTCGCGCCTTCGCTCAGTGCCTCACCGGCGCGTTCGAGCCGCAGCGCCCGCGCATAGGCCGCAGGGCTAAGGCCGATCGCCCGCTTGAACACCCGCTGGAAGTGCGTCGGCGAGTAGCCGGTCTCCCGCGCCAACTGGTCCAGCGTCGCCGCCGTCTCGCCTTCGCGCAAGACTGCCAGCGCCTGTGCCACCGCCGCCTCGTCGCGGGCGATGTCACCGGGCAGGCAGCGCTTGCACGCTCGCAGACCCGCGGCCTCCGCCTCGGCGATGCTTGCATAGAACCGCACGTTCTCGCGCCGAGGATGACGCGCCGCGCACGATGGCCGACAATAGATCCCGGTCGAGTGCACCCCGGTCACGAACCGCCCGTCGAACGTCCGGTCGCGCGCCAGAACCGCACGCCAAGCCTCTGCATCATCGACGTTTTCCGCCGTCGTGCCAGCCTGCTCGTTGCTCATGACGGTTGTCTCCATACTCGCTTCACAGTTACCAGATAAGCACTACGCCATCCGCACGCGTCCCGTATCTTGCGGCCTAACCCGGTGCTTGTCCCCAGCCCCTTGCCGCTGCCTTGCATCATCGCGGAATCGTCGCTATGCGCCGGCCATCTTGGGGGACAAAGCGCGGTTTCGCGCCTTCGCTGGCGTGCCCCAGGTTCAGTACGCCACCTGAATGCAAGGGATAGGACACGCGTGGAGAATTCCGGCGGAATCAAGGCCAGTCTGCAGGGGCGTTATGCTTCCGCCCTGTTCGACCTCGCCAGCGAGAACGGCACTGTCACGGCGGTCGAGGGGGACCTGGACCGTGTCGAGGCCGCCATTCGCGAGAGCGAGGATTTCGGTGCGCTGATCCGCAATCCGCAAGTCAGCCGTACCGATGCCGCCCGCATCATGGATGCGATCGCGCCGGTGCTCGGCCTTTCGGACCTGACCAGGAAATTCCTGGGCGTGCTCGCCGGCAACCGCCGCCTGTTCGCCCTGCCCGAGATCATCCGCGCCTTCCACGCGATCGCCGCCGCGCAGCGTGGCGAGGCGACCGCGCAAGTCACGTCTGCCCACGCGCTCACCGACGGTCAGGTCGAGCAGCTTCGCCAGAAGCTGGAAGCGCGCGAGGGCCGCAACGTCAAGATCCGCACCAGCGTCGATCCCGAGCTGCTCGGAGGGCTGGTCGTCACGATCGGCTCGAAGCGCATCGACAGCTCGATCCGCACGCGTCTCAATTCTCTCGCCCAGGCGATGAAGGGCTAAGAAGGAACATCCGATGGACATCCGCGCCGCAGAAATCTCGAAGGTCATCAAGGACCAGATCGCCAGCTTCGGCACCGAAGCGCAGGTCTCCGAAGTCGGCACCGTGCTCTCGGTGGGTGACGGCATCGCCCGCATCCACGGCCTCGACAACGTCCAGGCGGGCGAAATGGTCGAGTTCAACGGCGGCATCCAGGGCATGGCGCTCAACCTCGAAGCCGACAACGTCGGCGTCGTGATCTTCGGCTCGGACTCGACGATCAAAGAAGGCGACAGCGTCCGCCGCACCAACACCATCGTCGACGTGCCCGTCGGCAAGGGCCTGCTCGGCCGCGTGGTCGATGCGCTGGGCAACCCGATCGACGGCAAGGGCCCGATCGAGAGCACCGAGCGTCGCCGCGTCGAGACCAAGGCGCCCGGCATCATCCCGCGCAAGTCGGTGCACGAGCCCGTGCAGACCGGCCTCAAGGCGATCGACGCCCTCGTTCCCGTCGGCCGTGGCCAGCGCGAGCTGATCATCGGCGACCGCCAGACCGGCAAGTCCGCCGTCGCGATCGACACCTTCATCAACCAGAAGGGTCCGAACTCGGGCTCCGACGAAGGCAAGAAGCTTTACTGCATCTACGTCGCCGTCGGCCAGAAGCGTTCGACCGTGGCGCAGATCGTTCGCCAGCTCGAAGAGAACGGCGCGATGGAATACTCCATCGTCGTCGCCGCGACCGCGTCCGAGCCTGCGCCGCTGCAGTACCTCGCGCCCTACACCGGCGCCGCCATGGGTGAGTTCTTCCGCGACAACGGCATGCACGCCGTGATCGTGTTCGACGATCTTTCCAAGCAGGCCGTCGCCTACCGCCAGATGTCGCTGCTGCTGCGTCGTCCTCCGGGCCGCGAAGCCTATCCCGGCGACGTGTTCTATCTGCACAGCCGCCTGCTCGAGCGCGCCGCGAAGATGAACGACGACTTCGGCGCCGGCTCGCTGACCGCGCTGCCGATCATCGAGACGCAGGCCGGTGACGTTTCGGCCTACATCCCGACCAACGTGATCTCGATCACCGACGGCCAGATCTTCCTCGAAACCGGCCTGTTCTACCAGGGCGTGCGCCCCGCCATCAACGTCGGCCTCTCTGTCAGCCGCGTCGGCGGCGCTGCGCAGACCAAGGCGATGAAGAAGGTCGCCGGCTCGATCAAGCTGGAGCTCGCGCAGTACCGCGAGATGGCGGCGTTCGCGCAGTTCGGTTCGGACCTCGACGCCTCGACCCAGAAGCTGCTCAACCGCGGCGCGCGCCTGACCGAACTGCTCAAGCAGAAGCAGTTCTCGCCGCTCGCCATGGAAGAGCAGGTCGCCTCGATCTACGCCGGCACCAACGGCTACCTCGATGCGCTGCCGGTCAACAAGGTGACCGAGTACGAGCGCGAAATGCTCAGCTACCTGCACTCCGAGCACCCGGCGGTCCTCGCCGAGATCCGCGACACCGGCAAGTTCGAGGGCGAGACGCCCAAGAAGCTGGCCGATGCCCTCGCGGCGTTCGGCAAGCAGTTCGCCTGAGTTCCGTCGTCCCGGGCCTGAGCCCGGGACCGACATCCGATCTCGGCAGCGGCCGGGACGATTTGGAGAATATTGAGTGGCTTCGCTGAAGGAACTCAAAGGCCGGATCAACTCGGTCAAGTCGACCCAGAAGATCACCAAGGCCAAGCAGATGGTCGCGGCCGCGAAGCTGCGCAAGGCGCAGGCGGCGGCCGAAGCCGGGCGCCCCTATGCCCAGCGCCTCGCCGAAGTCATGGCCTCGCTGTCGAGCAAGATCACCGTGACCGACAACTCTCCGAAGTTGCTGTCGGGCACCGGCAGCGACAGCGTGCACCTGCTGGTGGTCGCCAACTCGGACAAGGGCCTGGCCGGCGCGTTCAACTCGAACATCGTCAAGGCTGCGCTCACCGCCGCTCGCCGGCTCGAGGCCGAGGGCAAGACGGTGCTGTTCTACCTGATCGGCCGCAAGGGCCGCCCGGTGATCCGCCGCAACTATCCCAAGTCGATCCTCAAGATGTTCGACACCACCGACGTGCGCAACCCAGGCTTCGATGAAGCCGAGAAGATCGCGAACGAGCTGGTCGCGCTCTACGAGGAAGGCCGCTTCGACGTCGCGCACCTGTTCTTCTCGAAGTTCAAGAACGCTCTGACCCAGGAGCCGACCGAGCAGCAGATCATCCCGGTGCCTGCCCCCAAGGCCGCTGCCGTGACGACCGACGCCGTAGTCGAGTACGAGCCGGACGAGGAGGAAATCCTCGCCGCCCTGCTCCCGCGCTACCTCAAGACGCAGCTGTTCGGCGCGCTGCTGGAGAACATGGCGTCCGAGCAAGGCGCGTCGATGACCGCGATGGACAACGCCACGCGAAACGCCGGCGACCTCATCAAGACGCTGACCATCCAATACAACCGCAGCCGCCAGGCCGCGATCACCACCGAACTCGTCGAAATCATCGCTGGCGCCGAAGCGCTCTAAGCATCCGCAGGCAAGGAAAAGACAATGGCAACCGCCCCCGTGCTTAACCAGACCACTACCGGCAAGATCAGCCAGGTCATCGGCGCCGTCGTCGACGTGACCTTCGAAGGCGAGCTGCCGGCGATCCTCTCCGCGCTCACGACCGAGAACAACGGCACCAAGCTGGTTCTCGAAGTCGCGCAGCACCTCGGTGAGAACACCGTCCGCACCATCGCCATGGACGGCACCGACGGCCTGACCCGCGGCCAGAGCGTGACGAACACCGGTGCGCAGATCACCGTGCCGGTCGGCCCCAAGACTCTGGGCCGCATCCTCAACGTCGTCGGCGATCCGATCGACGATATGGGTCCGGTCAACTCGGACATGCACGCGCCGATCCACGCCGAGGCTCCTCCGTTCATCGACCAGTCGACCGAAGCGGCGATCCTGGTCACCGGCATCAAGGTCATCGACCTGCTCGCGCCCTATGCGAAGGGCGGCAAGATCGGCCTGTTCGGCGGCGCCGGCGTCGGCAAGACCGTGCTGATCCAGGAGCTGATCAACAACATCGCCAAGGGCCACGGCGGCGTCTCGGTGTTCGCCGGCGTCGGTGAGCGTACCCGCGAGGGCAACGATCTCTACCACGAGTTTCTCGACGCCGGCGTTATCGCCAAGGATGCCGAGGGCAACGCCACCTCGGAAGGCTCCAAGGTCGCCCTGGTATTCGGCCAGATGAACGAGCCCCCGGGCGCCCGCGCTCGCGTCGCTCTGTCAGGCCTGACCATGGCCGAGTACTTCCGCGACCAGGAGGGCCAGGACGTGCTCTTCTTCGTCGACAACATCTTCCGCTTCACCCAGGCCGGCGCCGAAGTGTCGGCTCTGCTGGGACGCATCCCTTCGGCCGTGGGCTACCAGCCGACCCTGTCGACCGACATGGGCCAGCTGCAGGAGCGCATCACCTCGACCAACAAGGGCTCGATCACCTCGGTCCAGGCGATCTACGTCCCCGCGGATGACTTGACCGACCCGGCGCCGGCGACCTCGTTCGCCCACTTGGACGCCACCACCACGCTGAACCGCGCGATCTCGGAGCTGGGCATCTACCCGGCGGTCGACCCGCTCGACTCCACCAGCCGCGTTCTGGAACCCCGCGTCGTCGGCACCGAGCACTACGAGACCGCCCGCCGCGTCCAGGAGACCCTGCAGAAGTACAAGTCGCTGCAGGACATCATCGCCATCCTGGGCATGGACGAGCTGTCCGAAGAGGATAAGCTGACCGTCGCGCGCGCTCGCAAGATCCAGAAGTTCCTCAGCCAGCCGTTCCACGTGGCCGAGGTCTTCACCGGCATCCCGGGCAAGTTCGTGCAGATCGAGGACACCGTGAAGTCGTTCAAGGCCGTCGTCGAAGGCGAGTACGACCACCTGCCCGAGAACGCCTTCTACATGGTCGGCGGCATCGACGAGGCGATCGAGAAGGCCAAGAAGCTGGCCGAAGAGGCCTGATGACGACTGCTCTCTCCCCTCCAGGGGAGAGATACGAAGGTTTGGTCGCGAAAGCGGCCTTACCGGAGTTGAGAGGGGCCTGCCATGGGCGCACGCCCCTCTCCCAACCCTCTCGCCTGAAGGGGAGAGGGCTTTGAAGGAACGTTCATGGCACTGCACTTCGAACTCGTGACCCCTGCCCGCCTCGTCCGCTCGGAAGAGGTTCACATGGTCGTGATCCCCGGCACCGAGGGTGAGATGGGCGTGCTGCAGGGCCACGCGCCGTTCATGACCACGATCAAGGACGGCCCGCTCAAGGTCTACCGCACCGAGAACGGCGCGCCCGAGGAAGTTCTGATCCAGGGCGGCTTCGCCGAAGTCGGCGCCAACGGGCTGACCGTGCTGGCCGAGCACGTCGAGGGCTGAGGCCCAAACACCGACCTTCCGTCCGCCAGCTGGCTTTTACCGCTTCCGCTTCGCCGTTTGCGCATGAAAGTCCGGCAGCTTGTCCGCCACCCAGCGCACGAACTTCGCGATCTCCGGTTCGCGGCGGAGCGCTTCGGCGTCGGTACCTCGGCGAGCGAGAGTGGCGTTGTCGAAGGTCGAGTGCAGCATGCGGTGGCAGATTGGGTGCACCGCCACCGTCGCTCGCCCGCCCCGGCTCTTGGGCAAGGGGTGATGCCACTCCACCTTGCGCCCGATCGGTCGCTCGCACAGCCAGCAGGTCGCCTCGTTCTCCGCGCTCATCGCAGCGCAAGATAGGCATGCCGCAGCGCATAGCGAGGTGCGCCAACTGCGTTCGGCAAGGATGCTCTGGCGAGGGCCAGCCGCGTGTGCTTGGGGTAACCGACGAACTGGCTTGGGGCGGTGAGGAGCACGATGAAGCCTGAACCCCGGCCCCTGCCCACATCGGCGCACATCTTCGCGGCAGCGCTGCTGATCCTTGCGACAGCCATTCCAGTGCTCGCCGTACGCATTCCGCCGATGATCGACGTGCTGGGCCACATCGGCCGCTATGCGCTGCAGACAGGGCTGGCGGATCATCCCTGGTGGCAGACGTACTACAGCTTCCACTGGCAAGTGATCGGCAATCTCGGCGCCGACCTGCTGATCGAACTGCTCTATCCGCTGCTTGGCCTCATGGGCGCCGTGCGCGCGGTCGTGGTGCTGGTGCCGCTGCTGGCCGCGAGCGCGATCGTCCTGCTTTCGCGCGAGTTCCACGGCCGCATCACGCCCCACGCCGTGCTGGCGCTGACCCTGATCTACGGACTGCCGTTCACCTGGGGCTTCCTCAACTTCTCACTGGCGATGGCGCTGGCCCTGCTCGCCTTCTGGCTGTGGGTGCGACTGGGTCGGCGCGAGCGAGGGGCGACACGCGTGCTGCTCACGGTGCCGATCGGCCTTGCCGTGTGGACCTGCCACACCTTCGGCTGGGCCTTCCTGGGCATCCTGTGCACGGCCGAGAGCCTGGTGCGCACGACGCGCCACAACCGGCCCATCCCGGCGCTGCTGGCGACGTTCCGCGAGTGCCTGCCGCTGCTCGCACCGCTCGTTCCCATGCTGCTGTGGCGCGGCGGCGCCAGCCAGACCGACACCGGCGGCTGGTTCGACCTGGCGCAAAAGGCGGGTTGGCTGGCCCGGATCCTGCGGCTCGAATCGGCCCCGCTCGACGTGCTCAGCGCGGGCGTGCTCGCGCTCGCCCTCTACGCCGGTCTGCGTAGCCGCCACACAAAGGTCCATCCGGTGCCCGGCCTTGCCGCGGCCATCGCCGCAGCGGCCTTCGTGCTGATGCCGCGCCAGATCTTCGGCTCCGTGTTCGCCGACATGCGGCTGGTCCCTTATGCCGTGATCCTGGCACTGCTCGCCATCCGTCCCTCTCCGCGCCTGGGATCATGGGCGATGGTGGCGGCACTGGCCTTCGTCGGCTTGCGCCTGGCGGTGACGACCCACGTCTATCGCGAGCGCGAGGCCGTGGTCGATGCGCAGATGGAAGCCTTGTCGGTGATCCCGCGCCACGCCCGTGTCGCCATGCTCGTCAGCCTGCCCTGCCCCTCGCAATGGGCGCTGCCCTGGTACTCGCACCTCGGCAGCCTGGCGCTCACCCGCAAGGAGATCTTCGTCAACGACCAGTGGGCGAACTCCAGCATGAACCCGCTCACCGTCCACTTCCCCGCCGCGGGCGAGTTCGCCACCGACGACCGCCAGCTGTTCTATCCGCGCCGCTGCGACAGTCCCGAGCGCCGGCTGAGCGACAAGGTGCAGGCGCTGCCGCTGGATGCCTTCACTCACGTCTGGATCGTGGGCGAGGAGCCCGCTGTCCTGCCCCGCCGCGCCGGGTTGACCCAGGTCTGGCAGCGTGGCGATGCCGCCGTGTTCGCGGCCGGCGCGCCGGTTCATGCCGCCTCGCCAGCGCATTAGTAAGTTATCAAAGCTTCAACCTTAATAGCCTGTCCAATCGAAACGCATCGCGCCCGGCATCGAAGTCAGGCGTGCAAGGGGTTGGTGGATTCATGACGGCATTCGGGCGACGCAGCGGCATCGGCGGAATGAACGCGGGCGCACGGCCTGCCTTCGGAGTGGCGAAGCCGCTCAAGGGCGCGGTGCCGGACCGTACCCAGCAGGTTCCTCTGCCGGGCGGCGAACAGTTCCCGCCGGTGCCGGGCGCGGAGGCCTTCGCACCGCCGGCGAACTTGCGCGACGATGCGATGAGCCGCCTCGCAGACCGCGCCAACGCGGTGCACACCGATGCCGAGCAGGACGGCTTCGAAGCCTCGATCCACAAGATCAAGGAGCAGGTCCTCCCGCGCCTGCTAGAGCGAGTCGACCCCGAGGCGGCGGCGACGCTGACCAAGGACGAGCTGTCCGAAGAGTTCCGCCCGATCATCATCGAGGTGCTCGCCGAGCTCAAGATCACCTTCAACCGCCGTGAGCAGTTCGCGCTGGAAAAGGTGCTGATCGATGAACTGCTCGGCTTCGGCCCCTTGGAAGAGCTGCTGAACGATCCCGACATCTCGGACATCATGGTCAATGGCCCGAACCAGACCTACATCGAAAAAAAGGGCCGGCTGCAGCTGGCGGGCATTCGCTTCCGCGACGAGCAGCACTTGTTCCAGATCGCCCAGCGCATCGTCAACCAGGTGGGCCGACGCGTAGACCAGACCACGCCGCTGGCGGACGCCCGCCTCAAGGACGGCAGCCGCGTCAACGTGATCGTGCCCCCGCTCTCGTTGCGCGGGACCGCGATCTCGATCCGTAAGTTCTCCGAGAAGCCGATCACCATCGACATGCTCAAGGACTTCGGTTCGATGAGCGACAAGATGGCGACCGTGCTCAAGATCGCCGGCGCATGCCGCATGAACGTGGTCATCTCGGGCGGTACCGGTTCGGGCAAGACGACCATGCTCAATGCCCTGTCGAAGATGATCGATCCCGGCGAGCGCGTGCTGACGATCGAGGACGCAGCCGAGCTACGATTGCAGCAGCCGCACTGGCTGCCCCTCGAAACCCGGCCGCCGAACCTGGAGGGCCAGGGTGCGATCACCATCGGCGACTTGGTCAAGAACGCCTTGCGTATGCGCCCGGACCGCATCATCCTGGGCGAAATCCGCGGCGCCGAGTGCTTCGACCTGCTCGCCGCCATGAACACCGGCCACGACGGTTCGATGTGCACGCTTCACGCCAACAGCCCGCGCGAGTGCCTGGGCCGTATGGAGAACATGATCCTGATGGGCGACATCAAGATCCCCAAGGAGGCGATCAGCCGCCAGATCGCCGAATCGGTCGACCTCATCGTGCAGGTGAAGCGCCTGCGGGACGGTTCGCGCCGCACCACCAACATCACCGAAGTGATCGGCATGGAAGGCGACGTCATCGTCACCCAGGAACTCTTCAAGTTCGAGTACCTGGACGAGAGCGACGACGGCAAGATCATCGGCGAATTCCGCCCCTCCGGCCTGCGCCCGTACACCCTGGAAAAGGCACGCCAGTTCGGCTTCGACCAGGCCTACCTCGAAGCCTGCCTCTAGACTCGGGCTAGGCGGTGCCGGTCAGGGCCGGCGCCTGCCCTACAACCAAGCCTTCGCCGCGCCTCCCAGCAGCAGCAGGGCCAGCATCGTCGACCAGAAGAACACCCCTGTCCACGGCATGAAGCCGACCTGGTCGAGCTGACTGCGCGCCATGCGGGCGCGGTCGCGCCACCAGGCGATGGCGGCGATCAGGACCGCCAGCCCACCGGCCGCGGCCATCCACATGGCGGAGTTGTCCATGCGCGCGCCCTTGCCTCGATCCGGCGCGTAGTTAAAGCGCCTTGCGGTGACCGATCGCCCCGAACGCCCCCTGCTTGGCCTGATGATGCGCGCTTGCGCCATGCTGCTGCTCTCGACGATGTTCATGCTCGTAAAGCTTGCAGGCGAAAGCGGCGTTTCTGCGCCAGAAGTGATGTTCTGGCGCCAGGCGGTGACGATACCGACGCTCCTGCTCGGGCTGGCGCTCACGGGCAACCTCGGCCTCCTGCGCACCCGTCGCATGGCGAGTCACGCGCGTCGGGCCGCGACCGGAACGTTCGGACTGTTGTGCAACGTCTCGGCCGCGATGCTGCTGCCCCTGGCCGAGGCCACGACGCTGGGCTTCACCACGCCGCTGTTCGCAGTGCTGATCACCGCCGTCGTCCTGCGCGAGCATGTCGGGCGCTGGCGCTGGACGGCCGTCGGGCTGGGCTTCGCCGGGGTGGTGATCGTGGCGCAGCCGGGGCACGCGCCGGTCGACCCCCTCGGCGTCGCCGCAGGACTTGGCGCCGGGCTCATCGTGGCGGCGGTGAGCTTCCAGATCCGCGACCTTTCGCGCACCGAGGCGCCGGTCACATGCGTGTTCTGGTTCGCGCTCTATGGCGCCGCGTTCACGGCGATCCTGATGCCGGTTTATGCGGCGCCCCACGATGCCTGGCAGTGGCTGATCCTGCTCCTCATCGGCCTGAGCGGCACCGGTGCACAGCTGCTGATCACGCTCGCGCTGCGCCATGCCGCCGTCGCGACGGTGATCGTCATGGACTATACCGCGCTGGTCTGGTCGACACTCTATGGCTGGCTGATCTGGGATCACCTGCCGCCAGCCGTCACCTGGATGGGCGCTCCGCTGATCGTCGCCGCCGGCAGCATCATCACCTGGCGCGAACACCATCTTGCGCGCGCGATCTCTCCCGCCACCGCACTTGAGGAAGATTAATCCCCGAGCGGGATTCATGTCGGGAACATGGCGCATCATCGAAGGTTGTCGCTGCGCAGGCGCCGAGCATCGCTCGTGCTGCCCCCGCATGCGAAAGGATCAATGATATGATGAAGAAAGTCGTCCTCGCCCTGGTCGCCGGCAGCATCGCTCTGGGCGCCACCGCTTGCAACACCGTCAAGGGTGCTGGCCGCGACGTCGAGTCGGTTGGCGAGGCTGCCGACAAGGCGATGTAATCCGCTGCGGCGGTCACCGGCTTCGCGCCTGGTGACCGCCGGACGGTTTCCATCCAGCCGCTTGATGAGCGGCGTTGGCAAAGCGCCCGCTCGAGCGGGATCAGCTGCGCCGTTTACACTTATCTACGCGCGACAGTGCGACAGATGCCAGGCGCATCGATCCAAGCGTGAAAACGCGCTCCAAACCCGATCAGCGGTCCCCAATTTCGCTCGGCGAGGGTTGCCCTGACGGCGCTGGCTCTCCCTTCCACACCAGCACCGGCTTTCGCGCCGCCAGTGTCTCGTCGAGGCGACGACGCGGCGCATAGTGCGGTGCCGAGTGCAGGCTCACGTCCCCGGCCTTCGCCCGCTCCGCCAGGCTCCGTAGGGAGGCGATGAAGCGGTCCAGGCCCGCCTTGCTCTCCGTCTCGGTCGGCTCCACCAGCATGGCACCGTGCACCACCAGCGGAAAATAGACCGTCATCGGGTGGAAGCCTTCGTCGATCAGCCCCTTGGCCACATCCAGCGTGGAGAAGCCCTCCGCAAATCCGCGGTCGCTGAACAATGCCTCGTGCATGCAAGGGCCGCTGTCGCCGAATGGCGCGTGGAGCACGTTCTCCAGGCTGCGCAGGACGTAGTTGGCGTTCAGCACCGCATCCTCCGCCACCTGGCGCAAGCCGTCGGCACCGTGGCTGAGGATATAGGTCAGCGCCCGGGTGAACATGCCCATCTGACCGTGGAACGCGACCATGCGGCCGAAGCTGTTCGGGTGATCCTCGCCCGCGGTCTCTTCCTCGACCAAGTGGATACGCCCCTGCGCGTCGCGGGTGACGAAGGGCAGCGGGGCAAAGGGCGCGAGCGCCTCCGACAGCACCACCGGCCCTGCGCCCGGACCGCCGCCGCCATGCGGGGTCGAGAAGGTCTTGTGCAGGTTGATGTGCATGGCATCGACGCCGAGGTCGCCCGGGCGGACCTTGCCGACGACTGCGTTGAAGTTCGCGCCATCGCAGTAGACGTAGCCACCGGCGGCATGGACCGCATCGGCGATCGCCTTCATGTCGGGCTCGAACAGACCGCAGGTGTTCGGGTTGGTGATCATCACTCCCGCCACGTTCGGCCCGAGCTTTGCCTTAAGCGCATCGAGGTCGACGCGGCCTGCGGCGGTGGCCGGAATGCTCTCGACCTTGAAGCCCGCGAAGGCAGCGGTCGCAGGGTTCGTACCGTGGGCGGATTCGGGCACCAGCACCACGTCGCGAGTTTCGCCGCGCGCGTCGATTGCGGCGCGGATGCAGAGCAGGCCGCACAACTCGCCATGGGCTCCGGCCTTGGGCGACATCGCGACCGCAGACATGCCGGTCAGCGTGACCAGCCAGTCGGCCAGTTGCGCAATCACCTCCAGAGCCCCGGGCACGCTCGCTTGCGGCTGGAGCGGATGGACGTCCGCAAAGCCGGGCAGGCGTGCGACCTTTTCGTTCAAGCGCGGGTTGTGCTTCATCGTGCACGAGCCGAGCGGGAACGGCCCAAGGTCGATCGCGTAGTTCTGGCGCGACAACCGGGTGTAGTGGCGGACCGTCTCCGGTTCTGTCAGCCCCGGCAGGTCCGGCGCAGCCTGACGCAGGGGAAGGCCCGCGAGTGGCGCAAGCTCGGGCTCGTCCATGTCGACGCCGCACTTGCCGTGACCACCCAGTTCGAAGCTGAGACATTCCTCCAGCATCAGCGCGTAATCGCCGCTGACCGTTGCAGGTTTGTCTCTCGTGGCGGCCTCGCCCATGCTCGGGCGCCATCCGGCGGTCTGGGTCGTGGTCATGCCAGCACTCCTGCAAGCTCGGTGGCGAAAGTCTCGATGTCCTCGTCGGTGACGGTTTCGGTCGCGGTGACCAGCAGCCCGTTCGCGAGCTCTGCCGCCCCGGGATAGAGCCGGCCCAGCGACACGCCGCCCAGCACACCGCGTTCGGCCAGCACCCGCACGGCATCGCGCGCATCGCTCGGCAGCAGCAAGGTCACCTCGTTGAAGTATGTCTGGTTGAGCAGCGACACGCCCGGCACTTGCGTCAGCCGTGCCACCAGCGCCTGCGTGCGCGCATGATTGATGCGTGCGAGCTTGGCCAATCCCTCGCCGCCTAGAAGTGTCATGTGAATGCTGAAAGCCAGCGCACAAAGCCCTGAGTTCGTGCAGATATTGCTCGTCGCCTTCTCACGCCGAATGTGCTGCTCGCGGGTCGAGAGCGTGAGCACGAAGCCCCGCTTGCCCTCCGCGTCCACGGTTTCGCCACACAGGCGCCCCGGCATCTGCCGCACGAACTTCTCACGACATCCGAACAGACCGAGGTAAGGCCCGCCGAACTGGAGGCCGACACCGAGCGACTGTCCTTCGCCCACGACGATGTCGGCTCCGAGATTCCCCGGCGCCTCGATCAGGCCGAGCGCGACCGGCTCCGTCACGACCGCGATCAGCAGCGCGCCCTTGGCACGCGCCGCTTCGGCGATCCCGGCGAGATCCGGGATGCGGCCGAGGATATCGGGATATTGCACCACCACGCAGGATGTCTGCGCATCGATGGCCTCGATCAGCTCAGCGTCGTCCGGCGCTGGCTCGAGACGCGGCTGGCGTGCATCGATCTCGTCGCGGGTGAACTTGGCCATGGTGCGCACGACTTGCGCGTAGTGCGGGTGGAGCCCGCCCGAGAGCACCGCCTTGCCCCGCCGCGTGATGCGCCCCGCCATCAGGATCGCTTCCCAGCATGCCGTCGAACCATCGTACATCGAGGCATTGGCGATGTCGGTGCCGAACAGCCGCGCGACCTGGGTCTGGAACTCGAACAGGACCTGCAGCGTGCCTTGCGCGATCTCCGGCTGGTAGGGCGTGTAGGCGGTCAGGAACTCGCCGCGCTGGATCAGGTGGTCGACCGAAGCGGGAATGTGGTGGCGATATGCGCCGGCACCCAGGAAGAACGGCGCATTTCCGGCAGTAAGGTTCTGCGCCGCCAGCCGGCTCATGTGCCGCTCGACCGCGAGCTCGCTGGCATGTGCGGGCAAGCCCTCGACCGGACCCGGAAGCCGCGCCTCGGGCGGTACGTCGGTGAACAGATCGTCGACCGAGGCGGCGCCGATCGTCGCCAGCATGGCGGTGCGGTCATCGGCGGTCAGGGGCAGATAGCGCATCAAAGAGCTCCGGATTGAAACTTGGATCCTCCCCTGCAAGGGGAGGGGGACCGCCGCCGCAGGCGGGGGTGGAGGGGTGTCCCGCTATCGTCATCTGCGACGCTGCCGGCTACACCCCTCCGTCAGCGCTGCGCGCTGCCACCTCCCCTTGCAGGGGAGGATCGTGAGGTCAAAGCCCCGCGACGAAGTCCTTGTACGCCGCTTCGTCCATCAGCGCCTCGAGCTCGGCCGGATCGCTCAGCGTCACGCGGAACAGCCAGCCGCCGGTCTCGGCGTCCGAGTTGACCAGTTCGGGTGCATCGGCCAGCGCCGGGTTCGCCTCGGTCACCGTGCCCGACACCGGGCTGTAGACGTCCGAGGCGGCCTTGACCGAGTCCACGACGGAGACCGAGTCCCCCTTGCCGACGGTGGCGCCCTCGGCCGGCAGTTCGACGAAGGTGATGTCACCCAGCTGGCCTTGCGCATAGTCGGTAATGCCGACGGTGCCGACCTCGCCGTTGACTTCGATCCACTCGTGTTCCTGGGTGAAATAGCGGGTCATGATCAAATCCTCAGCGGTAATAACGGTGGGGGACGAATGGCATCGGCACGACGCTGGCGGCGAGGCGCTTGCCGCGCACTTCCACTTCCAGCGAGGCACCCTCGGCGGCACAAGGCCGCTCGACGTAAGCCATTGCGATGGGGCGTTGCAGCGTGGGCGAGAAGCCGCCCGACGTGACCATGCCGACCTGCTGGCCGGCCGACCATACGCTCGCGCCTTCGCGAGCCGCCTGCCGGCCCTCCAGCGCCAGGCCGACACGCACGCTCTGGGTGCCACCGGCCAACAGGTCCAGCACGCGCTCGGCTCCGGCGAATCCGCCCTCCTCGCGCCGGCGCTTGGACACCGCGAACGTCAGCCCCGCGCTGACCGGATCGGTTTCGGGCGTCAGGTCATGGCCATAGAGCGGCAGCCCGGCTTCCAGCCGCAGCGAGTCGCGCGCTCCCAGGCCGATCGGCTTTACCTCGGGTTGTTCACACAGCGCATTGGCCAGAGCCTCGATGTGCTCGCCACGCACCGAAATCTCGAAGCCGTCCTCGCCGGTATAACCGGAACGGCTGATCCACAACGGGCGGCCGTCCCACAGGAAAGCGCCGGCCTGCATGAATGTCAGCTCGGCAAGGCAGGGCGTGCCGGGGGCCACTGGCTCCAGGTTCAACCGCGCGAGCGCGTCGGCCGCCTTGGGGCCCTGCAGCGCCAGCAGCCCATGCTCGTCGAGATGGTTGAGGGTGATCGCATCGGGCAGGTGCTCACGCAAATGGGCGATGTCGTCCCACTTGGTCGCGCCGTTGACGACGACGTAGATTTCTTCGCCACGATTGGTGACCATCAGGTCATCCAGCACGCCGCCGTTCTCGTCCAGCAGCAGCGAATAGCGCAGCCGCCCCGGCTTCAAGGCGGTGATATCTCCGGGCAGCAAGGCCTCCAGCGCAGCGGCCGCGCCTTCGCCCGAGACTTCGAGCTGACCCATGTGGCTGACATCGAAGAGGCCGGCGTTCTCGCGCGTCCAAAGGTGCTCGGCGATGATGCCTTCGTACTGCACCGGCATCCAGTAGCCGGCGAACGCGACCATGCGCCCGCCGCGTTCGCGGTGCCACGGGTCGAGCGGCAGCAGCTGCGTCTCGATGACGGCATCTTCGTCTTCGTAGGAATCCGGTTCGCTCAAGACACGACTCTCCGCACAGCTTCGGCACACCAAACAGGTGCCCCCTCTGTCACGGAAGCCTGAGAGCTTTCCCCCGGTTCCCGGCCGGATCGGCCAGGGTCGGGGTTACACCTTCGGCGGCCCCACCGATGCGACGGGGCACTTTCCAGAGTCTCGCTATCGACGCTGCGCGGTCCTTTTGCCTGAGAGATTCCGGGGCGGTTGCTCCTTCGGCGCCGGTGCGATCCGCAAGCGAATCGCGCCGAACTCTCCCGCGCTGTCAGCGATCGAGAGCGACGTTGGGAGAAGCCCTGGCCCAAGTCAACGTGCGCTGGGGTGCAGGCGTGAGTTCATCCACGCGCATGAGCGCCGCTTTTTTCCTGGCCGCCCTGCTTCTTAACGACGCCTGGGTCACCCATATGTCGGTGCGCTTGGGCCCCGGCTATTCCATCCAAGCAGCGATTTTCCGCCACTTTGCAATTATCTTACCAGCCGGTATAGAAACCGCGTTGACAGCGACTCGCAGCGCTTCTATACCGTCTAGTATAGAAAGAACGCAGCGCCGTTGCTCACGCGATCCCCGGATCACCTGGCTCGGTGTCACCCACTTCCGGCGCTTCCCCCCAGCGCCGGCGGATGCCTCGGTGCGTGCCTGTGTCCCCCCATTCGCCGGGGCACGCACCGAGGCCTTTTACAGGGAGCATGAGACATGGCCTTCATCGAATTCACAAACGCCGCTCCGGCTGCCCTGCCGATCGCCCACTCGGCGCTGTTTGCCGTCCCGCGTGGCGCGCCGCGCGTGGCGGAGGTGACGCCAATCATTACACCGGAGCCGCTTTCGACGCTCGAGCGCCGGGTTGTCCTGCTCGCTCGTGAAGATGGCATGGAAACCCTGCGGCCGCGTCGCAAGCGTTCATGGCTCGCCAGGCTGATGCTCGGCCCGCAAGCGCCCTCGCCGGTGCTGGCCAACGAGCGCCTGGAGGCGCTGCGCCGCCTCGCCGTGCAGGCATGGCATCATGGCTACACGGTGCCGGCCTCGGCACTGCGCGAGGCCAAGCAGGCCGGCTTCGACGAAAC
Organism: Novosphingobium chloroacetimidivorans; assembly: GCF_014204535.1. GTDB lineage: Bacteria > Pseudomonadota > Alphaproteobacteria > Sphingomonadales > Sphingomonadaceae > Novosphingobium > Novosphingobium chloroacetimidivorans. The sequence continues at coordinate 130,018 of NZ_JACHLR010000009.1, forward strand.
CCAGATCGGCGCCGTGATCGACATGATTGGCCGCTCGCGCCCTGCGGTGCGGCGCCTGGCCGCCTGAGCAGCGCGTCGGCATCATGGGCGTCCGTAGCGGCGCTATGATGCCGGCTTAGCTCCAAGTCCCAAGCACTCCTTCTTGGTCATTCCCGCAAAAGCGGGAACCCATCTTCGCGTGATCCCGCTTGCGCGAGCTCAGGAGATGGATCGCCGCTTCCACGCGGGATGACGCAGGTCAGGCTCCTTGCCGACCGCGTACTCTTCAAGCTTCGAACAGATCCCGATACTGACGCGGCTGCGAGCGCAAGTATTGCGGCGGCGCCTTCACGCGCGCGCCCAGGTGCGCCGCGGCGTGCCATGGCCAGCGCGGATCGTAGAGCACCGTGCGCGCGAGGGCGATCAGGTCCGCATCTTCCGTGGCGACGATCGCCTCGGCCTGTTCGAACTCGGTGATGAGGCCAACCGCCACCACCGGCATCCCGGTCGCCTGCTTCACGGCTCGAGCGAGCGGCACCTGGTAGTTCGGCCCGACTGGGATCGCCTGACGCGGGTCGAGACCGCCGCTGGAGACGTGAGCCGCCGCACAGCCACGCCGCTCCACCTCCTGCATCAGCGCGACGGTATCGTCGATCGTCCAGCCGCCCTCGACCCAGTCCGTACCGGAGACACGCACCGTCACCGGTCGGTCTGCCGGGAAGGCGGCGCGCACCGCGTCGAACACCTCGAGCGTGAAGCGCATGCGGTTCTCCAGGCTGCCGCCGTACTCGTCGGTCCGATGGTTCGAGAGCGGCGAGAGGAACTGGTGCATGAGGTAGCCATGTGCCGCGTGCAACTGCACGGCGTCGATACCGAGACGTGCCGCACGCCGGGCCGCCTCCGCAAACGCTTCGACCAGCTCGGCAATCTCGTCGACGCTCAGTTCGCTGGGCGCATGCTCGTGTGCCTCGAACGGCACGGGGGATGGCGCGCGTGTCTGCCAGCCGTTCGCCTGGTCTGGCGCGATCTGCTTGCCGCCCAGCCACGGCAGATCAGTCGATGCCTTGCGCCCGGCATGGGCAAGCTGGATTGCGATCGGCATGTCGGAATAACGGCGCACGCTTTCCAGCACCTTGCCCATCGCGGCCTCGGTCGCGTCATCCCACAAGCCGACGTCGGCGTAGGAGATGCGCCCCTCGGGCACCACCGCTGTCGCCTCGATCGTCAGCAGTGCCGCACCGGAGAGCGCGAGCTGACCGAGGTGGATCGTGTGCCAGTCCGTCATGCAACCGTCGACCGCCGAGTACTGGCACATCGGCGCGATGACGATGCGGTTGGCCAGCGGCAAGCCGCCGACGGCAAGCGGCTCGAACAGCTTGGGTGAGGACACAGGGTACTCCTTGTCAGTAGGGTCTTCGCGGCGGGACCGCCCGGCTGCGTGATCTGGGTGGCGCGGTTTGCGAGGACAAGATGCGCGCACTTGCCCAGATTGCATGCCGTGATGCGCGGCACGCAGGCGCGTGCAGGGATCGTGTCGCAAACGGCTTGCGCAGCCTGGACCCTGCCGGCCTCGCACGGGATCGGCGCGGGGCTGCGAGCCCTCACATGACCTCACGACGACAGGATCCTTCGGAAGTCCGGACCGCCGTGATTCCGTCAGCGGCCGCGACGCTTCATCCTCGGCCGCCTACGCCTGGATCGACATCCCCCGCAGCGCAGCATCGAACGACGCCGCATCGTCGAACCGCACCGCGATCCGGCGTGTGCCTCTGCGGTCGGCCATGGGCGCGCGAAGCTCGATCAGTCGATTTGGATGCGCCATCGGCACCAGGTTGCGCGTGCCGGGAGCCTTTAGCAGCTCCGCCGACACATCGGCGCGCACATCGGCAATCATGTCGAGCGGAATGTCGATAGACCGCACAGACCCCATGTGCAGGCGCAGATGGTCGCTAAGCAGCTCGTGCGGCAAACGCTTCCAGCTGGTCACCCAGCGGATCAGCCACACCATGGAAAGCAGAGTCAGGACGCTCATGGCCCAGGCCGCACGGTGCGACCAGAGCGAGAGCAGCAGGTGCACGCCGACCAGCTCGCAGCCGGCCAGCATGACCATGGCCCAGAGCATCGGCACGACCCCGCGATGGTTCGCGAACTTCGTGACCGTACCCTGGGCCATCATTGGGCCATCACGCGGCGGCAGTCGCCTCGATCTTCTGGGTCGAACCCTTGTAGATCTCGTCGATCGCCTGCCCAAGCGACTTGTCGAACTCGGCATCCGTCATCTGGAAACGCAGGTCCTGCAGCAGCGCGCGGCTGAAGCTGGCGATGATGCCCTTGTTCTTCGACAGCTCGACGCAGGCTTCGGGACGCTCGTAGCCGCCCGACAGCGCGACGACGCGCAGGACCTTGGGGTGCTCGACCAGCGGGTCGAACGTGCCCGGCTTCACCGGCAGCGAAAGCTTGAGCATGACCTGCACGCCCTCGGGCAGGGTGTCGAGGTTCTTCAGGATCTCGGCGAGCAGGATCTCGTCGCACTGCGCGCGGGTCTCGCTCTTGATGTTGATCTCGGGCTCCAGCATCGGCATCATGCCATGGCTGAGCACCTGATTGCCGATCTCGAACTGCTGCTTGACGATCGCGGCGATGCCTTCCTGGTTCGCCGAGTTGATCACCGAGCGCTCCTTGGTGCCATATACGCCCAGCGCCTTCGACCGCTCCAGCAGGGCATCGAGCTCTGGCATGGGCTTCATCAGCTGGACGCCGTTCGCCTCGTCCTCCAGGCCCTTGTCGATCTTGATGAAGGGGACGACGCCCTTGGCGATCAGCGCCTGAGGGGTCGGTACGCCGCCGACCTGACCGTCCATGGTCCGCTCGAACAGGATCGCGCCGATCACCTTCTCGCCGGTGAACGCGGGCGAGGAAATGATGCGGCTGCGCATGTCGTGGATCAGGCCGTACATGCCGGCCTCGTCGCTCCATGCACCCTCTTCGATGCCGTAGCCCTTCAAGGCCTTGGGCGTCGAACCGCCGCTCTGGTCAAGTGCGGCGATGAAACCTTTGCCTGCGGCCATCTTGGCAGTCATGTCGGCGGTCTGCATGGTGTTCCCCTGTTAATTCGCGAACGGATGTCTTCGTCTATATGGAGGCCGTGTTTTTCGCAACTGCGGCATCGTTGTAGTTGGATGTTCAGGCGCCGAGTGGACGCGCGCCCCGGGCCTCTCGCCGCAGCATGGCGGTGAGCCGGCGACGCAGCGGCAGGTCGTACCACCGCACGGCCGCCCACGCCGCGGTCAGCATGATCGCCAGGAACAGCGTCGCCGCCGGCAGGGGCGAGATCCGCAAGTAGCGCACCGCCGCGCGCATGGGCTCGATGAAGGACCAGTGCACCGCGTAGAGCGCGTAGGATACCTCGCCGACGAAAGCCGCGGCCGGCGCTGCAAAGCGCACCGGCTCGGTCCGGCTGCCCAGGTAGACCAGCACCGGCGAGAAGACGAGGATGATCGCCAGATCGTAGCCGGCGATCCAAGCCTTGGGCACCGGCAGCGCCAGCAGCACGCCGATGGCGGCGATGCAGGCAACGCCCAGCCAGCCGGAGGCACGCGGCGTCTCGGACTCCGCAGCACGCCGCCAGTCGGGCAGCATGGCGATGATCACGCCGAGCGTGAACGAGAACGCGGTGCGCATGAAGGCGATGCCGTGCTCGCCCCAAAGCGCGCCGATGTTGCCCGATCCATTGTCGAGGATGATCGGCGCCATGCCCATCGCCGAGACCACGCAGATCGCCACGAGCGCCAGGCGCGGGAGGCGAAAGATCAGCACGATCAGCGCGAGATTTGCCACGATCTCGAAGAACAGCGACCACGACGGCACGTTCAGCGGGTAGTACGGCAGCCCTGCCGGCGATGGCAGCATCAGGCCGTTGAACAGCATGGTCGTGGCCAGCTTGGCCGAAGCGGGTGCATGCGGATCGTCGACCAGGATCTGCTGCAGTGCCAGCGCCAGGCCAAGCATGAGCCCGAGCAGAAACAGCGGATAGAGCCGCGCCAGCCGTTGCGCCATGAAGCGACCGATACCCAGCCCCTCGCGAAAGCGGGGCAGATAGCTGCGGTAGAGCACGAAGCCGGAGAGGACGAAGAAGAAGTCCACCGCGACGTAGCCGTGCGGCATCAGGTAGATGTCGAAGTGGAACAGCGCAACGGCGATCGCCGCAACACCGCGCATGCCGTCCAGAGTGACATACCGCGCCGGTGGACGGCCATCCGCTCGCGGGAGCGCTTCGGGGAGTGCCTTGATCATCCTCGGGGCAAGCCTAGCCTCTTTGAGGGTCACGAGCCATTCCTGGCGACGTGCACAGCGTGGGAATGGCTCCGGGCTGAAATCGCGACCAGGTGCACCGACTACGTCGTCCCGGGGCTTTGACCCGGGATCCCGCTTTCCATTGCACCGTCAGCGACGAACAGTAATCCCCAGGATCAAGCCCGATACGACGGGTAGTTGCTCACCCACTTCATAGCAACGTTTGGGCCCGCCTTGACGGCGATGAGCCCTGCTCAGGCCTCCAGAGCCGCCACGCCGGGCAGCTCCTTGCCTTCCATCCATTCTAGGAACGCGCCGCCAGCGGTTGAAATGTAAGAGAAATCCTGCGCAACACCCGCATGGTTCAGAGCCGCAACGGTGTCGCCACCGCCGGCGACCGACGTCAGCGATCCCTCGCGGGTGAGCGCCGCAGCGGTCTTGGCCAGGGCAACCGTGGCAGCATCGAACGGCGCCATCTCGAAAGCGCCCAGCGGACCGTTCCAGATCAGCGTGCGGCAGGTCTTGAGCACGTCGCCCAGAGCCTCGGTGGCCGAGGGGCCGGCATCGAGGATCATCTCGTCGGCCGCGACTTCGTGCACGTTGCAGGTGCGCAAGCTCGGCGGATTGGCGGCGAACTCCTTGGAGACGACCACCTCGTAAGGCAGGTGCACGGTGCAGCCTGCCTTTTCGGCAGCCTCCAGGATCTGGTTGGCGGTGTCGGCGAGGTCATGCTCGCAAAGCGACTTGCCCACGTCCACGCCCTTGGCGGCGAGGAAGGTGTTGGCCATGCCGCCGCCGATGATCAAGTGATCGACCTGGGTGACGAGGTGCGTCAGCACGTCCAGCTTGGATGAAACCTTAGCGCCGCCGACGACCGCGGCGACCGGCTTGACCGGCTTGCCCAGCGCCTTGTCGAGCGCCTTCAGCTCGGCTTCCATCGACCGCCCGGCATAGGCGGGCAGCACTTTGGCGAGGCCTTCCGTGGTCGCATGTGCGCGGTGCGCAGCCGAGAAGGCATCGTTCACGTAGAAGTCGGCGTTGGCGGCGATCGCCTGCGCCAGTTCGGGATCGTTCTTCTCTTCGCCCTTCCAGAACCTGGTGTTCTCCAGGATCGCGATGTCACCTGGCCGCAGGATGCCCACCGACTGCGCGACGACCGGCCCGGCGATCTCCGGCACGAACATCACTTCCTTGCCGAACACCTGCTCGACCGCGCCGACCACCATCGACAGCGACTGGGTGGAGCTGCGCTCGCCCTTGGGGCGGCCGAAGTGGGCCAGCAGCAGGACCTTGGCGCCCTTCCCCGCCAGTTCCAGCACCGTCGGCGCCGCGGCGCGGATGCGGGTATCGTCCGTCACGGCACCGTCCTGCATCGGCAGGTTGAGGTCGACACGAACGAGCGCGACTTTGCCGTTTACATCGGGAAGATCGTCCAGGGTCTTGAAAGCGCTCATCTTTCGATCCTTATTTCATCGCCCACGGCGATCTCGCCGTCCGTTAACACTTTGCCGAGCACGCCGCCGCGCCAGTCCGGCAGCAGCGCTGCCTTGAGGCCGGGCAGAAGCTCCTCCATGCGGCTGCATGGATCGCATTCCTGCGTGACCAAGATGCGCAGGCTGGCTCCGATCGCGAGGACAAAGCCTTCCTCGCGCGGCAGGCGCAGCCCTTCGATGAGGAGGTTGGCCCGGCGCGAGTGCCAGGGCGGCGGATCGTCGCCATGAAGCTGGAGCTCGGCCATTGCCGCCGCCCAGCTTTCCGCTTCGATCAGAGACACTTGCCGGCGCCCCTTGCCACCCGGCTTGACCGCGCCGCGAAAGTCGCCCTGCAGCCCCCCCGCGACGGTGACGGAGACATGCTCGACCGTCTCGATTGGCCCGCGCGGCCGTCCATGCCGCGCGATGCCACCCAGTCTGCCCGCCTCCGTCATTCCCTCGCGTCGCTTAGAGCAGCTTGCCCATCACGCCGGCCGTGTCGACCATGCGGTTGGAGAAGCCCCATTCGTTGTCGTACCACGAGAGCACGCGTACCAGCTTGCCTTCGAGAACCGCGGTTTCCAGGCTGTCGACGGTCGACGATGCCGGATCGTGGTTGAAGTCGATCGAGACCAGCGGCTCGTCGGTGTAGGCGAGCACGCCCTTGAGTTCGCCCTCGGCCGCTTCCTTGAGCAGCGCGTTGACTTCCTCGGCGGTGGTATCGCGCGAGGGCTGGAAGGTCAGGTCGACGACCGAGACGTTCGGAGTCGGCACGCGGATCGACGAGCCGTCGAGCTTGCCCTTCAGGTCGGGCAGCACGAGGCCGACGGCCACGGCTGCGCCGGTGCTGGTCGGGATCATGTTCATCGCCGCGGCGCGGGCACGGCGCGGGTCGGAATGGATCTGGTCCAGGATCTTCTGGTCGTTGGTGTACGAGTGGATGGTGGTCATCAAGCCGCGCTCGATGCCGATCTTCTCGTGCAGGACCTTGGCGAGCGGCGCCAGGCAGTTGGTGGTGCACGAGGCGTTCGAGACGACGGTGTGATCGGCGGTCAGCTTGTCATGGTTGACGCCATAGACGACGGTCAGGTCGACGTTCTTGGCGGGCGCCGAGATCAGCACGCGCTTCGCGCCCGCGGTGATGTGCTTGGAGGCGCTGTCCTTGTCGGTGAAGAAGCCGGTGCACTCCAGCGCGATGTCGATGCCGTTGGCGGCATGCGGCAGGTTCGCCGGATCGCGCTCGGCGGTAACCTTGATGCGCTTGCCGTTGATGATCAGGTCATCGCCATCGACTTCGACGGTGCCCTCGAAGGCGCCGTGCACCGAGTCACGCTTGAACAGGAGGGCGTTCGCCTTGGCGCTCGCGAGGTCATTGATCGAAACGAGTTCGAGATCGTGGTCGGTACGCTCCAGGATGGCGCGAGCGACATTGCGCCCGATACGTCCGAAACCGTTGATCGCAACCTTGGTCGCCATAGAGAAAACCCTCCTTACGTGCTGAGTTTGTCCAGAATCTTGGGAACGATGGAGTCCGCGGTGAAGCCGAAGCGGGCGAACAGATCCTTGGCCGGAGCCGATGCACCGAAACGGTCGATGCCGATGTTAAGGCCGTTGACCATGGTGTAGCGCTCCCACCCCCAGGTCACGCCCGCCTCGATCGAGACGCGCAGGATCTGCGAGGGATCGACATCGGGCAGAAGCTCGCGCTTGTAGCCCTCGTCCTGCTGCTCGAAGAGGTCGAGGCAAGGCGCGGAGATCACGTCGGCGCCGATGCCCTGGCTCTCCAGACGCTCGGCGACTTCGACCGCCACCTGAACTTCGGAGCCGGTGGCCATCAGGATGACGCGTCGCGCCGCCTTTGCGCTGCGGAGCCGGTAGGCCCCGCGCGCGGTCGGCAACTCGCCGGCCGGGTGATCGGCGTGGCGCAGCTGCGGCAGATTCTGGCGGCTGAGCGCGAGCACAGACGGCGTGTTCGGCGTATCGAGCGCGATCTGCCAGGCCTCGGCGGTCTCGATCACATCGGCCGGGCGGAACACGTTGAGGTTCGGGATCAGGCGCATCGACATGATGTGCTCGACCGGCTGGTGCGTCGGGCCGTCCTCACCCAAGCCGATGGAATCATGCGTCAGCACGTAGACCACGCGCGTCTGCTGCAGCGCCGACAGGCGGATCGCATTGCGGCAATAATCGGAGAAGATCAGGAAGGTGCCGCCGTAGGGGATCACGCCCCCGTGGAGCGCCATGCCGTTCATCGCCGCGGCCATGCCGAACTCGCGGATGCCGTAGTAGACGTAGCGGCCGGCGTAGTCCTCGGCGGTCAGCGGCGCCTGGTTCTTCGCCTTGGTGTTATTCGAGCCGGTGAGGTCCGCCGAGCCGCCGATCAACTCGGGGATCGCCGGAACCAGCACGTTGAGCACGTTCTCCGAAGCCTTGCGGGTGGCGATGTTGGCGTCGCCGGAGAGCCAGCCCTGCAATGCGGCGCGGGCCGCGTCGACGTTCGGCAGATCGCCGGCCATGCGGCGCTGGAACTCAGGTGCCTGCGGATCGGCCGCGACGCGCGCCTCCCACTCGGCACGCGCATCGGCGCCCTTGGCACCCACGGCGCGCCAATCGGCCAGTACGTCCTCCGGGATCACGAAAGGCTCTGCCGTCCAGCCCAGGCCGGCGCGGGCGGCGGCGATCTCGTCAGCGCCGAGCGGGGCGCCGTGAACGTCATGCCCGCCCTGCTTGTTGGGCGCGCCCTTGCCGATGATCGTGCGGCAGGCAACCAGCGATGGCTTTTCGGACAATTCGGCTTCCGCAAGCGCGCGCTCGATGTCTGCGTAGTCGTGACCATCGCAATGGAACACGTCCCAGCCCGACGCCTTGTAGCGGGCGGCGATGTCCTCGGTGGTGGACAGCGAGGTGTCGCCGTCGATGGTGATGCGGTTGTCGTCCCACAGCACCTTCAGGCGGCCGAGCTTGAGCGTGCCCGCCAGGCCGATCGCCTCGTGGTTGATGCCCTCCATCAGGCAGCCGTCGCCCGCGATCACCCAGGTGTTGTGATCGACCAGGTCGTCGCCGAAGGTCGCGTTCAGGTGACGCTCGGCAATGGCCATGCCGACTGCCATCGCCATGCCCTGGCCCAGCGGACCCGTGGTGCACTCGATGCCCGGGATCAGGAAGTTCTCGGGGTGGCCGGCGCAGACCGAGCCCATCTGGCGGAAGTTGCGGATGTCCTCGATCGTCGGGCTGTCATAGCCGGTGAGGTACAGCAGCGAGTAGATCAGCATCGAGCCGTGGCCGGCCGAGAGCACGAAGCGGTCCCGATCGGCCCAGTCGGGCCGCTTGGGATCGAAGCGCAGGAACTCGCTGAACAGCACCGTCGCTACATCGGCCATGCCCATCGGCATGCCCGGGTGACCACTGTTCGCCGCCTGCACCGCGTCCATCGACAGCGCACGGATGGCGTTCGCCATCGGCGCGAAGCGGGTGGGATCGGTGCTCATGCTGGTACTCCGCGCGGGGAAACGCCCGTGTTCGGTCGATTCGATTTCGCCGCCTCCTTCGCGGCTCGGGGCGAGTCCGTCAAGTTCGCCTCCGGCAAGATGCCGCAGTGCGGCATGGCCGGACAGCACATTCATTCACAGCTTTTTGCAGCAAACGCTTGTGCCGTCGCGATTGTGCGCTAGCCACGAACGCCATGGATGGGGGAACACTCATCGGCCGGCTCGATCAGATCGAGGCCGCCCTGGACAGGATCGAAGCGCTGGCTGCCCGGACCGACGGTGCGCCCGCGGCTGGGCAGACCGTCGTGGCCGACGCCGATCTGCAAACGCGGCACGAAGCGCTTCGGTTGAGCGTGCGGGCCTCGATCGCGCGTCTCGACGCGCTGATCGAGCGTGGCGGACCGGATCAGGGGACATCGGCATGAGCAACGTCGTGCTCTCCATCGGCGGACGTGCCTTCACGGTCGCCAGTGCCGATGGCGAGGAAGGCCATGTCGCCGCCCTGGGCCGGATGATCGACACCGTGGTCTCCACCGGCAACCTGCGCACGCAGACCGAGCCGCGCATGCTGCTCTATGCCGCGCTGATGCTGGCCGACGAGCTGCACGAGGCGCGTCAGGCACTGGCGAGCGTGCCTGCCACCGCCGAGCCTGTCCCCGCCCCTGTCCCTGCCGAACCGGACCCGGCACTGGAAGAACGGGTCGCGCGGATCGCGGTTCGTCTCGAAGCAGTGGCGCAGCATCTTGAGGATCGCGCTCCGAGCGCCTAAGTAGGGCGGTGACGGGATCTGCCCGGCACGTGCCGTTCGAACATCCCTGAGGCTATAAGCAATCCAATGGGGGCTGTCCCTGGTCGGATCCTGGTCCGGCACACACGGTTCCCACCTGACGTCGAGGCGTCAGAGGATTTCTAGGAAACGACCCACGGTGGACCCGTCACCCCCGACCCGAAGCGCCCATGAAAAGGCCGAACTGCGCAGGCACTTCCGCGAGCAGCGCCGCGACCATGTCGCCACGCTGCCGCAGAGCATGCGCGCATTGCTGTTCCTGCGCCCGCCCGTGCCGGTCGCCGGCGCCATCCCCGAGGCAGCGGTGGTCGGCCTGTACTATCCGCATGCGAACGAAGCGCCGACGCTGTCCTATGCCCGCTGGCTGCACGAGAACGGGCGCCGGGTCGCCCTGCCCCGCTTCGGCGATCGCGACGGGCCCATGGCGTTTCACATCTGGGCCGATCCGTTCGACGAGACCACGCTGGAGACGGGCCCCTTCGGAGTGCTCCAGCCCGGAGCGGAAAGCCTGGAGGTCGTGCCGGAGGTGCTGTTCATGCCGCTGATCGCCTTCACCGCGGACGGTGCTCGGCTGGGCCAGGGCGGCGGCCATTACGACCGCTGGCTGGCGGCGCATCCGGCCACGCTGCCGATCGGGCTTGCCTGGGACGTGCAGCTGGCAGAGACGCTGCCGCACGAGCCGCATGACCGCACCCTGGCCATGGTGGTCACCCCTACCCGCCTCTACGAAGGAAGCCGCTGAGATGCGCGAAGAGCCGACCTGGCGTATTCCCGTGGGCGTGCTCGGCCTGATCGTCGCGCTGGGGCTCTATGCCCTGGCGATCGCACGCTTCCTGGCGCCCTGGATCGCGAGCTGGCCGGCGCTGGCGCAGGCACCGGTGTACCTCGTGCTGGGGATCGTGTGGATCCTGCCTCTGCGGCGATTCCTGATCTGGATGGAAACCGGGCGCTGGGGGTGAGTTGAGGCGGCTGCTTTCGTTGCTGAAGCGCAACGGCTTAGCTGGAGCACTTGCTCTTGTTACAGCAGTTTGCGTCGCTCCCGCGAAGGCGGGGGTCCCGCTAGTTCTTCACAAGTTAGGCTTGAACACCAAAGCGGCCCCCCGCCTGCGCGGGGGCGACGTTTGGTGTGGCTAGCCGCGCCTTTGGCAGCGCAACGCCACGCCCACGCCGTGAGCGACCAACTGCGTTCGACGCTGATCTAAAAGGAAAATTCCCCAAGTGGCGCGAGTGACGGGACTTGAACCCGCGACCTCCGGCGTGACAGGCCGGCGCTCTAACCAACTGAGCTACACCCGCATTCCAGAACGCTTTTAGGCGTGCACCCCTTGGGGAGCCGCGCCTCTATGGCAGGCCGCCAGGGCTGTCAACACCACTTTCTGCACTCTCGTGACATTTACCGCTTTGGTGCTGTCCACATGCCAATTTGACCGGTCCGTTAACCATATCTTGGTCATCGTGGAGCAAGGTGGTGACCGGCCAGGGGGTTGGCCTGCGGGGGTTCGCGAGTATGTCGGCCAGGATGACGCGCCAGGCGGTGCTGTGGGCATTCGGTTTGCTGCAGGTGCCGACGCTGTGCGCTCCTGCTCTCGCTCGGCCCCAGGTCGCGACGCAAAGCACCGTCTATGTCGAGCGGGTCCAACCCGATCGCACCCGCCGGCTGGAGCCGGCCGATCGGTTCATCCGCGGCGATCGCGTCATCACCGTGGTGAACTGGAGCCGCCGCGCAGGGAATCGCGGTTTCGTGATCACCAATCCGCTGCCGGCCGCCCTCGCTTATCAAGGCAGTGCCTGGGACGATCAGGACGTCTCGGTCGATGGCGGACGCACTTGGGGCAGACTGGGCGCCCTGCGCGTAGGCGGGCGCTCGGCGACGGCGGAGGACGTCACGCATGTCCGCTGGCGCATACCGCCCCGGGTACAGGCTCGGGGGCAGATCGCCTACAGCGGCATCGTACGGTGACGCACAAACCGGCTTGGGCCGGCCGCGGGCCCTTGCCACCCGGCTAAGCACTTCGAAACAAAAAGGGCTGGAAGCCGAAGCTGCCAGCCCTTCATAATCTGTCTGCGGGAGCGCGTTACTTCGAGAGTTCGACCTGCTCGAAGTCCAGCTCCACCGGCGTGGCACGCCCGAAGATGGAAACCGAGACCTTCACGCGGTTCTTGTCGAAGTCCAGCTCCTCGACCACGCCGTTGAAGGTGGCGAACGGGCCGTCGAGCACCTTCACCGAATCGCCGATCTCGTAATCGATGTTGATGGTCTTGCGCGGCGCGGCAGCGGCGGCCTCGGCAGCGCCGAAGTAGCGCGACGCCTCGGTCTCGCTGATCGGCTGCGGCTTGCCGTTGGTGCCCAGGAAGCCGGTGACCTTGGGCGTGTTCTTGACCAGGTGGTAGACGTCGTCGCTCAGCTGCAGCTTGGCGAGCACGTAACCGGGCATGGTCTTGCGCTCGGTCTGCACCTTCTTGCCGCGCTTCACCTCGGTGACCATCTCGGAGGGCACCTGCACGTCCTCGACGTAGTGCGACAGGCCCATCCGCTCGGCTTCGGAAAGGATCGACTCCTTCACCTTGCTCTCGAAGCCGGAATAAGCGTGAATGATGTACCAGCGGGCCATGTAATCTCTCTTGCGCGAAACTTGACGGATCAGATCAGCGACAGCAGCCAGCGCACGAACGTGCCGAATGCCGTGTCGATGCCCAGGAAGAACACGGCGAGGAACACCGTCATCAGACCCACGAAGATCCCCGTCGTCACCGTCTCCTGGCGCGAGGGCCAGTAAATCTTGGAAGCTTCGGCGCGCACCTGGCGAATGAACTCGTTGGGGCTGGTCTTGGCCATTCTCTCGTCTCTTCCTGCCGCCGGATAAGCGGAAAAACTGCGTTTCTTCCGGCTAGGGTTCATCGCCGCCCCGGCCGGGGCCGGGAGAGCGATGGAACTTTCTTCTGTCGGAAGAGGAACGCGATCTAGCTAGACTTGGCCGGCTTTGCAAGCCGCGCCAGGAACGAGTTGGGCGTGCGGAACAGGATGCGCGCGCCATCGGGCAGCGCGACCGGGTGCACATTGCCGATGTACCACAGGTAATCGGCCTTCTTCGCGGGCTTGAAACGGCGCAAGTCGATCTTCTGCCATGGCGCGTAGAGGATGCGCTGGCTGGGGTCGGCGAAGCGCTTGTACTCAGGGTCCGCCATGCTCATCAGGTGCACGCCGGGAAGCGCGAAGTTGGAGTTCTCCATCGCGCTCCTGCGGACCACCGCATAGCTCCCCAGGTGCTCGAAGCTGCCGAAGTCCCACTGGCGGCGTGGAATGGCGACGGCAGTGGCGACCTTGGCCCCTTGCGGCACATAGTCCATCGCCTGCAGCATGCGTTGCGAGGTTCGGCCATCGTCGTACCAATGCAGCGTGGTGATGCCGAGGCGCACCGAGAACAGGGCCGCGACGAGCACCAGGCCCCAGCGCGGAGCCGGCCAGTTGATCGCCAGGCACGCGACCAGCAAGGCCGCGGTGCTGAGCCGGTAGTCGGCGTAGTCCCCACCATAGATATGGCGCGGCACCGCGAGTGTCAGCACGAACAGGATCACCGCCGCCCAGCCGAGCCGGCCATCGATGCGCCGGGTCGCCGCCGCGATCGCCAGCAGCGCGACGATGACGGTAATGGTCGCCAGGTCGAACCATTCGACATGGCTGCGGAGCGAACGGTAGAGGATGCCCCATTTGTATTCGAGCACCTGCCGACCGTAGCTCATCCTGGAGTTGCCGCCGCCGCCGAGCAGCATCGGGAACAGCGGGAAGATCAGCGGCCAGGGCGCGAGGACAGCCTTCCAGCTGTCACGCCAGCTCCGGCGGCTCCACTCGTAGCCGAACACCAGCACGCCAAGCACGCCCCATCCGGACATGTGGCACAGCCACACCGCGAAGGCGATCGGCACCATCGCGGCCGGACGCCAGCGCCAGTTCTCCCAGCGCACCCAGGCCGCGAAAGCGAACAGAGCCAGCGCAAGACTGAGCGAATAATTGAGGAAGCCCATCAGCAGCGCCGGCGACCAGATGGTGGTGAAGGCCAGGATCGCGCCCAGCCCGATACGGCCGCGCAAGGCCCGGGCAACCGCCAGCACCGAAAGGCCGGTCAGCAACGGGATGATGAAAGCGATGAACTTGCCCGCCGCCTCCAGGCCCATCAGCGATACGAGCGGCACCATCAGCAGTTCGGAACCGAGATTGCCGGTCCACTCCCATTCGAAGGTGTAATACCGCGTCAGGAACGGATCTTCGCCATGGTCGAGCATGACCTTGTAGCCGGCCAGATGCGAGGGGTAGTCCGTCATCTGCGGCGCCCAGGCGACCAGCACCGGCAGGGTCGCGGCAAAGGCGAGAAGGACGCCGAGCCATAGCCCCACGTCGCGTCGCCAGCCCAGCGTCTGCATGTCCCCGGCCCCCGTCATGTCGCCGATGTCGGGTCGGGTCGAACCGTGCATGTGCGCCTGGCTGTTTCGCTAAGATGCCTGGCAGGAGTGGAGGGACTCGAACCCACGGCCCTCGGTTTTGGAGACCGATGCTCTACCAACTGAGCTACACTCCTGCGGGCGGGGGTGCCTGTAGGGCGTGCGATCAGGCTTGGCAAGCACAAGCCCGCATAGCCTGGCGATTGTTGTGCGACCCGCACGAGATGCGCGGTTCGCAAATGCCCCTCAATCCTCGACGATCAGGCTGGCATGGCGCGTATCGCGCATGCGGACATAGACCACCAGAGAGACGCCGATCATCGCCGTCACGTACCAGTAGAACGCCTGCTCGGCCTCATGCTGCTTCAGCCACAGCGCGACGTATTCGGCGGTGCCGCCAAACAACGTGTTGGCGATCGCGTAGGGCAGAGCTACGCCCAGCGCGCGGATGTGCGCGGGGAACAGTTCCGCCTTCACCACCGCGTTGATCGAGGTGTAGCCGCTCACGATCACCAGCGCCGCCAGGATCAGCGCGAAGGCGGCGAGCGGGCTGTGCACGCCTTCCAGCAGGCGGAAGATGGGATACGTCAGCAGGACGCCGGCGACACCGAAGCCGATCATCAGCGGCTTGCGCCCCACCCGGTCGGACAATGCGCCGAACACCGGCTGCAACAGCATGAACACGAACAGCGCAGCGGCGGTGATCTGCGTCGCGACCGGAGCGGAAAAGCCGCTCGTGTTGACCAGGAACTTCTGCATGTAGGTGGTGTAGGCATAGAACGCGAGGGTGCCGCCCGCGGTCAGCGCCATGACCAGCAGCGCCTCGCGCGGGTGCTCGCGAAACAGCGCGAGGCCGCTGGAGCGCGGCCCTTCGGAGGTGCGGGCATTGGTGAAGCTCTTGGTTTCCGCCAGGCGGCGGCGCAAGTAGAACACCAGCACGGCCAGCCCGGCGCCGACGAAGAACGGCACGCGCCAGCCCCACGCCCGCAACGCCTCTTCCGATAACGTCGCCTGCAGCACCAGCAGCACCGCCAGCGCGACGAGCTGCCCCGCGATCAGCGTCACGTACTGGAAGCTGGAGAAGAAGCCGCGCCGCTCGCGCCCGGCCATTTCGCTCAGGTACGTGGCGCTGGCGCCGTACTCGCCGCCGACGCTGAGGCCCTGCAACATGCGCGCGATCACCAGCAGGGCGGGCGCGGCGACTCCGATCGCCGCATAGCCCGGCGTCAACGCGATCATCAGCGAGCCGGTGCACATCAGGGTCACCGAGAGGGTCAGCCCTGCCTTGCGGCCATGGCGGTCGGCGTAGATGCCCATCACCCAGGCGCCAATCGGCCGCATCACGAAGCCGACGGCGAAGACGGCAGCGGTGTTGAGCAGCTGCGCGGTCCGGTCGCCCGCCGGAAAGAAGATCGGCGCGAAATAGAGCGTGAAGGCGGAGTAGGTGTACCAGTCGTACCACTCGACCAGATTGCCTGCCGATCCGCCGAGGATGTTGCGCAGCCGATGCCGCTGGTCCGCCTGGTTCATGGCGCGGTTATGCGGAGCGGTGCCGACCAGCGCAAGGCGGGCCGTCGGGTACAGGGTAGGCCGCTGAGATTAGGTAATCGGGTCGGTCCGTGTTACACTGCGGCAGCTGAACGTCGAACCTTGTGACGGACTGAGCCGAATGGAGCGCGCCCCAACCGGCGTGCACTGCACGACGACTTCCTTTCGATTGACGACCTTGACGCACGGCAGGGCCGCATGTCGCGGCCGTGCAACCCCTGTTTCTCGAAAGGAAACGCGCATGCCTACCGGAACCGTAAAGTTCTTCAACGCCGACAAGGGCTATGGCTTCATCCAGCCCGACAACGGCGGCGCCGACAGCTTCGTCCACATCTCGGCCGTTCAGGCTGCCGGCATGATGACGCTGGAGCGCGAGCAGCGCGTCTCCTACGAAGTCGAGCGGGGCCGTAACGGCAAGGAATCCGCGATCAACCTCGCGTCCGCATGATCCCCGCGCAGGGGCTCGCAGCCAATCGCGGGCCCCTGTCGTTCTCCCCTCAGTCACTGCAGGAGCGCACATGAGTTTCAGCTACGAATTCGCGACCGAACGCGCGGAAGAAGCAGCCCGCAGCGCCGAAGTTGCCAATCTCGACAACGTACGCGACCGGGCTCTGCGCTCCGAGGCAGCCTGGCGCGACATGGCCGACCGCGCACGCAAGACCGAAGAATCCCGCGCCCGCCGCGAGGCGACGGCCCTCGCCGCACGAGAGGCCGCTCCGACCGCTGAGGTTTGAACGGTAGAGGCACTGGATGTGCGTGCGCCCTCCCCCCGCCCGGGGGAGGATACGTAGGCTTACCAGCGATGCTGGTTAGCCGCAGTTGGAGAGGGGTTTCGTGCCCGCTCTACCATCGCAAGCCCCTCTCCAAGCTACGGTAGCCACTTACGTGGCAACCTTCGCTATCTTCTCCCCGCGCGGGGAGAGGGCAGGCGCATCGGTCAGCTTACGCGTCAGCTCCTCTGGCCACGGCATCGATGAACCGCGCCAGCGTCACATCGCGCTGGCTCAACCCGCCGGCATCGTGGGTGGTAAGCGTGATCTCCACCCGATTGTAGACGTTGAACCACTCGGGATGATGGTCGGCTTTCTCCGCTTCGATCGCCACGCGCGTCATGAAGGCGAAAGCCTCTCCAAAGTCCGCGAACCGAAGCGTCCGCCCGATCGCCAGCCCATCCTCTCGCAAGGTCCACGCGGGCAGCATGGCGAGAGCGTCGTTACGCTCGGTATCGGTGAGTGCGGCAATGGCCATCCACGCGTCTCCTTGGCAGCTTGACGCACTTCCCCTATCGCCGCGCTCCATGCAAGGGGCTCACATCGCAGTGCACGACCTCGCCTGCCGCCGCGGCGACCGGGTGCTGTTCCGCGGCCTGTCCTTCGCCTTGAACGCCGGCGAAGCGTTGCAGGTGACGGGCACCAACGGCACCGGCAAGTCGAGCCTGCTGCGCCTGGTCGCCGGCCTCGCGCGCCCTTTCGCCGGCTCGGTCGCGCGACATGGCGCCGTCGGCCTCGTCGACGAACGCCCTGCTCTCGATCCCGAGCTGCCGCTGGAGCGCGCCCTCGCCTTCTGGCGCGGCCTGGACGGGCGGACACCGGTCGACCTCGATGCGCTGGGCCTCGCCGACTTGCTCGACGTGCCCGTACGCTATCTCTCGACAGGGCAGCGCAAGCGCGCGGCCATGGCGCGCCTGCTGGGTCAGCGCGCCGAGGTCTGGCTCCTCGACGAGCCGTTGAACGGCCTGGACGTCCACGCCGCCGCGCTGGTCGAGCGCCTGGCGGCCGCCCATTGCCGCGAAGGCGGCGTGCTCCTGATCGCTTCGCATCAGCCCTTCGCGCTTGCGGGGATGCGCGAAGTCGCGCTGGCGGATTTCGCGCCGTGATCCGCCTGTTCGCCACTCTGCTGCGCCGCGACCTCGCACGGCTGCTCGGCTCCGGCCAGGGCGGTGGAGCCTTGCTGCCGATCCTGTTCTTCCTGGCGGTGGCGATGATCTACCCCTTCGCGGTCGGCCCGGATGCGCCGCTGCTGGCACGCACCGGCGGCGGCGTGATCTGGGTCGCAGCGCTGCTCGCCGCCATCCTGCCGCTCGACCGCCTGGTCGAACCGGACCTAGAGCGCGGCATGTTCGACCAATGGGCCCTGCGCGGGATCAGCGAGGAGTGGGTCATCGCCGTCCGCGTGGTTTCCCACTGGCTGAGCTTCGGCCCACCGCTGATGCTCGCCGCCCTGCCCGCCGGGGCCCTGCTCGGCCTTTCGGGCGCACATCTGCGCACGGTGGAGCTGGGACTGCTCGCCGGCACTCCGGGCCTTGCTGCGCTGGGCGTCGCGGTCGCGGCGATCACCGCGGGCCTGCGCGGCGGCGCGGCGCTCGCGGGTTTGCTGGTCATTCCTCTCGGCGTGCCGCTGCTGATCTTCGGTGCGGGCAGCCTCTCGACCGGCGGCGACAGCGGCGTGGCGCTCACCGGCGCGGTCAGCCTCGTCCTGCTGGCGGTCGCACCCTTCGCCGGCGGCGCCGCGGTGCGCGCCGCGCGCGACTGAGAGCCGCAAGCCCGCCACACTGATCGTCACGGCGGTTGGCGCTCCCCCTGGAGCCGGTCATAACCTCGAAACAGCCAGACAACTGGACGGGAGAGGGGCATGGCGCGGCATCGCGAACTGATGGACCGGGCGCGCAGCACGACCGGGCTCGACGACTTCGGCGAAGGCGACTTCCGCACCGGCCTGGAGATCCTCGTCGCTTCGCTCGAGAGCGAGGCACGCCTGAACCCGGCCGGAGAACAGGCGATCCAGGGCCGCATACTCCTGCATTTGCAGCAGCGCCTGCAGATCGAGGACTGGTACCGCCGCCATCCCGAGAGCGACGCGGAGGTGATCGAAGCGCCGCTGTTCGGCGTCAGCCTGCCCCGGACCGGCTCGACCGCGCTGTCGTTCCTGCTCTCCAGCGACCCGCAGATCCGCTACTTGCGCGTGTGGGAGAGCGCCCGGCCCTGCCCGCCGCCCGGGACCGTCGACGGGCCCGACCCACGCCGCGGCGGCGATGCGGGCGCGCTCGATGCGCAGCTGAAAGGCGGCAAGCGCACGCCCACCGGGATCGATGGCGCGATGGAGTGCCAGGACCTGATGGCGCTCAGCATGGCGAGCCAGATCTTCCTCGCCTTCGCCAAAGTGCCTCGATATGCCGATTGGCTGCTCCAGGCCGATCTGACGGCGACGTATGCCTACGAGAAGCGCGCGCTCAAGCTGCTGCAGTGGCAAGAGCCGAAGCGCCGCTGGCGGCTCAAGGCGCCCACGCACCTGCTTTACCTCGATGCGCTGGACCACAGCTTTCCGGACGCGCGGTTCGTCATGACGCACCGCGATCCCAGCGACGTGCTCCTGTCGGTCTGCTCGGTCTACGCCGACATCATGGGCAAGTTCACCGACCATCTCGACCACGCCTGGATCGGCGAGCTCAACTTGCGCAGCTGGACCGAAGGCATGCGCCGCGCGATCGCCTTTCGCCAGCAAGGCACGAACGACGCCCGCTTCTTCGATATCCACTTCAAGGCCATGCAGCAGGACCCGATCGACCAGGTCCGCCGGCTCTATGACTGGCTCGGCGAGGAGGTCTCGCCCGAATTCGCCCAAGCCATGGCGCAGTGGTGGGCGAAGAATGACGCGCGCGAACCCAACGCCAGGCCCGACCCTGCCTTGTTCGGGCTCGACATGGACCAAGCGCGGAGCGCGTTTGCCGACTACATCGCGTGCATGGATCGCTGGGCACCGACACGCAATGCGGCCTGAGCTTGCCCACACTTTTCCAGCGGCTAAGCAGGTCGCGAAATATATACATTGAAGGAGCAGACGATGGGCCAGCCCGTTACCGGAAAGTACGAGTTCGACATTGCCGCGCGCGAGGCCCAGGTCATCGCAGGCGGCCCGCGCTACGCGCCGCTGCGCCTCGATGAAGTGTCTCCGGCCGGCCAGGAGCAGGTCGACCACCTGCGCGCGGCCTTCAACATCCCCGAGGAGCGCCCCTTCCCCGACGTCAGCCTCATCCAGCTGCGGCACCCGGGC
This sequence comes from Novosphingobium chloroacetimidivorans, assembly GCF_014204535.1. GTDB lineage: Bacteria > Pseudomonadota > Alphaproteobacteria > Sphingomonadales > Sphingomonadaceae > Novosphingobium > Novosphingobium chloroacetimidivorans. The sequence continues at coordinate 150,072 of NZ_JACHLR010000009.1, forward strand.
ATGTTCAAGGGCCATATGGCGCTCGGCATCGAGCTGGCGAAAGGGGCCATTCCCCCGCGTGAGCGCGAACTGGCCATCTTGCGGATCGCCTGGCTTGCCCGAGCGCCCTTCGAGTGGTGCGAGCATATCGACATAGGCCAGCACTTCGGCGTCACGCGCGACGAGATCGAACGCGTGATCGAGGGCTCCGATGCGCCCGGCTGGACCGAGCACGAGGCCGCGCTGCTGCGCGCAGTCGAAGAGCAGATGGCCGACTACGCGATCTCGGACGCGACGTGGGACAAGCTGACGCAGACCTACACCGAAGAGCAGATGATGGAACTGCCGCTGCTGGTCGGCTGCTACTTACTCGCTGCGCTCCAGCTCAATTCGTTGAAGGTCCAGCCCAAAGGCGGCTTCGACTATCGCGGGCCGGAAACCTGACCGATGCGAGGGCAAGGGACGCTGGCCTTGCCCCTGCTGGCCGTTCAGATGGACAAGCGCGGAACTTTCCATGCCCTGCGCCATTCCCTGTCCTGCACACGGTGCAACCTGATCGGGCATTATTTTGATTAATTTGAAAACCATGGGACCGATGATCGAAGAGGCAGCCGAAGCGGAGCTGCGCCAGGCCTTCGAAGCCTTCGTCAAGGACAAGGCGTTTCCCTGCGTCGGGGCCAAGTCCGCCTTGGCGCACGGCACGCTCAAGACGGTCGTATGCTGGTCTGTCCAGAGCGGCTGGGACGATGTGCGTATCCATCGCGAGCTGCTGGATTGGGCTTTCGAGTATCGCGAAGACCCCGGCCTTTTTCGCAGCATCGCCTTCATCTTCGCCGATCCCGTCCCCATCACCGAGGCCCAGTTCGAGCACGCGATCTGGGAGCGCATCCAGTCGCTCAGCGACAAGGATGCCTGGCTCGATCAGCCCTACGACCCGCGCGTCAGCAGCGATCCGGAGAGCCCGCACTTCTCGCTGAGCTTCGGTGGCGAGGGGTTCTTCGTAGTCGGGATGCATCCGCAGGCCAGCCGCCCCGCGCGCCGGTTCGAACGTCCGGTCATGGTGTTCAACCTCCACGACCAGTTCGAGCAGCTGCGCGACCAGGGCAAGTACGAGACCATCCGCGAAACCATCCTCCAGCGCGACGAGAAGCTCGCCGGCTCCATCAACCCGATGCTCGCGCGCCACGGCGATGCGAGCGAGGCGGCTCAGTACAGCGGCCGTCTCGTGCCCAGTAGCTGGCGCTGTCCGTTCTCCGACTCGCGTGGCTTATCACGCGAGACGGAACCTGCCGAATGAGCGAAGGCCGCATCCCGCCCCGCTCGGCGGTTGGGTTCGAGCTTAAGGCGGGGCAGTTGCTCACCGTGATCGACGCGGAGGGCGTGCAGGTCGCCGATCTCCTCGCCTACAGCCTCGACGATCCGCGCGAGGTGATCAGCAACGGCCGCACCTTCGACTACGAGGAAACCATCCGCCTCACCGCCGGCAACCGGCTGTGGTCCAACCGATCCAACGTGCTGCTGTCGATCGAGGCGGATTCGGTGGGCTGCCACGATTTCCTGCTGACGCCGTGCAGCGAGGACACCTTCCGGCATTTCTATCCCGACCAGCCGGTGCACCGTGGCTGCTTCGGCAATCTCGCCGAGGCGCTGGCGCCGTGGGGCATAGAGCCCGACTCGATCCCCGTCGCCTTCAACTGTTTCATGAACGTGCCGGTCGACGATGCCGGCAAGGTCAGCGTCCTGCCTCCGGTGAGCCGCGCAGGTGATTCGCTGTCGCTGCGCGCGGAGAGGGATCTGATCATCGGCATTACCGCCTGCTCGGCCTACGCGAGCAACGGCGGCAGCTTCAAGCCAATCGACTATCGCATCACGGCCTGAAGGCTGACGCGGCCGAGCTGGTCTTCAGGCTCTGCATTCGCCATCTCGGCAGAAATACCACGATTTCATCGCTATAGATCCTGGCTGTCCGTAAATTGACAGGGTGACACCCGGCCACATTCCACGCGCCTTCCGCGGTGAGACAAAAAGGCCGGGGCAGCGCAACCACGCCGCCCCGGCTGCAAGGCTAGGGAGATGCAGGATCAACGTCCCATGACTGACGCCGATCCGCAGGGGCTTGACCGGAGGGACAAGCCGCGTATCAATCGCTAATGATAATCGTTCTCAAATGAAAGCCCTTTTGAGAGCTTGCGATGCGCACCCGAGGAGAAGCCGGAAATGTACCAATTCGTCGATCGCGATCTCGAACGACTTGATGCGGGATGCCGCTTCATGGTGTGGTCGATGCGAGCCTGGGTAACTTCGATGGGGCAGCGCACCTGCCCGGCCCATGCTCTTGCCCCGGCCTTCGCCAAGTGGCGGATGATCGGGGGCTTGCAGGCCTTCCACAAGTCAATGCTGCTGTTCAACCGCGATGCGCTGGAGACTTTCGGGTTCGCCCCCCTTGCCTGCAATCGCGTGTCCGAGCACGAGGCGCTGATCCTCGGCGTCCTTGTCTCCATGCGAGATCAAGGGCCCAAGGCCGCGCGCCAGACGCTGGAACTGATGGTGCAGGAGGAAGCGGTCGGCGATCTGCTTGGCACGCTCTCGACGATCAGCGCGGCACTGATCGTCGCAGGGCTCTTTCCCGGAGATGCGGTGGAATCGCGCGAAAGCCGGCACTGACGCCGATGTTCAGGCGCGCGCTTTCGGTGATCCGCAAAGGGCTGGCATGGCCGTGAAAGGAGACGGGAGCCTCAGCCCGATCCTCCCAGGCGAGAGACCAGCAGCCGCTCGACGAACGGCACGAAACCGGCCTGTCCCGATGCCTTGTCCTTCAGGTGCACCGTGATGCTCTCGCTCTGCTCGAACGCCGCGCGGGCAATGGCGAGACGCTCGGACAACTCGATCCCCGCGCCCACGATCATGATGTCGATCGGCTTGAGCGCGAGCACCGAGCGCACTTCGTCGAGTGTGGTGGCGGGATGGATGACGACGCCTTCGCGCTGCACCCGGGTGCAGGTGTCGTCCACCACGTCCAGGAGCCGGCCGACGATCAGGACGTGCAGCGCCCGGGCGCCGGTCGCCATGGCTCAGAGTTTGCCGAAGAGGGCGAGCATGCGCTGCCAGGCACGATCCGCCTCGGTCGGGTCGTAGGCGGGCGAGTCCGGCACGCACCAGCCGTGATCGGCAGCGTAGACCTCGATCTCGGCCGGCCGCTTGGCGGTGTCCGCAGCGGCGCGCAGCTTGTCCTTGACGGTGGGATCCTGCGCGTCGTCGTTGCGGGCGACAGCGAAGAGGTAGCTCGCCTTGGTGGCGGCAAGCAGGCGGTGCGGGCTGTCAGTTGCGTCGGTGACCAGGCCTCCACCATGCAGCGAAGCCGCCGCGCCGACGCGGCCCGGCACTGCCGCTGCCGTGCGCACGGTGAACGGCCCGCCCATGCAGTACCCGTTGCTGCCGATGCCACGCGCCTTGTCGACGGCGGCGTCGCCATCGAGGAAGCCGACGTAAGCGGCGGCATCGCGGGTGATTGCCGCCGCCGTCAGCGCCTCGCGCAGCGGCTTGATCTTGGCCTGACCCTCGGGCGTGCGGAACTCGGAGAAGCTTTCCATCACCGGCGCGGGCCCGCCGCGATAGTATTGGTTGACGCAAAGCACCGCGTAGCCGGCGGCGGCAAGACGCCGGGCCATGACCTTCTTGGCCTCTCGCAGCCCGGCGATGTCGGGCCACATAACGATGCCGGGATGCGCTCCCTTCACCGGGTGGACGAAGAACGCGTCGGCGACGCCGTCGGTCGTGGTGATCTCCACCATGCGCTCGCGCAAGTCACCGTTGTCCGATGCGGCCGCGACGCCGCCGGTGCAACCGGCGAGGGCGGCGGCGGTGCCGAGCACGGCGAACTCGCGGCGGCTCAGGTTCGAGGCAGCCCCCTGCCCGGCCGCTTGACCCTGTCCGATGTAGTCGTCGCACATGCCCGTCGCGCTCCTCACTTGCCTTGTTCGTGGCACAGCCTAGCCAGTTGCAGGCAGGCGGGCCAGCCGTTGGTTCACATAAGATGACGCTGGGAGGGGCAAGTCGACGAACGATCCGGAGCAGATCGCCTGCTGCCAGCGCATCGCGCCGACCGGGTCAGTCCCCGGCGAAGTTCAGCTCCAGATTCACGGCATTCGGGTCGACCAGGAAGATCTGTCGCACGGAGCCGTACTGGCGATCGTTGACCCGGTACCCGATGCCTTGCGCATCGAGCGCGTCGCGTATGGCCTCGAAGCCTTCGCACCGGAAGGCGACATGGTGCACGGCATTGGTCGGCTGACCGGGCTCATAGCCGCCATAGCGGTCGGACGCGGGATCCTTCCACACCAGGTGGACGATCGCGTTGCCGGCCTTGTCGCGCATCCAGGCACCGCGAAAGCCCGCGGCGATGCTTTCGTTCTCGGTACGCGCGAGGCCGAGCAGCCGCTCGTAGAACGTGGCCGTGGCGTCCAGATCCCGAGTGAGGATGTTGACGTGATCGATGCCGCTGACTGGCACGGCCGCTCTCCCGATTGACTTGGCGGCATGATGCGGGACGGTTGGAACATAGGCAACAGCGCCAACGAGGCAGGCGACGCCACGTCCGTGCCGGCCTAGTCGCCGCCCTTGGGGTCGATGAAGCGGTCTACCCATTGCCCGACCCGCCCGCGCGAATAGGCCAGACCGTGGTAGGTCGCCAGTGCCGCCCGCCCCCAACGGATGTACACCGCCGGCCACCGCATTGCGTTACTCAGTCGGAACATGCGGTGGCTTTCCCGGCTGATCGCCTGCCGCATCCGGTAGATCAGCTTGCGCCGCGTCGGGATCGCGCGCGAAGGCGCGACGCGCTTGACGGGCTGCACCGGCGCGTTGCCGCGCGCCAGGCGATAGGCCAGCCCCTCACGCCGCTGGCGGAAACCGGCTGCCTGCGTCTGGCTGACGAAAGCGTGATCGACTTCGGATAGCTGCAGCCGTCCCTGCGCGATGCCGTCGTTCACCAGTTCGAGCATCAACGGCGAGCGGGCGATCACGACATTGGTGCCCATGCCGTCCGACGAGTATGGCTCGACCCAGGCGTCGCCCATGGCGATGTCGGCGGTTTCGGCCACTACGTCGTCGCAGAAATTGCATGCCGAGTTCATGAAGAAGCCGGAGCCCCAGTCGCCATCGACGAGATGCCACCAGTCCTGCCGCCTGGTGCTGCCATCCTCGAACGTCAGCTGCGCCGTGTACCAGTTCGCGGGGCGGTCTGGGTTCTTCACCCGATAGTCGATCGCCGCGACCTCTTCGGGCTGCTCGCCCATCTGAAGCGCGAAGCTGTCGACCATGCGCGCGCTCTTCATGTGGCCGCAGAACAGGCCGATCGTGTGGGTGATCCGCTCGGCATAGAGCGGGTTCTCGCGCCGCAGCAGGTTGACCGCCTTGATGAAGCACGGGATGCCGACCACGGCATAACGTCCTGGCACGGCGGCGATCTCGCGCAGCACTTCGGAGAGTTCGACGGGGTAATAGCGGGACTTGGCGCCTTGCTGCAGCTGGTCGGAATCGCGCGAGATGCGATAGCCGAACAGCCGCCCGTCTCCCTCATCGCGCGAGCGTGGAGTCACGTGCGCGATGCCGTCGACCAGCCCGCGCCGCAGCAGCTCGGCCGCGACCCAGGTGACCATGCCGCCCGAGCTGCCGCTCATCCGATACTCGGCCTCCGCGACGTGGCCGACGTAGGCGCCAGCATAGCGCCCGATGAGCGCGTCGCCGTGCGGCGCCTCGGGGTAGAGCGCGGCCGCGATGGTCGTTTCGTTGGCCGCCTCGGGCGAGAACGGGCAGACTTGCGAGAACTCGTTCGGCTGTCGCCAACGTCCGGACGCAACGGGCTTCAGGTGCCCGTCACCATCCCAGCGCATCCGCGCTTCCGGCTGCAGCGTCGTGCATCCGCCGCAGCCGATGCACAGCCCCGAAGCGACGATCTCGCGCGGGTTGAGGTTCACGCCAGGACCGACTGCAAGTAATCCTCGGACGCCGCGCGCAGCCGCACGATGGCGCGGGTGATCGCCGGGTCGAGCGGGTTGTCCAGCATCGCCGCGAAGAGCTCTGGCGCATCGTCCCCGCGCAGCAGGTGCGCCTCGGCCCCGAGCGCCTGCGTCAGGTCGCGGACCTTGTTCATGCGATAGGGGGTGACGGCGCAGGCGAAGGGCTTCTCGTTGAGCAGCGCGAAGACGCACCCGTGGAAGAAGTTCGTCACCACCGCTTCCGATTGCGCGATCATCTGCGCGAACTCGAAAGGATCGGCATCGAGCCGCTGTTCGTCGGCCCAGTCGTTGCGGTAGCCGACGCTCACCAACTTAAGGCCCCGCGTGGTCGCCCAGTGCCGCACGGCAGCGCCGAACTCCGCGCTGAACCCATGGCCATAGACCGCCACGAACGGCTCGACAGGAGGCACTACTTGGGCGGGCCGCGCGATGGGAAACTGCAACACGGGGTCCAGCACCAGTGCAGGATCTCGATCGAGCGCGGTCGATACCAGCCGGCGCGAGTTATCGTCGCGTACCGAGATCGCGTCCAGACTCTGGAGGCGGCTGGTCCAGCGCCCGTCGATACCCGCGTCCGCGTCGTAGTTGCCGAAGCTGGCGGCATAGGAAACCACGCGCTTCGCCGGGATGCCGCCGCCCCAGAACAGCTCGTAACCGCCGTACCAGGGATGGCACAGGTTCCACACCTCGTCGCTGCCGATCACGACGAGGTCGCGCGGCTCCATCGCCGAGGGTTCGCGCAGCGGGAACGGGGCCGAAACCGGCAGCCCGGCGATCGCCTGCTGAAACGCCCGCGCCTTGCGGCCGTAGAGCCGCACGTCCTCGCGCGAGGAGCGGCGCGGCAGCAGCGGCTGCATGGCGCAGCGCCATTCGGTGCGGTCGATCTTGGGCTCCGCGTAGTCGAGCAGCACGACATCGTGCCCGCGCGCGGCCAGCCCTTCGACGAGGCTGCGTGCCTGCCAGTACGATCCATAGTTGATGCAGCGGTGGAACGTCAGGACGCCGATCTTCAGCGGCTTGCCCAATCTGCCTTGGGAACCTTCATCGTCCAATTCGCGAAACATTCCGTGCCGTTCACTCGCTGCCAGCGGCGCACGTAGCGGCAAGGCGGCGCCGATGCCATGCTGTCCGCAAGTTCATGGTATTGCCTCCTTTGCTGCCGGGTTCACGGGTGCCCTGCTCAACCCGCGGCGTGGCTGGGCGTTCCCACCCGATCCGTGCACTCCGTCCCACATCGATTGCGCGAAAAGGCAGACGCCCGGGCCGAGATGAAGGCAATGCTGGTGTAAACCACCGGGCCATCGCCAGCGGCGATCTCACCTTGGCTCACGACGCGTCCGCCGGTCGCGATATCCGCGAATATCCATGTGAAGGCTTGCGCCGGACGCACGTTGGACGGCGCAGAAAGCGCCCGTCGGCGATGGCGCGCCATGGACCGCCGGCACGCGAGCACCCATATCACGATATCCTTCCAGCGGACTGACAAGGTACCATCATGGCCGATCCGACACTGCGCCACGTCCCGATCGGCATCGCTGCCACCGGCACCCGACGCGAATTCGACTCCATGGGTGAGATCGACGTGCCTGCCGACCGCTATTGGGGCGCGCAGACCGAGCGGTCGCTGCATCACTTCGACATCGGCAACGATCGCATGCCGATCGAGGTCTGTCGCGCCTATGGCACCGTCAAGAAGGCCTGCGCCCTGGTCAACGCGGCGGGCGGGCGCCTGCCGAAATGGAAGGCGGATGCGATCGTGCAGGCCGCCGACGAGACGATCTCCGGGGCGCTCGACGACCACTACCCGCTCTACGTCTGGCAGACCGGTTCGGGCACCCAGTCCAACATGAACGTCAACGAAGTGCTGTCCAATCGCGCGATCCAGTTGCTCGGTGGGGAGCTGGGATCGCAGGCGCCGGTCGGCCCCAACGACGATGTCAACATGGGCCAGTCCTCCAACGACACCTTCCCCACCGCCATGCACATCGCCACCGTGCTGGAAATCGACGCGCGGCTGCTGCCCGCCCTCACCCGGCTGACCGAGGTGATCGAACGCAAGGCGGGCGAGTGGATGGACGTGGTCAAGATCGGCCGCACCCACCTGGAAGACGCGGTGCCGCTCACCGTCGGGCAGGAGTGGATGGGCTGGGCCGGCCAGTTGCGGGCCGTGATCGCCGAAGTCGAGCGCAGCCGAGAAGGCCTCTACGAGTTGGCGGTCGGCGGTACCGCGGTCGGCACCGGCCTCAACGCGCCGCCCGGCTTCTCGGTCGATGTCGCCGCCAAGATCGCGGAGCTTACCGGCAAACCCTTCGTCACCGCGCCCAACAAGTTCGCCGCGCAAGGCTCGCTCGACGCGATGGTGCGGGCGAGCGCGGCGCTGCGCGGGGCGGCGGTGGCGCTGACCAAGGTCGCCAACGACATGCGCTGGCTCGGCTCGGGCCCGCGCTGCGGCCTTGGCGAGCTGAAGCTGCCCGACAACGAGCCCGGCTCCTCGATCATGCCGGGCAAGGTCAACCCGACCCAGTGCGAGGCGATCATGATGATCGCCATCCAGGTCATCGGCCACGACACCGCCGTCGCCATCGCCGGCAGCCAGGGCAATTTCGAGCTCAACGTCATGCGCCCCGTGATCATCAACAACGTGCTGCACGCGATCCGCATCCTCGCCGACGGCTGCGACCGCTTTCGCGAGTTCTCGGTCGAAGGCACGCAGATCGTGCGCGAGACGATCGCGCGCCATGTGGGCGAAAGCGTGATGCTGGTGACCGCGCTGGCGCCGGTGATCGGCTACCAGAGCGCCGCCCACATCGCGCATGAGGCGATCGAGAAGGGGATGACGTTGAAGGACGCGGCCTTGGCCTCGGGGCTGATCGACGAGGCTGGGTTCGAGGCCGCGGTGCGCCCGCTCGACATGGTGGGGCAAGGACTGGCCGGGGCTTAGTCCGCTCCTCTCCCCGTTGGGGAGAGGATACGAAGGCTTGATCGCGCAGCGATTTAGCCGAAGTTGGAGAGGGCTTGCGACCTCCCGCCCCGCCGCAGCCCTCTCCAAGCTGCGCTAGTCGCCGAAGCGACAAGCTACGCTATCCTCTCCCCGGCGGGGAGAGGAACGGTTTCGGTACACACTGCCCTTGCTTTGCCACACGGTTTCCGTAAGCATCCCCGATGCAAATCGTACAGGAAACCATCGCGGAACTGGTCCGCGTCTACGACACCGCCATCGCCACGTTGAAGAGCGACATCGCCGCCTTCAGCAAGGACGGCAGCCTCCCTCCGCCAGACCGTCGCGCCGACCGGCTCTGGAATTATCCCGAACTGCGCATCGACTACGCCGGTCAGGAGCACGCCGCCGTCTCGTCCCGCGCGTTCGGTCGCCTGCCCGAGCGCGGCACTTACGTGACCACCGTCACCCGCCCGCACTTGTTCGGCGACTATCTCGCCTCCCAGCTCAACCTGCTTCAGCGCGAGTACGACATCGAGGTCAGCGTCACCCGTTCGGCGCAGGAGATCCCCTTCCCTTACGTGCTGGACGGAGTCGCGGTCGGGGCCATAACGCCTCAGGAGCTCGCCGCGCATTTCCCCACGACCGAGCTGGCGATGATCGGGGACGAGATCGCCGACGCCATCGACCGCAACGCGCCGGGCGATCCCCTGCCGCTGGCGTTGTTCGATGGCCTGCGCACGGATTTCAGCCTGGCGCGCCTGGCGCACTACACCGGCACCAGCGTGGAGCACTGCCAGCAGTTCATCCTGTTCACCAACTACCACCGGTACGTGGACGAGTTCGTCGACTGGGCGGGCAAGCAGATCGGCCAGGACGGCTACGTCGCGCTGTCGGGCGCGGGCGGGCTCTACCTCGATGCGCCGGTGGACAACGCCCGCGCGCGGCTGTCCGACACGGCGTGGCGGCGCCACCAGATGCCGGCCTATCACCTCATCCGCGAGGATCGGCTGGGCATCACCCTGGTCAACATCGGCGTCGGCCCCTCCAACGCCAAGACCATCACGGACCACCTCGCGGTGCTGCGCCCCGAGGCCTGGCTGATGATCGGCCACTGCGGGGGCCTGCGCGAATCGCAGCGCATCGGCGACTACGTGCTCGCCCATGCCTATTTGCGCGACGATCACGTGCTCGACCACGTGCTCCCGCCCGAGATCCCGCTGCCGGCCATCGCCGAAGTCCAGCAGGCGATCGCCGAGGCAGCCGAGAGCGTCAGCGGCACCGGCGGCGCCGACCTCAAGAAGCGCATGCGGACCGGCACCATCGTCACCACCGACGATCGCAACTGGGAGCTGCGCTACACTCACTCCGCCCGCCGCTTCAGCCAGAGCCGCGCCATCGGCATCGACATGGAAAGCGCCACCATCAGCGCCCAGGGCTTCCGCTTTCGCGTACCCTACGGCACGCTGCTGTGCGTCTCGGACAAGCCGCTGCATGGCGAGCTGAAGCTGCCGGGACAGGCAAACCGCTTCTACGAGGAGGCGATCGGCGCCCATCTCGCCATCGGCGTGCGAACCTGCGAGCTGCTGCGCGACCAGGGCGCGCGTCTGCACTCGCGCAAGCTGCGGGCGTTCATCGAGCCCCCGTTCCGTTGAGGGTGGTCGGACTCACGTCCCTCCCCCACCCGCTCCGTCACCCTGAACTCGTTTCAGGGTCCATCGCGCGGTCTTGACCGGTGGCTTCTTCGCCAGCCGCGAATTCGGCTTATTCCCTAGAGCACGGAGCCAAGCGGCTCCATGGACCCTGAAACAAGTTCAGGGTGACAGCGGGCAGGACGAGAAGCAGCGCCCCGGGCCGGGATAGAAATCGCCGGCCGCCCGTTCAGTCATCAGCGCCGCCAAGCACTTGACCGTCGTCATACTACCGTCACATGGGCGCGCGCAACGCGCACCCCAGGATATCACCCATTCGCCAGATCGCCGCCCTTCCCTATCGAACCGATGACGCCAGTGACGCCATCCGCGTCATGCTGGTAACCTCGCGTGGCACCGGCCGCTGGGTCATTCCCAAGGGCAACGTCATGAACGGCGTCAGCGCCCATGCCGCTGCGGCGATGGAGGCGGAGGAAGAGGCGGGCGTGACGGGCTGGGCCTGTCCCACCCCGATCGGCTCGTACCGGTACCGCAAGCGGCGCAACAACGGCTCCTCGCTGATGGTCGATGTGGAGGTGTTCCCCCTGGCGGTGAAGACCGAACTGCGCGAGTGGAAGGAATCGGGGGAACGTGACCGCCGCTGGTTCACCCTTGCCGAAGCCGCCGACAACGTTAACGAGCCCGACCTTCGCGACTTGATTCGCTCGTTCGCGGCCACCCAGTTCCGCGCCGCCGCCGCGCGCACCACGATGCTCGGCGCCATGGCGCAGAAGACAGGAATGAGTCAGATGTTCGGATGGTTCCAGAAGCTTCTGCCGGCCAAGGCGAACTTCTTCGACTTGTTCGAGGCGCATGTCGCCACCGTCGTCGCCGGCGCGGACGCACTCGCCCGCCTGTTCTCCGAAAGCCGCGGCCGCGCCGACCATATCCGCGAGATCAACGAGCGCGAGCACGATGCGGACGACATCATCCGCGAAGTGCTGCACCTCGTGCGCCGCACGTTCCTGACGCCGTTCGATCGTAGCGCCATCATCAGCCTGGTCGGCTCGATCGACGACTCCATCGACCTGATGCAGTCGGCCGCCTCCGCGATCGACCTTTACGAATTCACCGACTTCGACCAGGAAATGCGCGACATCGTCGCCCTGATCGTCGACAGCAGCCGCGTGTTGAGCGAGGCGGTGCCGCTGCTGCGCAACGTCAGCGGCAACGGCAAGCGGCTCCACGAATTGACCGAGCGCCTGGTGCGCATGGAAGGCCATGCCGACGAGATCCATCGCAGCGGCTTGAAGCGCGCGTTCCAGGCACATGGTACGACTGACCCGATGGGCTTCATCGTCCGGCGCGAGATCTTCAATCATCTGGAGCGGATCACCGACGCGCTGGAGGATGTCGCCAACGAGATCGACGGCATCGTCATCGATCACGCCTGATCCATCCAGCGACAGACCATGACGCACGAACTCGCCCTGCCGCTGCTGGTCGGCCTCATCCTCGTCGCGCTCGCGTTCGATTACCTGAACGGCTTGCACGACGCGGCCAACTCGATCGCGACCGTCGTGGCGACGCGCCTGCTCAGCCCCGGCGTGGCGGTGCTGTTCGCCGCGTTCTTCAATTTCGCGGCCTACTTCCTGACGCTGACGTTCCCCAGTCTGCACAAGGTGGCCGAGACGATCGGCGGCGGCTTGATCGCCAAGGACCTGATCACGCCTGCGGTCATCTTTGGCGCGCTGGTCGGGGCGATGTTCTGGAACGTGGTGACTTGGCTGAAGGGCATCCCCTCCTCCAGCAGCCACGCCCTGGTCGGCGGGCTGATCGGCGCCGGTGTCGCCCATGCCGGGATCACCGGTGTTCAATGGAGCGGCCTCAACAAGACGCTGATCGCCATCGTGCTCTCGCCGCTGCTGGGCATGATAATCGCCATGCTGCTGATGCTGCTGACCAGCTGGCTGTTCGTGCGCGCCAGTTCGCGCACTGCCGAGAGCAGCTTCCGCGCGCTGCATCTGGTGTCCTCCGCGGCCTACTCGCTCAGCCACGGGTTGAACGATGCGCAAAAGACGATGGGCATCATCACCGTGCTGCTCTACTCGACCGGGTACTACAGCGGTGACTTCGAGGTGCCGCACTGGGTGGCGATCAGCTGCTACGTGGCCATCGCGCTGGGCACCATGACCGGCGGCTGGAAGATCATCGAGACGATGGGCAGCCGCATCACCAAGCTGAGCCAGCACCAGGGCTTCTGCGCCTCCATGTCGGGCTCGATCGTGGTGTTCACGGCGTCGCTGCTGGGTATCCCGGTGTCGACCACGCACACGATCACCGGCTGCGTGATCGGCTCGGGCGTCGCGCGTCGTGCTTCGGCCGTCCGCTGGGGCGTGGCGCAGAGCGTGGTCATGGCCTGGGTCATCACCATCCCCGCCTCCGCCGCCGTCGGCGCGCTGTTCTACCTGATCACGGTGCCGTTCGGAGGCTGAGGGCCGATGCGCCCGGCTTGCGCCGCCGCAAGGCCACGCCGACTACCCCGCAGCCCACGATCATCATCAGCCACACCGCCGGCTCGGGCACCGCATCGGGCACGTACTCGGTCGTCTGCGTGGTGGTGATGGTGCCGAAGCCGGTCCCTTCCGAGAAGGCCGTCAGGAACCCGGTACCGTCCAGCTTGAAGGCATACTGCGGCCCGAATTGCGCCTGGAAGCCGCTGACGAGCTGAAAAGCCTGGCCGAACGCCGGCGCGGTCCCGGCGTTCAGCCCGACGATGGCGTCGATCAGCGCACCCTCGTCGTAGGTGGGAAACAGCGAGGCGAAGCTTTGCCCCGCAAGGTTCTGGTTGACGCCCAAGATCAGGCGCCTGGTACCGCCCGGAGCGGCGCTTGGGGCCACGCCGAGGAAAAAGTAGGCGTCGGCGTAGAAGTCGTCCGTCGTCGTGCCGCCGTACAGCGTCGTGCCCGGCGTGATGTCCGGCCCGCCATAGGTGTTGAGGAACGGTGCCGACGGATTGCCGGTCGCGCCGCCGAACAAGGTGGAGAAGCTGTCCTGGATTGGCCCTTGCGAGTTGAAGGTCAGCCGCGTCGTCGTCTCGAACGCAGCATGCGCGGGCGCGGCGCTGAACGCGAAGGCTGCCATTGCGGCCAGGATGAAACGGTGCATGGAGGCCTCCCAGGGTGAAGCCCGCCGCTTATCACGGCGATGTCCCGTGAGGCGCCGAGTTGATCCCATTCTGGTGAAGCGCTACGCACACTACGCGCATTAGGAGGCGCAAACGTTAACCAATGCACTCCAACACAGCGTCCGATGTCCCCGCAAAAGAGCCGGTTACAATGCTCGAAAGTCGAGACAAAGGTTAACGCGCGGGCGCGTATTTACCTGTAACCACGCGAGGCGGGAACTCCGACGGTCGTCCCGTGGACGCCCTACTCCATCACGCTCAGCACATCGTCCACGCAGCCCAGGGCAAACGCGGTGAACTCGTCGGCGACGGCATAGGGCAGCAGCACCTGCCGGCCCTCGACAATCGCGCCGCAGCTATAGGTGACGTTGGGAACGTAGCCGCCGCGATGCTCGGCGCTGGGGAAGATCAAGGGAGCGTGCGTGCGGGCAAGGACCCGCGAAGGATCCTGCTTGTCGAGCAGGCATGCGCCGATCGCATAGCCGCGCACCAGGCCCACCCCATGGGTGAAGACGAGCCAGCCCTCGTCGATCTCGATGGGCGAACCGCAGTTGCCGATCTGCACGAACTCCCACGGATAGCGCGGTTCCATGATCGTCTTGCCCTCCTCCCAGGTGTAGAGATCGTCGGAAGTGAGCAGCCAGATGTTCTCGTTGTCCTGCCGGCCGAGCATGGCATAGCGCCCGTCGATCCGCCGCGGGAATAGTGCCATGCCCTTGTAGCCGGTCATCCTGCCCGAGAGCGGGCGCATCTCGAATGTGCGCAAGTCGATGCCGCGGATCAGCTCCTGCCGCACCGTCTGTCCGTCGAACGCGGTGTAGGTGCCGATCACCGTGGGCTCGCAGTCTTCATCCTCGAAGGCGACCATCCGCAGATCCTCCACGCCCTGCCGCTGGCTTGGCAGTACCGGAAAGATCACCGTCTCGGAGATGTCCTGGCTGTCCTCGCATTGCAGGCGCACCCAGCCTTCGCTGTCGCTCTCGATGCGGGGCGGCACGCAGTGCGTACTGGGTGCATCGATGGTGAGGCCCGTGCCACCGTCCCACGTTCCGGTACGGAAGGTGACGGACGAGATGTGTCCCTCGCCGATGCCGCGCAGCGAGAGCAGGAACTGCAGCTGCCCATCGTCGCTGGTGCCCCGCTCGCCCGGTACCCGCACGATGCTGGGGTTGAACAGCGCGGCGGACTCGAAGGCATATTCCTGGCTGAAGTAAGCGCCCGCCAGCAGCCGGTCGCGATCGTTCAGCTGTCGGATCGCAGGCACCTCGTCGGCAAGGCGGTCCACCTGGCGCAGGAACATGGTGTCGGCGTTGCGGTGCCGCTGGTGCATCGGGCCGGAGACATAATCCATCATCCGCTCGCGCGTCGCCTCGTCCGCCTGCAACAGGCGCGCGACGACGGCTTCCATGCGAGTCGGCTTCCCCTCCTCGAAGGCGCTGGGATAAGCGAAATGGAACGGACGGATCACGGTGCGTGCGGGATCCGGGTGCAGCTCGACGTCGAGCTTGGTGAATACGTCGGCTGCTTCCATGACGCGTTTGCTCTTCCTGGGGGTGCGGCCGGAGCGGCCATCGGGTGACTGCCAGACGCCCCGCATGCGGCGTTGTTCCGCTCGGACGCACTTCGCCACGAAACTCGGTATCGGTCGTTGGCAATGCTTTGCAACGATGCTAGCGGCGCCACTTCGGGGCCGTGCAACCTCCCGATCAAGCGCAGCGTGCGCTCAAGCGTTGCTTCTCAGCCGGCCGGTCCTTGCGCCATGTCGGCCGCAGGAGCGTGTCCATGCTTGGGGTTCGATCGTCCGTCCTGGTTATCGCCGCCACTCTCGCGACGCCATCCGTCGCCAAGGCGGAGGCGCCGACGCTGCAATCGCTGATCGGCGAGCCGGAAGACTTCAAGCTCTCCGCCAGCGTCCGCGTCCGCTACGAAACCATCGACGGGCAGGCGCGGACGGGCTTTCGCCAGGACGACGAGCAACTGGCGCTCCGCTCCACGATCTTCGCCGAGTACCACCATGCGGGCTTCCGCATCGGGGGCGAACTGTTCGACAGCCGCGTCTACCTCGACCGGCGGAACAGTGCGGTGAGCACCAGCGAAGTCAACGCGTTCGAGCTGGTGCAGGCCTATGTCGGCGCGGACCTGGGCGATGTGCTCGGCGCGAAGAGCACGACCCAGCTGCAAGCCGGGCGCATGATGCTCAATCTGGGCTCGCGCCGGCTGGTCGCGGCGGACGACTATCGCAACACGACCAACGGCTACACCGGTCTGCGCGCCGACTTGAAGACGCGGGGCGGCACCACCGCGACGCTGATCTACACGCTGCCGCAGATGCGTTTGCCCGACGATCCGGCCTCGGTCCGCCGCGCCAGGATAAAGTGGGATCGCGAGAGCTTCGACTTGCGTCTCTGGGGCGGTCTGGTCGCTCGCCCGAACACGATCGCGGGGGCTACCGCGGAACTCAGCTACTTCCGGCTTCAGGAGCGCGACGCGCCCGGCCGCCCCAATCGCAACCGGGACTTGCACACGGTCAGCATGCGCGTGATCCGCGATCCCGCGCCGGAACGCTGGGACTTCGAGGTCGAGGGCATCTACCAGGCGGGCGCGATCCGCGCGAGCACCGCCGCCAGCGCGCCGGTGCTGGATGTCGATGCCTGGTTCATCCACGCCGACCTGGGCTACAGCTTCGAAGGGCCAGCCAGGGTCCGCCTCTCGGTCGAGTACGACTACGCCAGCGGCGACCGTGCCGGAGGCCGCTACGGCCGCTTCGACACGCTGTTCGGCATGCGCCGCGCCGACCTCGCACCCGCCGGCCTCTACAACGCGGTCGCGCGTGCGAACATCAACACGCCGGGCGTGCGGGTGGAGGCAGCACCCGGCAAGCGCTTCGATGCCTTTGCGGTCTACCGGCCGATGTGGCTTGCCAGCAAGACGGACGCCTTTTCCACCACCGGCGTGCGCGATTCCCTCGGCCGCAGTGGCAGCTTTGCCGGTCATCAACTCGAAGCTCGCGTGCGCTATTGGCTGGTACCCGGCTTTCTGCGTGGCGAGATCGATGCGCTGTGGCTCGCGCGCGGGCGCTTCCTCAAGCAGGCGCCCAATGCCCGGGACGAGGACACGAAGTACCTGGCGACCGGCGTCACTGCCACGTTCTGAGCGCCGCCGTCGGCCCGGCTCTCACCGGGACCGACGGCTGAGCGAACCGGCGATCACCAGCCGCAGGTCTTGCCCGCGTTCTGCTTCTCCAGCCACGCGCTGAGCGGGGCGAAGTAGCGCAGCATCGGCTTGCCGCTCATCTCGCGGCTGCCGGTGAACGCCTGCAGCGCATCGGGCCAGGGCTTCGACGCGCCCATCGAGAGCATGGCGTTCATCTTCTCGCCGACCCTCTTGTTGCCGTAGAAGCTGCAGCGATGCAGCGGCCCCTTCCAGCCGGCCTGCTTGCACGCCGCCTCGTAGAACTGGAACTGCAGCAGCCGGGCGAGGAAGTAGCGTGTGTAAGGGACGGTCGCGGGCACATGGTACTTGGCACCGGCATCGAAGCCATCCGCCGGACGAGCGGTCGGCGGAACGATGCCCTGGTATTCCTGCCGCATCTGGTCCCACGCGGCCTGGTACTGGCCAGGCTGGATCTCGCCAGAGAATATCTTCCAGCGATAGCGGTCGATCAGCAGGCCGAACGGCAGGAACGCCACCTTGTCCATCGCCTGGCGCAACAGCAGGCCGGTGTCCTTGTCCGCGCTGGGGACCTTGGCCTTGTCCAGCAGGCCGATCTCGACGAGGTATTGCGGCGTGATCGAAAGCGCCATCGTATCGCCGATGGCCTCGTGGAAGCCGTCGTTGGCGCCGTCGAGGTAGTAGGCCGGCTGCTTGTTGTAGGCGCGCTGGTAGTAGTTGTGGCCCAGCTCGTGGTGGATCGTCACGAAATCGTCCGAGTTGACCTTGGTGCACATCTTGATGCGCAGGTCGTCCTTGTTGTCGACGTCCCAGGCCGAGGCGTGGCAGACCACTTCGCGGTCGGCCGGCTTGGTGATCTGCGAGCGCTCCCAGAACGTCGCCGGCAGCGGCGCGAAGCCGATCGAGGAGTAGAAGCCCTCGCCCGCCTTGACCATCTTGACCGGATCGTAGCCCTTGGCCTTCAGCAGGTCGCCGATGTCGTAGCCCAGATCACCCGCGCCGGCAGGCGCGACGATGTCGTAAATGTTGCCCCATTCCTGCGCCCACATGTTGCCCAGCAGGTCGGCGCGGATCGGGCCGGTGGTCTTCTGCACGCCGTCGCCGTATTTCTCGTTCAGCTTGGTGCGGGTGTAGCAGTGAAGCTGGTCGTAGAGCGGCTTGACCTCTGCCCACAGCTTGTCGGTCAGCGCGGCGAACTGCTCGGGCGTCATGTCGTAATTGGAACGCCACAGCGCGCCGGTGTCGGCGTAGCCGAGCTCCTTGGCGCCTTCGTTCTGCAGCGCGACGAGCTTGACGAAGTCGGCCTTCATCGGCTTGCCGACGTTGTCGTTCCAGCTGGTCCACATCTCGGCCAGCTCGGCCGGGTTGCGGTTGTCGCCCATGGCGGCCTCGATGTCGGAGCCGTTGATCGGCTGCCCCTTCAACGTGCCCTTGCCCTTGCCGTACATGCCCTGGAGCCGCGCGATCAGCGTCGCCGCTTCCTCGGCCGCGCCAGGGCGGCTGGGCGCCGGCTGGGTGATCAGCGTGCGCATGCGGCTGAGCTTGCGGTTCACGTCATAGGACAGGCCAGGCTGCGAGGCATAGGTTGCCGCCTTGGTCGCGGTCGCGACGTTGAACGAGTTCAGCGCCGCCGAACTGCGCGCGGTCACCGCCTCGCTGTCGACGTTGATGTAGGTGTTGTAGACCCACTCCGCCTGCGCGGCCTCGATCGTCTTCTGGTTGTATTGCGCCTCGGCCTGCTCGACGAACTGGGCGGCGGTGGGAACGCTCGCCGGCGCGTTGGCGCTCTGGGCCAGGGCGGGGGACGCGGCGACCATCGCCCCGGCCAGAGCCAGAAGCGAAGTTGCGTGAGATTTCATGGAAGTGCCCCGTTGTTCGGATTTGCGGATGCACCATGCTGGCCGCCACGAGGTCAGGGGTCAAGACGCCCGTTCGCGGGTCATGCCGCACGACCGCCCGATCAATGCTGCAGCCGATGCGGCACCATCCAACAGCGCCCGCCGTCACCCTGAACTTGTTTCAGGGCTCATCCGTCGGTTTGCCCCGCCTTTGGTCCTGGCATGCAGACCGCGCGGCTTATCTCTTCCGGCCCCCGAGCCGCGCGGCACGATGGACCCTGAAACAAGTTCGGGGTGACGAGTTCTCCAGGCGAGGTGTCCTTACTCGCTCAGGAACGCCGCCATGGCATCGCCCATCGCCTTCTCGGTCACCGACGACATGTGCGTACCGGGGATCTCGACATAGCATGCGTTCGGCAGCGCGTCTGCCAGCGCCGGCGCCGAGCCGTTGTCATGATCGTCGACCCCGCACACGACCAGCGTCGACATGTTCACGCCGGCCAGCGCTTCGGGCGGCGTATCGTCGACGGATTGCAGCAGCAGCCGCGCCGCGACGAGGTCGACCTTCTGCGTGCGCATGAACGACCGCGCCACGAAGGCCGGGTCGCCGTGCTTGATCGTGTCGTAGCGGTCGATCGCATCGACGAAGAAGGCACTGCGCCGCGCCCAGTTGCCCAGCCCTTCGATCCCCATGCCGCCCAGGATCAAGCGCCGCGGCGCCAGCCCGGCCAGCACCGAACGGACCGCGGTGCGCGACCCCAGCGAGAACCCGCCGAGATCGTAATCCGTCAGCCTCAGTTGCTCGACCAGAACCAGGGCATCGCGCACCAGCACGTCCGCCGGATAGGCAGCGGGATCGTGTGGTCCCTCGCTCTGCCCATGCGCGCGCAAGTCCGGCATGATGGCCTCGAACCCGGCGTCGACCAGCTTCTGCGCGTGGCCGAACTTGATCCAGTTGACTTGCGCACTGGAGAACAGCCCGTGCAGCAACAGCACCGGCCGCCCCTCACCCATGCGGTGCACCGCGAGCCGTGCGCCGCCGAAGCCCGGCAGGAAATCGGTGCGCACGTCGGTCATTCAGGGGGCTCCATTCCGGCCGCGCGCCACATCTCGACCACCTTGGTGTTCTGCGCGCTGGTGTAACCGGGCAGATGGCCGACCTGGGTCCAGACGTCCAGCATGCTTTCGATCGCGTAGTTGTGCTCAGGCCGGAACGGCGTGGGATCGTCGAAGCTGCCGACCGTCAGGTCGATGTTCGTGCCGCCCTCCAGGAAGTCAAACCCCAGCGGCGTGCCGCAGTGCGAGCAGAACGGCCGGCGGGCGATCGGCGAGGACTGGTACCAGTCGGGCTCAGTGTGCCAGGTGACCTTGTCCCTGGGCGGATTGACGAAGGCGATGGAGACGCCGCCGGTCGCCTTCTTGCACATGTTGCAGTGGCACAGATACGCCTTCTCCGGCTCGACCTGCGCGGTGTAGCGAACGCGTCCGCATTGGCATCCGCCGCTCATGGTCTGCATCGCATCGCCTCCTTCTGCTCGATCCATCAACCCACGCCGCATGCCCGCGTTCCGGCCTGGGGGAACCGGCGCCGAAATGGCGCGTTTGCGCCGATCATGGGGGAACGACATAACATAAAGCAGTCACGCTTCGTCGCTCTTGCCGTGGCAATTCTGGCCCTTGCAGGGTGCGGCCACCGAACCCCGAACGAGGCTCCTCCCCGCGCGACCGATACCATCGTGATCAAGCCACAGGCATCGGTCATCGCCGTGCCCATCCAGGCCGATCTGGGCCGCCTTGCCATCGCCCTCGAACGCGAGATCCCGCGCGAACTCTGGTCGATCGACAAGCCCGACCAGATCTGCGTGCCGAGCGACAAGGTCAAGGTGCTGTTCGTCAAGGTGAAGACCCCGACCATCAAGTGCCGCATCGTCGGCCAGGTCACCCGTGGCCGCCTCGCCCTGTCGGGCTCGGGGCGCACGCTGATCGTCACGATGCCGGTCCATGCCGTGGTCCACGCGCGCGACATCGGCGGCGTCCTGCGGCAGGAAACCGCCACCGCCGATGCGCGCGTGCAGGCACGCGTGGAGCTGGACATCGCGCCCGACTGGAGCCCCCGCGGCAAGGTCGATCTTGCCTACAAGTGGACTGCCCCGCCGCATATCGAGTTCATGGGCCAGACGATCGACTTGTCGGAACAAGCCGACGCCAAGCTGAAGGGCGTCGTCGCCAGGCTGGAGCGCACCCTCCCCGGCGAACTGGGCGCATTGCACGTGCGCGAACAGGTTCAGCAGGCCTGGAACGCTGCGTTCACCTCGCTGCAGCTCAACCGGTCCAACCCGCCGGTGTGGATGCGGGTTTCGCCCCAGCAGCTGCAATACGGCGGCTACGCGATCGCCGACAATCGCCTCACCTTGCGGCTGGGACTGAGTGCCGTGACCGAGACTTACGTCGGTGACCGCCCGCCCGACCCTGCGCGCACGCCGCTGCCGCCCCTGCGCCGCCTGAGCGCCAACCCGGGCAAGTTGAGCTTCTTCATCCCGGTCATCGCCGACTACCGCCAGCTAGAACCCGTGCTGATGAAGGCCTTGCGCAAGCGCTCTGCCCGGCCTTTCCAGGTGCCCGGCATGGGGCCGCTGTGGGCGCGTTTCAACAAGGCCACCATCTACGGCACCAGCGGCGGCCGCATCGCCGTGGGCCTGAACTTCAACGCCAGCGACGAGGCGAACACCCTCGGCGAGGCGCGCGCGACGGTGTGGATGACGGCGGTGCCAATCAACGAACCGAACTCGCGACAGGTCCGCTTCACGCAGTTCGAAGTGACCGGCAGCACCGATCGCACGGGCGGCGACCTCGTCATCGAACTCGCCAATGCCCCCGGCCTCGACCAGACGATCGCGGGCGCACTCACCCAGAATTTCGAGCGGGACTACGACAAGCTGATGGTCAAGATCGACCGCGCCATCCAGCAGAAGCGCGAAGGCGATTTCGTGATCCGCGCCAAGGTGGAGGATGTCCGGACCGGCTCGCTCAAGGCGACGGGGCAAGGCCTGTACCTGCCGGTGCGCGGAACCGGCACCGCGAGCATAACCCTGGCGCCGAACTGAGCCGGGTTCGTCATCCCCGCCAGGAACGCGGATGACGAAGTGCTGTCCGACTGTCAGGGGGCGCGCTCAGATCATTGCGGCGTTCCCAAACCCGACCACTTCGCCAGGAACGCCAGGATGTCGGCGCCCTCGTCGATCACCTTGTCGGTCGGCTTGCCCGAGCCATGCCCAGCCCGTGTCTCGATGCGGATCAGGTGCGGTTTGTCGCCGGCCTGCGCATGCTGGAGCGCCGCCGTGTACTTGAAGCTGTGCCCGGGCACCACGCGGTCGTCCGTGTCCGCCGTGGTCACCAGCACCGCCGGATAAGCCACGCCCGAGCGGATATTGTGGTATGGCGAGTACTTGCGCAGCACGCGGAAGTCGGCCTCCTTTTCGGGATAGCCGTAATCGTCCACCCAGTAGCGGCCGGCGGTGAAGCGATCGAAGCGCAGCATGTCCATCACGCCCACCGCCGCGTTGGCCGCCGCGAACAAGTCCGGACGCTGGTTCACCACCGCGCCGACCAGCAGGCCGCCGTTGGAGCCACCCTGGATCGAGAGGCCGCCCTTGGGCGTGATCCCCTCTGCGATCAGGTACTCACCCGCGGCGATGAAGTCGTCGAACACGTTCTGCTTGTTGGCAAGGCGTCCGGCGTCGTGCCACTCCTTGCCGTACTCGCCGCCGCCGCGCAGGTTGGCCATGGCGAAGGCGCCGCCCGCCTCCAGCCAAGCCATGCGCACGGCCGAGTAGCCCGGCGTCAGCGAGATGTCGAAGCCGCCGTAGCCGTAGAGCAGGGTCGGCTGCGCCTTGCCCGCTGCGGCGGCTGCCTTGTTGCGCACCACGAACATGGGCACCTTGGTGCCGTCTTTCGAGGTGTAGAAGCGCTGCTCGATGAGGTACTTGGCGGGATCGAACTTGATCGCAGGCTGCGCGAACGGCTCCGACTTGCCCGTCGCGATGTCCATGCGATAGATCGCCGCGGGCTGGTTGAAGCTGGAGTAGGCGTAGAACGTCTCGGGGTCGCCCGGCTTGCCGTCGAAGCCGGACGCCGTGCCCAGTCCCGCCAGAGTCAGGTCGCGCACCGACTTGCCGTCGAGCCCGACGATCTCGGCATGGCTCGCCGCGTCCTTCAGGTAGTTCAGGACCAAGTGATTGCCGATGATCGTCGCGCGTTCGAGCAGCTCAACCCGTTCGCCGACCACTTGCCGGAACTGCGGCTCGCGCTCGGCCAGGTCGATGACGACCAGCTTGTAGTGCGGCGCATCCTTGTTGGTGACGAACCACAGCTTCGTGCCGGTGCTGGCCACGAGCTTCCAGTCGTTGGTCGCCTCGGCCACCAGCGTGCGCGGGTTCCAGCCATCGCGGGTGCGGCGCTGGAGATCGACGTAACGGACCTGCTGGCGTCTGTCGGTCCCACTGCTGCTGCGGATGACCAGGTAGCGGCCATCCTGCGTGACATCGGCCTCGTGATTCAGCTCGCGCTGCTCAGGCGTGGCGAACACCAGCTGATCGGCATCCTGCGGCGTCCCCAGGCGGTGATAGTAGACCGCGTGATCGTAGTTGCGACCTTGGAACGCCGTGCCTTCGGCGGGCGTCGGGAACCGCGAGTAGACGAAGCCTTCGGCGCCGACCCAGTCGATCTGGGTGAACTTGGCCCAGCGCACCTCATCGGGCAACTGCTTGCCGGTGGCGACATCGAGCACATGGAGCAAGCGCCAGTCGCTGCCGCCGTCCTGCACGCTGAACAGCAAGTGCTTGCCGTCCTCGGATGGCTTCCAGCTGTCGAGCGCGGTGGCGCCGTCCTTGGCCCAGCTGTTGGGATCGAGCAGCAAGCGGGGCGTGCCACGCAGGCCCTCGCGCACGAACAGCTGCGCCTGGTTCTGCAGGCCCGAATTGCGCGTGTAGAAGTACCGCCCGCCAGCCTTGGTCGGCAGGCCGAAGCGCTCGTAGTCGATCAGCTCGCGGATCTTGGCCGCGAACCGGCCCCGCTGCGGCAGCGTGTCGAGGTATTGACGCGTAACGGCGTTCTCCCGCTCCACCCAGTTCGCCACTTCCTTGTCGTTGCGCACGTCGTTTTCGAGCCAGCGATAGGGATCGGCGATCGCCTCGCCGAAATGCTGCTCGACGAGTGGTTCGCGGCGTGTCTCGGGATAGTTCAATTTCATGGTGTCGGCCCAGGTCGGCGAGGTGGCAAGAGCGGTTACGGCGAGCACCGCCGCAAGGATCGAGCGCGAGCGCCCGGAGCGAGAAGCCAAGTGGGTATCTCCAGCATAAAAAACAAAGCGGCCCCGAGCATTAGCGCTCGGAGCCGCCCTGGCAATTGCCGGATGTTCAGTGCCCCGGACTTACGGGGCAAGAGGCTCAGGCCTCTTCGTATTCCTCGACATCGGTGTTCACCGGGCCCGAATCCTGGCCCTTGGCGTCGACGTCGCGATCGACCAGTTCGATGATCGCCATCGGCGCAGCGTCCGAACCGCGGTAGCCGGCCTTGATGATGCGGGTGTAACCACCCTCGCGGCCGGCATAACGCTCGGCGAGAGCTGCGAACAGCTTCTGCTCCTGCGTCTCGTCCATCAGGCGCGCATGCGCCAGACGGCGGTTCGACAACCCACCGCGCTTGGCCAGCGTGATCAGCTTCTCGACATATGGACGCAGCTCACGGGCCTTGGGCAGCGTGGTCTGGATCTGCTCGTGCTTGATCAGCGCTGCGGCCATGTTGCGCAGCAGGGCCGTGCGGTGGCCAGTGGCGCGCTGCAGCTTGCGGCCGCCCATCTTGTGACGCATGTTCTATACTCCGTTCGTAAGGGGCCCGTGTGAGGTAGCCCGGTCCTGGTGGCTGTGAGGCCGCCACCGTTGCCTGATCCTCAAGGGATCGAAACTCTTCGTCATCCCCGCGAAGGCGGGGATCCATCTCCCGAGCTCGCCTAAACCGAAACACCTGGAGCTGGATTCCCGCCTTCGCGGGAATGACGAGGTATACTTGCTACTTCGCTTGCAGCGAGACCATCGCGCTTCTTGGCTCAGCCAAGAAGCTCCTGCTCGAGCTTCTTGGCCATCTCTTCGATGTTCTCCGGCGGCCAGCCGGGGATGTCCATGCCGAGGCGCAGACCCATCGAGGACAGCACTTCCTTGATCTCGTTGAGCGACTTGCGGCCGAAGTTCGGCGTGCGCAGCATCTCGGCTTCGGTCTTCTGGACCAGGTCGCCGATGTAGATGATGTTGTCGTTCTTGAGGCAGTTGGCCGAACGCACCGACAGTTCCAGCTCGTCCACCTTCTTGAGGAGGTAGCGATTGAGCTGGTTGGTGTCGCTCTCTTCGGCAGCGGCGCCACCGCCGGCAGCCATGCCGATCATCGGCGACTGGCCGGTCGGGGCCACGTCCTCGAAGTGGACGAACAGCGTCAGCTGGTCCTGCAGGATGCGCGCGGCGTACGCCACGGCGTCCTCGGGGCTGACGGTGCCGTCGGTCTCGACCGTCAGGTTCAGCTTGTCGTAGTCGAGCTCCTGCCCGATGCGCGCGTTGTCGACCTTGTACGACACCTGGCGCACCGGCGAGTAGAGCGAGTCGACCGGGATCAGGCCGATGGGCGCGTCGACCGGACGGTTGGCGACCGCGGGAACGTAGCCCTTGCCGCTGTCCGCGGTCAGTTCCATGTTCAGCGTCGCGCCCTCGTCAAGGTGGCAGATCACGAGGTTCTTGTTCATCACCTCGATGTCGCCGGTCACCGCGATGTCGCCGGCCTTGACCTGGGCCGGGCCCGTGGCGGAGAGCTGGAGGCGCTTGGGGCCTTCGCCCTGCATCTTGAGCGCGATCTGCTTGACGTTCAGGACGATGTCGGTGACGTCTTCACGCACGCCGGCCAGCGAGCTGAACTCGTGCAGCACGTTCTCGATCTTGATCGAGGTGATGGCCGCGCCTTGCAGCGAGGAGAGCAGCACGCGGCGCAGCGCGTTGCCGAGCGTCAGGCCGAAGCCGCGCTCGAGGGGCTCTGCTACGAAAGTGGCGCGCAGCTTGGGGTCAGCCCCCGGCTTGATCTCAAGGCTGTTGGGCTTCTTGAGTTCCTGCCAGTTCTTGATGTTGACTGTCATGTGCTTCCCCTGGGGTAATTCAGTGCGACTTCGGCCGCGAAGCCCTGATGGGCCGCGGCCGATGCGAGGTGGAGGTCGACCGGCCTAGGAACCCGGTCCACGCTCCACCCAAAGTCCGGTCAGACGCGGCGACGCTTGGAGGGGCGAACGCCGTTGTGCGGGATCGGAGTCACGTCGCGGATCGAGGTGATGGTGAAGCCGACTGCCTGGAGGGCGCGCAGGGCGCTCTCACGGCCCGAACCCGGGCCCTTGACTTCGACTTCGAGGGTGCGAACGCCATGCTCCGCAGCCTTCTTGCCGGCGTCGTCGGCGGCCACCTGGGCGGCGTAGGGCGTCGACTTGCGGCTGCCCTTGAAGCCCATCATGCCGGCCGAGGACCACGAGATCGCGTTGCCCTGGGCGTCGGTGATGGTCACCATGGTGTTGTTGAAGCTGGCGTTGACGTGCGCAATGCCGCTGGTGATGTTCTTGCGCTCGCGGCGCTTAATGCGCTGAGGTTCGCGTGCCATGTGGGTTGATCCTGTCGAAAAACGCTGAGGGAAAGCTGCGGCCTATGGAAGGCTGCGCGGCTTACTTCTTCTTGCCGGCGATCGGCTTGGCCTTGCCCTTGCGGGTGCGCGCATTGGTGTGCGTGCGCTGGCCACGGACCGGCAGGCCCTTGCGGTGACGCAGGCCACGGTAGCAGGCGAGGTCCATCAGGCGCTTGATGTTCATCGCGGTCTCGCGACGAAGGTCACCCTCGACGGTGTGCTCGGCGTCGATCGTCTCGCGGATCTGGAGCACTTCGGCGTCCGAGAGATCCTGGATGCGACGGGCATGGTCGATGCCGAGCTTGTCGGCGATCTCGACGGCCTTGGTGCGACCGATACCATGGATGTAGGTCAGCGCGATGATCACGCGCTTGTTGGTGGGGAGGTTTACCCCGGCAATACGAGCCACTTAATTCTCCTGCTCCACAGGGGAGCCAAGGCACCCCTATCTCATAGCGTTGACGCTCTTGTGACAGAAGGGATGATCCCAACGGCAACAAGCCCGCTTGGCGAGGCACGCATGCCGATTGCCGTTAGCGGACGCAGCCGTTTCTGTCGAGCGAGGGGCGCGCTTAGAACGATTCGGGTGGGGTGTCAACGCCGGGGCGGCATGGGTGCGGCACCCCTCGCCGATGGATCCGAAGGGTGGTTGCGATCGCCGGCGATTATACCCAAAGGCAACGGAGCCGTCAAAGGGCGTGATCTTCGGCGGTATGCCGCCGGCCTATGAACCACCCGCTAAGATCACGTTCGTCGCCCCGGACTTGATCCGGGGCCCCGCGTTTCTTTACAAAGGTCGCAGGAAGAAGCGGGATCCCGGGTCAAGCCCGGGATGACGGATACTGGCTAGTATGCGTTCTAACCGTCGAACCACGGCGTTTGCCGCGACCCTAGACCCGCATCGGCATCAGCACGTAGAGCGCGGGGCTCTTGTCGTCCTGACGGATCAGCGTCGGCGCGCCGGCATCGGCAAGGTGCAGCTCGACCGTGTCGCCTTCGATCTGCCCGAGGATGTCCTTGAGGTAGTTGGCGTTGAAGCCGATCTCGAAGCCCTCGGCGCCATACTGCGCGGGCACTTCCTCGGCGGCGGTGCCGTTGTCGGGCGAGGTGACGGACAGCGTGACCCGATCGGTGTCGAGCGCCATCTTCACCGCGCGGGTCTTCTCGGTGGCGATGGTCGCCACGCGGTCCACGCCCTCGAAGAAGCTCTTGGGATCGACGCGCAGCAGCTTGTCGTTGCCCGTCGGGATCACGCGGCTGTAGTCCGGGAAGGTGCCGTCGATCAGCTTGCTGGTGAGCACCACGCCATGCTCGCCGCCCAGCGTGAAGCGCACCTTGCTGGCCGACAGCTCGACCAGAACGTTGGTGTCGAGCGATTCCTCCAAGAGCTTGCGCAGCTCGGCGACGCACTTACGCGGTACGATCACATCGGGCATGCCCTGCGCGCCATCCGGGCACGTCAGGGTGAAGCGCGCGAGGCGATGGCCGTCGGTCGCCGCGGCCTTCAGCTGGTCCTCGGCGACGTGGAAGAAGATGCCGTTGAGGTAGTAGCGCGTCTCTTCGGTCGAGATCGCGAAGCGAGTGCGATCGATCAGCTGCGCCAGCGTCGCCGCGGGCAGCTCGAAGCTGGTGGGCAGTTCGCCGTCCGCGATCATGGGAAAATCGTCACGCGGCAAAGTGGGCAGCTGGAAGCGGCTGCGACCGGCCTTGACCACCATGCGGTTGTCGGCGGCATCGAGGCTCACCTGGCTGCCGTCCGGCAGCTTGCGCGCGATGTCGAACAGCAAGTGCGCCGAAACGGTGATCGCGCCCGGCTGCTCCACCGAAACCGCGCCGATCGTCTCCACCACCTGGATGTCGAGGTCGGTCGCCATGATCCGCAGCGCCCCGCCCGAGGCGGCCTCGATCAGCACGTTCGAGAGGATCGGGATGGTGTTGCGCCGCTCCACCACGGACTGGACGTGGGACAAGCAACGCAGCAGCGTGGAACGTTCAATCGTGGCCTTCATGATCGCCTCATGTCCCCCGGTACGGCCGGCAGTTCGCGCAAGTGAATAAGGACCACCCTCTCTAGCGAGGAGTCTTGGGTCAGCAAGCAGGATCAGGCGGCAGTGGCGGGTATCTGGGGATAAGCGCGGGGATTGTGGCTCTCCGCCCATGTCCGCCGCGACGAACCTGCCTTCGTCATTCCCGCGAAGGCGGGAATCCATCTCCGGCGCTCACCGGTCGCCTAGGCCAACGACTGGGAGCCACGGTGCGGCATTGCCACGCGTTGCGCGCAATGCAGCTTCAAGCGCGAGGTCAGGAGATGGATCCCCGCCTGCGCGGGGATGACGAGAGTTGTTGATTGGATGTGAGAGCCAGGAACCCTCAGATCATCGCCATGCCGCCGTTGACGTGGATCGTCTGCCCGGTGACGTAGCCCGCATCCTTGCTGGCGAGGAACACGCAGGCCGCCGCGATGTCCGCGCCCTCGCCCATGCGGCCCATCGGGATCTTGGCGTTGAGGGCGTCCTTCTGCGCGTCGGGCAGCACCTCGGTCATGGCGGTGCGGATGAAGCCGGGAGCGACGCAGTTGACCGTCACGTTGCGGCTGGCCAGCTCCTGCGCCAGGCTCTTCGACATCGCGGTAAGGCCGCCCTTGCTGGCGCAGTAGTTCATCTGGCCGGGGTTGCCGGTGGTGCCCACGATCGAGGTGACGGTGATGATGCGCCCGAAACGCGCCTTCATCATCGGCTTGGTGACCGCGCGCATCAGCCGGAACGCGGACTCCAGGTTCACGCGGATGACGGCGTCCCACTCCTCGTCCTTCATGCGCATGGCCAGGTTGTCGCGGGTGATGCCGGCGTTGTTGATCAGGATGTCGATCTTGCTGAGCGAATCCAGCGCGGCCGGGACCAGCTTCTCCACCTGTTCCGCGTTGGAGAGATCGCAAGCGATGGCGACGTGATCGACCTCCTGCACGTGCTGGGGCCGATGCTCGTCGAGCTCGTCGCGAAACGCGCGCAGCTTGACCTGGTTCGAGCCCGAGATCGCCAGCCGCGCCCCCTGCGCCGCCAGCCCGCGGGCGATGGCGGACCCGATCCCGCCCGAAGCGCCGGTAACGAGGGCGGTCATTCCGTGAAGGTCGAACATGTCACTCTCCGTAATCAGATTTCACGCGGAGGCGCGGAGACGCGGAGCGGCCTTCGGCCGGTCGATACCCGTTGACGATGCGCCGGATACCCTCCTTCATCGTCTCCCCACCGAAGTTGAGGAGCAGCCCTACGGGCTGGTGGAGCAAGCGCAAGTAGGTGAGCAACTGCTTGCCGTGCACTTTACTGAGTTGGTCTACCGACTTGATCTCGAGGATGAGCCGGTCCTCGACAATCAGGTCCGCCCGGAACGCACCCGCAATCTCGAGACCGTCGAACCTGATGTCGACAGGCTTCTGCCGGTCGACCTTCCAGCCCGCACGCTCCAGGCTGGCCGCCAACACGGCTTCATAAGCACTTTCGAGAAGCCCCGGCCCCAGCTCACGATGAATACGGATCGCCGCATCCACGACCTCCGCACTCAGACGATCGATCTCGACCATGCGCCCCTCCGCGTCTCCGCGCCTCCGCGTGAAACCCGGTCTACAACAGGACCCCGAAAATCAAAGCGCCTTCGCCAGTGCTTCGATCTCGTCCATCGTCGAGACGGAGGTCACCTCCACCTCGCCGGCCGAGCGCTTGATCATGGGGCCGACGACCTTGCCGCCCAGTTCGACGAAGTGCTCGACACCGGCCTCGCGCATGGCGATCGCGCTTTCGCGCCAGCGGACGCGGCCGGTGACTTGTTCGACCAGGAGGCGCTGCACTTCGATCGGATCGGCGGTCATCGCCGCGGTCACGTTGGCGAAGAGCGGCAGGCGCAGCGCGCCGGGCGGGGTGTCGGCAAGCGCCTCGGCCATCGCGTCGGCGGCCGGCGCCATCAGCGCGCAGTGGAACGGCGCGGACACCGGCAGCAGGACGCCGCGCTTGATGCCATGCTCCTTGACCAGCGCGATCGCGCGCTCGATCGCCTCGCGGTGGCCGGAGAGCACGACCTGGCCGGGATCGTTGTCGTTGGCGACCGAGCAGACCTGCCCTTGCGCGGCGGCCTCGGCGAGCGCGGTGGCCTTCTCGATGTCGGCGCCGAGCAAGGCGGCCATGGCGCCCTGCCCCACCGGCACCGCCGCCTGCATCGAGCGGCCGCGCAGCTTCAGGAGGCGCGCGGTGTCGGCCAGGCTGAACGCCCCGACCGCGCACAGGGCGGTGTACTCGCCCAACGAGTGGCCGGCCACGAAGTCGCACTTGCTCGCGAGCGTGATGCCGCCTTCCTTCTCCAGCACGCGCAGCACGGCGATGGCGTTGGCCATGATCGCGGGCTGGGCGTTCTCGGTGAGAGTCAGCTGATCCTCGGGCCCCTCGCGCATGATCGTCGACAGCTTCTGGCCGAGCACGTCGTCGACCTCCTCGAACACCTCGCGCGCGGCGGCGCTAGCGGCGGCGAGGTCCGCGCCCATGCCGATCTTCTGGCTGCCCTGACCGGGAAATACGAAAGCACGCATGGCGACCACTCCGTTTCATGGCTCTCGGAAAAAGCGCGAGCAGCCGCCGTCCAGTTTACCTGTGACGATTCGATGACGTGGCGCGGCGGACTATTGAGGTTGTGGGCGCGGGGCAAGCCCGAACGGCACGATCCTGTTGGCGGCGTCGTGGCCGATGTCGGCGCTGCCGAGGAAGGCGATGGCGTGCCGCTCGCACCAGTGACGCGCGATCTCCTCGGCCGACATGCCGAATTCACGATCGTTGACCGGCACGTCGCTCACCCGGCCAAGACGCAGGCCGGCGACGCCGCCGAGGTGCGCGGTCACGTGGAAGAACAGCCGATCGACGGCATAGAGGTGCTCGGACACTTCCTCGACCATGACGACGTGGCCGGCGAGCCCCGGCATCAGGGGCGTGCCGCACAGCATCGCCAGGGTCATCAGGTTGAACGCCACCGTCGGCCGCTCGCCTGCACTGGGTTCGACACCGGATCGGTCGCCGCTCACGTAGCGCAACACCCGCCGCGCCGCCTCGTCGCCGCCCTCGCGTCGCAGGCACGCCAGCATCGGGGCGTGGACCGGATGGCCGATGCGCTCTCGATAGAGCGCGCCCAGCAGGTAGCCGGCATCGGAGTAGCCGAGCCAGGTCTTGCCCCGCGCCGCGCGGTCGAAGCGGCGGATCGCATCTTCGGCGATGCGACACGCGCCATAGCCCCCGCGGGCGAACCACACCGCGTCGAACGACGGGTCGTTGGCGCATTCGACCAGCGCGTCGAGGCGCTGCGCATCGCTGCCGGCGAAGTGACCCTCGACGAAGAAGCACTGGGGGTGGACGTGAAGTTCGACCTCCGGGAACTCGGCAGCGACCAGCGCGCGCGCGCGGTCGGCGTCCTCGGACAGGATCGGGGCGGAGGGTGCGCAGACGGCGATGCGGATCATGGTCCGGGACCAAAGCACCTTGCGAAGCGGATTGCCAGCGAAGGCGGCAGAGTCCGCCGTCAGACCATCGGTCCAACGACACCCAACCTTCTCCGTCGCCCCGGGCTTGACCCGGGGCCCCGCTTTTCTGCTCCGGCCTCGCCGAAGGAAGCGGGATCCCGGGTCAAGCCCGGGATGACGAGGCTGTGGCTGACCCTCAAAGACGAGGTTGTGGGTGACCCTCAAATAATAGCAGCCGCCACGGTGGTGTTGGCTAAGCTTTCCCCGAACCTGCCGACTGGCAACCGACGCTGCGGTGCGTTATCCGCCTTGCGCATGACCGTGCCCACCACCGACCTCACCGCCCGCCCCTGGTTCTTTTGCGGTATCGGCGGCTCGGGGATGTTGCCGCTCGCATTGATCCTCAAGGGCCTGGGCGCCACTGTCGCCGGCTCCGACCGCAGCCGCGACCAGGGACGCGGCGAGGCCAAGTTCGCGTGGCTGGAAAGCGAGGGCTTCCACCTCTTCCCGCAGGACGGCAGCGGCGTGACCTCGCGCGACCAGGTTTTGGTCGCCTCCGCAGCCGTGGAGGACACCGTGCCCGAAGTGGTCCGTGCCCGCGAGCTGGGCTGCGAGCGGATGAGCCGCGCGCAGCTGCTCGCCGCGCTGTTCAATGCCAGCCCGCGTGGAATCGCGATCGGAGGCACCAGCGGCAAGTCGACCGTTACCGGGATGATCGGCTGGATCCTCACCGCCACTGGCCGCGACCCGACGATCATGAACGGCGCGGTGATGAAGAACTTCCGCGCGCCCGACGCGCCTTTCGCCAGCGCCCGCGTCGGCCAAGGCGGCGTGTTCGCTTCCGAGGTGGACGAGAGCGACGGCTCGATCGCGCTCTACCGTCCCGACGTGGCGGTGCTCGGCAACGTCAGCCTCGACCACAAGAGCCTGGAGGAACTGCGCGCCCTCTTCGGAGACTTCCTCGCCGCGGCGCGGGTCGGCGTGGTCAACCTGGACGATGCCGAGAGCGCCGCCCTGGCCTCCCGCGCCCGCGAGCTGCTCAGCTTCGGCATCGAGAGCCCGGGCGCGACGATCGGCGTGGAGCCCGGTAGCGTGGTGCAATGGGCCGACGCGATCGAGGCGCGCGTGGTCGACCGGCGCAGCGGCGCGGGCCACGCGCTGGTGCTGCATCAGCCCGGGCGGCACAACCTCTACAACGCGCTGGCGGCGCTCGCCGGCTGCGTGGCACTGGGCGTGCCGCTGGGCGAGGCGGTCGCGGCCCTCGGCAGCTTCGCAGGGTTGGCGCGCCGGTTCGACGTGATCGGCACCAGCGCCTCGGGCGTGACGGTGATCGACGATTTCGGGCACAACCCGGACAAGGTCTCGGCCACGCTGGCGACGCTCAAGGCGCATCCCGGCCGCGTCATCGCGTTCTTCCAGCCGCACGGCTATGGTCCGTTGCGACAGATGGGCGCAGAACTCGCCCAAGTGTTCGCGCAGAAGCTCGGGGGTGAGGACGTGGTGCTGTTGTGCGACCCGGCCTATTTCGGCGGCACCGTCGACCGCAGCCAGGGCAGCGAGCGGATCGTCGACCTGATCCGTGCCGCCGGAGGACAGGCTGAGTACGTGCCCACGCGCGAGGGTTGCGGCGACCGGATCGTCGATCTGGCGCAGCCGGGCGACCGCGTGGTGATCATGGGCGCGCGCGACGATACGCTGACGACCTTCGCGCAGGATGTGCTGGCGAGACTGCGTTGAGCTCCTCTCCCCGCCGGGGAGAGGATAGCGAAGCTTGTTCCGCAAGGAACTAGCGTAGCTTGGAGAGGGCTGAGTGCGCACGCTGCCCTCTCCAACTTCGGCTAGATGCCTTCGGCACCAAGCCTGCGTATCCTCTCCCCGACGGGGAGAGGAACACTATCCGTTTCTTTCAATGCGCCGTCTTGCCCCTTGCCTTGGCCACCAGATGCACCGCGAACGCGATCACGCCGCCCAGCACCAGGCCGACGATGGCCGAC
Source organism: Novosphingobium chloroacetimidivorans (assembly GCF_014204535.1). Classification (GTDB taxonomy): domain Bacteria; phylum Pseudomonadota; class Alphaproteobacteria; order Sphingomonadales; family Sphingomonadaceae; genus Novosphingobium; species Novosphingobium chloroacetimidivorans. Next base: position 184,019 of record NZ_JACHLR010000009.1, read on the forward strand.
AATACCGCATAGGTCAGCCAGCCCAGCACCCCGCCCAGGGATCCGGTCGCATGCGCCACGGCATGCTGCGCGTCATGCGCCAGGTGCGCCAGCGTGCCGAAGCCGAGTTCCTCGGTTCCGTGCAGGATGATCCCGCCACCGACCCATAGCATCGCCACCGTGCCCACGATCGAGAGCACCGCGAGCAGGATCGGCATCGCGCGAAGCAGGCCCCTGCCGGTGCCTTGCGCCGCCGCGCTGTCCTTCTTGGTCAGATGCAGGCCGATGTCGTCCATCTTCACGATCAGCGCCACCGCGCCATAGACCATGACCGTGATGACCACGCCCACCAGGGCCAGGATCACCGCGCGCCCGACGAAGGTCTGGTCGGCCACTTCGGCGAGCGCGATGGCCATGATCTCGGCCGAGAGGATCATGTCGGTGCGCACCGCGCCCGAGATGCGCGCCTTCTCGAACGCGGCGACGTCGGTCGGCTTGTCCTCCAGCGTCTCGCCGTGCTTGGCGCCGCCCAGCTTTTCGAGCACCTTCTCCGCGCCCTCGAAGGCGAGATACGCGCCGCCGATCATCAGCAGCGGGGTGATCGCCCAAGGCAGGAACTGGCTGAGCAGCAGCGCGACGGGCAGCAGGATGACCAGCTTGTTGAACAGCGATCCCTTGGCGATCGCCCAGATCACCGGCAGTTCGCGATCAGGGGTGAAATCGGTCACGTAGGACGGCGTCACCGCCGCGTCGTCGATCACCACGCCGGCGGCCTTGCTGCCGGCCTTGGCGATGCCGGCGCCGACATCGTCGACCGAGGCCGCGGCGGCCTTGGCGATCACGGAGATGTCGTCGAGCAAGGCGACGAGACCAGATGGCATGGCTGTAAGCTCCCCTGTTGCAACCGCGCCCGCTCTGGCCGATTCCAGGCGACAATGCGAGAACGAAGGCGGAAATGCGTGGCTCCCCACGCGGTTGCATCCTCGATTGGCCAGGAGCGTTACAAAACAATGCGCGGATTGAACGCCGGGACATGACGGACACGGCGCCTCCCACACCTTTTGCCCAGCAGCGCAGCTTCGTGGCGCGGCATGCCCGCGCGCACCCCCTGCTCGCGCTGTTCCTGCTGGCGCTGCTGGCGCTGGTGCTCTGGCAGACCTGGACCGCGCCGCCCTGGCGCCTCAACGCCGCGCCACGGCTGGCGGGCGTCGACTTGCTGGACGCCAGCGGGAAGGTCTTCGCGCACCGCGGTCCGCGCCCCTCCGAGCGGATCGATGCCGCCAGGCTGCCCGACGACGTGCGCGACGCCTTCCTCGCCATCGAGGACCGCCGCTTCTACAGCCACGGCGCGCTCGACTATCGCGGCCTGGCGCGCGCGGTGCTGACCAACCTGCGGGCCGGCGGCGTGTCGCAGGGCGGCTCCACGATTACGCAGCAATACGTCAAGAACGCCTTCCTCACGCACGATCGCACCTGGACGCGCAAGTTCAAGGAACTGCTGCTCGCCGACTGGGCCGAGAACTGGATGAGCAAGGACGAGATCCTCTCGCGCTATCTGGAGCACGCCTATTTCGGCGCGCAGCAGACCGGGCTTGCCGCCGCCTCGCGCTACTACTTCGATCGATCGCCGGAGAAGCTGTCGCTCGGCCAGGCGGCGATGCTGGCCGGGCTGGTCAAGGCGCCCTCGCGCCTCGCACCGACAGTCGATCGCACGGCGGCGCGCGCCCGCATGCGCGTGGTGCTCGGCGCGATGGTCGATGCGGGGTTCATCACCGAGCGCGATGCCAGGCGCGTGCGCAACCCGCGCGTCGTCTCCAGCGGCCGCACGCGCGAGAGCGCGGGCTGGTTCGCCGACTGGCTCTACACCCGCCTGCCCGACGACAGCACCGGGCGCATCGCCACCACGCTGGAGCCCGAAATCCAGCGCCGGGCCGAGCGCGTGGTCGATCAGGCGCGGCTGGACGGCGCAGAGATCGCGCTGATCGCCTTGCGCCCGGATGGCCGGGTCGCCGCCCTCGTCGGTGGCAAGGATTGGCAGCCCGGCGCCTTCAACCGTGTCAGCCAGGCCAAGCGCCAGCCGGGCTCCACCTTCAAGCTGTTCGACTACTTCGCCGCCTTCCGCGCCGGCGCACGCCCCGACGACGTGGTGTTCGACGCGCCGATCGCGGTGGGCGAATGGCGCCCGACCAATGGCTACCGCGGCTATCGCGGCCCCATGACCCTGCGCGAGGCCTTCGCGATCTCCAGCAACACCGCCGCCGTGCGCATCGCCCGCGCCGCCGGCTACCGCGAAGTGGTCCGCGCCGCGCATGACCTGGGCATCGCTTCCGCCTTGCCCGAGGGGGCGCCGAGCCTTCCCCTCGGCACCGCGACGCTGACGCTGGAGGAGCTTGCGGGCGCCTATGCCGCCTTCGCGCTCGGCCGCTACCCGGTGGTGCCGCATGGCCTTGCCGAGGGCACCAAGCCGCCGGCCAAGCGCCTCGACGAGCGGCGCGAGTGGGCCCCGATGCTCGACCTGCTGTGGGAAGCCGCGAATGCCGGCACCGGCCGCCGCGCCGCCTCGCTGCGGCTGCCCACGTTCGGCAAGACCGGCACCTCGCAGGATGGGCGCGACACGCTGTTCGTCGGCTTCTCGGGCGACCTCGTCACCGCGATCTGGATCGGGCGGGACGACAACAAGCCGATCCCCGGCGCCAGCGGCGGGCATTTGCCAGCGCAAGTCTGGCGCTCGTTCATGAGCGGGCTGCGCCTCAAGCCGATCGACATCCCCGCCCCGCCGCGGGCGGCCCGCGAGCGCCGCCTGTGGGGCGCGGAGGACACGCCCGGGTTCGAGGACGAGGCCGCTCAGGCACCGGGCGACGAGTCTCCGGCGATCACCCTGCCGGTCGATCCCTCGCAGCTGCCGCCAGGACCGCCTTTCCAGCAGGACAACGGTCCGCCAGCGGTCATCCTGCCCGGCGCTCCGGCTCCGCAGCCCGAAGGCGACCAGCCGGAGGACGAGGATGGCCCGGGCGTTCCCGAGGACCCGGTCTAGGCTTGCTCCCACCCTGCTGGCCCTTCGATGTCGGTCGAGGTGAACCATGCTATGCCGCCTGGCATGCGCCTCGTCACTCAACGCCTGGTCCTGCGCCCGCCCGAGCCGGGTGACCTCGACGCCTTGCACGCCATCCTGCGCGATCCGCGCGCGACCCGCTACTGGTCGACGCCGCCGCATGCCGCGATCGAGCGCACGCGCGAGTGGCTGGACACGACGCTCGCCACCCGGCCGCACGAAGGCGAGGATTTCATCGTCGAGTTGGATGGCTTGGCGGTCGGCAAGGTGGGGCTCTACCGCTTCCCGGAGATCGGCTTCATCTTCCACCCGGATGTCTGGGGTCAGGGCATCGCGTCCGAAGCGCTCGCCCCGGTGCTGGAGCGTGCCTTCGCCGTGCACGGGCTGGCGCAAGTCACCGCCGACGTCGACCCGCGCAACGCCGCCTCGCTCGCGCTGCTGAACCGTCACGGCTTCCGAGAAACCCACCGCGCCGCCCGCACCTGGCTGATCGGCGAGGAGTGGTGCGACAGCGTCTACCTGGCGCTGGCCAGACCTTGAGCGTCTACTGCGTCGAGAGCACCTGTCCGCGGGGTGACGTTGCCGCGCCGGTGCACTAGGCACACAGCCATGGCCCCCGTACTTGCCGCGCTCTCGTCCCATCCGCTCGCGATCGGCGCACTGCCGCTCGATCCGCCCTTGCAGGTGCTGCTGCCCTGGCTGGACCTGGCCGGCCTCTCGGTCTTCGCCGCCTCGGGCGCGCTGGCGGCGGTGCGAAAGCGGCTGGACATCGTCGGTGCCTGCTTCTTCGCGCTCGTCACCGCCACCGGCGGCGGCACCTTGCGCGACCTGCTGATCGGCGCGCCGGTGTTCTGGATGCGCGATCCCGCGCCGGTGCTGATCTGCCTCGGCGTCGCGCTCGCCGCATGGTCGATACCCCTGCGCTGGTGGCCCGAGCGCGCGCTCGACTGGTTCGACGCCGCCGGGCTTGCCGCCTATGCCGTCTACGGCGCGGGCAAGGCGCTGCAGTTCGGCATCTCGCCGATCCCCGCCGTCGCCGCGGGCGTCATCACCGCGTGCCTGGGTGGCGTGATTCGCGACATCACCGCCGGCGTACCCTCGATCCTGCTGCGCCACGAGCTCTACGTCACCGCGGCGCTGGCGGCGGCGACGCTGTTCGTGCTGCTGACCTCGTACGGCGTCGCCGCCCCACTCCCCGCCCTGCTCGGCACCGCGATCGGCTTTGCCCTACGCGGCGCCGCGATTGCCTGGAAGCTGACCTTGCCGGCGCATAAGGGAACGTAGCTCCAAGCAGTCCGAAGCCGCCGCCCTTGCCTTCTGCGCGAACCTGTGTATGTGCCGCCGCTTGAAAGAAAGCCGGAGGGGCCCCGCAATCGTGCGGATCAGCCAGCGATCGGTTACAGATGTGAAGGACACCGCCGTGGCTCATTATGAGCACGTGTTCCTGGCGCGCCAGGATCTGAGCCAGTCGCAAGTCGACGCGCTCGCCACCACCGCCACCGAGATCGTGGAAGCCAACAACGGCAAGGTCGTAAAGACCGAGTCGTGGGGCCTCAAGAACCTCGCCTACAAGATCAAGCGCAACCGCAAGGCTCACTTCGTGATGCTCAACCTCGATGCCGACGGCGCCGCCGTTGCCGAGCTGGAGCGTCAGACCGCCATCAACGAGGACATCATCCGCTGGGTGACGATCCGCGTCGACGAGCACGAGGAAGGCCCCTCGGTGATGATGCGCAAGTCCGACCGCGAGCGTACTCGCCGTCGCGAACGCGAAGGAGCCTGACACATGGCACGCGCCTTTTTCCGCCGCCGCAAGTCCTGCCCGTTCTCGGGCAAGAACGCGCCGAAGATCGACTACAAGGACGTGCGCCTGCTGCAGGGCTTCATGTCCGAGCGTGGCAAGATCGTCCCCAGCCGCATCACCGCGGTTTCCGCCAAGAAGCAGCGCGAGCTGGGCCAGGCCATCAAGCGCGCCCGGCACATCGGCCTGCTTCCGTACATCGTGAAGTAAGGAGGGCGAGACCCATGGACATCATCCTCCTGGAGCGCGTCGAGAAGCTCGGCGCCATTGGCGATGTCGTTTCCGTCAAGGACGGTTACGCCCGCAACTACCTGCTCCCCAACAAGAAGGCCCTGCGCGCGAACGATCGCAACAAGCAGGTCTTCGAAGCCAACCGCGCCCGCATCGAGGCCGAGAACGCCGAGCGCCGCTCGGACGCCGAGAAGCACTCGTCGGACGTCGAGGGCAAGCAGGTCGTCCTGATCCGCGCCTCGTCGAACTCGGGCCAGCTCTACGGTTCGGTCTCGGTGCGCGACATCGTCGACGCGCTGAACGAAGACGGTGCCAAGGTGACCAAGCAGATGATCGTGCTGGAACGCCCGATCAAGACGCTCGGCATCTTCGACGTGCGCGTCTCGCTGCACCCCGAAGTCTCGGTGGGCGTCAAGGTCAACGTCGCGCGCTCGCCCGATGAGGCCGAGCTGCAGGCGCAGGGCGTGGACGTCATGGCCTCGATGTTCGAAGCCGACACCAGCGGCTTCACCGAACGCCGCGACCCCAGCCTCGAGCCGGGCGAAATCGTCGCCGACGAGGACGAAGGCGAAGAGCAGCAGGCCTGAGCCTGGCGCTTCACAGCTGACAAAGAGGCCCTCGCTTCCACATGGAAGCGGGGGCTTTTTGTGTTTGTCAGGGTCAGTGAATTCGCGGCCGCTATCGCCCCACTTGCGGACATTAACTGAGGCGTGTGATAGTGCGGAGCATGGCCGCTCGCGCAATCGCTTTTGGACTTATGGTGATCGTTATCGTGCTCGGTATTATGTTCTCGACTGGCATGTTCATGCATGGCGACTGACGCACCATTTGCAGACGATCCGGCTTGCAGTTAGCATAGCCTCATGGAAGGCACCTCGATCATCAGAACGGACGCCGTGTTCCTCGTTCGCTTACTCGCTCAGTTGACGGCAGTTACCTTGCTGGTTTGTGTCGCGTTGCTAATGGTCAATGAGGCAAGCTTCTGGTCGCGATGGAACCTGCTTTGGGTTGCCGGTATCCCGTTCGCCGTCTCTCACGCGTTCAACCGAGATGCTCGCAGGCGGGCCATCATGGGCTTCTGCCTCATTCCATGGTCTCTGGTCTCTATCTTCGTGGGGATCGCTTCGTTCGCCATTGAGCCCTAACGGCAGCTTCCCACCAAAACTCGACGTCACCATGAACCTTGTTGCAGGGTTCATCAGGCACGGAAGCTCGATGCGCTGATCAGCAAACCGCCACTTCCGTTTGCGCCAGCGGCGATCGAGGTTGAAGGCAGCATGGATCCTGAAACAAGTTCAGGATGACGGCCGACCTTGGATCGATCCGTCGGAAGCGCGCACGCTTGAGAAGGCGGGGCGAGCCTCAGCCCGCCCCGCTTTCATCAAAGCCCGTCGAGGCCCTTGCTGACCAGCACGTTCACCGTGACGCGGCGGTTCTGCGCCTTGCCTTCCTCGGTGCTGTTGTCGGCCATCGGGTCGGCCTCGGCCATGCCGGTGGGGGTCAGCATGCGGTAGGGCTTCCACTTGCAGGCCTGCTGCAGGTAGTTGACCACGCGGCCCGCGCGCTTGTCGCTCAGCTCCTGGTTGTACTCCTCGCTGCCGACCGAGTCGGTGTAGCCGACCACCAGCAGCAGCGCATTGTCCATGCTCTCGGCGGTCTTGGCGGCATTGCACAAGTCGGCCTTGGCCTGCTCGGACAGGTTGGACTTACCGGTGTCGAAGTTCACGTTGGTGGTGCTCTTGACGTTGTACTGGTCGATGTCGCCCATGCGGCCGCGCAGCGCCTCGGTCGCCGCGCTCTGCTCGGCAAAGCGCTGGTCGGTGCCGTTGTGGATCATCGTCGCGGTCTTCAGGTCCTTGTTCTTCAGGTCGACCTGCGTTGCCAGCAGCACGCCGTTGCCCTGCAGCGTCTTCACCGTGACCGGCAGGCCGTTCAGCAGCGAGGTCGCCGCCAGCTTGCTGCGGTTGAGGTTCAGGAACCCGCCCGCCGCCTTGATCTTGGTCGCATCGTTGATGGTCACGACCGACTTGGTGCCGTCCTGCGCCGTGACCTGCATCCGGTCACCACTGCGTGCCGAGATGATGCCCTCGATCTCCGGACCCTTGGTCATCGCGGCAGGATCGGGCACCGTCGTATCGGTGACGCTGCCGGTCACGCCGGCGTCGCCGGGATCCTGGGCCTGCGCGTTCAAGGCGGTGGCGGTTCCGGCCAACAGGGCCGCGATCATAAGCGCCTTGCGGCTGTGAGAGATGAAACGCATGGGTCTGCTCCTCCAAACTGGCCCGGGGAGGAACCGCAGCTCGGCCACCCAGCGCTTTCGCGATGGCACATCCGACCGACACGTCCCCTCCGTCCCGCATCGCGAGACAGGCGGCACGGCGCCGCCCCTGGAACCACCATGCGTGTTCAGGATCACATGTCGCGTAGATGAACGCTATCGGCGCAGCCTGTGTTCACACAGGCGATACGAGGTCTCAGCACGACAAACCGAGGTGGATCGTTTCCGGATCATGTCAGGAAGCGATTCGGAGATCGTGCGGGATTCACGCCTATCTTGACATATAGAACCATTTGGGTTATATGCCGCAGCACTGGAGCCAGGTGAAAGCTTGGCTTTCGGTACACGGCGGGTGCGGGTGAGCGAGGCCTCGTTCGACCAACCCCGCACCATGCGGCCGGCGCCTAGAGACGGGCGCCTGCACCCCTGATGCGAAGCCTTATCCCGCCTGGATGCGACACACTGCACTTCCAGCCCGGAGCCGGCACAGTTCCCGCGAGCCTTGCCCGCCGGCGCTTCGCACCAACAAGGCCGAGTTGGCGGCACGCT
>NZ_JACHLR010000010.1 GCF_014204535.1 Novosphingobium chloroacetimidivorans
TCGTATCGGCAAGCTGCTCGATCGCTTCCTGCCAGACGAATGCGCCAACTTCTTCCAAGCCGCAGGATATCAACGCTCATGCTGAAAATGCTCTAGTGCGCCACCTGCAGGGAATGTCGCCGCCGTGTGTGTTTGCCGACATCGCCTCTCGCCATGCGTTGCTGCAGACGTTGCCGACCCAGACTGTTCGCAGCGAGGAGCAGATTGCCTGGCAGCAGTTCTCGACGCCGATGGACCTGGCGGCGCTGGCGGTGATCGTGGCGCAAGCTACTCCCGATGACATCGTGCTGGAGCCAAGTGCGGGCAACGGGCTCCTCATCGCCCAGCTCGCGCCGGTCGCCACCCTGCAGCTCAACGAGCTCGACGAGCGCCGACGCCGTCACCTCGCGCGTTCCTTCCCTTCCGCAAAGATCTCCGGCCACGACGGCGCGGCGATCGGCAGCGTCATGGCACACTTGCCTCGACCGACGCTGATCCTCATGAACCCGCCGTTCTCGCGCTCGCTCGGGCGCGGCGCCGATCAGAATGCGGCTGCACGCCACCTGCAGGCCGCTCTTCGCCGGGTCGCACCTGGTGGCCGTGTCGTGGCGATCATGCCTGACTGGTTTACCAATAGCGCGCGCATGAAGACCGTCTATGAGACCGTTCTGCGCGACACGACCGTCCAAACCTCGCTGCGCGTGGAGCGGTGCTACGAGAAGCACGGCACCAGCATCGCGGTGCGGCTCTACGTGATCGACAAGAAGCCGGGCCATATTGCCCCAACCGTCATCCAGCGCACCGGCGTGCTCGACCTGCTCGATGCCATCTCGCTCGTACCGCGCACGAAAGCCGCTTCGACATCCGGTATGCCGGCACCCATCAAGCGCTCGTCGTCGCTGTTCAAGGCCGTCCGTTCGACTGGGCAGGCCGCGCCGACGATCGTGCGCAATCCGGTCATCAACCAGGTCCTGCCCGTAGCTTACGCGCCGCTGGAGCAGCCCAGGCCGCTCGGCGAACAAGTCGGCGTCTACCTGCCATATCGCCCGAGCCGCCTCGACTTCTCCGCCGCCGGCGAGCACCCCACCGCATTGGTCGAATCCGTGGCGATGGGCTCGATCGCGGCACCCCGGCCCGACTACGTTCCGCATCTGCCGGAACGGATCGTCACGGAGCGCACCCTCTCGGAGCCGCAGCTAGAGACGCTGGTCTACGCCGGCACGGCATGGAGCCAGTGGCTTCCCGGCAAGTTCGTGCCTGCGAAGGAAGGCGTTGGCTTAACGCTGTCAGACGAGGGCCGCGAGTACCGCAAAGGCTACTTCCTGGGGGACGGCACCGGGGCAGGGAAGGGGCGTCAGATCGCCGCGTGCATCCTCGACAACTGGCTGCAAGGGCGCCGGCGCGCCATCTGGGTGTCTAAGAACGAGCAACTGCTCGAAGACGCCCGACGCGACTGGTCCGCGCTCGGGGGCCTGTCGGCCGACGTGCAGCCGCTCTCCAATTGGAAGATCGACGAGGCGCTGACGCTCGCCGAAGGTATCCTGTTCGTCACGTATCCGACCCTGCGCTCGCAGCGGCAGGACAGCAGCCGATTGAAGCAGATCACCGATTGGGCAGGGCCCAACTACGAGGGTGTGATCGCATACGATGAGGCGCATGAGATGGGCGGGGTTGCAGGCGGAGAGGGGGCCATGGGCGTGAAGGCCGGCTCGCAGCAGGGCATCTGCGGCGTGCTGCTCCAGAACAATCTACCCGCTGCTCGCGTCCTCTACGCCTCCGCGACCGGCGCATCCGAGGTCAACAACCTCGCATATGCTGTCCGGCTCGGCTTGTGGGGACCGGGCACGGCCTTTGCCAACCGCGAGCAGTTCATCACCCAGATCCGCTCGGGCGGCGTTGCCGCCATGGAGCTCGTTGCCCGCGATCTCAAGGCGACCGGGCTCTATGCCGCGCGTGCCTTGAGCTTCGCCGGAGTCGAATACGACATCTTGAAGCACGATCTCACGCCCGACCAGATCGAGATCTACGACGCCTACGCCGACGCGTGGATGGTCATCCACCAGCATGTCGAGAGAGCGCTGGAGCTGACCGACGTGGTCGACGGGCTCGAAGGCAAGACGCTCAACGGCGGCGCCAAAGCGGCCGCGCGGTCGCGCTTCGAAAGCTGCAAGCAGAGGTTCTTCGGTCAGGTCCTGCTCAGCATGAAGATCCCGACGCTCATCCACGCGATCGATGGGCATCTGGCGAACGGCAAGTCCATCGTGATCCAGCTGGTCACCACGGCCGAGAGCATCCTCGATCGCCGTCTCGGTCAGCTCTCGCCCGAGGAGCGCGCTAATCTCGACATCGACCTGTCGCCGCGCGAGTACGTCATCGACTATCTCGAACGGGCCTTCCCGACCCAGCAGATGCAGGTGTTCACCGACGATAACGGCAACCCGCGATCGGCGCCGATGTATGACGAGGCTGGTCACCCGGTCCACAATCCCGAGGCGATGGCGGCCAAGGCCGAACTCATCGAGCGTCTCTGCGTCATGCCGCCGATCCGGCCTGCTCTCGATGCTGTCATCGAACACTTCGGCACCGATGCGGTGGCCGAGGTGACAGGCCGCACCAAGCGGCTCGTGAACGCGCCTGACGGCAGTCAGAAACTGGAATCGCGCAGCACCCGTACAAGCCAGGCCGACGCCGCGGCGTTCATGGCCGGAACCAAGCGGATCCTCGTCTTCAGCGATGCCGGTGGCACCGGGCGCTCGTACCATGCGAGCCTCGAGGTGGCGAACCAGCAGCAGCGCGTCCACTTCCTGCTCGAACCCGGTTGGCGTGCCGATCGCGCCATCCAGGGTCTTGGCCGGACCCACCGCACGCACCAGGCGAGCACGCCGCTGTTCACGCCGCTCACCACCAACAGCCGCGGCGAATTGCGCTTCACCAGCACGATCGCGCGCCGGCTCGACACGCTCGGCGCCCTCACGCGCGGCCAGCGCCAGACCGGAGGCCAGAACCTGTTCGATCCGGCCGACAATCTCGAAAGCGAGTACGCCAAGGCTGCGCTCGTGACCTGGTTTCACTTGCTCGTCGCCGGCAAGCTCACCAGCACCAACCTGGGCGATTTCGAGGACCGTACCGGCCTTGAGCTTACCGGCAGCGACGGCATCATCGTCGACGAGCTACCGCCCATTCAACGCTTCCTCAACCGCCTGCTGGCGCTGCCGATCGCGCTTCAGAACGCGATCTTCGACGAGTTCCTGGACCTGATCGAAGCCCGGGTCGCCGCCGCGCGCGAAGCCGGCACGCTCGATGCCGGGGTCGAGACGATCACGGTCGAGAAGGCACGCGTGATCGATGACACGGTGCTGCGCACAGATCCGCACACCGGCGCGACCTCGCACCTGGTCACCCTTGAGGTGGAAAAGCGGCTGAAGTCGGTCACTCTCGATCGCATCATGAGTATCGCCCAGTTCGACGACAGCTCGGCTTTCGTGCGCAACACCAAGTCCGGCCGAGTCGCGCTGCGCCTGTGGACCCGCTCGATGATGCTGGAGACAGGCGAGGTCCTGCGCCGCTTCTCGCTGATGCGGCCGGTGAGAACCGAGACCTGGCTCGCGGCCGAGCTCAAGGAATCCGCATGGGAACTGACCGACGAGGACACATTCCGCCGCTTGTGGGATGACGAAGCGCAGGACGCCGGCTCGCGGCTCGAAACGAGCACGATCCGGGTCGCGACCGGGCTTCTCCTGCCCATCTGGTCGGCGTTGCCCAAGGATCACCTCGCCGTGAACCGCATCGTCGACGAGGCAGGTCAGTCCTGGCTCGGCCGCCTTGTGTTCGAGGAGCATGTGCCCGCGCTGCTCAAGACCTTCGGGGTCGACGCCGCGACGAAGCTCAGCCCGGACGAGATGGTGCAGTCGGTCCTCAAGGGCGGCACGGTCGAGATCGCGACACCGTGGCCGATCACGATCCGCAGCAGCATCGTCAATCGGCAGACGCGCACCGAGATCATCGGTGCCCCGGCCGACCAGCTCGCATGGTTCAAGTCGCTCGGCTGCTTCACCGAGATCATCGCCTACAAGACGCGCCTGTTCGTGCCAGTCGATCGGGCGGACAGCATCATAACGCAGCTGACGGCGGGCGCTTGCGCCGCTTGAACGCAGCCGTCGCGTGCCGCCTTTGTCCTTGTGGCACGCACGCGACCGCCGCGGCGGATCCATGGAGAGAAGAGGGAAAGGGAGGGGCAGCTTCGCAAGAGTGACGGAGCGAGTTGGAAGGAGAATATCCCATGTTCGAGTCTATCGCCCTTAGCAAACTGCAGCTTTCCGCCAGCAACGTGCGCAAGGTCCTCAGCCCCGAGGCCGACCTGCAGCTTTCCCACGACATCGAGGCTCGCGGCCTCCTACAGAACCTCATCGTCTCCAAGGCCAAGAAGCGCGGCCACTTCGACGTGATCGCCGGTGGCCGCCGCCTACGCGCCATGACGCTGATCGTCGAGCGCGGCGCCTGGACCAAGGATCACGAAGTGTCCTGCCTGGTCATCAACGGCGACGAGGCCACCATCTCGGAGACCTCGCTCGCCGAGAACTTCCAGCGCATGGCGATGACGCCGGCCGACGAGTGCCGCGCATTCCAGCACTTCATCGGCACCGATGGCTCGATCGACGAGGTCGCCAAGCGCTTTGGCCAGACCCGCCGCTTCATCGAGGGCCGCCTGCGGCTCGCGGCGCTCGCCGAGCCGATCTTCGATGCGCTTGCCGAAGGCAAGATCACGCTCGATCTCGCCAAGGCCTACGCCTCGACCGACAATCACGAGAAGCAGCTGCGGGTCTTCCAGACCTACGGCTCGGGCGGCTACGGCTACGGCAACACCGCTGACTCGATCCGGCGTGCCATTGCCCAGGGTGGTGTAAGCGGCAAGGATCCGATGGCCCTTCTCGTCGGCGAGGACGCCTACGTGGCCGCTGGTGGTCGCATCGAGCGCGACCTGTTCACCGACAAGGCCGATGACACCTGGTCGGACCCGGAAATCCTGGAGCGGCTCGCCGGCGAGAAGCTCGAGACCGAAGCCAAGCGCATCGCCGAGACCTCCGGCCTGGCGTGGATCCGTCCGATCGCGTCGACGGACACCTGGAGCCTGCGCGAGAATCTGCACCGTGTCACCCTGCCGACTGCCCCGCTCAGCGAGGAGGCCCTCGCGCGCATCGCCGAGATCGAAGAGCGCCAGGCAGCGATCGAGGTCGAAATGGAGGGCGAGAGCCTCTCCGACGATGCCTTCGGCGAATTCGAGACCGAATCCGAGAGGCTGGCCGAAGAGCACGAGACGCTCTCGCAAGCGACCCCGATCCTGCCGCCTGAGTGGAAGGACAAGGTCGGTCAGATCCTGAAGCTCTCGCGTGACGGCGAGATGGTGCTCGAGCCCACCTTCTACAGCGAGACCCCGCTGCGCCTCGAGGCCGACGAGGAAGGCAACCTGGTTCCCGCGGCGCCGCAGGCTCCGACCACCGGTGGCTCCGACAACACCCCTGCCAAGCGACCCGAAGCGGTGGCACCGGGCGGCAAGGCACTGAGCGCACGCCTCTACGACGAGCTCGCCGTGCAGCGCCGCGACATCTTGGCTGCCAACATGCTGCGCGACCCCGGGCTCGCGCTCGACTACGCGATCTTCGCGATCGTCGATGGGGCCAGCAGCCTCGGCACGACGATTGGCACTCGCCGCCTCGAGGATCCGAACGTCGGCGACCTGCCCGTTACCAAGGCCCGGGAGGTCCTTGCGGAAGCGCAGGACGCGCTCGACAGCACCTGGACCGAACACGAGTGCGAAGTCGCCCGCTTCGACGCGTTCCGGGCGCTGGACGACGACGCCAAGGGCGCCTGGATCGCCTACTCGGTCGCCATCTCGCTGCAGGCGAAGCCAACTTACGATCAGCGCCAGAACCCGATGCAGAACCGGCTTGGCCAGATCCTCGAGATCGATGTCGCCGCCTGGTGGCGTCCAACCTCGGCCAACTTCTTCGACGGCATCCAGAAGGGCGGCCTGCTGCAACTCCTGCACGATCTGGGCGGCCCCAACCTGTCGAGTCGCTATGCGTCGGCGAAGAAGCCGGAGATTTCGGTAAATTGCGAGAAGCTGTGCGCCGGGCAGGCGATCGTCGAGGACGACGTCCGAGACCGGGCACTGACCTGGGTTCCGAACGCCATGCGCTTCCTTGAGGCGGGCAGCGCCGGAGCCGATCCGCTCGACGCCCTGGGGGACGACGATGAGGACGACACGGCTCCGCTCGACGGCGGTGTTGGCGAGGACGGCGAGCGGGACGCTTCGCTCGACGGAGGCGTGGGCGAGCCCGGGGAGGGCGCGGCCGACGACGAACTGACGGCGCGGCTCGAGGAGCTTGAGGGGGAGGACGGGAACGACCTCGATGACGGACGCGAGAGCGAGTTCTCCGAGACGGATGGCACGCAAGCGGCCGAGCACGAGCAGCTCGCCGCCGCCTGAGCCGCAAGAGCTCCACACCCTCCTAACTACCTGCAGCCGGGGCCAAGCGCTCCGGCTGCTTTTCTTCGTGAAAGGCAAACCCCCATGTCGAAGCCCACCCGCCGTGGAAACGCACCCCGGCGCGATGTCGCGCAGGAGATCACCGACCTCATCATCCGCAAGCTGGAAACCGGCGTCACGCCCTGGCAGCGCCCGTGGCGTACCTTCGGCGCCAGCGGCCGCCCGCTGCGCCACCAGGGCTCTGCCTACACCGGCATCAATGCGCTCTACCTGTGGGCGATCGCCGACAGCGCCGGGTACCGCAGCCGCTACTGGATGACCTACCGGCAAGCGCAGGAACTCGGCGCACAGGTCATCCGCGGCGAGCGCGCGTCGACCAGCGTCTACTTCAACAGTGTCAACCGGTCAGAGACCGATGTCGCGACCGGCGAGGAGACCAACCGCGTCATCCGCTTCATGCGTTCCTATGCAGTCTTCAACGCCGACCAGATAGACGGCCTGCCGGGGCACTTCTACGCAACCGCCAATCCGGTGCCGCCACCGCCGTCCGAGCACCAGGCCGCGATCGACGCGTTCTTCTCGCCCGTGCCCATCGAGGTACGCCATGGTGGCGATCGGGCATTCTACAGCCCGTCGCACGACTTCATACAGCTTCCCCAGCCCGCGGCCTTCAAGTCGGCGCACCATTACGCCGGCACCAAGGCGCACGAGATGGCGCACGCGACCGGTCATCCGGCGCGACTTGCCCGCACCTTCGGCAAGCGCTTCGGCGACGATGCCTACGCAATGGAGGAGCTTGTGGCCGAGATCTGCGCCGGGTTCGTCGGCGCCGAGCTCGGACTTCCGACCGAGCTGCTCGACAACCACGCCAGCTACCTCGATCACTGGCTGCGCGTGCTGCGCGCCGACAAGACCGCCATCATCTCGGCCGCATCCAAAGCCGAACAGGCCTTCAAGTGGCTGAGCAGCTTCTCAGCGCCGCAGGAGCACGCGGCCGACGCGACCGGCGACAACGCCGCTGACGAACTCGCTGACGACGCAGCCGCCCTTGCGGCCTGATCCCACACACCAAGGAGAACACCATCATGGGATGGCTTTTCATGTCTCGCTTCTCGATGGGAGGCTTCGAGACCCCCAAACAGTACCTGGATGACCAGTTCACGTATTCGCGTGAGTCTGAGGGGAAGACCTATGGCCTGCGGGTCCTTGGGTCGGCTTGCGTCGGCAACCGGGTCTACTACGCAGCCTGTGAGCCGACCCGAGCGGGCGCGGTCGGGCCGGCTTTCGCCGTCATCTGCCTGGTGCGCTGGAACCCGCGGTCACCCACCAACGAGCACTTCGGGTACAAGGACATGACCGAAGACATGGGCCCCTGCGAGGTAAGCTGTCCGGCGCGCATCCTCGATCTTCTCGGACCAACCCAGAAAGAGTATGCCACCGCATGGCGCGCGGCATGCCGGGAGACGATCGCCAAGCGCAAGCGCGACCTGCCCGATGGCGGCATACTGCGCTTTGAAGAGCCGATCCGCTTCACCGACGGCTATGTCGGTCAGGAGTTCAAGATCGAGCGGGCAGGACGCAACGTCCGGCTTATGGCCCTGGACAACCACGGCCGCTACACGGTCAGCCGCCTGCGCGAGCGGGATTGGCGGATCATCCCCCAACCCAAGGTTCATGCGGCGGTCTTCCCGCCGCGCGCATGATGGTCCGCTCGAAAGGCTTCACTATGCCTCACCACCCGCCTGCAGCGTTCTCGCGTCTGCGCACGCTACTTTGCAGCCGGGAGAACGCCGACCGGATCGCCACCCGCGTCTGCGAAGAGACCCGTTCGCCCGTGTCCGTGCTACGCACGGACTTCCCCTTGCAACCATTCCGCGTCATCGCGTCGCGCGACGTCGAGCCTGTGCTCAGCGGCATGGTCGAACACGAGTTGATGATCCTATGAGGCGCGTCGCACTTCTTCTTTCCTGCGCCCTTCTTGCCGGGTGCAACCAAGCCTCCGGCGGCGCAGCTCCGGACACACTGCAGGCGTCCGCCGACGCAGTCGACGGAGACACCGTCTCGGTCCACTTCCGCTTGCTCGGCGTCGACGCCGTCGAACGACGCCAGCAGTGCGAGCGGAAAGACCGTTGCTGGAAGTGCGGCAAGGCTGCATCGAGCCTCGTCTCGGATGTGCTCGATCGGGCGCCGGCGACGATCGCGATGACTGGCGAGGAGACCTACGGGCGCCCTGTCGCCATTGTCAGCGCTGGCGGCAAGGATCTGGGGCTAACCCTGATCCGTACCGGTTTTGCCGTTCCGATGGCCCAGTACCTGCGCGACGATCCGGAACGGCTTCGCGCCTACGAGGAGGCCTATGCAGCGGCCAAGGCCGACCGCATAGGGATGCACGCGGGCGAGTGGATCGAGCCAGGCGAGTGGCGCAAGGGCCGCCGCCTCTCGTGCGAGAGGCGGCCCAGTCTTAGTACGGCCCGGTGATATCCGGGTCGAGATACCAGGACGGTCCCTCGACGAAGTTAGGATCGGCGTTGACCAGCGGCCCGTCGGGCTTGGTCGACACATAGGGATTGACCAGCGGCATGGTTCGCGACTTGTCGTGCGCGAGACGCGTTGTCAGCTGGGCGCGCTCCAGCAGCTTCTCCTCCAGCCACATGAGGTCATCGAGGACGCGCACCACGCCGCGTCCCGCGAGGCTGAAGTAGAGGCAGCGCTGATAGTCGTCACACCCGGTCGAAAGGATACGCGCGAGCCGCGCCTTGCCGCCGATCTCGCCTTCATGGACCCACTGCACCGCCTCGCGCAACTCGCGGGCCGCGTAATACGCATCTTCCGGGCCAACACCGATCGACAGCGCCGCAAGGGCGCGCCGGGTGGGCGTGTTGAGAGGATCAAGACTTTCGTCTCGCAGGTTCAGGTCGAGATCGAAACGATCAACAAAAGCATTGGCCTTCATCTTACACTCCTCCTGCGTAGGAACGTAACGTGAACATATGGCGCCGTCAACCGATCCTCTCTCTTCTTCGCGGCTTCTTTGACTCTGCTTAAGAGCTCAGCTGAAGGCCAGGAGAGGAGGGGGAGGGTACCCGTGCGTCCGACGAACGGACGTCATGGAGATCCGCGAGATGACCGAACCCTTCATCGTCACCGAGGCGAGCACCTGGATCGCCCGCGGCCGAACTCCCGAGCATGCCGAGGCTTTGGCGCAGGCGTGGCGAGACTTCCCCGACCTTCAACCAAGCGCGCCTCTGGCGGACCGCATGGAACGCATGCGCCAGCGCGTGGCGGCCATGCGCCCTGTGAACGACGCGATCTCGGAACAGACTGCCCGGGACCGTGAGGCCGCCAACTTCGCGTTCACGACGCGGCGGATCGACGCCGGCGCGCACGATGCACGCGACATCGCGATCCTGCATGCACGCGACACCTACGGTTATCGGTGGCTGGCCGCCGTCCGATACAGCGAAGGCCGGCTTGCAGCTGAGGCCGGTTGGACGCGCCGGAACGTCCTCGACGAACCGGAAGCCTATGCCCGGGGCTTCGCAGACGGCGGCGGCGACGAGGCCGACATCTTCGATGCGGCGCGCCGCAGCTTCGCCGCCGCACGAGACGCCGCCGCATTGAAAGA
This sequence comes from Novosphingobium chloroacetimidivorans, assembly GCF_014204535.1. Classification (GTDB taxonomy): domain Bacteria; phylum Pseudomonadota; class Alphaproteobacteria; order Sphingomonadales; family Sphingomonadaceae; genus Novosphingobium; species Novosphingobium chloroacetimidivorans. The sequence goes on from NZ_JACHLR010000010.1 coordinate 10,092, forward strand.
GGACGCTGCGGCGGGACGTCCACTGCCAAGCACTTGGCCCAAGCCGAGCGATCAACACCGCCCCGCCAGCTGGCCGCGCCGCCTGCTCATCATCGCCGAGCAGCCTGCCTCCTCGCTTGCCTTGCTCGCGCAAGTGCCGATCGGCGCCGTGGTGGTCCTGACGTCCTCTCGCGGCTTCGTCCCGCTTGCCGATCTCGGTAACGATGTGGCCGAGGCAATGACCCCCGCGCAAGCCGACGCCCTGGCTGTCGATCCGACACAGCATGCTTCACTTCTTGCAACCCTCGCGGGTCGCGAGGTCGACGATGTTCTGGTCGCGGCCGATGGCGAGTACCTGCGCGTCATCGACGCACACGCGCGCGCCCTTCCGCTCTGCCGGACCATGGAGCGCACGCGCAACACGCCGCTCCAGCAGCGCCAGCATTTGCGCCTCTGGCTCGCGCGGGGCTTCGCTCCCGGCGAGAACCTGGGTGCCGGCCACATCCGCTGGAGCAAGCGCGCCCAGGGCTTCGCTGCAAGCCTGGGTGAGTTCAAGGCGAGGGTGGATCCATCCCACACGGGCCGGGGTGCCCGTATCCTCATCACGACTGAAGGCGGGCTCCCGGCGACGGGCTTCGCCACGTCTGCCGGCGCGATCCTCGATCCCGAGGTCCAGGTGACCAGCAAGGCGCGGCTCAAGGCCGAGATGGAGCGCGCGCTGCGCGCCTTCGGCGCTGCGACGCGGCTCATCGGCGCCAATCAGGTTCTGGTCTGAGCGACCACTTCCTCCCGAACAAGGCTTACCAACAATGCAGACATCCCGAAGCCAGCGCTGGCGGGAACGGCGTGCCATGTGGTCGACCGATCTCACACTGGTCGATCCGCGCGCCTACAGCGTGGACGTCATCAGCCACGCAGACGCGGCCGCGTTCATCGCCCGGCACCACTACTTGCCGAGCTACCCTGCAGCACAGCTTGCCGTGGGCCTCTTCGGCAAAGGCGCGCGGCTCGACGGCGTCGCCGTCTTCGCGCGCCCTGTCACCGATGCCGTCATCACCGCACATACAGGTTTCGGGGAGCCGGCGCGCGGCACGGTACTATCCCGGCTGATCCTCACCGACAGCGTGCCCCAGAACGGTGAGAGCCTGTTCGTCTCGCGCGCCTTTCGCGTACTGCGCCGCGAACGCCCGACGATCGAGGCCGTGGTCTCCTATTCCGATCCGCAGGCCGGACACATCGGCAAGGTCTACCAGGCCCTGTCGGGCGCTTACCGCGCCACGACCAAGCCGCGAACCGTGCTCCGCCTCGACGGCGCCACGATCTCAGGCCGTACACTGTCGAAGATACGCTCGCTCCACTGCGGTCACGCCGGCGCGATCGACCAGCTCGTGCGGGCAGGACTGCCGGCGCCTTGCGCCGGTGAGCATCCCGCCACCTGGCTCGAGCGCATGCAGCGGGAGCGCCGCCTCCTCCGCCATCGCCAGGAAGGCCTGTTCACCTACTGCTTCGAGTTGACCCGGGAGGCGCGCCGGCGTGGCCGAGCGCTCCCGCGTCTGCCCTATCCCAAGCTCCTGCCGATACCTCACCCGGTGCTGCCGCTGTTCGGCTGACCGGCCGGAGAGAAGAGGGAGGGCATGGGCGTCCACCGACGCCGCCAGGAGAAGTGACATGCCTCTCGCCCCCTCATCCGTCCCCGCTGCCAACATCGCCGAGGTCCTACAGGACGTCGTCGGTGTGATCGACATGAGCGATCCCGAGCACGGGAGCTTCGCCGACAGCGCGGCCGATTGTCTCGACGAGCTGTTGCGCCACGAGACGCCGATCCGCGCGGCGCTCGCCGCGGTCAGCGCGCCGGGCTTCATCAACACATACGGTTGTCCGTGCGGCGCCACCTTTGAGAACCTCTGGCCGGCGCAGTGCGACGACAAGTGCCCCGCGTGCGGGACAACCTGCAGCCCCACCACCAGCGCCGACCAGTGACTCACTTGCGAAAGGATACAACCAAGTCCGAGCGCGTGGCGCCGCCACACTACCCGTCCGAACGGCTTTACTACGAGTAGCGCCTGCGGCCCTGGCCGCTTCTGCAAGGATCCCTTTTATGCCAATTCCCTCCAGCGGCCTTTCGGCCGAGACGACGTCGCGCGCACGTTGCGCGCGTCCTCCCGTCGTTTTGAGCTACGGCGTGGGCGTCGATAGCACCGCGCTGCTCATTGAGCTGGTCTCGCGCGGTGAGGCTCCCGATCTCGTCCTGACGGCCGACCCGGGCGCCGAGAAGCCGGAGACTTACGCCTACCTCGACATGATGCGAGTCTGGATGGCCGAACGCGGCATCCGCCATGAGGTCGTGCGCTACGTCACCAAGCGCTTCAAGAATTACCCGCCCTACCAGGACCTGGCCGGGAGCTTGCTCACCAACGGCTGCCTGCCAAGCGTGGCCTTCGGCAGATCCAGCTGCAGCCTCAAATATAAGGTGGCGCCGCAGGACGCCTTTCTGCGAACATGGTCTCCCGCTCTCGCAGCGTGGGGGCGCGGCCAGAAAGTCGTGCGCCTGATCGGCTACGACTTCTCCGCGCGTGATACCCAGCGCTACCGGCACGCAGCGACGATCGAGGATCCGCTCTACGACAACCAGTACCCCTTGCGGGACTGGCGCTGGGATCGCGACGCCTGCACGAACCGGATCATCGCCGAGGGGTTGCCGGTCCCGCCCAAGAGCTCGTGCGTCTTCTGCCTGGCAATGAAGGAAGACGAGGTCCGCGCGCTTCCGCCTTACTGGCTGCGCATGATCGTTCTGATCGAAGCCCGAGCGGCGCCCCGCCTGCGCAAGGTCGAGGGCCTGTGGCGCCGATCGACCCGATCGCGTCCGGGCCGCATGACCGATTTCATCCGCGCCGAGCGCCTGCTTGACGAGACCGAGATCGACGAGATCATCCGCTCCGCACCCACTGAGCTCGTCCGATATCAGGACGCGGCCGCCAATCATCCCATCGAGATCAGGCCCACACTCGCGACTTGGCTGACACGCTTCCACACCCGGTTCGAGGATCCAGCACCATGCCTGTAATCGACACCGAGGCGATCGCCCGCCTTAATGACCGCGCTCGCCATGGGCTCGATCGTCGCGCGCGCATCGTCATGACACGTACCCTGCTCGGCAAGCTCACCGATGACACGTCGATGGGGAGGTCTTCGCCCAGGCTGCGACGCTGTCGGCCATTCGCAAGTGCACCTTCGGGACCGGAATCCCTGAGCGAAACTTCGCGCGTTTCCAGATCAACGGTACGCCGGCGCTCATGAGGATCGACTACTATGCCGAGGACATGGTCCACGGCGCCGAGGATCCCGCCGACGCTTCCACCACGATCCGCGTCGTCACCATCATGACGCCCGAGGACGACTGACCGGCTGCGCCAACGCACCGGTCAGCGCCTTCCAGCGGTCCGCCGCTTCAATCCATCCAGGTTCAACCCCGCTCCGGGCAAGCCGCCCGGCGCACCATCGTGAAGGAGTACCCACATGACCCCTCAAATCGCCGCTCTGCGCATCGGGCGAAGCATCATCGGCGTCGAAGCCGACATGGATCAGCTCCTTGTGAAATCCAGTCAGCTGATGATCGAGATGGCCTCAGCGCGGGCCGCCACCGGCGTCGAAGCACATACTCTGCAGCAGCCAATGGTCCGGGTCGCCAATCTTCAGCGGTCCCTCATGGAGGCCCGCTCCGAGTTGGTCCGGGCGCACCGCGACCTGTCCAACCTGGCTGAGAAAATGGACATCGGCTTCCAATGCCCGGATTCCGCCTCGCTGGAAGGTGAGACGCATGCCGCGCGTCACTCCGCTGCTGGCACATTGGCTACTCTCGCCTGAAGCACCGAGCGAAACATCAGACGCGCCGGGCAACCGGCGCGTCATCCCTGGCGCGCTTGACGCCCTACTGACCACATTCACGATCGTTTTCGAGAGAACCGCTGAGCAGTTGCTTCATCACTCTGACCAGGAGCAGACCATGAGCCGATATGAATTACAGCCCAAATCCTACACGCCGCGCGTTGCCAGTGTTGTCGTTGGTTGGGACCGACCCCTGAATACCTTCTTCGCGCAGGTGTTCATGAAATCCCGCATTCCGGGTGACGAGCCGGAGGCCACCATCTGGGAGGGTACCGAGTTGGGCCAGATCCAGAGCGCTGCCGAAGCGCTGGCGCTGGTCGACGCATACGCAGACGTGCCGGTAGACATGGCTGCGCGCCTCGAAGCCGACCGAGATAACTCGCGCTCTCAGGCGCACGGCCCGAGGCAGCTTGGCATGAAGCGGCTCATCTTCCCGCCTTCCAACGACTGAACCGTTGCTCCTAGCGGCACAAACCGCCCGCCAGGCTCAGGACCGTCGATCCTGGCAATGACCTGCAGGTACCTTGCAAGGTGGGCCACCCTACACCCAGCGACGTGGAGGCGAGCGACGACAACCATGCCGCGAGTTGCGGGAGAGGGCAGCGGTGCTCGGCCTCGCAGGTAAACGTGAAACCGAGAGATCCCTGGCGCGCCGGTCTCGTTGATGAAGAATGCCCTCGCAGGCGCTTCGCGGGCAGCGAGAGGGTCGGGCAGCGCCCTTGCAGCAGGCCTCGATCGTCTGGTGGAGACGACGGGGCGAGCTAAGACCTTGCTCAGCAGCGGTTCGTCCGTGGCCGGTTAAATCCAGCAAGCTTCCCCGCCGTTGAAGTGCCACCTGCGGCGAGCGCCGGCCGATCACAACCCCCTCCGGTCACCCGTGTTGCCGCTGCGCGGCTGCCCGCGCCAGCTCCCTTCAGGGGTTCCCCTCCCGCTTCGCGTCCGGTGTGATCGGCCAACGCACGCCGCTCTTCGGTGTCACCGGCGGGAAAGCCCGCTGGACCCAACCTAGGAGCGAACCGCCATGAACAACGTCAACCTCGCCGGCCGCGTCGCCAAGACCGAAGCCCGCAACAACGTCACCACCCTGATCGTCGCTACCGACCGCGTGAAGCTGCGCGAGGGCAAGACCTACATCGACGAAGAAACCGGCTACACCGCCAAGGAAACCGAGTTTCACAAGGTCACCTGCTTCAACGGCCTCGGCAAGGCCGCCGCGACCCGCAACCCGGGCGACGTGGTCGCCATCGCCGGCCGCATCCACTACTCGCGCTGGGAAGACCGGGACGGCAACACCCGCTACGGCTGCGAGATCATCGCCGACAAGATCGACTTCTTCTGAGCCTTAGAGGGCGGCGCCAAGGCGCCGCCCTTTCGCTTACGCTCCAGCTGGAGACGCGAACGATGAGAAACTTTCACATCACCGCCGCCACCGCAGATCAAGCCGCCCGCCGCCTCAAGGACCTCGAGCACTACGCCGATCGGCGCGACCAGCTGATCGACATGCTCGACCTAGACGCTCTCGGGCCCGGCCAGCTCTACACCATCTTCCAGGAGCAGGACGCCATCGAGGAGGCGATCGATTGGGGTTACCTCCACGTCGAGCACCTGGCGCGCATGGAAGCTCTCGCGCTGAGCTCGCGCAGCCGGTGCTCTTGGCCGCCTGATTGGTTCCAGGTTCGCGCCAGGGCTTCGCCCTGGCGCTTGGAGTGCGCTGCGAGCGCGGCTCAGCGGCATCGAGCCACTTCGCCGCGATCGCTCACAGACCCTCGGAATTGCACTTGCCAAGGCTCCAGGCGAGACGCGGATGCTGTGCGCCATTCGCCGCATGCTGCCTGATCTGGCTGCAAAGCGATTTCAGTTTGGCTCGGCGCTCCGGCGTCATCTGAGCCGTCCTCGTGCGCGGCTTCGACGTCGTCCCCGATCCTTGCCGCGCGGCGTAGTCCATCGCGCTGTTCATCGCCTCGGTCTGTATCGTCGGACCCCAGTCCACGATCGGAAAGTCGTCCTGCGCCAGTGCCGCGGTCGAGGCGCTGCAGGCGAACGTCACTGCCGCCAGCTTCAGTACCACCATCGAAACTCACCTCCGTCGTGATTTTCCGCCAGACAGCCTGCACAAGACGCGCGACAATACCGCGTCGCTTGCGGCGGTCTGTTGTTCGATCTGGTTGAAGTGCGCGCCTCTTCATCTTCAATCCACCTTGGACTTGTCACTTCCGACGTGCACCATGCTGCGGCTTGGAACAGCAAAGCTAACACGCGAGAGGCGCCCGATGGACGATGAAACCCTGGATGAGATCGCCGACGAGCTGCGTCTGCGCGGTCTTGATGTCCGCCCGCTTGGCTACCGCGGCATCGGATCACTCGCCCCAGTCTGGTCGATCATCGATCCCGTAGAGGACGTCGTCATCCGCATCACGATCACACCCAGCGCCAGCAACACACCCCAATTCTGGGCCGAGGCCTTCTGCAGCGTCAACGCGCGCTATGTCGTGCCCATCATCACCAAGCTGGGCGACGTCGCCAACGAGGTCCTGGTGCGCCGAGCCTGTAAACTGAGGGCCGAGCTCGCCGGCAAGGTCACCGCTTAATCGAGGGCGCAAGGCATGCGCAGATCAGGGGCATCGAACCCCTCTGCTGCGGTGGTCGTTCGAACTACTCATCCGCGCCCGGTTCCTCGCGGCGCAACATCGCCGACAGCTGCGCCGCCGCGTCTCTATCCAACATAGCGGCTGCTGCATCCAGCTGGTGCATCGGCATCTCGTCGCGGCAGGTGCTCAGGGCGACAAGACGAAAAGAGAGGTGCTCCAGAAGGAAGGCTGTGAGGACAGTCCAGGATTATTCGTCACCGGCTATGTTCGGTTACCGAATAACTGGTTTGATCGGGTAAGCGAGGACCTATCAAACGAACAGGCCGGCTGCATGCCGCTGGCGCGGCACCGGGCTCTATTCCGCTAGGCCTTCTCGCATCGCCGGCTGTCGCCGGCCCGCTCAAAGTCCAAGCTCCACCAAGCCCCGCTGCGCGGGTCTCGGCCCTTCGGGTGGCGATCCCTTGCAGAACTATCCCAACCACGCCGCATAACGACGCACCGAGGCAAGGAAGGACGATTTGCTGTTAACCCGCGCCAGCGCGGGGCAAATCGGTTTCTCTCTCTACATCTCGGTATCAGACAAGCTTCATCGCCGTAGTCTGAGGGCCTCCAGCACGCCTCCGTCAAGGATGAGCGGTACCCCCAATTTTGCCGCCGCCCTTCCGCCTGCGGCTCCAGGACGACAACAAAATCGGCTCCCCCACTCCCCGCTTGCGCGGCGGCCTCACGGCCGTCCCTGACCTCGCCGCGCCCGGCCCTCCTGATGAGATTCATCTTTCATCTGAACGAGATGAGAGAGTTCAACAATGGAGGCTTTTATGACCAAGTCGATCAACTCGCTCGTCGAACTCGAACTGCTTTTCAACGACCGCATCGATTACGCTGCCGATCGGGACAGCGCTGGCGCCTACGATCAGGCCTTCATCGAGACCAGCGAGATGGCCAAGCTGAGCATCGTCGACGAGCCCATGGCAACCGAGATGCCTGACCCCGAAATGGCCCGTGCCGCCGTGGAGCTGGCGGTGGGTACGATCTTCGACGTCTTCCGCGACACCCGCATGGAGGAGTTCGCGCAGCAGATCGTCTGGGGCTTCGTCAATTCCTTTCACATGACCGCCCGCCTTGCTGAAGGTCGGGAGGACGACGCCGCCAAGAAGCTTGGTGACCTGGCACGCACCTATGATCCGTCCGAGATCTACGCCGTCGAGCTGGAAGAGACGCAGATGCTCTGCCAGACCCTCCAGGGTTGCCGCGAGGCCCTGGAAGCCATGCGCGACCACGCCTCCGAGGTGTACCGCGTCGAGACCGGCAAGCCCTTCCAGGCCACCCGCGGCTCGCAGGTCTCCAAGAACGGGGTCACCGCGTCCCAGATCGCAGCGCGCGACTTCCTCGCCGCACGGTCGCGTGAGCGTCGCGAGCAGCTGGCGCCTGAAGGTCCGATGGTCCTGGTCTCGGGCGGTCAAGACTGGCACGACCATGAGCAGATCTGGGACCGCCTCGACGACATCAAGGCGCGCGTGCCTGAAATGGTCCTCGCCACCACCGGCATGCGCAAGGGTGTCGACGCAATCGCCGCCAGCTGGGCCGCAGCCCGCCGCGTCAAGCTCATCACCTTCGTTCCGGACCGCAAGCACGGTGCCCGCGCCGCCTTCATCCGCAACGAGAACATGCTCAAGCTCAAGCCGGTCGAGGCCGTCATCTGCCAGGGCTCAGGCATCCAGAGCAACCTTTACGAACTCCTGCGCAAGGCACGCACCCCGATGCACGCCCTGCGCACCGCCAACCAGCGTCCCGACGCCAAGCTTGCGTAACGCCGCCAGCGAGGGGCTTCGCGCTTCGGCTCGAAGCTCCTCGCGCTTCTTTCTTTTGTTGCGCCAGACCGCGGCTCAGGGGCATCGAACCCCTTCGCCGCGAGAGCGCCAGACCGATGGGTCAAGGGTCAAACAGTGGGTCTCTCTAGTCGTCCCAGTGTGTCGGCCGCGCCGGCACGTCTCAAGGACGGCAGGGTCCCACCATTTTCCTACGGAAAATCGTTGCCCCTACCGCCGCTGACGCGGCCGCTTCGCGGTCCTGCGACACGCACCGGCGCGACCGACCCAAGTCCTCCCGTCATTGACACAAAGGAGGAACATCATGCAGATTTCGTTGTTCAGGGCTCTGAAGTCCATTAACATGCCCGACGCCGCCGCCGAGCAGGTGGTGCACGCCTTCGAGGAGCACATCGACATGGCAGTCTCGGAAGCCATGAAGCACTACGATGACCGGATCAGCGCGATGCAGACCGTGCTCGAGGCGAAGATCGACGCCGGCTTCAAGAGCATCGAAGCGAAGTTCGAGGGCAGGTTCACAGGCTTCGAGGGGAAGCTCTCGGGAATGCAGACCTCGATCGACGTGCTCAAGTGGGTCGTCATCACGCAAGCTTCGCTCCTGCTGCTGGCAGGCACCATCGCAGGATACGTCAAGCTGGCGACCTGACAACGTGGGGGCTTCGGCCCTCGCCAGCATCCGAGTGACGAGCCATTCGCGGATGCGGGTGGCCCTTTTCACGTAGGCCGTCGGGCATGACACGCCAGCGGACGTGAGGCGCAGAGGTCGCACGCGTGGCGCGCGGGCAGTGGCCGGCGCGGCAGTCCCTTGCTCGCTGCCGGCCCTTCGGCCATCACCGCTTCGCGCGGTCTGCCTAGCCGGGTCACGGCATCGCCGATCCTCGTGCCGCGCGGCGCATCCGCGCCTGGCGCACGTCGGTCGGCTCGCCTCGCGGTAGAGCTGGTGGCGAGGTCGCTCGCATGGGGCGAGGGCGGTGGCCGGCGCGGCAGTCCCTTGCTCGCTGCCGGCCCTTCGGCCGTCACCGCTTCGTGCGGTCTGCCTAGCCGGGTCACGGCATCGCCGATCCTCGTGCCGCGCGGCGCCTCCGCGCCTTAGCGCACGTCGGTCGGCTCGCCTTGCGGCAGAGCTGGTGGCGAGGTCGCTCGCATGGGGCGAGGGCGGTGGCCGGCGCGGCAGCCCCTTGCTCGTTGCCGGCCGTTCGGCCGTCACCGCTTCGCGCGGTCTGCCTTGCCGGATCGCGGCATCGCCGATCCTCGTGCCGCGCGGCGCATCCGCGCCTGGCGCACGTCGGTCGGCACGCCTCGCGGCACCTCTGAAGGAGGTCCACTGGAGAGGAGAGGGAGGTGGCCGGCTGTCGAACGACAGACCGGAGAAGTACCATGCCCACTTACGAGACCGCTTACATCGGAAGCGCACCCGCCGAGGAGGATTGCGCCCAGGTCGGCCGCACTCCCGACTATGTCAAACACAACCGCCTTGAGGTCGAGATCTACCGTGCTGCGATCATCGCGCGCTTCGGGGTGCCGCCCGAGGGCGTCGTGCTGGAGGCCACATCGTGTCCGCATGATTTCGGATCGTATTACGAGCTTCAGGCTCGCTTCGACTGCCAGAATCCGGTCGCGGTGGCCTATGCCGAGGCGGCTGAGCAGGGGCTCGCCCGCTGGCTCGACACCGGCTTCCTGGCACCGTTCGAGTACGGAGCCGAGGCGACGGTGCGGACCACCAATTACCGCACACGCAATGAGGCGGTGCAACGCGTGATTGTCACGCTCGAGCGCCAGCGTCTCTGCGGCTACGGCACGCCGGCCGAGGCCCTGATCCTTAACAACCTGCGCGCCGCGTTCCCTGCGCCTGCAGAGCAGGCAGACGCCATCCTGCGCCAGATCTCGACCGAGAGGCAGATCCGCAAACCCGAGCATCACAGCGTCGATCTCTACTTCCCCTACAAGCTCACGTTTTTCCCAGAGCTGTTCAACCAGCATCGTGGTTCCGACTATCCCCAGGGCGACGTGATCGACGTCACAGCCCACGAGCTGCGCCTTCAGCGCAGCACCTACATCGTGTGCGACATCGGCTCTGTTCCGACCCTCGATCAGGCCCTGGCGCTCTGCTGGGAGCACATGGCCCGCTACGTCATTCGCTGACGATCAACCTCCCGATCAACACTGGCACAAGCAGCGCGGTGCGGCTCCCCTGCGGGACCCGGCCCGCTGACTTCGCGCGCGCCCCGCCGAGTGAAACGTCATGACCATCATCACCGTCCACCAGTCACTCTCGTTCGAAACAATCACCAAGACTCACCCGCACCGGCTTTCCGCCGAGGCCCACATGACCAAGGTTCTTCGAGCGTACGGCGACTGGCCACAGGACGCCGCCGTGGATGCAGCACGAGCCGGCAGACCGGTTCTCGTGCGCGAAGATGGCGACGACGAAACAATCGAAATCCGCGACGTGGCTGATTGAGCCCTACCATGTCGATCGAGATCATCGTGGGCCTGCCGCACCTTAGCGATGGGCCTATCCTTCGCCGCGCCCGCACCATGCAGGTGCCTGCTCTCATCTCTGCCAATTGCCTGTCCCGCTGGCGCCGCCATGAAGGCTGGCGCCAATGGTCCGGATGGCGGCTTGCCTCTCTCGCAAATGCTCGCGGGCTGCGCAGCCTCGATCTCGATTCCGGAGGCTACGTCGCAATGGTCACCTATGGCGGCATTCCCTGGACCGTTGACGACTACATGGCGCTCGCATCGAGCTTTCCATTCCGCCGCTTCGCGAGCTTGGACTATTGCACCGAGGCTGGGGTAGCCCGCGATCGGGAGGAGGTACTCGATCGATTATCGAGAACGATCCGAGCCAATCGAGACTGCCGCGAGCGCACCAACGATCTTGGGATTGAGGACCGGTTGATGCCGGTCCTGCAGGGCCGTGCCCCGAGCGACTACGAGCGTTGCGCAGATGCCCTCGCGTGGTCGCTGGCCAGCGGAAAGGTAGTCGGCGTCGGAAGCATGTGCCGGCGTCACATCCACGGGCCTGACGGCCTCGTGGCCGTCTTCGAGCACCTCGATCGGATCCTTCCCGATGGCGTCATGCTTCACGGTTTCGGGGTCAAGGGAACGGCACTGTCGTACCTCAAGGGGCTGGAACACCGCATCGCCAGCATCGACAGCCAGGCTTATGGCGTCAGTGCGAGGCAGGACGCTCTTGAGCGGGGCGTGAGCAAGAGTGACGCACTTGTTGCCGACCACCTGGAGAGGTGGACGGCCGCCCAGAGATACCGCGCAGCTGCGCCTGCGCGTGCGACCCAATCCGAACTCGCATTGCCGCCACCGGAGCCGAGCCACAATGACCGCTGGGAAGCCGCGATTGCGACTGCACGCGAGCAGATAAGATCTCTGATCGAGGAGGGCCAACTCGATCATGACGAGGTGACGGCAAGCTGGGTGCAGGAGTGAGCGTGCGACATCTACTACGAGGATCAGGCGGCGCACTGAACCGGGACCTCAGCCATGGGAGAGGAGGGGGATGGAAGAACGCGGTTCTTCCAGGGAGACGAAGATGTCGATCACCTTTTACGTCACCGACCTCGATACGCGCATCCAGTCCGTTCCGGCAACAATCAGCCCCCGCGAACTTGGTTCATTTCGCGCCTTCATGCGCGAGCAGGGTACGGCCACTGAGGATGATCCCGACGGCGAGCCCGAGCGCCTGACCTACGCTTTCGATGCCAGCATCTGCCGGTTCGCCATTGCCTCCATCGCTCGCATCTTCGGTAATCGACACGAGGCGATCGCCGTCATTGAGGAGGCACAGTTTCTTGGTCGATTGCTTTCGTTCCGTCGCAAAGAGGTGACGCACGAACTGTCGATAGAGGTGTCTCAGCGTCTCGATGGCCCAGGCGAATTGGACCTCGCCAATGGGAACGCCTACGCGGTCCTGGAGGCCCTCGATCTTGAGCCCGAAAGCATCGGCGAGATCACATTCGACGAGCTGCGGATGAGGCTGTCGCTACCTACCGTCAGGCAGGCCTTCCGCGATCGACGCATTCACCACCGCCTGCCCTTCTTCGACGTGGCAGCAGCGCTCGATCCCCACGAACAATCCGCTCGGCTAGTCTGGGCATAGCCTCCGCCAGACAGCCGACAAACTAAGGGCACGCTCGCTTACGCGGCGTCCCCTTTTTTGCATGGTGCTATCACGATTGAACCCACTGCGACTTCGTCGCGTGCAGTACCGACATCGCCTCCTCATTCACCCAGGCGCCGCTCCACTTCATCGGGCCCGAGCTTGCGGATCAGATCGAAAATTCCTTTCGCCCGATCCGGCGACAGCTTGAGCAATCCCGAGCGATCCAGGGCCTTGGTGATGAGCTCACGTTCGCGCTCTTCGAGACGCTTCTTTCGCTCCGCGATCTTCTCCTCCTCAGCAGCAATTTGCTGACGTTCTTTTTCCAGCGATGTCGCCATCATTCGTCTCCATTTGGTGGCCCAGGCTGCAACGGGCAGACCCATCAATCGGGCACCCATTTCTATCAGCAGGTACGAGGAACGCCATACATCTTAAGCATGCTGCCCCACGTCCCATCGACAGACACTGGCGTACACAACTCATTGCTATGTCTAACCGTAGGGGACTACGACTACCCTGATATTTGAGCAGCTGATTGCGCGTCTGCGACGCGCGGAAGATGCCGGCGAAGGGCCGGGGTCAAATGCCCATCGGCTGCGCCGATGGGCACCTTTTGCGGCAAGCTTCTCCGGCCTGACGGCCATGAGCGCTGCCCCGGACGCCGCTCAGGATCAAGCAGGCAGGCACAATCAAATGGCACATCCAGAAACGCTAAGTCCCTAAGAACAAGGGAGCACACCGTACACGCCTAGCGTAGGCGTCTTTGCGGCGTTAGTCACTGTTATGTATAGAGGAAAGTTGCTCCCCGGTCCGTGTCATACGCATGTATGACGGTCAGCGGCCTGCGCGGAAATGGCGGGCGACCGCGGGTTTCAACGTCATACCGGTGTATCACGCGCGTTGCCGGTGGACGCTTTCGCTTTAGCCGCCTATAATGGCGTTGCGATACAGAAACCAGGCGCCTTCATCTTCGAAGGTGGTCTGATGAATACCAAAAGACAGGTGCTTACGGTCCGGGTAACGCCGGCCGAGCGAGATGCTCTTAGCCGAGCGGCGGAGGCTCGCGGCAAAACGGTGTCCGAGTGCCTGCGGCTTGCTGTCGCTTTTGGCCTACCGTTTGTTCAAAGTGGCCATGGTCTCGACCTCTACCGAGTCATCGCAAACATCGAGTATCTACAGGCTGCGATCGAGACGATCATAGCCCGCGAGCACTCCGACGTTACGGAGCGGCTACTCGACGTCGCCATCGAGCGCATGGAGCAGTTCCATGCGTAAGGCACAGGCCTCGGATGACATCCGGTTCAACGGCAAAAGCGCCACCATCAAGCACCACTCCGAACGCGGAAAGGTCGTCCGAAATTCGGGCTCGTTCACGCGCGGTTCGCAGCTCGTAACTCACGAGGTCCTGATGACCTGGCAGGGGGTCAAGCTCCCCTTGCAGGTGGTCGCGATCTGCTGGATCGTTCTTTTCTCATCGATCGCCTACTTCTGGCTTTTGCCAGAGGAGCTGACCCTGATCCTCATGCGGATTTGGTCCGGCATCTGGCTCATGATGGACTTCGATCCGGGCAAGCTCATCAACCTTAAGCTCCCCACCGGACGCCTCATTCTGATCCCCATGGGAAGCGTCCAGTACAACAGCTTCGTTGAGGTCGCGGTCGACAAGGGGCTTCGCTTGACGCTCGCTTCGCTGATCGGCGCGGCGTTCCTGACGGTGCCGCTCACTGTGTGGTTCGTGGAGTTCTCGCGCAAGCGCGGGAACGACATTCTTGATGAGCACCATGAGCGTGGATCGATGCTCGTCGAGCATGGCGAGCTGGTCGATGCGATCCGGCGCTACAACATGGGTGAGCTTGCCGGAGACTGCGCCAAGAAGCAGCCGCCACTTGATCCGAAGAAGGTCGCTGCGCTGAGCGTCAAGGAGCGCGCCAAGCGAGGTTTCCATGTTCCCTACAACCTCGCAGGAGTGCCCTACCCTTGGCGGCTAGAGCAGTCGCACACGATGTTCATCGGTACGACCGGCTCGGGCAAGACCACCCAGCTTCGCGCACTGGTCAGCCAGGCCCGCACCCGTGGCCACTCGTGCGTGATCTTCGATCTTACCGGTGCCTTTGTCGAAGCGTTCTATGACAAGGACCGGGACTTCATCCTCAACCCGATGGATACCCGGTGTCCGCCCTGGACAATCTTCAGCGACTGCCAGAACCACGCCGACTTCATGGCGGCGGCGGCAGCGTTGATCCCGAGCTCGGGCGACAACGCCGAGCCGTTCTGGGCGATGGCGGCACGCACCCTCTTCGTCGAGATGTGCATCAAGCTGATCGAGTGCGGCGAGACCACGAACGGCGCCATCGCTCACCGACTGATGCAGGCCGATCTGCCTTCCGTGCACAAGATGCTCGAGAACACGATCGCCGACCCGCTGACCGCGAAGGAAGCGGCCCGAATGGCCGAGTCGATCCGCGCGGTTTTCAACACGAATGGCCAAGCGATCCGCTTCCTGCCTGACCCGGTTCCGGGCGGCGCGCCACCATTTTCGATCAACGAGTGGATGGCCGAAGAGGGGGGCACCGGATCGATCCTCTTCATCTCCTCGACCCATGCCGACCTGACGCTCAATCGCGCGCTCCTGACGCTGTGGATGGATCTTGCCGTCGGCGCGCTGATGAAGCTTCCACGCACTCGTGACCTGCGCACCTGGTTCTTGTTCGACGAGGTTCATGCACTCCACCGCTTACCTGCGATCGAGCATGGGCTGCAGACGGCGCGCGCGTTTGGTGGCGCCTTCATTCTGGGCATGCATAGCTTCAGCAAGCTGGCCGAAACGTATGGCGAGAACGGCGCCGTCCACCTGACCTCGCTTGCCGGCACCAAGCTCATTCTCAAGACCGCCGATATGCCCACCGCGAAAGTCTGTGCGGACTTCATCGGCAACCGTGAGGTGCGCCGTATGGATGAGGCCTACAGCTACGGCGCCAACAGCACTCGCGATGCTGCGACGCTCACGCCGCGCAAGGAAGTCGAGCCGCTGGTGATCCCGGACGACATCAAGGAGCTTCCGTCGATGCACGGGTTCGTGAAGTTTCCTGATGGCTTCCCGGCAGGACGTATCAAGCTCATCTGGCGGGACTACCCTGCAGTCGCAGAGCCCTTCTGCCGCAAGGCCGACATGAAGATGGCGGAGTACAAGCCGCCTGTCGCGAAGAAGGCCGACGAGGAGCAGGGCGGGCGCGAGAACGCGAACGTCAGGCAGGCTCCACCGGAAGCGAGCGGCAAGGGAACGAAGGAGGCTCTCGAGCCGGCTGCACCCGAGAAGGTTGGGATCGAGCAGGCCGACTTGTTCAAGTCGCAGGACCTTCCGCGCGCAGGGCAAGCGAAAGCCGATGATCCGGATGGGCGAGAGGCAAAACCCGTGGACCTGCAGCGCGGGGAGCGCGCGGCGCAGTGGCGGCGTGCCAGTCTTGGGACGCAGGGGGTGATCCCCGGTGAGTCAGCCGACAAGCCGCGCGATCCGACCGAGATGCGAGCGAACGATAACGCCAAGTCGCAGGACCGAACCGAGCAACAGATCAGCTTCGAGGAGCGGCATGGTATCGGCGCGGACGATGGAAGCGCACCCGGCGGCAAGAATCACTCACGGGATCAATCCAGGGATCACGCCAACGACATCGATCCCGGCATCGATGACGATACGGACATGGGGATCTAGGCGATGCACTCGATTGCGACGGTCCGATCGGCTGCAGGTGCCGCGAGCTACTTCGCCAAGGACGACTACTACACCGGGGAACATGCCGAAGGTGTCAGCGCGTGGGGCGGGGCCGGTGCCAAGGACCTTGGTCTTCGCGGCGAGGTGGACAAGGACGCCTTCGAGAACCTGCTGAACAGCAAGCTGCCTGATGGCACCATCGTCAACGCGACCGAGAACCGACGTGCTGGTCTCGACCTGACCTTCTCCGCTCCCAAGAGCGTCAGCATCCTGGCTCTTGTCACCGGCGACAAGCGGATTCTGGCTGCTCAGGAGAAGGCGGTCCTCGCCGCGATGAAGATGATCGAGAGCAAGCACGCAGAGGCCCGGGACTACTCTCAAGGCCGCAATGGTGAGCCGGTGCGAACCGGCAATCTCGTATATGCGACGTTCCAGCACGACACCTCGCGCAAGCTCGACCCTCAGCTGCACACTCACGCCGTCGTGGCCGCGATCACCAAGCTTGGCCAGGGCACATGGAAGGCGCTCTGGAATGGCGAGATCTGGAAGAACAACACCGTTATAGGGTCTACGTACCATGCCGCGCTCCGTGCTGAGTTGGAGAAGATCGGCTACCGCACCGAGATCACCGGCAAGCACGGGCAGTTCGAGATCAAGGGGGTCCCGAAGCCCATCATCGACGAGTTCAGCCAGCGACGGCAGGACATCCTTGCCAAAGCCGAGCAGCTGGGAAAGGGACGGGGCGATACCGAGACCTTGCGCGAGATCACCAAGCGCACGCGCGACGACAAGCTGAACGTCGAGGACCGCGCTGCCCTGGGTCAGTCATGGCGGGAGCGGGCTACGGAGCTAGGCTTCGATGGCAGCAACCTGGTCGCCGAGGCAAAGGCTCGTGCGAGCGGACCGGATCGCTACGCCGAGCGGGAAGCGGGGACGCTCTCAGGCATGCGCGAGCTCTATGCGCAGCTGCGCGATACGCTAGGCGAGTACCTCAGACCAAGGGATCCTCTGACCACCAACGGCCTGGCGCGCAGCTTGCTCTCGCCGGCAGACCTCAGAACCGAGATGGCGGTGGCGTCGGCCGTCCGCATCCTTGGCCAACGCGAGGCCGCCTTCGATCCCGGCCGGGTCGCCAAGCAGGCGCTCGACCTTGGGATCAAGGGCGTCACCTTCGACCGGGTCGATGCGCGCATCGACAAGCTGCTGGAGAGCGGCGAACTCATCGCCGGGAAGTCTGACCGCCATGATGGCGTGTTCACCCTCGTCACCACCCCAGACCACATCGCGCAAGAGCGCAAGCTCCTTGCCGGCATCGACGAGGGCAGAAGGGCGAGTTCGGTCATCGTCCCGGCAGCGCAAGCCACCGACCGGCTCCAGGCCGTCGCCGGCGATCGGCCGCTCAATGGCGAGCAGCTCGGCGCCGCCATTCTCGCGCTCTCCAGTACCGACCGCACCGTCGTGGTCCAAGGCGTCGCTGGCGCTGGCAAGACAACCCTGATCGAGACCCTGGCCAAGGTCGCCCACGAAGAAGGCAGGGACGTCGTCGGCCTCGCGCTAGCCAACAAGATGGTTAACATGCTCAAGGACGAGGCAGGGATCCCGGCACAGACCGTATCGTCCTTCGTCAACGACCACCTGCGCGGCGCCCTGCGCGGTGAGGGTCCGCGCTTCGAGGCGTCGAGCGAGGCGCTGCGCGGCAAGGTCCTGGTCCTCGACGAGGCTTCGCTTGTCGCCAACGAGCAGATGAACAACCTCGTCACGATCGCCAATGCGCTGGAGGTCGATCGGCTCGTGCTGATAGGCGACCGCAAGCAGCTGCAGCCGATTGACGCAGGCAAGGCCTTCAGCCTCGTCCAGAGCCATGATCCCTCCATGGCCCGGCTCGATACGAGCCAACGCCAGATGACCGACCACATGAAGGCGGTCGCGACCCTGACCGGACAAGGCCAGTTTCGCGCCGCATTCGAGGTCTTGGGCGAGCGGGTGATCCAGGCCGGCGATCAGATGCTTCCGATCGCCGCCAAGATGTGGCTCGATCTTTCCGCGCAGGACCGGGAGCGAACCGCCGTCTACTCGTCCGGCCGCGATGCCCGCTCGGAACTGAACAAGACGATCCAGTCTGGCCTGCGCGACGAAGGCACGATCAAGGGCGAGGGCAGGGCGCTCACGACGCTCACCGCCGTCAACACCGAGCGCGAGCTCCTGAGATACCCTGCGACCTACAAGCGCGGGCAGGTGATCGAGGTGTTCGCCAGGAACGGCCCGTCAGGGCTCGATCGCGGCCGCTACGAGGTGAAGCGGGTCGATGACCAGGGCAAGGTCCATCTCACCGACGAGCAGGGCAACAAGCTGCGCCTCGACCCCAAGAAAATGGACCCCAGCGACGATCGCGACCCTTTCACGCTGCTCGAGAAGGACCGGGTAAAGCTTCATGAGGGCGACCGGATCTTCTGGAACGCCACCGACAAGCAGCGGGGGCTCGACAATGCTGCCAGCGCCAAGGTGCTGCACGTCGATGCCGATACCGTGCGGGTTCAGACCGCCAACGGCGCCATCGTCGATCTCGCATCGGGCGACCGCATGCTGGAGCGGCTTGGCCTCGCTTACGCGATCAACATGAATCAGGCCCAAGGCATGACGACCGACAAGGGCATCGGCACCATGAACTCGAACGAGCTTCATTTATCGAACCAGCGCCTCGGCCACGTCATGGCGACCCGTGTCCGCGAGGACATCACGATCGTCACCAACGACAGCCAGGCCCTGCTGCGCACGATCGACCGCAACCCGGGCAACAAGATGAGTGCGCTCGAGGCGATCGGCGAGAAGGTTATCGATCCGATCCGGTCGCCGCAAGCTGCCGGCGCGCCGCCGATCGTCGCAAGGCCCACCATCGATCGCGAAACGCTGCGCGCGCAGCCTAAGGCCCCGATCACACCGCAGCTGCCTGTGCCCGAGAAGGGCCTGGACCTCAGCCTGTGACCGCGCCTGCCCTGCATCTATGGTCGCAATGGGACCGCCTGGCTCAGACCTGGATCGAGCGCGCGTGCGATCCGCAGACCAGCACGGCCCGGGTCTGCACCGCGATGATCGAGCGCCTGCAGCGCACCGAGCAGCTGCAGGAGTGGATGCTCGCCGTCCTATGCGGAATGGCTCTCATCGCTCTCTGGACGATGTGGGAGCTCGCCCGGCGCCGATCGCGTCAGGCCATCGCGGCACAAGCTGCCGAGGCCGGCCCCGCAGGCCCCGATCCCGACCATCGCGTCCCACCAAACCATTTCCTGCCAATCGGAGGTAAGCATGTCCGCCGACGCTAATAGCCTCATCGCGCCCGTCCACGACGGAATCGAGCTTGTCGTGCCGGAGCCGCGGCGCCGGCGCATCGTCCCGCCTGATCCCGAAATGCTCATGGCACTGTGGAAGGGCGTGTGGAGCACGTTCATCACCGTCTTCACGCTGAGCGGCCTGCTCTTCGCCTGTGCGCAGGAAGACCCGCCTGCGAAGCCCAGGCAGGCGGTAAGCCGCGATGGGTAACGCCGACCTCATCCACTCCTTGCTGCCCGTCTTGGCGATCCTGGGCGCGGTTCTGGTGCTCAAGGGGCTGTTCGGTGGCTTCGGCGCCGCGACGCTGCCTGTCCGGCCGATGCCGCTCATGACGCCCACCGAGCGGCGCACGTTCGGCTACATCGAGGACGCGCTCCCGTGGGCGAGGATCCACGCCCAGGTTTCGATGGGCGCGATAATGGCCCCCAAGGCGGGGCTGAACCGGTCCAAGGCTACGACGGTGCGCAATCGCTTCTCCAGCAAGCGCATCGACTACGTCGTCGAAGATCGGGCCAGCGGCGCGATCGTCATGCTGATCGAGCTCGACGATCGCTCGCACCGGGCAGAGCAGGATGCGCGGCGCGATCGTATGACCGGCGCGGCCGGCTACTTCACGCTGCGGCTCCCCGCTTCGGAGAAGCCGACCGCGCACAGCGTGCGCCGGCATCTCGCCGCTGCCTTTGACCTGCAGCCGCAGCTTCAGGCGGGAGGTGGCCGTGTACGCCATCATTGACCGCCAGACCGGCCAGCAGATCGGCAAGCCGTACAAGAACAAGAACCGGGCCAGAACACGCCGGGACAAACTCGACCTCGCCTATGGCGGATACAAGCACTTCGTGCGCGACCTCGACACGATGAAGTCACTGACATGACAGGCGGAACAGGGGGAACAGCCATGGCACTTGATGATCGCGATTACATGCGACCCAACCAAAATCGCTGGAATGCCAAGCGATGGAACGACCGAAAAACCCGTGTCGAGTTGGATGACAGCAAGCCGCTCGGAAGCGCGAGCTGGATCGGGCAGGATCCAAGCGAGGCGGTCAAAAGCAAGCACCCCGGGTTTGCAGGCTCGCCCAAGCCCAAGGGTAAGGCAGGACCCTGGTTCGAGCCCAAGAACCGGGGCTTCGACTACCAGAAGAACCGGTGGCGTCCTGGCCAAGCGAAGAGCCGGCCTGCCTGGCTCAGCTATCTCCCACTCGGGCTCGGCGCGCTACTGATCGCAATTCCGATGTTCGGAGATGGGAAGCGCCATGGCTGGCTTCCCGACGTCGAGCGGGAGGTGACGTTCCCGAATTCCGGGAGCGTGACCGTCGCGCGAGATCTCAGCATGAAGCGCGTGACCAGCTCGCTCGTTGTCCAAACTTCCGACGCCAATGCCGTCGTGCAGCTATACGATCCCGAGACCCACCAGCATGTCTTCTCGGTTTACGTCCACGGCAACGACCGTGTGCGCGTGCCGGTGCCGCGCGGCACCTACGAGATGCGGCTGATCGAGGGCATGAAGTGGCATGGCCCTGAGCGCTTCTTCGGCCGCAACACCGCCTACGAAACTGTCGCCCGGCCCATGGTCTTCGAGCACCGCGGCGGCAACGGCATCGACCTAAGACGCCGGCCGCATGGCGGGCTGCCTACCCTTCAAATGATGAGTGATCCCGACAAACTCTAGGAGAACTAGCATGAGCTTTGACTTTGATGATGCCGGCAACTTCGGCTCGCGCCGCGAGGCCGAGGAATGGGCCAAGCGCAACAACATCGATCCGCGTGACCTGCACATCCGCGAGGACAGCAGAGGGTGCGACGTTGGCGTGCGCCGATCCGCCATCCCCAGCGGCGGCTTCGACGATGCCGACAAGCGCCGCAAAGACGGCTTCTTCTAAAAGGATCCTTAGCCATGCGAACACACTTCCTGGTGGCAGCGATGACCGCTGTCCTCGCTGTTCAACCCGCCAACGCGCAGAGGCTGGGCAAGGGCGGCATGGGCGTCGATGAGACTGCCGAGTTGCCTCGGTGCAGTAAGCCGCTCGGCAGCATCGCCCTCGTCGAGGACAAGGGCGCACCCAAAGTCGAGGATCAGCTGCCCCCCGGCATGCGCGCCCTCATGCAAATGGCCGAGCGCCAGAATGGCGGACCCACCAAGGTCGACCCACTTCCGGTCCTCAAGCTGCTCACGGCCCAGTCCAACTGCTTCGCGCTGGTCGAGCGCGGGGCCGCCTTTGATGCTTTGCAGCGTGAACGCGAACTCGCCGCAGGCGGCAGCGTCGCGAACGGTACCGCCCTGAACAAGGCTACGTTGCGCGCGGCCGACTACCTCCTGAGCGCTTCCGTTCTCTACTCCGATGGCAACAGCGGTGGCGGTGGCGGCGGGATCGGCGGGGCCTTCGGCTCGGCGGTCGGCCTCAAGACGAAGACCCTGCAGAGCCAGGTGATGCTGACCATAGTCGAGGTTCAGACCGGCCTGCAGGTGGCAGTAGCCACCGGCTCAGCGCGCAAGCGCGACATCACCGTTGCAGGTGGCGGCCTGCTGCTGGACCTGGGCGTCGGCGCGCTCGGAGGTGCCTACACCAGCACGCCAGTGGGCCTTGTGACCGCTCATGCCGTGCTGGACGCGTACCGCAAGATCGCACGCAACGTGCAGGCGCGCACGGACCCTCCAGGATCCGCCACCGCTCCCACGAGCCCCGCCGCGCCTCAGCCAACCGCTCCCTAGCTACTTAACACAAATCAATCTCGGCTGAACTTAGCTGCCGATCGCAAGGACCATCCCTATGAAGACCATTATCTCCCTCACCGCTCTCGCTCTCGCCGCCGTCAGCACGCCGGCGATGGCCCAAACCTTCGAGAAACAGGAACAGCGCGCCAGTGCCGCTGTCGAACAGATGAAGGCGCAGGCCGCCAATCTGCAGCAGGCAGCCAATGGCGCGAGCCTCGCCGAGATGCAGGCGCGCTTCAACAAGCCCTCGGCCGAGCACTGCAATGAGCATGATGGCAGTTGCGAGCACTGCGCCGACAAGGATTGCGCTGACTGTCCCGAGCACCAGGCGGGGAAGGGTGACTGCCCCGATTGCTTTGATGAGGCCGCTGGCCTCTGCAAGGAAAAGGGGCACGGGTAACATGATCGCCCGCGAGGTGCGCCGCCACGACGACGGCGCCATCCCGCCCGTGCCGGCAGAAAGGTCGAGCACGCGGCTGCGCGTCACGGGCAAGTTGCAGCTCGCCCAGCGGGGGCCGGTGCTACTGACGGATGACGGGGCCTGGCTACTTGAGACCGAAAAGGATCTCAGATCGCTTGTCGGGCAGACGATCGTCGCAGAGGGCGAGCGTCATGGCCTCGATCACCTCCGCGTCGATTACGCTGCCCCGGCGCGAGACAGGCCATGAACATGGCATCGGTGCCGCGCACGACCTGCCCATACTGCCGACGAGTTCTGTCGCCTTGGCGGCATCGTCGACTGTTTGGCCTTTGCGGTGAGTGCCACCGGCCGCTCGCGCTTGTGCCAGATTTCTTCCGACCTCCCGCGTACAGGATCTGGAACCTGCTCGGCATCGTCTACGTCGTGACGCTCCCGATCATCGGTGGCGCACTTATCTCCCTTGCGATCGGGGATCTTCCGCCCCGCGAGCTTGTCACCGTCGTCTCTCTCGTGCTGCTGCTTTGGGGGGCGACGGATCTATGGGACGGATATGCCGGCATCCGAACCCATATGGTCCGGACCCGAACGCGCGTTCTTGAGAACAGCGCAGCCGTCCGGGTCTCAGCCTGGAAGGCTCTGGCCGGCGCGGCGGCGCTGGTAATTGGAATTACCGGATTATCGATTTAGCGCTTCTATCCGGACAAGCGTCTAGCGCTTCCATAGGCTGACCCGATAAGCACCATTCGAGGTGATGGAACGAAACCGTATGGCTTGGCAGGATTACGAAGCTTGGCGTGCAGGCGAACAGGGTGACGAACCCGAAGTCCCGCTTGTGGACGGGGTCTTGTCCGGCGCCGTCGTTAGCCTGCGCAGCTTTCCCGATGAGCAATGGATTGCGACGATCGTCGGCGAACCAGCTCTTAATGCCAAACCCGGAACACTCCAGGGGCGAGCGGTCGCGCACCTCAAACATAGGATGGCGGAGATTCGCGCCGCGCTGACCGAAGATCAGAACGGCTACACGCCGCTTTTGACGGTGACAGAGGAGGGCGACTTCGACCTCACTGCCTGGGCAACAGGATTCATCGAAGCAATCGCGCCTGATCTGGAGACCTGGGCTTACGTGCTCGCGCACAAGCCAGAGGGTGGCCTTCTGGGTCTCTTGGGATCGCATGCAGTGGGCACGATGGGAGAAGCGGTCAAAACACGCATTTCTCAAGATGCCGATCGGGATGTCCTTCTTGCCGCCAGCGAGCGATCATGGGAGTTCATCCCGCAACTCGTGAAGGCTCTCTATGACAAGAAGCTTGAGCTCGCCGCGCCACCGGGATGGTCCACTACGCCGGCTTCATAGCTTCCCGCGCTTCCGGCTTATCGCTGCCCAGTCCTGCCATGGTGGATCAGTCTCACCCCGCCTACGCGAGGCGATGCACAGGATCGTCGCCCCGAGCATCAGTATCAAGATCGATGCCGTGGGTGCGCCCCGGATGAGTGCGTAGGCTTCCCGCGAGACAGAGAGCGACGCCCACCTTGCGAAGTGTGCGCTAAGGCAAAGGAGCTGCAGCGCCGCTGCCCAAAGCGGCCAGATCCGTCGTGCATAAAGCGCCAGTGTTCCGAAGCAGATGAACCCGATGATATCGGCTCCGAGGGACGCCACATCGACAGAGGTGAACTGACTAGGCACGATCCTCTCCATGGTCAGCTGATAGGCGGCCATGGCCACGATCGAGGCGACACCCAATCGCTCCGGCGCGTCACCCTTCCAAAGAACGACGACAAACGTCGCGGCCATGAAGACCTGATAGGGAAGGACAAGCTCGCTCAGCTCCACGGCTTGGCCTGAAGCACGAGGAAACGAATGGTACCATGCTTCGGCGCAGTGGTGGGCGGCGAGGCGGGGCTCACAACATGCGACCCAACGAGTCCGCGATGGCCAGCGTTGCCGCGATCGTGACCGCAATCGTCGCCGCGAAAATGAACACCAGCGCCCACCGTCCCATCTTCCCCAACCGCTCGTCTACCAGCTGCAGCCCAAAGGTCCGCTCGGCGCTCTGCGAATGGGCCGCTGGGCCGACGGACGGAGGATCGACAACGAGGTTCATTTCGCTTGGCGAGGGGACATCCTCACCTACCGAGATTGTCGAAGCTTCGTCGATGCCCTCCGAACCATATGTGGTTTTTCCACATATGGCCTGCAGCTCCGTGTACTGTCGAACAGTGTCCTTACGGTTGAGCGTTCCCCACTTGTCACGCACGGATGCGATCCGCTGATCGACGGTGTTAGGCGCGAGATTCAACTCGCGGGCGATCTCTTTGGTGGTGAGGTGGCGGAGGAGCAGATCCAGCACCTCTGTCTGCTTGGAGGTCAGCTGGTCCAGCATTTCTGCCGCCTGTTGCTGGCTCAACAAGGTTGCGGGTCCCTTTCTCTCGCTCGGCGTTGCATCCTGGCAAGACCTGAAAACGGACTCACATGTAAAGCAGTGTGAAGCGTCACGTTGGTTAACAGATACTAATAAGTGGCGGTTCCGTTCAGGTGATATCAGGGTGATCACATATGTGGAAGAACCACATGCATATGGGGAAGAACCACACAACAGCTCATCCTGCCTTGACCGTCTACCTGTCTCAGAGAGATCATGCATTATCTGCTAATGCGTCGCACTGTAGCATCCGTGCACCAAGAGAGAGGGCTCATGGCTCAATCCCAAAGTTCGGGCAGGTTCCAAGGTTCGCCTGAACGCACAAACACGTTGCCTCCCGGACCACCACTTGCACGATTGAGCCGACGCGAGCGCGACGTTCTTGATCTTCTTCTGCAGTGCAAGACGTCGAACGAGATTGCTGCCAGCCTCGAGATACCCCCACACGAAGTCGAGCCAGGCCTGGAGATAGCACGGTCGAAGCTCAGAGCACGGTCGCGGGCAGAGCTGGTGCTGATCTATTCACGCTCGCTCGGTCGCTAAGCATCGTCGCGGTATCACTGACCTGCTTTTCTAAGCATCTCAGCAATTCGCCTTGCGCTGCGTGTCGCGGAGGTGAACGTTCCGATCGACATTGCCTACATTGACCACATGGCAACGATCATGAGAACCGACGAACAGCGCCGGGCCGGCGCCGCCGCGCGAAAGGTCGGCGGCTATTCAGAACTGATCCGCCTCGAGACCGAACGTCGGGCGGCAAAGGGTGCAGGGCGCGTTGTTAAAGACGGTGTCAGCTGGCGGTATTCCTTCGCTCCCACCAGCTCGTCCGCGAAGAAGTAATCCGTGCCTCTCACGCTGGGCTTTCTCACCAGCGTCCTGATCCTGTTGCCTGGCCTCGTGGCCTTGGCGACCTTCAACCTTCGTGTCGGACGAGCAGGGGCGCGCCGGCCCGAGCAATCCCTCACCGCTATAAGCGCGCTCGTGGCGGTCACCATCGTGGCCGTCATGACCCACTACGTAGGCTGGGTCGTCGCCGCGGCAGCGATCGACGCCGCGATTGCCATCCATGACGCATGGCACGTTGATCTGGGTCCTGCTGTGCCCAATCCGATCGCCACGTTCTTTACCGCGGTCACCAACGCGACGCCGATCACCCCGAACGAGGCCATCGCGCCGGCAGCACTCCTCCTGCTTGAGGTCTTCGCCATCATCGGCTTCGTTGGTAGTGACAGCTTCGATCTACTCGTCGATCGCATGGATTGGAGCGGTCAAGGCTGGGTGTTCCAGCACAACGCGTCCCGCCCAGAACGGCTTTGCACCCATCGGTCACGTCTTCACATCGACGGTGGGTGGAGCCTACGGCATCGCCTACAAGGGCGTCGTCATCGACGCGCGACACGGTACCAATGGCGAGCTTCTATCAGTCGCGCTCGCACGCCCCGAGCGGTTCCGAAGCAGGCTGACGAGGCGGGTAAAGACGATCCGGAAAGCGGGTTCGAGTTGGCCCATGATTGGGTAGGGCAGCAGCTCCCGCCCAAAAACCGGATGATGCGCGCCTGATCGTCTCGGTTTTGTAAGAAAGGGATCCTGCCCCGTCGGCTTCGACCGAGTACGCCATCAATGAGGGGCAGACGAAAGTTTCCGCCAGTGCGGCGGAGCGCAAGGGCATTCAACCGTTCGTCGCGCTCAGCGTGGAGGGCCGCAATGCGATCATGGTGAAGTAGAGCAGCCGGTCAAATTCGCTGGAGAGCTCTCTTTCGCGCCAGGTGCCGGGTACGTTACGTCGGCGGAACGGGGCTTCGCCGGAGACGGCTCGTTCTCGCAGGCGGCAAAGGTGGCTCGACGGCGCCGCTCTATGCGAAACGAAGCGTCGCACACGTTCAATGCACCCGGCACGGTCTACGTCGGCGTGTGCGCCGCTTCCCACCGAGAGGGCGAGATGGCCAATTCGTATCGGCGAATACAGAACCTAGACCGGGCGCGTGTCATTGTGCGGTAACGGAAGCGGCATCGGTCGTGCTGCACCGGGTGGATACTAAAAGCGAGAAGACCTACCGCGACGTGAGTGATCGTCTGTGGCGATAGTAGTCGCTGGTAAGATGAACCAATTGTAAGCAAACACTATCCTCATGATTGCTCGTTAGTTGGGCTGCGAACCGCAGATGCGATGTTCCCAAGCCACGCTAACAGCAACGTCATCCTTGCTGATCGTGGAACCGCTCGGACCAGTTCACGTCCGTGCTCATCGCTTACACGATCCTTGCTTGCGCCGATCCGCCGCCCACGCGACTGCGGCCTCAAGCATGTGGACATAGTTGGGCGCGCTGTAGGTCTCTGGCCGATGTCCAATGGCGGAATAGAACATTCGGCCCTTGCCGATGCATTTCGTCCAGGCGATCGGATGGTCCCCCATTCGCAAGTCGACTTTGCTATGGCCGACGGGCGAATAGGTCCGCTCGTCCAGCGTGGCGAGGACCTGCGCGCCGCTGGACCTTGGGTTTGTTCTGAACGAATACCACTCGTCGTTCATCACCCACTCCGCAGGCACCGCCGTGGAGAGCGGGTGGTGTGGCTCCGTCGCGATCCGAGCTTGCTGAAACTGCGGCGCCATCGGATGCGCAAGGAACCGCGCGCCGATCAGCGTATCTGCGTACCAGTCCCAGAACGTGACCGGATCGCCGGCCGAGCCGTGAATGCCGATGAATGCGCCGCCTTTCTCGATCCAGTTTTTGAAGGCGCTACGCTGCGCAAGTGTCAGCACATCGCCGCTGACGTTGTTCCAGATCACCGCATCGAACTGGCGCAGGATCGCCGGGTTCATGGCGCCGCCGCTGGTCGTGGAAACGATGGCCCAACCCTGGCGACCCGCCATCTCCAGGAAAGCGGCATGCGCCGCCTCGACCGAGGGTGTATCCTCGAACCCGTTGATCTTTTCGAACAACAGCAGGCGCGGCTTGCCGACAGGCATGTTGAAGCGCGGCACATCGTTGTCGTAGCGGGCGCAGCGGGCGCGCTTGTCATCCTCGGTCACCGGAATGGCCCTGAGTTCGCGATCGAGCGCGGTCAGTTTATCCGGTTCAATCCCGCCGAGCCCGGAAGCGTTGCGCAGCGATACGATGGCGGCGAAGCTCGGCGCAGTCGTACCGGCGAAGCTTGCCGGAAGGCGCGTGAAGCGATCGGGGCCAAGGCGTCTCACCACGTCGGTCGCCGCAGGGCTGAGAAGCACGTCAATCAAAGGCGAGTCGATCGAAAATGGAGACTCCCGCAAGGGACAGTCTACCACCGGTGCGGCCATGGCGGGAACGGCAGCAAGTGTCAAAGCCAGTGCGGCGGCGAGCATGGTCGACCGGCGCGTCACGCCCGCGCCTCCGCAGACGCGGTCATAACGGGGCGGAAGGCGCTTGCCATGATCAGCGGGCCGGGCACGATCACATCCGATGACCCGCGTGCTTGATGATAATCGTATGCGTGTAGCTCAGTCCGACGCCGCACATGAAGAAGAGCCTGGTCAGCAGAACCGGTGACCTTCGATCGGCTCGGTGTGCCTGTCGTTGAAGCGACCATCTGGCCGCTCGGTGCCGCGATAAGTCCCGCCATGTTCGCTCTCCCATGTAGTCTATCTTTTGTAGGAGTATATAACCCATCATCACAGATCAATCGAGTGATCAGATCATGATGTCGAAGTCAGGCGAGCGATAG
The DNA here is from genome assembly GCF_014204535.1 of Novosphingobium chloroacetimidivorans. Classification (GTDB taxonomy): domain Bacteria; phylum Pseudomonadota; class Alphaproteobacteria; order Sphingomonadales; family Sphingomonadaceae; genus Novosphingobium; species Novosphingobium chloroacetimidivorans. The sequence continues at coordinate 38,779 of NZ_JACHLR010000010.1, forward strand.
GCGAAGCCGCGATCGGCGGCTTGGTTGACACCCCCGATACTGTGGACACGCTGGCGCTCTTTATGGCGCGTTACCTGAACTTCGGCCTGAGCCAGCAGGAGCTGCGCTACGGCGGCTGCACATCGGCACCGCTCAGACCGGTAGCGGCTTTTCGCCCTGCAACGGTTAACTCTGGTGCTCGCCAGCTGCGTGGCGATGGAGTCCGCGAGGTCGGCGGCACTGCGCTGAAGTTCCCGGTTCTGGTATCGACCTCGTGAGGCTGGTGGCGGTGTTCGGCGCCTTGATCATACCACTCGCCTCGGCAGCCAGCGGTGACATCGTCCCATCGCTTGCGGCAGGATCGCCAACAAGGAGCAAGTGACACCTCAAGAGCGTAAGTACGCAAATCTCCACGATCGGTTTGTCGTCGTTGCACGATCTTGCGACATCAAACGTGGACCTCGCCCCATTGCGACTGGTAGCAGATGCCTCGATGTGCGGGAGGATCGAGCAGGTCGCACCGCTCGACGATTAGGAGTGAATTGATGGCGAAGCGCGGCGACGAAAAGGCGGAGCGGCTGCATCAGCTAATCGCCCGCCAGATCGGTACCGCGATCCTCTCGGGCAAATACGAGCCGGGAGCACCCTTCGACGGTGAAATTGAGCAATCTGCTGCGCTTGGTGTCTCCCGTACTGCGTACCGCGAAGCGATGCGCATCCTGATCTCAAAGGGCATGGTTGAGAGCCGTCCTAAGGCGGGCACCCATGTCACCGACCGGGCGAAATGGAACTTGCTCGATCCCGAGATGCTCGCCTGGATGTTCGGGCAGGAGCCGGACGAGCGCTTCGTGCGCGATTTGTTCGAGCTGCGCGGGGTTCTAGAGCCCGCCGCCGCCGAACTCGCCGCTATGCGCCGGACGCCAGAGCAGCTCGCGGCCATGGCCGAATGCGTAGGAACGATGGCACGCGTCGGCCTGGCACGAGATGCGGGACAGGAGGCGGATCGGCAGTTTCACCGGGTGCTGCTTGAAGCCACTGAGAACGAGGCCTTCATGTCGCTAAGCGGCTCGATCGAGGCTGCGGTCCAATGGACTACCCGCTTCAAGCAAATGGCCCGCTTTTCACCGCGCGACCCCGTGCCTGACCACCAGGCGGTCTATGACGCCATTGCCAGGGGGGATGCTCGCGCCGCCGGGGAAGCCATGCGCGTGCTGCTCAACCTCGCTTTGGGTGACATGGGCCGCGCCGCTTAGCCGCCGGGCTTGACCTGGAACCGGTCAACGTCAATCGCGCCTGCTCGGCCGAGCGGATTGAAGGTGAACGGCCAGGCCGTGCTCCCTTCCACCAGCCGTAGAACGCAAGCCTGCAGGCTGGCTCCGCCATGGTGAAGGTCTTCGCTCCGTCGAGGCTGTAGCTGTACGTCACCGCCCCTTCCGCATTTACCCGGGTTTGCACTACGATCCGGTCCAGGCCGGTGGGCAGATCGGCCAGCGTCCGGTCAATGCTGGCGCGGGATAGCACCAGGTTGACCTTGTCGCCTGCGCGCACCACCCCGATCCAACTCGGCTGCGCGTTGAACATCGTCAGCCCCGCCCGTTGGCCATCAGCCATCCGGTCCCAGCATGACGCTTGCCGTGTAGGTGGAGGCCGGACCGACGAGCACTTGCGTCAGTGTGTTGCGCGCCCGCACGATTTGGTTGGCGGGCAGGGCGTTGAGACGGAGGAAGCCGCGGTGCTCGCTAAGGCTCCAGGCGGTGTTGTCGAGATTGTGGTTCCAAGCCCATTGCAGTCCCAGGTGGCGCGGGGATCCTCGTAGCCTGGGCCGGCGATCACTCGCGTGGGTTGGCTCCAAGGGCCCTCAGGGCGGGAGCCGGTTGCTATGAACACGCCTTCGTCGGGCGTGGCCCAGTAGACAAAGAAACGGCCGCCATGCTCGCAAATCGATGGCGCTCAAGGCGCTCCGCCGTAGCCTGTGCCGCAGGTGGCGGCATCCGTGAGGGCGACGGGCAGGCTGAGGTTGTACGCCGGTGTGTCCGACAGCTAGGGCAGAACATGGGCAACGATGGTCCAGTGGACAAGATCCGTCAAGCGCAGGATCGGCAAGCCGGGCGACAAGTGGAAGCTCGAGGACACGAGGTAGTACGCCTCACCACGACGGATAACATCCGGGTCCGAGAAATCGGCGTGAAGCACCGGGCTCTCGTACGTCGTCGCCGGCGCGCGCCACCCGTGCTGGACGGGTAGGAGTGCGCCGGTGGCTATCAGCAGTGCGAAACGCTTCATGCCAGCATGGTGCTGACGGATGCTGCGGGTAGTCCTCGGCTCGTTGCCTTCATCGTGACCATGCCTCCGGTGGTCCCTCGTAGGATCGCCAGTGCCCGCCCACGGAATGTCCGCGCCTGGGAAGCGCGCAACGAACCCACAGCTCGCGGATTGGCGCTGCCGAACGCCGCCAGTTCCGCTGCTCCGCAAAGGTCCAGCGAGACCATACGCTCGTCCTCGGGCAGCACGCGGCCTTGTGCGTCGACTACTTCGATACGGGCATAAGCGAGTGCCTCGCGTCCCTTGCGACGCGAAGGGCCCTCCATGACGATGCGCAAGGCGGCAGCCGGTCCGACCGTCTCCAGCTTGCGCCGCGCGACTTCACGCCCGCCAACGAAGGCGACCGCCTCCAGCGTGCCGGCGGCGTAAGGCACGGTCGCCTCGATGGTGTGCTTGTCGTCGGCGCTGAGGGTTTTCTCGTCGACCATCTTGCCGTTGTGGAGCAGCTGCACCTTCTGCGCGCGGGTATAGGCGCGCACCGTTATCTGTTTGCCCTCCTGGCCTGGCCAGTTCCAGCTGGCAACTTCGTCGGGCCAGCCCCAGTTGGCGGCCCAGGGATAAGTCCCTTCGGGTGCAGGACGCGCCGCGACCAGTTCCAGCGGGCTCAGCCCCCAAGCCACGTCGCGGGCGAGCGAGGCCGCCTTCTGCTGACCAATCAGGTCGAGATCGCCGCACCAGGCGTTCACCCAAGGCCAGGCCGCGAAGTAGAATGGCGGATTGCCCTTCTTCAGGAACGCCGTCGCTCCCAGTCCCGCCTCGCCGATGTAGTCCATTGCCGTCCACAGGAACTCGCCCAGGAAGTAGGGTGCGCGCTCGCTCAGCGCGGCATAGTCGAACACCTCGCGCGCGAAGGTCTCCGAGGCATAGACCACGCGCTCGGGATGGGTGACGTGCTCGGGCTCGATGTCCTCGAGCCGGTAGTTGTAGCCGGGTACGTCGATGAACAGAGTGGAAGCATTGTCGACCTTACCCGCGCGGCCAGGCCGAGCGGTCCCGGCAGCGACAACCATCTCCTGGCCAAGCACACCGTTGAGGCCCGCCGTCACGGGCCGGGTGGGGTCGATCTGCTTCACGGCGTTGGCGAGCTTCCACTCCCACTCGACACCCTCGTCGGTCGCGCGAGAGGGTATCTCGTTACCGATGCTCCACATGATGATCGAGGGGCTGTTGCGCCTCGACAGTACCATCGCCTCGATCACTTCGCGCCAATAGTCGCGGAAGTGAGTTGCAAAGTCCTGCGGCTCCTTGCTCTCGTGCCAGGCATCAAATGCCTCCTCGATCACCAGCATGCCCAGGCGGTCGCAAGCGTCACGCAGCGTTTGCGAAGAGGGATTGTGCGAGCTGCGGATGGCGTTAAAGCCGCGCGCCTTAAGCAGTCCAATGCGACGCTCGTCGGCATCGCCATAGGCGCAGGCACCCAGGAGACCATTGTCGTGATGGATGCAGCCGCCTCGCACTTTCGTGGGCTTGCCGTTGATCGACATGCCGCGCTGGGGATCGAAGGTGACGATGCGCACGCCGAAGAGTTGCTCCAGCCGATCAATCACAATGCCGCCACGCAGCAGTTCGGTCTCGAGTGTGTAGAGGTTCGGCTCATCCGGCGACCACAGGCGTGGGCCCTTGAGCTTTAGCATCTGTTCGACTTGCGCCGAGCCGGGGGAGCGCGCTTCCGCTGCTACTGCACCCGATCCGTCGCGCAGCCGCGTGATTACTTCCAGTCCTTGCGCTTGCTCAATCACGGTTTTCACCACTACGTCGGCCCGTCCGTTCGCAAAACGCCGCGTCCAAGCAGAGACGCCCCAATGCGCGATGCGGCCAGTGGCGGGCAGCACGTTCAGCGTGACAGGGCGGTAGATGCCCGAGCCGGCATACCAGCGCGTATTGCGCCCTTCGTTGCGGACGCGCACGGCAATGACGTTGTCGCTGGCCCGGTTGATCTGCGGCGTGAGATCGAGCGCAAATGGAATGTAACCATGCACGCTCCCGCCCACTCGGGTACCATTGAGGTAGACATCGCATTCCAGATAGACGCCGTCAAAGTGCAGTTCGAAGCGCGCATCGACAGGGTAGGCGTCGAGGCGGAAGTGCTTGCGATACCAGCCCTCGCCCCCGACGGTGAAGCCGGTGGCGCCTTTGCCGATCGCCTTCTTGTCGAAGGGACCGATCTGGTCGGGTCCCGCGCTACCGGGCAAGTCTTCGACGCTCCAATCGTGCGGGAGGTCGAGCTTGCGCCAAGCGGAGTCGTCGAAGGAACGCGCCTCGGCTCCTAGAGCGCTACCGCGGAAGAACCGCCAATCGCCATCGAACGAGATGCCTCTGAGCGGCCATCGATTGCGTTGTTCGTCCAACTTTCCGACTTCAGCGGTCTGCGAAGCTGCTGCGGTAATAGGGAGGAGTGCGGTTCCAGCGGCGAGGATCAAGGTCGTGCGGCGATCGGTTGTGGTGAGTGGACGTCGTCCGAGGCTCGTCATGCGACCTCTCCCAATGCTTTCAATTGCTCGTCGATGCGCTTCAGCGGTTCAGGCTGCACGACGCCGAACACCAGCAGCGAGGCCAACGAGAAGTTGCCGAGGTGCACCTGAAGCTGCTCGTTGCCGATCCGGCGATCCATGCCGGGGATCTCTTTGTTGACGATCGCCCAAGCTGCAGGGATCGACTGAAGCACCGCGATCGGCGTGTCATGGGAGGAAAGCACGCGAGGGATACGACGCGGCGCAATGTAGGCCTTCGCCGGAGGGTAATGCGGGGCGTCCAAGGTAGATGTCCTTCCTGGATGTCGATGTTGAGCAGGAACATGCCGATTTGCTGAAAAAGAAGGCAGGCGACCGCACGTGTCCGAGGCAATGCGCCACGCCTGTCACGGGCTATCGGAGCGCCCGTCCGCGAATAACTCAGAGTTCATGCTTGCATTAAAAGCTACTCCGTGTAGTTCTATGCTCGCTAAGCGGTAAGTCAAGCCGCGGCGATGTGGGTGAGAGCATGAGGGCAAACGTCAACGGATCATCAATCACGTCAGCGCATCGAACGGCATTCTCGGGTCTGTGAGATGATCGGCGTCGATGGCCGGGCCATACGCGCGCTCTGATCTCGCCTCATGTTCCAAGTTGCGCCGCATATGCCTTACACAACATGGTCTGAGTTATATCCGTAAGGAAAGTTACAATTGGGAGGGTACAATGAGGACTGTTTGTAAGTTGTTGCTCGCGTCGGCGAGCATTTCTGCCATTTCGACGCCGACACTAGCTCAAGTCGTTGGTAATGATGAAGTCAGCGGGCCCGATAATACGATCATCGTTCAGGCCCGCCGTCGCGACGAAGACGTTCAGGACGTTCCGGCGGTCGTTGATTCCGTGACCTCGGAGCAAATCGCCAAGCTCAACTTCCGCGATTTTCGCGAGGTCCAGAACGTCGTCCCTGGCCTTGAGCTGACAACGGAGTCGAACGGCGTTGGTGGCAGCGCCAAGCTGCGCGGCGTCAACTTCGACGTGAACGCGAGCGGCTTCAACGCTACTGTCCAGTTCTACATGAACGACGCGCCGATCACCGCCGGCCTCGTACTTCAGCAGATGTTCGACGTCGGACAGATCGACGTGCAGCGCGGTCCGCAAGGCACCCTTCGCGGAATCGCTTCGCCCTCAGGCTCAATCACCGTCACCACCCGCAAGCCCGACCTTTACGAAGCTGGCGGCACGGTCGACATGACCGCCAACGACATCGGCACGCTCAACTTTCGTGGCGCGTTCGGTCTGCCGATCATCGAGGGCATCGCCGCGATCCGCGTAGCCGGTGTTATCGATCAGAACGAATTGAACCGGGTCAAGACGATCAATTCTAACTTCGGCGGTCGCGATCCTTCCGCAAGCACAGAAGCGGGTCGCGTCTCTGCCATCGTACAACCGGCTGACTGGCTGAAGTTTGAAGGCGTCTATCAGCACATGGATCGGCGCGTGCGCAGCTACGATCAGGTGGCTTCGTTCAGCGAAGTGAACCCGGCTGCGCTGCCCAGCCCCGTGTACATCGACACTAGCGACCGCCTTAGCGATCAAGTCGATCCGACTCGGATCCATCAAAAGTACAACATTTACAACTGGCGTGTCGAAGCTGGTGCGCTGGGGCAGCAGCTGATCTATCAAGGTGGCTATTCCACGCAAGACGTGCAGTCGCGCACTACGCTCGACTCCGCAGTGGTGTTTCCGGGCCGCAACGTATTTCAGGACACGGACAGTCGCTCCAAGTCGACCTCCCACGAAGTCCGCTTGCAGAACCAGGATCGTCTGTTCGACTTCCTCGACTACGTCGTCGGTTACTTCCAGCAGCGGAACAGTGCTCCCACCGATCTTCTGCGTCGCACCGCCGTGCGGCTGCCGGTGGCGTTCGGTGGTGGTCTGGCAACGATCGTCGACACGCCGATCGAACGTCGTGGCGTAAGCAAGGAGCGCTCGTTTTTCGGCAACCTGACAGCTCACCTGGGTTCGGCGACCGAAATCTCGGGCGGCTTGCGTCACATCGACTATGAGTCGAATAACACCTTGGCGGTGGGTGGGCCGATCATCGCCCGCGACGGACAAGACGAGAAGAAGTGGATCTATACCGGGTCCATCAAGCACAATTTCTCGCCGGACTTCATGGTTTATGCCAGCACCGGCAGCTCCTTCCGTCCCGGCATCAACGTGGTAGGTAACTTCAACATCGTGCCATCGGCGTTGGAGCGCAGCTTTAGCAACCTGCCGGCTGAAACGTCGAAGTCGTACGAAGTCGGCTTTAAGAGCACGATGCTTGACGGTCGCATGAACCTCAACGTCACCGCCTACCATCAAACGTTCAAGAACTATCCTTATCGTCCGACGAACGGCGTATTCTTCGTCAACACGGCGGCCGTGCGCAACGCCACCGGCCAAGTGACCGGCGTGCGTCAGGAAGTAGCGCAATTTAACTTCGTCGGTGCCGTGCCGGTCGAGGTCAATGGCGTCGAAGGCGATCTAAACTTCAAGGTCTCGGATCGCTGGAACCTGGGCCTGGTCGCCAGCTACTCGCTGGGCAAGATCAAGGATGGCACCATCCCTTGCACCGACATCAACCAAGACGGCAATCCTGACCTGGTCACAACCGCACCGACCCTGGCTGCGCTGCAAGGCGTGACTGGCGCGAACAACCTTTCAACCTGTCAGACCTCGATCCGTTCGGGTCTTCAGGCACCGTTCTCGGCCTCGCTGCAGAGCGAGTACCGCATCCCGATTTCGGATCGCGTCGACGGTTACCTGCGTGGCTTGGCGTCGTACAATGGCAAGTCGCAGGCTGACCCGACCAGCCGCTTCGACAATGTCGGCGGCTATGCCCTCGTCAACCTCTACGCGGGTATCCGCGATCCAGAGGGCAACTGGGAAGTCGCGCTTTTCGCCAAGAACCTGTTCGAAACCGAAAAGGCCCTGTCGCGTGGTGCGCCGCTGGTCACCAACTATCAGCAGCTTGGATTTGGTGGCTTTGGTCCGACGGGTCCAATCCTGACCGGCCCGACCAGCGCCAGCACCACCAGCACCTACACGGGCATCACGATGACCCCGCCGCGCGAATTCGGCCTGAACGTACGTTATTCGTTCGGCTCGCGCTGACGATATCGACTGATCGATGGGAGCGGTGGCGGAAAATCCGCCACCGCTCCCGTCATTTTCCCGTCGGGTCGGACCACACCGGCCAGACAAAAACATCATGGCTCCGCATCAGACCGGATCGCGGCGAGCGGACCAGAAGAATTCAGGAGCTCGTGGATCATGCGCCGTCTTGCCAAGACTTTCGCAGTAGGCCTGATGTTAGGCTGCGCGCTCCTGCCAGCGATCGCTCCCGCCAATTCCAGCATGCCTGCGTCAACAGCGCTCTCTCCGAATGACGCGGCGATCGACAACCGTGTCAACGAACTCCTCAACAGGATGACCATTGAAGAAAAGGCGGGACAACTCAGTGTATTCTTTTACGTAGCTCAAGTTCCTGCTTATGCCGACGTGGTGAACAAGCAGATTGCTGCCGGACATGCCGGTGCCGTGTTGTTCACCACCGATCCTGCAGCACTTAACCGCGCACAGAAGATTGCAGTCGAACAGACGCGAATGAAGATTCCGCTTTTGGTTGGGTTCGACGTCATCCACGGACTGCACACGATCTTTCCAGTTCCCCTCGGCCTCGCCGCGACATGGGACCCGGCGTTGGTCGAGAAATCGCAGGCAGTTGCCGCCGCGGAGGCTCGGGCAGTTGGCGTTCATTGGACATTCGCCCCCAATGTAGACGTTACCCTCGACCCCCGATGGGGGCGCATCGTCGAGGGTGCGGGCGAGGATCCTTACCTCGGCTCGGCCATGGCGCGAGCGCAAGTGCGCGGCTTTCAAGGGTCTTACATCGGTGCTCCAAACCGCATCATCGCAGGCCCCAAACATTTTGCAGCTTACGGCGCGTCGATGGGTGGACGTGACTATGACGAGGTCGAGGTCTCTGCCAGTCAACTGCGTAACCTGTATTTTCCGCCCTTCAAAGCTGCAGTCGATGCTGGCGCAGGAAACATCATGGCTGCTTACATGCCGATCAACGGGGTACCGGCTGCAAGCAATCGATGGTTGCTGCATGACGTGCTTCGTCGCGAGTGGGGCTTTAAAGGCTGGGTTACGAGCGACAACGCGGGAGTGAATTCGCTCGTCACGCATGGCGTGGCCAGCGACAGTACCGATGCGGCCATTAAGGCCTTGCAAGGCGGCACGAACATGGAAATGGTCTCTGCAGGCCAAGCGTCGGACATGGCCAAAATACCGGCCGCAATCGCCGCGGGTAAGGTGACGAGCGCAGAGCTTGATGCCATGGTACGCCCAATTCTAGCCGCCAAGTTCCGGATGGGCCTCTTCGACAATCCTTATGTGAACGAAGCACATGCGGCCAAGGTTTGGACCGATCCAGCGAACGCAACCGCTGCAAGGATCGCTGCGGAACGTTCCGCAGTGTTGTTGCGAAACACCAATCGGCTTTTGCCGATAGATGCCGGAAAACTTAGGTCGCTGGCAGTTATTGGGCCTTTGGCTGATTCGGCGCGCGATGTGCTCGGTTCCTGGATATTCAGTTTCAATAAGCCGAGCAGCAACAGCATCCTGAGCGGCATACGAAGCAAGGTTGGCGGTCAAGTTAAGGTGCTCTACTCGGAAGGCGTGCGCATTCCGCCAAGGTTGCATCCGTCCGGCTTCGATATGATGGATGCCAGAACGCAGGTCAGAAAGCCGCCGCTAGATGAGACCGCCGAGATCGCCCGCGCGGTGGAACTTGCCAAACAGTCGGAAGTCGCGATCCTAGTATTGGGCGAAGCACAGAATCAAAGCGGCGAGAACGCCTCGCGCTCCTCGTTCGAACTGCCCGGCCGCCAGCGTGAACTGCTGGACGCCGTCACCGCCACCGGCAAGCCCGTCGTCGTCGTGCTGATGAGCGCACGGCCCTTGTCGATCCAGGACAGCAAGGCAGGCGCCATCCTCGACATCTGGTATCCGGGTAGCCAGGGCGCGGCAGCGACGGCGAACCTGCTGTTCGGCGATGCGACACCAGGGGGAAAGCTACCGATCAGCTGGCTGCGCAGCGCCTCGCAAGCGCCGATGACGTACGCTCGGCTTCCCTCCTTCGCGCCCAAGGACGCCTTCAAGCGATACCAGGAGGTAAGCAATGAGCCAGCCTGGCCGTTCGGCTTCGGGCTGAGCTATACCAGCTTCGGCTACTCCGATCTGAAGGTCGCGTCGTCCGCGATCAAGCCCGGTGAAAGCACGACGGTGACGGTGATCGTGACCAACACCGGACGTCGTGCGGGCGACGAAGTGGCGCAGCTCTACATCCACCAGCGCGTGGGATCGACCTCGCGGCCGATGCGCGAGCTGAAGGGCTTTCAGCGCATCGCGCTCAAGCCGGGCGAAAAGCGCAAGGTGACTTTCAAACTCGGCCCCGACGAACTGCGATACTGGAGCGCGGCGGCAAAGGACTGGGTGCAGGAGCCATCGGTGTTTGACGTCTGGGTGGGGGGGGACTCCGCCGCGGCGTTGGCCGGTACTTTCGAGGTGAGACCATGATCGGATCGATGAAGCGCAGGGCTGATTGGCGCACCGCTCTTGTCGTAACCACGGCCATTGCCGGCCTGGCTGCCGGAACCGGTCACGCGAAGGATCGGGAGGCGACAGGTGACGGCGCTCGCCTCGAGACCGATTTCCGCGATCCGCCCGCCACCGCTCGTCCGCGAGTGTGGTGGCACTGGATGAACGGCAACATCTCCGACGACGGCATCCGCAAGGATCTCGCCTGGATGAAGCGGGCAGGGCTGGGGGGCGTGCAGAACTTCGACGCCAATCAGGAGACGCCGCAAATCGTCCCCAAGCGGCTGACGTACATGACGCCTGAGTGGAAGCGAGCTTTCCAGGTCGCGGCGTCGGAAGCGCAGCGGCTGGGCCTGGAACTGGCAATCGCCTCCTCGCCGGGCTGGTCGGAGACCGGAGCACCATGGGTCGCGCCTGAAGATGGCATGAAGAAGCTCGCCTGGAGCGAGCGGCTGATCGAAGGGGGCAAGCGCTTCGACGGTGTGCTGCCGGCTCCCGCCAATGTGACCGGACCTTTTGGCGATCTCCCGACCGAGGAGGGCGTGCCGGGCAAGCAGACGCCGTCGGTTTACCGCGACTTCGCCGTGTTCGCCTATCCGGTCGGTCCTGGCGCGACTCTGCCCGCTCCCCGCTACAACGCCGGCGATCAGCAACTCGACACAGGCGCTTTGGTCGACGGCAAGCTGATGACTTCGGCCATCATCGATCTGGGCACGCGTGAGAGCCCGGCGACCGTTACCGCGACTTTTGCCTCGCCGCAGGAGGTCCGTTCGCTGACGCTCGCCGTGCCGGGCATCGCGCCCAGCCCACGTGGGCCCGGCTTGCTGCCGCGTCTGGAAGCGAGCCGTGACGGTAAGACCTGGACGAACGTAACCGACATTCCTGTCAGCGATGCACCCAGCACCGCCAGCTTCGCCTCAATCAAGGCATCGCAGTTCCGCGTGGTGTTCGCCCGTCCCGACGGTACGGACCGTTCGTTTGGCGGAGGTTTGCCGTCCAAGCTCCAGATACGCGAGCTGCGCTTCTCGGGAGAGAGCCGGGTCAACCTGTTCGAACCCAAGGCCGGCTTCTCGACGGTGCGCGACTACTATGCGCTCGACGCCGGCGCCAATCCCCGCCCGTCGGCACTCGCCCCACGCGATGTGGTGACGCTAACCGACAAGGTCCGTGCTGACGGCACGCTCGACTGGTCGCCGCCTGCCGGCTCGAACTGGCGCGTGGTCCGGCTCGGCTGGTCGCTGATCGGCAAGACCAACCATCCCGCCAGTCCGGAGGCAACCGGGTTGGAGGTCGACAAGATGGATCCGGCCGCGGTGCGTCGCTACCTGGACAAGTATCTCGCAGCGTACCGTTCGGCAGCAGGCGAGCCTCTGGTCGGCAAGGCGGGCGTGCGGGCGATCGTCAATGATTCAACCGAGGTGGGACCGTTCAACTGGACCGGCGACATGGCCGCGCAATTCAGACGCCTGCGGGGCTATGACCTGGCTCCTTGGTTGCCCGTACTTACTGGCGCAGTCGTGGGTTCGCGCGAGCAGAGCGACGCGTTCCTCTACGACTATCGCCGCACCATTGGCGAACTTCACGTCTCCGCACACTATGGCACGATAGCTCAGGTGGCGCACGAGAACGGGCTGAAGGTCTATGGTGAGGCGGTCGAGAACGCGCGCAGCACACTGGGCGACGATATGGCGATGCGAAGGTTTGCCGATTACCCGATGGCGGCAATGTGGTACGTTCCACGAGGCGCATCAATGCCCGCCGCCTTCATGGCTGATATACGGGGCGCGGCATCGGTCGCGCACGTGTATGGGCAGAACATAGCGGCGGCAGAGTCGCTGACCTCGATCATGAACCCATGGAACACAGGGCCAAATGAACTCAAGCAGATCATCGATTTGGAGTTCGCGCTTGGAGTCAATCGACCCGTCATTCATACTTCGGTACATCAGCCGGTAGATGATAAAGTGCCTGGCCTATCGCTGGGCGTGTTCGGCCAGTACTTCACCCGACACGAGACCTGGGCCGAGATGGCGCGGCCTTGGGTCGATTACATCGCGCGTTCTGCATACATGCTGCAGCAGGGCCGCAACGTCGCCGATGTGGCATTCTTTTATGGCGAAGAGGCTCCGCTCACCAGCTTGTATGCCACCGGCCTGCCGACCGAGGTGCCGGCCCCGTTCGCCTACGACTTCGTCGACCCCGACGCGCTGCGTGATGCGCTGAAGGTAGAGGGTCCCGAAATCGTGGCCAAGGGCGGAGCGCGCTATCGTGTGCTCTACCTGGGTGGATCTAGTCGGTGGATGACCCTGAGCGCCTTGCGCCAAGTCGCGGCTCTGGTAGAGGCAGGCGCAACCGTAGTCGGTGAGGCGCCGCAAGGCTCGCCCGGCTTGGGTGAGAACGGTCCGGAGTACGAGGCGCTTAAACGCAAGCTGTGGTCTGGCCAAACCACTAGCACGGTCGGCAAAGGCCGCGTCATCGCCGGTCGCGATGTCGGCGCAGCGCTGGCCTTAGCGCAAGTCGCACCGGACTTCGAAGCTGCCGGCGTTGCGGAAGGCGCGGACCTGCGCTTCGTGCATCGCCATCTCGACAATGCCGAAATTTACTTCGTCAATAATCGCCAGAATCGGAAGGAAGCCTTTGACGCGCACTTCCGCGTCACCGGCAAAGCTCCGGAGATCTGGCGCGCGACCACGGGCAAGGCGGAGGCAGTATCCTACCGCATCGAGAACGGCCGCACGACAGTGCCGCTGGCTCTTGATGAGGAAGAGGCGGTGTTCGTCGTCTTCCGCAAGCCCGCCAACGTTGCCTCCGCTACTCTCGCCAAGGCAAAACCGGTTACGGTGGCGACCTTGGACGGGCCGTGGCAGGTGAGCTTCGAGCCTGGTCGGGGCGCGCCTGCGTCCACGACGCTGCAGTTACTCTCGTCGCTGAGTGAGAGCAATATTCCGGGCATTCGCTACTTTTCAGGCATCGCGACCTATACGCAATCGCTGCGTCGCCCTGCCGCAGCGAGCGGCGAGCGCCTGTGGCTTGACTTGGGCGATGCCCGCGATGTCGCCGAAGTGCGGATCAACGGCAAGCTGGCGGGCGGCGTATGGCACGCGCCCTACCGCGTCGAAGTGACCGGCCTGCTACGTCCCGGCGTCAACAAGGTGGAGGTGAAAGTCGCCAACTTGTGGGTAAATCGATTGATCGGGGATCAGCAGCCCGATGCTAAGAAGATCACCTGGACCGCGATCAAGACCTACAGCAAGACCTCCAAGCTACGCCCTTCGGGACTGCTAGGACCGGTGCAGTTGCTTGGGCAGGGACGCTGACGGAAGATCGAGGCACGCCAGTCGCCTGTGCATGGAAGCGGGCGGCCGTTTATCGATCGCCCGCTTACCGTTCAGCTCGGCTTTGCGGCCGTGAGATCAGCCTGGATCTTGGCCAGCGTTTCATCGGTGAGCTGCTCGCCCGCGAACTGCTGAAGCTGTGACAGGGTCATGCCGCGACCCATCGCGATTTGCGGGTTGTTGACGATCTCGGGGATGTACTTGAGCAGGATCGCTTTGGAAGCCGCATCGTCCATGAGCGTGCCGAGGTCGGTTTCGTCCACCTTGTAGGCAGCCGCGGTCTTCGCGGCGGCAGTCGAGACCGGCGCAGGCGCCGCTTTGGCGGCAATGGGCAGGACTGCAGACGAGGCCACGAGCAAGGTTGAGATCAGGGTACGCATCATGGGGATTTCCTTTACCAAGTGGCCGCTGCATCAAGGCGCAAGGGCACTCATTCCGCGGGAGCCGATGCCGGATGCGGGAGAGTTTTCATATCATTTGCGAGCCATGAAGGTCAATATAGCTACTTGGCGTAGCTTAGAAATTCGGGGCGCTTCGGCTCACCACGCCGAAGCTCCCCGCAGCAGCTTGCCAACGAGACCGAGAGCGAGTCCCTCCGCTTCCTCTGCCTCGATCACTGACGCCTCGTCGCGCATCGCCACACTGCCAGCAACCGCGGCCATGATCAGCTCCGCTGCCCCTGCAGGATTCGCGGCTTCGATCCCAGCGGCGGGACCAAGCTCCTCGATGGTGGCGACCATCAGGGCTATCATGTTGCGATAACCCCACGAGGTGCTCACGGACAGCGCTTGCCTGTCGGCCTGCGGCAAGCTCGCCATGAGACGGTTGACGGCGCGAACCTCCGGCTTGGTGGCCCACCGCAGCAGAATGGCTGTGTAGGACGCCAGCCTGCACTCGAGATCCTCGCCTTCAGGCATACCCGCCTCCTCCGAGCGGAGGACCGACCACCGGTTCATTCGGCTGTCGATGGCGGCGCGCAGCAAGTCTGCTTTGTCGGAATAACGCTTGTAGATCGTTGTCTTGGGGATACGCAGCGCTGCCGAGAGCGCCTCGATTGAGAAGGCCTCGTAGCCATGCTTCAAGAACATTTCGGTGGCATGTTCAAGGATCTCATCCGTGATTTGCGCTGACAGTTTAGCGCTCGGCCGCCCTCTTCGGCGAACGGGCTGTTTAAGCGTTTCCTTCACTGCCGCCTTCCTCTCGATCGCGTGCTCGCTTGCGCAGGTAGCGGCTTCAAGCCCGATGGCAACGCCGCTTACCTTGACAAAATTACTTGCTCCTGCAAAGATACGATCAGTAGCTTATTTGATGGTGCGGAGTCGCGCAGGGATGTTGCAGGGTTTGATCAGCGGGGAGCAGATGCTGCAGGTGTGGCTCTACCTCTTCCTGGCAGCCGGTCTGGTCGCCGGGATCTGGACGGGTTTCTTCAAAGCACGAAAAATTCAACCGCGCGGGTTCAAATGGAAGATCCTGCGCAACGAAGCGCTGTTCGCGGCCGTCAATCTAGTAATCACCGCCTTCATCCTGGGCACCACGACGGAGTGGCTGACGGCTCGTGGCTGGATCAGCTTCCGCAGCGAACCCGCTGCTTGGTGGGTGATCGCGCTGGAGTACGTGCTCTATTTCTTCGCATTCGACACCTACTTCTACTGGCTCCACCGCTGGATGCACAAGGAGCCGTTCTATGGCTGGGTCCACAAGATCCATCACAAGTCGACCTCGCCCAACCTGCTGACCACGCTCTCGGTCAGCCCGCTCGAGTCGGTGATCAATGGTGGCTTCGTGCCATTGTTCCTGGCATTGTTCACGGTTCACGACGCGACCATGGCGCTGATCGCGCCGACCAACGTGATCATGGGCCTCTACGTCCATTCGGGTTACGAGTTCATGCCTCGCTGGTGGAACCGCAGCTGGCTGACCAAGTGGTTCATCACCGCCACGTTCCACGACCAGCATCACCGCTACTTCACCGGCAACTTCGGCGGCTACACCACGTTCTGGGATCGGCTATGCGGGACCATGCGCACCAAGTTTGAAGCAGACTTCGACAAGGTCAAGGAGCGCGCCGCCAGCGCCAAAAGGGTGAGCGCTCCAATCGAGGTGGGTTGAACGCGATAGTTTCGAGCATGTGTCGCTACTCGGCGATCAGAAGCCTGATGCCGGCTAAGCCCACCATTTTGCGACTGGCATCGTCGATCCCATGGTCGGTGATCAGGACGTCGATCTCGTCTAGCGCGCAGACAATCGCTCCGGAGCTCTGACGAAACTTGCTGCTGTCGATCAGCAGAATGACCTCTTCCGCGCGATCGATCAGACGGCGCTCGGCGGCGACCAGGATGACGTCCTGCTGCATGACCCCGGGCGGACCTACTGACGCCGCTCCCATGAACAGCTTGGGGGCATGGAACTGTGGCATCGAGTCCTCGCCCGCCGGCGCCAGAATTATGTTCTGCTCGCGGAATACCGTACCGGAGGGCAGCAGGATCCGCGTGCCTTCCTGAGGCAGCAATGCATCCACAAGGTGGAGCGAATTCGTCAGCACCTGCAGGTTCATGCCGGCTAAGTGCGGGCACATCTGAAGCGTGGTCGTGCCACCGTCGACCATGATTCCTTCACCTGGCTGGCAGAGTGATGCGGCCATGCGGCCGATCGCCTGCTTCTGCGCCAGGTTCTGCGACAGGGACTGCGCGAACGGCGTGCCTGCTAGGCGTGATGGCGGGCCCTTTTCCGTGCTGGCGGCCTCGGCGAGCTTGGCTCCGCCACGAACCCTCAAGATATCGCCGCGCTCTTCCAGGCGGGTGAGATCGCGGCGAATGGTGGCGGGAGAGGCGGCCAGGCTCGCCTCCAAGTCGCGATAGGAAACGAAGCCGGTGGGCTGCATCGCTTCCAAGATCAGCTTTTCGCGTTCCTCGGCATGCATGTCGCCCCACGTACTCCCTTCAGGCGGTGCGCCGTTCCGCCTCGAGTTGGTCGAGGGACTTACCCTCGTTGCGCGGTGCCCAGAGCGCTCCGATAAGGCCGCTCATGATCAGGAAGCCGGTAAGTATCCAGGCAAGGTTCGTAAAGCCTGTGGCATTGAGCATGGGCACGAAGAAGCTGAATACACCAAGCGCGATCCGCACCACCGCGAAGCAGACGCCCTGCGCCGTGGCCCGCAGGGCTGTGGGGAACTGCTCGGCACTCCAGAGCTGGAAGAAGCTCTGCGCGCCAAAGCCGCCGCCGAACTGGAGCAGCACGACGTAGAGCAGGGCGATCGGGATGGTCAGAGGAAATAAGGCGAGCAGGGCCATTCCTATCACCTGGATGACGGCCGAAACGATGAACAGCCAACGCTGGTTTACCTTGTCGGCCAGCTTCATGAAAACAAGATAGATCGAGACCATGCCGACAAAGAATGACAAGGCCTGGATCGCGACTGACTGCGCCTGCGTCGCCGCGCCCACCGTGCGCAGTATGTAGGGGAAGAAGAACCCGTTGGTGCCTGCCCACAAGTTCCAGAAGCCGTACATGCCCACGAGGCCCAGGATCGAGGCCAGGTGCTTGCCCTTGAACAAGGTGCTGACTTTGGGCCGCGGGTGCTCGGACTGTTGCGCCTCGACCCAGCGGCGGGATTCGTCCATCCGGCTGCGCAACAGCGTCAGGCCAAGGGCGATCACGACGAGGTGCGCAAAGACGATGCGCGCGCCCAGTTCACCCAGCGAGGTCAGCGCCAGGCTCATCAGCAGAACCACCACAGGACCAAGGTACCATAGCACTTGTGCCACGCCCGAGTGCTTGCCTCGCGACTTGTCCGGGGCCTGCTCCGCAATGAGGGACCAACTCGCGGGAATGTCCGCCCCGACTGCGAGCCCGACGATCAGGAAGCCCGTCACGATCATCCACGGTGCGACGGCGAAGACGAGCAGCAACATGCCGGCCGCGTAGATGAGCATGTCCCACTGGTAGATCTTCTTGCGGCCCAGCTTATCGCATAGCCTCCCGCCGATCAGCGCGCCGACGCCCGCGCCAATCGCATTGGGTCCAAAGGCGGCGATCAGGCCAACGAAGTCGTTGGATAGATTATAGCTTTCCTGCCACAGCGCGAGAGCGGCGGCACCGGCAACGATCGAGCCGGCATCGATATAGTTCGCCAGGCCGGCAAGGATCGTTTCGCTCCAGTTATCCCGTTCAACCGCCTGCTCGCTCATCCTTCGCTCCCGATCAGCACTGTTCTGTCTATTTCGCTCAACCGGGTTGTGCCGGTCAGGGCCATGGCGATGCGGATCTCCGCTTCGATGATGCCTAACATTTTGATGATAGCCGCTTCCCCGCCCGCAGCCAGCGCCCAGGCCCAGGCGCGGCCGAGCAGCACGCCCTTGGCGCCAAGCGCCAGCATACGCACCACGTCCAGGCCGGAGCGAATGCCACCATCGGCCAGCACGGTCAGCCTGTCACCCACGGCGTCCGCAATCGGAGGCAGCGCGCGCGCGCTCGACAGTACGCCGTCCAGTTGGCGACCGCCATGGTTGGAGACGACGATCCCGTCAGCACCCACTTCAGCCGCTTCGCGTGCGTCTTCGGGATCGAGGATGCCTTTGATCACCAGCGGCCCGTTCCATTCCGAACGGATGAAGTCGAGATCGCGCCAGTTGATCGACGGGTCGAAGTTGTTGCGCATCCAGGCGAAGAAATCCTCGATGCCGGTTTTGCCTTGTAGCACCGGAGCCACGTTGCCGAGCGTGTGCGGGCGGCCGTGCAGCCCGACGTCCCATGCCCAGGCCGGCCGTTGCACCGCCTGCCACATGCGCCATGCCGCACCCTTGAGCCCGGCCGTTCCGGCGAGCCCGGTCCGATAATCGCGATAACGGCTGCCCGGTACCGGCATGTCGACGGTGAAGACCAACGTCGAGCACTCGGCGGCTACAGCCTTGGCCAGCAGGTCGCGCATGAAGGCTCGGTCACGGATCATGTAGAGCTGGAACCAGAACGGCTTGGATGCGGCTTGCGCCACCTCGGCAATGTCGCACGCTCCCACGGTGGAGAGCGTGAACGGAATGCCGGCCTTCTCTGCCGCACGGACCGCCTGGCGCTCGCCGCGCCGTGCGTTCAGGCCGGCCAGGCCTATCGGCGCCAGGACGACGGGCAGGGCAAGCGGCTGGCCGAACAGCTCGGCTGAGAGATCGAGCTGCGACACGTCCCGCAGTACGCGCTGGCGCAAGGCGATGTCAGAGAGGTCGTCGACGTTGCGTCGTAGCGTCGCCTCGGCATACGATCCTCCGTCGATGTATTCGAACAGGAAGCGCGGCAGCCGGCGGCGGGCCGCTTCGCGAAAGTCGGGGATGGAGGCGAGGATCATGCGAAAGCTCCCACCGCTTCGCGCCAGCGCTGGCGATAGCCGGTGAGATCGCCCGCAAGCGGTTCGACCCGGCGCAGCCCACCTGGAGCGGCGAGCATCGGATTGATCAGTCGCAGCGCGCCGAACGACACGTCGTTATGGGCATTGGCTACAAAGACCTGCGTATCGGGGCGTAGCGAGGCCAGCGCGCGGACGAACACTTCGGCCTCGGCAAAGCGCCCCTCTACGAGCAGTCGGTCACGCGATCCGATGAGGTCGAGCGTGGTGTCGGCGACCAGCGCGGCGTAGAGGCACGCGGCGGCGCGGCGCGCGTACCAATCTTTGGGGTAGGCAATCCATGACGAGGACCCATCGGGAAAGGGGCCGCAGCCCGGCGCAAGAGTTGGGAGCAGCATCGCGCCGTTGGTTAGCACTTCAGGCACGGCGCCCAGCAGACGTGGTTGATCCGGCGTAATGTCGACGCGCCGTGTATCGATCTCGATCACCTGCTCGATCTCGCGCCCGCCCATGAAGCGCCCAGAAGGAACCGGCCAGCCGTAGGCATCGACGTTGATCAACGTGTCCCGGCCTTCCGGCAAGCAACTGTCCGTCATCACGGATGCAGGCCGGCGCATGGCCACGAACCACGTTCCGGTCGAGAGAACGGTCGCCTCCGCTCTGGCGATGTCGAGGAAGCCGCGCGCTGCGAGCAGCGCCGCGTTGGAGTCGTGGATGCCTGCCAGCACCGCTACCGACCCTGGCAAGCCGGTGGCTTCCGCCAGCGTTGGACGGATCTTGCCAACAGTGTCCTGCGCACGTGCGATAGGCGCGAAGCGTTCCGCCCATCCAAGGCGTTGCGCCATATCGGAAAAGCGCCCGGTTCCAGGCGACCACAAGTCGCTATGGCACCCAAGGCTGGTAACTTCGCTGACAGCTTCCCCACTCAGCCACCAGGCCCAATATTGCGCCCAGGGCAGCAGCGTGGCCGTGGTCATGGCCTTGGGATAGAGCCGTTCGGCCCAATACACTTGTGCTCCAAGGTTAAGCCCAGCCGGCAGCAAGGGCGAGCCGGTCTGTCCGAACGGGTCGCGCTCCTGGCGGTAGCTGGCGGCTACGTCCTCAGGCACGACCTGCTCGTAATCGAACGGCGCGAAGGCCGGGCCATCTGGCCCCAAAGCCACGAACCCCGCGCCGTGTCCGACCGGGACGATCACCTCAATTGGCTGATCCGCGTAGCGCGCCAGCGTCACGCGAAGCCATGCGGCAATGCCATCGTGGTCGAGGCGACGAATACCGTCCTGCTTCAGAACGACATTTGGTCGCGCTTGGCGATCGATCATGCGCCCGTCGCGAGTCCACAATGTGACCTTGCTCAGCGTCTTGCCGATATCGACGACAATGGTGGCGCCTCGCTCTGTCATGCTCGCCCGCTCAATCCTCATCTATGATCGCTTATGATCGCTTTGTATTGAAGTAGATTGATATTGGGAAGGGCCAATGATAGATGCATCGCCATGATCGTTGACACGCTCCTTGCTTCGCCCGCGACTCCCTTCGCCGTCCCCAGCAGTCGCTGGGATGACGCAGCAGCCGCAACGCTCTCTCCAGCCGAGCTGCTGCTGTACCGTTCGAATCTTCTAGGGTCGGACCTCACCGTCACCAACTTTGGCGGCGGAAACACTTCGGCCAAGCTCACTGAAGTCGATCCGCTTACCGGCGAGTCCGTGGAAGTGCTTTGGGTCAAAGGTTCGGGTGGCGATATCGGGTCGATGAAGCTCGACGGGTTCGCCACGCTCTACCAGGACAAGCTGCTCGGGCTTGAGGCACACTACGCCGGCCTCGAAGACGACGATAAGATGGTTGGCTACCTGCCGCACTGCACCTTCAACCTCAATGGCCGCGCCGCCAGCATCGATACGCCGCTGCACTCGCTGTTGCCGTTCGCGCACGTCGATCACGTTCATCCTGACTCGATCATCGCTCTTGCCGCTTCGTCCGGTGGTGAAGCGGCGACAAAGGAGATCTGGGGGGGGCGCATTGGCTGGCTACCGTGGAAGCGCCCTGGTTACACCCTGGGCGTCCAGTTGCGCGATTTTGTAAGGGCCAATCCGCAAGTCGAGGGCGTCATGCTCGCTGGGCACGGCATCATCTGCTGGGCCGACAGTGCGAAGGCCTGCTACGAACACACGATCGAACTGATCGCGGACGCCGCACGATTCCTAAACTCCAGACTTTCCGAGAAACCGGCTTTCAACGGTGCGTCCTCCGAACCTCTCTCCCTGGAGGAACGCGCCGCAACCTGTGCCGACCTTATGCCACGCCTGCGTTCCCTGATGAACGGAGCGAGGCGTAAGGTCGGCCACTTTTCGGATGATGCGGAGGCGCTGGAATTCGTCAACTCCGTCGATTTCGAAAGGCTAGCAAACCTGGGCACCTCATGCCCAGACCACTTCCTGCGGACCAAGATCGCACCGTTGACGCTAGATCCGGCACGGCTGCAGGACAATACCTACTTGGCCGAGAAGATCGCGGGCTATCGCGCTATGTACGCGGCTTACTACGAGCGGTGCCGCCGCCCCAACTCGCCCGCAATCCGCGACGCTAATCCCGTGGTAGTCTTGGTGCCAGGCGTCGGGCGAATGACGTTCGCAAGCGACAAGACCACTGCCCGCCTCGCCGGTGAGTTCTATGGCAATGCTATCAATGTCATGCGCGGCGCCGAGGCGATCGGCGACTACATCGCGCTCGATGAGCAGGAAGCCTTCGACATTGAGTACTGGCTGCTCGAGGAGGCGAAGCTGCAGCGCATGCCTGCACCCAAGCCCATGGTCGGGCGCATCGCTCTTGTCACCGGGGGTGCCGGCGGCATCGGCGCGGCGACGGCGGCAAGGCTGCTGGAAGACGGGGCATGCGTGATGCTGGCGGATCGCGACGGAAATGCACTCGACGAGGTGCGCACCGGCTTTGCCAAGCAGTTCGGCAAGGACGTGGTCCGCTCGGCCGTGTGCGACGTCACCGACGAGGCGCAAGTCCGCGCCGCGTTCGACGCCTGCGCCCGTGAGTTCGGTGGCTTGGACGTGCTGGTCGCCAATGCCGGCATCGCCTCGTCCGCTCCGATCGAGGAAACCACGATCGAGCTGTGGAACCGCAACTATGACGTTCTGGCGCAAGGTTATTTTCTCACCGCCAAGCACGCCTGGGCGCTGATGAAAGGTATGCAGGATCAGGGCGGCACGTCTATCGTGTTCATCGGCTCGAAGAACGCGGTCGCTGCCGCTACCAATGCCAGCGCCTATGCTTCGGCCAAGGCTGCGGCCAACCACCTGGCCCGCTGCCTAGCCCTGGAAGGCGCGCCGCATGGCATCCGCGTTAACACGGTCAATCCCGACGCGGTGATCAAGGGCAGCCGCATCTGGGACGGCGACTGGCGCAAAGAGCGTGCGGGCGCCTATGGCATCGACTCAGGAGCCGAACTCGAGGCGCACTACCGTGATCGCTCGATGTTGAAGCGCGATGTGCTTCCTTCCGACATCGCGGAAGCCGTCTTCTTCCTTGCGAGCGACCAATCCGCCAAGTCGACAGGCAATATGATCAACGTCGACGCGGGCAACGCCCAGGCCTTTACCCGCTGAGGCGAGGATACCAGATATGACCGACCTTCCGATTTCCGCCGAACTTATAGCCGAGAGCAATGCGCGCGAACTCGCCGCGCTGGAGGACGATTATGCCTCTCTCGGCCGCAAGCTCGAACGTACCGGCATTGATATCGAAGCGATCAAGAGCCGCATCGCCAGCTTTTCGGTCGCAGTGCCCAGCTGGGGCGCGGGCCGTGGCGGCACGCGTTTCGCCAAGTTCCCGATTCCGGGCGAGCCGACTTCGATCCATGAGAAGCTGGAGGATTGCGCGGTCATCCAGCAGCTCAGTCGCGTTACACCTCGTGTAAGCCCGCACTTCCCGTGGGACAAGGTATCCGACTACAGGGGCCTGCGCGAGGAAGCGGCAAGCCTTGGCCTCAGCTTCGACGCGGTGAACTCCAACACGTTTCAGGATCAGGCAAATCAGGCGCATTCCTATGCGACCGGCTCGCTTTCCTCGACGATCGAGGCAACGCGGATGCAGGCGATCGAGCACAACATCGAGTGCATTGAGATCGGCCGGCAGCTCGGTTCCAAGGAGCTGACGGTATGGGTCGGTGACGGTACCAACTTTCCCGGCCAGCAGGACCTTGCGCGCAGCCTCGACCGTTATCTCGAAGCGGCCGCAGAAGTCTACACGGCGCTCCCTGAAGACTGGCGCATGCTGCTCGAGCACAAGATGTTCGAGCCGGCGTTCTACTCGACCGTAATCAGCGATTGGGGGTCCTCGATCCTCGCGGCGCAGGAGCTGGGGCCCAAGGCCAAGTGCCTGGTCGACCTTGGCCATCACGCGCCCAACGTGAACATCGAGCAGATCGTCGCGCGCCTTCATCGCTTCGGCAAGCTGGGCGGTTTTCACTTCAACGACAGCAAGTACGGCGACGACGATCTCGACTCTGGCTCGATCAACCCGCACCAGCTCTTCCTGGTGTTCAACGAGCTGATCGAAGCCGAGTTGAACCCGCGAGAGGGCTTCAATCCAAGCTACATGATCGACCAGTCGCACAACGTGACCGACCCGATCGAATCCATGCTGTCATCGGCCGAGGCCATTACCCAATGCTTCGCCAAGGCACTGCTGGTCGACCGTGAGGCGCTTCACTTCGCACAGGAGGCCAATGACACGATGATGGCGTTCCAAGCGCTGCGTCGTGCCTACAATACAGACGTCGCACCGATCGTGTCGCAAGCGCGGCTCGAAGCGGGCGGCGCAGTCGATGTCCTTCGCACATATCGCGAGAGTCGCTACCGCTCGCGCAAGTCGCAGGAGCGGAAGGCGGTAGGCCTCGGGGCGGGCATCGTCTGACGCAATGGCTTAGAGGCAGCGGGCAAGTGAGGCTCAATCTAGCCTAAGCGATGTCCATTTAAGGTGTGCGATGCCAAGGAAGCTGCGAAACGCCTTGTCTGCAGACTATGTGCAGGATGCAGTTCCAGGACGCTATGTAGATGGCGACGGACTTCACCTCCTGGTTCGACGCTCAGGCTCCCGTTCTTGGGTATTTCGCTTCATGGTGCAGGGTAAATCACGCGACATCGGACTTGGTCCAGCCGGTCCGGGAGGCATTGCACTCGAAGAGGCTCGGCAGCGACGCGATCAGTACCGCGCATCATCACAGAAGCTTCAAAGCTAAGGGTCAACGCGGCGGCTAAAAGCCTCTTTACTGACGCTCATGGTCGAGCGCGGCCGAGACGCACGCCGCAGCATTCTACCGCTGCCTGCGTACCTGTTCGCGCGAGACTTGCGGCGCATTGTTGCCAAAGCTGCTGCGCAAGTACGTTGCCAGCGCCGCGACATCCTCATCTGACAACCGCTTGCCGAAGGGCTTCATCGTCGTGCGATTGGCGGAGAATGGCGGGTCGGGTAGGTCTGGGCCGTAAAGGATGACGTTAATCAGCGAGGACGGGTCCCGCGCCTGGACGATCGTGTTGTGCACCAGCGGCACGCCCAGGATGCGGTCGCCCTTGCCGTCGGGCAGGTGACAGGTGCCGCAATGGACGGTGTAGACCACCTCGCCCTGATTCACGCCCGAACGCAGCGCCGCGAAGTTCCAGCGACCGGGTGCGGGCTCGATCCCGCGCAGGTACGTGGCGATGGCGGTGGCGTCGGCCGGCGCCAGGCGCGCGGTGGAGGCGAACACCTCGGTCATTGGCCCGTGCACCACCGCGCGGCGGTTCTTGCCGGTGAGCAGGTACTGCCGCAGGTCGTCAGCGCTCCAGTCGCGCAGACCGTGCGGACCGGGGGTGAGGTCGACCGCGGCCCACTTGCGGTAGGCCCCGCTCTTGACCAGGTCGGTGTAGGTGCCGCCCTGCAACGCCCGACCCTCATCGGGCGCTCCCAGCATGTTGCGCGGGGTGTGGCAAGCGCCGCAGTGGGCGACCGCCTCGACCAGGTAGGCCCCGCGGTTCCAAGCGGGCGAGCGCCCTGTCTCGGGCTGGAACGCGGCATCGTCGTGGAACAGCCGCTTCCAAAAGTGCAGCAGCGCGCGGTTGCCGAAGGGGAAGTCCATCACGTTGCCGCGATTCGCCTGCGCCACCGGCGGGATCGAGCGCAAGTAGAGGTAGAGCGAGGCGAGGTCGCGATCGCTCATCTTTGCGAACGAGGTGTAGGGAAAGGCGGGATAAAGGTGCGAGCCATCGGGCCGCAGCCCACGCTTCATCGCGGCATGAAACTGCGCGTAGGTCCAGGCGCCGATGCCGACGGTCCGGTCCGGCGTGATGTTGGTGGAGTAGAGCGTGCCGAACGGCGTCGCGAACTTGACGCCGCCGGCGTTGGCGGCTCCGCCGGGCGCGGTGTGGCAGGCGGCGCAATTGCCGACTTGCGCGAGGTAGCGGCCCTCCGCCACGCTGCCGCCATGGGTGTCCAGTGGCGCGGGCGCGGCGATCGCGATCGGCCGGAACACGTAGGCGGCGACCGCTCCCGCCAGCAGCAGTACGACCAGGCCGAGCCAGAAGCACCCGCGCCAGGACCAGCGCTTCGCGGCCCAGTTACGTCGGCCGGCAGGCGGCACTTCGGCGGGCATGTCAGGCGCGGCGGCGCTCACAGGCCGGCCTCGTCGAGCGGGATGCGGGCCAGGCGCACCCAGACGATCGCCCGCTCCCGCAGGAATTCGGCGGCATCAGGATGCTGACTGGTGTGCCAGTTCATCATCGACCCGGTCATGTGCGCCATAAACGCGTCGACCGCCGCCGCTTTCTCGATCGCGATGGGCGGCATGGCCCGGGCGATCAGCGCGCGCAGCGCCTCGCCGCGCCGCTCTTCCAGCACCATCAAGATCGGGTCCTGAATGCTGGTATGATAGCGATACATGAAGTTGGTAAAGCGCTCGCGCTTGCCGATCATCGTGCCCAGCAACTCGGCGACGCGGATCAACCCCGCCGCGCCTGGCTCCACCACGATCGCCTGCATCCGCGTCTCGAACTCCACCACCATCCGGTCCATCAGCCGGCGCTTGAGATCGTCGAGGTTGCCGAACCGCTGCGTGATCGCCGCGCGCGACAGGCCGACCCTGCGCGCGATCTCCGAGATGCTGAGTTCGTGCGGGCCCAACTCCGCCAGCACGGCCGCGGTCGCGTCCAAGACCTGGGCATCGGTGACCGAGAGGGGACGGGCCATGCAGGCAACTGCTTCCTTGGTGATGCGGGAGACGCGAATATTTCCCGCCCATATCAACGCTTGCTGTTTCTTACAAGTCTGTTACTTACAGTCCCGTAAGGAACTCGAGCGAAGTCTCGCAGGACAATTGGAAGAGGCATTGGATGGCGTTGCGCCACCGCATCGGACGCAAGGGAGTATTGCTGGCCGCGGGCGTGGTTCTCGCGGTCGGCAGCCTCGTCACTTACTCCTACCGGGCCCCCGCGCGCCTGCAGGCGGGTGGCGGCTCGTTCCTGCGTGACGGTACCGCCGGCTTCGTCGTCACCGACATTGCCTACGCCCTGGGGCCCGACACGCAGGACACCCCGGCCTGCCCGCAAGGCATGTCGCTGGACGTCTCGCAGATCTTCGCCGCCAGCCCAGACGGGCAGCAGCGCCCTGGCGAGGACGACGAGGCCTATACCAAGCGCAAGGAAGCCGGGGGCAAGGCCCTCTCGGCAACGGCGGATGGGCGCGACTACTGCACCAACCCGGCCCTCGCGCCGGTGGATACGCATGCCCGCCTGCTGCTTGACCCGCGCGCCCGGGCCGAGGGCATCGACCTCGACGGCAAGATCTCGCGCTCGCCCGCCGACGCTCGCAGCGGGAAACTGGACTTCGTCGGGATCGATGGGACCAAGGGCGTCGACAACCAGTTCTGGCGCGCGGTGGGCTGCAATCGCTCGTACCAGAGCCGCGGCCAGTCGAACGGTTTCAAGATCGAAATGTACTCCGGCTCGTGGGGCATCCTAATCAAGCTCGATGGCGTCGACGACCTCCGGAACGACGATTCAATCAAAGTCGGGCTCTACGCCAACGCTGACCCGCTCCAGGTCAGCCCGACGCGCAACGCGCTCGAATACGCGACCTACGCAATGGATGCCGATAAGCGCTTCCGGGCCGAGACCACCGGGCGTATCCGCGACGGGCTTCTGACCACTGACCCGGTCGACGTGCGCTTCCACCACGTCGTCAACGGCATGTACCTGGAGCGGCCGCTGCGCGATGCGCGCATGCAGGCGACGCTTTCGCCGCACGGCGTGCTCAAGGGCTTTCTCGCCGGCTACTCCCCGGTCGAGGCGATCTACAACTATCAGTTCGGCTTCCGCGACGCAAAGGATGCTGCCGGCAAGCCGACGCTGCAGCGCGCCGTCGCCTCGGCCAACGGCGCCGCGCGGGTGCTGGGCCACACCTGCCCCGGCATGTGGCAATCGCTGCACCGCATGGCCGACGGGCACCGCGACGCGAAGTCGGGCGCGTTCACCTCGATCTCCACGCAATACCGCATCGAGGCGAGGCCGGCCTTCGTGGTCGACGTGCTGACCCACAGTAAGAACGACAAACTGGTGCGCAATGACTAGCCCTGACCCCACTTTGCCCGCCGCCCTGCGCCGCTGGAGCCGGTTGCGCCGCGCCCGCTTCCCGGTGCTGGCTGGCGGCGCGCTCGTGCTGCTGCTGGCGCTCGCCGGCGCGCAGTTCATGGAGCCGAGCGAGCCGGAGCCGGTCGGCGGCCCGCCGATGATGCGTCGCCTGACCGAGGCCCAGTACCGCGCCATCATCGCCGACATCTTCGGCCCGCAGGTCCCGGTCACCGGCCGCTTCGAAAAGGCGGTCCGCGTCGGTGGGATGATCGCGATCGGCACCGGCAGCGCCGGCATATCGCCCTTCGCGATCGAGCAGTACGACGCCTCCGCCCAGGGGATCGCCGCCGCGGTGATGAGCCCGTCGCGCCGCAACCGCTACCTGACTTGTGGCCCCAGCGATGTGCGCCGATTCGACCAGCCTTGCGCGACGCAGTTCCTGAACCAGAACGGCCGGCTCCTGTTCCGCCGCGCGCTGACCCCGGCCGAGACCAACAAGTACGTCGGACTCGCGCGCCGCGCCACCGGGCAGCTGGGCAACTTCCACCGCGGGCTGGAGCTCAGCCTCTACACCATGCTCATCGCGCCCGACTTCCTGTTCCGGATCGAGCACGCGAAGCCGGGCCTCGATGGCCGCCCGGGCGAGCTCGACGCCTATTCGCGCGCCTCGCGGATTGCCTTCTTCCTCACCGGTTCCACGCCCGACGACGCGCTGCTGCGCGCCGCCGAGCAGGGCGAACTGGACCGGCCCGGCGGCGTGGAGCGCCAGGCCGAGCGGCTGATGGCCACGCCCCGCTACGAGCAGGCGGTGCGCAGCTTCTTCGCCGACATGATGCAGTTCGACCGTTTCGGCGACTTGTCAAAGGACCCGGCGATCTACCCCGCGTTCAACTCCGACCTGGCCGAGGACGCGCAGGAGCAGACGCTGCGCACCGTGGTGGAGCACCTCGTCACCAAGCGCGGCGACTATCGCGACCTTTTCACCACCCGCGACACCTTCCTCACCCGCAGCCTGGGCGTGGTCTATCGCACGCCGGTGCCGCAGCGGGGCGAGTGGGTGCCCGCGACCTTCGCGCCCAGCGCGCATCGCGCCGGCATCCAGTCGCAAGTGGCGTTCCTCTCGCTCCACTCGCACCCGGGACGCACTTCTCCGACGCTGCGCGGCTATGCGGTGCGGCAGATCTTCCTGTGCCAGGACGTGCCCGACCCGCCCGCCACGGTGAACTTCACCGCGATCGAGGCCAGCGCCCACAGGCCAAACGTCACCGCGCGCGACCGAATTTTTCAGCACGCCACCGACGCCTCGTGCGCGGGCTGCCACAAGGTCATGGACCCGCTCGGCCTGACGCTGGAGAACTACGACGGGCTAGGCACCTTCCGCCAGCGCGAGAACGGCGCGCTGATCGACACCAGCGGCTCTCTCGACGGCACGGACTTCGACACAACCGATGGCCTCGCCAATGCGCTGCACGATCACCCGGAGACGCCGCGCTGCGTGGCCGAACGGATGTACAAGGCGGCGGTCGGCCGCGACATCACCTGGAACGAGCGCTACTATCTCGACTGGCTGATCGGCCGGTTCGCGGCGGACGACTATCGCATCCCCGACCTGATGCGGCGGATCGTCACCAGCGCCGAATTCTTCGCCACCACCCGGCCGGTCATGCCCGGCACCCTCGTGCGCGCAGACGCCCGCACCATCGCTGGAGACAGGCTGTGACCTCTCTTTCCCGCCGCACGATGCTGCGCGGCGCTATCGGCTCCGCCGCCGTAGGCGTGGCGCTGCCGCTGCTCGACTGCTTCCTCGACACCAACGGCGTGGCGCTGGCCGCAACCGGACAGCGCATCCCGGTCCGCTTCGGAACCTGGGTATGGGGCTGCGGGTTCATACCGGAGAAGTGGATCCCGACCACGGTGGGCCACGGCTACGCCCTGCCCGCGGACCTCGCCCCGCTGGAGCCCTACCGCGACAAGCTGGCGCTGTTCAGCGGCTTTGACGTCAAGCTCGACGGCGTCGCCAACAAACCGCACATCACCGGGTGCCTGGGCCTGCGCACCGGCATCCCCGTCCCCAACGAGGACGTGAAAGCCCCGACGCTCGACGTGCTGATCGCGCAGAAGATCGGCGGCGAGACGCGCTTCCGCTCGCTCGACGTCTCCACCTGCGGGCTCAAGAAGTCGTACTCGTACCACGCGGCCGGCTCGCCCAACCCCAGCGAGACCTCGCCAAGCGCGCTGTATCGCCGTATCTTTGGCGCCGGATTTCAGGACCCCAGCGCTTTGGCGTTCGAGCCCGACACGCGGATCATGGCGCGGCGCAGCGTCCTCTCCGCGGTCACCGACGACCGCCAGCGCCTGATGCGCACCGTCAGCGCCAGCGATCGCGCCCGGCTGGACGAATACTTCACCTCGATCCGCCAGATCGAGCAGCAGCTAGACCTGCAGCTGCAACCGCCTGCGCCGGTGAAGGACTTCACCCGCCCCGCCGCTCCCGACGAGGAAGGGCAGGGTTCCGAGATGGGCCAGGTGATGGAGACGCACCGCATTATGGCCGACCTGCTCGCCAAGGCGCTGCAGGTGAATCAGACGCGGGTATTCAACGTCCTGTTCTCCGACACGGCCTCCAACCTGCGGCGCGAGGGCGAGACCACTACTCACCATACCCTGACGCACGAGGAGCCGGCTGACGCGGTGCTCGGCTACCAAAAGGAGCACTCTTACTTCGCGACCCAGAGCATGGTCGCGTGGAAGGAGTTCCTCGACTCCCTGGCGAGCATTCCCGAGGGCGACGGCACCTTGCTCGACAACTGTCTGGTAATGGCGCACTCGGATTGCTCGATCGCCAAGGCCCACGCGGTCGAAGGCATCCCTACCATGATTGCGGGCAACTCCGGCGGAGGCGTGCGCACCGGATACCACCTTGACGGTAAGGGCGACTCCATCGCGCGCCTTGGCCTTACCGTGCAGCAGGCTATGGGCGTGCAAGTGGAGAAGTGGGGTCAGTTGTCTATGGAGACCAACCGCACGATCACTGAACTGATCGCTTGATAAAGCGATTACACTTACACGGCTTGTCCCGTGTCTAAGCCGGCTTTGAAACTTGATTGTGGCTGATCTTGCTTGCGAACGCTGGCCGTGACCTAGATCTTCGAAAGAAAGGAACAGCGCGCCAGCACTGCCGTCGGGAAATGGATACGCAGGCGCTCAAATGACAGCAGGCAGCAATCGCGCGAGCCTGGTTGAGTACAGGTCCGCTTCAACAACGCTCATTTTCGGCAGTACGGGCAACCCAGCGACACGTGCTCCCGGACGCTTACGGTTGCTCGCTAGTCACTGCCCGTTATGCACGATGTGGTCTGAACCCGATATGATGTCACCTCGCCATGCCGGTAAGCGTCCGCCAAGGACAGCCAGTAGCGGTAAACGTCCGTTCGTTCAGGCGACGGGCAGGGCACTCCAGCGCCTGCCGATGGTGGATAGCGGAATGGCCGGTTTGGAGCGGGACGTTCAGTAAACGTCCGTTTGTTCACGCGACGGGCCGGGCGCCTCAACTCCTGCCGGTGGTGGTTAAAGGTCTGTGCGCTTAGGAGAAGCCGAAGAGTCTTGTGCTCGTTCGTTCATGTGCCCGGGGGGCCTTGGGTCTACTCAGGCTTGTGGCACACCAAAACAGTTTCAGTTCGCATCCGCTTAGACAGGCTCTCGCCTGCGATCGGTAGATAACGGCTGGCCTCGGGAAGGCTGCGCTCACGTCGCTCGACCACTGCCATGCCGGCGCGCTCCGCGGCCGTGGCCACGCCGGTGGCGTTGTTGATGAACGCGCCCTTTATGCAGCTATTCCCGACAACGAACGTCGCCTTGCACCCGGGCCTCAGAACGCGATGAACTTCGGAGGTCATCCCGATCAGATCGAGCGCATATCGCTCGATCACACCCTCCAACCTCCTCGCGAGCGGTTCGTCACCCCTCATCGCGCATGCCACGCGCGCGACGTCCACAGCGTGATCGTGTGCGTCGGCGGAGCGTTCGGCCCCGATCGAGCTGGACCGGATGCTCCGCAGCGCAGGCACCGAGTGACCTAGCCAGACCAGCGACATGCGATGTCCGCGCATATAGTCGATAGCATTCAGATAGGGGGGCGAAGTGATGACGGCATCTACGCTGGCATCAGGTATAGAGAGTGCGCGGGCATCGCCCTGACCGACGCGCGCGCGTCCAGTGGGCGGTGCGGCGAGAAGGCGCTTGCGGAGCTGCGCGACCGACCGTTCGAAGTTGGGGATTACCTTGTATTCCGACACGGTAGCGACGCGATGTGGTCGGCTGTGCGACGTATCACGGGCGAGCGACGCGCCTTGTTCCTTGGTGATGATAATGCGGCTGAACGCGACGCGCAGAACGTCGAGCGCGGCGGCATGGCCATCGGGCTGAGCGATCCGGCCGAGCGTATCAAGCGCGTGCGCGATCCGCGCCAGATCGGCGCGTTGCGCTTTGTAAAACCAGAAGTCGACGAAACAGGCTGTTTCGGCATCGCTCTGCCATTCCAGCACCGGCTCATCATCGCGCGCGACCAGCGCGAGAACCTGGGCGAGGACCGAGCCGATGTCGTCGTCGCTGACCGCGGTCGTCCAAGCTCTGCTCATCAGGACAGCCAGTGGGTCGAGGTCGCATCCAACCGCATCGTGCCCCGCGTCCAACG
Organism: Novosphingobium chloroacetimidivorans; assembly: GCF_014204535.1. Taxonomy (GTDB): domain Bacteria; phylum Pseudomonadota; class Alphaproteobacteria; order Sphingomonadales; family Sphingomonadaceae; genus Novosphingobium; species Novosphingobium chloroacetimidivorans. The sequence continues at coordinate 71,151 of NZ_JACHLR010000010.1, forward strand.
CGTGCCGGACGACCGTGCCGGACCCCATCATAGGATCAAGTACGGTGCTGCCTACCGGCAGGTTTTCCAGCGGCACGAGCGCGAGATCTGGCGCCATTCGTGCCGGAAACGGATGGATCGATCGGACCTTCATAGATCTGGTCCTAGGGGTCATTCGCGTCGAAGGAAAGTTTGCTCTTCAGCTCTCCCATGCGCTGTCGCGCAATGTGGCGGCTTTCCGCACGTCGAACATTGGAAGCAGCCACAAAAAAGCTTCCCCCAGCGCAAGGTAACTGCTTCTTAGGCAAAAGAGGGACATCCTGAGTTCCATGGATGCTATGGGGGTAGCGGCTCTGCGATGTTGGTAATTGCTGATCCATCGACGCCAAGCGCAACAGCTTGGCAATATAATCGTCTGGGTTCCGCTCCATATTCTTCTGGCTGGACAGGCGCCGATGAACGCGAAGCGCGAATTCACCGCATCCACGCCTATCCAGCTCGCTTCCCTGCCTTCATCGTCCGCAAGGCCTTGGAGGTCGCGCGCGAACGCGGCCTGACGGTTCATCGCGTCGCCGACATCTTCTGCGGCAGCGGCACGGTGGCCTACGAAGCCGGCGCGCGAAATCTTGAGTTTTGGGGTTGCGACATCAACCCAGTCGCGACGCTGCTGACTCGCGTCAAATCGATGTGGTGCGATCCGCTGCTGTTCGAGGAACAGGCAGCGCGCATCACGACGAGGGCCAGCCTCGAATCCGCTGCTTCGTCGTTGTCAGCGCAGGCGACCGCCCGATTGATGCACTGGTACGCTCCGCATCAGTTTGATGGGCTTGTGCGATTGCAGAACGCGATCGCGGCCGAAGTAGGGGCCGATGGCGATGACGCACTGGCGTTCGCCTGCGCCTTCTCGGCGATCTTAAAGTCGGCGTCGCAGTGGCGGTTGCGGTCGGTCAAGCCATCTAACGATCCGAACAAACGGGCTATGCCCGTGATCGACGCGTTCCAGCGTCAGTGCCGTCTCATGGCGGCGGCTTGGTCGGACATGTCAGGAGTGCCGCGCAGGGACGCGACGATCATCCAAGGGAATCTGTTGCACGTCGATCCTCCGGCTGATCCGGTCGATCTCATCGTCACCAGCCCGCCTTACGCCACCTCCTACGAATATACCGACCTCCACCAGCTATCCACTTTGTGGCTTGGCTTCGCCGACGATCATCGGGCGTTGCGCGATGGAGTCATCGGCACCAGCAGTCGGCGCGCGAACCTAGCGCGCGCGTTGGAGGGGCTGAACGCGGTCGGGATGCAGATCGTCTTCAGCCTGTTCGGATCGAACCGGCCGGCTGCCGAGGCGGTTGCGACGTACTTTCTCGACATGCAAAAGGTCGCGTACCGCTGCCGTGACTTCCTGCGACCGGGCGGCATGGCAGTGTTCGTGATCGGCAACACGATAATGAGCGGAGTCCGTATCGATAATGCCAACCACCTTGTCGAAAGCCTGCTCGATGCCGGCTTCGTCGACCTGCGGGTGGTGAAGCGGCAGCTCACGAACAAGCCGAACACGCCTTATCGTACCGCCAATGGTCGGCTATCCTCGATGCCGATCGGACCCCAAGTCTATGCCGAGGAATACATCGTGATGGCGCATCGTCCATGAGTGCAAAGCCACTCAAGTTCAAACCCTATGCCCGGCTGCTGACGATGCTGGGCGATCAACTCATCCGCAATGAGCAAGTGGCGCTCTCCGAGTTAATCAAAAACTCCTACGACGCCGACGCTTCCTGGGTCAAAGTGACGTTCGAGGGCTTCGACCGCGACTTCAATGCCGGTCCCCAGGCCAAGATCATCGTCGAGGACGATGGTCTTGGTATGTCGGCGCACGTGATCGAGAACCATTGGGTCAACCCAGCAACCCCTATGAAGCTATTGGGAAAGAAGGGCGACAAGCAGAAGACCGCCTTGGGTCGGATCATCCAAGGCGAAAAGGGGATCGGTCGCTTCGCTCTGCTGAAGCTCGGTCGCGACATCACGATGGTTACGCGGCCGGCGGACTCGCCGACCGAGAATGTCGTGGAGCTGAAGCTGGCACAGTTCGACGAAAACTTCCTGCAAGGCGACCAAGCGATGTTCCTCGACGAGATCGAGCTGCAATTAGAGGCGCGCACGCCAGCGACGGTGATCGTCGAAGGCGAGGTGGATTTGGGGGGGCACCGTGCGATCCGAAGACCGCACGGGACACGGATCGAGATTTCTCCGCCGGTGGGCGCCTGGACGCGGGGCAAGGTCGAGAAGGTCTTCGAGGACCTGAGCCGGCTCCAGTCGATCTTCATTGGGCCGCCCGCCGAAGACGAGGCGCCCGAAGCGATCAAAGGCCACGACGTCGACGCAGGCGATGCCAGCGACCCCAAGGTAGCGACTGAGCGTGATAATGCGACGTCCAACGCGGCGGTCGAGCTGGACCTGCCGCGTAAGGACGACTTTGCTGTCTATATCTACCGTAACAAGGTCTATGAACCGCTCGGGTCCGACCTGCGGGAGCGCCTGAGCGTCCTTCTCCAAGAGAACACCGTATTTCGGATTGAGGGTCGGTTTGACGAGACCAAGGAAGCCTTCGAGTTCAATCTGGATGGCCAGCACCACGAGCTTGCACTGGTCGACGCCGAACTGACGGGTCTCGCCGTCTTCCGCGAGTATTTAAAGCGCCGCGGCCTCAATCCCGGTCAGGCTGAGCTTCTCCGCACCATGTGCGGCTCCTTCGGGTTTTCATTCTACGTCTTCGATTTCAGCACCGATGCCAAGGGCAAGCTACAGCTCGACAAAGCGGATAAGGATCTTATCAAGAACCACCGCATCTATCTTTATCGCGACGGCATCAGGGTCTACCCCTACGGCGATCCGGACGATGATTGGCTGCTGATCGACGTACGTCGTGGCACTGTGCGGGCGAGTGAGTTCCTGAGCAACGATCAGGTAGTCGGCTTCGTCAACATCTCGCAGGCTGAAAACGGACGCCTTCGCGACAAGACGAGCCGTGAGGGCCTGGTCGACACCGGGCAGGCTGTCGACGACTTTCGGTCGCTCCTTCAGACCTTCCTCGCCTGGGTGCGGAAAAGCCCCTACAACCTCTATCGCCAGCGCACGAAGAAGTCCGGTGATGTCGATGTTTTCAAATCGGGCAAGGTTCAGTCACTAATCGATGAGGCGGTGTCCGCCGCCTCCGCAGAAGATGTTCCGTCCCCGGTCCGCGAGAAGATCACCGAGGCAAATCGGCAATACAAGGCGGAGCGCCGGTACCTCGTCCAGCGGGCCGAGAATACCGAGCATCTCGCTGGCGTCGGCTTGTCCGTCGAGGCGGCCTCGCACGACCTGATGCTGGCGATGCAGCGGGTCATGGCGGCGATCGACAAGCTCATCGTCCTTTGTGACGGCGATGCCCCACTCGATCGCGAAGCCCTGAGTGCGGAGCTATTGGCGATGCGCGGCCTGCTGAGCTTCATCCAGTCGCAGCTTGCGGACATGCAGCTTCTGTTTCGGTCGACGAAGCAGCGCCGTAAGGACATCCGCGTCCTCGACCTTATCGAGAAGGTCACAAAAATATTTGCGACGCTCTTGCAGCGTCACAAGATCGAGGTTCGACTGGAAACCGTGGGGTCGCCGCTCGTCGCCAAGACCACTGATGCGGTGCTGCTCCAGCTCCTCCTCAACCTCTTTGATAATGCGATCTACTGGCTACAGGCCGCACCTCAACCTCGCGAGATCGAGATCATGCTGGACGGCAATGAAGGTGTGCTGACGTTCGCTGACAGCGGTCCTGGCTTCCGCGAGGAGGACGTGCCCTACGTGTTCGAGCCGTTCTTCTCGGGGAAGGGTGAGGATGGCCGCGGTCTTGGCCTCTACATTGCGCGCCAGCTTCTTGAGCGACACGAATACACGATCGAGGTCGCGACCAAAGAGCAACGCATTCTCAAGGGCGCGAACCTAATTGTTTCCTTCGTCAAGGGTGATGCATGACCGCAATCGTTCCACACCTCTTCAAGGGCATCGCCGTGGTCATCGACAACGGTATCGGAAAGGAGGACGCGATCGATCAGATACTCGCGAGCATTAAGGCTGGGGGTGGTCACGCGATTGGGCTGACCGAGCGCCCCGCGACAGACTATGACCTGGAGCATTTCTCCCACGTCTCGTTCTTCATCATGGATTGGAACCTGGCCAACGATGGCGGCGAACCGCTGGAAGCCGGCATCAGACTTCCGGGCGGACTGCACGAAGCGATGGTGGCAGACAACATCGCTTTCCTGAAGCGGCTAAGCAAGAACCGCCACGCGCCCGTGTTCATCTTCACCAATGAAGACCCGGGCGACGTTATACATGAGCTATCGACCGATCCGACGCTCCATAAAAGTGTGCAGGAGTCGCATATCCTCGTGCGCCGAAAGGTCGACGTTACCGACAAGCTCTACGAGGTTTTGGAGGATTGGGCGCGAAACACGCCGTCGGTTCTTACTTTGAAAACATGGGAGAAGAATTACCTTCGGGCCGCAAATGACTTGTTCATCGACTTACAGAATCGCACGCCCTACTGGCCGGTACTGTTGTGGCAGACCTTCGGCGAGGATGGCGTGCCCCCTAACGTCGAGATGAACCGTTTGCTCAACCGATTGGTGGAATCGCGCTCTGAGTTGCTCGACCTTGACCTCGCGCCCTTTCTCGAAGTGGTGGAGGAACAGCGTAAGAAGGACGAGGACTCGTACCGTGCATCGATGCACAAGGTGCTCGAAGGTGAGCGCTTTCTTCGTGACGAACGACTGCAAGAGGGACTTTACGCACCCGGCGATGTGTTTGCCTTTCCCGTGCAAGAAGGCAAGATGTCGTTTTACGTCAATGTTCGCGCAGAGTGCGATTGTCTTCGCGGAAGCAACGACATGCAACTCTACCTGCTTCAGGCCAAGCGTGTGGACGATGTTGAATCAAAGATCGATCATAAATTCGGGACGTTCACCAGCGAGAAGGATGGTGAAGCGATCATCTTCGCGATGATGGATGGGGATACCTACTCGATCAAGTTCAAGGACATGAAGATTAAGACCCTCAAGGTGATGAAGAAGGAAGAGGCAGTCCGGGTCGGCCGGCTGTTGCCGCCCTTCATCACGCGCGTCCAGCAGCGATACGCTTCCTATGTGCAACGCCCGGGTATGCCCCGGATTCCGTCGGCGCTCTACGCGGCTAAGGAGGAACAGGTCGCCTAAACCGTGTAAAAGCGTTATCAGCCCAACTTGGTCCAGACTATGGTAGTCGACGGGTCACTCAGGAAGTGGCAGATTATATATCGGCCCCTCCATCGGGCAAGAGGCATGTAGGACGCGGGCGCATTCCTGCGCTTCTTTCCGCCTCATAGCCCGAACTTCAATCTGATCGAAAGAGCGTTCGCCCGCCCCAAGGCCATGCTCAGGAAAGCCAGTGAGCGGACCGTCTTCGGCCTTCGAGGTCTTATCGGCACACTCGTCGATCTCTTCCGGCCCGACGAGTGCGCCGATTACTCAGTTCGTGCGGTTACGGCCCACACTAATTAGAGTTCGCTGTAGCTCCGGGCGATCGTTGAACTTACGGTCAGGGTCATTGCGGCCCGAGCCTTTTATCTTGGCAAGTGTGTAGCGCAGTCAGAACGAATGTGCGAGCCCGGGGGGGGCGGGCCGGGAAACTTCTCTCAGCTCTGTCGGTGCTGTTAGCGGCAGCGCCAGGCTTCAGGTGTGACGCTGCCGGCGTACATACAATCACTCTTCTTCTAATCCGCTCAGCATCCGCCGAGTGCACGGCCTAGAGAGATCATGGCTAGAAGGGCGCTTAGTAGAAATTCGATCCACAACATCTTTGTACTCCTTCGCTTTCTTGCCCGCTTTGGGCGAACGAGATCTACCGCGCCGTGATTTGCCGCTCCAGCTTGAAGGGTGGTCCTAATCCATCGCTGTGTCACTCTGTAAGGCCGCCCCGAACTGTCATGCAGCGGTTTGCTGTTAACTGCACCGGTCAAGGTGCAGCGAAGGACGGGAGAGCGTCACACGAAGACGAGATAACGCGAAATGGTGCTAAACGGCTGGCTTGACGATCGTGATCCTGACTCTAGGATCCGTGTGCGAGGAGTTCTATGCGCGAAGGACGCAAAGTTTACCGATCTGAAGATAAGATTCGCAGTATGTGCGAAGTGCTCTATCGTGCCCGAGAAATCGTTAGATGCGATCTGAAAAGGCTCGCGGAGAAGGCACAGATAAACTACTCCACTCTTCGATCGGCGGCCAAGTCGGGTAGTTTTTCAGCTGATATTGAGGCAGCGTTAGCTCAGGTTTGCCGCTTCGACATCCAGAGTGCGGCGTGGGTCGATGATGACGTTCCGAACGCTGTTCGCGCTCAGCTAACACGGGCCGGCTACAGGGGAAGGGATACGCCAGAGCGCTTCCAAGTCATGCTAAATGACTGCTGGGCAAGCACATCTGTTCGGTTCGAAGCGCGCCGGCGCAAGTATAGCTCGATTGATCCGCATATGGCTTATCATGAGCTTTCTGATTGTGGGCAGTCAACATCGGCCGGAGCGGAGATGCCGTTCATTTTCAATTGCCACTTCGAGCCGTTCTACCATCATAGCGGTATTCGATTTGGCTTTCGCAAGGCGAAGGTCTCGCTTGATATTGCCTGCGAGTGCGGCGCTCGAGCTGAGCAGCGGCTAGGCCATCCCGAGCCAATCGCTCTTCGCAACGCGGAACTGGTTGGCTGCAGCATGAAGCAACGACTGAACTGGGTCATTGAAAGGCAAGACGGCGCCGACGCGATTCTCGAGGGTGATTACGCCACGCAAGATGAACCCTTGGTAACTGTTGCTGGGTTTGTCGACGGTACAAGCTTAGCCTCCCGCCTTGAAGTGAATTTATATGATCGTACAACCTGTGTGGCCGACGCCTCGGTCACGGTTCATGGTAATAAAGCACAGATAATCGAGCAAATCTTTTCGAAGCATATACCCGCTGTTCAACATCGCAATGGTTGGATTATATTGAGTGAACAAGAGAGCGTTATTGCAAGGTACGAGGGATGAGGTATCTAGACGACAGCGCATCGGCAATGATTGATCGCGTCCTTGCTGCTAATACCGACAATTTTGTTGAATTGGTCGCAGTAGCAGGTCTTGATCCCAAGAATGACTTCCGTGGTACGCTCTTGCGTAATGTCGACTTCGCTAACTGCGATCTCAGCTCTTTCGATTTTACCGGCACCTGCTTCGAGATGTGTCAGTTTACGGGAGCACAACCAAATGGCCCTAACTTCGCGGATGCAACCTTTTCCCAGTGTACTCTTCTTGAAGGGCATTCGCGTCGGGGGCCAGGACGTAGCATGGCAAGCCCTCGGCTAATAAGCTCGACGAGCCTGCCGCCAACGAACGAGCATAACTCAGATTTCCCCAGTCCGCGACGCAGATCGTCGTATTTGTCACGCGCAGTAGGTTCGGTTGATCACCAATTTGTGGACGAACTACGCCGTGAAGAGGCGCTCTACCTCGACTTGGAATGGGCTGACATCAGCAAGGGACTGCGCAAGGATCTCGGCCCAGAGATCCACGGGCAGTGGATAAAGCCAATCCAGCTAGGCAACTACCACCCGGAGAGCGGCACGCTAGATCTCTATTTGCCGACCGAGTTCAGCGCGAACTGGGTGCAGGACCGATTTGCGGATCGGCTCTCGCTTGCGTGGAAGATTGCGCGGCCCGACGTGCGGCGCGTGCGCATCTTGGTAAATCCGGGGCGCAAGCAGCTGCCGGAGCTGCGCCTGGGAAATGCAGGTAATCCGCGCCGGCCAGCGAACGACTCTGCCGCAGCAGGCGATCTGCGTATTGGGGCGACGGGGAGTGGCGCATTTGGAGCAGGTATAGCCGAGGTTGACACGTCACAGACTTTCGCGAATTTCGTCACCGGAGCCAGCAATGTGTTGGCCGCCAACGCTGCGCAACTTATGGCCGCAGTGGCTACGCCGCAGTTCTCGCCGCTCTATCTGAAAGGTGCAACAGGCCAAGGAAAGACGCACCTGCTCCATGCGATTGGCCATGCCTACCTGTCGGCGCACCCGCATGCGCGCACTCTGTATTGCTCGGCCGAGCGCTTCATGGTCGAGTTCGTCCAGGCACTTCGTCAGAACCAGATGATTGAGTTCAAGTCGCGGATGCGCGACTTCGACCTGCTGTTATTGGACGACATCCAGTTCATCATCGGAAAGGCTTCGGCGCAGGAGGAGCTGCTCTACACGATCGATTGGCTGCTTCAGGAGGGCAAGCGCCTAGTCTTCGCCGCGGACCGTGCGCCGCAAGCGCTTGACGGAGTCGAGCCGCGCCTCCTCTCGCGCCTGTCGATGGGCTTGGTCGCCGACATCCAGAGCGCCGACATTGAGCTGCGCCGCTCGATCCTAGAGAGCCGGTTGACGCGCTTCGCCTCGGTCAGCGTGCCCGCCGAAGTGATCGAGTTTCTCGCCCGCACCATCAACCGAAACGTACGCGAGCTGGTCGGCGGCTTTAACAAGCTAATCGCCTACGCCCAGCTGACCGGCCAGGCCGTCTCGCTCAAGCTTGCTGAAGAGCAGCTCACCGAAATACTCTCGGCCAATCGTGGCCGCATCACTATCGACGAGATCCAGCGCACCGTTTGCCAATTTTACCATATCGATAAGACCGAGATGAGCTCCAATCGCCGCGCCCGTGCCGTAGTGCGTCCTCGCCAAGTGGCGATGTACCTGTCCAAGGTCCTCACTCCGCGCTCCTACCCGGAAATTGGCCGCAAATTCGGCGGTCGTGACCACTCGTCAGTGATCCATGCTGTACGCTTAATCGAGGAGCTATGCACACGTGATCCTGGCTTCGGGCAAGAGGTGCGTTCGCTGTTGAGTCTGATTGAGGGGCGGCATTGGGACGACCCGTCCGAGAATTCTACTGGTTCATGACCTTGAAGGTTGCGGCCACAACGGAATTGTCGAGCAATCTACTAGATGAACATCATCCAGGCGATGATCGGAACGGATCATCTCGATTGAGGATCGTGCTTCCATTCTAGGCGTCCCGTAGCCGGTATGGTCGCCCGAGAGCTGCCGCGCGCTTACCTGAACGAATGTCTGAAGTTGGGGAGCGCAGTTGCTGTCGTGAATGACCGCGAGTGGGTCTCCGCCGCTGCAAAGCTGCCAAGCAGCTAGCGCCCAAAAGGAGGCATGTCGGAACCCATATGATCGCGGAACAGAGGCAATGAGAAAGTTCTCGGGAGCCGGGACGTTTTCAATGCGGCTTGACGAAATCCCATGACGACTGCCATTTCGTCGTTCGAGGTATAATGATCATCTCCGCCTTCGGACTATTTGAAATCACATTGATAATGTAGCTCCCTCGAGTCAAACGGTAATCTATGACAAAGGTCAGTTCGCACGGAATATGGCCTGCTGGGTGATCCGGTGTGATCAGAGTATTCGGCGCCGAGTAGCTTGCCACTTCAACTGTACGTACGCCTGTCGCTGCTGCAATCCGGTAATGGCCATCGCTATAAACTGCAAGCGACGCGAAGCCGCTGTAACGTGGGCTCCCAACAGCAACCTTCGCTTTTCCTGACTTTGTCAAAGCATCAGCGCGTCCACCCCCTTCCATCGGAAAGATGATGGAGCCCTTCTTGCCCAGCGCAAGTGGCGCAAAGCTTGATGTAGAAGGCGACTGCTTTGCAGATATCAGACTCGCAGGATCACTATATTCTCGCAGGACCTTCAGCTCCTCCGGAATGTGGCCGAAGCAATCCTTCGTACCGTACCTACCCGTACGGGGCACGTTCAAAACATCGTGGACAAATGCACTCATCACAAGCGCAGTGAGAATGCTGACGACGGCAAAGAATCCGAGCAGGTTAAGCCAACGAGACATGCGCCATGATGAAGTTACGAGTATCTCCGGTGCAAGACACATAGCGTCCGCCTTCACATTTAGGTCACGCCCATCCACAACCGTTTGCGGCTTTCTAGAAGCGGTCGGTCATCCAGGTGAACGAGCGGCCGACTTGGGAAGCGGGCAAATCATTGTGAGCGTCTAGGATTGGGTTCGGGCCGCAGCAAACCGGCCAGGCGGTTCGCGCCCATCGGATGCGCTCAGCGCGATTAATCGCCTCAGTTCAAAAAACATCCCGAGGACAAGTTCGTGCGACGTTCAGCCCATCATCCCACTCGGCCTTGTAGATCACCTGTTCGTGCCTGAGCTGCCAGCAGGAGAGATCGCCCTTGTCACCTGCCACCATCGCGAGTGTCCGTCCGTAATCATCCTGCCCCACCCGCTTGATGGTAAGCTCGCCAATCATCGCCGCCCCTAGGCTGCTGGTGGACGCGTAGGGATCGCCAGGTGCACAATTCCGTCCGGATCGGCAATGACCCGGCAACTCGGGAGCATCAATGCCCAGCAAGCGAATGCGCTCGTCTCCGCAGCGTATGGTATCGCCATCAGTGACCGCGCAGCCGCCTATCGTTTCGGCGTATCGCACCACTGCGGTCTCGTTTGATGCGGATTGCTCCCAAAGGGTGAGCGCGAACGCCGCACTGCCGCCAAGTGCGGCTGCGCCAAGGAATGCCGCGCCGATCTTCGCTACGGTCTTCATCTTACGCTTGCGCCGATAGTGGGGCAGGCCTGCTGCGGACCAGGGGGAGGGCGGTGGTCGTCTCATCACGGTAGCTTGGCGTCTTCCTGCTTAACGGCCTACCAATGCCGCATGTGCGATTTAGACGAGAAGCAGAGTTGAGCGACCAGCATTGGACGATCCATGAGGATCACCTGATCAGCTTAATCGACGGGAAGCCTTACAGGCTGCTGGAACGCCACCTCTATAAGCACGGCTACACTGCTGAGAGCTACAAAGAGGCATTCGGCCTCACGTCTGACTATCCGATGGTCCCAGCCGAGTTCGCCCGTCGGCGATCGATCCAAGTTCGGCAGATTGACCATAGCAATCGCTGGGATCCAATCACGAACATGCGACTGGGTGAACGACGAACTCTCGGTGTTCCATACCGTTCACGCCTTGATGGGCCTAGGAAACCGCGAATGCCGTCCGATGTAGAGCACGACTGAGGCGAGCCGGTCACCGGCTCAGAATGGCCGAGCAAAGCGGCCCTTCCGCTCACGCCTAGAAGGAGACGTTAAGCAGTGCATGGCAGAAGGTCGCCAACGCCGACGAGCACGGAACTTATGCTGAAATGCTTAGACATGAGAGCCGCAGAAGGCGCACCTTCGAGGAGTGGCAAAGAATCGAGGGTGAACGGTTTGCAAGGCCTCGATGGCTGTCCATTTTCCATTTTATAGTTCTCCCGTTGTTTGTTGCTCTTCTTCCAGTCGGCGTCATCAGCCTTGGCATGAGCGTAGTGTTCTTCTCACGGGGCAACATAGGCGGGGGATTTTTCATGCTATGGCTTAGTTTTTGCTTTCTTTTCATGTCCTCCGTTATGTGTTGGCAAGCATGGGTTTCTTGGAAAACCAGAAAGTCCCCACTCGCGGTCATTACAAGTGAAGGCATCTTCCTGCCTTTCAAACGACCCGAGTATGTCGCTTGGGATGAGGTGCAAGCTGTGGGTGCGTTCTACTTGAAAGGGACTGCGTTCCTCGACCTCACGCTCAATGATCCAAGGCGCACCTTTGGGCGTCGACGCGGGTGGTGGCACGGACCTTGGCGCGATCGAGTGACGTTGAGGATTGAGTCTACGTCTAACCCGCTGCTGCAAGCAGCACGCGATGCCCATAATCGATCAGTGGTGACGGTGGGCGCGTAAAGTGCAGCCCGCCTCCTCATCACACCTCTGGCGGGAATGGCAGCTAGCCACCACGTTTGGTGGAAGCTGCCCGGTAGGAGCCGCCCAATGTCAGTCGTTAATCGGTCCAAGATCGTTCCTTGATAGCAGCCGCGGTGAAGCAGCATACGAACAGGCGTCCCGCGGTCGTCCTCTAGATTCGAGAGATCAATGATCCAAACCATCATCGTCTCGGTAGCTCTTACTTTCGCAGGAGGCGTAGGGACGCCGGCCGCTGAAATGGCCGCCCGCCTCGCTTGGGTACAAGAAGTTAAGTCCCTACTTCCGTTCACAAAGGTGGCGGATCGTCCCGCGGCCTTTAGAAATTATGCCGCTACGCTCGTTGATATCGGGCTGTGCGACACGGCAAAGGAACTGCTCCGAAGCCACACGAGCTTTGACGCGGAACTAGTCAGTACCGTGATGGATCACGCAACATCTCTAGGTGAAGCGCGCTGCGCAGCATCATTAGCCCAGCTGGTGCTGTCCCGGCTGACATCGTCGACATCCAGAAGTCCACTGAGGCTTGCAGAACTCCAGATGGCGGCAGGGGCAGCGATCCAGGTTGGCGGCAATCGATCACTGGGAGCGACGGTCATAAGCAGTGCTGAAGCGAGTCTTCAGGCCGACAAATCCGCTTCAACTCTCACGAGCGACCAGGCGAGCACGAAGACGCTTTGGATCGCGAGAGCGGGTATCTTAGATATCTACTCGGGTACGCCGTACTATGCTCCCACGCTCGCCCAATACGGACAGGAACTTGCGTCAGGTCTTTCTCGCTCGAAAACTTACCTTCCGCTTCCGATGATCCGCGGCTTCGCAATGCGATTTGGGGCAAGCGACCGAGCAGATCTTGTCGAACTCGTTGCGAGCAAATTGTGGCCAGCTGACAGGCAGGAGATTGTCCACGCAGCCAGCTTGGCGCGCAATCCTGAGATGGGCGAAACATTAGGCAACAAGCCGAAGCCTCGATGCGGACAGAGCCTAGGCTCGCTCGCCTCCCAACCGCGCAGTTCGGAAAGGCGAGAAGGTTTCGAGAGGATCGTGGACCTGACGGTTCAATCCGGCAGAGCAGCAGTCGCTGCTCGATGCTCCACGCCTCGCTAAGGAAGGATGGGCCGGCGGAACGACCGCTTCCCATCCCGTCACGCCCATCCACGACCGTATCCGGTTCCCTAAGAGCAATCGGTCATTCAGGTGAACGAACGGCCGCAATTGGGAAGCGGGCAGGGCGATGTCAGCGTCCGGAGCTGGGTCAAGGCTAAGGCACTGGAAATTAGCATGCCTGCGCCGGTCATGAAAGTGGCGCGGCGGCTGACGCCCACAATCCCGCTCAGCGGTGAGTGGACCTTGGCTTGTGACCTGCCGGTCCTTCTGCCCCCTTATCCATTCGACTTCCGTTAGCTCGATAGCTAAGATTCGGATCATGGGTAGTGTGCACAAATTTCAGCGTCCGCCGAAGAACGAGCAACAGTTTTAGGGCTATCGGCCGACCGCGCCAAGTGGAGCGAAGCGCGGGAAGTTGGCGGGTTGGCAGCTGCAGGGTTGGCAGAAGACTTCAATCGCCTGGTTGGCGCTTGTGCTCTTTGCTGTTGGAATGTGGGCAATAGGCAAGTTACTGTAGCGGCAGTTGCCGCGCGTGCCGGCTCGCAGGCATCCAGAACACACGATCTCTCCCGTTCACTGCTGATTGCATGCTGCCTCCAAACTGCTCGGCAAAGCTGCATGAACGGTAGCTTGTGGGAAGCGCGTCATCGCCGCTGAGTGGCGGCAAGTGGGTCGCCCCTGCTGCAATGCTGCCGGGCAGCTCGCGCCAAGAACTGGGCACTCGGCGCAGGGCTCAAGGCGATTAACCGGCAGCTAAGAACTGCCGTCTAATCACAACGGATGTTGACCGCTCGGCGATCTAGAAGCATTTTTTCAGCGGCCTTGAGCGCCCTCGTGACGGCTTGTGTTATCTACCTTAGCGGCGGCAGTCATGTAAACTCTGGCGCTATTTTCCTCGGGCTTATCATGGTCTGGAGCGGTTGGAACGGCCTGTTCAATCTGCTCTCATTGTGGGTTGGTCGGCAGGACGAAGCCCACTGCGCCGACTATGATGACGAAGGCGCACAGGCTGCTCGAATGATGTCGCCTCGGCTTACCACTGTCCTTTCCGGTGTATTTTGGTTTAACAGCGGCCTTATGATGATGGTCGAATTGAATAGTTAGCATCGGCTCACCCCTCCGTCACACCCACCCACGACGGTGTGCGGCCTCCCAGAAGCGCTCAGTCGTTCAGATGAATGGATGGCAGAAGTTCGAAGGCAGGCAGGGCTGTCTGACCGGCCGGAGCTGGGTCCTGCTGACCAGACAGGGAAGGGCAGGTGTCGCCCAACTGTGGACGCTCAACGCCGCATCACAGTTCACCCGTATGAGCCGTCTGCCAACTGTCCAATATGGGTGCCCACCAATTTGGAACGGACTTGCTGAGGTCTGCAGGTTCGAAGAAGACTACGACGTCGGAGTCGCCCGGTTTGCCATGAAAACCTTGGAAGGTGCGTAATGCTTCAACAATAAGGAAGTCGCTTCCAGTTCGACCGAGCCCGGAGAATTGTCCGCGTAAGCAACGTATCAAGTAAATCGCCAGTTTATGAGCCGCTGGATTGCGCCTTATACATTCTTCCACGAAGGCAGGTTCCCAAGCCGTGCTGAAGTGGATCGCCTGTCCGTCGGCACGAGTGATCTTCCAATACTCAATACCATCAGGGCCGCCCCCTTCGGCAAACAGTTCGTATCCTCGCTCGTGGTCGACCGTGCGTCCTGCGCTGCTATCTGCGACAAAGGCCATGAAGCCAGATTAACGGCAAAAACGGCTGTGAGGAACCCACAGCAGACAGTCCGCTAACCACCACTTCCACGTCGTTCAGCCGGCACAATCGGGTGCCGAAAAGCGGCCATCAAGTACGATTAACAAATGGCAGCTTGTGGGAAGCCGTCGAGCGCCGCTAAGCGTCCGAGAATGGGTCTCCCTGCGAAAGGGCAGCCATCAGCTTTGATCGTAAGGACATATGCGATCGGTGCAATGTGGATGGGCTGAAGAGCGTCCACTCCTCCGGCCGTGCGGCAGCGTGGTGGCGCTTGCGCGACGATGCTAAGGCTGATCGTTCTAGCCCATGGTCCTGGATCAAGATGTTGTCAGATGCACCCAAGCCCACCAAATCCCCCACCGTGGTGAAGCGACCGGGAGAGCAGCGTAGCTTGTCGCGGTCGGCAACGCGGGCGCTGGATGTGCTGGAGCTGTTCGGAACGCGGCGCTGCCCCTTGCGTGCGGTCGAGATCGGCGCAGCGCTCGATCTCAATCCGTCCTCCACCAATCAGATGCTCAAGACCATGATCGGTTCGGGCCACCTGGTGTTCGATGCCCGCAGGAAGACCTACCTGCCGTCAGCGCGGCTGACCAAGTTCAGCCGCTGGATCGGCGTGCTGTATGGTCCCGGTGCGGATGTCGGAGATTTGCTGGCCGAGGTCGGCCGGCGGACGAACCTCGTCGCCACGGCATCTTCGCCGAATGACTTGTTCATGCAGATCATCGATTCCGCCATTCCCGAAGGCGCCACGGCGGAACGGGGCCTGCGGATCTCGATCTTCGGCTCGGCGGTGGGTTCGGCTTACCTGTCCACGCTGGATGATGCCGACATCAAGCGGCTTATGGTACGCGCGCGCTTGGACGAGGCGCGCATGCACGCGCTGCCCAGCGAGGTTGCCGCGGTGCGCGCGCGGGGCTTCGCGCAAGGGCCAAGTGCGGACGACCGGATCTGGTCGATCGCGCTGCCGCTGCCTGCCGCAGTCTTTCAGGTGCCCACCGTGCTCGGCATCGCCGGACCGTACGAAGCGGTTCGCGAGGATGCTTCGGCTCTTGTCGAGATGGCACGCAGTGTCATTCTCGATCGGTGCGGGCGATCATCGGAGGCCGGCGAGGAAGGATAAGGTAGCGGCCAGGACCGCGGGTGAACCGGGCAGGTCCAGGCCGCGCGTCACTGCAACGTGATCCATCCCGGCAACCTCGTGGACGGTCGCGGAGCGCGATGCGGCGGTGAGCCGTCGGTGGAAGGCCCGGGCGTCATCGAGCAGCACCTCTCCAAGCCCGACGCTGATGTAAGTGGGAGGAAACAGCGCGGGATCGCCAAGCAATGGCGAGGCCAGCGGATCGGTTGCAGGATGGCCTTGCAAGTACATCCGCGCCGCCTCGATTGCCGAAGCCTCAGAGAACAGCGAGTCTGCCTCGGCATTTGTCTGGTAGGAGGCGCTGGTGGCACCCAGATCGAGCCACGGCGAGTGCAGGACGAGGCCGGCAATCGCGAGACCGTCCTGCGCGCAGAGCTGCGCCAAGGCCGCCGCGATCGCTCCGCCCGCGGAGTCGCCGGCGAGGATGAGGGGGCCTTGCGAGGCGAGATGCCTCACGACGCGCATACCGTCGTTCAAGGCTGCTGGGAAAGGCGCCTCCGGGGCCAGGCGATAGGCTGGGCAATAGACGGCGGCGCCTGACGCGTGCGCCAGGTCCGCGGCATAGCGGGCGCAGAATTCAGGTGCGCCTTGCCGGAAGCCGCCGCCGTGAAAGTGGACGATCGTGGGGGCGTCCGAGCTTGGTTGCCCGAACCGGATCGTGCGAACTCGCGCAATGACCTCATCGGCTTGCCCTGCCACGCTCGGCAGGGCTCCGCCGGCGATCGCGGCGGCCAGCATGTCGCGCTTGCCCTGCAGCTCTGCTGGAGCGGATTGGCCCGGGCGTTCGGGCAGCGCATCCGGATGCGTCACGCTAGGTTCCGGCCCCAATCGTCTGGCCATGCGGCGCCGGCAGCTTGGTGCTGAACCCGCCCGCCGCGATGTATCCGCCGTCTACCGCAAGCGTCTGTCCGGTGACATAGGTCGCCATGTCGGACAGCATGAACACGACGGCGTTGGCGATCTCGTCCGTGGTGCCCCGCCGCCTCATCGGCACGTTCGCCATGCCTTGGGCTTCCCGTTCCGGGTCTCCCAGCGGAATGCGCGGGGTCACAACGCCGCCGGGCGCGACGCAGTTGGCGCGGATGCCATGGGGTGCCCACTCCTGCGCCATGGTCCGCACGAGATTGACAAGCCCCGCCTTGGCCGCCCCGTAAGAGCCGTGGTTCTGGGCGGAGCGAAGGCCATCCACCGAGGCGATCGTGACCAGCGAACCCGGTGCCCCACGCGCGATGAGGTTGCGCGCGAACTCGCGCGCCGCGATGAACACATAGCGCAAGTTGCGATTATGGTCGGCGTCCCAAATCTCGATCGTCATCTCGGCAAGCGAGCTCCACGCCGCCATGCCGATGATCGTGACCAACCCGTCGACCGGCCCGAACTCGCGCTCCACTTGCGCAAAGGCAGCCGTCAGCGAAGCCTCGTCGGTCACGTCGGCCTGGACGGCATAGGCGCGCACGCCGAGCTGTTCGACATCGTGCTTCACCCGCTCGGCCCGCGCGATCTCGATATCCAGAAGCGCAAGGTCGGCGCCCAGAGAGGCGAGCAGCCAGGCGGTTGCCTCGCCGATGCCCTGGCCGCCGCCGATGATGAGTATGCGCCGGCCTGCGAAGCCAAAGAGATCGCGCTCCACTGCGGTCCCGCTCATGCGGCCTGCCGATCGGAACGCAGAGTACGCTCGGTGTCGCTGATCTGTTGGCCCAGGCTGGCGGCTGCGCGCGCCGCACCGCGCTTCTGCAATTCCGGCATCACACGCGTGCCGAGCAGCTCGATCGACTTCATCACCGCTTCATGCGGCAAGTATCCGAAGTTCAGGTAACACAGGAGCTGGTCCACGCCGATCGCCTCCCAGCGCAGGAACTTCTGCAGGCATTCGTCGGGCGTGCCGGCGATCACCATGTCCTCCTGGTCGAAGCGCTCAATGTCGAAGTCGTTGCGGACCTTCGCTTCCAACAGCGGGAAGGCATCGGCCTTCTGCTCGTCGGTGAGATGAGCCATCTCCCACTTGAGGTGGAACTTGGCCAAGCCTTCGTACCACCACCACATCGATTCCCAGACGCGATTGGTGGCGAAGCTGTCGCGCGATTCCGCACAGTGGACCAAGGTGTACACGCCGACCTTGTTGGTGTGCACGCCGGTCAGCGGCACCGCCGATTCCTGCGCAGCGCGATAGGTCTTGATGATCGAGGCCAGCTTGTCGAGCGGCTGCATGATGGAGAAGCACAGTAGTCCGCAGCCATTCTCGCCCGCGATCGTCGCGCTGCTCTCAGTGGCGGCGGCCATCCATGCGGGCGGGTGCGGGTACTGGTAGGGCTTGGGTGTCACCATCCGCTTCGGGAACTTGAGATACTCGGAGTCCTCCTCGTAGTACTCCTGGTCCCACATGCCGACGACCGTGCGCGCGGCGGCCCTCATCTTGTCCTTGCTGGCGGGGATGTCGACGCCAAACGCGATCTGCTCCATCGGTGTCGAGCGGCCCATTCCCCACACGGCCCGACCGCGCGAGAGCACGTCGACCGTCGCGACCTTCTCGGCAACGCGCGCGGGGTGGACGAACTCGTGTGGCATCAGCGAGACGCCGAAGCCCAGCTTGATCCGCTCGGTGATCTGCGACAGCGCTCCGAGCACGGCCTCGTTGCACGGCATGTGGCTGCGGTTCTCGCGGAAGTGGTGCTCCACCAGCCAGACGGTGTCGAAGCCCACCTTGTCGGCCAGGACGATCTGCTCGATGTTTTCCTTGTAGACACGGCGCTCTTCAGTGCGCTGGCCCCAGGGATGTTCGCCGGCCCAGGGTTGCGGAACATCGAACTCGTAAAGGAGGCTCAGGTCCATAGTCGTCTCCCGATCTTGTCTTGTTACAAGATTGCTAGGCGCCGTTGATCCGGCACTGCAATTCAAAACGACGCCTTGGGCGTAAATACATCATTACGGAAAACGAGCTGCGTATATACGAATTTGCTCGGCGGATCGGCCTGGTGGCAGAATGATGATTGACCATGCGCCCCCATGACCGCAGCCTTGTCTCGAAAAGCTGAAGACCGATCGAGAGGATGTGCCATGCAGATCGAACCTGTCGCCCAAGAGGCGCCGGAAAGAGCTATCGTCCGGGAGTTCGACCTGAGCGGACGCACGGCCGTCATCACCGGGGCGGCATCGGGCATCGGTCGCGAAACGGCGCGCCTGCTTGCCGAGGCCGGCGCGCGCACGCTGGTCAGCGACGTGAACGAAGGCGGCCTTGCGGAGACGGTGAGGCTGATCGGTAAAGCAGGGCGCCCCGCGATCACGCAGGTGGCCGACGTCTCCCGCCGGGCGGAGATCGAAGCGCTGGCGGACCTCGCCTTGGCTAAGACGGGTCGCCTCGACATCTGGCTCAACGTGGCGGGCATCATCGTTCATCGCCCCTTGCTCGAGGCGCGAGAGGATGAAGTGGATCGCCTGCTCGCGATCAACCTGAAGGGTGTCTACTGGGGCTGTGTCGCCGCTGGGCGGGCGATGAAGGAGACGGGCGGCTCCATCGTCAACTTGTCCTCCAGCGGCGGCGAGACGGCGGTGCCGGGCCTGTCCCTCTATTCGATGTCCAAGGCCGCCGTGAACATGCTGACGCGCACGGTGGCAAAGGAACTCGGCCCTTTCGGCATCCGCGCCAACGCGATTGCACCAGGTTGGGTCGACACGCCGATGGGCCTGCACAGCTTCCGTGATGAGAGCGGCGCGATCGATCCCGGCAAGCGTGAACTCGGCCTCCAGCAGCGCGCCCAGGCTTCGCCGCTGGGGATCACCGGCACCACGCGCGACATCGCGCTGGCCGCCCTCTACCTCGCCTCGGATGCTAGTCGCTTCATGACCGGGCAGATTCTTCGTCCGAACGGCGGAGTGTCGATGCCATGAGCGTTCAACTGCGTGTTCAGGGCAAGGTCGCGCTTGTGACGGGTGGCGCGCAGGGCATCGGTGAAGGGATCGTCCGCAAGCTCCTGGAACACGGGGCTGCCGTCGTCATCGGGGACATCCAGCAGGAAAGGGGCGCCGCCCTTGCCCTGACGCTTGGAAGCCGAGCAAACTACCTAACGCTCGACGTGACCGATCCCGGCAGTTGGTCGACGTGCATCGAGAGGGTGGTCGCGCAGCATGGCGGCATCGACATTCTGGTCAACAATGCCGGCGACGGTACCGGCGGTCCAATCGAGCACCAGGATGTGGCGCGTCATCGCGCCATCGTCGCACTCAACCTCGACGGAACCTGGCTGGGCATCCGCGCCGCCGTACCGGCGATGGCAGCACGGGGCGGCGGATCGATCGTGAACATGTCGTCGATCGACGGGCTCGCCGGAGTCTCGGGCCTCAGCACGTACGTGGCGACGAAGTTCGCTGTCACCGGCATGACCAAGGCCCTTGCGCTGGAACTTGGCGACCGCGGTATTCGCGTCAACAGCGTACACCCCGGCATCGTCGAGACAACGCACGACCGCAAGATGCCGGCAGCGGCGATGGAACGCCTTCGATGGGCGATCGATCGTCAGCCGATCAAGCGCATGGCCAAGGTCGAGGAGGTCGCCAGTGCCGTGCTGTACTTTGCTTCCGACGAGAGCGCGTACTGCACCGGCTCGGAACTGGTGGTCGATGGGGGCCACTTGGCAGGCCCCTACCGAGATCCGATTTGATATGCACTTCCGCAGCTTGCGCGTTCCTTTCCTTCGAATGTTGCGGTTCGTTGATTGCTTTGGGAGTTGCAGACACGTCCCAATCTAAGCCGCCTGCGTGACCTCCTTCCGTCATTCGGACGGCTGACAAGCGATATGAACGAAGGTCTGCTTTCGATGAAAGGAGATGAGGTCGTGAACGTCTACTTCTGGGTCACGTCAGAGCGAGCGTGGCCGGTAGCTCGCGACCAACTTACGCCTTCCGTGGCTACGCCCTCAACGGCAGTTTCTGCCAGGAGGCGCGGTCGAGTGCTTTCTTGACTAGCCACCAGAGTGCGCCAAAAATAAGCCGCTAGCTGTCGGTCAGCTCACGCGAGCAGATTTTCAAGGCGATAGCTAACGTAGCTCGTAGCCTCTGATAGCATAGATGCCGGCGAAGGCCGTGCCGGCTGCAAGCGGCTCCGCTCGCCTAGTTCCAGAGCGCACTCGCTTCCCAGCCCAGAGGAAAGCCAGAGTTGCCGACCGCAACGCCCGGGATCTCAGGAAATGTCGCGAAATGCGCTTTGAGATGATCTGACCACTCGATAGCGGCATTTGGGTCGATGATCCGGAGCATATACTGCATGATTGCGGCAACGGCGTAGAGCCGGCTGTGCGCGAATGAGTCCTTGGCGAGAGGCTCGAGCAAGGCAAATTCTCCAGGCCTTGGCGGAACAGGCTGGTCGGCGGGAGAGCGGTTCCATAACCGCGAATGATGCGCAGCCACGTTGCGAATATGGTTGATCGCGCGCAACCAGCTAGGGAGGAGCGGCCGGCGAACAACGCTGAGAGAGCTGGCCAGTTGTTGCTGATCGGCAACTGTCATGCCCCCGACCAACTTGGATAGCATGCCAAAGTCCCATACTTCGATGCTAATCCACAAGGGCAGTGGGCCGCCATACTTCGCTCGGTAATGCGTGGTGAATTGTTCCTTTGAGCGCTGCTCATGGTCATCAAGTCTGGCAAGCCAAGCGTGAAATGGTATCACCCCAGTCCGAGGGTTGGGCTGGGTCGCGAACTTAGGGTAAAAATGGCCAGCCTGGCGGTGCGCCCAGGGGCCGCGCGGCCCGAGCAACAGCGCTACCGAAACGCGTATGGCGACCTCGATCCGCTCAATCGCCTCAAGAAACAAGGCGCGCAGGCGACGATCGAATTCGGCAAGCCCAATTGCTTGGTCAAGCGTCGCGCCGAGCACGAATTCGTCAGAGTAGACGATCGCGGGCTTACCTGAGCCATCGAAGCCAAGCGCGGATTTGCGCAAAGGATGCCAGTAGCCGCTGAGACGATAATAGCCATATTGGGCCAGCAACCGCTCCGCGGTCGCGTGGTCGCCGATATCGAGCCCTCGGCTTTGCAATAAGGCGACCTGCCCGGGAATGTCGAGAAAGGATTTGGCATAGGGCAAGGTCATACCGGCTACCCTAAACGAAAACCGGCCCGCGCACACCCGAGGGTGTGGGGGCCGGCCGTGTTGCTCATGATATAGACGCGACGGGTAGCCGTTTCAACAAGAAGTTGAACCGCTGTCACCCCGCCACCTTTTGCATCGCCTTGCCCTCCAAATGAAAATACCGACGGCGGCTCTTTCTCTGATTCCCGGTTCATCAGCGGCTTGCGATAGATTCTTGCTGCCAGGTGTTTCCGCGCCGGCGGAGAGCCAGCTCTGGGCACTGCCTCTCAACATATCATGTGGAACGGCATGAAGATTTCACAATCTGGCGTTCGGTTGCGGCGGCGGTCGACCAACTTGCGTCGTTCGCGGGTGGACCTAGAGCGTTAGCTTGCGCCAAAGCCCGCGATCCGCTCCGCGTGGCGTCGCGTGCCAGCAAAGCGCACCAAGACCGATCGCTCACTGACCGATGGTAATCGATTGCAGGTAGCTCGGCCGTTTTTCACTTGGCGCACTGCCGCAACAAGGGC
Organism: Novosphingobium chloroacetimidivorans; assembly: GCF_014204535.1. Lineage (GTDB taxonomy): Bacteria > Pseudomonadota > Alphaproteobacteria > Sphingomonadales > Sphingomonadaceae > Novosphingobium > Novosphingobium chloroacetimidivorans. The sequence continues at coordinate 93,539 of NZ_JACHLR010000010.1, forward strand.
CTGTGTATAGAGTCCCTAAGACTGCTCCTGCGGAGGTGCAGCGTTCACCGCAGTGGAGACCGTCTGTGCGATTTGTGCGAAGTCGCCCTTTCGGCGCCGATCCAAGATCGCGCGCCGCGGATCGGCGTCAAGTAGGTCCATAAGTTGATATGCGAGCTCGACCTTGTCGATCCGCCGTCCCGTCGACGCCTTGAATGCGGCTTCCAGTGCCTTCATGCGGCGGTCGCTCGAAAGGCCCCCACCCGGCAGGAGGTTGGCGGCCGGAAAGTGGCGGGCGACGATCGCATTAGCGGCCTCGAGGAGCAGACCTGGATCAACGAAGTCCTCAAGCAGGAGCGCCTTCCGGCCCAGGCCCTCGACGATGACGATCCGGTGGGACGGGATGCCTCCGTCCGCAAGCACCTTCGCGATCTTGCGGCCGCCGTCGTCTCCGTCGACCAGGAAGGCAACATTGTCAGCCTCCGCCGGCAGGATGGGCGCGAGCGAGCGGGCAACCGACGAGAGACCGGGGACGAACTGGAAGCCGAGTGTCTCCGCGTTGAGCGCCTCGCGGAACATCGTTGGGTAGAGCAGCATGTCGCTGGGACCCTCAACGCAAACGGCACGACGTGTTGGGAAGAAGGCCATCGTTGAGGCGCCCAGACCGATGAGGAGAGGCGCGACGCCGCCGCCCCGCTCACTCCAAAACTTATTGACGATCGCACTATGCGCCTTTTTCGTCGCTATCGGCTGCACCAGCCTGACGCCGTGCCCAAGGTCCTCGGGTAGGCACCCTGCGGAGTGGGTGGTGTAAACGACTTTCGAAGCTATTCGCTGCCGCGCGAGCATCTGCACGAGGTCCGCCTGCGCGTTGTAGTGCAGGCGCTGCTCTGCCTCGTCGATGAGTAGGATCGGGTTCTTGGCGTCCGCCTTGAGCGTGAAGGCGTGCAGGGCCACGAACTGACGAAGGCCGTCGCTGCGCTCGGCCAGGCGAGTTAGGCGCTGATCCTCGTTCAGGACTTGGACCTCAACGAGCGTGGGCGACAGCCGGAGGGATACCGATATGCCGGACTGTCGCCAGGCTTCCCTGAAAACGATTTCGAGCGACCGGTTGGCGCGACGCTCAAGGGTGGCGAGTTCGGCAGTGTCGCCTGCGTTGGCCGCCGCCAACACGTCGCCAGCTTTGAGATCAGCCGCGGCCATTAGCGCATCGAGCGGAGCGGGCACCTCGGCAGCTAGGTCCGGCATGGCGTAGGAGGATTGGAGACTGCGCGCCGCCTCGTCGAAAACGAGGAAGGTCGGAACCAGCGGATGAAGGGTGTCAATCGCGCGACGCAGCGGGGCGGGGCGCTCTTCAGCTTCAACCGCGTGGCGCCAAAGGCGTACGGCGCTGCGCAGCGTCCGGTCCTTCTCGACACCGCTGTCTAATCCGCCGATCAAGTCGGCTGCGGCCTTGAGCCTATCTAGCAGCGCGGCGTCAATCTGAGACTTGGCTTCTGCGAGCGCGCCAGCCGTTTCCAGCAGGGTTTCGTCGCCGTCGTCGTCAACGATCTTGAGCGCTGCCAAAATTCTTGGGCGCGCGAGGGCCGCCGCGGTCGCCTCGGCAAGGCCGGCTCTGTGCGAGAGGTCCTTGTCGGGCGGCGTCGGCTCCACCGAATAGCGCAGTTCGCCATCGCTCTTCTTGTGCACTCGGAACCAGCTGGGGGCGGGCAGGCCCGCCGCCTCTATTTCGCCTTCGTCAAGAAGGAAGCTGGCGATGAGTTCGACCTCGTCTGGAGACGCTCCCCGCGCGACATCCGCGGCCGTGAACGGGTTTCCGTCGTCGAGCCGCTTCAATGCGGCGAGAATGGTTGACTTCCCCGCCTCGTTGGGACCCACTAACGCGACCAACTTACCATTTGTGCGCAGTGTGGCCACATCGCGGAAGCGCCGGAAGCCGCGAAGCGAGACCGAGAACAGTTCCATCAGATCGTACTGAGCACTTGGGCGAGGTGGGCGCAAGAGCCTCGACAGCAGCCTTGAAGTTCACTTCGCGCTCTTGATTGCTAAACGTCGCCCGTATGTAAGCGGCCCAATTTTCCGTCGTTCGGTGATAACGGTTGTACAAATGCCGGACCTCGGCTTTATGGCCAAATCCGCCGTCCGACACGTCATCGGGGAACTACAGAAAAGTCCCTCTTCCGGCCTCTTTATACGCTCGCCACGTGGCCGACGAAGCGCTGGTCAGCCTGCATGAACAAGTGGCAGAACTTGGTGAGCGAGGAGGACGGTCTGAATGGCGGCAAGTGGGTCACGCCAGAGCGAGCGCGGCCGGCAGCTCGCGACCAGCTCCGGTCATTAGCTCATCCGCGCTTCGGCGTCTGTTTAAGCCAAAAGCCGACGTGCAACTCCCGGATTCAACGGGTTAGATACCCACCGATGGACCGCCGTCGGTGAATGGCCGGGACAAACCTGAAAGCGGGATTCGATCATGGTATAGCATCCCTGTCGACGATGGATCGCGCAACCGAGCGGCTCTCGACTGTTGTGCAATCTCGCGATTGCGGGCATCAAATTGCATCCGAAGGGGGAAATGCATGGTCTTAGCGACGAATCTGGTCAGCACCCCCTTACGTGAGAAAGGAGCGACTGGTGGTCGGTATGACTTCCAGACCATGTGGGGTCTGGCGTTGCTCTTTCAACAGCATGGAACCAATGATGACTACGCGATTGTCTTTGAGTTCCACGACGATGTTGCATTGCTCAACAGCGCCATCGATCCCACTACGGTCCGCTTCTATCAGGTCAAATCTAAGGCTACCAACGGTGGTTGGACGCTCACTTCCCTGCTAAAGCGGGAGAAGGTCAAAATTGAGGAGGGGATAAAAGAGAAGCCCTCATACATCGACAAGATGTTCGACAATTTGGACAAGTTTCAGGGCGCGGTACTGTCCGCCGACTTTGTTTCCAATCAGCTTTGCGGATTTAACGCCGCTAAAAACGCTTTCCGCTTGAACGAGTGCTCGTCCGAAGACTTCAAAAAGATCGTGGCATCGGTTCAGCAGGCCTATCCGAAGGCTACTGAAGCCCAGATCGGGCTGCTAGGCTTTCAGCACACCGACCTCAGCCTTGGGGACGTCGTTTCCCACACAAAGGGCAAACTCCAGACCTTTATTGCCGGTCAGCTCGGCTCGGTTTGGTTCAGTCCCGAGGCCGTCTATCAGGCGATCGCCGACGAATTCCGAAGGAAGGCCAATTTTTCCGGTGAAATCACGTCACTCGAGAATGTCATTAAGGAAAAGGGGCTCACCAAGGCCAATGTGCAGGAGTGGTTGATTGCCATCCAGAGCAACAGCCGCTCTCCGGATTGGAGCGCGATAGCGCCCAGCCTGAGCTACCCGTTCACGGAACAGCTTCGCATCAGCCAGGAATATGCGGTCTATCGCAGCGCCGCCTTGAATTCGGCTGATCGCGCGGTCCAACGAATCCGGATGAAAATCGTAGAGGCCCTACCGACGGTCATCGACGATGCGAGCCTGACCCTCGTCGACATGGTCGAGGCTCTTTATCCACGGGCCGAAGCAATAGGGAAAAAGTATCTGTCCCCGTTTAGTCCATCAAGACTGAAGGCGATGATCATATATGAGATATACGCGCATCATCAAATCTGAACAATACAAACGCTTGATCAGAAGTCTCAGAAAGAAGTCCCATGAAAAGCTTGAAGTTGCGAAGGCTTCTTCTCCTGTCGCGACACGAGAGGAAAGCGAGGCAGGAGAAATTTGACGACAGCATCACGGTTGTCCGCGGCGAGAACGACACCGGCAAGTCGCATCTAATCAAGTCCATTTACGGCGCCTTCGGTGCCGACGCCTCGGTTGTGAACGAGAAATGGTCGAAAGCATCCGTCGCCACGATGGTTGAATTTTCCGTGGACGGGGCGATCCACTCGATCCTCCGCTTCGACGACCAGTTCGCTTTGTTCGATGCTGCGGACGACCTCCTCTGGACCGGAAATTCGCTCGTCAACGAGGTCGGGCCCAAAGTCGCCGAGCTGCTTGACTTCACTATCCAGCTGACCACCAAATCCGCTGCTCTTGTGGTGCCGCCGCCGCAATTTTGCTTTCTGCCCTTTTATCAGGATCAGGATCGAGGTTGGGACGACAGCTGGAGCTCATTCAGAAGTCTCGCGATGATTCCCCACTTCAAGAAGAGCATCTTGGAGTATCACACTGGTATCCGCCCGAGAGAGTATTACAGCGCGCAAGCTCAGCGGGCAGATGCGCAGCGCGAGCAGAACGAACTTAAGGCCGAGCGACGAGCCCTGGATCGCGCGACGGCGCGTCTGCGTAACGGACGATCTCCGGTAACGGTGACTTTCTCACCGGAGCTGTTCGGAAATCAGATCGAGCAATTGCTGGCTGAGCTAAACGAGCTTAGGGCGATCTTCGAAGGCGTGAAGCACCGGATATCCGAACTCCAGTCTCGTCGAGCAGTGCTCGTTGAAGAAATCGAGATCGCGCAGGTCGCGTTGACGGAGCTCGACGCAGATGTAAAGTTTACTCAAAATCTAGCGGACTCCCAAGTCGTTTGCCCTACCTGCAGCACCGTCCATGAGAACGACTTCGCGAACCGCTTTAGCCTGATCAGTGACGCGGACGCATGTAGGGGCTTTCTCGCTAAGGCCCGGTATTCGCTGGCCGAGGTGGAGGCAGACGTGGCACGCCAGTTGCAGACGCTACAAGCGTATAATGACCGGATCGGACGCATCGATGCCCTGCTGGCGGAGAAACGGGGCGAGGTAAAGCTTCGCGACATGCTTCAAGACGAGAGCGAACGCATCGTTGATGCAACAATCGCGGCAGAGCGCGCCGTGATCGACGGAGGAATAGTGGAATGGCAGATCAAGGAGGATGAGGCTTTCAAGCTGATGAAGGCTCACAGCAGCGCCAAGCGCAAGGCGGAGATCGTGGCCTTTTATGCCAAAAAGCTTAGCACCTTTGCAACGGATCTTGGTGTTACGTTCGAAACTGCGGTGAAGAAGAGCATCTCACCGAAGATCAATGAGACTGGGAGCTACGGACCGAGGGCTATCCTCGCCTACCACTTCGCGCTGTTGCACACGATCCGTGAATTCACCACTTCCTGTCTGTGCCCAGTAATCTTGGATACGCCGCTGCAGCAGGACCAGGACGAAACCAACGCGGCTGCCATCATTGCCTTTGCGCTCAAGAACCGGCCGCGTGATATGCAGCTGGTCCTAGGCACGGTCTCGTTGCACGGCGCAGAATATAATGGACACGTGATCAACCCGCAGGTGAAAGAGTCCCTTTTGCGCGAAGACGAGTTCGAGACCATCAATTCCTATATGCGACCTTTCATCAACAAGCTTCTAGGACACGATCAGGGCGAGCTTCTCTAACCGTAGCCTTGCCAAGGCTGAGAGCCGCTGGTCTGTGTTCAGCCGACTGGCGCGTTCGCAGCTATAGGCCGACGGATGCGTCAGCCTCCGTTCCCGCCCGAGGCCTTCGTTCGGCGCGGCCGGTGAACCCAGTTCACGCCGTTGCCGCATCGTCGATGCGGCCGCCTAGAGCCCCAACGGGGGCACATTAACAAGCGTCCGAAACTGGGAAGCTGCAGAGCGCGGATGAGCGGCGTGGGTGAGGCCGTATGGCCGGAGAGTAGGTCGTCCGCTCTCGCTTAAAGCCGAAGAACCATGGTCGCCCAGTCAGCCGCGTGTTGCCGGACGCGGGGTAGTCGATGATACTTGCGCACATCCGCGGCTTAGGCACATAATCCCAGTGCGAATTGAGCTGCGGGGGCACCAGGGTGAGCGAAGGGGAACGGATAGGCGTACCTGCGGTGCCGGAGCCACCATCGAGCCGTTCCGAGCCGAATGGAGGCAGGTTCTCCAGCAGACTGCTTGGGATCGGATTTGTCACGGGTCTGGCGTTGGCACTCGCCTGCCTTGCCCTCAGTTCCTACTATCTATTTTCGTTTGAGCAGCACGCCAATTCGGCAGTGACGAAGGCCCTTGAGCAGACCACACGCGGTCAGACGACCAACCAGATCCATGCGACGCAGTTCGCCCTGGGCGTCCACATGTACATGGCTAAGGTTCTGCTCCTGTCCTGTGGAATTTTTGCGGGCGTCAGCTTCGGGTTCCTCGGCTTCTGCCTCTTCCTCATCGGTGTTGAAGGAACCGTGGAAGCCCAATTGGAAGGTGGCGCCGCGCTTCGGCTAAACGTAGCGAAGCTGGCTCCCGGCGCGTTCGTGATCGTCTGCTCCGCTGTTCTGATCGGCGTCTGCGCGACGGGAGTGGCGGCGACTCAGGTCACCGCGAGGAATCCGGTGTCAGTGCCACAGGCGAACCTCCCCGATGTTCGTCAGGCTAAGTCGGTACCTGCTGAACAGACTGCGACGAACGCAGAGGATCCACGCTCCCCAGATGAGGTGGAGGGAAAATGACGAGTACCGGTCGCCTACGCATATTCGAACCGCTGATATTCGCACTTGTGCTGTTTGCTGCGGCGGCATCGGCCGAACAGAACCAACCGTACCCCTCCTCCGGTACGAAACAGGAGCAGTGGACGTACGTCACAGGCCTCGCTTCCGAAGGGTTCGCGATGAAGGCAACTGAGGCGAACATATCCGGCAGGGCTCGTGACACCGCTTTCCGCAGGCGCGGAGTGCGCTTCTTCCGGGCCGCGAAGTTCCTGAGGGCGTACATCGACCAGCATTTCGTTACCCAAGCAGCGAAGAGATCGCCCGCATACGTGTACGCCAGCTTTACCCTCGCCCTTTATCTGGAGAACGCTGGTGACGTGTGGCGGGCACGAAGCTGGTATGAGGAGGCTCGTAGGTACGATGCGTTCGCGTTAAGCGCGGGCCAAGCCGGCCCCACGTACAATGGCGCCGCAATACGGTCACTTATCCCTGTTCGGCTGGAGCGCGTCACGCGACTCGCCAACCTTAACGGCGGAACCCATCCACAAGCCGAAATTAGCATCAGCTTCAGCGCCCCAAGCGACTATCAGGCTGGGGTCGCCTTCCTACTCCACCGGCAGGACAGAATCCCCGACCTGTTCGGCGGAGGTGAGACGGTAACGGATCAACCTACCCGAGGAGACGCCCCGTGACTATGAGGTCCATCGGCCGTCTTCTTCTCGGCAGCGCGGTCGCCTCTCTGACCCTGCCGGCGTCGACCAGCGTGGGTGCACAGGAGCCTTCAGTCGCAGTCATGCAGGCGGCCCTCCGTTCCGTGGGGCGTGTGGTAGCCGAGGATTGCGGCGAAACGGCCGAGCGCACCGCCACCGCGTTCGTATGGAGCGACGACGAGACGCTCGTGACCGCTCGCCACGTTGTTGCCGGCTGTGCCCTGATTAGCGTCACTCTCGAAAGCACCGGGCAGACATACACGGCTGTTCCGAAACGGGAACTCGCCAAAAGGGACTTGGTCCTGCTCCGGACGGACAAGCCGATGGGGGTCGTTCCTCTTTCGGCGGCGGGCGGACTTCCAAACGTGGGCTCGCGCGTCGTCGCGATAGGCTATCCCATTGGCGTGCCCACATCCGACTCGAAAATGCTCGACGTCACCGTGCGGAATGCGCCGCCAGGCTCCAAGCTGATGGATCTGCTGCCCGCCGAACTGGGGAAGCAGGTCGCTTCGAGCGGCAAGTTCGCGTTGGATACCGCGATCCTCCGCCTTGACGGCAACCTGCTCCCCGGACACTCCGGCGCTCCCCTCATAGATGCTGCGGGCTATGTTCGGGCGATAGGAAGCGGTGGCCTTCAGAACGGGGCGGGCGGCGTCGTATGGGCCGTTAGGTCGGACTATCTGGACGAACTGGCCGCCGGTCCGGCTATCACCTCCGTCGAAGCGGAGCCAAACGATTCCGAACTGCGGTTCGCCCATCAGCGGCCTCAGAGCGACGAGAAGTCGGTGACCTGCGGACCGGCCGTCTTCGTCTACTCGCGATCGTCGTCGCTGGAGGATCTTTACGTCAGCTCCGACGACAAAAATGGACTGCAGCAGCTGACGATGACCGCCAACACATCGCTCGGCTCTAGCGTGGGCGAGCGGTTCGACATCTGGGTCGACCGGGATACCGGCGCTTCGCTGGCGGTTCCCGCGGGCAGAAGCATCTCCGCCGGTGACGATGGGCTGTGCGAGGTCGAAGTCTCGCCTAACGTCCGCATGGCTATCCAGGCGACCAACACGCCTGCTACTGATCCCCCCAAACGTCAGTTGCAGGTGCAGCTGGCGTCCGTGACCTTCGAGACCTGGCTGGCCAGTCAAGCGGAAGGTCCGTACGCGACGGATCCCTCGTTCAGCTACGTCATGCCTATGCAAAGGCCCGACGGCTTCGTGGTTCGACGTGCTGGCTATTTCAGGAACAGCCCGGTCTCCCTGAGTTCGGTTCAGGCAGACTACGCGTTCGTGACGCACATGGCGCGCGGCAACCGCTACTACGGCGTAGCGAGCATCCGGAGCGGTCTGGTTATCGACCTTAACAATATGCAGAGTTGCGGAGTAAATCCGAACTCTTCCACATGCGTCGCCGAGCGCGAGAAGTTCCGTGACTGGAGCCGCTCAAGCCTCGCCGTCCACCTCGCGACGATACCGCCGATCTAGTCCGGGTCACCTCCAGGGAGGTCGCAACCCAATCCGCGGCTTGTCGACGGCTCGTCCGACCCGCGCGCTGACATCGAACAACGACATGAACGTATGTCCGTAGTTGGGATGCGGGAAGGGCGGTCCGAGTGGCCGGAGATGGGTCGTAACCGCTGCGGCAGGTGTCGACTCAACTCAGGCCATTCAGCGGTGGGGCTCTGCGGGCGAGCGTCCGACGACGCTGGCATATTCAGAGCCGGATCGTTAGAGGTCAGAGATGGGGGAAATTAAACAAGATCCGGCCGGACCGGAAGTTGCTCAGCGTCTCGGGCCGTCTGCGGAGCCTGTTCTCGAAAGGGTGACGTCTGGCACGCCGGTTGGCCTGTCGGACACGCGTTCCGCCCGTGCGCGGCGGTGGAGCCGTCTTGCCTCCGTGCGAGTTAAAAATTTTAAAGCCACGAGTGAGGCGCTGATACCGCTCGCGGATGTTACTGTCCTTGTTGGGCCCAACGGGTCGGGCAAATCGTCCGCCCTACAGGCGATCCACTGGGCGGCTCGCGCTGCAAGCTATATCCAGCCGCGCAATACCAGCGAGATGATGGCGTTCGAACGCATCGATTATCTGCCCTCCAGTGAGCCCCTGCGCACGGCGCACAAGAGCGAGCTCAAAACGGGCAAAGACACGCAGCCTACGGAAGTCATTTTTACCCATGAGGGTGAAGGAGACGAAGCACTCAATGTCGGCGTCAGCATCTTTGCGGCCAGGAACCGAGGCGGAATTACCGCCCATATCGATGGTCCTCTAGCAACGCCGTACAAACAGCGGGTTCAGTTCATCACAGCCTATATCCCGGGTCTAGCGGGTCTGTCCGAACGCGAATCGATTCTTGCGCAACCACTTCTGCGTCGCCAAGCGGCCAGCGGAGATGCTGGCGGCGTTTTGCGAAATATCCTTTGGAATATCAGGAGTCAGCTGGTTGGAGAGGTCGACGCCAAGGCCGGCGACGCGCGGCTCGCCAAGCTGAACGAGTTGTTGAACGAGGTTCATCCGGGCATCAAGATCACCGTCGAGTTTGACGGCCGTGAAGATTATCATATCTCCGCGCGATATTCGGTCGAGGGTACGGGCATGCCTCCGCGACCGCTCGAGACACTTGCGACTGGCATGCTTCAGGTCGTTCAGATCTTCGCATATCTGGTCCTGTTCTTACCCAAGATTCTGTTGATCGATGAGCCCGATGCGCATTTGCATCCTGACAAGCAGGAACGACTGATTGAGGCACTCGAACGGGCCGCTCGCAATTTCGGGACGCAGATCGTCCTAACAACGCACAGCCCACATATCGTGCGCGCCGCGAGTCCCGCAGTGAAGCTCGTCTGGATGAACGAAGGGAGCGTTCATACCGAGGATGACGAGGCCATTCGTCGGCTGCTCGGATGGGGCGGTCTCGACAAAAGCACACTGATGTTCGTTGAGGACGAAGGTGCCACTGCGATCCAGTCGGTGTTGAGACAATGGCCTGCACTCTCAAGGCAGATCGCGGTTTGCCGGTGCTTCGGCATCGAGAACCTGCCGAAGGACAAGCTCTTAGAAGGACTGCTCGTTGATGGTAAGCTGAGGCTAAATGCCATCATCCACCGCGACGGCGACTTCATGACTGCAGTCGAGGGCGACAGATGGAAAGAAAAGTATAATACGCGTGGCGTTCACCCATGGGTGACGGCGGGCTCTGACATGGAAGCCTATTTCTGTGGAGCCGAATATCTGTCAGCACTCTACGGTATTGATATTGCAACTGCCGAGGAATGGCGATCCCGCGCGGCTTCAAATGTGAATGGCGCTCGCAAGCTATACCTGGAGAAGCGAAAGAAGCTTGTCCCGGTGCTATGGCCGAATGGAGGGTCGCCAGATTCGGAAGCACTTTGGACGCTGGCTGGTGGCCAAACGCCCGAGACAGTTAAGGGCAAGGCGCTCTGGGCACAGTTGAAGGTGGTAGCAAAGGCGGAGGGTCACGATCCCAGATACCTTGATCATTTCGAAATACCAGCAGGCTTCGAGATGGCGCCCGATCTTCGCCTCGTCGTCGAGGCGACCCTTGGTGTCACTCACCCTCCGGCGCCGACTGTGGCCATTACGCCAGTAATGGAAGCATCAGTAGGCGATGATCAGTTTAATTGGGACGATGTGGTCGACCTAAGCCTGGATGAAGTCGCTGCCTTTGCTGAAGGAGCCGGCGACAAGACCATGGCAGGTCTGCGCATTTTGGCAGAACGCGGACCTGTCATTTTGGCCGACGCTCTCAACGCTGCCGGCATTACGAATTACGGACATTTTCAAGGAAGAGTCACCCGCCGTACCCGCACCGTGAAGCGGAACGAAGATGCCTACTTGTTCACTTGGGATGATTGGACCGAAGGGGAGAATGCTGAGCGCGGATTTGGGCGGTATGCCATCTCCGACGTCACTTATCATTCCCTTAGACGCTTCTTCAACTTTGACTGAGGGTTGCCGTCAGGCGTGATCTCAATGCTCACTTCCGGCTATCCTACTCCCATTCGAGCGACAGCTAGCTCAGCATCTCTGCGCCCCCCGTTCTGCAATCCGCCGGCGCTTGTGTCTGCTTGGTCAATCCATGGTGCTGCGCGAATGGCCGGTTCATCCGGAAAGCGTCATTCAGGTCCGTGTTCGCGAACAACGGCTTTGTCCCACTTAAGGTCCTTCCGCCGTTAGCGAGCTAGCGCCTGGAAAGCGCAGGAGCCCACGTGAACGAGCGGCAGAAGTTGGGACGCAAGGAGGGGGCGTTGAGTGACCAATATTCGGTCGAGCCGGGAGCGGGCGGCGACGACAGAATGCGACCAATCGAAGTCGTTAGCAGAACGAGCTGCGAATGATCGCTTTGCCGAGAACCTGTCGTCCACTCCCAGGCGTCAGCCTCGTCTCCGTATCAGGCCGTCCGCCATTTCCGGCGAGCGAACCAGAGCAGCCACGTTGTACCCACGCGCCTGCGCCTCTTGCACAATGAGCTGGCCGGCGCCGCCAAGTGCCCCGAGTACGCGAACCTTCGAGCGCTTTCCGAATACTGGGTTGGTCATGCTTGCCTCCATCCCAACGCGCGGTGTGGCGTCTTGGTGAGCGAGGTAGCAATTCACGAAGCCACGAAGACGTGGTCACGGCTTATGGCATCTATCCCATGCCGATCGGCGACAAGGGGCTCGCCATGGTCGACGCCCGTGACGTAGGTGAGGTCGCCGCAATCGGGCCGCTGTGAGCAGTCGTCCGCGCCGCTGCCGCTCAATCGCATCAACCTGGTTGGTCCCGAAACGCTGACCGGCGCCGATGCTGCCGCGATCTGGTCCGAGGTGCTGGGGCGCCCAATCGCCTTTCCCGGCTAGGACACGGCAGGCTTCGAGCAGAACCTGCGCTAGCCCATGCCGAGCTGGATGGCATACGACATGCGGCAGATGGCCGAGCGGTTCGGGAGCGACGGCATGATCCCCGCGCCGGGTGACGTCGAACGGTTGACGGCGCTGCTCGGCCGGCCGCTGCACTCATATCGCGACTACGTCGCCCAGATCGCCGGCTGAGCCGGCACGTCCCTCCTGAACAAGGACACGTCGTCATGATCTATTCGACTGCTACCGTTCCGGTGAATCAGAAAGGCGAAACACCGCTGACCCGTGAACAGGCTTAGCAAGGCCTCGGGCGCGAGGCGCTCGAGGCCCGCCTTTTCCTGCCGCCGGGCCTGTGCACCAGCTGCGATGTCACTAAAGAGAGCGCTACGACTTCGTGCGCTAGGCGACTATCGGCGGGCAGGACCTGCGCGAGATCATCATGCTGGAGCGGGGCCGCAAGGTTACCTTCTCCCTGGCGACCGGCCCGCGCGAGGGCGCCATCGTCAACGAGCTGTTCGAGGACGATGCAGGCGAGCTCCAGCTGTAGTTCTACTGCTATCTCGGCCTGCGCGACAAGCAGCCGGCGGGATCGAGGAGCAGGCCGAGCAGGCGCAGTTCGATAGCGACAAGGGCTACAAGGCGGCGCTGCTTTCGACGCTGAAGCGTACCCGCGAACTGCTCATTAAGGGCGAACTCTGACCCGATCCAACCTGAAGATCGGGCGCGAGAAGACGCTTCAGGATGATCGCCGGCAGGACCGACGCGCTGTGGGTGGGGTTGTACAGACAGCTGCCCGTCTCCCTGAACAAAACTCAATCCAGATAGGGTGCCAGCACCGTCGTCGCCCAGGTGATGAAGGTGCGGACACGACGTGAGAGATTGCTCCGATGCGCAACCACGAACGCCGTGTCGAGCGGTTCGGGGCGAAGGTCCGGCAGGACCTCGACCAATGCTCCGCTATCGAGATGGTGGCGAACGCCGAGCAGCGCCGCCTGGATCAGGCCAACCCCCGCAAGCCCGGCAGCATGATACGTCTGCACGCTGTTGACGTGCAGCGCGCCGGGCAGGGGCAGCGTCGCGTAACGGCCCTGGCCAACCGGGTACTCCCAACCGTACGACTTTGCGCCGAGCGTTCGGCTGTAGTGAACCGTGCGGTGTTCCTGGCGCAGCAAGTCCTCGATTGACCTGGGAACGCAGTGACGTGCTAGGTAGGCGGGACTGGCCGCATTGACCATCCGGAGTCTACCCAGCGGGCGCGCGATCAGCGATTCGTCGCCGACTGGGCCGATCCGCAGAACACAATCAAAGCCTTCCTGCACCAGATCGACCTGCCGGTCGGTGCTCGACAGCTCAAGTTCGAGATCGGGATGCGCTGACAGGAACGTTGGCAGCGCCGGCATGATCGCCGTGCGCACCACCTCGGTCGGCAGGTCGACACGGAGGCGACCGCGAAGCGCCGCATGCTCCCCTGCGAACATCGACTGGAGATCATCGGCGTCGGCCAACAGGCCGCGAGCGCGGGCGTGAAACGTACGCCCGTCCTCCGTTAGTTGCACGCTGCGCGTCGTCCGGTGCAGCAGCCGGACGCCAACAGAGGCTTCCAGGTCGCGGACTGCCGTGGAGGCCCGCCCCTTGGAGATGCCGAGGCTGTCGGCAGCGCGGGTAAAGCTGCCCATGTTCGCCACCCGCGTGAAGATCAGAAGTTGTTCGAGATCCTGCATCGGTGACCCTGATTGTGCATTCACAGGAGAACAATGTGTTCCGGAAGACGCGGTTTATCACGCATGGTCGTAACGGTAAGCCTGATACTTCGAACGCTTAGTCAGGAAACGACAATGACCCAGTACAGCAGAAGAACCGTCATCGTGTACCATTCGGGCTATGGTCACACCCAGCGCATGGCCGAGGCAGTTGCCGCCGGCGCTCGCGGCACGCTGATCCCGATCAACGGCGAAGGCAACATTCCGGAGGATGCATGGAACACGCTCGCCGCGGCCGACGCCATCATCTTCGGATCGCCGACCTACATGGGCGGCCCTAGTTGGCAGTTCAAGAAGTTCGCCGACGCCTCGTCCAAGCCGTGGTCCGCGGACGCATGGAAGGACAAGGTGTTCGGCGGTTTCACGAACAGCGCCAGCATGAACGGCGACAAGCTCAACACGCTACAGTATTTCGTGCTCCTTGCCGGCCAGCATGGTGGCCTTTGGGTCAGCCTCGCGGTGAAACCGGCCAACGTGAAGGCGTCGGAGCGTGACGATCCCAATCGGATGGGGTCCTACATCGCGCCCATGGCGCAATGCGATGCCGATGCTGCGCCCGAGGAGATGTCGGTTGGCGACCTCGAGACGGCTCGCCACTACGGAGCGCGCGTCGCCGAGTTTGCTGCCCGGCTCGCCGGCGCGAACCACGCCTGAACTTCCAACCACTGCAACGCTGGGCTGCCGGTGGTGACCGTCGGTCAACATAGGAACTTTCACGATGGAAATGCGCAAACTTGGCGCACAGGGGCTGGAGGTGTCGGCGCTCGGCCTCGGGTCCATGGGGATGACCGAATTCTACGCCGGCCGCGACGAGGCGGCGGCGGTGGCATCATCGACGTCGCGCTGGAGCGCGGCGTGACGTTGTTCGACACGGCCGAAATGTATGGCGTCGATCAATAAAGAACTGCTCGGCCGCGCAATCCACATGCACCGCGAACGGGTCGTGATCGCGACCAAGTTCGGGAACGTTCGGAGCGCAGAGGGAAGCTTCCGCGGAATCAACGGTCGCCCGACTTTGTCCGTCAGGCGTGCAAGATCAGCCTCATGCGGCTCGGGGTTGATGTCATCGACCTCTATTATCAGCATCGCGTCGACCCTGAGGTGCCGGTCCAGGAGACAGTTGGAGCAATGGCCGGCTCGCGGAGGCGGGCAAGGTTCGCTTCCTCAGTCTTCGGAGGCCGCTTCCGCGACTATCCGGCGCGCGCGTGCGGTCCACCCTATGACCGCGCTCCAAACCGAGTAATCCCTCTGGAGCCCCGATCCAGAAGCCGAGATCCTGGTCACGGTGCGTGACTTGGGCATCGGGTGGTTCAGCAATGCAAACTGGGCGCATGAGAAAGGCGCCTAAGACACGTGATCTTCGGTCTACCCGCCGCTGAAGTTCGTCATTCTCAAGTTCACCGGCCTGCCGGCCTGCTACGAGTTCGCACCGCCCTTCACCATTCGCGGCTGCGACTGGCTGGGACTAGTCGTGATCCACTTCTTCTAGGTGCTGAATGCCGTGCTCGTGTCGGTCATCTTCATGCGGATTAGTAGCGTATAAACCGCCCGGGCGTGGATTTCTCACAGGCCACGTCACCCCTATTACGTTAATCCACAAGCCGCAAACCGGGGAAGCTGTAGCCGACCGACTTTCCAGCCTCCCTGCTATTTAACATAACTACTATTATCAATTCAGGCTTTTATACCGTCTTATCAATGTGGTAGAAGTGATTTGCTGCATGCTGAGCCGTTAAGCTCACTACCTCGCTGCTGGCGGCTCGTAGAGTCCTCAAAGAGATCGCGGATGGCGCAAAGCCGGAAGACATTCCCCCAGCGCTGCCAATGATGCGCGTCAGCCTCCACATTGCAATGCAAGCTCGTCAGCGGATCGCCACTACCTTGACCTCCACCGCATCAGCAACTTTCTTCCAATCCAGATCGTTGGTCCATGCGGGCAGACCGTCGCGGCGCGCGAGGGCGAGGCAGACACGGTCGCCCAGCGACAAGCCCGCTTCCGCGGTGACCGCGCGCAAACGTCCGGCAAGCTTCGCCAACGCTTTGTCGACCGGCACGATGGCCATCGGGAGTGGATCCAGCATCGCATCCACTTCGCGCTCCGGCATGCCGGCGTGCACAAAGTGGCTCACCACTTCGGCGTAGTTGACTGCGCTGATCCGTGCGCCGGCGATGGCGCTAGCGACCTTGGCGGCGCCGCGCTCGCCTTTGAGCATCGTGAGCAGCGCCGAGGCGTCGAGCACGACCTCGCTCATTCGCCGCTGTCCTCGCGCCGCCTGGCGAGAAAGGCCTCGACCAAACTGTCCGGGTTGTCACCCGTGTACTGCTTGGCCAAGGCTTGCGCACGGGCCACAGCCTGCGCCGCAGTACGCAGAACCACGCCATCGTCGGTCTCGTCGAGGTAGACCGCACCGCCGCCGTTCAGACCCAGTCGCTTGCGGATGTCGGCCGGCAAGCTCATGCGACCATTGGGTGTGATGTTCACTTGAACGGTCATTCCAGCCTCGGTGCTCCTCATTAGCCGCGTTGAAGCATACTAGGCTTCTTAACGTCCGAGCTCAACAGCAAGCCGCATGTGCCACATAGACCCGCTATCTGGCAAACGCCCTCACCCATGCTACACACCACTTAAGCACTTTCCATAATCGTGTGTTATGGTAGATATAGGCAGGTTATTGATCAGAACAGAATGGCAGGGTAGGGCATGAGTCACGACCGGGGTAATGAGGCATTCACCGGCACGGATGGCACAGCGCGAGCTGCGGGGTCTAATCGGGACGACGAAGGTCGCGGTGGCCCATCGGCGTTCGAAGCTCTCCCTGGTGCATCTTCTGCATCGGATGTCAGCACTATGACCATCATGGTACGCGGGTCTGGTCCGTTGCCGCGCCGCCACGCGCGGCGCGCGCACGCGCTCACGCCCGACGAGCGCTTGATCGGCACGCTTGCGCGCGCCGCGCCACCCGATCTGCCGCCGATCAATGCGCTTGGGCTCGAAACCGCGCTGGAGGCGATGGCACCTGCCTCCAAGCTGGCGATCGCCGCCGATCTCGATTGCTGGCTCGACTGGTGCGCGCACGAGCATCGTAAGCCGTTGCCTGCGGAACCCGAGGATCTCGTGCGCTACCTGCGTGCGCTGGAAGCGGATGGTAAGAAGCCCGCGACGCTGACGCGGCGCGTCGCCAGCCTCGCTACCGTCCATCGTATGCTCGAGCTAGGCGGCGAGACGCCGGCCACCTCGGCACCAATGGTGCGCAATGCACTGCGCGGCAATCGCCGGCGCCAAGGCGCGGCGCAGCGTCAGGCGGCGCCGTTGCGGTTCGGCGGCGAGCTGGGCGACGCGCGTGGGTGCACGATCAGCGCCATGCTTGCAGCGTGCAGCAGCGATCCACAGGGCGTGCGCGATGCCGCCTTGCTCTCGCTCGGCTATGACGCGGGTTTGCGAGTCAGTGAACTCACTGCCGTCGAGGTGAAGGATATGCGGCCGCAAGCAGACGGCACTGGGTTGCTCCACCTGCCGCGCTCGAAAACCGATCAGGAAGGTATGGGCGCCTGGGCGTGGCTTTCAGCCGACACGATGCGACGAGTGACGGCTTGGCGTTCGGAAAGCGGGATCAGCGAGGGTGTACTCTTCCGCCGCGTTGGTGTCGATCGGCGCCGGCAACGCGCCAAGGAGATCGCCGATGCGCGCTGGGCTGAAACTGATGAAGACGGTGCGGCGCTGCTGGTCACGTACACGGTGGGCGATGTCCCGCTTACCCGTCAGGGTGTGACCAGCATCTACCGGCGCATCGCGCTTGCCGCGGCCCAAGCGGGCCTTGTCGATCTGCCCGCCGGAGACCTCGACGCGGCCATCGCGGCGCTTTCGACCCATAGCTTGCGAGTCGGGCTGACACAGGACTTGTTCGCGGCCGGGGAGGATGGGGCGGGGATCGCGCTGACGCTGCGCTGGTCGTCGCCCTCCACCGCGCTGCGCTATGGGCGCCAACTACAGGTGCAGAGCGGCGTTGCGGCGCGCGTGTTGTCGCGGGTGAGATCTTAAACTCACAGCTTAGGCTCCGGGCAGATGTTGGGACAATTCTGCCGTTCGCCGGCGACATGTCGAACGGCGGGTCTTGTCAGAAGTGGACATTCAGCGATTGCAGCTCTGATCTCCTTGGCAGACTCAGATTGGGCCCGTTGCAGACTAGCCGGTTTCAAGAGCAGCAGCTGTGGAAGCGGACCTTCGTTCAACTAGCCCGCTAGTCGCAAGGCTTCCACGGTCGACAGGACCGCGCAGCAAAACTTATGCTAACCAGTTCGCGAGGAAGCCCCTCAAGCTTGAGAGGCCTATCTCGTGGCCAGTCGCGCTTCGAAGCCAAGGCCCTCGCTCCACGGACGCACTCGTTGCGGAGCCGGGGTGAAGAAGATTGCCGATGATGCCCGCAGTGGCTTTCAAAGGCCCCGATGGCTTGCGCAGCGGCTTCAAAACTGGATCTCCTGCCGTGCCGTTAGCATCGACCGCCGCAACCAGCGCTTTCGCTGGTCCACACAGAGACGGCAGGCTCGATGCTGCGCAAGCCACCAAGATGTCATCTAAGGTGCCTGGCTGAGCATTGTCAGGCAGTACGTAGATGCCGACCTTCGGTATTCCCGCTGCGATGTCCCCAGCGGCGGCAGGCAAAACTAGAGGAAAGCCCGGCACGCCGGCAGCGCCGCCCTCTTTTCCGCCTGGCCCATGCGACGTGTTTAAAGCTGTGAGACCCGCGAGTAATTGGGCGAAGCGGTGGGGTGCATTTTGATCGTCTGCATCGGCAACGATGCACACTCCAGACATCGAGGTAACATCAAGGATCTCTAGAGCTGCGCGCAACTCGCTTAGCAGGCGGCTGTCGCCGCCCGCCACAGATACAGCAACCGAGCGTGCGTCTGCTCCGCTCCGCGTATACATATCTGGATATCGAACGACGTGCTCCAGTCGATCTCCTGTCGGAAACACGCGAGGAATCAAGCCGCCCCAGAAAGGGTCAACGGCAGCGACAGTTTCAACCTTGTCGAATCCGAGCTCTCGCAGGAGCACTCCGAAGAACGAAGCGTCGTGGGGGCCCTCAACTACTGCGAGGTGGTACTTCATTTTATCGGATGTCGAGCCCCCGCTCTTGAACTAATCGTTTCAACATATTGCCGTTGTATCGGCGGAGCGTGCCACCTGAGGGACCACGACTTGGCAAGTGGAACGCCGCCAAATCATCTATATCATTTCGGGGAACGGCTGCCGTAATCTCTTGAATTGCTTCCAAACTGTGGGTCGTTGCGAAAATCTGGACTTCGAGTTCTGCCGCCGAGCGCAGAAGCCACGGGAACAATGTATCAAGTGCGCTCACATGCATCGCTGCTTCGATTTCATCGATCATAAGGATGCCGCCACGAACCTCATTAATGGCCACCGCAATCGCTAGCGCTCTTCTAAAGCCGTCCCCGAGCACTGTAACCGGCACCCGTCGGCTACGCTCGAAAACCGCGATGAGAAGGGGGCGATCGCCTTCTGTTGCGATGATTTCTAGGTCTACGAGCTCGGGGTCGATGCCGCGCAACAGGCCTAACACGGCGTCTTTACGACCAGAGGAGATCGCGTCCGATAGTCTCCGCATCTGTAGAGGCTCGTTGCGATGAGAGTAGGGGCTTAGGACCGCTGAGCGCGTTTGAAGGCCCCGCGCACGAGGCCCCCTCAAAAGCGGGGTTGAGGACCAAATCTGAAGGTCTACAGATAAGGCCGTTCCATGCTGACGCACTTCGTCTGAACCGCTCCCGAAGGTAAGCTTCCCTTGAGCGACGGCGGGGGACGAGGGATCAAGATCTGCACGGATGGATAGGTGCCATCCGTCCTCCTCTACCCCAAGCTCCTGGAGCCTCCTGGAGCTTCTATTAAGTGGTTTGAAGCGAGGTTCGGGCGCAATGCCCCGTACTGGCTCACAAGCCGCCTCTAAAGACCGAACTGGTGTGCGACCCTCTGCGGCTAAGCGTAGATAGCTCGTGCTCCGCTGCCACTCGCTGGTGTCCTGATGAAACAGCCATCGAACAGCATCTGACCATGATAAGCCAGGCGACGCGGAGGACATGAAGGATCGAACCTCCCTGTTCCGGGCAACCGATGCCCATTCCACTACGTCCAGAGGAGCTGCAAACACCGCGAGCGCCTCTAGGGCGGAGGTCTTGCCGCTGTTATTGCCACCTACAATCAGGTTGAAATGGCCTGCACCATCGAAGGTGAGATCTGCCAATCCCCGAAAACATCCGACATAAAAAGTTTCTATGTGGTTCATCAATTCCTACGAGGGATCCCCCCTCCTTTCGAAGTTGCCCAACGGCAGGACTGCTGAAATCACATTCGCGGCGACGACCACGGCTCGTACCCCCAGGTAGCGCCCTCGGCAAGCGTACGCGGTTGGCACAGTCAAGACAGGATCGCTCGCAGCCTTTGACGCTCCCTCGCCGCGAAGCAGTATGGGACCGTGTGTTCCTTTCCGCGGACCGCTGCCTACAGCGCTGGACATGCTCATGGACCGCCTGGATCGAGATGGTCGGACCACTACTGTGCCATCCGAACCAGATCATTACAGTAGACGCCACGATGCCTGTCGAACTTGATTCTATATCGCACTATGGCCCTGACGTGATGTGGTGGACGACCCCTGCACGAGCGTAGCTGTGCAATCATGTGGTCGTTGAGCCACGTCTAGGAGTCGGTCCATGCAGAAGGATGTCGTTACCGTCGGTGTCGATCTGGCGAAGAATGTGTTCCAAGTTCACGCCATTGCTGCCGATGGCAAGGTGCTGGTCCGTCGGCAGCTTCGGCGTGCCGAGGTGTTGAAGTTCTTCTCATCCTTGCCGCGCTGCTGGTAGGTATGAAAGCATGTGCTTCGGCACACCATTCGGGCCGGGAGCTTCTAGCGCTGGGCCATGATGTGCGGCTGATGCCTCCGGCTTATGTGAAACCATACGTGAAGCGCGGCAAGACCGACGCTGCCGATGCGGAGGCGAGCTGCGAGGCGGTGACCCGGCCGACGATGAGGTTCGTCGCGGTGAAGAGCGTCGATCAGCAAGCGGTGCTGATGCTCCACAAGACCCGTGACCTGCTTGTGCGGCAGCGGACTGCACTGATCAACGCGTTGCGCGCGCACCTGTCGGAGTATGACATCGTGTCCAGCAAGGGGCCTGGTGGGGTTAGCGTGCTGATGAAGCTCCTGCACGAGGGGCAAGAGCAGCTGCCGGCACATGCGCGATCGGCGCTGCATACCATCGGTGCCCAGCTGAGATCTCTGGCGAGCGAGGTTGATCGGCTCGAGGCACAGATCCTGGCCTGGCATCGTACCGATGACACGAGCCGCCGGCTCGCGACCATTCCTGGCATCGGCCCGATTACCGCCTCCGCAATCGCTGCAGCTGTACCCGACGCATCATTGTTTCGTTCGGAACGGCAATTCGCTGCATGGCTAGGGCTCACTCCGCGTCCCCATAGCTCGGGTGGTAAGGAGCGGCTTGGCGGCATCAGCAAGCAGGGTGACGAATACCTTCGCAAACTGCTGGTCGTCGGTGCGACTGCGGTGATGCGCATGGCGCGCAAGGATGCCGCCCGCCAGCCTTGGCTAGCACAGCTGCTCGAGCGCAAGCCGGTGAAGATCGCAACCATGGGGCTTGCGAACAAGACAGCGCGGATCGCCTGGGCAGTGATGGCGCGCAAAGAGGTCTACGCGGCCGCCGCCGCGTGACTGCTGTCCTCGTCGCGCGCTGACGCGGTCGACGGGATGGTGTAAGGGCAGCTGAGTGGTGATGACAAACCGGTCAGACCGGGGATCGAACAAACCTAGCGGAGCAAAGCGCTTCGAGCGCGATGACGTGATTAGGGATCCGATCCGCGGACTTCATCAGGGCCAGCAGCTATGTGGTGCTGCGCAAGTAGGCCGAACACATGGATGCACCCGACCGGTGCTCATCGCTATACGAAAGCTCTTGCGCCGCAGGGGTCGTCCACACATCACGACGTCTTTATTCCTCCTCTTCGTCCGTGCCCGGATCCACGCGCGTGCGTAGTTCGTCAACATCCAGCGTGCGCCAGTCAGGGATGACCTCGCCAATCTTGGCGGCCGCGATGCCCTCCAGACTTTCCTGGGAGATCACGACATAGCCGCCGCGATTGAGGGGGAGGATGACCGCTACGCCCTCCATCCATTCGGCGATGTTGCGGATCAATGCCGCCTTGATGACGTCGCGGCCGGAAATGAGCTGCAGCGACTTCCGGCTCAGGCGAAACCGCGCCTTGCCGCCTTCCTTCAGCATCGCCATCAGCAGGTAGGCAACGTGCTCATAACTTTTCATTTGGTATCCCATATCCTGTTATGGGATACCAAATACCTAGACATAGAATTCTGTCCAGCGGTTTCTGCGGCTCAGCGTTCGCGGACGGGCCGGCTTTTCCGCGCCCGCTCCTGTCGTCGTTGCTGACGCTCGAGATGTCCCTTGTAGCCCGTCGCAAGTCGCATCACCTCCTCAACGCCGAACCCTAGGTCTCGGCCAATCAGGAAGCTCTTGGCATATTCTGCGATGATGGCCTGGGTCGGGCGAAGCGTCCGCTTCACGACCTGACGAGTGTAGCCGAGTTGCGCTGCGGTCGGCTGGGAAATTCCGTGTGCGGCGAGTGCGAGGGAGACATTGCGCTCACGCCATCGCTTTAGTCCCTTGCCCATCGCAAAGGTCGCCCAAAACTGCGCCAGACTCTGCACCACGAGCGCTTTGCAATTATAGAGGGTGAGATGTGGCCGCAAATGCGTTTCGAACGCATTGGTGATGTGTTGCGTTTTGAAAAGCGCCGCATAGAAGTCTGGCAAGTAGCGCTCTAGGACGCCGACCTCAATCTTCCGCTCGGGTGCAATCGTCAGAAAATAGGGCGAGGGCTTTTTCAGATCGAGGGTCAACGACAGATGAAGTCCGAAACAGACCCCGAAGATGCAGCAGAGATTGTTTCCGGTCGCAACATTGATTGCGCGGAGCGCGTCGGCGAGATCCTCCCAGCCGACATTTTCCGCGCTCGGCGCCAGCCGCAGGCCTTCAGCCTCCGAACCATGACAATCGAAATGCAGTATCGGGCGAAGTCCCGTTGCGCAGCGTTCGGCGATGGTCGTGAGGGTGCCAAGCATTTCCGCGCGGTCTGAAACGACAATTTCTTCGAAGGCGAAGGGATTGCCGATTGTGGCGATTGCCAGGTCGTGGACCATCCGCTCCGAGGGTCCAAGTTCGTTTTCCGGTACCGAACGCAGCCAGATCACCGTGTTCACCTGGATCGGGTCGATGATCTCCAAGCCGTGCGAGCGGCCGCCGTTTGTCGTCGTCATCCGCGCACCGAAGCGAAAATGATGTGGGAGATCATTTGGCGACTATCCTCCTTGCATCGCAGACGTCTATTGGCGCGAACTTCACTGCGAACATAGCAGCTGGATACCGTGTTCCCGAAGAGCATTCCAGTCGGATGCCGATCCGCGCTAACGCAGTTCGCCGTCAGGCGAGCCGGACGGTCGCCTCGCCTTCGCTGATGCGCTACATCTGCGGCTCTCACCGTTGGAAATGGCTGGTTCCGGCGTGCGCGGATATTCCCGCTACCTCATCGGGATGGCGCATGTTGGTCGACAGCTGCTGCTCCCAATCCCAGGGCCGTCGCCTTTCCCGGTCCCCTCACCTGTCCGATCTTTGAGGATCTCGTCCGGATTCTAGGGCAGCGGAATACAACGCCCGTTCTGTCCGGTCATCAGGAGAACCGACAGCAGCGTTACCGGCGAGGACCTGCACGCGCACCGCGACCGCGCGATGCGCGCGATCGGGATGGCCGGCGCGTTCAGGCGCTCGGAATTGGCGGCGATCACGGTCGGCCGCGTTTCCAAGGACAGCCGCGGGCTACTGGTGCCGATCGGGTCATCGAAGACCGACCAGGAAGGCAAGGCCCATACCGTCGCGATGCTCGACGGCCGTCGCCTTGAGCCAGTGCGCCACTACCAAGCTGGCTTGAGTTAGCGGGGATCAGCGAGGGGCCGGTGTTCCGCAAGCTGACCCCGCAGGCGGGCTCACCGACAAGGCGATGAGCCCGCAGGGTGTAGCGCTGGTAGCGGAGGCGGCGGCGCTGGCGGCAGGCTACTCGCCAGAGCTGTTCTCCGGCGACAGCCTGCGCGCCGAGTTCCTTACCGAAGCTGAGCGCCAGAACGCAAACCTGTTCAAGATGGAAGAGCATAGCCATCACCCGTCGCTCGCTTTCGCGAGCACGCCGGCAAGGCCTTTCTATGACTTACGGCGATTCCGCTTCTAAACTCCTACGGCTTCGCCTTGACCGGCAGACGGAACGGCGCGCCCAAGCGGTTGAACGCGTTCATCGCAGCGATCGCGATCGTGAGGTCGACGAGGTCCTTTGGCTCGAACGCTGCGGCGGCAGCGGCGTAGGCTTCGTCCGAAGCGTGAGTCTCACTGAGGAGCGTGACCTCCTCAGCCCAAGCAAGCGCAACGCGATACTGCTCGGGGAACAGGTGCGGCACCTCGGCCCAGACCGGGAGCAGCGCAACCTTGTCGGCCGCCATCGTCATGAGCAAGTCCCGTGTGTGAAGGTCGATGCAGTGCGCACAGCCGTTGATCTGCGACACACGGAGGAAGACGAGGTGGATCAGTTCGGCCGGCAGGTTCGTGCCCGTGGTCACATAGTGGTGGACGCCGAAGAGCGCCTTGGCGCCCTGCGGCGCCACTTCATGCCAGGCCAGTCGTGCATTCGCGGTCATAAATCGAGGTCCTTCGTCAGCAGCGTCTTTGATCGACGCCTGACGAATTGACGAGACAGAGGGGGCAAGTGTGACACGGGAGCAGAAGAATGTTCGGCGCGCTCGTTCGATCTGAAGGCCGCAACGACTATCTCGTCGCACGAGATCAGATGAAGGGAGTATTCGGGTGCCGGTTGGCCCGCGCGACGGCGTCGAAGAGAAGAGGATGATGAGGGACGATCAACGCGCTGCCGCGTTCGAGGCCGAGCGCGCTCGGATGCTGCGTTTCGCATACCGTATGCTCGGCTCGGTCAGCGACGCCGAGGATATCGTGCAGGACGCCTGGCTGAGGTGGGACGGTGCCGAAGGCTCGGTCGATTTTCCGGTGACCTACCTGACCCGCATCGTGGCCCGCCTTTGCATCGATCGGCAGAAATCGGCGCGTGCGCGTCGGGAAACCTATGTCGGGCCATGGCTACCCGATCCGCTGTTGGGCTCCGTCGAACCGGACGAGATGATCGCCGACGACGTGACGGTCGCCCTGATGCTGGCCATGGAACGGCTCACCCCGCTGGAGCGGGCGGCGTTCCTCCTCCATGACGTGTTCGAGGTGGCGCTGCCGGACGTGGCCGCCGCGCTTGATCGGGAGCCAGCGACGGTCCGCCAGCTCGCATCCCGCGCGAGAAAGCACGTGCATTCGGCGAATAAGCGCTTCATCGTCGAGAAGGCGGAGGCCGACCGGCTCGCCCGAGCCTTTTTCAAGGCCGCGAACGACGGCGACATAGACCAGCTCTCGCTCATGCTCGCCCAGGACGTCGAGATACATTCGGACGGAGGGGGCAAGGTGATCGCCTTCCTCCATGTGGTACGAGGCCTCGAGCGGGTCCTGCGGCTCTTTGCCGGACTGCGCCTAAAGGGCGAAGCGCCACCGACGCTGATCAGAACCGCGCTGATAAATGGTCTGCCCGGCTTCGTAAGCGTGGATCGCGCCAGCTTGGTGCAGACAACGGCTCTCGACGTGCGCGACGGAAAGATCATTGCCATCTACATCGTCCGAAATCCTGACAAACTCGGCCACGTCTCGAAGGCGTGCCTTACGTCTAACCTATCTGCTGGAACGGAAGGAAGGATCGATCCTTCGACAATCACCCAATCGACCACCGCTGAGGGAACCTGTGATTAGCTACCGGAGACGGAGCCGAACAGCACCGCTCCCGTCCAGGAGGTTCGCGAGCCGGTCGACTCACGGGAGGCGCGGAACGCTAATCGACGGAACTCGCTACTGTAGCCTTCTCCCGAAAGGGATCGTTGCCCACGACAGCTGGCGTTCAATCGCCGAATCTGATTATCGGCGACCAGCTGTTATCGTTCCTCTTGCCGCCACCGGTGAAGCACCTTAGGAGTTACTGTCGTTGATCATTCGCCAAGCTACTGTCGCTGATCTGAACACACTAGTGCCGCTGTTCGACGCCTACCGCCAATTCTACGGGCGACCGTCCGATCAGAGGGGTGCTCGATCGTTCCTCAGTGATCGCTTCGAACATCGGCAGTCGATTATCCTTGTTGCTTGCGATGGCTGCGAAGTCGTTGGGTTCACGCAGCTATTTCCGTCGTTCTCGTCGGTAAGACTGGCTCGCACTTTCGTCCTGAACGATCTCTATGTCCTTCCTAGCGCTCGCGGCACTGGAGCCGGTCGAGCTTTGCTGGATGGAGCATGTGAGTATGGCCGGAGCGCGGGGGCGGCGCGGCTCTCACTTTCGACTTCTGTATCCAACACGACTGCTCAATCTCTTTACGAGCAAGCCGGATGGACTCGAGAAATCGACTTCTACACCTATGGCATTCCGTTAACCTGACACAGACGCGCTTTCCCCATTCGAGTTTGGAACCGCGACGATAGCGGAAGCGTGGCTCTAGCGTGTGTCTTGCCGCGTTCGGTCCGCAACGATCGCGCCATTTTCGTCAGACACCACCTTTTCGATGGTGTTGCCGACCGCGCCAAACGCGACAGCATGGATTGGTCCGCTTGGATGTCAGAATTTTATACGTCAGCCAACCGTCCACCTCATGGGTCTACGGCCTGGCTGACGCCGAAGATCGGACGATTATCTCGAACGGCATCGTTGTCGAAGCGCGACGCTCCCTAGCTGCGATCAATGCTCCAGCGCCCTCCGCCTAATGCCACGACCTGCAGCAGTCCACCTGTGATCGCCACGTTCTTGAAGAAGAACAGGAACTGGGTCTGGTCCTGGAGGTCGCGATGGAAGACGATGGCGGTCACCAACGTGAATGCAGCGATCACGGCGGCGACCACCCTCGTCTTGTAGCCGACAACGAGCAGCGCCCCGCCTATCAGCTCGACGAGTATAGCTAGCCCAAGAGCCGCCGCCGGGAACGGCAGGCCGACGGACCCGATGTAGCGGAGGAACGTCGTCGGATCGGTCAGCTTGGCTATCCCGCTAAGCAGGAACAGCGGCGCGATCGCGATGCGGCCAAGGACGGCACACACATCCGCCAGCGCGGCCCCTCGAGGGTCGATGCGTCTCGCGCGTTCGGTGAGACTTGGGTTCATCGGGCTCCTTTCCAGCCAGCGGCGGCAGGCGTTGCTTTCGTCAGCGCCTAGAGCTTGATCCTGTCGCGGCGACCCTCTGGTTCAGTCCCCGACTACGGCATGGAAATACCCAAGTGGGTGGTTCACGGAAATATAATCCGGTCGCCTTGCGAGCACTTAGCCGTTAAACGGTCCATAGCCCAAGAGAGGAGATCAGACGGGTTAAATGGTTGCGGTGACTCCCAAGATACGTGTTCTCGTCGTCGATGATCATCCGCTGCTTCGGGACGGCATATCCGCGCTCGTTAACGGTCGGGATGACGTCGAACTGTGTGGTGAAGCGTCGAGCGGCACCGAGGCGCTGGATCGCCAGCGCGAACTTCGACCAGACGTCACGCTGATGGATTTACAGATGCCCGGCATGAACGGGTTCGACGCCGTCGTTGCAATTCGAGCCGAGTTCCCGGAAGCGCGTGTGATCGTGCTCACGAACTACCAAGGGGACGTGCCGGCGCGCGCGCTGCTGAAAGCCGGCGCCAGCGGCTATCTTCTCAAAAGCGGCGCCAGGACCCAGCTCCTCGACGCTATCAGGCGCGTCCACTCCGGAGCTACGTACGTCCAGAGCGAGATTCTCAAGGACTTCGAGCAACATCCGGTGAGCGAGCATCTGAGCGGTCGCGAGATCGCCATCATGCGGATGGTTTCGCAGGGGCTCACCAACAAGGAGATCGCGAAGGGGATCGGCGTCTCCACGGAGACCGTGAAGCTCGCGCTCAAGAACGTGTTCTTCAAGCTGGACGCGACCGACCGGACCCAGGCGGCGATCACGGCGACCCGCCGCGGCTTCCTCGACCTCTAGTTCTCGCTGCGAGGCCAGACTCCGGAAAGCCAGGAATGGCGTCGGACGAGCCGGTCGTAGGCCACCCCGCTCGGCACATCTAGGACGACCTCGGTGCCTCCGCCCTCCGGACTGCGAACGTCCAGCCTTCCGCCGATCACGCGGGCCCGCTCGCGCATCCCGACGAGGCCGAAGTGGCCTTCCCTGCCCCCAATGCCGAGCATCTCGTGGGGAATGCCCCGGCCATTGTCCTGCACGCGCAGCCGGAAGGTCCGACGGCCGTAGCTGGCCACCAGCTCGACCTCCTTCGCACCGGCGTGGCGGCCGATGTTGAAGAGCGCTTCTCCCACGATCGCCGTGATCTCCTTTAGGGCGAGGGGGTGCATCGTCTCGGGCGTGCCAAGCTCGATGATCTGGACATCGATCGCATCGTCGAGGAGCGCCTCGTCGACTACGTCGAGCAGCGTCCGACGCAACTCAATTGGGCCATCGCCCACCCTGAGGTCGCGCACGCTCTCACGGCCTTTCGACACGAGCTCGTCCGCCCGGTCGAGCGTCTGCTCGAGCGCCTTGCGCTCCTCGCTGCCCGCCGCCAACCGATTGGCCACCGCCTGGACGCGGAACGCGAACCCCTGAACGCCCTGCAGAAGCGTGTCGTGCAGATCCCGTGCTATGGTCTCCCGCTCCAGAAGGCGCTGCTCCAGCCTCGCACGCATCTGCGATGCGACTTGCGCGGCGCGAAGCCGCAGCAGGAGCCAGACGATTAGGACGGCGGCGATCGCGAGAAGCACGAAGAACCAGATGGACTGCACGAACGTGGGGACCACCTTGATGGTGACCGAGGCGCCATCGGCACTCTCGACGCCATCCTCGTTCGCTGCAACGACCCTGAAGACGTAAGTGCCGGGCCTCAGGTTGGTGTAGAACGCCTCGCGACGATGACCGCTGGGCGTCCAGCGCTCGTCCTGACCCTCCATGCGATATCGTGCGGCGGTCCTGTCGGGGTTGGACAGGCTGAGCACAGCGAAGTCGATCTCGATGTCGGACTGTCCGGGCTCGAGGCGAATGTGCCTGGGATTATGGTAGATTTTCTGACCAGCGCGAACCGCGCGGATCGACAGCTTGGGCGGAAACGGGTTCCGGGTAAGCCTGGCCGGATCGATCCAGGCGGAGCCAGCCTGCGTCGCGATCCAGATGCGGCCGTCCCCGCCCTGGACGATCGCATGGCGGCTGTGATCGTGCGGCATGCTGCCGAGACCGGAATCCTCATTGAGCAGCTCCACCGCGGGCCTGCGCCCGGGCGTCTGAAAGGCGGCGTTGGCTTCCGACGCGCCGATTCTGACGATGCCCTCACTGCCGGCGAACCAGTGATCGCCGTCCTTCGTCACTACGATCCCGTTGACGTTCACCAGACCCGGCACGCGATCCTTGCCGAGCCACTGCCACTTGCCGCCGACCAGGCGCGCGACGCCCAGCAGTCCGCCGACATACAGGCCTGCCTCGGACACGCCTGAGGGCGGAACGTAGAGCGTGACCGGCTCCGGATCGTGGATGCCAAATGGGATCGGCAGCTCGCCAAGATTGGGAGGAGACGCGTAGCGCAGCGTCCGGTAGCTCCACTGAGCCAGCACACGACCTGTTACATCGGCGACCATCGACCGCGGTCGAAAGTCGGGTCCCGTGTTGCCGAACATGCGTTCCCACCGGTTACGGCGAAGACGGAAGAGGCCGCCCCGCGCGGCACTGATCCAGTAGTTACCATTCGCGTCGAAGGCGCAGTCGTATAGCGTGATGTGGGTCGGCACTTCGGGCTTTCGGCCGACGACCCTTCCGCCGCGCCAGACCACCACCTCGTTGTTCAGCGTGATCCAGATGCCGCCGCCGGGCGCTTCGCACATCGTGCTCGGCAGGATCCCCGCGTTCAAAATCGGCTCGGGTCGCCGGCCTGGCGCGACGCGGTAGATGATCTTCGCCTGGGCTATGAACACGCTGCCGTCTCGCGCAGCGAGAAGCAAATCGCCGAACACGTGCGTGTCGTCCAATCGAGGCTCTGTCACCACCGACGCTGCGCGAAACCGGTCCACCCCCTTTTCGGTCCCTACCCAGATGTTGCCCTCAAGGTCCTGAAAAGCCTTCTGAGTGATGTTCGACGTCAGGCCGTTCTGCGTCGTGAACCGCTCTATTGCGGCTCGCGCACCAGCCTGCGACGCCGCACCGCGCGGATCCGGATGCGCAATGCGCTGAACGCCGCGATACTCCGTCGTCATCCAGAAGTTGCCGGCTCTGTCGAACATTGTGAAGCCCCGGATCTGGGGCTTGTCGGTCGCATAGGGGACGCGCAGGCGCGGTGGCCGCCCGTTTCCGTCCGGGCCCGTGATAGGATGCGTCCCGAGTTGATCGCTGAGCCAGATCCGCCCGGCCGGATCGATGGAGAGGCGCGAGATCGTCGCATTCCGGCTTGCGAATCGAACGAAGCGATCATGCGCCTTGTCGAGCCGAAGGATCATCTCGGCATGGGTAAGCCAGACGACACCATTCGCCGAAACGACCATGTCGAAGGGGTTGCCCGTCGGAATGCCGTGAAAGCGGCCATACACCTGCCACCGACCGGCCTTGAACCGGAGCAGCGGCTCGTCCTCAGCGTCGCTCAGAGCCCAGATGGAGCCGTCCGGACCCTCCCGCATGATCGACACGCGATGCGTCGCCGGCGACGGCGGGAGCAGCTCGAGACGGCCCCCGCGGTAAACCGCAAATCGGTGAGAATCCGAAAAGTTTGTCCATATGTCGCCAGCGCGCGTTACCAGGACGACCGTCGGCGCCCCGTGCGCCGCCCCGCCCGGCACCGCGACCCGCTCGAAGCGGACGCCGTCGAAGCGGTAGAGTCCCTGCCCGGTCGCCAGCCAGAGGAAGCCGTCGCGGCCCTGCGTCACCGAGAAGATCTGCTTCGGCGCGTCCCGCTCCCGACCCCATTTCTGGTGGGTGTAGGCCGCGAAGGCGTAGGAGGTCGGCTCGATCTCCGTCGCCACCTGCGCGAAAGTCGCAGGCGCGAACGAAAGCAGCAGCGGCGCAAACCGCCTCAGCAGCCTCCCGAAGGTCACCGATCCGAACAAACGCCCACCCTTTCGCGGCGTCGCCGTTCCGGCGACTCTTCCAACCAATCCGTATGTCCCGAGCCTACGGCCCGCCCCAGTTGATGTAGGTCGATAGCGTCCAGCCGCCAAACGCCCTCGAGCGAGGCGACATGCGCACATTTGAACACGCGATCCCACACCTTCATCGCGCCGTGGGATCAGCGTTCAGATACGGTCCGCCGCCGCCAACCCTTCCGGCGATCCTAACCCAACGGTGATCTCGCGATAGCCATTCCGACGGCTAGGCTGTGCCCCGTCTGCCGGCGAAGCTACCGCCGAGGCACGCCTACCGTGCGCCTCGAGCATCACCTAGCGGTTCGTATGATCGACCCGAGGCATTGGATCGCTCAACCCCGAGGTATACGCTTCCGAATGGGCATGGAAAGATGGTTGAACTCGCTGGGAAGACACCTGCCAGAGGGAGCGGTGGCTCGCACAGGACAATCCCGATCCTGGCGTCGATCCTCGGCCTCGGCGCGATCGCCAACGGCCTCTTCATGCTCGTCGATCCCGTGAACTGGTATTTCGCCGTCCCCGGCGTCACGAACACCGGCCCCTTCAACCAGCACTTCATACGCGACATCGGCATGATCTACGCCTTTGTGGGGCTCTGCTACATCGCTGGCGCAAGGGTGAAGAGTAATCGCACGTTACTCTGGAGCGTCGGCACTGTGTGGTTGGCCGGGCACGCCCTATTCCACATTTGGGAGGTCTCGGTCGGCATCTGCGGGCCACGCCAGCTCCTGATCGACTTCCCCGACGTCCTCCTGCCGCCCTTCATCGGCGCGGCGATGAGCGCTTGGGCGCACGCGATCCGGCACCGCCCCGCGACGATGTGACCGGACGCTGGCGGAGCTCAGCTTGCGCCGCGCACGCCGATCGCATCGATCTCGACGAGATATCCATGGTGCAGTTCCGGAACCGGCACGACGGTGCGGGCGGGCTTAACGCCATCGAACATCGACGCGTAGATCTGGTTGAACTCGGGCCACTTGTCGGCACCCACGATGTAGGCGGTGACGCGAAGGATGCCCTCTGGGCCGCAGCCAGCTGCGCGCAGAACGGCAAGAACGTTCTCGATCGCCTGCCGCGCCTGCTCCTCGAACGACGCATCGAAGGAGTGGGTGCCGTCTGGGCGAACGCCGAGCTGACCGGAGGCGAAGACGAGGCCGTTCCATGCCGTCGCCTGCGAATAGTGGCCCGCGGGCGAAGGTGCGGCCTCGGTCGTAATGCGAGTAATCGGATCAGACATTCGCTAGACTTCCTTCCAAGTAGCCGTCGCCATCAACAGGACGCTTATCTGCCAGTCTCGGCTCCCGACAGCATTCGGAAGTCCAGGTGGCGCCGCGGATGGCGCAGCGTCAGCCGACGACCAATGGCGGCATCCGACAGGACCCCGAAGCCACAGGATCGATCCGTTCCCCTCGACTACCGTATGATCGGCCCTCGCGGATGAACTCGTTGTAGGCGGAACCGGCGCACCTAAGATCGCGGCAGAAGAACCCTCGGCCAAGGTATGGATCGCTCGTCGATTGAGCCTTGGCGCTCCAGGCCACGCACTTCGCAGAGAATGGAAACGATGAGCTCCGAACCGACAGTCTACCGCGGCATCCGCTATGCTCGCAGCGTCCGCTTCGAAGCGCCTGAGCCAGTGCGCTATGTGGAGGTCGCGCCTGGCGGTCCACGCGGCCCGATCTGTCCGCAGCTTCCTTCGCGACTCGCGCGGATCAATGGTGATCAGGCATCATTGAAGCAGGATGAAAGCTGTCAGGTTCTCACGGTCTTCACGACCGGATTGAATGGTCGGCGGCCGGTTATCGTCTGGCTGCATGGCGGCGCATACGTGACTGGCGGCGGCGAGCTGCCTTGGTATGACGGTTGCGCGCTCGTCGCCGAACACGACATCGTCTTCGTATCCGTAACCTATCGTCTCGGAGCATTCGGCTACCTGCGGCTGCCCGGCGCAATCGGACCGAGCAACGGCCTGGCGGATCAGATCGAGGCGCTGAGATGGGTGCGGGCGAACATAGATCGGTTCGGTGGGGATCCTGACAGCGTCACCGTCGCCGGCCAGTCGGCCGGTGCGCACTCGGTGCAGGCCATGATCAACTGGGGACACGGTGGGACAGACTTCCATCGAGCGATCGCCCACAGCTGTCCCGCTTCGCCCCTGCGCGATCCCAGCGATGCGGAGTCGACCTACGACAATTTCGTCGCGGCGCTCGCCGACGACCCGCGGACAGCCTCGGTTGACCGTATGCTCGCTGCCCAGGCGTCGGTCCTCATGCGGGCAGGTGGCGGCCTTCCCTTCGCGCCCGTCGCGCCGGAACGATTTTTGGCGGGAGGCCGCTTCGATATCCTGACGTCCTGGACGGCCCAAGACGGCGGCGTCTTCATCCTCGGGGATCGGTCGCCGGATTGGCTCGACACCGACGAAGGCCGACTGGCAAGCGAAGCAGCGACCAAGGAAATCTTTCAGGCGGGAAGCGCCGGGCTGGCCAAAGCCGCCGAAGCCTCCGGCGGAGATGCCGAACTCGTTCGCATCGAATGGGGCTCCGGCCGACCTCCCTGGCGCTCATGCCACTGCGTCGAACTGCCTCTACTGTTGGGGACGAGCGACGCGTGGTCTTCCGCTCCGGACATCAGGGACGTCTCACCGGATGAGCTAAAGCATGAGGGGGCCAGGATGCGACGCCTCTGGGCTGCCGTCGCTAAGCGTCAAAAGGGCCCGACCTGGCTCAGCGGCGAGGCGGCCTCGTCGGTTACTTCCGTGGAGCGGTCATAGCGCGCGAGATTTGAGCGCACTGGTATTCGCTCGGGCTTAGCTAACCGGCTTCTCAGGTGTTAGCGGACGAGTCATGGCGGAAGACCAGCGCTTCTTAGACCGTCGACGAACACCTCCAGGTCCGCGCGATGACGGAGGTGGACCCACGACTTGACCCCGTCGGCTCGGAGTTCCGGGCTATGCCGCCGGAGCAGGTGCATCGCGCGGGCAGCCTCCGTGAGGCGACCGCCCTGCGCATGGCTCGCCGCCAGCAGACCGAATGTGCGGGGGTTGCGCGGAGCGAGCGCAAAGGCAGCCTCAGCGTGAGATAGCGCGGCATCCGCTCGCCCGTCCAAGAGATTGGCGAGCGTCGTGAGGATCTCGATATCGGCGCGCTCGCGCTCGTCGGGGCTCGACCGGGCAGCGTGACCGATGCGTCTCATGGCCTCTTCGCGCCGACCGGCCGAGAGCAACTGGCCACCGCTGAGATACCAGCCAAAGGCCGACTGAGGGTCTGCCCTGAGCGCCTTGTCCATGTAAGCGGTGCAGATATGAAGGTCCTCGCCGAAATGACCGAGAGCGTAGCTCCCACGGATCATGGCGATGGGATCGTCGTCGCTCATGCGAACCGCAATATCGGCGATGCGCGCGCCTTCCGCGCTCTCGCGCTCAACGTCTTCCATCCATAGACCGTGCTTCCTCAACACGTAGGACCAAGCCAGGGCGCCGTAAGACGGGCCGAACTCGGGATCGAGCGCTATTCCTTCGTGGAAGTGCGACACCGCCCGTTCTACATCAGCCCGCCCTCCCCGGCTCATCAGGGCCTGACCGAGAAGAAAATGGTCATAGGCGCCGAGTGCAGCATCCGCCTTGCGCCGCACTCTCTCCGTTTCCGCCCGCTCCAGCTCCCTGCCTATCGCGATGCGCACGCGCGACGAGACGGTTTCCTCGATGCCAAGCGGATCGTCCCGAAACGACATGAAGCTGTCCGCCCAGACATGCCGGCCGGTTGCCGCTTCGAGCAGCCGAACCGAGATGCGAAACCTGTCCCCCGAACTGCGGAGGCTGGCGGCGAGAACGTAGTGCACTCCGGCAGCGCGATCCCCAGGGTCGTCGCCAAAGCCCAGCGCCGCGACGTCGAGCATCGGCATCCGCGTGAGTGCGACAAGCAGTTCCTCGCGGATACCTTCTGCTACCTGTCTCTGAAACCAGTCGGACGTGTCAGTCGCGAACGGCAGGACGCCAATCGACGGTAGCTCGCTAAGCATTGCCATCCGCGTCAGCATAGCTGAAGAGCGCGGTAGCTCGATCAGTTCACGAGCCTCGCCCGCAGTGACGTCCGCGACGAACCGGAACCCCTTCCGCGCGATCGTGCGCACGACGCGCTGTTGGACGCCGTCGTCGCCGAGCACCCGGCGAACAGCGTTGATATGGCTTCCGAGCGTCGATTCGGAGACGAACCGGCCCTCCCAAACTGTGGCGAGCAGGTCGTCCTTCGTGACGACACGATCGCGATGCTGTACGAGGTGGCACAGCAGATCGAAGACCTTCGGCGGCAGCGCCACCTCGGCACCCAGGCGCCGCAGCTCCCGCAGCGAGGTGTCCAAGGTGAAGTCCTCAAACCGCAACTGCATTCGGGTGGTTTCTCCGGGGCCTAACCGGCCGCAATGCTGGGTTGTCGTGTCGATGGGACAAGGCGCGACCAAGCACCATAACCCATTCCTACCTCCGTTCCCTATACCCGTTTGGGTATTCCCATCGGGATGTTCCGCGACAATGGAAACACAAGGGGGAGACAAGGACTTGAGGTCCGACGGCAGGTAGAACTGCACAGCACATCCTAGTCGGCCGCCGAGGGGTTCCAGACATGTCTAACCGGCGCGCGATACCTGAAGGCGGACCGATCACTCTGCCAAGCCTCCCCGCACATCCTCCACCGGCGGCCGCGACGGCAGATCCCTACCTCGATCTCATCGAGGACCTCACCCCATCGCTCCTCATCAGGGGCATCAGGGGCACGGGCCCCGACCACTCCTGGATGATCGAGCACGCCAACGCTCGAGCGCTCGAGCTGTTCGGCGTCTTCGACCCGAGCGATCTCTCGGAAGAGTCGTTGAGCCAGATCGTTTCCGGCGAGGACTTCCATGCCCTCTGGGCGCTCCTCGCTGCCGCAGCGACCGGCGCCCGCCCGCAGCTAATCAACATCTCCGCCCGGACGCTTTCCGGCGACCACGTCCCGGTGAGGGTCGGAGCACGCCTGGTCGCGCCCGGATCGATCCGGCTCGTCTTCGCCGCGATCGAGGCGTTCGACCAGACCGCCTCCCGCCTGCGCGCGAGCGAGCGGCGCTACCGCCAGCTCTTCCATGCAATGCCAATCGCGCTCCTACGCATCGACTCTCGGGGCAGCCTGGCGATGTTCGAGGAGCCGCGCCGCCAAGGCTTCGAGGACCTCGACGCATATCTGCGGGCGAACCCGGCTGCCTTCGAGCGCGCACTCGACACCATATGCGTCGCGGAGGCCAACGAGCATGCCGAGACGATGTTCGGCGACGGGACGCCGCGCTCGATGCTGAGGTCGGTGCGGGTGTTCTGGCAGGCCCGCCCGGACACCTTCCGGCGGATCCTCCGGGCGCGATACGCCGGCCATCGAAACGTGATCGAGGAGACGGTCGTGTGCGGCGTCGCCGGCCAGCGGGTGCCAGTGCTGTTCTCCATGGCCTTCCCCACCGACGACGCGCGGGTGGGGAACAGCCTCATCGGCATGATCGACATGAGCGGCCAGATGCGGGCCGAGGCGGAGCTGCGGCGCACGCAGGCCCGGTTCGCGAACGCCGCGCGCACGTCCGTCACGAACGAGCTCGCCGCCTCGATCGCACACGAGGTCAGCCAGCCGCTGTCGTCAATCGCCACCAACGGCGGGACGGCGCTACGCTGGCTATCAAAGTCGCCACCGGACCTGACGCGGGCCGTCAGCCGTCTCCAGCGCATCCTCGACGATGCGGAGCGGGCGAACGGCGTCATCAGCCGCATGCGCGACATGTCGTCGGGCGTCATGGTCGAACGGTCAAACGTGGACCTCAACGCCGTCGTGCGGGAGGCCCTTCTCATCCTCAACGACGAGATACACTCCAAGGCGGTGGAAGTGCGTCTGCACCTGGACGAGGGGCTGCCCACGCTGTCGGGCGACCATGTCCAGCTCACGCAGGTGATGGTGAACCTCGTCATCAACGCGATGCAAGCGATGGAGAAGTCCGGCTCCGTCAGGCCCACGATCGATATCATCACGCGCCTCCTCGACGACGGATGGTTGGCGCTCGAGGTGAAGGACAGCGGTCCGGGCATCGGCGCGGCCCACCTGACGCGCATCTTCGACAGCTTCTTCACGACCAAGAGCGCCGGGCTCGGGATTGGTCTGGCCGTGTCGCGCTCCATCGTCGAGGCCCACGACGGCTCGCTCTTGGCATCAAATGGCGGCCTCGGCGGAGCGGTCTTCACCGTCCGCCTGCCCACGATCGTCCTTGCCGCCGAGAAGATCGCGGCGCTGCCGGGAGACGTTGGTCAGGTCTTCCTCGCCCAGACACGCGGCTGAGCAGCCGCCGCCTGCTCGCAGTTGGACGGTCCTCAGCCAACTGTTAAGCGCGTCCGGTCAACAGGACGGGACTGATCACTGGTCAGTAGAAAGATGCCGGATTCAACGAAGTCGAAGATGCAGGACCATACCGAAGAGCGGGTAGCGTCCGCGGACAGTGCGGCGCCGCGCCTCGTTCGGAATGAGAACGAGCGTGACCACCTCGCAGCCATCGAGGATATCATGCACGGTGCGACAAGGATTTCCTTCGCCGTAGCCTTCCTGAAATCGAAGGGTCTCGGCCGGGTCATCGGCACACTCACGGCTCGCCTCGAGAACGCAGCGGACGTCGAGGCGTTCGTTGGAAGCGACTTCTGCCTGACTGAGCCAGGTGCGCTGAAGGACTTACTCGATCTTTCGAGGCGATACCCGCAATTGGAGGTGTTCGTCGCCAAGGCCGATGCGCGCTCCACGTTCCATCCAAAGATCTTTCTCGGTGTCGGCGCGACGGGCGCACAACTCATGGTGGGATCCGCCAATCTCACTGGCGGAGCCGTAACCCAAAACGAAGAGGTGTCAGTCATCTTGGGGCTGGAGGAAAAGTCTCCGCTCTTGGCCGAGATGCGGAGCGTGTTCTCCGAATATCGCACGAATCCCAGGTTCGAAGAGCTCGACGAAGTCGTGCTCGAGATCTATCGCGCCCGGTTCAAGGTGGCGGAGGAAGCGAAACGGCGGCTCGAGACGGAACTTGCCGCAGGCGACGCCTCGGCGTTCGATCTCGACAAGCTGTCATTGTTACACGCCGAATTCCGCCGCGACAAAGCCGAGATGAAGGCGTTGAGGAAACGCCGCCGCGACAGGAAGCTGGCGATGACGGTGCAGCGTCAGATCGCCGGCATGTCCCGAACCAAAAGCCTGGCTCGTCGCGATCGCGACGAGTTTGCAAACCTGTTCCGCGACCTCATCACGTCAGGCGACGGGCACCGGCACCTCTGGCATTCCGGCGACATCCACCGCCGCGGCCAGGAAGCGATCACCCAACCGCGCGAGACCATCGCCTTGTTCGCGGCGGCCGAGGCAGCCTCTCAGAAACCGCCGGAGGAAGGATACGCCGAAATCCGCCGTCTCGGCGGGGAGATCAGCGGCGTGGGCATCAACATGGTGTCGGAAATACTCTGCACCTTCGCGCCGAAGAGATACGCCGTCTACAACGGCAACACCGCCGCCGCCCTTCGCGCGCTCGGCGCATCTCCTCCTAAATCGGTCACACTGTTCTCAGCGGAGTCCTACGCCCGCGTGTGCGGTGTCATAGAGGCGGTTCGCCGACGCATCGGCGGGGAGGATCTCTCGGATGCCGACGCATTCCTCAACTGGATCTACCAGACGAAGGTGAAACCCGACACCAAGAGATAGCATGCGCGCCGCGCCACCGGGGGGGCCATCTCGATATATCGGCAGCGGCCGATGGCGGGTCACACGCTTCGCCGATGTCGGCGGGACGCCTTGCCCGACGTGATTGCCCACCTATCTCCTCAGTGCGGCTTCGAGCCGTGTCCGACTTCATAGGCCTTGAGCCAAGGAGCGAAACTAGTGAGCATATTCGGTTTTGGTGCCAGCTACGGCGGCACCGAGGACGTCACGTCCTATTTTCTCAATCTCGGCGTCGCCTGCAGCGGCTGGCAGCCAAGTACCTCCCCGAGCGCTTCCGCGTCCCCGTATGATGGGGACGCACCCTTCATCGAGGCGACGCTCCGGTCCGTCCAGATCGGCGACATCGCGTTCATCAAGTCGTTCTCGCCGGGAGCCGGCCTGCGCATCAAGGGCGTCGGCCTCGTCACCGATGCCCGACTTCATGAGATCGACAACGCCGCGGGCTATCCGATCAGCTCGATCTGGCCGGGCCAGACCAGGCTCGGCACCGGTGTGAAGGTCCGTTGGACCTGGCCAGACGTTCAGGACGGAACGCTGTTCTGGCACCTGCCGCAGCTGAGCGACCGGGGCACCAACATGCGAACAGGCACAATCTACGAAGAGCGGGGCCCCGAGGTCGCGTCCGTCGTTCTCGACCTTCTGCTGGATCCTCAGAAGCGCCAACGCTGACCTTGGCGACCGCCAGCGTCCGCACGTCGGACGCGGCGCTGGCGGTCGCTTAAATAGGCTCGCTCGGGCCGGGATCTGACCCGGCCCTACGACGAGGATCTGCTTCTCAGATGGTGATGCCGGTCCATTTCTCGGAAAGCGACCACAGCCGCTCGGCCGCTTCATCATCAGCGGCCCAGGGCGCCACACCCTTGCGGCCCACCTCACTTTCGTTGATGCCGGCGATGTCGCAATCCTCGCAGTAGACGCCGCCTAAACCAGCGAGCGCCGGGTTGGTGGCGCACCACAGACTAGTCGCCGCACCCTGTTCAACGTTCTTCATACCCGCTTCCGGATCGATCTTCGGCCTGCCTTCGGCATCGAAGGCGTCGAAACCTTCCAGTTCCTCCTCCGAGAGGTGGCGCGCTAGGTCGGTGATGATCTGTCCCGGATGAAGAGAGAAGGCCCGCACGCCGTGCCCCGCCCCGCGACGGTCGAGGCCGCGCGCGAATAGCGCGTTGGCGGTCTTCGACTGCCCATAAGCCTGCCACTTGTCGTATTCGCGATCCCGGAAGTCGATGTCCTCGAAGTGCACCGGAGAGATCTGATGCCCGCGGGACGACACGGCCACGACGCGCGCGCCCTCCGCGCGCAGGGCCGGCCACAAGGCGCAGACCAGGCGATAGTGGCCGAGATGGTTGGTCGCGAACTGCCCCTCGTGACCGTCGGCATCCCGGAACAGCGAAGTGGCCATGACGCCCGCGCTGTTGATCAGGATCGGAAGCGGACGCCCGCTGTCAAGGAACCGCCGTGCGAAGTCGGCCACCGAGCGCGAGTCGGTGAGATCCATCGCGGCGAGCTCGACGCCGGAGCGGCCATCGATGGCAGTCGCGGCCTTGTCCATGTCACGCGCCGGCACGACGACGGCAGCACCGGCATCCGCCAGCGCGAACGCCGTGACAAGGCCGATGCCGGAATATCCGCCCGTGACGATGGCGGTAGTGCCGGTGAGATCGATGCCCTTCATGACATCGGCTGCGGTCGAAGCGGGCCCGAAGCCCGAGCGGATTGGAGTCTGAGGAGTTGTCATGCCGCTATTCTCCGCCATACCGTTCGGACGGAACATCATCCATAGTCGGAAATTCTGTCGTGATAATCCAGAATGCACCTGTCGATCCGCTTTCGGACCTCCTTGCCATGGTGCACGCGAAGCCGGCCTGCTCCGTCAGGCTCGAGGCCGGCGGCGCGTGGTCGCTGCGGTTCAGGCCGCAGAGCTGTAAGTTCAACGTGGTACGCAAGGGCGAGTGCTGGCTTGTGGTCGGCGACGACCGGCGGAGTCTACGTGCCGGTGACTGCGTCGTTATCAAGGACTGTGCGGAGTTCGTCCTGACCAGCGATCCCACGCTCAAGCCGGTCGACGCGGCGCTGGCGTTCGGCGACGACGCGCTGGCCGGAAGGTATGGCGTGGGGCGCGACGTCGAGCTGCTGGGCGGAAGCGTGACCTTCGGTCCGGAAGGTGCAACGCAGGTCCTCGACCTTCTGCCGTCGACCCTGGTAATAGAAGGCGCAGCGACGGCGGCGGCACCCCTGGGCTGGCTGCTCGGGCAGCTCGACAGCGAATGGAAGGGCGGCAAGGCCGGATCCCGCGCAGCCTGCGATGACATCCTCCGCCTGATGTTTGTCCATGCGCTTCGCGCCCACTTAGAGACTTTAGGTGAGAACGCCCCCGGCTGGATCGGCGGCCTCTCCGATCCGCCACTCGCTGCAGCGATCCGGGCGATCCACGCCGACCCCGTCCGCATTTGGCGGCTCAAAGATCTGGCCGACATCGCTGGGCAGTCGCGCTCGACCTTCGCAGCCCGGTTCCGCGAACGGGTAGCCGCGACGCCGATCGAATACGCCACGGGCTGGCGGCTCACCATTGCCGCCTCGCGGCTCAGGGCGGGGCGCGAGTCCGCCTCATCGATCGCAGGCTCGCTCGGCTTTTTGTCGGACAGCGCATTCGGAGCGGCGTTCAAACGAAAGTTCGGCCTCTCCCCGGGACAATACAGGGCCGCGGCCGGGCCCCGCGCGACGTCGGAAGCCGTTTCGCCCGCAGCCCCCGAGATGGTTCCGGCCTGATGCATCTCAGGCTCCTGAAGCGACCGACCGGATAGCCTCGGCGAACTCCCTCGGCGCCTCCTGCGGGAGATTGTGCCCGATCCCCCCCGCGGATCAGCCGATGCTCGTATCGCGAGGTGAACCTGGCGCGATATGATGCTGGCTCCGGATGCGGCGCGCCGTTAGCATCCCCTTCCATCGTGATGGTCGGCACGGCTATTGGCGGCGACGCGGCAAGTCGATCCTCGATCGCCTGCAGCTTCGGCTCGCCGTCCACGATTCCGAGCCGCCAACGGTAGTTGTGGATCACGATGGCGGTGTGATCCGGGTTGTCGAACGAGGTCGCCGACCGCGCGAAGGTGTTCTCGTCGAACGACCAGCGCGGCGACGCCAAGCGCCAAATTTGCTTGTTGAACGCTCTGCAGTTTGCGGCGTAGCCGGCACGACCGCGCTCAGTCGCAAAGTAGAATTGATACCACCATGCCAGTTCCGCCTTTGGCGGTAGTGGCGCCTGCCCCGCCTGCTGGCTGCCGATCAGATAGCCGCTCACGGATACGAGGCCCACACATCGCTCAGGCCAAAGCGCCGCGACTATGCAAGCCGAACGAGCACCCCAGTCGAACCCACTGATCGTGGCCCGCTCGATCTTGAGGACGTCCATCAGAGCGATGACGTCCGTCGCGAGTATCGCCTGCTGGGCGTTGCGAGCGGTCTCTGCGGATAAGAAGCGGGTCGTGCCGAAGCCGCGGACGTGAGGGACGATGACCCTCAACCCTTGGGCGGCCAGTATCGGCGCAACCTCCGCGAAGCTGTGGATGTCGTATGGCCAGCCATGGATCAGAAGCACCGGTCTCCCGTTCGCCGGCCCGTATTCGACATAGCCGATCGAAAGCGTCCCTGCGTGGACCTGCCTGACGGGCGGGAGCGGCGTGTGAGACGCCGCCACGGTGGCGGCGCGAGCGGCAACCGGCAGCGATGCCAGAGTGATCCCCGCTCCTATGATCACATCGCGACGCACCAATTCACGAGTGTTGGCGCCTTTGCCGTTTGAAACATCTTCAACGGTCCGCGACATCAAACCAGATCCGGCAACTTGGAGAGCGCGTCGAACTCGGCTCGCATGAATATCTCGTACCTCTCGTCGTCGAACGTATGCCGAGCCGAGACCATGTGGGCCACGCCTGGCCCTGCGAAGTAACGGAGGCGAGACGTCCCGTCGGTGGCCGCGTCGAAGACGATGTCGGCTATCTCGATCGGGGTCGAGCGCGGCCAGGCGAGTTGCGACATGACGTGGTCGTTGTGCGCGACGAAGGCGGCATAGTCATCGTGCGCCGGGTTCGCCCGTCGCGTATCCATGATCTTGCCGAGGAAGGGCGTCTCCACGCCCCCCGGTTCAACCAGCTTCACCGCCACTCCCTGGGAGGCGAGCTCGAACCAGACAGATTCGCTGAAACCCTCCAGCGCGAACTTGGTCGTGAGATAGACGGACATGGCCGGCATACCGACGATACCACCCGCCGAACTGATGTTCACGAACACGCCCGACTGCCGCTCGCGGAAGTGGGGGAGCATTGCGCGCATCACGTTCATCACGCCTAAGACGTTGACCTCGAAGCTGGCGCGGATCTTCTCGGTCGATACTGCCTCGAAGACGCCAAACTCGCCGAAGCCGGCATTGTTGACGACGACGTCGATGCCACCGAACTCTTCGATCGCCGCCTCGATCGCGCTCGCGATCTGGTCTGGCTGGGTGACGTCCATCGCGACGCCCTGCACCCCCGGCATCAGATCCTCTGGCGGAATGGAATCCGGCCTGCGCGTCGTCGCGACCACGTTCCAGCCCGCGCCGGCGAACCGAAGCACGGTCTCCCGGCCAATGCCGGTCGCAGCTCCGGTGATCAGGACCGTCCGGGACAATGTCTTCTCCGATGGCATGCGTTCAGGCGACCTCGATCGCCACTTCGATGTTCCCGCGCGTCGCGTGCGAGTAGGGACAGACCTTGTCTGCAGCCGCCACCAGAGCCTCGGCGGCATCCTTTCCGATGCCGGGCAATGAGATGGCCAGCTTGACGCGAAGTCCGAAGCCCTCGTGTTCGCGTGGACCTATCCCGACCGTAGCGGTCACGGATGCGTCCGCCGGAACCTTCGACAGACCATCGCGCGTCGAGACCAAGCGCATTGCGCCGAGGAAGCAGGCCGAATAGCCGGAGGCGAAGAGCTGCTCCGGGTTGTTCCCGTCACCATTCCCGCCGAGTTCCCTGGGCGTCGCGAGCTTCACCTCGAAGCTACCATCGGAAGTCCGCGCGCGCCCATCCCGCCCTCCGGTGGCAGTCGCGGTCGCTTCGTAGAGGATCTTGGTCATGGGGCGCTCCGGCGATGTGACATCGGATGGATACCCGAAGCGACATCGCCGGCTCACCACGCATATGGCGCGGTGCGATCATCCGTAGGTCTAGGTCGCCTAGCGGAATTCGGGTCGGAAGGAGCCAAGCGCCCTTCGAGCCTGAACGTTACAGATCGATGGATGCCGAGAGCTTGTAGGTGCGCGGAGCGCCCTGCAGGAGGTCCGGACGAGAGCTGTCGAACGCCGTCGCCCAATAGCGCTTGTTGGCGACGTTATCGACGCTGAAGCGAAGCGTCAGCGGGTTGTCGCCGATCAGCGCGACATAGCGCGCACCAAGGTCTAACCGGGTCCAGCTCGGCAAATGGAGGGTATTCGCATTGTTCGCCTGCTGCTCACCGGTATGAACGACACGTCCGGTCAGCGTCAGCGCGGGGATGAAGGGCAGATCCCATTCGACGTTGCCGTTCACCAGATAGTCGGGAACGCCGGCGACCTTGTTGCCCTCGTTCAAGCCATTCGTCTGGCGGCGCAGCTCGGAGTCGATGACGGAGCCGCCGGTGATGATGCGGAGACCTTCGATCGGCTCAGCCTGGATGCTCAGCTCGATGCCACGATTGCGCTGCAGGCCGGACGCCACGAAGCGCGCGGAGTTGGCCGGCGGTGCCGGCACCAGCTCCAGGATCTGAGTTGCGCGGTCGGTCGTGAAGAACGAAAGACTCGCCGTCACCTTGCTGAGCGTCAGCTTTCCACCAACTTCATACTGGGTCGACTTGTAGGGCGGCAGGACCTCGCCGACGTTGATGATGTTGAAGCCGCCGCTCACGGCAGGTGCCTGCGCGCCCTGCACCAGCGCCTCGATGCGGTTTGCGTAGAGCGACACGCCGTCAACGGGCTTCACGACGAGACCG
Organism: Novosphingobium chloroacetimidivorans; assembly: GCF_014204535.1. Taxonomy (GTDB): domain Bacteria; phylum Pseudomonadota; class Alphaproteobacteria; order Sphingomonadales; family Sphingomonadaceae; genus Novosphingobium; species Novosphingobium chloroacetimidivorans. The sequence goes on from NZ_JACHLR010000010.1 coordinate 138,313, forward strand.
ACCACCGGCGTGATCGCATCCTTGCGATACTCCGCCGAGAGCCCGCCCGCAGGAATGTTGCGAGCGGGGATGGCGGAGGCGGCGTATGTCTTGACATGGATCTGCTGGAGCCTGAGACCGGCAGTCAGCAGGATGCGATCGTCCAGGATGCCAATGGTGTCGGACGCGAACGTGCTCAGCAACCGGGTGCGGGAGATCGGAAACGGATCGGCCATATTGCCGCCCCGCGAGGTAATTGTGCTGGGCCGGGGCACGACGACGGGATTGTAGATTTTGTTGGTGCCCGACGAGATCGCGTAGAACTCGAAGGCGTTGCGGTTCACGAGCCAGTTCATGGACCCGCCGAAGTTGAATTCGTGGGTGATCCCGCCCGACGCCAGCTTCACGCGGATGCCGGCCTGCGCGGCCTCGTTGTTGTCGGTCCGTGGGATGCGCGATCCGGAGACCGACGCCGCACCGGTGGTCGCGTTGAGAAGCGAGAGGGTGCTGTAAAACCCATCCTCCGAGCCGTCGCGCGCACCCAAGGCCGCATAGACCATCGCATTGTCGGACAGGTCGTGTTCGGCGCGGAACTGGCCGTAGATGTCGCGCAGGTTGGTGAAGTAGTAGGGCTGGCCGTAGTTGGTCTTCGCGTCGGGCACGCGCGGGATGACGGTGATCGCCGCCGGCAGGGTCAGCTTCGGGCGGAGCTGGTTCACCCGGACCTTCTGATAGGCGAGATCGAGCGACAGGCGCAGCGGGCCACTATCATAGTCGATCGCCCCGCCCAGCAGATAGGCGCTTCGGAACTCGTCATCGATGCCGACGTCACCGCGACGGGCCGCGCCGTTGATCCGCACGCCCCACTCCCCACCGGAGCCGAAGCGCCGGGCGAAGTCGAAGCTGCCTCCGAAATGTTCGCTCGAGGTGTAGTTCGCAGTGAGGCGGGTCAGGGGCTTGGCGCCCGCGCGCTTCGGAATGAGATTGACGCTGCCGCCTATGCCCGTGCCGCCCGGTGCGGCGCCGTTGAGGAACGCGCTCGAGCCGTTGAGCACCTGGACGCTCTCATAGAGCTCCGGCGCGATCAGTTGACGCGGCGTGATGCCATAGAGCCCGTCGAAGCCGATGTCGTCGCCGGCGAGCGCGAAGCCGCGGATCACGAACTGCTCGGCGGCGTTGCCGAAGCCATAGCTGGTGCGGACCGAGGGGTCATTCTCCAACACCTGCCCCAGCGTCTGCGGCTGCTGGTTGAGGATGAGCGCGGAGTTGTAGCTCTTCACGGCAAAGGGCACGTCCTCGGCGGGCTTATCGCCGAGGACGCCGATCCGGCCCTCGTGCGAGACGCCCGTCTGGTTCGCTTTCTGCGCGGTCACGATGATGTCTTCGCCGCTCTCCTTGGCGGCTGTCTCCTGAGCATGCGCCGGAGATACCGCAACAAGCGCAAGGGCGCTGATCGCCAGACATGAGGCCACACTCGATCGAAGGTTGGTCACGGCTATCCCTATTCAATTCGCGGTCTTCCCGCGCAGGTTCGGTCAGGAGCGGCGGGCTCTCATGGCCCAGGCCACGGTCGAGACCGGCACCGCCAGTCCGACCCACGAGAGTGCGTCTCGCCAGCCATCGCCGGCGAGGGCGACTACCAGTGCGACAGAGCTCAGCACCCCGATGAAAAGCGGCACCATGAAGATCGCCGTCACGCTCTGGCTTGTAGCTTTCCGGCGCTTCATCCCCCTGGAACCGCGACGCCGCCCGTCTCCACCTCACGCACATGCGCCGCCGGAGATGCCCGCCGCTTTCCGAGCCAGAGGTAGAGACCGCTCACCAGGATCACGATCGTGAAGAGGTCGAGCACCGCCCAGAGTATCTTGAGCGGAACACCGCCATAGTCCCCGAAGTGGAGGGGCCGGGAGAGCGAGAGTGACTTGTTATACCACGGCATCGTGCGCGCCGTCGTGAACGCGCCCGTCTCCGCGTCGATCAGCGCCGGCGTCAGCAGGCGCTCCGTCAGCGGCGTGTCACCCTGGAAGAACACGGCATAGTGCTGCTTCGAGCTGAAGTTGCCCCCCGGGAAGCCGATGAACTGCGGGTTGTTTCCCGGAATGGCCTTGCGCGCTTCGGCCAGGGCCTTGTCGAGGGAGACGTAGCGCAACGGCGGCACCGCCGCCTTCCCCGCATATTCGCGCGTCATCGAGGTCAGCTCGTTGCGCTGCCACAGCTTGTTGATCGGCTTCTCCAGCGTGTTGATGATGCCCGTCACGCTGACGACCGTCATCCAGGCCAACGCCACGACCCCGAGCAGGTTGTGGTAGTCGAGCCACTTCAGCCGGGTGCTCCGGGAGGTCCGGAGCGTGCCGAACGGCAGCTTGCGCATGAACGGGGCGTAGAGCACCACACCGGACACCAGCGCGGCGGTGAAAAGCGCCCCCATCGCTCCGAGGAAAAGCATCCCCGGCAGCCCGAGAAACATGTCCGTATGGAGCTTGAGCAGAAAGGCCATCACACCCCGCCCCTCCTCCTTGCCAAGCAGCCTGCCGGTAGACCTGTCGAACACCTGGATCGTCATTTCCGAGCCCGGCGAGTTCGGTCGGGGTCCCGTAGTGATCGTCATCGACGGCTGGTCGTTGTCGAAGGCCATGAACAGCGGGACCTCTCCGGGCCTGGCCGCGAGCGCCTTCGCCATCATCTGATCCAGCGGCACCAGACCCGGCGCATCGCTGGAGGACCCCACACCCGGCATGCCGAAGTGCACGGTTCCCACGCCGAGGCGATCGATCTCATCGTGGAAGATCAGCGGCAGCCCGGTGACGCACAGCATCAGCAGGAACACCGTGCAGACTAGGCCGGTCCACTTGTGGACCAGATACCAGACCCGGATCGAAGAACTTGTCATGAGAAGGAGATGCCATAGGTTGCAAATGCGTCGCATTCTCACGCTAGTATCTTGATGCGGAATGTCAACGTGATCGACGGGAGGTCAATGGACTGAAATACCCAGTTGGGTATTCAAAGCGGTGACCCCGAGCGGCCGCACTAGTGCGGGCTGTGTGGTGGCATATCGCCGAGCCAGCCCGGTCAGCTGAGAGCATCGACGAGGCGGTAGCGCAAGACGCGGGCTGCGGCCTCGACCTTCGTATGGTCGGAACGGGACCTAGCTATAATCCAAGCGGCCCGGCCCGGCCGTTACTGAGAACGCCACGCAGTCAGAAACTGAGAGGCACGTCATGCGGGTAGTCGTCATCGGAGGCACGGGCCAGATCGGTTCGAAGGTCGTCGCCAAGCTGAAGGATCTGGGCCACAACGCCGTCGCCGCGGCACCGGACACAGGCGTCGACATCATCTCCGGCAACGGGCTTGACGACACCCTGCAGGGTGCCGACGTCGTCGTCGACGTCACCAACAAGATCACCATGGATCGCGAGGCATCCATCGGCTTCTTCGAGACCGCGGCGCGCAACATAATGGCTGCGGAGATCGCCGCGGGGGTCCGCCACCACGTCGCATTGTCGGTCCTTCGCAGCGACCGTCTCATCGACAGCGGCTACATCGCCGGCAAGGTCGCTCAGGAGGTGCACATCCTCCAAGGTCCTATCCCATTCACCCTCGTGAGGGCGGCGCAGTTCTTCGAACTCATCCCGATGATGGTGGAGATGGGCGCCGTCGACGGCGTGGCCCGTCTGGCCGACGTGCAGTTCCAACCGATCGCGGCCGAGGACGTCGCCGAGACGCTAGTCGAGCGCGTCCTCGCCGAACCGACGAACGGCCCATACGAGATCGCAGGGCCCCAGGTCTTCCGCATCAACGAACTCGCCGAAAGCTACGTCCGGGAAACCGGCGGCACCGTGAAGATCGAGGCCGATCCGAACGGCACCTACTTCGGCGCCCCGTTGGCCGACGACACCCTGCTTCCGGGTCCGGACGTCCACATCCAGGCAATCACCTTCGAGGACTGGCTGGCAGGCAAGCGGATGCCCGCCGCCGCCTGAGCGCGTCCGGCTCCCCCACCCTTCGTTCAAAAGAGAGGAAACATAGATGCGCTTCACCCTCGCGGCACTGCTCGCGGCCGCACTCATCGCCCCGAACGCGGCGAACGCACAGACCGCCAAGGCGGCCCCTGTGCTCACCTCGATCAAGCCCGAGTTCGCCCACCAGATCACCAACATCCCCGGCAAGTCGGTGAAGACGGTGCTCGTTACCTACGCCCCGGGCGACAAGTCGCCCGCGCACACTCATGCGAAGTCGGCCTTCATCGTCGCCTACGTCCTCGAGGGCGCGATCATCAGCGGCGTGAACGGCGGCGCACCGCAGACCTTCAAGGCCGGCGAATACTGGACGGAGAGCCCCGGCGACAAGCACGGCGTCAGCGCGAACGCAAGCAAGACCAAGCCCGCGAAGCTGCTCGCCATCTTCGTCGTGGACGACAATGACGGGCCGCTGACCGTGCCCGACGAGCACCACTGAGACCCACACCGCCGGCCACCATCCAAGCGCGGCCCCGGGCAAACATTCAACACCTCGGGGAGACGACGTGATGACCGGGACCACGATGGCGTTCGCGACATCGCCGCACGAGGCGGCGGAGATGAACCACCGGATCGCGAACAACCTCGCACTGCTGGCCTCGCTCATCGAGATCGACAGCCGCGAGATCGCCGATCCGGGCGCCATCGTCGTTCTCGAGGCCGCACGGCGCCGCATCCATGCTATCGCGAACGTGCACCGCCGCCTCTACAAGGTCGAGGCGATCGACCGCCTCGACCTCTGCGACTTCATCGAGGATCTCTCGCGCGATCTCAGGAGCGTCTGCGAGAACGCCGGGCGGGAGCGCCGCCTCTACTTCGAGGGCACCAGCGTCTTCGTCGCGCCTGAGGAGGCGGTCGCGATCGGCATCCTCGTCGCCGAACTCGTCAGCAACGCCTGCAAGCACGCCTATCCGGCGTCGGACGCAGGCGACGTCCGCATCCGCCTCGACGGATCTGGCGAGGGTGGCTGGTGCCTCACGGTCGAGGACGAGGGTCGCGGCTATTCGCCCGGACCATCGGGTCCGGGTTCGGGGCTCGGCTCGCGCATCATTGATGCCAGCGTCGGTCGCCTCGGTGCGACCTGCATCTGGGAGGACGCGATGCCCGGCACGCGCTTCGTGATGCACTGCGGCCCGACGCTCGAGGCACGGCTTAGCGCCGCCCCGCAGCCGATCCTTTAGAAGGGACCGACAGAGGCGACGCTCTACCTTCGTATAGTGGGATCCCACCGTCTCGGCGATGCCTGCGGGGCCCCGGAACCGCTAGCCTCGCATTAGACGAGAAGCGGCCAAGGTCCTGGGAACGGATCGGCGAACCGCACGTCGCGCAGCTGCCGGAGGAAACCCATGCATACCACCGCGCTCCCACCGATCGATCCCATGTCGCAGATGGAGTCCGACCACAGGATCGCGAACAACCTAGGACTGCTTGCGGCGCTTCTGGAACTCGACGGCGGAACGGCTGAGGATGCCGGAGCCTCGGGTATGGCCGAGCTGCTCTACACGGCGCGCCGACGGATATACGCCGTCGCGAACATCCACCGTCGGCTCTACCAGACAGATCGAGTGGGCTGGATCGACTTGGCGCGCTACCTCAATGACCTCGGCGAAGATCTCCGCACGGTGTGCCAGGATACGGGACGCAGGCGACATCTCTCCATCAGCACCGAGACACGCTACGTCTCAGCCGAACATGCCATCAGTGTGGGCATCCTCGTGGCCGAACTGGTCGGAAACGCCTGCAAGCATGCCTATCCTGACGACGAGGCAGGCGAAGTTCGAATCGCCCTCGAGAACCGGGCGTTGGGCTGGCAGCTTACAGTGGAGGATGACGGCGCGGGGTTCGCACATTCGCCGGTGCGGTCCGCCGCTCGCCTGGGAGCTCACCTGATCGACGCCTCGGCGACACGTCTAGGCGCACTCTACGCATGGCAGGATTCTATGCCGGGTACACGCTTCACCCTCTGGAAGGATGAGGCCATCGTCAGTCGCCGTTCACGCGCGACGGCCGACGATGCGTCCTGTCGCGCTCTCGCGGCGATTGATCGGTTAGGGGGCGAACATGAATTCGCGAGGAGCCTGAGCGGCGTGAAGTCAACACAATCCGCTTCGGCGACGATACAAATCGCTGGTGCTAACCACGAAGTGACCACGGGAGAACATATTGATGCAAATGCTGCGAGCAACCGCGGTCGCGGCCGGTCTCTTAGCGCTGACCGCGTGCGCCACCGACGGAGTGAGATCCGTAACTGATGCACCTTCCCCCAATGGGGACATCATCAGCATCGCCGTGGGCCCATGCTTCGGCTTCTGTCCGGTCTACCTGAGCGAGATCAGCCCGAGCGGCACCGTTGTCTTCGTGGGGGAACGCCACACCGCAGTGATCGGCGAGCGGCGGCGCGAAGCCGGTGCCGCCGCGTATCGCGCCCTTTCGGCGGATCTCGCAGCCTATCGCCCGGCAGATGGCGCCACGCAACGAGTGGAGTGCGATGCCGCGATCAGCGACACCAGCACCTACACCATCACGTGGCGAGCGACTGATGGCCGAGAAGCGGTCGCCACGCATCAAAGCCGTTGCTCGGGTGGACCCGGGCAGAAGCTCGACGAGGTGCTGAAGTCCGTTCCCGATCGCCTGGGGATCGCCTCATGGGCGAAGCAGATCACGCGTCCCAGCGCCTCAAGAGGCTGACGCGTTGCCACACATCCCGGATTTTGAGGCGTGGGCGATCTTCGCCAGGGTGGCCGAGCTAGGTTCGTTCAGTCACGCGGCAGAGGATCTCGGTCTGGCGAGCACGACGGTGTCGAAGGCCATCACCCGGCTTGAGCAGCGCATGCAGACAACGCTGTTCCACCGCACGACGCGCAAACTGTCCTTGACGGAGACAGGCCGCCTGACCGTTGAGCGCGCGGCGCGCATCCTCGCCGACGGTCGCGCGATCGAGGCGGACATCGTCGAAGAGGCCGCAGTCCCGCGCGGCAAAGTCCGAGTGGCATGCGGAACCGCGTTCGGACTCGCGACCATCGTCCCAATCATACCGCAGTTCCTCAAGGACTATCCGGATATCGAGCTCGACCTCGCACTGACGGAGGACGACGTGGACCTCATCGGATCGGGCTTCGACATCAGCATCCGCCTCGGCCAGCCACCCGACAGCTCGCTGCGCACCGTGAAGCTGATGTCGTTCGTCCGGCCGCTCGTCGCCGCGCCGTCTCTGATCGAACGATACGGCATGCCGGAGCATCCAAGCGACCTGACGCGCTATCCGGCGATCATCCCGACGAACGTGCCCTGGGGTCTGGAGTGGGAGTTCGAGCATCCCGAGCACGAGCCAGTCTCGGTCAGGATGTCGGGTCGCTACCACATCAACCATGCGGGCGCGGTCGTGCCGGCCGCCCTCGCGGGGACGGGCGTGGCGCTCCTGCCGGACTTCTTCATACTTGAGGAGCTTGCCGTTGGGACGCTCGTCCCATTACTCACCGAGTGGGCCGCCGCTCCCAAGGGCGCATACATGGTCACGCCGCCAGGCGTGGCGCGCCCTGCGCGAGTCCGTGTCCTCATCGAATGGCTTAGGAACCACTACGCGGAGGAGCGCGCCAGAAGGGCGAGCGCCGGTTAGCGTCGACGCTCAATCGACGTTCACCGTCGCCGAGACATGATCGCACGTCGCACGCGCGATCGGGCAGATGCGCATGGCCTCATCGACGATCCGCGTCGCCTCGCCCGCGTCAATGCATGGGATGTCCGCCGACAGCGCGACGTTGAGGTTCAGCGTCTCGCCGCCATCACTATCGACCGCGATGGTGGCGGTGACGTTGCTGTCGGGGGGGACCTTGATGCCGCGCGCCTCGGCGACCTGACGGATCGCGCCAAGAAGCGAAGCGGCGTGGGCGGCGGCGAAGAGCTGCTCCGGGTTGGTGCCGGGACCGTCGTCACCACCAAGGGCGGCCGGCGTAGAAAGCTCGACCTTCAACCGACCATCGCTGCTGGAGGCGAAACCCGACCGGCCACCAAGGGCGGTGGCTGCTGCACTGTATGACTGGCTCATGTTCGTGTTCCTGATTGGGGTGCGACCGCCCGATCAGGGGGGAGGCTTTGAGCGGCCGCATGTCCGATCTAGGGCATCCCACGGCACTCAATAACGAGCAATGTGCCACAACATTGATGCCGTAGGCGGTGCAATATGCCTCAGCGCATCACGCCTCCGCCGAGACTGCGGACGAGCGCCACGTCGAGGACGAAATTACGCGACCGGAGTGCGGCGGCGACACGGCGGCGAAGCAGGAGACGTTCCTCCACAATCAGGACGGATTGGTAGTCGGCCGCGCCTTCGGCGTAGCGGAGCTGCGCCAGTCGATAGGCGCGTTCGGTTGCCGTCAGGGCGGCATCCGCGCCTGCGACCTCGTCGGCGAGCTGCCTGCTGCTGACGGTGACGTCGGCGACCTCGCGCAGCGCCTGCGTCAGGGTCTCGTCGTACGTCGCCACGGACAAGTCGTAGTCCGCACGTGCACCCCGGTAGTTCGCGCGGCGGCGGCCGCCGTCGAAGATCGGCAGGCTGATCGCCGGTCCAGCGGTGCCGATGTCGCTGCCGCTGTTCAGCAAGTTGCCAATGCCGAGCGACTGGAAACCGATCAGCCCTAGCAGATTCACGTTAGGATAGAACTGCGCCCTTGCGACCTTGATCCGCTTGGCGGACGCCTCCACCCGCGATCGAGCGGCGACGATGTCAGGACGCCGCCCGAGCAGATCGGCCGAGAGGTTCGCCGGAAGGCCGAATGCCTTCAGGGCGGGCGTCACGGGGCGCTCGATCGAGATTCCGCGGTCTGGGCCCGCGCCAAGGAGCGCCGCCAGACGGTTGCGCACGAGGCCGATGGCTTCATCGGCCTGCGCCAGGTCGGAACGCGCGGCCGGCGGGCCCGCCTCGGCCTGCGCCAGATCGGCGTCGGAATCGAAGCCGTGCTGCACCCGGGCGCGGACGAGTTCGAGCGACTTCTCCCGCACCCGGAGCGTCTCCTCCAGCACGTCCCGGTCCTTGTAGAGACGGACGAGGTCGGCATAGGTCGCAGCGATGGAAGCAGACACGACGAGCCGCGCGGCGGCAGCGTCCGCGCGCGCAGCCTCCGCATCCGAGGTCGCGGCTGCGAGGGCGGCCCGGTTCTTGCCCCAGAAGTCCAGCTCCCAGCTGAAACCGAGGCTCACGCGACCGTTGTCGTTATAGCCCCGGCGCTCCGGCGTGACTGGTATCCCGTCGTTGGTGCTGGGCTTGCTCACGGTGAGCGAGCCATCGGCCGAGACCGAGGGAAGGAGCGCCGCGTTCGCGGCTCCCACCAGCGCTTGCGCACGGCGCAGCCGTGCCGAGGCCTGGGCCATCGTCGGGGCCTTCGCGAGCCCCTCCTCGATCAGCGAACTCAGCTGGGCGTCACCATAGGCCGTCCACCAGTCGTCGGCGGGCCAGGCCACGCCGGCCCCGGCGAACGTCTCGGCGCTGCGGTAGGTCGCGGGTGCCTTCACCTCGGGCGCGGGCCCAAGATGCGGCGGCGTGACGCAGCCCGCGAGCAGGCCTGCAATGCTCAAGGCGGTCAGCGACCTCATGACGGCCTCCCGCAATGGAAGGAACCGCCCACCAGCCACGATATCAGGCCACCATGCGACCGCCCGTCGACGTGCGAGCCGATCTCGATGCGGGGCGTCGCCGACATGCCGGTCGCCAACCTGTCGAGACCTGGCTGCTTTGGATCGATCAGGATGCGAACCGTGAACCGGCGGACGATCTTCGTGAAATTGCCGGTCGCATTGTCGGGCGGGATGACCGCGAACTCCGAACCACTGGCGCCGAAGGTGCCCTCGACGACGCCACAGAACTTCACGTCCGGGACGGCGTCGATGCCGACCTGAACCCGGTCGCCCGGCCGGATGCGCGCGAGTTGCGTCTCACGCAGGTTTGCCTCGATCCACAGCCCCGTGGTCGGCGTGATCGCAAGAAGACGCGTGCCGGTGTTGACGTATTCGCCCAGCCGCACGTTGCGCGCGGCCACCCGGCCCTCGCGCGGCGCGGCGATCGCAGTCCGGCCGAGGTCGGCGCGGGCGCGCATGAGCTTCGCCTCGGCGCTCTGCAGCTGGGCCTGCGCCGTGAGGCGCTGAGCGCCGAGCACGCCGAGCTGCTTGCGGGCGACGTCGGCCTGGGCGGCGGTCTGGGTAACGGCCGACCGGGACCGCACATTCTCCGCCTCCGCCGCCTCGAACAGCTGGCGACTGACCGCCCCCTGCCCGACCAGGGCGTCCGACCGCTCGAAGTCCGCACCGCTACGCACCGCACTTGCCTTCGCAGACGTCACGCTCGCGTCGGCCGCCCGGATCTGGGAATCCTGAAGCCGCTGCTGCGCGGCTATCTGACCGAGCGACGCCTTGGCCTGCGCGATCGCAGCCTCGGTGTCGGCGACCGCCGAGCTGTAGTCGGTCGGATCGATCCGGATCAGGACTTGGCCCGGCGAGACCTTCGCGTTGTTCTCCGTCAGGACGGCCGTCACGTATCCCGGCACCTTGGGGGACACGAACGTGACGTCACCCTTCACATAGGCGTTGTCGGTCGAGACGAAGGCGACGCTTGCGGGGCCGTAGGCATACAGGCCCGCCACCGCGAGGATGGCTGCACCGCCAAGGAGCACGGCCGCGCCGACGCGCCTGCCCGCGCTCCAAGTCTTAGGCGGCGGTGCGGCGGGGGTGCTGCCCTCCACCGCTTCCGGGCTTGAAACTGCGGTCGTGCTCATGCGGTCTTCCCCTTCGTTTCTATCTTCCTGGAAGCAGCCGGCTCCTCAGCCGGCACAGCGGGCAGCGCCCAGACGAGAATTGCGCCCAGGCCGAGCGCTATCGCGGAGACGAAGAAGGCGTCGGAAAAGGCGAGCGTGAACGCCTGTCCGCCAGACGTCCTCGCGAGGGCCGTCAGGGCAGCCGCCTGGGCGCCGTCCGCATCACCGCCGAACCGTGCGAAGGCGCCGGCCGTCTGGGCAAGCCGCTGCGCGGTTTCCGGTGACGTTGCGCCGATCGCCTCGACGAGGTTCGCGGAATGGAATTTCTCGCGCTCGACCACGAGGTGCGAGAGGATGCCGAGACCGGATACGATGCCGAAAACGCGGGTCAGGTTGAAGATCATGCCGACGGTCGGGCCGTCCTGCATCGTCACCTGATAGGTGGCGAATCTCAGCACGGCGACACTGAAGAAGCCCATCCCGAACCCGGCGACGGCCGCGCCCACGCGCAACTGGTCGGCCGCCCAATCCGGGGTCAGCGGGACGCACAGCGCGGCCGCCGCTGCAAAGCTGCCCAGCCCGGCCGAGAGCAGCCAGCGACTGTCGAGGCGACGCCCCCAAAAATACGAGATCACCAGAGCGATCGCCGTGCTCGGCATCATGGCGGAGAGCACCGCCCCGGTATCGATCGAGCGGTATCCTTGCAGTCGGCCCAGGTATGACGGCACGACATAGACGGCGAACATCTGCCCGAAGCGAAAGAACACGGAGAGGACGATCCCCCAAGTGAACGTCGCCCGGCGGAACACCGACAGCAGCAGCAGCGGCTTCTCGGTCCTCAGCATGCCGACGACGGCGAGGCCCGCCATGACGCCGCCGCCGAGCAGCAGCGCTGGCACCCACCAGGCCTCCAGCCAGAAGTGGCGCTCGCCTTCGGATGCGGCGATGACGATCAACGCGAGGCCGAGGGAGAGCAGCGTGAAGTGCGGCCAGTCGGCACCCTTCAAGACCTCGATCCGCCCCTTCTCCTGCGTCATCACCCGACGCGCGAGGAACCAGTACGGAAGTGCCATTATGGCTTGGGCCCAGAAGAGGCTTCGCCAGCCGAACCCCTCGACGAGCGTCCCGCCGACCGTCGCCGCCAATCCGAAGAACAGGGAGGTCGACGTCGCGAAGAGCGTCATGCCCTCGAAGCGCCCCTGTCCCGGCATCAGCGTCGTCATCACGAGCAGCATGAACATCAACGGCATCGCTCCGCCGAACACGCCGTGCAGCGTGCGCGCGAAGAGCATGATCGGAAGGTTCGGTGCCATCGCGCACAGCGCGGAGGTGATAACGAAGCCGGCGCCCATCACCGCCATCGCTTGTCCCCGTCCAACCCCGAAGGCCAGCGCCGGGGTTGCGAGGATGCCGCCGATCGCACCGACGTTCTGAAAGGTGTTTACGAGGGCGGCGCTGTCGGCCGCCACATGCAACCCGCCCGAGATATCCGCGACGGAGTAGACCGCGACCAGCGGGAAGAGCGAACCGAGCACGCCACCGTAGCCCGCCACGGCCAGCGCCGCATAAGGTGGTTTCTGTTCTGGGGCAGAGGGCAACGGCGTCTCCCACGTGAGCGTTCTTGACAGCCCGAGAATAGCCTCGACCAATTGCTTCGATTATCGGCCGGATCGGCAGGTCATTGATGCCCAGGAGCGAGGAATGCCTCGCCTTTCGTATGATGGCGTCCCATGCCGGACCACGTTACAACGCGTTGGATAATGCCGGTCCCTGGCCCGGCTCGTTCGCCGTCAGCACCGGAGGGGACGATGGAAGCACAGTCGCCAAGCATCGAGCCGGTCGTCCACATCGTGGACGACGACGACAGCATCCGTGATGCGCTCGAAGATCTCTTCCTCTCGGTGGGGCTGCAGGCTCGCAGCTATGCGACTGCGATCGCCTTCCTCGATCAGGCGGACCCCCTGGCCAGCGGATGTCTACTGAGCGACGTGCGGCTACCTCAGCTCGGCGGATTGGAACTCCAAGAACGGCTCGCCTCGCACGGATTCCTCCTACCCGTCGTCTTCATGAGCGGCTTCGCGGACATTCCCATGGCGGTCCGCGGTCTAAAGGCCGGTGCGCGCGACTTCCTCCTCAAGCCGCTCCGGGACCAGGACGTGCTCGACGCGGTGAACGCCGCGATCGAGCTCGACCGGCACTCGCGACTCGTCGCGATCGAGGGCGGAAAGGCTCGCCTGCGGTTCGCCTCACTCACGACCCGAGAGAAGCAGGTCGCGTCCCTGATCCTGTCCGGTCGCAAGAACCGCCAAGTGGCCGATGATATTGGGTTAAGCGAGATCACGGTTAAGATCCACCGCAGCAACGCGATGCGCAAGCTCGGGGCCCACAACGTGCAGGATCTCGTGCGGATGGATCGGCTTCTCTGCTTCGCGATCAGCGACACCGTCGTCACCGCCGTCGCCCCGGACGCCTAGGGGCGCGTTCCGGCACCTCGAAGAGCGCGTTCAACCTCGACATGAAGCTGGTCCGCATCCAACGGCTTGCGGAGGAACGCGACGGCTCCCACGCGGGACGCCCGACTACGCACATGCTCGTCACTCATCGAGCTGACCAGGATCACCGGCATGTCCGGCGCAAGTATTGCGGTTCGCCTTCCTAATTCCAGCCCGTCCATGCCCGGCATGCGAATGTCCGATATGAGGCAGTCGAACGACCTCTGAGCCAATGCGTCCAGAAAGGCCTCTGCGGACGAGAACCGGTCGCTATCGAAGTCCAGCACCTCGAGCAGCTCCGCGATAGCATCGCACATGCCGGCGTCGTCATCGACGACCGCAATCAGGTGGCTACGCTGCAAAGAGTGTTCCTCAAAGAACGGGAACCGGGACAACGCTCAATCCACGATTTCCGGCCGTCTCGTAAGGCATACAGAGGTCTAGGCCACATCGCCCTGCCGGGTCGAAGCCGGAACATGATCCCACATCCGGACCAGTTCAGCGACGGATCCAACCCCCATCTTCTTCATCACGTTCCCACGATGCAGCTTGATCGTCACCTCAGTGACGCCGAGCTCGTAGGCGATCTGCTTGTTCAGCAATCCGCCGACCAAGAGTTCTAGCACTTGGGCCTCGCGCGGAGACAGGCTGTTGAACTTCTCGAGGCTCTCCCGAGCAACGCGGTCAACAGCGCGACGAGCACGATCGGCTTCAATGGCGGCAATCGCCGCGTCCAGCAGATCCTGATCCCGAACCGGCTTCGTCTTGAAGTCGAAGGCTCCCGCCTTGATCGCCCGGATGCTCATGGGCACATCGCCATGGCCGGTGACGAAGATGATGGGCATCAGATGCCCGTTCCCGGCGAGTTGGGCCTGCAGATCTAGCCCACTGGGCCCCGGCATGCGGACATCCAGGATGAAACATCCCGGACGGTCGGGAAGCTGGCTCTCGAGCAGGGAGCGCGCATTGGCGAAGATCATCGTCTCAATCCCGACGGACTCGAAGAGCTCCATCATGGCGTCGCGATGATCAGCGCTATCGTCGGCGATGACGATGAGCGGTTCGTCGACATCGACGGCCGGCAATCTGGGCGCGATGCCTGTCGCGGGCGAACTTTCCTCGATCAATGCCTTAGACCTCCAGTCCGAGGTTCTACCAGAGCATGCAAGTGCCACCAAGGAGGAAGGCCCCAACATAGCCCTTCGTATGACGGCTGCGCGACCCTCTCATGCGAGGGAGCCGAGCCGCGCATGCGGTATCGTCAGGATGATCAAAGCCAAGAGCGGGAAGATGTCGCACATCCCCTTCACATTCCGCGGGTCCGAAGAGGGCGAGCTGGTCGGACGCATCGAACTACCCGCCGTGCCTCCGCGTGCATGGGCGGTGTTCGCCCACTGCTTCGCCTGTGGCGGGGAAAGCCTGGCGGCGGTCTGGATCTCGCGCGCACTCGCAGACCACGGCATCGGCGTCCTGCGCTACGACTTTGCCGGGATCGGCCGCAGCGGCGGAACGGTCTTCGCAGGCGTGACGGCGGACGTGCGCGACCTGGCCGCGGCGGTCGCGGCGATGAACGATGCCGGCATGCCGGTATCGCTCCTCATCGGTCACAGCCTCGGCGGCATCGCCGCAGTCGAGACCGCGGTCGCCTCCGAAGGGATCCGCGCCGTCGTCACGATCGGCACGCCGTCGTCGGCCGACCACCTTGCCGGAATCGGCACCCGGCACGATCGGTTTGAAGCTGGCGGCGTCGTGACAGTCGGCGGTCGCTCGATCGAGGTCGCTCCCGGCTTCGTCGACGATCTGGCGCTCCATCCGCTCGCCCCTTCGCTCAGCACGTCTCGGGTCCCGATCCTCATCCTCCATGCGCCAACGGATGAGGTCGTCGGGATCGAACACGCATCGCGCATCTACGCGGCGGCCCGCCACCCTAAGAGCTTCGTCTGCCTGAGCGGGGCCGATCATCTCCTGACCCGCCGGGAGGACGCCTCCTACGCGGCTTCGGTAATCAGCGCCTGGGTCGCGCCATATGTCGCCGGCAGCCTGGACGCCGATCCAGGGAAGACCGATCAATACCCGCGCAGCGCCGACGCGCTCACCGATTAGCGCCTAGCCGGCATCAATCAGGTGCAGCCGACCCCGATAATCGGTCCAGCCGCAGAACTCTAAACCATGTCTGGAAGGGAGCGACACATGGTAGAGATCGACATCCATCTAAACAGCCGGGAGTGGGCCGAGGTCGCGCGGGCGTTCCAAGAATCCAATCTGCGCGCGCCGTCCCGCGCACCACAGCCCGGTTCGGCCGCAGCCATCCTTTCGCGCATCGAGGCCTTTATCCTCGGCCCGAAGCCCGCGCAGGAGGCCGACACCCCCCGCCGGCAGGTGCTGAGGGACTTCGTCGCCGCTACCGCCGCCCGCCGCCGGGCGGCGGAGGAGTTCGTCCCCGCCCTGCTCTCCTTCGGTCTGAACCGCGTTCAGGTCGAGGCCCTCGCGATGCTGACCGTCCCCGGCCGCTCCTCACGGTCGATGGCGACGGGGCACTGATGCGACGGGCCGGACCTATCCCGATGGATGAGGCCGTCTGCAACCTCGTCTGATGGCGTCTGAATGGAAAGCCGGGAAGAAACCGACGTCCAGCCGTGTCGCGGTGTCACACCGAACAACGCCGCGTCGTCATCATCCCGAGACAAAGAGGACGATAGCCATGCGTTACCTGGGTGAGACCCTTGCGAAGCACACCGCGACACCCATCGACCCCGACAATCGGGAGCGCGACTTCGTGCGCGCGGTCCCCCAGCTCCGGCGGTTCGCCAACCGCCTGCTCCCGGACGTGCTCGAGGTGGAGTCGGTCATTTCAGAGGTCCGCGACGCGTGGATCGCCACCGAAGGATACTTCGACGCACCGATACGCCATCTGCTGCGCCTGGTCGCGCAAGGCTGCATCGAGCGCCAGCGGGCGATCACCCGCTCGATGCCCGAGCCGACGGATGAGGAGCGCGCGGTGCTCGCGATTGCCGACATCGCCGAGGTCTCCCTCCTCATCGCGGTCAACCGGCTGCCCAGGCGCGCGCGCGAGGCTTACGTCGCGTCGGTGCTCGGCCGGACTGTCGGGACCGAGCCGGAAGACGCCACGCTGCTGGCGTGCGCCAGGGACGAGATCCGCGCCGACCGTCCATACCTGAGCGAACTGACAGTCTCGAGCTACGTCCCCGTGGTCCGCGACGTTGACCGTGGCTCGCTCGGCGGCGATGCACGGGCCGAATAGGACGTGAGCCCTTCCAGCATCCTCCTTTTCATCGGCGTCGCCATCGGCATCGCCGCGATGCTCGCCGCGTGCGTCCGACGCGGCGGCTTGAGGTGGCGAATCGGCGCGGCCGGCGCGCTCCTCACCGCCCTGAGCATCGCATTCCTGCTGACCGGAGGGACACCGCTCCTGCCCCCGGGCGGCCGCGTCACGAGCCATGGAGCGCTGGACCAGCTGATCGCCGGCCTGTGGTGGCTGCTGGCCGCGAGCGGACTGTCGTTCGTCGTCCAATACACGCTGGGTCACGACGGCAGGTCCCGGCAGAGCCGGCTGATGTCGGACCTGCTCTCGGCCGGCACCTATCTCGGCGCGCTGCTGGCCGTCATGAGTTTCGTCCTGAAGCTGCCGCTCTCCGGTCTGGTCGCCACCTCGGGCATCGTCGCCGTCGTCCTGGGCCTCGCCCTCCAAAGCACGCTCGCGGACCTCTTCTCCGGCATCGCGGTGGGCGTCGAGCAGCCCTTCCGGCTCGGAGACAGTATCAGCCTGGGCGACGGTATCGAGGGCAGCGTATCACAGATCAATTGGCGCTCGATCCGCATCTCCACCGACGACGATGATGTCGCCATCGTGCCGAACAGCGCTGTAGCCAAGGCGAGGATCGTCAACCGGAGTTTTCCGACATCGCGGAGGGGTGCCGGCTTCGAAATCACCACCGGCGTGTCGGCCGATCCCGAACGGGTCCGAGACCTGATCGCACAGGCTCTCCTCCTGACGCCGGCCGTCCTAGAGAGGCCCGCCCCCTCGATCAACCTCGTCCGGCTCGGCATGAAGACGAGCACGCAGAAGGTGCACTTCTTCGTGGATAGCCCGAAGCAGCTCGGACAGGCAAAGAGCGTCGCCCTGCGTCACGTGCGAACGCTGCTCCTGCAGGCGGGGCTGCTGGAACTTCCCGGAAATGCGCATCCGACGGATCAGGCCAATCCGCTATCCTCGATGCAGCTTTTCGAGAGCCTCACCGCCGAGCAGCTCGACTGTCTCAGCGGGACCTTCACCGCACGGGAAATGGCGGTCGGAGATGCGCTCTTCCAGCAAGGCGACTTCGATACCAACCTCTACATCGTGGCCGACGGCGTTCTCGAGGTGAGTCGCAGGGGCGACGACGGTGCGCTCGAGATCGGCGGCAGGATCGGCCCCGGCGACTACATCGGCGAGATCGGGCTGGTGACCGGCGCGAGCAAGGAGGTGTCCGCCGTCGCGAAGACGCGGACTGTCGTGCAGATCCTCACCAAGGAGACGCTGGAGCCGCTCCTGAAGTCCTCGCCGGCGCTGGCGCAGGCGTTCGAAGCATCGGTGAAGCGCGGCTACGTCCTGCTCGAGCGCGGCCGGATCGTCCGGCCAGCGGCGGATGCACGCGGAATCACGGACTTCCTCCCGCGTTTGCGGGCGTTCTTCCACCCCGCCACCGTGGCCGCCGCCGGAGTCGAGCGACAGATCCCCGACCGCTAGCGCCAGGACGACAATGTTATGTCGTCGCCACCCTAAGCATCTCGCCGGTCCTGCGGACCAGAAAGGGGTCTGCGCCGACGACGTCCAACCGCTCGCCCCTCGAAAGCCTCCACTCGCGACGCCCCAGTACCCTTCTCGGCCGCGGGGCGTGAAGCGATGGTCGACGAGCCGGAACTCGATCGCAGTCAGGCAACTGCCGTCGTCGCCGCCGGCGCGCACGCGATCAAGCTCCTCCTCGCCGGTCACTTCATGCCGCCATCAGCTCGTCCGCAGGACCGAAGAACTCGAAGTGGATCCGGTCGGAAGCGACGCCGGCGAGCGACAGCCCGGCGACGAAGGTCCGCAGAAACGGCTTCGGTCCGCACAGGAAGATGTCGGCCTCCGTCAGCGGCGTGTTCTCCGACAGCCATTCCACGGGGATGAAGCCCTCGCCCTGGTGGGTGCGGCCGAGTTCGTCGACCGGCAGCGGATCGCTGTAGAATGTCGACACCCTCAGGTTCTGGCAGCTGGCTGCAAGATCGCGGACGTGAGCGTCCATCGCGTGCGTCTCACTGCTGATCGTGCCGTGGATGTAGTGCGCCTCCAGATACGGGTGGTCGCGCGCGATCGCCTCCGCCATGCTCACCATCGGTGTAAGACCGACACCACCCGAGAGCAGGATGACCGGCCGCTGAGGCGTCTCGGCGAGGTAGAAGTCTCCCGCCGGTGGCGTGGTCTCCAGAACGTCGCCGACTTGCACGTGGTCGTGGAGGAAGCGCGAACCGCCCTGCCCGTTCGCTTCGCGCTTCACCGATATGCGGTAGAACTCCCCGTTGGGACCACAGGAGATCGAGTAGTTCCTCTTGAGGTCTGGAGCCCCCACCGGCTTCAGGCGAAACGTCAGATACTGGCCAGGCTTGTGGCGGAGGATTGGCCCGCCGTCCTCGGGTCGCAGGATGAACGAGGTGACGACGCTGCTCTCGCGGATCCTCTCCGTCACGACGAACCGGCGCCAGCCGTTCCAGCCACCCTCCGAGCGCATGATCTCATCGCGCAAGACGACTTCGCGCGCCTTCAGGATATTGGCGAGGAACCAGTAGGCCTCCCCCCATGCCGCGAGGACCTCGTCGGTCGCCGCATCACCCAGCACTTCCTTGATCGCCGCCAGAAGGGCGTTTGCCACGAAGGGATAGTGCTCGGGCAGGATGTGGTAGCCGACGTGCTTGTAGGCGATGCGCTCAACGACGGGCACTAGCGCACCCAGGTTCTCGATGTTCTGCGCATATGCTACGATGGCGGCCGCGAGCGCATGGACCTGCGCCCCGCTCTCGCCCTGATTGGCGTGGTTGAAGAGCGCCTTGATGTGCTCGTCCTGGAAAAGCCGCGCATACATCGCGGTCGTGATCGCGGTGCCATGCTCCGCGAGGGCGGGCACGGTGGCCTTCACAATGGCGATGGTCGCGGGCGTCAGTGGTTCGGACATGGCAGTGCTCCTGTGGGTGGGCCGGCACGGCTCCCGGCCGGCGGCGAAGTCGAGGTTCTCCGGCATTTCGCGCCGGGATGGAGATCAGACGGAGGGATAGGTTCGCGTGCTCGAGGTCGATGCCGCACCGGCTGTGCGCGGCGGAGGCATCGCGCCCGGTGAGCGGTATTTGATCGCGAGCTGGAAACTCTCGGCGATCCGTGCGGCCTTGGCCTGCACGGCCGCCGCGACCGGAGCGGGAAGGAGCTCATCCGAGGTCTCGCGCCACAGCTCGAGCCACCTGTCGAAACGCTCCCGTGTCATCTCGTCGGCATGCATGAGGTGCAGCGCCAGGGGGCTTCCCTTGTAGCGGCCCGTCGTGAGCATGATCGATGACCAGAAGTCGGCAAGCCGCGCATGGTGGTCGCCCCAGTCGTGAACGTGGGCGCCGAAGACCGGAGCGAGCAGCGGATCGCTCCTCACCCTCTCGTAGAAGGCCTCGACGAGGGGCCGGATCGTGGCCTCCTGGATGAGTGACGGATGCTCCATCGAACGACTCCGATAAGGTGCAATGCAGATGCACCTATTCTCTCCGTCCAAAGGTGTATGTCAACCGCACCTTTTACATTGCCGTCTGAGATCGAAAGGGGTATTCGTTCTGCACCTTTCGCGACTCGCCCTCATGACGGGCCGCCCAGCATGAGGGAGGACGTTGAAATGTATGAGAAGATCACGGTAGCCATCGAGCACCGGGAACCCGAGAACATGGGTGATCGGGTCGCCTGGGCGTTCACCAAGACGCTCCGCTTCTGCGCGGACCTTATTTTCCAGCAGCGGCACACCCACCGCGCCATCGTGATCGAGACGGTCGCCGCCGTGCCTGGAATGGTCGGCGCCACGCTCACCCACCTGAAGTGCCTGCGGCGCATGGTCGATGACAACGGCTGGATCCGCACGCTCATGGAGGAGGCCGAGAACGAGCGCATGCACCTGATGACCTTCATCAAGGTCGCACGGCCCAACATGCTCGAGCGACTGCTGATCCTGCTCGTGCAGTGGGGCTTCTACTGCGCGTTCTTCGGCATCTATCTGGTCGCCCCGCGCATCGCGCATCGCGTCGTTGGCTACTTCGAGGAGGAGGCGGTGATCAGCTACACACACTTCCTGCAGGCCATCGACGCCGGTGCCATCGCCGATCGGCCCGCGCCCGCGCTGGCGATCCACTACTGGAAGCTGCCCGAGGACGCGACGCTGCGCGACGTCGTGCGCGTCGTCAGGGCCGACGAGGCGCATCACCGCGACGTGAACCACGGGTTCGCGGACGAGCTGGCGGGCGAGGCCCCACAGGAAGCGGCGCCCTATCCCGAGCATGCGGAAGAGCTGAAGGTTGCAGCGTAGCACCTCCATCCACCAACCATTGAGCGATGCGGCCCGGTTCACGCCTGGCCGCCTTGCGCGTCTTGTTCTCGCGCCCTCGTCGCCACATGGAGCTGTCCGATGCAGCTGACCCGCTACACCGACTACGCCATGCGTGTGCTTCTGCACGTCGGCGCGCGCGATGAAGGCGACCTCTCGTCGATACAGGAGATCGCCGACGTCTACGGGATCTCGAAGGATCATCTGAAGAAGGTCGTGCAGGATCTCGCCGCAGCGGGCTTCATCGTCACTGTCCGCGGCAGGACCGGAGGCCTGAAGCTGGGCCGTCCCGCAACCGAGATCACTATCGGACAGATCGTCCGGCACACCGAGACGGGCTTCGACCTCGTCGACTGCAGCTCCTGCCTGATCGCGCCCGCCTGCACCCTCCCCCGCATCCTCGCGGAGGCCACCCGGGCTTTCCTCGACGTGCTGGATCGCTACACGCTCGCGGACATCCTCCAGCGGCGGGCGGACCTGCGGGGCCTCTTCGGTCGCGCCGCCCCCCTCGCCGACATCATCAACGCGGTCGCGGAGGACGAAGGCGCCTGCGTTAAGCGCGAAGGTGGCACCAAGCGAAAGACCGGCAGCCGGAAGTGAGGTCCGCCGCGCAAGCGGACGCCGGTGTAACGCGGCTCAGTCGGTCTGCCTTCTCAGATAGGCGATGATGTCCGCGCGATCGAGAGGATCAGGGACCCCGACGAATAGCATGCTCGTGCCCGGCACGACCTTGCGCGGATCCGCGATCCACGCGTCGAGCATCGCCGAGTCCCACCGCCCGCCGGCTCCGATCAAAGCGGCAGTGTAGCCGAAACGTCGACTGTTCGTGCCCATCTGCCGCCCGAAGACGCCATGCAGGTTGGGTCCCCCGGCGTCGGGAGCGCCATTCGCCACCCGGTGGCATGCGGCGCAGACCCCGAACTTTCGGGCTCCGGCGTCCGCGTCCGCCACCCGCATCAGTGCCTCCAGGGTCGGGTTGGGTCCCGCCGCACGGAGACGCTCCTCTCGCCGGTCACCTTCGCAGGATGCCAGGGTGAGCAGTATCAGCGACGCTGCGAACGTGGTGCGACCTGGGCGCAAGGCGGGAACTCCGGAGAAGGAGAAACGCTAGCCGATGCACAAGGTCGAGCCCATCCGACCGATTGTTCAATCGACAGAACCTAGCGGCACCGTTCCAGATCAGGCCATGCGCGAGAAGCCGCCTTCAGCCCTGTCGCGCGTGGTGGTGCGCTTGACGGCCTCGGCGATCTCCGCGTCGATCGACTTGCGGGCGGAGGCATCGAGCGCAGCATAGCCCTTCGCGTCGATCCCGTGCCGCTTCAGCACCGCGTCGCGCGCGCGCTCGGCAGGCGTCTTCGCGGCCTCGGCCATCAGATCGTCGATCGCGCGGGTCAGGTCCGAGGCTCCACCGGCCTCGCCAGCCCCGCCGGCAGGCCTGTTACGAGCGGGGCCGGTGTAACCGGCCGGATACGCGAAGTTCCTCAGTCCCCCGCCGATCGAAATGGTCATGTCGTCGCTCCTCCTCGCCGGCAGAGCTAGCCTTCCATGGTTAATCAACCTCTACCCCGCCGATGAATACATAGATCTCGAAAATCATGACTCGCAACGACTTGCGATGGAGCGGTAGAAATCCATGCGTCACAGCAGTTTACGCAAGCTCCGCCGTTGCTGCCCAACGATCACTGGCGAATTCGATTACGCCCTTCCGGGCATCAATAAGGTGACATTCACCTACCTAATCGTATGAATTACCGCACCGTATCTCCTCGATATCGAAAGACACGAAGGAGATCGGAAATGACCCAGCGAATCGACCACCTCAAGCTCGTCCCAACGCTGACCCAGAAGCTCACCGAGTTGACCTTCGCGGTGCAGAAGGGCGGCGTAGACCACACCATCCTCAGCCTCATCGAGATCCGCGCCTCGCAGCTCAACGGATGCGCATTCTGCCTCGACATGCACATCAAGCAGGCGAAGATCCACGGCGAGCGCGAGCTTCGGCTCCACCATGTGGCGATCTGGCGGGAATCCAACCTCTTCAACGATCGCGAGCGCGCGGCGCTCGAGTGGACCGAAGCACTGACCAAGCTGTCGCCTCTCGGAGTCCCGGACGGTATCTACGACGCAGTCCGCGCCCAGTTCTCCGAGGAGGAGACCGTTCACCTGACCTACATGGTCATGGTCATCAACGCCTGGAACCGCGCGTCGATCGCCTTCCAGTCGGTTCCGGGGTCGCAAGACAAGGCCTTCGGCCTCGACAAGGCCAACCTGTCCTGATCGCCATCAACGCCTGACCGGTCCGACCGCCCGTGCAATCCCCCCTTCGCGGGCGGTCGACGCCACAGAGACATCGACTTCGAAGTGGAACACCACCCCATGGCATCCATACTCCTCATCACGGCGAGCCCCTACGGCGGCGCTTCGCGCGGAGCGATCCTTGCGATGCAGGCAGTCGAGAACCTGCAGAGGAACCACCCGTCATTGAACCTCGTCGTGCGGGACCTGTCGGCGCTCGCGACCGCGACGATCCATTCGAGCTACGCGGAGGCCGTCGTCGGTGGGCTGGCCCACGACGCGGAGGCATTCGTCCTGTCCGAAGAGCTGATCCGCGAACTCGAGGACGCCACATTCGTCGTGATCGCGACCCCGATGCACAACTACACCGTGCCTGCCTCGCTCAAGATGTGGATCGACTTCGTCCTGCGTTACGGGCGCAGCTTCGCCCCGATCGACGGCGTCAAGACCGGCTTCCTCAAGAACCGTCCGACCCTCGTCGTCGTCACCGCGGGCGGGATCGTGAACGGTGACGGCAGAGCCCAGCCCGACTATCTCACCGGATACCTCGGCGACGTCCTGTCGACCGTCGGCATCCATGACCTCAGGTTCGTCTACCTCGACGGCCTCGCCAGTCCGGTCCGGGCCGAGCAGGTGGCAGCGGACGGCGCCCAGACGATCCAACAGGACGAAGTTTTCGGGCTTGGTGCGCCTGCGGGCGAGTTCGCCTGATATCGTTCAGGGAGCACTATACCCTTGTATGACGGGCGCTGGCAGCTGGTCTGATGTCGCGGCCATCGCCCCCGGTGCAAATTCAGATCGCTCGGACCCCCCCCCACTCCGAGCACGCCGTGCTGCCATTGCCCCCCGGCAGGCACGGTCATGGGCGGGCTGGCTCGCCGAGCTGGCCCGCCCTCATTCATAAAGTGGTTTGAGGCGATGGCGCATTCTCGGGTGGAAACGCTTCGAATTGCCACAAGATTGAGTGGCGGTGGCACTGATCCAAGAGCCGCTTCAAGGAACACCTGGCGGATGACCTCTACGACACAGCTCGCGATCAACATCGAGGACGTCCAGCGGGCTGCCGCACGGGTAGCAGACGCTGCGGTCAGGACGCCGCTCCTGGAGTTCGCACCGCTCAACGAGCGGGCCGGGCGTCGCGTGCTCGTAAAGTTTGAGGGAGCTCAGCATACGGGGTCCTTCAAGTTCAGGGGTGCCTACAATCGCCTCTCCCAGCTGACCGACGCCCAGCGAAGCGCAGGCGTGGTCGCCTGGTCGTCTGGCAACCACGCTCAGGGCGTCGCCGCGGCCGCCTGTCTCCTGGACCTGCCCGCCACGATCGTGATGCCGGCGGATGCTCCACGCATGAAGCTCGAAAACACCCGGTCGCTCGGTGCCGAGATCGTGACCTACGACCGTTTCACGGAATCGAGAGAGGAGATCGCCCGCGCCTTGGCCGCCTCGCTTGGCGCAGTCCTGGTCCCCTCCTTCGATGATCCGCACGTAATCGCTGGGCAGGGGACCGCCGGGCTCGAAATCATGGAACAGGCCAGCGAACTCGGTGTCCGGATCCGACAGGTGCTCGTCTGTTGCGGCGGCGGGGGTCTAGTCGCCGGGATCGCCACCGCCATCAAGGCCACCGATCCGTCCATCGACATCCACAGCGTCGAACCGGAGGCGTTCGACGACACCGCCCGTTCACTGCGCAGCGGCAGGCGCGAGACCGTCGATCGGGGAGCACGGTCGATCTGCGACGCGCTGCTGGCTCCCAGCCCCGGCGAGCTCACCTTTCCGATAAACCAGCGGCTGCTGACCAGCGGACTTGTCGTCCGCGACGATCAGGTGCGGGACGCGATGCGCTTCGCGTTCGGGAGCATGAAGCTGGTCATCGAGCCAGGCGGCGCCGTTGCTCTGGCGGCGATCCTCGGCGGCATCGCCCCATCATGCGAAGAGGCCTCAGTCATCGTCGTTTCGGGCGCAAACGTCGACCCACAACTCTACGCGGACATCCTACACTCGTCCTGAGCGGCGATCGCCCGTGTGGAGCCCAACCGGCTGTCTAGCCGTTCGTATGATGCAGTCCCATCCTTCAGCCAGTCGAGGCGCCGCACCGAGCCACGTATCGGTTGGGTCGACCGAGTCGACCCCCGGCCAGCGCCGGTGGCGACCCGCTCCCTGACTTCGCCACACCGGAGGCTTAGACAGGCCGACCACCATCCGACATGGACCATGCGCGTCCGGCAGCGCGACTGGTCCGAGCGGAAGCCGCGAGACGGGCCTGCCCTCGCGTCGCCTGAGGCTCTGAAGGGGATACGACCATGATGCAAGAACAAGGGATCGAAGATCCGTCATCGTTTCAACCGAACCGTCGCGACGTTCTGGCCGGAATTACCGTGGCGAGCCTGATGCTGACCGTCTCCCCGCTCGCTGCGGCCGACCCCTCTCACACCCCAAAGGACGGAGATACTGCAATGGATACTTTCACCACTAAGGATGGCACGCGCATCTTCTTCAAGGATTGGGGCCCCAAGTCCGCACAGCCGATCGTCTTCCACCACGGCTGGCCGCTCAGCGCGGACGACTGGGACGCCCAGATGCTCTACTTCCTGCAGCAGGGCTTCCGGGTCATCGCCCACGACCGGCGCGGGCATGGCCGCTCAACCCAGACCGACACCGGGAACGACATGGACACCTATGTCGCGGACCTGCTGGAACTGACCGACCATCTCAACCTTCGGGACGCAGTCCACATCGGCCATTCGACCGGCGGCGGCGAGGCGGCACGCTACGCGGCACGCGCCAAGCCTGGCCGCGTTGCCAAGGCCGTCCTAGTCGGTGCCGTCCCGCCGATCATGCTCAAGACGGACAAGAACCCGGGGGGGCTGCCGATGTCGGTGTTCGACGGCTTCCGCGCGGGCTTCGCCAACCGTGCCCAGTTCTACCTCGATATCCCTATGGGCCCCTTCTGCGGCTTCAACCGTCCGGGCGCGAAGATGATCGAAGGCACCGTCCGCAACTGGTGGCGTCAGGGCATGATGGGCGGCGCCAAGGCGCAGTATGACTGCGTGAAGGCGTTCTCGGAAACCGACTTCACCGACGATCTCAAAGCCATCAACGTGCCGGTCCTGGTAATGCACGGAGACGACGACCAGGTGGTGCCGATCGCGGATGCGGCTCTGCTGTCGATCAAGCTCCTCAAGAAGGGAGAGCTCAAGGTCTACAAGGGATATCCGCACGGGATGCTGACCACGCACGCGGATGTGCTCAACCCCGACCTCCTCGCCTTCATCCGCAAGTAGGTCACGGTGAGACGCGGCAAGCCCAGCCTGCCGCGTCTCCCTCGTCATCAAGAGGCGCCTGTCCACCGAGATATCAGGTCGCATCTTCGAAGCCGGTATTTCATTGGCGAGTTTCCCCAGCCCTTCAGCCGACCGCCACTTCTCGATCCAGGTGCCGCCGCAAGCAAGACGATGGTTTGGCCATTCCTCGCACAACGGCATCAATGACATGGCATTGAGGCCGATAATACCATCCCGTGAAGCGGACTACCTACGGTTCGTCTAGCGACGCTCTCGTAGGACACAGAGACAAGGCCGAAGCAACTCGTCGGAGCAGCTAGCGATGCGGTTCCGAGAACGGTGGCCTTCACTCTCGTGATCCCCGGCGCGTCACGCCTGACGATAACCGCCGCCCGGCGCCGATGAACGGATCCGGCGGCATGAACGAAAGGTAAGTGCCATGAAGATCCTGATCGCCACCGCCTCGCTCGCCATCGCCGCCACGATCGCAGCCACTTCCCCCGCCGCCGCCCAGGAGGCTTTCCAAGGGCCCTATGCTGGCATCGAGGCCGGCTGGAACAAGAACAAGATTGATCGCGCCGAGACCGACATCGGTCGCGCGGACGTCCGGACCTCGCAGGACTCGGCGACTGCAGGTATCTTCGCCGGCTACAACCAGAAGGTCAGCGACCGGATCGTGCTCTCGGCCGAGGCAGGATTCAGCATGGGCTTCGACGACGCGGTGACCCGCACCACAGGCAGCACGCTCGCCAGCATCGACCCGGAATACAACTTCGATCTCGGTGTGCGCGCCGGCTATCTCGTCAATGACAAGACCCTAATCTACGCTCGCGGCGGCTACCAGAACCTGCGCGCCTCGGTTCGCATCAACGACGCCACCGCCTCGCGCTACAACAAGGACACCTTCGACGGCTGGTCGGTCGGTGGCGGCGTCGAGCGCATGCTGACGGAGCGCGTCTCGGCACGCCTCGAGTATCGCTACAGCGACCTCGGCGGCAGCGACACGAAGTTCGAGCGCCATCAGGTGCTGGCCGGCGTCGCATACCACTTCTGAGCGATCTGGGCGACGAGCGCCCGCCCCAAGGCTCCCCGGTCGCCGCGCCGGCCGGGGACCGCCTGTCAGAATGGAGACCCCGCCATGCACTACGCGTCTTCCCCCTTCGATCGTCGGGACGTCATTGACTTCGACCCTTTCCATCGATCCTCCGCCACTCGCGTCGAACCCGCATCGCTGACGGTGATCGAGCGCAGCGTGCTCAGCCTCTCGTTAGGGGACTCCGAGAAGACGATCGGTGAACCTCCAAGGTGGCGTCGGTTCACCTCAGGCCTCTTCGGAGAAAAGCTGCCCACCCGCCTCGCCAGCGAACCGCTCGAGGAGCTTCGGCGTTTCGCCATTCTCGCCAGGCTACATGGCCAGGTTGACGACGACACGCTCGATCGCTTCCTGGACGCCGGTTACACCGTCGAGCAGGCTGACCTGGTCACGCACTTCATCGGGCTCCACGCACCGGCGAAACGACCCATCGGCAGCGTGATGGTCGCCTGGCTCGCAATCGCGATCGCGGCGATCTTCGTCTATTTTTTTATAAGGAGTCTTGTCGAGGAACCCGCCATCAGCCTCATCATCACCGGCTTGGCCTTCGTTACCTTCGCCTCGCTCACGGCTCCTCACGAGCACCGGATACGCTAGCGAGAAAGCCGCTGGATGAGGTGGTAGGCAACCGTCTCGTAGCCGCAGCGGTGGTATACGCGCTGCGCACCGGTGTTGCTGAGCGCCGTGTCCAATGCGAGCACATCCTGGCCCGAGGCGACCGCAATCTCTCGAACAGCATCCAGCAAGCTCTCGGCATGACCCTGCCTGCGCGCATCCGGATCGACCACCACGTCGTCGACGTAGAGGAACCTTCCGAACACCAGGTTCTCCTGGAGGCGGAAACCGGCGAGCGCAACGACCGTGGTCCCGTCGAAGATCGCCAGAAGCCGGTATCCCTTCCCCATCTGCCGTCTGATCCTGTCCACGACGGCTACGTCGTCGGCCTCCAGGTGCGGCCTCAGGACACGCATGACCGGAACGCAGACGAGCAAGTCGTCCTCGACCGTCATCTCCCGGAGCGGGACGGACATGGCACCCACATCACTGTTCATTCGGTTTCTCGCTAATCGTTCACGATCGAGGATAGCGATGGATGCGATCGAACAGACGACCGGACCACACCACGACCCGTTGATCACCGTAGGCCGGGGGACCCGAGGCGGCGACCGGTTCAAGGGCAGACCGCCTCATACGAAGGGATAGGTCAGCCCCCGACTAGACGATCGTATGGACGAAGCTCGCCGCCTTCCGTGGCAATCGTTCAATCGCGCGACCGCCGGTCGTGCATGGAGCGATGGCGATGGGCCGTCCGCTGCCAAGCGCCATTAAAGGGTTCCGCTGGGTGAACGCCATCGACCACTCCATCCAAGGACGACGGCATCGCAACGCAGCCTGCCGGGCCCTCATTCCAACGTTAAGACTCGCCGTCCTCGCCCTGTTCTATCCCGCTTTCGTCGACGTCTTCCACTGGGCGGTCGGTATGCCGGGAACACCGCAGACGCCTGGCGGCATCGCGATCGCGACCTTGTCCATGCTGCTCATGTTCGCGGTGCCTTGCTACGGCTTCGCCCGCATCCTCGGCGCGCCTCAGGCTCCAAGCGTCAAGCCGGTACTCGAGGCCCGCGCCCGCAGGCTCGCCTACGCCACCGTCGCCGCGCCCGCCCTCTATTGCTTCGTGGGCGTCTGGCAGTTCCTGCTTTCCAGCCCCCTTTCCGACGCAGCGGCCTGGATCCTGATCTGGTGCCCCGCCATCCTCTATGTGGCACTGGCTCCGATCAGGTTCGCACCGTCCGGTTGAAGAAGCCCATCCACAAGTCTCCGCGTGACGCATGGCGGCACCGCACTGATCTTCGTCATCTATGTAGCCTTCCATCTTGTGAACCACGTGTTGGCATGGGAGGGACAGGCAGAACACGCCGCTGTCATCGAGATCGGCCGGAAGGTCTATCGCTCTCGCATCGGCGAACCGATCCTCGTCGCCGCGATGCTGTTCCAAATCGCCACCGGCCTGATGCTGTCTTGGCGGTGGAGCGCCAAACAGCTCGACTTTCACAAGACCTTCCAGGTCGCGTCGGGCTTTTTCCTGTCGATCTACATCCTCGGCCATATGAACTCGGTCTTCACGCTGGCACGCTGGTCCATGGGCATCCCGACCGGATGGGACTTCGCAACCGGGGCTCCCAACGGCCTCATCCACGATCCGTGGAGCGCGAGGCTGATTCCGCACTATGCCCGCGCGACCTTCCTCGTGGTCGGCCACCTCTTCTCCGGATTGCGCGTGGTCATGCTGGCACACGGAACGATCGAAGCGTCTGCGGATCGAGTGTGGGTCTCGGGAACCGTCTTCGCCGCGGTGCTGTCGGCATCGATCATGCTCGCGATGTGCGGCATGCGCGCCTAAGGAAGGTTCGATCGTCGAACGGACGTGGCCATCCTATACAATTAGATGCCCCCGATCCGCCTTGCGCGTGATGCCCTCGGCCCCGAACGGCCGATAGGAGGTGAGCGCGCGCCGATGGCCGCCCTCTCCCGGGTCGCGACGCGTGGCATCCTCTGCCCGCTGAACGGGCCGGTCCAAACTAACCCCTGTCTGGAGACCGGCCCGTTCCCTTTTCGGCGCCACCGCGCGTCACCGGAAACCTAGCGCTTGGTATAGTTTCGGCACGTCCTCCGTCCGGTCGTCTCGGGGAACCGAACGGTCCAAGAGCGCAAGAGGCCGCCGAAGCCGGGTTGATGTGAAAACCCCTCGGCATGACCACCATTCGCACGGAGGAAGATCCTTATGACTGCGCGCATTGCCAATCCATTCCATCACGCCGGTGCCAGCCTGAAGGGGGCAATGGCGTTGGAGAAGTCCTTTTCCGACTCCGGCATCGATCAGAAGCTGCTCGGGCTCGTCCGACTGAGGGCGTCCCAGATCAACGGCTGCGCCTACTGCATTAGTGAACATGTTCGCGATCTTCAGAAGGCGGGCGAACCCGAGATGCGCATCCACATGCTGGCCGGCTGGCGCGAAGCGACGGACTTCTCGCCCAAGGAGCGGGCAGCCCTGGCGTGGACCGAGACCCTGACGCTCGTCGCCGCGACGCATGCCCCGGACGACGTCTACGAAGGCTTCAAGGCGGAGTTCACCGAGGACGAACAGGTGATCATCACGCTCGTCATCGGGGCGATCAACATGTGGAATCGCCTGCAGATCGGGTTCCGAGTGCCTCCGGCAGCCTGATCCGCTAACTCCGCGATCCGCCGGTTGTCCACGGGCGGATCGAGGCCATTCTCGCGATCATCTGCTACGTGCTTTCACTTCTGATCCGCGTTCTGCCAGAACATGCCGTATGCAAATGCAAGAATGCTCAGGTGAGAGTGACGAATTGTCCTCAATTGAAGATGTCCGCGCTGTTTTGAAGACGAACGAGGCGCTGCTCATTCACTTCAACACGCCGATGTCTCGCCACGAATTCGGGTATCCGCAGGATCTCCATGACGCGCTCGCGAACCCGCAATGGGAGATGTGCTACTCGACGATACAAAGCGCCGGCCTCCGCCCTACCCAGACCGATCCGAAGACTGCCGCGGCCTGCGGATGCGTTGGTGTCGTCGTCAATCTGACTGAGGCGAAATCGCTGCTGCGCGTCCACAGCGGCGACGCCGGGAGCAATGATCGCGGTTGGGGAGCCGGAATGGGCTCGATGCCGAGCCGAGCGACTTGCGGTGATTCAATTGCCGGCCGCACGACTGGTTACAACGAATGGTATCTGTCGAACGCAACGCCGATCGGCATCTTTTCATTCCCGGAGCCGGCCATGTTCAACCCGGGCGTTGACGAAATCCACCGCGGCCTTGCCGCAGTGGTCGAGGAATTTTGCTGTCACAGGATCTTCACAGCTTCGACTGGCGAGTTCCACGAATTCGACCGAAACAGCGGCAACTGGAAGGTCTGCGGATACGGAGATATCATTCCGGAATGAGGCTGCTCAGGCCCGCGCAACGAACTCCCTCAGCCAATCCTCAAATCGTATTTCAGTCGTGACCGCAGGTTGCCGCGGGAACAGCCGCTCGGCTCCGATCTGCATGCCGTAGAAAAGCGCGTCATTCTCCACGACCACGCCTCGCGGGTCCACGTTTGCCGTCAGCATCCCCCGCATTAACGTCGCCAGATCGAGCGTCTCCGGACCGCCGACTTCGAACACGTCGTTCAGCGGCGTGCCCACGGCCGCTTCCGCGACGATCTCACCGACATCAGCTGCGGCCGCCGGTCGCAGTTCCAGCGGCGGGACGCGGATCGCCCCTTCAGCATCGGTCTCGGCATCGACGATGCGGTAGATCTGCTCGAACAACGTGGCCGTCCTGATGATCGTGAACGGGATACCGCAGGTGCGCACCAAGCTCTCCTGCGTGATCTTCGCCAGAAAGAAGTCCGAGAGGACGAGGCGGTCTGCACCGATCGCCGACAATATCACCACATGGCCGACCCCCGCCGTCCGTGCCGCGTCGCCGAGGCGACGCGCGGCGGTCGCATGGAAGTCCAAGAGGGTTACGCCCAGTTCGCCGCGAGACCGGGGGTCCGTGAGATCCAACGCTACCTGGGCGCCAGCGAGGGCCTCGGACAGACCCACTCCGGTCAGGACGTCGACCCCGCTTGATCGAGAGGCGACGATGGT
Source organism: Novosphingobium chloroacetimidivorans (assembly GCF_014204535.1). Lineage (GTDB taxonomy): Bacteria > Pseudomonadota > Alphaproteobacteria > Sphingomonadales > Sphingomonadaceae > Novosphingobium > Novosphingobium chloroacetimidivorans. Next base: position 170,477 of record NZ_JACHLR010000010.1, read on the forward strand.
CTCGATTCCACGGTTCCGGAGCGCAGCCGCTACCCTTGCACCCGCCAGACCGGTTCCGCCCAAAATCGTGATCTTCATCAGGCAATCATCCGTCCAAGTGAATGGCCAATCCGGGCGATAAAGATCGTCCCCGTCGGTGAGACAGGTGACGGACGGATGCCTGCAGGCCAGACGAGTTGCCACCAAGCCATTCGACTCAGATCCGCATTGTCCCGGTCTCCATGAACCGCTGGTGCCAGGACAGCGCCTCCGCGGGCAGCGTCGGGGACTGCAGGCCGTGGGAACCCTTCATCGCGCGATCGAAGTAGTCGGCGAGCATCGGTCGGAAATCGGGGTGCGCGCAGTTCGCGATGATCAGGCGAGCACGCTCCCTAGGACTTAAGCCGCGTAGATCGGCAAGTCCATGCTCCGTCACCAGGACCTGCACATCCTGCGCGATGTGGTCGACATGGCTTGCCTGCGGCACGATGGCGGAGATGGCGCCGCCCTTCGCCGTCGACGGCGTCATGAAGATCGAGATGTAGGCGTTGCGAGCGAAATCTCCCGATCCGCCGATGCCGTTCTGAATGCGCGACCCCATCACGTGTGTCGAATTCACCGCGCCGTAGATGTCGGCCTCGATAAGACCGTTCATCGCGATGCAGCCAAGGCGGCGGATGACCTCGGGGTGGTTGCTGATCTCCTGCGGCCGCAGGATCATGCGGTCCCGATAGGACGCCATGTCCGAATTGATCCGAGCCGCCGCCTCGGGGCTTAGCGAGAACGCCGTTGCCGACGCCAGGCGCAACTTGCCCGCGTCCAGAAGGTCCAGCATCCCGTCCTGGATGACCTCGGTGTAGGCCGTGAGGTCGGAGAACGGGCTGTCGACCAGGCCCGAGAGAACGGCATTTGCCACGTTGCCGACGCCTGACTGTAACGGTAGGAGCGATGCCGGAAGGCGGCCCCGGCCCACTTCGTTCGCGAGGAATTCTAAGATGTGGCCCGCGATCGCTTGGGCCGTCGCGTCCGGTGCGGCGAACGGCAGGTTTCTGTCGGGCGCGTCGGTCTCGACGATTGCGACGACCTTCTCTGGATCGACCTTCAGATACCGGCTTCCGATGCGGTCGTCTGGACGGACGAGCGGGATCGGCACTCGGGCGGGCGGCAGCGCCGTGCCGTAGTAGATGTCGTGCATGCCCTCGAGCGCCGGGTTCTGCCAGCGGTTCACCTCGATGATCACTTTCTTCGCGCGATCGAGCCAAGTCTTGTTGTTGCCGATGGACGACGAGGGGATGAGGCTTCCGTCGTCCCGGATGCCCGTGACCTCGACCACCGCCACGTCGAGGTCTCCGAGGAACCCTTGCCATGCCATCGGCGCGACTTGGCTGAGGTGCATGTCGAAGTAGCTCATCTGCCCGCGGTTGATCTTCTCACGCGCGACCGGATCGGAATTGTAGGGCAGCCGGAACTCGATCCCGTCGACCCTCGCCAGCGCACCGTCTAGTTCGGGCCCGGTCGAAGCCCCTGTCCATACCTTGATCCGGAATGGGCGGCCCGCCGCATGCTCGGCGTCGACCCGCGCCGCCAGGGCGAGAGGCACGGCTTTGGGGTAGCCCGATCCGGTGAAGCCACTCATGCCGACGGTGTCATCGGACGCTATCAGTCCGGCCGCGCGCTCCGCAGGCATGATGCGGCCCCGCAGGCCTGTGTGCGCAATGCGCGTGGCTTCACCCATCGCGTAGGCTCCCGACATGAAAGGAACGGAAAAGCGCTAGGCGCGCTTGGATGTGGAGCCAATCAACCGTAGGTCTAGGTGTTCGGCACCGACAGACCGTGCACCGCGTCCACGCATTCATGTAGAACAGCAGGTTGCGGCTGTTGTCGGGCCGCGAGCAGCCGAACTTGCCTCGCGCGCGCTTCGGCTCGACCCAACCGCTCGGATACCTGCGGCCAGCGTTGTTCTCGATCCGCTCGCAGACCTTCACGCGCGCGCTCGCATGCAGTCGACAATCACCGATTGACCGACGACCCAAGCCACTGCCGCCGCGACGCGCAGCCAGAACCAACACACGGACGTAGAACGGAGCATCATTCAGGGGTTGATGGCGGTCCGGAAGCGGCGGTCAGCGCTGCGCCAGTTCGACATACTCGCGCTGCGTCGGACCGCTGTAGATCTGCCGGGGTCGGCCGATCTTCTGGTCTGAATCGGTGATCATCTCGTTCCACTGCGCGATCCATCCAACCGTGCGCGCAAGGGCGAACAGCGCGGTGAACATCGACGTCGGAAAGCCGATTACAGACAGTATAATGCCGGAATAGAAATCGACGTTGGGGAACAGCTTCTTCTCGATGAAGTATGGATCACTCAGGGCGATCTCCTCAAGCCGGAGTGCGGTGTCGAACACCGGGTCGCTCACCTTGAGACTGCCGAATACCTCGCGGACCGTCTTCTGCATGACCGTCGCGCGAGGATCATAGTTCTTGTAGACCCGGTGGCCGAAGCCCATGAGCCGGAACGGATCGTCCTTGTCCTTCGCCCGCGCAATGTAGTGCGGAATCCTGTCCGGCGTGCCGATCTCGCGCAGCATGTTCAGCGCCGCCTCGTTGGCACCGCCATGCGCCGGTCCCCAGAGACATGCGATGCCCGCGGCCATGCAGGCGAACGGGTTCGCCCCCGAGGAACCAGCGAGCCGGACCGTGGAGGTCGAAGCGTTCTGCTCATGGTCCGCGTGGAGGATAAAGATGCGGTCCATCGCCCGCTCCACAATCGGGTTCACCTCGTACTCCTCGGCCGGCACGCCGAACGTCATGCGGAGGAAGTTGCCCGCGTAGGAGAGCGAATTGTCCGGATAGAGGAAAGGCTGTCCGATGCTGTATTTGTAGGCCATCGCCGCGACCGTCGGCATCTTCGCGACCAAGCGATGGCTTGCGACGAGACGCTGGCCGGCGTCGTGCACGTTCGTGGAGTCGGGGTAGAAGGCGGAGAGAGCCCCCACCACACCGCACATCACCGCCATGGGGTGGGCATCGCGGCGGAAGCCGCGATAGAAGCTGGCCAGCTGCTCGTGCACCATCGTGTGCCGGGTGATCGTCGCGACGAAGTCGTCGAGCTCACTCGCGTCCGGCAGCTCGCCGTTGAGCAGCAGGTAGGCGACTTCCATGAAGCTGGACCGCTCGGCAAGCTCCCCGATCGCGTATCCGCGATGGAGGAGAACCCCCTCCTCCCCGTCGATGAAGGTCAGCGCCGACCGACACGACGCCGTCGACGTGAATCCGGGATCGTAGGTGAAGGCGCCGGTCTGGGCATAGAACTTCCGGATGTCGACGACTTTGGGCCCCACCGTTCCGGACAGGACCGCGTAGTCGTGGTCCTCACCCGCAAGCGAGATCGTGGCGGCATCGGTCATACGGGCTCTCCGAAGGTTTCGTCGCACCATTCTCGCCCGTTCCGTCCCGCCGCGACATTATAGGGGTCCGGTGAGAGGATGGTCGAAAACGTACGCTAAGCGTTCTGGCTTTGCTGGTGGAGGCGAAGCGGCCTGAAACGCTCACGGGGTTTGTCGATTTCGCCCCAGAGATAGTCACCGGTGAGGCCAACATGCTCCCAGCCCAGCGGGGCGACGTGGGCGAGAAGTTGGTCGGGCACGTCGATACCGTTTCCGCGTAAATGCCCGACGGCGCGATCGAGATAGACAGTATTCCATAGCGTAACGGCCGCGGTGACGAGGGTCAGGCCGGAGGCGCGATGGCGCTGGTTCTCGAAGGTGCGGTCGCGCAGTTCCCCGAGCCGGTTGAAGAAGATGGCGCGGGCGAGCGCATTGCGGGCTTCGCCCTTGTTGAGGATGCTGCCGGTGCGACGTCGTTGCTCGGGATCGTCGAACCAGTCGAGCATGAACAAGGTGCGTTCGACCCGCCCGATCTCGCGTAAACTCCGGGCGACCGGATTCTGGCGTGGAAAGCCTGCCAGCTTGCGCAGCATGACCGAGGCGCTGACGGTGCCAGCGCGGATCGAGGCTGCAAGGCGCAGTGTCTCGTCCCAGTTCTCCTCGATTGCGCGGACGTTGACGGGACCGCTGACGAGCGGGCGCAGCGTTGGCCAGGAATCGAGCGCCGACAGACCGTACAGCCGGCGTTCGTTGAGGTCGCGGATGCGCGGTGCGAAGCGGAAACCGAGCAGGTGGCACAGGCCGAAGACATGATCGACCGCGCCGGCAGTGTCGGTCGCGTGCTCGCGGATCACCAGTTCGCTCTCATGGTCGAGCAGGCCGTCGAGAACATGGGCGGCCTCACCGGCATTGGCGGCGATGACCTTGGTGTGGAACGGCGTGAAGCGGTCGGTGACATGGGTGTAGAACAGCACGCCGGGTTCGGTGCCGTAGCGGGCGTTGCGATCGGCGCGTGCCTCGCCCTGGCCACCGGCACGGAAGAACTGGCCGTCCGACGACGATGTGTCGCCCGGTCCCCAAACCGCCGCGAGCGGATGCGCGGTGTGGCAATCGACGATCGCCGCTAGTGCCGACAGGTAGGTTTCGTCGCGCACATGCCATTCAGCGGTCCAGCGCAGGCGGGGTAACGTCAGCCCGCGCGAACTTTCCGCCATGCGGCCCAACCCGAGATTGGTCGCATCGGCGAGGATCGCACCCATCAGCGCCGACGGGTCGGCGGCGGGTGCGCCGCTACGCGCATGGATGAAGCGATCGGCAAAGCCCGACCATGCGGCGACCTCGACCAGGAGGTCCGTGATTCGGACGCGCGGCAGCATCGCATAGAGCCGCGCCTTCAGCGCCTCGGCATCGTCGGACGGGGATCGCCGGATCGGTGATATGAGCAACTGCCCGCGCCCAATCGTCACGTCGACCAGTTCGCCGGCTGCGGCTCCGCGTTTCACCTCGGTCATGCGACGCGCCAGCAGGGTGCGACGTTCCTCGTACCATTCGGGAAAGTCGGTCGGCACAGCCAGGCGCAGCTCGCCGCTGGCGCGCATGGCCTCGAAGGCGGGCACCGGCAGTTGATAGTCGTTGAGCGTGCGATAGGCGCGGCTGCCGTCTACCCAGATACTGCCCGAGCCGAGCCGTTCGCGCAGGTGGACGATTACCGCGATCTCATAGGCGCGCCGGTCGATCGCTCCTTCCGCTGGTTGCACCACCTTGCGCCAGCGCGGCTTGATGAAGCTGGTCGGCACCCGCTTCGGCAGGACCGAACGGCCGTCGCGGTACATCGTCCGCAGCACCTCAATCGCACCAAGCAGCGGATCGCCTGACCGCGCCGTGCGGAAGGTGAAGGCGGCGAGGAAAGTCGGGGCGAACCGTCGCACGGCGCGATAGCGCTCAACCACTTCCTCTAGGCCGTCATCGGCCGCGCGCGTCAGATCCTCGGCGAAGCGGATGCTGCGTTCGAGCTGATCCCAGCCCACCTGGGCGTCAATCGCGTGGAAGGCATCGCGCCCACTCGCACGGGCATCGACCAGCAGGCGACCGAGCCGGGCATGGAAACGCGCGGTGTCCTTCAGCATTCGTGCTTGCCCCAGCAGCCGGTCGGACCGGGTGCGGTCGGCACGGCGAAACAGCGCACCGACCATCTTCTCGACCATGACCAGCGCGGCGTCGGTCAGCGCTGCTTCCATCTCTATCATGGAAGCGATGAGCATCGCGAGCCGGCGCGAGCGTTCGAGACGCCGCAGGTGCTGTGCTGTGGCGATGCCGGCGGTTCGCGCGATGACGGCATAGCGGGCGGCATGGATGCGCCGTTCCCGATCGGCCACGATCCCGATGTCGCGCACCGTGCCGAGCCGTTCGACGATCCCCTTCAGGTTGGCGGCCGATGGTGCTTCCGGCCATTCGCGGATCCACCCGAGCCGGGTGCGGCCATGGTCGTCGGAGGCGACCAGATGTTCGAGCGCAGCTTCCTGCTCGGCAGAACAGTCGCGGATCAGGTTGGCATGGGCGGCCTTGCGTGCCCGTGTCCGCACGATGAGCGCGAGCCGCTCCAGCGTCGAGGCCGCCGGCAGCACGATCCGGTCGGCCCGCAGGCGATCCACCATGCCGGTGACTATCGCTTCGCCCCTATCGGTCGAGGCGGCGATCTCTGATCCCAGCGCCAGCATAGCTCGCACGTCCGCCCGCGCGAAGGCACGTAGACCAAGCAGCTCTTCGATCTCGGCACGGTGTTCGCGCAGCGTCGTGGGACGCGCGGCATAGCCGATGAAGTCATCCGCCTCGCATCCGATCTGGTCGGCGAGCAGCGCCAGCATGGTATCGGGCACGTTCTCGCCCGTCAGCAGCCCGCGCCCCGGATGGCGTAGGTAGCAGAGCTGCACCGCATAGCCGATCCGGTTGGCCCCGCGCCGGCGTCGGGCCACCTGCGCCAGATCGTCGGGACCGAGCGTGTAGAGCCGTTCGATTGTCGCGCGATCGGCAGGCGGATCGAAGATCGCCGCACGCTGTGCTGGCGATAGGATGGTCTTGGTCGGCATTGGTTTCCTGTTCGTCACAAAACAGGAAAGCGGACCTGTTTATGGATCATAGACCAGAAGACGGTTTATGTGACAAAATGAGGATCGTTGAAGGAGCAATCCCGCTCCGTCACGTGAACGGACGTATATGTGACAACCCAGATCGGTTACGCCCGGGTATCGAAAGCAGACGGCAGCCAAGTCCACGACCTTCAGCGTGATGCGCTGATCGCGGCCGGTGTCGATCCCGACCATATCTATGAGGACGCCGCATCGGGCCGACGTGACACGCGCCCCGGTCTCGACGCCTGCCTCAAGGCGCTGCGACGCGGCGACACGCTGGTCGTGTGGAAGCTCGACCGCCTCGGGCGCGACCTGCGCCACCTCGTCAATCTGGTCGGCGAACTGACTAAACGGCAGATCGGCCTCAAGGTGCTGGCGGGCGAAGGCGCATCGATCGACACCACCACGGCCAACGGCCGGCTGATCTTTGCGATCTTCGCCGGCCTCGCCGAGTTCGAGCGCGAACTGATCGTCGAGCGTACCCGCGCCGGTCTCGCGTCCGCCCGCGCACGGGGCCGGCACGGCGGACGGCCGTTCAAGATGACGCCCGCCAAGTTGCGCCTTGCCCAGGCCGCGATGGGAAAGCCCGAGACGAAGGTTGCCGAGCTATGCGCAGAGTTGGGCATCACGCGGCAGACCCTTTACCGTCACGTCACTCCTAAAGGCGAACTCAGGCCCGATGGGGAAAAACTGCTTGCACGGCATGCACGGTAGCTTCGTCAACTCGCCGGCAGCTCTCGCCCAAACTCGGACGCTCAGCTTGGCGTCCGTGTTCCCGAAAGCAGCCCTTCATTCAGCGCCACCGTTCCCGTTTCTCCGTCGCTGGACGGCAATATCGGGAAAGAGCAATCGGGAACAGGTTTCGGGAATTCGGCCGACGCGGAGAGGCGGTCAGCATGATCGGCGCAGGCTTTCCCGCTGTGGGTTCCAGACTGTGCGGAAACTCGGTGATTGATTCCATAGGCTCGCGAACAGACGTATGCTGTGCCGATGGCGTACATCGAGGGTCATGCGCGCGACC
>NZ_JACHLR010000011.1 GCF_014204535.1 Novosphingobium chloroacetimidivorans
ACCCGCTACGACAAGCGAGATGATAACTTCCTCGCGTCAGTCCAACTTGCATCCATACGGATTTGGCTGCGACATAATGAGTCGGTGGCCTAGAGGTTTGGTACAGGCTGGAGCAACACCGCCGTGCCCAGCGCCGCACCTCATCGTCGTCGCACCAGGCGATGTGCATTCATGCAAGCAGATGGGTGGGTATGCCGAGCGGAGGACCAGCCTCGGCCAATGTGCGGTCCAGCGTGTGCAAGATTGCACCCGCTTCCGATGCGATGGCCAGATGAAGTGCATCGCCGGCGCGCAGCCCCAGCGCATGCTGATCGGCGTGTTGAGCCGCCGCGCGAAAATGACGTCCCGTGATCGGCTTGCGAATAGCCCCTCATTGACAAGCACACCCTACGCGGCTCAGGCGAGGAAAAGGTCCGGCCGGTAGCAGCCATCGCGACGTCCCGTGGCTGTTCTGGAACTTGAAGTTCAGGAAGCCACTCAGAAGCCTACAGTACTACTGGGAGGAATTCCGCAGCAAGGCTGGATTGCGAGGTGTCAGGCTGCACGACCTGCGTCATACCTTTGCAAGCCCTGCGGCGATGAACGAGGAGACGATCCCGATGATCGGGCGCTTGCTAGTCGTGCAGGCCCGTCAAACCCGACGCACCATCACAGATCACCCGGCAACCGCCTCCCGCGCCGTAAGCGGTACCGCCGGACGCGTAGGGCGATGGCGATCGAGCGTGTCGAGCTTGGCCGTCACCAGCACTTCATCGCCCAGCTCGCGCGCGAACCAGTCCATGGTGGCGCGGATACCGTCTTCCAGCTTGGTCGTCGGCTCCCAGCCGAGCAGCGCCCTGGCTCGGTCGATGTTGGGCTTGCGGCGGCGTGGATCGTCGACCGGAAGCGGGGCGTTGCGCACTTCGGCGGGGCGGCCAAGCATGTCGACGACCAGATCGACCAGTTCGCGCACCGTCATCTCGCGCGGGTTGCCGATGTTGACCGGCTCCATGCCGATCTCGTCGGCTTCCATCAGCCGGCGCAGAGCCTCCGCCGTGTCGGTGACGTAGCAGAAGCTGCGTGTCTGGCTGCCATCGCCGTAGATGGTGATCGCCTCGCCCGAGAGCGCCTGACAGATCACGTTGGAGACGACGCGCCCGTCGCACGGGTCCATGTTCGGCCCGTAAGTGTTGAAGATCCGCGCCACCCGCACGTCGGCGCGGCCGCTGCGGGCATAGTCGAAGGTCAGCGCCTCGGCCGCGCGCTTGCCCTCGTCGTAGCAGGCACGTGGGCCGGTGCAGCTGACGTTACCGCGGTACTCCTCGCGCTGCGGGTGGCTCTCGGGATCGCCGTAGACTTCGCTGGTGGAGGTCAGCAGGAAGCGCGCGCCCGAGGCCTCTGCCAGGCGCAGGAGCTGGCTGGTGCCCACCACGCTGGTCAGCATCGTGTGCTCGGGATCGGCCTGGTAGGCGGGCGGCGATGCCGCGCAGGCCAGGTTGTAGACGCGGTGGAACTGGCGCGCGCGCGTCACCAGCGAGGTCGGCCAGGGTGCGGTGATGTCGGCCTGGATGAACTCGAAGTTGTCGTACTGCTTCAGCACCGCGAGGTTCGACGGGCGCGAGGTCTGCAGATTGTCGACGCAGACTACATGCTCGCCGGCTTCTAGCAGCATGCGGCACAAGTGCGAGCCGATGAAGCCCGCGCCGCCCGCGACCAGTGTCAATCGGTCAGACTTGTTCACAAAGGTTTCCTCTCGGGGTGTTCGGCGCGGGACGTGTGACGCCAGATCTCTTCGGCGCCTGTTCCAGGTCTTGTTCGAGTTGCGCGGCGCGGCAATCGGCGGTGTGGGCGCCGAGCACCGCCTGGTGCGCAGCCTCGCCAAAGCTCGCCGCATCGGCACCGAGCGCGGCGATCACGTCTTCGGTCGTATCGGCCAGGATGATCGCGCGGCCAGGTTCGAGAACATCTTCGATCCCCGCCCAACGGTCTGAAATAATGGGAGTTCCACAGGCTCCCGCCTCGAACAGGCGCACGGATGGCGACCATCCGGCTGCGATCATGTCGGCCCGCGTCACGTTGAGCGTGAAGCGCGATGCGGAGTAAAACTCGGCGTGCTCGGCGGGAGGCAGATGCTCGATGCGCTCGACGTTCGCCGGCCAGACGATCGCATGCGGGTACTGCGGCCCCGCCACGGCGAAGCGCTTGTCGGGGCAGCGCCGTGCGGTCTCGATCAGCAGCTTTTCCAGCGTGGGCTGGCGATCGTCGCTGTAGGTGCCGAGGTAAGTGAGGTCCCAGCGCTTCTTTACCGCCAATGGCGTGTAGCGAGTGTCATCGACCGAGCAGTAGAGCGCACGGGCGCTGGGCGAGCCGAAGTCGGTCATCAGCCGGCACAAGGTCGGCCCGCCGGTGAACGAGAAATACACGTCGTATCCGGGGATCAGCTCGGGCGTCAGGTATTCGAAATCACCCCGCGCCAGCTTCGCCAGCGTGACGGGCGTGTCGATGTCATAGAAGCAGGCGATCCCGCGCGCATGCTCCTGCACGAACGCGCCGACTTCGACACCCTCGGGCACGTAGGAGCCGACCATCACCGCATCGGCCTGCGCGATCGTCTCGCGCCATTGCCCCAACTCCTCGACGCTGTCGTAGTAGCGCAGCTCGCAAAAGTCGGGATCCGGCAGATCGCGATGGTCGGCGTACCAGGGCTTGTCCCGCTCGAGGAACAGGATCTCGTGCCCGCGCCGCGCGAAGGCGGAAAGCAGCGCGCGGAACGTAGTGGCGTGGCCGTTGCCCCACGAAGACGAGAGGGTCAGGCCCAGGACGACCAGCTTCACGCCGTCACCTGGCTCTTGGCGCGAGCAGCGCGCAGGACTTCGTCCACTTCGACACCGCGCAATTCGTACGTGTGCTCGGCCAGCACCCGGGCAAGCGCGGCCTGGCCGATGGCGCGGGCACGCCCTTCCGTGAGGTTGGCCATGTGCTCGGCCACGTCCTGCCCGTCGCGCGCGACCAGCACTTCCTCGTCGGGCTTGAGGAACAGCTCGATGCCTTCCCAGGCGTCGGTGATCAGGCACGCCGCGGCACCGGCCGCCTCGAACACGCGGGTCGCGGGAGAGAAGCCGATGCGCGCCATGGAATCGCGCGCCACGTTCAGCACCGCCTTGGGCGTGCAGTTGAAGGCATTGTGCTGGCGCGTGCCGACATGGCCGATGTCGCGCACATTGGCCGGCATGCCCTTGTCGTGCCAGCCGTTGCCGCCGATCAGGAAGCTGCGCTCCGGCAGCGCGGCGGCGGGCCTTAGGAAGAACTCCTCCACGCGCGCCTCGCGGTCGGGCAGGCGATTGGCCAGGAACGCCAGGTCGCAGGCGAATGCAGGCTCGGGCGGCACCGGATGGTGGGTCGCGGGATCGAGCGCGTTGTAGATCGGCACGCACTGCTTGGCGCCGAAGCCTTCGTAGTCGCCGATCACCGGCGGACCGCCGCCGTAAGTCAACACCATGTCTAGGTGCGGAAGAGCCTTGCGGACCGGGTGATCGGCATCCTCGCGCATCTCGTCGAGCGTGGCGGCGGCATCGACGTCCCAGTAGATCTTGATCGCATCGGGCCGCGCCTGTGCGATCACGCCTTCGAGCAGTTCCTTGTCGAACACGCCGACACCGTTGGCCTTGACGACGATGTCCGCGTCCGCTGCCTCGGCCAACACGCGGCGCAGCGAGGCTTCGTCTGCATCGTAGACGACCGAACGCACCCACTCGGGCGGATCGATGTCGCGGTTCTGCTGCCGGCCGAAGGCGTCGGGCTCGTAGAAGGTGATCTCGTACCCGCGCTTGGCCATGGCCGAGAGGATGCCGCGATAGTACGTCGCCGCACCGTTCCAGTACGACGAGAGCAGGCTGGAGCCGTAGAAAGCGATCTTCAAGCGGGTTCTCCGGCCAGGGCAGATTTGATGGTGGGCTTGATGGAAGCGACGATCGCCAGCAGTTCGTCGACGCGGTGCGCGCATGTATGGCGTGCCAGGATGGTCTCGAGCCCGCTGGCGACGAGCGCCTGACGCAAGGCAGGATCGGTCTTCAGATCCGCGAGGTGGGCGGTCATCTCCTCGCCATCGGCAGCGACAAGGTAGTCCCAGCCTGGACGGAACAGCCCTTCGGCATCGTCCCACGGTGCGCTGACCAGCGGGATGCCGCTGGCAAGCGCCTCGAACACGCGGATGGTCGGGATGCCCGGCAGGATCGTCGAGTAGAAGCGGCGGGGCACATGCACCGTCGCCAGATGCCGCGCGAAGATCGCGGGCGCGGCGGCGTTCGCGGCCCAGCCATGATAGCGCACACCGAACTTCGCCAGGATCGCACGCGCGTCTTCGGGGTAGCGCACGCCGTAGACATCGAGCGGCAGACCGGAAGCCTGGGCCGGGCCGAACAGGAAGTCCTGCAGCTCCTGCGTGCGCTCCCCGTCGCCCCAGTTGCCGATCCAGACGAGGCCGGAACGCGGTCCTTCCTCTACCGGCGGGAAGAAACGTCGGGTGTCGGCGGCCTCGTGCCAGGTCCAAACCCGGTTGCCCCAGCCGCGCTGGCGATAGACCTCGCTCAGCGTCTCGCCGAAGGCCAGCACGCCATCGTAGGCGGAAAGGTCATAGCCCTCCATCTCCTGCGGCGCGCTGACGGCACGATGATGCGTGTCGTGGAACAGCAGCGTGTAACCTGCACCCTGAGCGCGCGCTGCGCCGAGCCTGGCGACCAGATCATGCGCGTTCCATTCGTGCACGATCACCAGGTCGGCGCCATCGGCCAGTTCCGTGGGATCGGCATCGGCGGCATAGCGCGTGGAGCTCAGCCGCGGATAGGCCGAGCGATAGGCGCCCAAGCCCTCGGTGCCATGGTCTGCGATCAGGTTGGCGCGGCTCCAGGCATCCTCGGGCTCGAACACCGCGACTTCGTGGCCGCGCTCGATCAGTTCATCCAGAACGCCGCGAAGGAAGTGCGCGTTGCCGTGGTTCCAGCAGGAATCCAGCGAGTGCGTAAAATAGACGACCTTCATGCCGCGCCCCTCATGCTGCTAACCGGGCGGCCATGAGGTCGCGGTAGTGTTCGGCCATGGCATTGGCCATCCGCTCGGGCACATAGCGCTGGGCACGTGCCTGCGCCGCTTCGCCGAGCGCGTCGCGGTGGTCGGGATCGCGGATGATAGCTTCAATGGCTGCGGCAAAGCCGGCCGCGTCGAGCGGATCGACGAACACGACCGCGCCGTCCCACAGCTCACGGAAGGTGGGGATATCGGAAAGCACCAGCGGGCATCGCGCGCCGGCAGCTTCCAGCACCGCGAGTCCGAACGGCTCGAAGGTGGCGGCGGAGACGAACACCGGCCGCTGCTCCAGCTTGGCGGCGAAGGCAGCGGCGTCGAGCTGGCCGAGCAAGTGCAGATGGTCGGCAGTCGCCACCTCGCCATGCGGTGCGGTGGTCGTGCCCGCGGCATGGAACGGGAACGGCACCAGCGCGGCTGCCTTGTCCAGCGTGGCGAGGTTCTTGACCTCGTCCCACATCCGTCCGGCCGTGAGCGCGCTGTTGGTACCGGCGGTGGCGCGTACGCGCGCCGGCAAGGCTCGACCGTTGTGCACGACTTGCGGCGCCACCGCGAGGCCATAGACGCGCCTCAGCGTCTCGGCGAAGCTGACCGACGGCGCGATGACGCGATCGCAGGTGCGTAACGCCTGCGCCATCATCTCGCGATGCCAGGCGAACGCCGGGTCGAGCGGCTGACCGCTGCGCGCCGCGTCCCACCAGCTGGCGAGGCACCCATGCGCGACGGCCACCACGGGCGCGGGCCACGCCTGGCCGGCCGCCAGCGCCGGCGAGTTCAGATGAACGAGGTCCACCTTTTCGCGCCGGGCGAGTGCCGCCAGTTCGGCCGCGGCGCGGCGGGTCGAAGCCGCTTCGCTCATCCAATCGAGCGGCAAGCCGGTCTCGACCAGCGTCACGCCCTTGCAGCGCTTGATCGCGGTGCGCTGCTCCGGTGTGGGAGGAGGGCCGAGCACTGCCAGCACCGTCTCGAACCCAAGTGGACGCAAGGCGCAAGCAAGCTCGGTCGCGTATTGCCACACGCCGCCGACGGCATCGACGGTCATCAGCAGGCGCGTCACGCGTCGGCTCATCGGTGCGCTCCGGCGGTGGCAAGCGGGGCGGGCTGCGCAGGCAGATCGATGCCGCGCTCGGCCGCAAGCCACTCCGTCAGGCGCGCGACACCGGTACGCCAGTCCAGCTTCTTGGGCAGACCCAGCGTTGTATCGATCGCGCGCGTATCGGCAACGAACCAGCGCTGGTCGCCGGGGCGCCAGTCGGACGAGCGCACGTCGATCCGGCAGCCCAGGGTTTCGCTCATGTAATCGATCAGGTTGCGCAAGCTGACCGCGTTCGCCGGGCCGCCGCCGAGATTGAAGACCTGGCCCTTCACCTTGTCGATCTGGCGCCAGGCGGCGATGTAGGCATCCACTGCATCGCCGACATAGAGCACGTCGCGCACCTGGTTGCCGTCGCCATAGAGCGTGATCGGATTGCCCTGCAGCGCCTGGATCAGGAAGTGCGCGACCCAGCCCTGGTCCTCGGTGCCCATCTGCCGCTCGCCGTAGACGCAGCTCATCCGCAGCACGGCGGTGGGCAGGTCGTAGCTGCGCGCGTAATCCAGCACGTACTGGTCGGCCGCACCCTTCGACACGCCATAGGGGGTGTGGAAATCCAGCGGCTGCGCTTCGGAAACACCCTGCTTGGCGAGTTCCGCGTCTTCGGGATAGTGGCCTTGCGCCGTCAGCTGCGAGCCGAACTGCACGAGATCGCCATAGACCTTGTTGGTGGAGGCGAAGATGACCGGCACCGGCCTGGCCTGCGCACGCGCGGCTTCGAGCAGGTTGAAGGTGCCGTTGATGTTGATCGCCAGATCGGATGCGGGATCGGCCATGCTGGTCGTCACTGCGACTTGCGCGGCGAAGTGGAACGCGGCGTCCACGCCCTGCACCGCGGCGGCAAGCTTCTCCGGCTCTCGCACGTCGGCGAGCACCGGCTCGATCAGCTCGCCGTGCCGTTCGATCAGCCACTCGAGGTTGCGATCGACGCCGGGCCGCACGAGTGCATCGTAGATGCGCACGCGGTGGCCTTCCGACGCGAGCCTGTCGGCGAGGTTGGAGCCGATGAAACCGGCCCCGCCGGTGACCAGGATCGTTTGCGTCATGCGACCAGTCCGCGCGCTTCGAGCTCCTTGCGCGCCTTTTCGACGTGGTCCGTCGCGGTCTGCTGGCTGACCCATTCGGCCAGTTCGACGAGGCCTTCGGTGAAATCCTCGGTCGCCTCGATGCCCAGCTGCTCGCGCGCATTGGTGGTGTCGCAGAAGCAATGGCGGATGTCGCCGATGCGCGCCTTGCCGACGATCTCGGCGTGCAGGTCGTTGCGCCCCATTGCCTTGGCGAGTTCCTCGGCCACTTGCCTGACCGAGATGTCGCGGCCCGAACCGACATTGTAGGTTCCGCCCGGAGCGGCTGGGTTCTCCAGCGCGGTCGCAAAGGCGCGTGCGACATCGCGCACGTGCACGAAGTCGCGCCGCTGCTCGCCATCCTCGAAGATCATCGGCGACTGGCCGTTGAGGAAGCGCGAGGCGAAGATCGCCAGCACGCCGGTATAGGGATTGGAAAGCGCCTGGCCTGCGCCGTAGACGTTGAACAGACGCAGGCACACGCCTTCGATGCCGTAAGGCGGCGCCATGATGTGCGTGGTGCGCTCCTGCACGTACTTGTTGAGCGCGTAGATCGAGGAGAGGTTGGGCTGCTTCCACTCGGGCGTCGCCACCGGGGTCAGCGGACGCCCCTGCTTGTCGACCGGCTCCCAATTCGCCTGCCCATCGCGCAAGGTCGCGCGCGCCGCATCCTGCACCAGATTGCCATCGGCGTCGCGGTACAGACCCTCGCCATAGATGCTCATCGACGAGGCAGTGACCACGCGGCGCACCGGATTGTCGATCAGCCGCTCGAACAGAACGGCCGTGCCAACGTCGTTGGTGGAGGTATAGCGCTCCACCTCGTACATCGACTGGCCGACGCCGACCTCGGCCGCGAGGTGGATGACGCTGTCGACGCCCTTCAGCGCTTTGGCGACTGCTTCACCATCACGCACGTCACCCTCGATCAGTTCGATCTCAGGCTCGAGGAATGGAGGGCGCGTGCCGCTGGCGTTGGCGCCATGGACTTGCTCGATCAGGCTATCCAGTGCAACAACACGATATCCGCGCCGCAGAAGCTCGCGTCCGACGTGGCACCCAATAAAGCCCGCCCCGCCCGTGATCAGCACCGTTTCCGCCATAAATCCCCTCGCACGCTAGCGTCCGGGAGGCACAAAGCTTCTTCATCCTCTTTGTTCCCAAATACTGTGAGAACTACTTTGAATTAACATTTGTTATTTTGAAGTTTTCCCTTCGCCTCTGTTCTGAAACATTTCGACGCAGGGTTTGTTCATGCAGGAACAAAGCTTGTACTGCCTTGTTGACGCCTGAACCGCATTTCGGGGGCGGCTCTCGGCAGAAAGGAGGGAATGTGACTGCAACGATATTGCTGATCCGTCATGCAGCGCATTCGCACCTGGGCCGGATCCTCTCCGGTCGCACGCCCGACATTGCCCTCAGCAGCGACGGTCTCTGGCAGGCAAGCGCTCTGGCCGACAGGCTGGGGGCAGAGCCGATCGCCGCGATCCACACCAGTCCTGTCCAACGCGCGCAGGAGACTGCGCGCACCGTGGGCGAGCGACACGATCTCGACCCCGAAGTCGCGCCCGCGCTCGACGAACTGGATTTCGGCGACTGGTCCGGCCGGGCCTTCGTGGAACTGGAAGGCGATCCCCGCTGGTCGACCTGGAACGAGGCGCGATCCACGGCGGTCGCACCGAACGGCGAAAGCATGGCCGACGCGCAGGCCCGTGCCTGGCAGCACATCCAACGCACCGCCCTTGCCTCACCCGGGCGGACGATAGCGATGGTCAGCCATTGCGACGTGATCCGGGCCGTGGTCGCCGATGTGCTCGGCCTCAGCCTCGATCACTACGGCCGCTTCGAAATCGACCCTGCTTCCGTGACGCGCCTCGCGGTGGGCGACTGGGGCGCCAAGGTGCTGAGCTTGAACGAGACGTATTCATGAGCAGCATCCCCGCCACCCACACCGACCGCGTGAGCGAATTGCGACGGCAGGTCGAAGCGCTCGGCCCGTGGTTCCAGAACATTGACCTGGGCCACGGCGTCACCACCGCGCCCGACCACTTCCTGGGCGACTACCCCCGGTTCAAGTACGAAGGCTTCGCGCACGTCATTCCCGCCGACCTTACCGGCAAGAGCGTGCTCGACATCGGTTGCAACGCCGGGTTCTACTCGGTCGAAATGAAGCGCCGCGGCGCTGCCCGCGTGCTCGGCATCGACAGCGACGACCGCTACCTGGCGCAGGCGCGCTTCGCATCCGATGCGCTCGGCTTCGGCGACATCGAGTACCGGAATCACTCGGTCTACGATGTCGGCGCGCTGGGCGAGAGGTTCGACCTCGTGATCTTCATGGGCGTGCTCTATCACTTGCGCCATCCGCTGCTCGCGCTGGACCTGATCCGCGAGCACGTCGCCGGCGACATGATGCTGTTCCAGACGATGCAGCAGGGCTCGCAAGAGACGATCGACGTGCCCGAGGAGCATCCGTTCTTCGTTCCGGGCACCTGGAAGCCGTCGCCGATCTTCGACGAGCCGGGCTATCCCAAGATGCATTTCATCGAGAAGTCGTTCGCCGACGACTGGACCAACTGGTGGGCACCAAACGCCGCCTGCAGCGCCGCCATGCTGCGCGCCGCCGGGTTCACCATCGAGGCTCAGCCCGAGCCCGAAGTCTACATGTGCCGCACCGCGCCAGTGCCCTACGAGCAGTATGGGCCGGCCGCAGTATATCCAAGCAGGGGGACGTAACGCCGTGATCGAAGCCGCGATGATCTGGAACGAGCCGAACAACAAGTCCCACTGGGACCCGGAGCTCGATCCCGATTGGTCCATCTTCGGCGACCTGGTAAAGCGCGCAGGCGCCGCCATCCATGCCGCCAATCCTGATGTCCTGCGCGTGCTGGGCGGCATGTCGCCGATCGACGCTTCATGGGTCAACCGCATGCGCGGCCATGGCGCGATCGACGCGGTCGATGTTGTCGCGGTGCACGGCTTCCCGCTCGACTGGAACCTGTGGTCGATCCACGCCTGGCCAGACAAGATCGCCGAGATCGAGGCGGTATGCCCCGACAAGCCGATCTGGGTCACCGAAGTGGGCGTCGGCTCGTTCGGCGCCGAGGAAGTGCAGGAGTTCGGCGTTCAGAAGACCGCCGAGCTGCTGGTAGGCCGCGTGCCGCGCATCTTCTGGTACTCGCTCTACGATCTGCCGCAGGAATGGGGCGCGACCACCCGCCACCGCGAAGCGGAAGGATCGAGCTATTACCGCCACTTCTACATGGGCCTGATCCGCGAGGACGGCACCCCCAAACCCAGCCTCGACCACTATGCCAAGGTCGCCGGCGAGATGGGCCTGATGCAGTGGTTCCACTACCACGATCCGCGCCTCGACGACGCGGTCGCCTGGATGAAGCGGCTGGGTACCAGGCACTTGCGCACCGGTCTGTCCTGGGCCGACAGCTTCCGCCCCGATGCGCTCGACTGGTTCGACCGTCAGATGGAGGCGCTGCAGGACTTCGACGTCACCGTCACCTTCTGCTTCACGCCCGAGCACCTCGGCCCCGGCGCGCACCACACCAGCCCGCCGTACGACACCCAAGGCTTCGCCGACTTCTGCCAGCAGATGATCGAGCGCTATGCGCCCGCCAAGTCGCGCGTCGAAGCCCACCCTGCCCTGTCGGCCACCCCCGACCGCGCCGAACTGGCTGCCGCACAAGCGGCGGTCCTTTGAGGAGTACCCCGATGCTTTCGCCCCATCCGCACGGGATCAACGTCGCCGTCGTCGGCATCGGCAATTGCGCCAGCTCGCTCGCGCAAGGCATCGAACACTATCGCCTGGGCGCCAACGACACGATCGGCCTGATGCATTACGAGCTGGGCGGCTACGTGCCGAGCGACATCCACCTCGTCGCGGGCTGGGACATCGACAAGCGCAAGGTCGGCCAGGATATCGCCGACGCCGTGTTCGCCAAGCCCAACTGCACCACGGTGTTCTGCGAAACGATCACGCCCACCGGCGCCAAGGTGAAAATGGGCCGCAAGCTCGACGGAGTCGCCGATCACATGGCCGACTATCCCGACGATCGCACCTTCGTGGTTGCCGACGAGCCGGAGGCGACCGAGCAAGAGGTCATCGCCACTTTGCGCGAGACCAAGGCCGACGTGCTGATGAACTACCTTCCGGTCGGCTCGCAAAAGGCGACCGAGTTCTACGCCGAGTGCGCGCTGAAGGCCGGGGTCGCCTTCGTGAACAACATCCCGGTGTTCATCGCCAGCGATCCCGAGTGGGCCCGCCGCTTCACCGAAGCCGGCATCCCGATCATCGGCGACGACATCAAGGCGCAGCTCGGCGCCACGATCACCCACCGCGTGCTGACCGACCTGTTCGCCAAGCGCGGCGTCAAGCTCGACCGAACGTATCAGCTGAACACCGGCGGCAATACCGACTTCCTCAACATGCTGGAGAGGAAGCGCCTCGCCTCCAAGAAGGAGTCCAAGACAGAGGCCGTGCAGTCGGTCGCGGCCGAGCGGATCGAGGACGAGAACATTCACGTCGGCCCATCGGACTACGTCGCCTGGCAGAACGACAACAAGGTCTGCTTCCTGCGCATGGAAGGCCGCATGTTCGGTGGCGTACCGGTGAACCTGGAACTGCGCCTGTCGGTGGAGGACAGCCCCAACTCGGCCGGCGTCGCGATCGACATGATTCGATGCGCCAAGATCGCCAGGGAGCGCGGGCTATCCGGGCCGATCGACCCGGCAGCGGCGTATTTCTGCAAGCACCCGCCCAAGCAGATGACCGACGACGAGGCGTTCACTCGGCTCGAGGCGTTTATTGCCGGGTGAGACTTGGGTCGGGGTCAGGGTTCGGAGACGGCGAGGACAGCCCGCGCCACCTTCCCCTTCGTCATTCCCGCGAACGCGGGAATCCATCTCCTGCAAATGCCCCTGAAGCAGCGGTCCTAGTGGGTTCAGTGTATGCGGCTCGAATACTGTGACGCTGTACCGACGTGTAAGCCGACGGAGCAGGAGTTGGATTCCCGCGTTCGCGGGAATGACGAAGTCGCGGCGGGCGGCTCAGTCCCCCTGTCGCTCCTCCAGCGCATCCAGCACGTCCTCAGGCTCCACGTCCGCTTCGATCTCCGCAAGCTCAAGGTCGTCCACCGTCACATCGAGCTTGCGCGCGATCCGCTCCAGCAGCATCGCCACGCGGGTGAGTTCGTGTTCGGCGAGGAGGTTGATGTGCAGGTCGAGATCCGCGCTGCGGTTCTGCCGTTCCGCCATGCGGTTCTGGCTGATCAGCACGAAGGTGGACAGGAAGATCGCCTCGACCGAGGCTTCCATGGCCAGCACCACCAGACTCTCGTCGAACTTGGGCACGCCAGGTATGCCCACCGTGTTCGCCAGGATCCAGAAGCCGAACAGCACCAGGTGGATGACCACGAAGGTCATCGACCCGGTGAATGCCGTCACCTTGTCGGCGATGCGGTGCGAGAACGGCGCGTTGGCATGAGCCTCCCGCTCGCGCGCGCTCAGCGCCTCGATATTCTCCCGCAGCGCACTGCTCATGCTCAGCGCCGGCGGCAACGTGTCGGGCATACGGTGAACCTTGTGACGGGACCGAAACGATGATCAATCCTCAGGGGCACAGCGCATGAACGCCGACCAAAGTTTCCTTTCCAGAACGATGCGCGCTGCCGTCGTTACCGGCCCCAAGGCGCTCGAAATCGTCGATGCGCCGCTGCCCGAACCGGGTGCGGGCGAAGTGCGGGTGAAGCTGGAAGGCTGCGGCGTCTGCGCGTCCAATGTCGAGCCCTGGCATGGCCAGCCGTGGAGCACGTATCCCGGCGAGACCGGCGGCCTGGGCCACGAAGGCTGGGGCGTGATCGACGCGGTCGGCTCGCAGGTTTCCGACTTCGCGCCTGGCGATCGCGTCGTCTTCCTGGCCGGCCACAGCTTCGCCGAATACGACGTGGCACCGGCTTGCGGCGTGGTAAAGCTGCCGCCGCAACTCGCCGAGCAGCCCTTCCCCGGCGAGCCGCTCGGCTGCGCCTTCAACATCTTTCGTCGGGCCGATATCCAGGCGGGCCAGACCGTCGCGATCGTCGGCATCGGCTTCCTGGGCGCGGTGCTCACCAGGCTGGCGACCGATGCCGGGGCCAAGGTGATCGCCATCTCGCGCCGCCAGTCCTCGCTCGATCTCGCGCGTCACTACGGCGCGGCCGAAACGATCGCGATGGACGATCACTGGCGCATCATCGAGAGCGTCAAGGCCGTTACCGGCGAGGCCTTGTGCGAGCGGGTGATCGAATGCGTCGGCTACCAATGGCCACTCGACCTGGCCGGCGAACTGGTCGGCTTCGGCGGCAAGCTGGTGGTCGCCGGCTACCACCAAGACGGGCCGCGCCAGGTCAACATGCAGATGTGGAACTGGAAGGGCATCGATGTGATCAACGCGCATGAGCGCGATCCCGCCGTCAACTTGCGCGGGCTGCGCGAAGCTGTCGATGCCGTCGCCACCGGGCGCTTCGATCCCTCGCCGCTCTACACGCACACTTATCCGCTGGACCGCCTCGGCGATGCGCTCGATGCCACGCGCGACAAGCCGGATGGCTTCGTGAAAGCGCTGGTGACGCTGTGATGGTCAAGCCAAGGGTAGGATTTCTCGGCACCGGCTGGATCGGCCGCCACCGCATGGAAGCGGCGCTGGCGACCGGCGCGATCCAGGCCGCCGCGATCTGCGATCCCTCGCCCGAGTGCGCCGCCGAAGCCGCGAAGCTGGCACCCGATGTGCCGGTGCTGGCCTCGCTGGAAGCGCTGCTGGAGCAGGACCTCGACGGCCTCGTCATCGCCACGCCCAGTGCACTGCACGCCGAGCAGTCGATCGCGGCGCTGGAGCGCGGCATGGCGGTCTTCTGCCAGAAGCCGCTCGGCCGCAACGCCGCCGAGGCTCAGGCCGTGGTGGATGCGGCACGCAAGGCGGATCGGCTGTTGTCGGTCGATTTCTCCTATCGCTACACCGCCGCCGCCCAGGCCATCGCCGGTCGGGTGCGCAGTGGCGAGTTGGGCCAGCTGTTCGCCGCCGACCTCGTGTTCCACAATGCCTATGGGCCGGACAAGCCCTGGTTCTACGATCGCGCGCAATCGGGCGGCGGCTGCGTCATGGACCTGGGCGTGCACCTGGTCGACCTGCTGCTGTGGCTGCTGGACTTTCCCGAGGTCACGGACGTGTCCTCCACCCTGCTGGCCGGCGGCAATCCGCTGTCGGCCGATGGCGTAGAGGACTATGCCCAGGCACAGCTGACGCTCGCCAACGGCCTCGTCGCGCGCCTCGCTTGCTCGTGGCGGTTGCAGGCGGGCCAGGAGGCAGTGATCGAAGCCAGCCTCTACGGCACCGGCGGCGGCGTCTCGCTGCACAATCTGGGTGGTAGCTTCTACGATTTCGAGGCCAGACGGTTGGTCGGGACCTCGAGCGAGGTGCTGGTCAGTCCGCCCGACGCCTGGGGCGGCCGCGCCGCCGCAGCATGGGCGGAGCAGCTGGCCCAGGACCGCAGCTTCGATCCCTCCGCCGAGCGGCTGGTCGACGTGGCCAAGGTGCTGGACCGCATCTACGCGGGTTGAAAGCACCCCTCGTCTTCCCCGCGAAGGCGGGGACCCCGCTTGTTCTTTGGACGTCTGAACAATTGCAAGGAAGCGGGGCCCCCGCCTTCGCGGGGGCGACGGGTTTCAAGCGATAGGTTGGCGCAACTCGACGGAGCGCCAACTCAGCTGCGAAACACCACCGTCCGCGTGCCGTTCAGCAGCACCCGATCCTCCAGGTGCAGCCGAACCGCCTCGGCCAGCACGCGTCGTTCGATGTCGCGGCCCTTGCGCACCATGTCGTCGGGCGTGTCGGCATGTGTCACCGGCTCGACGTCCTGGTGGATGATCGGGCCCTCGTCCAAGTCCGCCGTCACGTAGTGCGCCGTCGCGCCGATCATCTTCACGCCGCGCGCGTGGGCCTGGTGATAGGGCTTGGCGCCCTTGAAGCCGGGCAGGAACGAGTGGTGGATGTTGATGCACCGCCCCGAGAGGAACGCCGCCATCTCGTCCGACAGGATCTGCATGTAGCGCGCCAGCACCACCAGTTCGGCACGCGTCTCTTCTACCAGCGCACGCACTTGCGCTTCCTGCTGCGACTTGGTTTCGCGGGTGACGGGCAGGTAATGAAACGGCAGCTCGCCGATCAGGTGCGTGGCGATCGCGTCGCGCGGGTGGTTGGAGACCACGCCGACCACGTCCATCGCGATCTCGCCGATGCGATGGCGATAGAGCAGGTCGGCCAGGCAGTGATCGAACTTGCTCACCATCAGCAGCACCCGCCGCGGCCGGTCGCGCCGCAGCATCGACCAGGCCATGCCGTACTCGTGCGCGATGGTGCCGAAGCCCTCGCGGATGTCCTCGCGGTCGCCGGCACCGGGATCGAAGGCGACGCGCATGAAGAACTTGTTTTCGGCGAGGTCGTTGAACTGCTGCGCCTCGATGATGTTGCCGCCCGCCTGCGCCAGGTAGCCGGTGACGCGCGCGACGATGCCGGGCCGGTCGGTGCAGGACAGCGCCAGGATCAGCGGCCCGTTCGCCTCGCCGCCCATGTCAGGCCACCGCCAGCGCCTTGCGCGTGTCGAGCGCCGCCTCGCACTCGCGCATCAGCGCGGCCATGATCTCGGCGACCGGCTCTTCCTTGGTGACCATGCCGACCGACTGCCCCGCCATCAGCGAGCCGTTTTCGACATCGCCGTCGATCACCGCGCGGCGCAACGCGCCGGCCCAATAGTGCTCGATCTGCAGCTGCGCTTCCATCATCGCCACCTTGTCGTCGTCGAGCAGCTTGGCGACTTCGATCTGCTTGGTGGTGAACGCCTGGGTGCCCTTGTTCTTGAGCGCGCGGACCGGGATCACCGGCAGCCGGTCATCGACCTGCACCGAGGCGATGGCATCGCGGGCGGAGGCACGGAAGAACGCCTGCTTGAACGCAGGGTGCGCGATGGACTCGGTGGCGCAGGCGAAGCGAGTGCCCAGCTGCACGCCGGCCGCGCCCATCTCCAGGTAGCCGGCGATCGCCTCGCCCCGGCCGATGCCGCCGGCGACGAACACCAGGTGATCGGCGGCGAGCGTGGGCAGGATCTCCTGCGCCAGCACCGAGGTCGAGACCGGGCCGATATGGCCGCCGGCCTCCATGCCCTCGATCACCAGTGCGTCAGCGCCAGAGCGCAGCAGCTTCTTGCCCAGAGCCAGCGTGGGAGCGAAGCAGATGACCTTCGCCCCATGTGTCTTGATGGCCTCGACGCTGCCCTTGGGCGGGATGCCCCCTGCCAGCACCACGTGACCGACCTGGTGCCGGCCGCAGACCTCGATCAGGTCGAACAGCTGCGGGTGCATGGTGATCAGGTTGACGCCGAAGGGCTTGGTCGTCAGCGTCTTGGTCGCCGCGATCTCCTTGTCGAGCAGCTCGGGCGTCATCGCGCCGCAGGCGATCACGCCGAAGCCGCCGGCGTTGCTGATCGCCGAAACCAGGTTGCGTTCCGACACCCAGGACATCGCCCCGCACAGGATCGCATGCTCGCTGCCGAAGAACTGCGCGCCGCGCGCCATCAGCGCCGAGGTCTTGGGGTAAGCGGTCATGGCAGGTCCTGGCACGTCATCTGAGAGCAGCGCGCCTTAGGCAATCAAGGCGCGGCGCACAAGACATCGGGCCAGAGACGGCCTCAGCCTCTCCCCTCCCTTTCAGAGGGGAGAGCTTGGTCAGGCCGTTGCGTCCATCCCGTATGCGGTGTGCAGCACGCGCACCGCCAGCTCGGTCTCGTCGGAATCGATCAGCACCGAAACCTTGATCTCGCTGGTGGAGATCGCCTCGATGTTGATTCCGCGCTCGGCCAGCGTGCTGAACATCGTCGCCGCGACACCCGCATGGCTGCGCATGCCGACACCCACGACGCTGATCTTGGCGACCTGATCGTCGGCGATCAGGCGGCGGTAGCCGATCTCCTCCTGGCGCTCCTCCAGCATCGCCTGCGCGCGCACCAGATCGGACAGGGGCACGGTGAAGGTGACGTCGGTCTCGCCCTTCTCCTTGGCCACGTTCTGGATGATCATGTCGACGTTGATGTTGGCGTCGGCGAGCGGGGCGAAGATGGCCGCGACCGCCCCCGGACGATCGGCGATCGCCGTGAGGGTGATCTTGGCCTCGTTCTTGTCGGCGGCGATGCCGGTGATGAGCTGGCGTTCCATGTCGGTTCCTTCTAACTCTTCATCGCTGACGATCATCGTGCCCGGCAGGGTATCGGCAGCGGGCGCAGTCTCGTCGATGAACGAGGAGAGCACCTGCACGCGCACCTTCTCCTTCATCGCCAGGCTGACCGAGCGGGTCTGCAGCACCTTCGAGCCCACCGAGGCGAGCTCCAGCATTTCTTCGTAGGTCACCAGCGGCAGCTTGCGCGCCTTGGCGACGATGCGCGGGTCGGTGGTGTAGACCCCGTCGACGTCGGTGTAGATGTCGCAGCGGTCGGCCTTCAGCGCCGCCGCGACGGCGACCGCCGAGGTGTCCGAGCCGCCACGGCCCAGCGTCGTCACCCGGCCCTCGGGCGAGACGCCCTGGAATCCCGGGATCACCGCGATCTCGCCCGCCGCCATCGAGGCGAGCAGCGCTTCGGCATCGATCTCCTCGATACGCGCCTTGGCATGCGCGTCGTCGGTCTTGATCGGAACCTGCCAGCCCAGCCACGAGCGGGCCTTGCAGCCGATCGACTGCAGCGTCAGCGCCAGCAGGCCGGAAGTGACCTGCTCGCCGCTGGCGACGACCACATCGTACTCGGCCGGATCGTAGAGGGTGTTCGCCTCGCGGCAGAAGTTCACCAGCCGGTCGGTTTCGCCCGCCATGGCCGAGACGACCACCGCGACTTCGTGGCCCGCTTCCTGCTGGCGTTTGACGATGCCCGCCACGCGCCGGATGCGCTCGGTGCCGGCCATCGAGGTGCCGCCGAATTTCATCACGATGCGGGCCAAAGCGAACGCACTCCTGTGCCGGTGGATTAGAGTCGGGCGCGCTGTTAGGGGTAGGCCATGAACAATGCAACCGCGACGCACGACACGATCGGTCCAGAAACCATCCGCGCGGCAGAAGCCGCCCACTTCGGCGCGCTTGCGGCAGAGTGGTGGAATCCCAGGGGCTCGTCGGCCATGCTGCACCGCCTCAATCCGGTGCGACTGGCCTTCGTGCGCGAGGCGATCGACACGCATTTCGGCACCGACCCGCGGGCGCTGAAGCCGCTTGCCGGCCGCCGCGCGCTGGACGTGGGCTGCGGCGCCGGGCTGCTCGCCGAGCCCTTGGCGCGGCTGGGCGGCGAGGTCACCGGCATCGATGCGGCGGCAGAGAACGTCGCCGCCGCGCGCGCGCATGCCGAGGCGATCGGGCTGGCGATAAGCTACCAGGCCGGTGAAGTCGGCACGCTAGCGCCGCGCGATCAGGACCTCGTCTGCGCGATGGAAGTGATCGAGCATGTCGCCCACAAGGGCGTGTTCGTTTCCGCGCTGTCCGCCGCGATGAAGCCGGACGGACTGCTGGTGATCTCCACCCCCAACCGCACCGCACGCTCGCGCCTGCTGCTGGTCGAAGCGGCCGAGCGACTGGGGCAAGTACCGCGCGGCACGCACCATTGGGACGACTTCGTCACGCCCGACGACCTGCGCGATCTTCTCGCCGCCGCCGGGCTCACCATGAGCGCGCCGCGCGGGATCGCCTGGTCGCCGCTGAAAGGCCTGCACCTCTCCGACGACCTGGCGCTCAACTACATCGTCACCGCAACCCGCGCCTGAGATCTTACCTCAGCGCCTGGTCCCAGCGCGCGGGATCGAAGCCGACGAGCAGCCCGCCGGCATGCTCGACCACCGGCCGCTTGATGCAACTGGGGTTGGCCGCCATCAGCGCGACCGCCTTGCCGGCGTCGAGGTCCTGCTTGTCGCTCTCGGGCAAGCCCCTGAAGGTCGTGCCCCGGCGGTTGAGCACCGTCTCCCACCCCGCCTCCTCCACCCAGCGCACCAGCTGAGCGGGATCGGCGCCCTGCTTCTTGTAATCGTGAAAGGCATACGCGATGCCATGCTGATCCAGCCAAGCTCGCGCTTTCTTCACGGTGTCGCAGTTGGGAATGCCATAGAGTGTCGGTTGCATCGGCGCATGGTACGGGATGTGTGCGGAGCCTGGCAAGTCGAGCAGCTTTTTGAGCTCAGGCCCGGCTTGACATCGCGAACCGTTTAGGTTATATACCGCAGCGCTGGAGCCAAGTGAAAGCTCGGCTCCGGTACACGGCGGGTGCGGGTGAGCGAGGCCTCGTTCGACCAACCCCGCACCATGCGGCCGGCGCCTAGAGACGGGCGCCTGCACCCCAGATGCGACGCACTATCCCGCCTGGAGGCGACATCCTGCACTTCCAGCCCGGAGCCGGCACAGTTCCCGCGAGCCTTGCCCGCCGGCGCTTCGCACGAACAAGGCCGAGTTGGCGGCACGCTTGCGTGTTCCTCCGCCAGCCGTTCGCAAACCGGAACCCGAGCCAAGCCTGTCGCGCCAGGCCGCGCCGGCCGCACGTCCGTCGTGAGATTTTTTCCTGTTGGCGTAAGTTCCGCGTTCGCCGGCGGAGGTCGAGTTGTGCCTAACTCCTTCTCTGAGGAGGAGGGGGAGCAGATCCTCCCCTGCAAGGGGAGGGGGACCGCTCACGCAGTGAGTGGTGGAGGGGTGTAACCCTCTCGGTCGAGCACTCCACCAGCGGAGACACCCCTCCGTCAGCCGCTTCGCGTCTGCCGCCCCCCTTGCAGGGGAGGATCTGTCCTCCCCGCGTCGGGGAGGGGGACCGCTCGCGCAGCGAGGGGTGGTGGGGACTCGCGTCCTCACGCAAACACTGCAGGAACCCGCCGGCAACCTCGCGCCGTGCCGAGACTCCCCTCCACCACGCTTCGCGCGGTCCCCCTCCCCGTGCCGGGGAGGACCGATCCCTCCAAGCACTCCACCAGCGGTGCTTCCCACGCACCACCGCCAGCCCCCGCTGGACAAATCGCCGGGTCCGCGACAAAGCGCGCAGGTCATGAGCGTCAACACCTTCGGCCGCCTTTTGCATTTCACCACCTGGGGCGAAAGCCACGGGCCGGCGCTCGGCGCGGTGGTCGACGGTTGCCCTCCCGGTCTCGCCATCGACGAGGCGGCGATCCAGCCCTTCCTCGATGCCCGCCGACCGGGCCAGTCGAAGTACACCACCCAGCGCCAGGAACCCGATCGGGTCCGCATCCTCTCGGGCGTGTTCGCCGCTCCGGATGGCGTACAGCGCACCACCGGCACCCCGATCTCGCTCATGATCGAGAACGTCGACCAGCGCTCCAAGGACTACTCCGAGGTCGCGAAGGCCTATCGCCCCGGCCATGCCGACTACGCCTATGACGCCAAGTACGGCTTTCGCGACTATCGTGGCGGCGGGCGCAGTTCGGCGCGAGAGACGGCGGCGCGGGTGGCCGCCGGCGGCGTCGCGCGGCTGGTGATCCCCGAGGTCGCGATCCTCGCCTACGTCACCGAGATCGGCGGCGACGCGATCGATCCGGCCAACTTCGACCCGGCCGAGATCGCGCGCAATCCCTTCTTCTGCCCCGATGCCCGGGCGGCGGCACGATGGGCCACGCAGATGGAGTCGGTGCGCAAATCCGGCTCCTCGGTTGGCGCCGTGGTCGAATGCGTGGCGACCGGCGTGCCTGCGGGCTGGGGTGCGCCACTCTACGGCAAGCTCGATGCCGACCTTGCCGCGGCGATGATGGGCATCAACGCCGTCAAGGGCGTGGAGATAGGCGACGGCTTCGCTGCGGCGCGGCTCACCGGCGAGCAGAACGCAGACCCGATGCGGCCCGGCAACTCAATGGCCAACTCCGGCCCTCGCTTCGAGGCCAACCATGCCGGAGGTATCGCTGGTGGCATCTCGACCGGGCAACCGGTGGTGGTCCGCGTCGCCTTCAAGCCGACGAGTTCGATCCTCACCCCGCAACCGACGATCACCCGCGAAGGCGACGCGACCGAGTTGTTCACCAAGGGCCGCCACGACCCCTGCGTCGGCATCCGCGGCGCGCCGGTGGTGGAAGCGATGATGGCGCTGGTCCTGGCCGACCACAAGCTCCTCCACCGGGGCCAGTGCGGCTAGGTCTTGAGTTCCGGCATGTGGAAAGACAAACGCCTCGCCGTTCAGGACGCACGAGTGCTGATTCGCCGACGATAAGTGCTTTCACCTTGAGGTCGTCCTGGCAAAAAGGCTGAATTCGAGATCGCAGCCCCCGTTGATCCATGCAGCGACAATCGGATTCAACTTGAGGTTTCTCGATTTTACTTTGACTTTCGGTCGTCGCCCCCCTGCTCACGCTCTGCGGAAGGGGTTTTGCCATAGCGTCGCTGAAACGCAGCGGAGAAAGCAGCCGCCTGCGTATAGCCGCACTTCAAACCGATTTCGCCGATCGGCAGATCGGTCGTCCACAGCAAGCGGCGCGCCAAGTCGAACCGGAGGTCTGTCAGGAAGCCGCAGGGGGTTCGACCGGTCTGCTTGCGGAAGCGTCGCGAGAAGTGATGGACGCTGATTCCTGCCTCACGCGCCAGCTCGAGGACCGTCAACGATCGGTCTAGGTTAGCGCTCATGTACTCGATCACCCGTGCGAGACGATCATCGCTTATAGTGCCGGGATCACGATCGTCCGCGGCGATGTCGAGCCAGGGGCTATGGGTGGCCAGAAGGTGAAGGGCCATGGCGCGGGCAACCTGATCCGCGTAGAGGTCGGGTGCGTTGGCATGCATCGCGACGAGCAGCGCGCGGCTCAGTTGGGCAACGGTCGGATCATTGAATACGAGGGCGTCGAGCGGGCGGTCGTGGGTGCGTTGCCCCCGTCGCCGATATTCCTCGCAAGTTTCGTTGACGATCGCTTGTGGCAAGTAGAGGTGGATCATCTCGAAGCGACGCGAAGATCCAAGCGCTTCCCAGCGCAGGCGCGCTGTCTGCCCTGGCGGCGTCATGCCGGCGGCTCCGGGTTCGTAGATGGCTGCGTGCCAAGTGCCGCAGCCATAAGCCTCGACGCGGTGTCGGCCGCCGATCGCCGTCACCAGAGTGAGATCGGTCGTAGCATGCGTCTCGAAAACATCGCTTTGGCCGACGCCTTCGACATGATCGAGAAGAAGGGCGTTCCAGCCTACGCTCACACTGCTTTCCAGCATCGTGACGGGCTGCGCGGCAGCACAGTCGAGGCTAGCCGACGCGTACAGCGCGGAAGCGGGCGCGCCGTCGTTCGCGGACGGCATGGTCATGTCTCCCTCCCCGTCGGCAGGGACAGGCGTTCGGGGCGCCCGAAGCGGCGCGGTGGCTTGGACGACGGCCCCGTTTGTCACTCGCGGCGGCTACCGGGCCGACGGGAGGGATCGGGGGCCGGCTTGTCAAGAACCGCCTTGAAAGCAGCGTTATCCAAAAAGGCCGTGACCGCCACGATCCGGCGATCCTTGACAGTCAGGATCCACAGATAGGTGTTGCGATAGCGCGTGCCGTCGTAGACGGCGGCCTCGCCGTCCCAATGGACAATCACGTCGTCACCGTCGGCCCAGATCCTCCTGACCGTCGGCCGCAACGTGCCGGTCAACCGCGCGGCGAGCGGACGGACCGCGCCGTCCAGCAGGGCTTGGCGACCATGATAGGTGCGGGCGACGACGGGGTCGAAGCCGGCGATATGCCAGGTCACGTCGTCGACGAGGAGATCGAAGAAGTCGGCGTCACCCGCGGCCCATCGCTCGAACGCTTCGCGGATGAAGGCCCGGTTGCCGGCCTCGGGCGAACTCGCCGCCAATCGCGCCTGTGGAGCGGCGGCGGCTGCCGCCGGAGGCACGGCCGCGAGAAGTACCGCCATCGCGACGATGGTGGGGCTCATGACCGCCTCCTCAATGCCGCGAGGCCAGCGCCGCGCCATGTCCTGGCCTGGCGGCCGGCGTCGTCGATCCGAACGAGTTTCATCCTTGTTCCTCCTACACGTGTCGGCGAGCCACGCTCGCCGACCCGAAAATTGGTTTGCGGTGTCATCGGTCGGTCGACTAACCGTCCCGGAAAGGTCGGAGCGACGGCGCTGCATTCGTTCAGGCGGCACAACTGTTCGTCGGAGAAGGCAAAGATGCGCTCGGCCTCGCCGTCGTCCGCGCCCCAACGCCAATCGGCGCCGAACGTCATCGTACCGAGCGTCACGGGAGAGACGCGCAGGCCGGAACGAGCGAGCGGCCGGTAGTGATCGAGGGACGTCCTCATGGTTTGTAAATCCCGATAGAGGCGTGCGCTTTCGCAGATGTGCCTGCGGTTGATGCATCCCGGGGCGAATATGCCTCCCTCGGCGATCGAAGAGAATTGTCGATCATTTATGATCTGCTAGTACATTTCTGATGAGCGGTTTGGTTATGTGGGACGATCAACGTGCGTTCCTAGCGGTCATCGAGGAAGGCAGCCTTTCGGCGGCAGCCCGCCGCCTGGGGCTTGCCCAACCGACCGTCCGCGCGCGCATCGAAGCTCTCGAGGCGGCACTTGGCAGGACCCTTTTCGTCCGATCCGTCCGAGGCCTCACGCCCACCCCGCAAGCCCGCACGCTGGCGACATCGGCGCGCGCCATGGCGCACGCCTCCGACGCGTTCGTCCGCCGCGCATCGGCAGGCGCGGATCAGCCCGCCGGCACGGTGCGCGTCAGCGTGGCCGAGTTCATCGGGGTGGAAGTGATCCCGCCCATGTTGGCACGGCTCGGTGCGCTTTACCCTGATATCGCCATCGAACTTGTCCTGAGCGACACCGGCGCCGATCTGCTTGACCAGCAGGTCGATGTCGCGGTCCGCATGTTCCCGCCGACGCAGGCGGGGTTGGTCATCCGCAAGGTCGCATCGATCCGCCTCGGCCTCTATGCGCATCCGGACTATCTGGCGCGGCATGGAGAGCCGGCGACGGTTGGCGAACTGGGTAGCCACCGCTTGATCGGTCCCGATCGCAACAGCAGCGATCTCGCGCTGGCGCAGGCTCTCTTCCCGGATCTGGAGCGACGCGCGTTGGTCTTACGTACCGACAGCCACCCCGCTGCGCTTGCCGCCACGCGCGCGGGGATCGGCATCGGCGTTGTACATCGCCACGTGGGCGATGCCGATATGCGCCTGCGACCGGTGCTGCCTGACGTCGACGTCGATGCGCTGGACACATGGATCGTCACGCATGAGGATCTGAGCAATATCTCTTGTATCCGGATCGTGTTCGATCACCTCGTCGCGGAGTTTAGCGCGCTACATTGACGCCTGCGGGTTGTCGCCCTGGCCGGCGATGATCCGCTCTGCCTCAGCCACTGGCACGATCTTCGACGAATTATGCTCGCGAACGATCTTCCAGCCATCGGGGCGGCAGCGCCAGACCATGTCGGAACGGGTACGGATGCCGGTCACCTTCCCCTTCAGCGTTTCGATCCGCGCGGTAAACTCCAGCGACGACGCGGCAAGATCGCTGCCGATCAGCACGGTGGGGGCGTCGCTGATCGCGTGCAGGGCCGAGCGGTTGGCGCGAAAGATGGGCTCCCAGATGCCCCCATATTCGGCGACGCTGCGCACGGCGCGACGCTGCGGGTCGAAGTCGTCGAAGAACAGCCCGTCCTGCGCCTCCCAGTCGTAGAAGCGACCGAGCTTGGCACGGAAACTGAACCGGGGATCGCCAGGCTCGTGCTGCCACCCCTGCAACATCACCTGTCGGTGCAACTCCCCCGGACTGGCATCGCCGCTTCCAACGCAATTCTGCGCAGCGGCGAGCGGGGCCGGCAGCGCGAGCGCGAGCAGCGCCGCAATTCCAACCTTCACCTGCAGTTTCATGGTAACTCCTCTACGAAATGAATGGATCGTTGCGCTCAGTCGCCGCCGGTTTCGGTTTTCGGCACATTGAGGCGGGCGAGCGTATCCGCGAAGCAGCCTTCGTTCTCCGCTTCGGGACGTTCTTAATGCTTCAACGGGAGGATAGTTTTCTCCCGAACTATCGTCATACCGCTATACATTGTCGCCACTCTGCTAATGTTGGTCCGCCGTGCAACGATGGCGTGGCCCTTCGCGTCTCAAGCCCTGATGAAGCCGCCGATGCGGCTTTGCGACGCCGGAGGAAACATGGCTGCGAACAGAGTTGCGATCGTTACGGGTGGGTCGAAAGGGATAGGCGCGGAGGTATCCCGCCGACTGGCGGCAGACGGCTACGCTGTTATCGTCGACTATTCCGGCGATGCCGCTTCGGCGGACGAGGTGGTGGCTTCCATTGTTGCCGCTGGAGGGAGGGCCCAGGCGGTCAAGGGCGACGTCAGCGATCCCGCCGCGCTCGCCGCTTTATTTGATGCCGCCGCAGCGCTCGGAACGGTGGCGGCGCTCGTCAACAATGCCGGCGTCATGAAGCTCGCACCGCTCGCGGAGGCCGACGACGCGTTGTTCGATCGCCACGTTGCGATCAACCTGAAGGGCGTGTTCCTGGGGATACGCGAAGCGGCACGGCGGATGGGTACCGGCGGCCGGATCGTCAGCTTCTCGTCGAGCGTCGTCGGGCTCAATCAGCCGACTTATGGCATCTATGCGGCGACAAAGGCCGGTGTCGAAGCGCTGACCCGTATTGCCGCCAAGGAACTGGGGCCGAAGGGGATCACGGTCAACGCGGTCGCGCCCGGCCCGGTCGCCACCGCGCTTTTCCTCGACGACAAGACCGACGAACAGGTAGCCCAGGTCACCAAGATGATCCCGCTCGGGCGGCTCGCCGAACCCGCCGACATCGCTGCGGTCGTGTCCTTCCTCCTTGGCCCGGACAGTGGGTGGGTCAGCGGGCAGGTCCTGCGCGCCAACGGTGGTATGGTCTGAGAGGATATAGCAATGACGTTGGTAGCACTCGTGACCGGAGCCTCCAGCGGCTTCGGTGAGATAATCGCCCGCGACCTCGCCTCGGCCGGGCACATCGCCTATGCCTCAATGCGCGGTACCGGGGAAAAGAACGCCGACAAGGTGAAGGACAATACCGCCTTCGCCGCCGACAACGGCGTGGATCTCCGCTCGATCGAGCTGGACGTTCAGGACGACGCATCCATCGGATCGGCGGTGGAGCAGATCGTCGGCGAATGTGGGCGGATTGACGTGCTGGTCCAGAACGCTGGCCACATGGTCTATGGGCCGGTCGAGGCGTTCACGCCCGAACAGTGTGCGCAGCTCTACGATGTGAACGTGCTCGGGGCGCATCGGGTCAACCGCGCCGTGCTGCCGCACATGCGCGCCGCGCGATCGGGTCTGCTGGTCTGGATATCGAGCAGCAGTGTCGCCGGCGGTGTGCCGCCGCTTCTCGGCCCCTATTTCGCCGCCAAGGCGGGTATGGACGCGCTCGCCGTGTGCATCGCCAAGGAAGTGGCATCATTCGGCATCGAGACCACCATCGTGGTTCCCGGCGCGTTCACCACCGGGACCAACCACTTCAAGAACGCGGGTAAGCCGGAAGATGCAGCGATCGACGAAGCCTATGCGAAGCTCTGGGGGGAAGACTTCGAAGACCAGATGCAGGCCGCGCTGGCGGAGACGGTGCCCGACGCCGCCGATCCGGGAGAGGTCGGCAAAGCAGTGGTGGACCTGGTAGCGCAGCCTCACGGGAAGCGGCCGCTCAGGATCCATATCGATCCGGCGAGCGATGGCGCTGCCGTCACTTTCACCGTCATGGACAGGGTGCGGGAGCAGTTTCTCCAGCGCATCGGCTATGAGCGGCTCCTGCATCCCCATGGGCGCGAGGACGCTGCCTGACCGGCGCGAAGTGAGACTGTTCACCGATCGCCCGCAGCCGGCGTCGCCGGACTTCTCCTGAATGCACGGCGCCGAAGGCTCGGGCCGAACGTGAGAGCGTCGACGCATGAGCATGAACGATGCCCCACCCCCCTATCACGGTTTCGACCATCAGTTCGTCGGCGGCGAGTGGCGGCCGGGCGCTTCGACCTACGAGATGGATGATAGAAATCCCTACGATGGTTCAGTCCTGACCAAGCTTCGCGGAGCATCGGTTGGCGACGTGGCAGATGCCTATCGCGCGGCGGCCAATGCCCAGCAGGAATGGGCCTCCACACCGCCACGCCAGCGCGCAGCCGTCATGGCCCGTGCTGCGGCGATCACGCTCGAACGCCGTGAGGAAATCGTGGCGACCACCGTCAAGGAGACGGGCTGCGTCCGGCTCGTGGCGGAGTTCCTGTGGCAGCTTATCTGGTCGATCCTCCACGCGTCCGCCTCCTACCCCGCGCGGGTGACGGGCCAGATCGTTCCAAGCGAGTGTCCGACGGAGGAAAGCCTCGTCTACCGCAAGCCGGTGGGTGTGATCGCGATCATCAGCCCATGGAATGCGCCCTTCAATCTCACCATGCGATCGCTGGCGCCGGCGCTGGCGCTGGCGCTGGCGCTCGGCAACGCGGTGGTGCTCAAGCCGGCGAGCGACACCCCGATCACCGGCGGCCTCTTCCACGCGCGCATCTTCGAGGAAGCAGGCCTCCCCAAGGGCGTGCTCAGCGTGCTGGTGGGCGACAGCGACGAGATCGGCGACGCCGTGGTCGAAGATCATGCCGCCGCGTTCATATCCTTCACTGGATCGACCGGAGTCGGTCGCAGCCTGTTCACGAAGATCGGCGAATCGTCGCGCCTCAAGCATCTCGGGCTGGAGCTCGGCGGCAATGCGCCGTTCGTCGTGCTGGACGATGCCGATCTCGACGCCGCCGCTCATGCGCTCGTCGTGTCCCGCTTCCTCCACCAGGGTCAGATCTGCATGAGCGCCAACCGCGCGATCGTAGACGAGAAGGTCTACGACGCGTTCGTCGAGAAGGTCGTGGAGCGCACGAAGGCGCTGGCTTTCGGCGATCCGATGGATGCGTCGACGGTGATCGGTCCGATCATCAATCGGCATCAGGTCGATGCGATCGTCGAACGGATCGAGCGCGTCAGGGCCGAAGGTGCGCGCGTCGTGCTCGACGGTCCGGTCACCGGCTCACAGAACAACATTGTCCCGCCGCACATCATCCTCGACGTAGATCCATGCAGCGCGATCGCGCAGGAGGAGAGTTTCGGACCTTTGCTCCCGATCCTGAAGGCCCACGACGAAGCCCACGCCCTGGCGCTAGCCAACGACACGGATTTCGGCCTGTCGGCGTCGGTCTTCACCGGCGACCTCGAACGCGGGCGGCAGTTCATGCTGTGCGTCGATGCCGGCATGGGCCACGTCAACGGCATCACCGTCGCGGATTCGGAATATGCCGCCTATGGCGGCCAGGGCAATTCCGGGATCGGTCGCTTCAACGCCGACTGGGTGATCAACGAGTTTACGCGCCCGCATTGGATCACGGTGCAACGTGGCGCAGAACGTCTGCCTTTCTGATCGGGACAGACGTACCGGCTTGCCCGGGCCGGGTTCATTCCGGCAGCGATGGGTTGCGTGAACGGTCGTATGGTGCGGGGGTTCCCTTTCATCGAAGGCGAGATCGGTGGGGTGAAGGGAATTCCTGCTCGACACGGGCATGCAGGACGCCCTTGTCATCAGCAACTACTTCTTTTCAGGCATCGATTTTTCTTCATGGCCTGCCAGGAAGAGGCGCCCTTCCTTCAACATGAGCCGCCCATTTACAAATGCTGTCTCGACTTGGCGCAGGGCTTGGAAGTCTTGATCCGGATTTCCTCCGACTACGATGATATCGGCCAACTTTCCGACTTCGATCGTACCGAGCCGGTCGCCCATGCGCAGAATTTCCGCACTGGTCTTCGTGGCTGCGACGAGCGCTTCGGACTTGCTGAAGCCGAGCTGCGTAAAACCGTTCAGTTCATCGATATAAGCGCCAGGCATGTACTCGGGCCAGTCGCCAATCAGATCGAGGCCGATCCCCATTTTCACGCCTGCACGGCGCAGCTTCCTGCCCATCTGCAGGATCGTGTCTTCATTAAGCTCGAAGCGGCGGGATGTTGATCCATAATAGCCGCCGGACGAGCGGGTGATGATCCGATAGGGCACCAGCGTCGGCACCGAAGCGATGCCACGCTTCGCCATCCGCGCCACTGCCTCGTCGCTGCGAGGCAGAGGATGCTCGATCGAGTCCACTCCGGCCTCGATAGCCATGTCGATGTAGCGCGTCTCGGCATCGACCGTCACGGGCAGACCAAGCGAATGGGCCTCATCGACAGCAGCGTCGATCTCGGCTTGCGAGTACTCACTTGCCAGCTTGATGAGGTCCGCGCCTTGCGCGAATTGCGCCCGCACGGCCTCGCGCCAGCTGTCGGGGCCAGAGGCGGTCCGCACCATTGCATTGGGATTCTCTACACCGCCCAGCCTGATCGCGTGGAGCGCGGCGTGGCCGCCGGTCTGAGTGATCAACTGACCCGCCGCGAATACGCGGGGGCCCGGGATCGCGCCGCTCGCCTGGAGCCGCTTGAGCACGAACGGGGCATCCCCGTGCGAGCCCACATCACGCACGCTCGTCACCCCGGATTGCAGCTCAATCGCCATACGGCGCTGCCCCCGCATGGCCGCCTCGGCACCGCTGACGAGACTGTTGGAGTAGATGTTGCCCGCGTCCGCGTTGTCAAGGAAGGTCAGGTGCGTGTGCAGGTCGATCAGGCCCGGCATCACCGTCTTTCCGGTCACGTCGTAGACGATCGCGTCCTTGGGCCAATTCCGATCGCCCGGCCCCAAGCACCGCAGTGATCGTCTTGCCCTCAACGACGACCGTGGATGGCCGGGCAGGCGCCCCGGTTCCGTCGAACAGCCGTCCGCCGACGAGTACGAAGGCGCCCTTGGGTGCGTTGTAGTCGGCCGGAACCGGGATGCGCAGCACGTCGTCGCTGGTGGGCACCGACTTGGGCAGCCAGCGATCGCGGTTGTGCAGGGGCTGCACGTCGGACGCATCCGGTTGCGCCATCGCCGGACCTGCAATGGCGGAAGCAGCCAGCAACAGGCCGGAAAGCCAGATCGTCTTCATCGTGTACCTCAACTGCAAAAGGCCTTGCGGGCCGTGGAGCATCGGCGTGTTGGTATGGCCCGGCTAGCCATGCTTGCGCGTCTCGATCCACTCGCCCACCCGGCGCTCCAGCAGCGGGAGGGGCATCTGTCCGCCGCCCAGGATCGTGTCGTGGAACTCCTTCAGGTCGAAACGCTCGCCGAGTTCGCTTTCCGCGCGTTTGCGCAGTTCCTCGATCTTCAGCATGCCGATCTTGTATCCCGCCGCTTGCCCAGGCCATACAATGTAGCGCTGCACCTCGGCGCGGATCTGTCCCTCGGCCGCGGGCGAATTATCGCGATAGTAGGCAACGGCCTGTTCCTCGGTCCAACCCTTGGCGTGCAGCCCGGCGTCGAGCACCAGACGGATCGCCCGCCAGATCTCGGTCGAGAGGCGACCGAAGTCGGAGTAGGGATCCCGGTAACCGCCCATCTCCTTGCCCAGCTTCTCCGTGTAGAGCCCCCAGCCCTCCTGATAGGCGTTGATGTCCAGGAACTTGCGGAACTCAGGAACGCCGGTCATCTCCTGCGCGATCGCGAAGTTCATGTGATGGCCCGGCAAGGCCTCGTGATAGGAGATCACCTCCAGCTGCGGGATCGGCATCGCACGCATGTCTGACAGATGCAGGTAGTAGACTCCGGGGCGCGACCCATCGGGTGTCGAAAGGAAATAATGCTGCGGGGCTCCGGGGATCTCGCGATAGCCCTCGACGCGCTTCACCACGACGTCGGCCTTCGGGAGAGTACCGAAAAACCGCGGAACCTGCTGTTTCATGAAATCAACGTGCGCTGTCGCGGCGTCGATGTAGGCTTGTCGTCCGGCATCGGTATTCGGGTAGTAGAAACGCGCGGTGTCTCGCACGTAGCGGAAGAACTCGGGAAGCGAACCTTCGAAGCCCACCTGCGTCTTGATCGTTTCCATCTCGACCTTGATCCGCGCAACTTCGGCAAGGCCGATCCGGTGCACCTCGTCGGGGGTGAGCCGGGTGGTCGTCCCGCTCGCCAGGGCCATTTCGTAGTAGGCCTTGCCGTTCGGATTCTTGCCGACGCCCGTCGCGACTACGTCCGCTCGAGGCACTTCGGCCTCGAACCAGGCCGCCTGTTCGGCGTAGGCGGGTCCCCAATGCGCGATGAGCGCCTCGTGCGCTGCCGTCTTGTAGGCTGCAGCCCTCGCCCGATCTATCTTGCCGGACTTGAGCAGGCCCTCGATCTTGGCCTGCGCGTCGGTCCAGACGACGTTGGTGCCTGGTCCGGCGAACGGCGCCCCCGCGCTCAGCGCGCGCGATTGCCTGCTCATCGCCTCATAGGCGAAGCGGGGGACGCGGGAGCCCGCCGCAGCGTTGCGCTTGGCGATCTCGACCAGTTGCGACTGCGCGCGGGCGATGCCGCCGATGCGGGCGATGTAGGCGTCCATGAGCGTCGGGACGCCGGTCCCCGCCGCATCTTCGAGCCTGCGCTCCAGTCCGCGCCGGATATTGCCCTTCTCACCCTTGGGCCGTTGCGGACTGTGCTCGTCGAGCAGCGGCGTGGCGATGGGGTCGAAGTTGTATATCGTGCCGGGCAGCACGACCCGCGCGCCGCCGGCCGCGCGCGCGGCCGCGATCGTATTGTCGATCATCGGCAGAACCAGCTTGTCCCAATCGCGATAACCGGCGGGGTTTACGCCGTGGAATATTGCGGAGCATCCGACCGCCGCGGCGGCAACGTCGGCGGCGTTCATCGCATTCCCTGGCACCAGTTCGACATTGTGGCGCTCGGCCCATTGCGGCGACAGCGCTGCAGGATCGCGGACAAGGGCGCGCAGCAGGAAACCATGCCGCAGCAGCGCGGTCGCGACGCTTCCGCCGATCCCTCCTGAGATACCTAACATGCAGATGACGGTGGATGTCATGCCAATCTCCTCGACTGTCGAGACGATGATCGGCGTTGCCCGTGTCAAAAGGAATTGTTGAAGCTTTGCCACCGGCCTACAAGAATTTGATGAGACGTGAGCCAACCTGGGATGAGCAGCGAGCGTTCCTTGCCGTTTTCGACACAGGCAGCCTGTCGGCAGCGGCGCGCTCGCTCAGCCTCTCGCAGCCAACCGTTCGGGTGCGGATCGAGGCGATGGAGGCCGCCCTGCAAGCTGTATTGTTCACGCGGTCTTCAAACGGTTTGGTTCCGACGCCGAGAGCGAGAGCGATGGCGGTACCTGCCCGCGCGATGGCGTAAGCGTCCGGCGCGCTTCTGCGTGCAGCCTCGGCCGACGCGGACGTGCCCGAGGGCTCAGTACGCATCAGCGTGTCGGAAGTGGTCGGTATCGAGGTTCTGCCACCGATGCTGCAACGGCTCCAGCGCCGTCACCCGCATCTGGTGTACGAAGTGGAACTCAGCAACACGAGTGCCGATTTGGTCGATCAGCAAGTCGACATCGCTGTGCGAATGCACCGTCCCGAACAAAGCGCCTTTATTGCCCAAAAGGTTTGCGCGGCTCCGCTCGGCCTGTTTGCGCATCGTAATTATGTTGCTGCCTTCGGCACTCCCGCCAATCGGAGTGAAATGGCCGATCATCTGTTCATTGGACCCGATCGCAATCAGGCCGACTTGCAGCTAGCCGGTATGATCGCCGGTGAACAAACCTTACGCTGGAGCCTGCGCACAGATAATCATCCGGCCCAGCTCGCCGCGGCGCGGGCCGGCCTCGGCATCGCTGTCTTCCAGGAACGTGTGGCCATGCGCGAGCCGGACCTCGTTCGGGTCTTACCTGATGTGAGCCTGCCCGCCCTGGAGACATGGATCGTGACCCATGAAAACCTGCGTCATGTTCCGCGCATTTCCACGGTGTTCGACCATCTGGTCGCGGAGTTCACTCGTCCGCCAAGCTAGGTGGATAGCGATTATCCAATGCATTCCGCCGCCCCACCGGGCATGACGCGGACATGCACGCCATTAGGTCAGCTACTTTGTGAATCTTCTCTTTTGGTTTCAATGCCTGAAGGGCGGCGTCCGTCAGCATCCCACCTGCCGCCAAAAAAGTACCGTCGCGAGCCTCATTGGCCCCGACGGTACGTTCCAAAATGCAGCTAAGCAATATGCCAGAGGCGCCTCAGGCGGACCGCCACCGCCAAACTCTACCCGCCGATAGCTGTCGACCGCTATGCGAAAGATTCATCTCTATTTGAGTAGCTTGGCGGATCGCAGCACAAACCTAGCGGAGTTCGGATGGGCCTGGATCATTCCCACTCGATCGTGCCCGGCGGCTTGCTGGTGTAGTCGTAGACCACGCGGTTGATGCCGCGCACCTCGTTGATGATGCGGGTCGACACGCGGCTGAGGAACTGGGCGTCGAAGGGATAGATGTCGGCGGTCATGCCGTCGGTCGAGGTCACCGCGCGCAGGGCGCAGACGTTGTCGTAGGTGCGCCCGTCGCCCATCACGCCGACGGTCTTGACCGGCAACAGCACCGCGAAGGCCTGCCAGATCGCATCGTAGAGCCCGGCGTTGCGGATCTCCTCGAGGTAGATCGCATCGGCCTTGCGCAGGATGTCGCAGCGCTCGCGCGTGACTTCGCCGGGGATGCGGATGGCGAGGCCCGGCCCGGGGAACGGGTGGCGGCCCACGAAGATCTCCGGCAGGCCGAGTTCGCGGCCCAGCTCGCGCACTTCGTCCTTGAACAGTTCGCGCAAGGGTTCGACAAGCTTCATGTTCATGCGTTCGGGCAGGCCGCCGACGTTGTGGTGGCTCTTGATCGTTACCGAGGGACCGCCGGTGAACGACACCGATTCGATCACGTCGGGGTAGAGCGTGCCTTGCGCCAGGAACTCGGCACCGCCGATCTTCTTCGCCTCGTCCTCGAACACGTCGATGAAGGTCTTGCCGATGAACTTGCGCTTGGCCTCGGGGTCGGTCACGCCCTTCAGGCCGTTGAGGAACAGCGTGGAGGCATCTACGTGGACCAGCGGAATGTTGTAGTGGCCTCGGAACAGCGAGACGACCTGCTCGGCCTCGCCCTGGCGCAGGATGCCGCCGTCGACGAAGACGCAGGTCAGCTGGTCGCCGATCGCCTCGTGGATCAGCAGCGCGGCTACCGCGCTGTCGACACCGCCCGAGAGGCCGCAGATCACCCGGCCCGAGCCGACCTGGGCGCGGATCTCCTCGATCTTGGTCTTGCGGAACTCGGCCATGGTCCAGTCGCCGGCCATGCCGCAGACGTGGCGCACGAAGTTCTTGAGCAGCTTGCCGCCGTCCGGCGTGTGCACCACCTCGGGGTGGAACTGCATGGCATAGATGCGCTTGGCATCGTTGGCGATGACGGCGAAAGGCGCGCCGGGGCTGGCCGCGACCGGGCGGAAGCCGGGGGCTAGGCTGGTCACCTTGTCGCCGTGGCTCATCCACACCTGGTGACGCTCGCCGACTTGCCACAGGCCATCGAACAGCGCGCAAGTGTCGTCGATCTCGATGAAGGCGCGGCCGAACTCGCCGCTGTCCCCCAGCAGCACTTCGCCGCCGAGTTGGTGCGTCAGCGCCTGTTGACCGTAGCAGATGCCCAGCATCGGCCGGCCGCTCTCTAGGATGGCATCGGGAATTCGCGGTCCGTTTTCGTCGAGCACCGAGGCTGGCGAACCTGAGAGGATCACGCCGATCGGGTCGAGCCGGGCGAACGCCTCTTCCGCGGCCGAGAACGGCGCGATTTCGGAATAGACACCCGCCTCTCGCACGCGGCGCGCGATCAGCTGGGTGACCTGACTGCCGAAGTCGACGATCAGGATGTTTTCAGAAGGCTGGATGCTCATGGCCGCGGGTTAGTCGTCCCGCCGCGACGTGTCCAGAGAGGCACAGTCAAGGCCAGCCATGCCGCTGGCGGCTTGCAGATTGTGCAAGTTGGATTGTTACCTTTGACATTGTGAAAATTACTAACCCTCCTATGTTGCATTTGCGAAGGGATTGGCAGCTAAGAAGCGCTGACCCGGACCCAAACAGGAGGAAAGTGCCATGACCATCGTGCAACGCACGTTCGGTCTCGCCGCGGCCCTGGGCGCTAGCGCCCTGGCGTTCGCTCTCACCCTCGCCTGAGGACTTGAGTAGCTGAGACCGAAGAGGCGGCCCCGCAAGGGGCCGCCTTTTTCGTGTGTGCTGCGGATAGATCCTCCCCTGCAAGGGGAGGTGGCAGTCCGTAGGACTGACGGAGGGGTGTAACCCTCTCGTCCGAGCACTTAGCGGACGGTGACACCCCTCCACCACTCGCTACGCGAGCGGTTCCCCTCCCCTTACAGAGGAGGATCCGAAGGTTCATCCCGCGAGCGTCTTCACCAGATCGTAGAGGTAATCGCGCGCGGTGTAGAGCGACTTCGCCTCCACCCGCTCGTTCAAGCCATGCGTGCCGTTGCCGTCGGGATCGGTCCAGACACTAGGCACGCCATACGTGGGTATGCCCACCGAACCCAGGTAGACGCCATCCGTCGCGCCCGTGGACATCGAAGGCACCACCGGCACGCCAGGGAAGTACTTGGCTGCCAGCGTTTCTACCGGCTTGACGATCGCGGGATCGAGCGGCGGTGACTTGGCGATCGGCTTGCCCTTCACCTTCTGCTCGATCTTCACGCCCGGATCGCCGATCGCGGCGGCCAGTGCAGCCTGGGTCTCGTCAGCCGTGCGTCCTGGAAACATGCGGCAGTTGACGTTCGCCGTGGCACGCTGAGGCAAGGCGTTCTGCGCGTGCCCGGCATCGACCATCGTCGCGACGCAAGTGGTGCGCAACGTGGAGTGGAACTGCTTGTCCTTGTCGAGCACGGCCAGCGCCGCCTTGTCGTTCACGTTCGCGGCGATAGCGGTCATCGCCTGTCCCATCTCGCCGCCGCGCAGCTTGGCGGACTTGCTGAAGTAGGCGCGGGTGACGTCGTTGAGCTCGGCCGGGAACTCGTAGGCGCCCACTTTCAGCAGCGCTTGCGACAGCTTGTAGATCGCATTGTCCGGCACCGGCTGCGAGCTGTGGCCCCCCGGGTTCGTGGTGGTGAGCGTGAAATCCTGGTACGCCTTTTCGCCGACCTGCAGCGTCTGGACGAGCACCTTGCCGTTTCCGTCCGTCCGTCCGCCGCCGCCTTCGTTCAGCGCGAACTCGGCGTCGATCAGGTCGCGCTTGTTCTTCGACAGCCACTCGGCGCCGTTGAAGGCGCCGCTTGTCTCCTCGCCGCAGGTCAGTGCCAGGTTGATCGTGCGCTTGGGTTTAACCCCCGCCTTGGCGAAGCGGACCAGCGTGTCGGTCCAGATCGCGGCCTGCGCCTTGTCGTCCACCGCGCCGCGGGCGTAGTAGTAGCCGTTCTCCTCGACCAGCTTGAACGGATCGCGCTCCCAGTCTTCGCGCTTGGCCTCGACCACGTCGATGTGCGCCAGCAGCAGCATCGGCTTCTGCTTGGTCGTCCCCGGATAGATCGCGACGAGGCCGCCGTCCTTCGGGTACTCGGGCGTGCTGAACGGGATGAGCTGATCGTCCTTGAAGCCCGCCGCCTTCAGCCGGGCAGCCATCTTCGCCGCCGCTTCGGTGCAACTGCCCTGAGTGACGGTGGTGTTCGTCTCGATCAGCTCCTTGTAGAGGCCGAAAAACTCCTGCTGGTCGGGGCGCAGCGCGCCTTGCGCAGCGGCCAGCGATGGCGCCACCAGCGCGGTTGCGAGGAGTGCGGTCAGGATCGTCTTCATCGGCGTGGCCCCTTGTTCTTGCGCCGCTACACTGCCGGACCAGTCATCCAGCGCAAGCCCCATCGTCGCGGAACCGCACCCCTGTGGATACGCGAGCCCATTTCGCTTTAGTTTCCCCCCTGCCGTCCCTATATAATCGCTATGGCAAGCACCCCTGAAACCCGTC
Source organism: Novosphingobium chloroacetimidivorans (assembly GCF_014204535.1). GTDB lineage: Bacteria > Pseudomonadota > Alphaproteobacteria > Sphingomonadales > Sphingomonadaceae > Novosphingobium > Novosphingobium chloroacetimidivorans. The sequence goes on from NZ_JACHLR010000011.1 coordinate 37,099, forward strand.
CCGAAACCGTCAAGAACACTAACACCTACGGCGCGGACTCGATCAAGGTCCTCAAGGGCCTCGACGCGGTCCGCAAGCGGCCGGGCATGTACATCGGCGACACCGACGACGGGTCGGGCCTGCATCACATGGTCTTCGAGGTTTCGGACAACGCCATCGACGAGGCGCTGGCGGGGCACTGCGACCTGGTCACGATCGAGCTGAACCCGGACAACTCGGTGTCGGTGACCGACAACGGCCGCGGCATTCCGACCGGCATCCATGCCGAGGAAGGCGTCTCCGCAGCCGAAGTCATCATGACCCAGCTGCACGCCGGCGGCAAGTTCGAGAACACCAGCGACGACAACGCCTACAAGGTCTCCGGCGGCCTCCACGGCGTCGGCGTGTCGGTGGTGAACGCGCTGTCCGAATGGCTGGAATTGACCATCTGGCGCGACGGCGAAGAGCACTGGATGCGCTTCGAGAACGGCGACACCGCCGCGCCGCTGCGCGTGGTCGGCAAGGCGGCCGAGGGGCAGAAGGGTACCAAGGTCACCTTCCAGGCATCGACCGAGACGTTCAAGAACGTCACGGAATACGACTTCGACAAGCTGGAGCACCGCTACCGCGAGCTCGCGTTCCTGAACTCTGGCGTGCACATCCTGCTGCGCGACAAGCGGCACGAGGAAGTGCTGGAGCACGACCTCTACTACGAGGGCGGGATCGCCGCCTTCGTGAAGTACCTCGACCGCAACAAGCAGGCGCTGATGCCCGAGCCGATCGCCATCGCGGCGGACAAGGACGGCATCGGCATCGAGGTCGCGCTGGAGTGGAACGATTCGTACTACGAGAACGTCCTTACCTTCACCAACAACATCCCCCAGCGCGACGGTGGCACCCACCTCGCCGCTTTCCGCGCCGCGCTGACGCGCACGCTGAACAACTATGCAGAGCGTTCGGGCCTGCTCAAGAAAGAGAAGGTCACGCTTTCGGGCGACGACATGCGCGAGGGGCTGACCGCGATCGTCTCGGTCAAGCTGCCGGACCCCAAGTTCTCGTCGCAGACCAAGGACAAGCTGGTCAGCTCCGAAGTGCGCCAGCCGCTGGAATCGCTGATGGGCGACAAGATGAGCGAATGGCTGGAGGAGAACCCCGCCACCGCCAAGGCCATCATCCAGAAGGTGATCGATGCCGCCGCCGCGCGCGAGGCGGCCAAGCGCGCGCGCGAGCTCACCCGCCGCAAGGGCGCGATGGACATCGCCAGCCTGCCCGGCAAGCTGGCCGACTGCCAGGAGCGCGATCCTTCCAAGTGCGAGCTGTTCCTGGTCGAAGGTGACTCGGCCGGCGGCTCGGCGAAGTCCGGCCGCGACAGAAAGATCCAGGCGATTCTGCCGCTCAAGGGCAAGATCCTCAACGTCGAGCGCGCGCGTTTCGACCGGATCATCTCGTCCAAGGAAGTCGGCACGCTGATCCAGGCGATGGGCACCGGCATCCGCGACGACTTCAATCTCGAGAAGCTGCGCTACCACAAGATCGTCATCATGACCGACGCCGATGTCGACGGCGCGCACATCCGCACGCTGCTGCTGACGTTCTTCCATCGACAGATGCCCGAGATCATCAAGGCCGGGCACCTCTTCATCGCCCAGCCGCCGCTCTACAAGGTGAGCAAGGGCCGCTCCGAGGTGTACCTCAAGGACGACCGCCAGCTCGACCGCTACCTCGTCGATGCCGGTCTGCAGGGCCGCATCCTCGAGACATCGGGTGGGGCCCGCGGCGGTGCCGAGCTGCGCGAGCTGATCGACCACGCCATGGCGATGCGCAACATCATGAGCTATGTGCCGCGCAAGTACGACGCCGGCATCATCGAGGCGCTGGCGCTGGCCGGCGCGCTCGCGCCCGATCTCTCCGATGCCGGGAAAGTCGCGGCGCTGACCGCCTCGTCCGAATGGCTGGAGCGTGGCGATCCCGAAGGACGCTGGACGGCCAGGCGCGGCGAGGAAGGCGCGTACATCGTCGAGCGCCTGTGGCGCGGCGTGACCGATCACCACGTCATCGAGGCGAGCTTCCTGGCGAGCGCCGAAGCACGCAAGCTGGCCAAGATCGCGGGCGAGCAGGCGTCGGTCTATGCCGTGCCGGCCCGCCTCACCCGCGCCTCGGCGGCCAGCGAAGCACCCGAGCCGACCAGCGCCGAGACCGGCGAAGAAGACGTCGCCGAGGCTGCGGCCTCCCGTCCGGTCGCCAGCGATGGCATCATCACGCGCCCGACGCAGTTGCTCGATGCCGTGCTCGCCACCGGCCGCAAGGGTCTGTCGATCTCGCGCTACAAGGGTCTGGGCGAGATGAACGCAGAGCAATTGTGGGAAACCACGCTCGATCCCGACAACCGCATCCTGCTCCAGGTCAAGGTAGAGGACGCCGACGTGACCGACGAGATCTTCACTCGCCTGATGGGCGACATCGTCGAACCGCGCCGCGACTTCATCCAGGAGAATGCGCTCAACGTCGCCAACCTGGACGTGTGATGATGCCGCCCCCGTGCTGCGGCACGGGAGTGGCCATGCCTGTCCGCCGATTACCCCGTCACCCTGGCTTTGTTTCAGGGTCCATGGCGCCGCACACGCTGTCTGCCCGGAAGCAGACCGCCGATGCGGTTGGCGGTTCTGACGGTGGAGCTTGGCTGACCAATGGACCCTGAAACAAGTTCAGGGTGACGAGGACCTGGCAGGCAAACGGCGGCCGGCAGGAAGGTGATATACGGCACGGTGCGATCACCCTCATCGCCCTTGTTCTATGACATGGCGCCTCCGACATAGCGGCAATGACCGGACCCGCTCCCACCGCCGCCGTGCTCGAAGCACTCGCGCACGAGGCCTTCACACGCATTCCCGAGCCGTTCGCCCGCCACCTCGATGGCATCCGCGTGCTGGTCGAGGAATTCGCCGACGACGCAACGCTGGAGGCGGTCGGACTGGACGATGCCTGGGAACTCTCCGGCGTCTACCAGGGCTATTCCATGGACAAGGAGTCGGTCTGGTCGTCCGGCCACATGCCCCCAGTGATCCGGCTGTTCCGCCAGCCCCTGCTTGCCGAGTGGTGCGAAACCGGCGTGGCCCTGGACGAGCTGGTGACGCATGTGGTGATCCATGAAGTAGGGCACCACTTCGGCTTGTCCGACGAGCAGATGCACGCACTGGAGGCCAAGGCCTAGGCTCGCTTAGGCGACCAATCCTACCTCCCGTTCGGAGAAAGGGTTGGAAGGGGCAGATATCCTTCCACGAAACGCCATTGGCTTGTCACATCACCGTCCGATAGAAGCGCCCCATGAATTCCCTTAGCAAGCGCAGCATACCGCTGCTCCTCGCCTCGCTGCTGGCCGCATGCGCCACGCCGCAGGCTCCGCACCGAACCTCCGCCTCAAGCTCGCAAAGCCCGGTCGAGATCGGGATCATCGCCATCAACGACTTTCATGGCGCGCTCGAGCCGCCCAAGCAGTCCGTCAATCTGGCGAACCCGGACGGCACCTTCACCGGCGTGCCGGCCGGCGGCGCCGCGTGGCTCGCCACTGCCATCGACACGATCAAGGCCGCACATCCCAACCACGTCGTCGTCGCAGCGGGCGATCTCACCAGCGCCTCGCAGCTCGCCTCCTCGCTCTACCTCGACGAGCCGGCGGTGGGCGTGATGAACCGCATCGGCCTGGAATTCAACGCGGTCGGCAACCACGAGTTCGACCGCGGCTCGGCCGAGCTGCTGCGCCTGCAGAACGGCGGCTGCCAGAAGAACACGCGTCATGAGCCATGCCGCCTCGAACAGTTCAAGGGCGCCAGCTACAAGTACCTGTCCGCCAGCACGATCAAGGACGATGGCCAGACGCTGTTCCCCGGAACCGGCCTCAAGACCTTCGACACGCCCGCGGGCAAGATCACGCTCGGCTTCATCGGCCTGTCATTGCGCACGGTGCCGGCGCTGGTCTCGCCCGATGCGCTGAAGGGCCTGCGCTTCGCCGACGAAGCGGACACCATCAATGCGCTCGTGCCCAAGCTGAAGGCGCAAGGGGCCGATGCGGTGGTGGTGCTGATCCACCAGGGCGGCAGAACGCCCGACTTCAACGATGTCAACGGCTGCAAGCAGTTCACCGGCGACATCGATCCCATACTCGATCGCCTGAAGCCCGGCGTCGATGTCGTCGTCTCGGGTCACACGCACTGGCCCTATGTGTGCGAGCGTGCCGGTCCCGATCCCGCGCGCCCCATCCTGCTGACGAGCGCCGGGGTCTATGGCGAACTCGTGACCGATATCACCCTGAGGTTCGACCCGAAAACCCATGCCCTGGTCGCAAAGGCCGCGCGCAACGTGATCGTCCAGTCGCAGCCTTACACGGGCTCGCGCGGGTCCATTTCGAACACCGATCGGGTCGCCAGGTTCGCGCCCAAGCCCGAAGTCGCGAGCTATGTGAAGCGCTACGTCGACGATGTGGTGAAGGAAACCTCGCGTCCCGCCGGGCACTTATCCGGCCCCGCGATCAAGACCGAAGGCGAAGGCAGCTGGCGCGGCGGCCCGCTCGGCTACCTGATCGCCGACAGCCAGCTGGGCGCCACGCGCAAGCTGGGCGCCCAGCTGGGCTTCACCAACCCCTTCGGCGTACGCACCTCGCTGGTGCCGGCCAAGGACGGCACGGTGACCTTCGGCCAGCTCTATGCCGTGCAGCCATTCAACAACGAACTGGTGGTGCAGACCATGACCGGCGCGCAGATCCTGGCGCTGATCGAAAACGGCCTGGACGACCAGGACACCCGGCAGGTGATCGCGCCATCGGCCAACTTGCGGTACAGCTACGACATGCGCCGACCCTCCGGGCACCGCGTGGTGTCGCTGACGCTGGATGGCAAGCCGCTGGTTCCGACAGCCAAGTACCGCGTGGCCAGCAACAGCTTCCTGTCCGAAGGCGGCGACTTCTTTGTGGAGTTCACGCAGGCCACCGACAAGGTCCGCGCAGGGATCGACGTCGAAGCGATGGAAGCCTGGCTCACCGCCGTGCCGATGCGCCAGGTTCCCAATGACGGCCGGGTGACGGAGATCAAGTAAGCCTCGGCCGGCCGCCAAGGTTCTCAGCCGAACAGCCAGCTGCCCAGCATGCGGTGGAACGGGAAGGTGAAGAACCCCGCCGTCAGCAGCGCCCCGATCACGAGCCCCCGCACGATGCGGCGGTGGCGCTTGTGGTCGTGCCGGCGCGCCGTGATCACCAGCATCGGCAATGCGCAGAGCGTCACCCCCGAGAGAATGTGGATTGGGCTGAGATGCCCGCTGGTGCGGATGGCGAAGCTGTCGATCGCCGTGAGGCCAAGCGCGCAGACCCATGCGTAGCCCAGCTTGCGATGCAGGCGGGTGCCCCGCCGCATCCACAGGATCGCCGGCGTCAGCGCCAGCGTCGCGATCATGGTGGCAAGGTGAACCCACAAGACCCACGGCAGCCGCCCCCACTGGTCCACGCCGCGCAGCAGCGCCGCCAGGACGAAGGCCAGCAGCACCAGCGTCAGCACGCCCAGCACCCGCTCGACACGGTCGGGCGCAATCGTCGCCGGCTCGCGCCGCAGTGGCGCGCTAGAAGCAAGCGTCGCCATCAGAAGCCCGCCCCATCGGGCCAGCGCGGCGAAGCCAACCCCATGACCTTGAACAGCGCCCCCATCTCGTCCTCCGCGATCAACCGGTCCCTTGCGGCAGCGATGGCAGCGGCATGCTCCGGCGCGAACCGCGCCAGGCTCTGCGCGCGTGCCTCGATCCCCAGCGCGCACAGCCAATCACCCTGCCGTACAGTGCCCAGCCAGCGGCACCCACGCGAGAGCGCGACGTTGGCGAGTGTGGCGAAATCGACATGCGCGGTCAGGTCGGCCTCGCCCGGATGGGCGAAGGCATCGACCTTGCGGTGCGCGCGCAGGGCCTGCAACGTCGAGCCGGTGCGCACGGCATCGTGCCCATAGTCGACGAACAGCGCCGCACCGCCTTGCTCCACCAGGCGCCCGGCGACCTCGTAGACGACCGCGGCCGCCCCCGGACAGGTCTCGATCAGAGTGCCCGGCTCGGCCTGGCGCAGGGCTTCGGGCACTGCGGCATCCATCGGGCGCTCGCCGGCAAGACCGACGAAGGCGCCATCATGGACCGCCACCATCCGCTCGCGCCAGCCGCCTTGGGTCTTCACCAGCTGGCGGATCGGAAGGGCATCGAGAAACTCGTTGGCGACCAGCAGGATCGGGCTGTCCGTCGGCAGACTCGCAAGGTCGGCATGCCACACGGCTTGCGGCACCGCCTCCACCTGCAGTGCCTTCAGTGCCGTAGATCCCTCGACGAAGTGCACCTTGGGCACGAGCCCGAACTTGGCGGCTGAGCGCAGCGCATCGCGCGCCAGGGTCCCTCGCCCGGGGCCAAGCTCCACATAGTGCACCGGCTCCGGGCTGCCGGCGCGCAGCCAGACGTCGGCAAGCCACAGGCCGACAAGCTCGCCGAACATCTGGCTGATCTCGGGCGCGGTGATGAAGTCGCCCGCATCGCCCAGCGGATCGCGCGAGGCGTAGTAGCGGGCATTTGATTCGCCCATGAAGTACTGGACGCTGATCGGGCCGGTGTTGCCGATCAGGCGCTGGAAGATCGCCGTCAGCGGCTCGCCCGCCTCATCGGCCAACCCACTCAACCCGGGACGCTCACGTAATGACCGGGCGCCTGCCGGCGAGCGGCGGCTTGACGAGCGCGCGCGCGACCATCGCCAGGCCCAGGATCATCAGCGGGATCGTAAGCCATTGGCCCATCGACAGGCCGGTGCGCATCGCGAAGCTCTGCAACTGCGCATCGGGCTCGCGGAAGAACTCGACACTGAAGCGCGCGAGCGCGATGCCGGTCGAGAACACGCCGACCATCAGGCCCGGCCGATATCGCGCGCGCGTCTTCCAGTACAGCAGCAGCATGATCACGATCAGCAGCGCGCCCTCCAGCGCCGCTTCGTAGAGCTGGCTCGGGTGACGCGGCAGAGGCCCGGCATCCGGGAACACCATGGCCCAGGGCACGTCCGGCCCCGCCACCCGGCCCCACAGCTCGCCGTTGACGAAGTTGGCCAGGCGCCCGAACAGCATGCCGAACGGCACGCACACCGCGATGTAGTCCGCCACGCGGATGAAATTCAGGTCCGCGCGCCAGGATACCCAGGCCATGGCGAGGACGACGCCGATCAACCCGCCGTGGAAGCTCATGCCGCCGTGCCAGAGCGCCAGCAACTCGCTGGGGTGCAGCCACAAGCTGGGAATGCCGGTGTCGCCGCCGGTGTAGAACGTCGCATAGCCCAGGCGCCCGCCCAGGATGATCCCGAGGGTGCAGTAGAAGAACAGGTCGTCCGCGTGGCGCTGCGCCATCGGAGCGCCTGGCGCCTTGATCATGCGGCCCAAGTGCCAATAGCCCAGCACGATGCCGGCCAGATATGCCAGCGAGTAGTAGCGCAGCGTGAAGAAGCCCAGGTCGATGCCGTTCTTGAGCCCCAGGTTGACCCAGTAGATCGGCTCGTGAGCGCCAATGGACGTCGTAGCGGCGGCGGCGGCGGACGGGATCAGCAAGCGGGCGGCCTCTTTCGATATGCGTGGGAGCCCTGGCGGCACCGGCGCGCCTTCTGGCATAGCGCGGTGACGGAAGGAAGGCGGGTTTTGGCAAGCAGTCCTCCCCGGCACGGGGAGGGGGACCATGCGCAGCATGGTGGAGGGGATTCTCGTCAGGGAATGAGCTTGCGTGCACCGTAGCGCGAGGTCGCGAGTCCCCACCACCACTCGCTGCGCGAGCGGTCCCCCTCCCCGTGCCGGGGAGGACAGGCGTGCTCTTCCCTCCCGCCTCCGCACTCTCTACATCGAGCTCATGCACGTGATCCGCATCCCTTCGCCGCGCTCCGTCATCGATCGGCGCGGCATCACCACCCGCATCGCCGCGCTGGTGGAGGAGCACGGGCCCGCGAAAGCGCGCAAGGAGATCGTGCCGATCCTGCGCAATGCGCTGGCGCAAGGGCGTGAGGAGATCGCGCGGCGGCTGGTGGAGCGGCCCAGTGCCGGCCATGAAGTCGCAGAGGCGCAGGCCTTCCTGGTCGACCAGATCCTGCGCATCATCCACGATCACGTCGTCACCGACGTCTACCCCGCCAACAATCGCTCCAAGGGCGAGCGGCTGACGATCGCGGCGGTCGGCGGTTATGGTCGCGGCGAGATGGCGCCGCACTCGGACGTCGACATCGCCTTTCTGACGCCGATCCGCTCCACTGCCTGGTGCGAGCAGGTGATCGAGGCGATGCTGTACTTCCTATGGGACCTGGGCCTCAAGATCGGCCAGTCCAGCCGCTCGATCGACGAGATGGTGCGCATGTGCAAGTCGGACCTGACGATCCGCACCGCCATGCTGGAGGCCCGCTACGTGTGGGGCGATCAGGACTTGTTCGAAGAGGCGCGCCAGCGCTTCTGGAAGGACGTGGTCGGCGGCACCGAGCGCCAGTTCGTCACCGAGAAGCTGGCCGAGCGCGAGAGCCGGCACAAGCGCATGGGCGACAGCCGCTATGTCGTCGAGCCGAACATCAAGGAGGGCAAGGGGTCCCTGCGCGACCTCCACGCGCTTTACTGGATCGGCAAGTACATCCACAAGGTGCGCTCCACCGCCGAACTGGTCGACGTCGGGCTGCTGAGCCAGAAGGAATACCGCGCGTTCCGCCGGGCGGAGAACTTCTTCTGGGCCGTGCGCTGCCACTTGCATACGATCACCCGCCGCGCCGAGGATCGCCTGACCTTCGATCTCCAGCGCGAAGTGGCTGCGCGGATGAACTACGCCGACCGCCCGGGCAAGAGCGCGGTCGAGCGGTTCATGCAGTACTTCTTCCTGCAGGCCAAAGTCGTCGGCAACCTGACCGGCGTGTTCCTGGCGCAGCTGGACGAGCAGTTCGCGCAGCGGCCCGCACGCGGTCTCCTCGCCAACTTCCGGGCGCGCACCCGCATGGTCAAGGGCTACAAGGTATTCGGCGGCCGCCTGCGCGCGCCGTCCGACAGCTGGTTCACCGAAGAGCCGCTGCGCCTGATCGAGATCTTCGTCGTCGCCGACCGCGAGGGCCTTGAGATCCACCCCGAGACCTTGCGCCTGATCGGCCACGACATTGCCCTCATCCGCGACGACCTGCGCCGCGATCCGCGTGCCAATGCGCTGTTCCTTGAGCTGCTGACCAGCCGCCGCGATCCGGAAAAGGCCTTGCGCGCGTTCAACGAAGCAGGCGTGTTCGGCCGCTTCATCACCGAGTTCGGCCGCGTCAACGCGCAGATGCAGTTCGACATGTACCACCACTACACGGTGGACGAGCATACCATCCGCGCCATCGGCCTGCTCGCCCGGATCGAGCGTGGCGAACTGAAGGACGATCACCCCCTCGCCCACGAAGTGATCGCCAAGGTGCGCAGCCGGCGCGCGCTCTACATGGCGGTGCTGCTGCACGACATCGCCAAGGGTCGGGGCGGCGATCATTCGATATTGGGCGCCGAGATCGCCGAGCGGCTGTGCCCGCGCCTGGGCCTGGACGAGGAAGAAACCGAGCTGGTCGCCTGGCTGGTCCGCCAGCACCTGATCATGAGCGCGACCGCGTTCAAGCGCGACTTGTCCGACGGCAAGACCATCGCCGATTTCGTGGGCCTGGTGCAATCGCTCGACCGTCTGCGCCAGCTGATGCTGCTGACCGTGGTCGACATTCGCGCGGTGGGGCCCGGCACCTGGAACAGCTGGAAGCGCCAGCTGATCGGCGACCTCTACGGCGCCGCCGAAGAACGCCTCCGCCTGGGCCATGCCGAATACGGGCGCGAAAAGCGCATCGCCGCCAAGCGTGCAGCCGTGGAGGCGCGGCTCGGATCCGAGAGCGAACTGATCGCGCAGATCGGCAAGCACTTCGGCGATGCCTATTGGATCGCCGAGGCCGACGATGTGATCGCCAAGAACCTGGCGCAGTACGAGGCGTCCGGAAACGAGCCGCTATCGATCCAGACCGAGTTCTATCCCGCCCGCGGCGCCACGCTGGTGACAGTGATCGCAGCCGACCACCCGGGCCTGTTCTACCGCATCGCCGGCGGCATCCACCTGGCCGGCGGCAACATCATCGACGCGCGCATCCACACCACCCGGACCGGGCGCGCGGTGGACAACTTCCTCGTCCAGGATCCGATCGGCCGCCCGTTCCGCGAGGATGGCCAGCTGGAGCGGCTCCGCACCTCGATCGAAAACGCGCTCGCCAATCGGGTGCGACTGCTGCCCCAGCTTCATGCCCGTCCCGATGCGAGGCCGCGCGCCGATGCCTTCGAGGTCCGCCCCCGCGTGCTGGTCGACAACAAGGCGTCGAATCGCTTCACCGTGGTGGAAGTCAACGCCCGCGACCGGCCGGCGCTGCTCAATCGCCTGGCCTTCGCGTTGTTCGATGCGCGGCTGATGGTGCACTCCGCGCACATCGCCACGTATGGCGAGCGCGCGGCGGACACATTCTATGTAACCGACCTCCTGGGCGAGAAGCTTGAGAACCAGGGACGGATCAAGGCACTGGAAAAGCGCTTGCTGGAAGCTGCCAGCGAGGCGGCCGGAGTGGCGGTGGCGGCCTGAAGCACGACGGCGCATCGAGCTCGAACCAGGACGACATGTGAACTGCCCCTTGCACTCCGGGCGCCGCGTGCCATCTATGCTGCATCGCAACATCAGGGGCGCGGCCTCCGTATGAACCAGCCTGACGGTCAGCATCCACCACAGACTGCACTCGTGCTGCAAGGCGGTGGCGCATTGGGCGCCTACCAGGCGGGTGTGTACGAAGCGCTCGCCGGCACCGAGCTCCAACCCGACTGGATCGCCGGCATCTCGATCGGCGCGATCAACGCCGCGATCATTGCCGGCAATCCGGCCGAGCGCCGCGTCGAGCGCCTGCGCACGTTCTGGGACCGCGTTTCGGGTGAGCTGCAGTTCCGGCTCGACAGTCCGCAAGGCTTCGCACGCCGCGCCTTCAACGAGGCTTCGGCGGTCTACGCCGCAAGCCTGGGCGTCCCCGGCTTCTTCACCCCGCGCTTTCCCCCGCTCCTTCCGGAATGGCCCGCCGAACTTGACCGCCTGAGCTACTACGACACCGCGCCTTTGCGCACGACGCTGCTGGAGCTGGTCGATTTCGACCTGCTGAACCGCGGGCCGATCCGCTTCAGCATCGGCGCGGTCAACGTGCTGAACGGCAACTTCGTCTATTTCGACAACCGCGAGCACACGATCGGGCCCGAGCACGTCATGGCGTCGGGCGCGCTGCCCCCGGGTTTCGCGCCGGTGAAGATCGGGGACGACTGGTTCTGGGACGGCGGCCTGGTGTCCAACACGCCGCTGCAATACGTGCTCGACGCTCGCCCCGCTTGTGAGCTGACCGTATTCCAGGTCGACCTGTTCAGTTCGCGCGGAGTGGTCCCGCGCACCATGGCCGATGTCGCTCAGCGTGAGAAGGACATCCGGTATTCGAGCCGAACCCGGCTCAACACCGATCAGTCCAAGAAGCTGCAGAAGCTGCACGCCGCCGCGCGCCGACTGGCCAAGCGCCTGCCGGATGAGCTGCGCGACGATCCGGACCTGCGCACCCTGCTGAACCACGAGCCGGAAGGCTCGGTGGCGATCATGCACCTCATCAACCGCTGCGCTTCTTATGAGAGCGCGTCCAAGGACTACGAGTTCTCGCGGTTGACGGTGAACGAGCACTGGAGCGACGGGTACGAGGACGCCGCGTATTCGCTCGCCCATCCAGACTGGATCGGCCGCACGCATGCGGGCGACGCCATCACCACCTTCGACCTTGCCGGCGACCGTCCACGCCAGACAGGCGCGCTGGGGTCCAACTTAGGAGAATGCGCATGAAGCTGAAGGACAAGAGCTGCATCGTCACCGGCGCGGCAAGCGGCATCGGCAATGCCATCGCGCATCGCTTCGCCTCGGAAGGCGGCAAGGTCGCGATCGCGGACCTCAACCAGGATGCCGCGCAGAAGGCAGCCGACGAGATCAAGGCGAAGTACGGCACCGATGCGCTTGCCATCGCCATGGACGTGACCAGCGAGCAGCAGGTCGATGCCGGCGTCGCGCAAGTGGTCTCCGCCTGGGGCGGGGTCGACGTACTGGTCAGCAATGCGGGCATCCAGATCGTCAATCCGGTCGAAAACTACGCCTTCGCCGACTGGAAGAAGATGCTCGCCATCCACCTCGACGGTGCGTTCCTCACCTCCAAGGCCGTGCTGCCGCACATGTATGCGAAGGGTTCAGGCTCGATCCTGTTCATGGGCTCGGTGCACTCCAAGGAGGCCAGTCCGCTCAAGAGCGCATATGTCACCGCCAAGCACGGCCTGCTCGGTCTCGCGCGCGTGATCGCCAAGGAAGGCGGCAAGAAGGGCGTGCGCACCAACGTGATCTGCCCCGGCTTCGTGCGCACGCCGCTGGTGGACAAGCAGATCCCGGAGCAGGCCAAGGAGCTGGGCATCTCCGAGGACGAGGTGGTCAAGAAGGTCATGCTCGGACAGACCGTCGATGGCGAGTTCACAACGGTCGAGGACATCGCGGAAGTCGCGCTGTTCTTCGCCGGGTTCGAGACCAATGCACTGAACGGCCAGTCGCTGATCGCGAGCCACGGCTGGTTCATGGAGTGAACGGACCGCCGTTCACTCAACTCCCCTTTCCCGTCGTCCCCGCGAAGGCGGGGACCCCGCTTGTTCTTCCGAACTCGTCGTATGCGGCAAGAAGCGGGGCCCCCGCCGCCGCGGGGGCTACAGGGGTGTAGGGCGGTCCAGTAATCCGCTAAGCCGCCACCATGTCCCGCCTGATCCTCTTCAACAAGCCGTTCGGCGTCCTCAGCCAGTTTACCGACCGGGGCACCGACGGGGCCCGGGCCACGCTATCCGATTACATCGATGTGCCGGGCGTCTACCCCGCCGGGCGCCTCGATCGTGACAGCGAAGGGCTGCTGCTGCTCACCGACGATGGCCGCCTCCAGGCGCGCATCGCCGACCCACGCTTCAAGCTGGCCAAGACCTACCTGGTGCAGGTCGAGGGCGAACCGGGCGACGACGCGCTTGCCGCCCTTCGCCATGGTGTCATGCTGAACGACGGGCCTACGCGTCCGGCGGAGGCGGAGCGGATCGCCGATCCCGGGCTTTGGCTGCGCGATCCGCCGGTGCGGTTCCGCAAGTCCGTGCCCGATTGCTGGATCCGCCTGACGATCCGCGAGGGTCGCAATCGCCAGGTGCGGCGGATGACGGCCGCGGTGGGGCACCCCACCCTGCGCCTGGTGCGTGAGCAGATCGGAGCATGGACGCTGTCAGACTTGATGCCGGGCGAGTGGCGCGAAGCACAAGCTTGAAGGCCGATGTCGTTCCGGGCTCGACCCGGGACCGGTTGCGGCAGAGCACAGCCTCTCGTGAAGCTCCCGAGAACTCGCCAGCTGGCGAAACCGGTCCCAGCTCGAGCCCGGGATAATCGTGCTACGCGAGCTTGAGCCGCTCCAACGCCCGATCCCGCCCGATCAGTGGCAGCAGCGTCGCCATGTCGGGCCCGTGATCCATGCCCGTCAGCGCTTGCCGCAAGGGCAGGAACAGGGCCTTGCCCTTGCGCCCGGTGCTTGCCTTCAGCGCGCCGGTCAGTGCGTGCCAGGGGTCCTCGCCCCAGTTCTCGTCCGCCACTTGCGCCGCCTGCGCAAGATAGGCGCGATCCTCGTCCGAGAAAGACATGGGCGCGATCGGCCCGGTCACCACCTGCCACCAGTCGGCCGCTTCATGGACGTGCGAAAGGTTCGGCCGCACGGCCTCCCAGGCGCTCGCATCCATGCCCTCGGGCAGCCGGTCCGCGACTGCGTCGTATGCCAGTGCATGCACGATCGCGGCGTTCACCCGCTCGAGCTCCGCCTCGTCGAACCGCGCTGGTGCCCGGCCGAAGTGCGACAGGTCGAACGCCGCCGCCAGCGCCTCGGCATCAAGCGAGGTATCGATCGGGTCGCTCGTTCCCAGCCGCGCGAGGAGCGAGACCAATGCGGCCGGCTCGATACCGATCTCGCGGAAGTGGGCAATCCCCAGCGATCCAAGGCGCTTGGACAGCTTGCCCTCGGCCCCGGTCAGCAGCGCCTCGTGCGCGAAGCGGGGAAGCGGCGCGCCCAATGCTTCAAACATCTGCACTTGCGTGGCGGTATTGGAAACATGGTCTTCGCCGCGCAGCACATCGGTCACGCCCATGGCGACATCGTCGATCACCGAGGGCAGCATGTAGAGCCATGAGCGGTCGGCTCGGCGCACCACCGGGTCGGACATCTGCGCGGGATCGAACTTCTGCGGCCCGCGGATGCCGTCCTCCCAACTGATCGGCGCATCGCGGTCGAGCAGGAAGCGCCAGTGCGGCATGTCGCCCTCCGCGATCCGCCGCATCCGCTCGACCTCGGGGATTTGCAGCGCCGCGCGGTCGTAGACCGGCGGCAGTCCGCGGCCGAGCAGCACCTTGCGCTTGAGCTCCAGTTCCTGCGGCGTCTCCCAGCATGGATACACGCGGCCCGCATCGGCAAGGCGGGCGAATGCCTCCTCGTAGATGTCGAAGCGCTGCGATTGGCGCTCCTCGCCATCGGGCACGATGCCCAGCCAGGCGAGGTCGGCGCGGATCGCATGGACGTACTCCTCGCGACTCCGCTCGGCATCGGTATCGTCGATGCGCAGCAGGAAGCGGCCACCATGGTGCTTTGCCAAGAGCCAGTTGTGCAGCGCCGCGCGCACGTTGCCGACGTGAAGGTTGCCGGTGGGTGAAGGCGCGAAGCGGGTGACGATGGTCATGAGGCGCGGATTACGAGCCGCCGCCGATGAGGTCAAATCCGGCGCTCAGGAAGACAGGCGCAGATAGGCGACCACGCGCGAACCGAAGTCTCCCGAAGCAAACGCGATCCGCCGGTCGACTTCGCGGGACCGGATCGAGGTGTCGGAATAGCGCACCCCGACCGCCAAGGGGCCGCGTGCGTGCTCTATGCCGAGGTGATGATCGGTGTAGCTGCCGCCGGGCCGCAAGCGCCAGGCGCGCGGCCGCTCCCGGTCCGAGCCGCTGGTGTGGCCCAAGCCGCCGTAGAGCGTCAGGGCGGTCCCAGGAATGCCCAGCGATCCTTGTGCTTCCAGGTGCAGGTTGCTTCCGCCGATCGCCTTCTGCGAAGGCGCGAAGTCAGCACCGAGGACCAACTGCGCAGGACCGATCGTGTGCGCGACTTCGCCCGTGATCTCCCCGAAAGACATGCCCGCGCGGCCGACGAAGATGTTGCCGCGTGCTCCGGCGGCGATGGTCCAGCCCCCGCTCGTCAGGGCATATCGGGGCGCGATGGTTATTCCCACATCCGCGCCACCGTGCCGCGAGGACTCGCGAAGGGTGACCGCTTCGGCCGCCACCGTCAGGTCATAGGTGATGGGGATGGAAGCGGAGACGCCGAGCGCTGCCTTCCCGTCGCTCCAGCTCAAGCCCCGTTCACGCCAGTCCGTGGCCGCCTCGATCGCGACCTGGGCTGACTGGGTGGACTGCGCGTGTGCCGGTGCTGCCGCCAGGAACGCCCCGGCGGCAGTCGAAAGAAGGCGGCCTGCGGTGATGCGCAAGGGAAGCCTCAGTTCGCCGCGAAGTGATGGGCGCTGTCGATGGCGGCGAGCGCCGCCGTACGATCGGCCGCTGCGGAGCGGGCCAAGTGGGTTGCGATGGCGCCTGCCTTGGCGGCGACCACCTTGGCGGCATCCCCGTCACGCCCATGGCACGATCCGGGCAGATGCTGCTGGAAGGTCTCGCTACCCGGAAGCATCGCCTTCAATTCCTGGCCCTGCCCGCCCGCGATCACGCGCTCGACCGAGACGCGCGCATTGACGACGCAGCGCTGCGTGCTGGGGCGAGGCCCGGCCGACATGCCCACCACCCGCATGCTGGTTTCCACGTGCGGCTTGTAGTCGACACGATAGGTCGCACCGCGGTGTTCGATCGGGATCGAGTGAACAGGCTGCGCTGCAGGAACGAGCATGGCAGTGGCGGCAAGTGCGAGTAAGCTCACGATTGTCTCCCTTAATGACCGCCTAGTTTTTAGGCAGCTCTGCATCGAAAATGTGCACAGGGGAGCTAGGCCGTCGATGCTTCCGTATTGTTGCTGGAATTTCGCAGCACGTGTCTGTCTGCAAGTATGGGGAGCGGCCTTGCCGCTCCCCAGCCTGCATCAGCCTCGCTTCGCAGCCTGACCCGCAAGGAACCCGGCCGCGTCGAGGTCAATCTTGAACTCACGCTCCCAGACACGCAGCTTGGCGCAGCTTTCGAGGAAGCCCTCGGCAGAGGCCTTGTCGCCCAGCGGGATGAAGCCTTCGTCCATGTCCTTCTCCTGCACCCCGGCACGCTCGATGAAGGGCAGCGCCACATCGGTGTAGCCGATGTACTTGCAGTGCGCGAACGCATCGGAGACGAAGTCCTTGGCCGTCTTGTCCTCCGCCAGCAACTTCGCGCCGTCCGCCGAGACCACCAGCGCAACCGCGTCGTAGAGGATAGATGGACCACCATCGATCTTCTGCTTGGCCTCGGCGATCGTGCCGTCGTCCAGCGTGGCACCGGCGATCTTGGGCGCGATGATCTCGTAGACCGCACCTTGCGCCTTCACCGCCTCGGCCAGCGTCTTCACCAGAGCGGCAGAGGCGCCGTCCGTGACGAGGATGCCGAGCTTGCGACCCGAGAAGCTCTCCGGCCCGCGCGCGACGATGCTGAGCGCGGGCGATGGCGGCAGATCGGTGCGCGGCTCGACCGCAGCCTTTGCCTTCGGCGGCAGCTTGGTAAGCCCGAGGCCGTCGGCGACCACCGTCGCCAGCGTCTCGTCGATGTTCAGCAGGTGGCCGACCATCTTCTCGCGGATGTCCACCCGCTCGACTTTCGACAGTTCGAACACCAGCGCGTCGCCGATGTGCTTCTGCTCGATCGGCTCCTGGCTGATGAAGAACTGGCGTGCCTGGCTGTAGTGATCGGCGAAACTGGGCGAGCGTACCTGCGCCTTTCGGCCGTTTTCCTCGGCGGCGAAGTGCTTGTAGCCGGTGGTGGGGGATTCACGCGGGTTGTTCTCGCCCCGCTCCCAGCTGTTGGGCTCGTAGTTCACGCGGCCCTTGGGGTTGCGCATCGCCATGTGCCCGTCCTGCTGGAAGTTGTGCACCGGGCAACCCTTGGGCTGGTTGATCGGGATATGCGTGAAGTTGGGCGAGCCCAGGCGCTTCAGCTGCGTATCGAGATACGAGAAGTTGCGCCCCTGAAGCAGCGGATCGTTGGTAAAACCGATGCCGGGCACCACGTTCTGCGTGCAGAACGCAACCTGCTCGGTTTCGGCGAAGAAGTTGTCGACGTGCGCGTCGAGCACGAACGTGCCGATCTTGCGAACGGGGATCTGCTCTTCCGGGATGATCTTGGTCGCGTCGAGCACGTCGAATTCGAAACTGTCGGCGAACTTGTCATCGAACAGCTGAACGCCCAGATCCCACTCGGGCGGAGTGTCCAGATCGATGGCGTCCCACAAGTCGCGGCGATGGAAGTCGGGATCGGCGCCGTTCAGCTTCACCGCTTCGTTCCACATAACCGACTGCAGGCCCTGCTTGGGCTTGAAGTGGAACTTAACGTAAGTCCCCTTGCCCTCGGCATTGATCAGACGGAAGGTGTGAACGCCAAAGCCTTCGATCGTGCGGAACGAGCGTGGGATCGTGCGATCGGACATGATCCACATGACCATGTGCATCGATTCCGGCGTCAAGCTGATGAAATCCCAGAAGTTGTCGTGCGCGGTCTGCGCCTGCGGGAAGCCGCGATCGGGCTCCTGCTTGGCGGCGTGGATCAGGTCGGGGAACTTGATCGCGTCCTGGATGAAGAACACCGGAATGTTGTTGCCGACGATGTCCCAGTTGCCTTCCTTGGTGTAGAACTTGGCGGCGAAGCCGCGCACGTCCCGCGCCAGATCCGGCGAGCCCTTGTTGCCCGCGACGGTGGAGAAGCGCACGAACATTTGCGTGTTCTCGCCGACCTCGGTCAGCACTTTGGCGACGGTGTAGTCTTCCAGGCTCTCGGTCAGCGTGAAGGTACCATGGACGCCGAAGCCACGGGCATGGACCACGCGCTCCGGAATGCGCTCATGGTCGAAGTGGAACATCTTCTCGCGGAAGTGGAAATCCTCGAGCAGCGCTGGGCCGCGCTCGCCGACCTTGAGGGTGTTCTGGTCGTCGGCAACGGGGATGCCCTGCTGGGTGGTGAGCACGGTGTCATCCGGCCCTGCAATCTGGTGGAGCTCGCCGCCCGAGCCCACTTGCGTTTCGAAGGTCTGGGCAGCGCCCTTGGCGCCGGTGTCTTCGCCGATCTTGGTCATGGTTGCGTTCCTCGCTGGGATGCGCGCCGCCAACGGCGGTTCGACGCATACCGGGAAGCAACGGGGCGGGTGGGGTCGATGTTCCCTGATGACCGTTAAAATACAGGTACTTGGATGCTGATCTAAGTTAATCGCATGAAAGTCGGCTGGCGCTGCGCACCGGTCAATTGCTTGACTTGAGTACGCTCGGCCTGAGGCGGCAGGATGTACGCACGCAGCAGATTGCCTTCCACTCGCATGCCTATCGACCGCATCAACCGAAAGACGCAAAAAAAGCTCTGCCGGAACACCGGAAGAGCCGCAAGCCGCATCGAGCGGCCATCCGGACCTACAGAACAGGTCCGAAGATACGATCGGGGGCCAGCGACGCGACGAGCGCGCAGCGGCCCCCGGCCGGATTACATCGCTGCGTCGGAAGCAGCGCTGGATGCCATGCCTTCTTCGGCGGTGGCAGCCGAGTCAGTCGCCATCGGGTCGGCAGCCAGAGTTTCCTCGGGCATGGTCTCGACGCTGTCGGTGGCGGTGGCTTCAGTCGGCGTTTCCGAGCTGCCGCAAGCGGCGAGAGCCAGAGCGGCGGCCGACGCGAATGCGGCGTAAGCGATCTTCTTCATGCGAATCCCCTTGCATTGTTTGGCGCAGGCGCCAACGCTTGCAGGCAAGCCTGCGGCGCACTGTGTAGACGAGTGCATGGTGCAACGCAAACGGGAATAATCCGCACCTTAGGGCGAGAGTGGGGTGTGTGATTACACGGGTTTGCAGCGCCCTTGCCGACATATAAAGAAATCTTTATATGCACTCGCAATGCGACTGGAACCCCTCCTCAAGGCGTTGGCCGATCCCACCCGGCTGCGCATCATGCGCCTGCTCGCGCATATGGAGCTGGCGGTAGGGGAGCTCGCGCAGGTGCTCGGCCAGAGCCAGCCGCGAGTCTCGCGGCACATCCGCATCTTGTGCGATGCAGCGTTGGCCGAGCGGCGCAAGGAAGGCAGCTGGGTGTTTCTTCGTGCGGCCATTTCCGAAGGCGGCGCCCCGCCGCTCGGCGCCGCGACAGCGCGCCTGCTCACCGTTTCGGAAAGCGACGATGCCGCCTTTGCCGCCCGCTGCGCCGAGGATCGCCGCCACCTCGCCGCGATCCGGGCCAGCCGTCAGGCCAGCGCCGAAGCCTACTTCGCGCGCCACGCGGGCGACTGGGATACCCTGCGCTCGCTCCACAGCCCCGACCTTCCGGTCGAGGAAGCGCTCGCCGTGATGCTGGGCGAAGGCTCGCTCGGCACGCTGCTGGATGTCGGCACCGGCACCGGCCGCATGGCCGAGCTGTTCGCACCTCGTGCCGAGCGTGTCGCCGCGCTCGACAAGAGTCCGGAGATGCTCCGGGTCGCGCGGGCCCGATTGGACAAGCTGCCGTCGGGGACGGTCGATCTCGTGCAGGGGGATTTCACCGCCCTCCCCTTTGCCGAAGGTCAGTTCGAAACCGTCCTGTTCCACCAGGTGCTGCACTATGCGCAGGAGCCGCAGCACGTGCTGGCCGAGGCGTCCCGCGTGACGCGCGAAGGCGGGCAGCTGGCCATCGTCGACTTTGCCGCGCACGATCGCGAGGAATTGCGCGAGCGCCACGCCCATGCCCGCCTCGGCTTCACCGACGAGCAGATGCTCGGCTTTTTCGCCGACGCGGGCTTTGCCGGGCAGGCCGTGCGCGCCTTGCCCGGACAATCGCTGACGGTGAAGATTTGGACCGCGCGCAAGAGCGCGGCGGCGCAGGGTGCGGATGCACGCCTGCTGGAACGGGAAGAGGGATGATGAGCGACGTGATCGATGCCGAACGAGCCGCTCCGGCCTCAAGCCCCGCTGCCGGCGTCTCTCCGTTCGCCGAGCTGCCGGGCGACATCGCCGTGTCGTTCGAGTTCTTCCCGCCCAAGACCGAGAAGATGGACGCGCAGCTGTGGGATGCGATCACGCAGCTGGCTCCGCTCTCGCCCAGCTTCGTGTCGGTCACCTACGGCGCCGGAGGCTCCACCCGTGAGCGCACGCACGCCACCGTCGCGCGGATCGCGCGCGAAACCGACCTGCGCCCTGCCGCGCACCTGACGTGCGTCGCGGCGAGCAAGGCGGAGATCGCCGAGGTGGCCGACCAGTACTGGCAGGCCGGCGTGCGCCACATCGTTGCCCTGCGCGGCGATCCGCCACCGGCCGACGGCGGCACCTTCGTGCCCCATCCGGAGGGTTACGCCAGCGCCGCGGATCTCGTCGCCGGCCTGAAGGCGCAGCACGACTTCGAGATCTCGGTCGCGGCCTATCCCGAAGTTCACCCCGAAGCGCTGAGCGACCAGCATGACCTCGACAACCTGAAGCGCAAGCTGGATGCCGGGGCGACGCGGGCGATCACACAGTTCTTCTATTCGACCGATGCCTATTTCCGTTTCCTCGACAAGGTTCTGGCGGCCGGGATCGACGCACCGATCCTGCCGGGGATCATGCCGGTGACCAACTTCGCCGCGATCCGCCGCATGTCGGGCAACACCGAGATCCCCGGCTGGCTGGAGACGATGTTCGAAGGCCTCGACGAACGTCCTGGTCCGCGCGCGCTGGTCGCGGCGGTGGCGGCGGCGGACTTGTGCCGGCGCCTCTACGAAGGCGGCGTGCGCGACTTCCACTTCTATACGCTCAACCGGGCGGAGCAGGCCTATGCGGTCTGCCAGCTGCTCGGCGTGCGGCCCAAGGAGGCCTGACATGACCACCCCCCGCGAACAATTCCTGGCCGAAGCGGCCAAGCGCATCCTCATCACCGACGGCGCATTCGGGACCGAGATCCAGAACTGGAAGCTGGCCGAAGCCGACTACGCCGGCGCGCTGGGGCTGAGCCACGACCAGAAGGGCAATAACGACATCCTCGCGCTGACCAAGCCCGAGGTGCCCGAGTCCATCCACCGCGCCTATTTCGAGGCGGGCGCCGACATCGCCGAAACCAATACCTTTTCCGCCAACCGCATCAGCCAGGCCGATTATGGCGCCGAGCACCTCGTACGCGAGATCAACGTGGAGAGCGCCAGGCTCGCCCGCCGTCTGGCCGACGAATATGCCGCCAAGGACGGCCGCCCCCGCTTCGTCGCCGGCGCGATCGGGCCGACCAACAAGACGCTGTCGCTCAGCCCCGACGTCAACGACCCGGGCTATCGCGAGATCGACTGGGACACGCTGGTCGACGTCTATCTCGAACAAGCCCGTGCCTTGGTCGAAGGCGGAGCCGACTTCATCCTGATCGAGACGGTGTTCGATACGCTGAACGCCAAGGCCGGGATCATGGCCGTGCGCAAGCTGGAAGCCGAACTGGGCCGTGAAGTGCCGATCATGCTGTCGATGACGCTGACCGACCTTTCGGGCCGCAACCTCTCGGGCCATACGGTCGAGGCGTTCTGGCACGCGGTGCGCCACGCCAAGCCGCTGACGATCGGGCTCAACTGCTCGTTCGGCGCCACCCAGCTGCGCCCGCACGTCAAGACGCTGGCCGAGACCGCCGACACGCTGATCATGATCTACCCCAACGCGGGCCTGCCCAACGAACTGGGCGCTTACGATGAGATGCCCGACACCACCGCCGGTTTCGTGTCCGAGTGGGCGATCGCGGGCCAAGTCAACGTACTGGGCGGCTGCTGCGGTTCCACCCCGGCGCACATCGCGGCAATGGCCAAGGCGGTGGCCGGCCTGCCCGCGCGGCAGCTGCCGGCGCTGGAGCCGGTGACGCGTCTCGCGGGCCTCGAACCGTTCATCATGGCCGCCTGACTTGGCCGAGAGACCTGCCTGGACCGTCCGGACCGCCGGACCCGACGACGCGAGCGCACTGGCTCTCGTGGGCGCGGCGACGTTCCTGGATACGTTTGCCGGCGTGATCGAAGGGTCGGCCATCGTCGGGCACTGCGCCGCCAATCACACTGCGGAAAGCTATGCCGACCTGTTCGCCAAGGGCGCGCAGGCCTGGCTCGGCGAAGCGGAGGGCGGCGCTCCGGTCGGTTATGCGCTGATCGCAGAGCCGGACTTGGCAGCGGCCCTGCCCGGCGATGTCGAACTGAAGCGCATCTATTCACTCTCCCGCTTCCACGGCAGCGGCCTGGGCGGAGCGCTGATGTCGGCCGCGGTCGCGGGTGCAGCTGAGCATGACCGCTTGCTGCTCGGCGTCAAGGCCGACAACCATCGCGCTATCGCTTTCTACCGCAAGCAAGGCTTTGACCCTCTCGCCACGCGCCAGTTCAACGTCGGCGGCAAGCTGTTCGATGATCTCGTTTTAGCCCGACCTCTCTCATGACCATCACCCGACAGCCGTTCGTGTCGAGCCCTTCGGCAGGCTCGGGACAGGCTGCCGATTTTCAATCGTCAGTCGAGACACGGCAACACAGCGCCTGCCCCACGTGTCTCGACTTCGCTCGACACGAACGGAGTTTTTGACTTGAACGCCTCGACTCCCACATCCGCCCGCTTCGTCAACATCGGCGAGCGCACCAACGTCACCGGCTCGGCGAAGTTCAAGAAGCTGATCATGGCGGGCGACTACCCCGCCGCGGTCGAGATCGCCCGCCAGCAGGTCGAGAACGGCGCGCAGGTGATCGACGTCAACATGGACGAGGGCCTGCTCGACGCGGTCCACGCCATGACCACGTTCCTCAAGCTGATCGCCGCCGAACCCGACATCGCCCGCGTGCCGGTCATGGTCGACAGTTCGAAGTGGGAGGTGATCGAGGCGGGCCTCAAGTGCGTCTCGGGCAAGCCGATCGTCAACTCGATCAGCATGAAGGAAGGCGAGGCGCCGTTCCTGGAAGCCGCGCGAAAGTGCATGGACTACGGCGCAGCCGTCGTCGTCATGGCCTTCGACGAGGTCGGCCAGGCCGATACCAAGGAGCGCAAGATCGAGATCTGCGAGCGCGCCTACAAGCTGCTCACCGGCATCGGCTTCCCCCCGGAGGACATCATCTTCGACCCCAACGTCTTCGCGGTCGCCACCGGCATCGAGGAGCACAACAACTACGGCGTCGACTTTATCGAGGCGGTTAAGGTGATCCGTGAGCGCTGCCCGCACGTCCACTTCTCGGGCGGCTTGTCCAACCTGTCGTTCTCGTTCCGAGGCAACGAGCCGGTGCGGCGGGCGATGCATTCGATTTTCCTCTATCACGCCATCCCCGCCGGACTCGACATGGCGATTGTCAACGCCGGGCAGCTCGACGTCTACGACCAGATCGATCCCGAACTGCGCGAAGCGTGCGAGGACGTGATCCTCAATCGCCCTGCCCGGTCCGAAAACGAGACTCCGACCGAGCGCCTCGTCACCCTCGCCGAGAAATTCCGCGGCACCGATGCCGTCGCCGAAAAGTCGGCCGAGGAATGGCGCGGCTGGGAAGTGACCAAGCGGATCGAGCATGCACTGGTACGCGGCATCGACGCCTATGTGGTCGACGATACCGAGGAAGCCCGCGCCGCGATCTTCGCGCGCGGGGGGCGTCCGATCGAGGTCATCGAAGGCCCGCTGATGGATGGCATGAACGTGGTCGGCGACCTGTTCGGATCGGGCAAGATGTTCCTGCCACAGGTGGTCAAGTCCGCCCGCGTGATGAAGAAGGCGGTCGCCCACCTGATCCCCTTCATCGAAGCGGAGAAGCAGCCGGGCGCCAAGGCCAAGGGCCGGATCATCATGGCCACCGTCAAGGGCGACGTCCACGACATCGGCAAGAACATCGTCGGCGTGGTCCTGCAGTGCAACGGCTACGAAGTGATTGACCTCGGCGTCATGGTCCCGTGGTCGAAGATCCTCGAAGCCGCCAACGAGAACGATGCCGACATCATCGGCTTGTCGGGCCTGATCACCCCCTCGCTGGACGAGATGGTGACCGTGGCCGAGGAGATGCAGCGTTCCGAGATGAGCATTCCCCTGCTGATCGGCGGCGCCACCACCAGCAAGGTGCACACCGCGCTGCGCATCGACCCGGCCTACAAGGGACCGGTGATCCATGTGCTGGATGCCAGCCGGGCGGTGGGCGTCGCCTCGCAGCTCTTGTCGGACACCCAGCGCGACGATTTCGTCGCCAACACCGCCATCGACTACAACCGCGTGCGAGAGGCGCGTGAGGGCAAGGGGCAGAGCGACCTGCTGCCGCTCGCCGAGGCCCGCGCCAACGCCTTCGTGCCCGACTTCGCCGACAAACCGCCGGCGCCTGCGCAGCCGGGCGTTCACGTGTTCGAGAATTGGGACCTGGCCGACCTGGTCGACATCTTCGACTGGACCCCGTTCTTCCGCGCCTGGGAACTGGCCGGCACCTATCCCGCCATTTTGACCGACGACGTGGTGGGCGAGAGCGCAACCAGCCTCTTCGCCGATGCCCAGGCAATGCTGGAGACGATCGTCTCGGAGAAGTGGCTGACCGCCAAGGGGGTCTGCGGCTTCTGGCCGGCTCGGCGCGACGGGGATGACGTGATCTTGTCCTCCCCGGCACGGGGAGGGGGACCGGCGCAGCCGGTGGAGGGGACTCTCCACCAAGCGCCGCGCTCTGCCGAGACTCCCCTCCACCATCCTGCGGATGGTCCCCCTCCCCGTACCGGGGAGGAACTTGAAGTGCGCCTGCCCTTCCTGCGCCAGCAGTTCAAGAAATCGCGCGGCCGCGCTAACTTCTGCCTGGCCGACTTCATCGATCCCGCCGGCGACTGGCTCGGAGGTTTCGCGGTCGGCATCCACGGCATCGAACCGCACCTCGCCAGGTTCCAGGCGAGCCATGACGACTATTCCGACATCCTGCTCAAAGCCCTCGCCGATCGCTTCGCCGAAGCCTTCGCCGAACGCCTGCACCAGCACGTTCGCACCACGCTGTGGGGTTACGCGCCGGGCGAGCAGCTGACCAACCATGCCCTGATCCGCGAGGAGTACCGCGGCATCCGCCCCGCGCCGGGCTACCCGGCCTGCCCCGACCATTCGCTGAAACCCATCCTGTTCGACCTGCTTCGGGCGCAGGACAACGCTGGCATCGTCCTGACCGAAAGCCAGGCGATGCTGCCGACGGCCGCTGTCTCGGGCTTCTACTTCGCGCATCCCGAAAGCCAGTACTTCGGCGTCGCCCGCATCGGCCGCGACCAGGTAGAGGACTATGCGGTGCGTCGTGGAGTCGAGTTGCCGGTGGCCGAGCGCTGGTTGCGCCCGAACCTCGATTAAGGCGCTCCCCCTCTCCGTTCGTGTCGAGCGAAGGCGAGACACAACAGTGCTGGAACCGCGTGTATCGGCTTCTCGACACGATCGGCATGGTAGGAACAATGGCATGAACAGCACCGGCTCAACCGCCAAGATCGTCAGCCGTGAGGTGGTGTTCCAGGGCTGGTACACCTTCTTCCGCCTCTTGGTGGAGATGCCGGATGGCCAGGTGGTCGACCGCGAGCTGCTCCATCGTGGCATGGCCTGCGCTGTCCTGCCTTATGACCCCGTGCGCCGCGTCGCGATGCTGATCACCCAGCCGCGGCCCGGCGCGCTTCACCTTGGCGTGCCGAGCCCATACGAGGTCATCGCCGGCAGCCTCGACGGCGCGTCCCCCGCCGAGCGCATCGTCGAAGAGGCGATGGAGGAAGGTGGCTTGCGGCTAGGCCGCGTCGAGCCGATCACCAACATGTGGTCGATGATCCCGGTCTCCACCGAGCGGGTCCAGCTCTACCTCGCCGAATATGGCGCCGCCGATCGGGTCGCCGCTGGCGGCGGCAATGCGAACGAGCACGAGAACATCGTCGTTCACGAACTCGGCTTGGACGAGCTGCGCGACCTGACGATGTCGGGCGAGCTGAGCGATGCCAAGACGCTGATCCTGGCCCAGGCCCTGATGCTGCGGCATCCGGAGCTCTGGCGGGCTTGAGCGGCAAAGGCGGGCCAGGGCGGAGCGGGCTTCGGGTAGACCGCCGCCAGACACCTCTCCTCCTCAGACCGCAGCAAGCCCCTCCCACGTCCCGACCCGATCTGCCATAGGGGCGGCAATGCTCGAAACTGCTCCGCCGCAAGCTCTAACCGCCCTCCACGACACGTTCGGCTTTCCCGCCTTCCGGGGCGTGCAGGAGCAGGTGGTGGCACGTGTGCTGGACGGACGCTCGACCCTGGCGGTGATGCCCACGGGCGCCGGCAAGTCGCTGACCTATCAGTTGCCCGCGGTCATGCTGGAGGGCACGTGCGTGGTCGTCTCGCCGCTGATCGCGCTGATGCACGACCAGCTGCGCAGCGCGACGGCGAACGGCATCCGCGCCGCGACGCTCACCAGCGCCGACAGCGACCGCGAAGTGACAATCGAGCGCTTCCGCAACGGCGAGCTCGATTTGCTCTACGTCGCGCCCGAGCGTGCCAGCCAGTCGCACTTCCGCGACCTGCTCAGCCGTGCGCGCGTCTCGCTGTTCGCCATCGACGAGGCGCACTGCGTCTCGGAGTGGGGCCACGATTTCCGCCCCGATTACCGCCTGCTGCGCCCCTTGCTCGACAGCTTCCCGCAAGTGCCACGCCTCGCCCTCACCGCCACTGCCGACGCGCACACCCGCGCGGACATCCTGGCGCAGCTGGGTATTCCGGATGACGGGCTGATCGTCGCCGGGTTCGACCGGCCGAACATCCGCTACGCCATTCGGCCGCGCGACAGCCTGCAGCGTCAGTTGAAGTCCCTGCTCGACGAGCACTCGGGCCCGGGCATCATCTATGCCCCGACGCGCGCTCGCGTCGAGCAGCTGGCCGAGCAGCTGAGCGCCGGCGGTCGGCGCGTGCTGCCCTACCATGCCGGCCTCGATCCCGCTGTCCGCGCGCGCAACCAGGCGGCGTTCGTCGCCTCGGAGGACATGGTGATGGTGGCGACGGTCGCCTTCGGCATGGGCATCGACAAGCCCGACGTGCGCTTCGTCGCCCATGCCGGCATCCCCAAGTCGATCGAGGCCTACTACCAGGAGACCGGCCGCGCCGGACGCGACGGCGACCCGTCCGTCGCCGTGATGCTGTGGGGCGCGGAGGACTTCGCGCGCGCGCGCCAGCGGCTGTCCGAAGTGGAGGAGCATCGCCGCGCCTCGGAACGCCAGCGCCTGGACGCGCTGGCCGCGCTGGTAGAGACGGCGCAGTGCCGCCGCGCCATCCTCTTGCGCCACTTCGGCGAAGACCCGCCACAGACTTGCGGCAACTGCGACAACTGCCTGGAGCCGGCCGGCGTCACCGACCTGACCCAGCTGGCGCGCAAGCTGCTGTCGGCCGTGTTCCGCACCGGGCAGAGTTTCGGCCTGGGTCACCTGGAGAAGGTACTAACGGGGCAGAGCGACGATCGCGTGCTCCAGCGTGGGCACGATCAACTGTCGGTCTTCGGCATTGTCGGCTCGGAAGAAGCGCCGCTGCTCAAGCCGATCGCCCGTGCCCTGCAGGCCCGCGGCTCGCTGGTACCGACGGAGCACGGCGGCCTGGCACTGGGCGGCAACGCGCGCGAAATCCTGAAAGGCGAGGCGGCGGTCGAGATCGTCGTGCCCCCGGCCAAGTCGAAGGGCGACCGCAGGCGCAAGCAGCGCGAGGGCAGCGCGCCCAACCCGATCGGCGATCCGCTGTTCGACGCGCTGCGCGATCTGCGACGCGAGCTGGCGCAGAGCCAGGGCGTGCCCCCGTATGTCATCTTCCACGACGCCACCTTGCGTGAAATGGCGTCCGTACGCCCATCGTCGCTAAGCGAACTCGGTCGCATTTCGGGCGTCGGCGGGCGCAAGCTGGACGCTTACGGCGACGCCTTCCTGGGCGTGATCCGGCAGCACTAGAGCATCTTCAAGTTGCCCGTTCACGGTCAACGGCTCGGAAAATGCGGCATTAAAAATCTGGAGCCTAATTCAGCCTAGCCCGGTCGGGTGCGCGCCAGCTTGTCAGTCTAAGGAGCCGGTCGCGAACTTCGCAGGCTTGGACAACAACATCGGCAGGTCGGGCGATGCGATGCGCGATTCCCGACCATTGGCGTGGATGAGGACGACCCGCCCGACACCCGGCGTCGCGACCACGGCCGTGACCGATTCCACCCAGTCGTGAAGGATTGCCTTCAGGTCCGCCAGCGCGTCGGTGTCGGTGGTTGCATCGCCCGCCGCTTCGAGTTCGGCTTCGAGTTCGACAATGCGGCTCATGGCCTCGTTCATGCGATCGTTGGACGTGTCGGTCATGCCTGTGTCCTGGCTCATCTTCGCTTCCTCATGTCGGTTCGCACCATCTGGCAACGTGCAACCTGGACACAAGCTGCACGCCGGCTTTCATCGCCGGGGCAGCAGAGACGCCTTGCGTGCGCAAGCATTGACAGGCACGCGCATCGACTTATGATCCACCGTGTATCATCAACGCCCCATCGAGAGGCGGAACTCCGGAGAGCGATCCATGGCAACTGCAGCCGAACTACCGTTGGCCGAACGCAACTACTTCACCGATCACTCGCTGCTGGTGGATCCCTACGCCTACTTCGAAGCGCTGCGCGGCGAAGGACCGATCCACCGCGCGCCCAACGGAGTCGTGTTCGTGACCGGGTTCCAGGAGTCGGTGGACATCCTCCTCGACACCGAGCATTTTTCCTCCTTCCAGACGCAGCTCGGCCCGTTGGCGCCGCTGCCGTTCGTGCCCGAGGGCGAGGACTTGTCGGACCAGATCGCCGCGCATCGTGATCCCAACACGATGTCGGAACTGATGGTCAGCTACGATGGCGAGCAGCATGCCAACGCCCGGTCGCTGCTCAACCGGCTGTTCGTGCCCTCGCGCCTGCGTGCCAACGAGGAGTACATGTGGACCTTCGCCGGCGAGCTCGTCGACGATGCCGTCGCGCGCGG
Organism: Novosphingobium chloroacetimidivorans; assembly: GCF_014204535.1. Taxonomy (GTDB): domain Bacteria; phylum Pseudomonadota; class Alphaproteobacteria; order Sphingomonadales; family Sphingomonadaceae; genus Novosphingobium; species Novosphingobium chloroacetimidivorans. Next base: position 66,311 of record NZ_JACHLR010000011.1, read on the forward strand.
AGGCTGCGAGCTGATCAGCGAGATCGCGACGCCTTACGTCACGCTGGTCATCGCCGACCTGCTCGGGGTACCCGAGGAGGATCGCGAGAAGTTCCGCGCGGTGATCGATGCCGGCCCGCCTCCCGGCAGCCTGGACGACGATGGCTACGCACGCGAGAGCCATCCCCTGATGTTCATGGCGCAGTTCTTCATGCAGTACGTTGCAGAGCGCCGCGCAAGCCCGCGCGAGGACGTGCTGAGCATGCTCGCCAACGCCAACTTCCCGGACGGCACCCAGCCCGAGGCATTGGAAGTGGTCAAGTCCGCCATGTTCCTCTTTGCCGCGGGACAGGACACCAGTGCCAAGCTGCTGGGCAATGCCATGCAGCGGGTCGCGCGCGACAAGGCCCTGCAGTCGCGCCTGCGCACCGATCCCAAGCAGATCGCCGCGTTCCTGGAGGAGACGCTGCGCCTCGAAGGCTCGACCAAGGCGACGTTCCGCCTGGTCAAAAAGGCGGTCAGGATCGGCGACTATCAGCTGGTGCCGGGCGACCGCGTGTTCGTGGGCCTCGCCGCCGCCAACCGCGATCCGGCCCGCTGGGCGAACCCGACCGAGTTCGAGATCGGGCGGCGCAAGATCCAGGAACACCTTGGCTTCGGCCGTGGCGCCCACACGTGCCTTGGCGCACCGCTCGCGCGCGTGGAGGTGAGAGTCATCTTCGAGCGCTTCTTCGAGAAGACCAGCGACATCTCGCTGAGCGACGAGCACCTGGGACCGGACGGCGAGGTTGAGCTGGACTACGAACCCAGCTTCATCATCCGCGGCCTATCCAGCCTCAAGCTGAAGCTGCAGCCCGCGTAATCGCGCTTCCCCTCTTCCCGATGAGAGCTGGGAGAGGGGCGCGCGAAGCCCAAGAACGCACGAGCCCCTCACCAAAGCTAAGCGGCGGCGAGCACGCTTGCCTTAGGCCGCAGCGTGGCGGCGATCTGCTCTTTGGTGAGGCCGTAGTCGGCGATGTCGTAGAGGTGGCGCTGCAGCTTGCGGTGCCCACGCCGGGCCATGAACTTCGCCATGGCCCGCTCCGCCTCGGGTGTGAACGGCATCTGCAGCATGGCGTAGACCCTGCGCATCTCGCGCCGCCAATCGTCATGCATGTCGCGAAAGGCGACATCGACGGACGGTACGCCATGATGCTCGCGTGCAGAGGCCGTCCGCTCGGCGCGCAGCGCAACCTTGCGCAACCACTCACGGCCGATCCAGTGGCAATCGACCTGATGCGACTGCACGATCATCTGGTTGTGCACCAGCGAGGCGGAGGAGCCGACAACCTCGTGCGGCGCGCGGTCCAGTACGACGATCCGAGCGTCGGGGAACGTGTGCAGCACCGCATCGAGATCCTGGCTGAACTGCGGCAACTTGAGGATCCAGGGGCGGTCCTGTGTGTCACGGCGCAGCCACTTGATCGTCTGCAGATGCTGGCGGAACTCGGCATAGATCGGCCGGCTGTCCAGCGCCTCGGCATGGCGCGCGAAGCTGGGGATACGCCATTGCGCTTCGAACGCGGCGCCATAAAGCGCGACGTTGTGCAATCCGATCTCCTCGTCTGCCTGATGTGGGCGGACGGGATGGATGACGCCGAACTTGGGGTTGAGCCAGTGTGCCACCCGCAACGCCAGCCAGCCGCGCAGGCGCCGGTCGTCGATCGGCAGCCAGTGCCAGCGCGGGAGTGGGTTCCAGCTTTCGAAAAAGCGCGTGTAGGCAAAACGCCGATCGCAGGCGAGCAAGCGCTGCATCCGCGTGCTGCCCGAGCGCATCTGCCCGACAACGATGATCGGCGCGCGCAGAGGCACTTCGGCGATCTCCGGACGCCGCTGCCACAAGGCCGCCGCGCGCAGCCGACCGGCGAGCGCTGCGACAAGCTGCCCATAGGCGATGGTGGTGCCGAGCGGCGTCAGCGCCGCCTCGTCATGCAACGCGGTGCTCAGTCGATCGAGACGGTCGCGCCAGCCATCCTCCTGGCCGAAATCGTGAAGTCCGCTCGTCTGCCGAGCCGCCGCGAGCAGAGCCTGAGGCTCCAGGCTGGGGCGAGAGAACCAGCCGCGCTGCCAAGCCCGCTCCAGGCCTTCGTTGACGAAGCCGAGCCGGTGGCGGCCGGTGCTGTACCCTGAAGCGTTGAACATGCCTGCGACAACTCGCGACAACTCGCAAGGTGCCGCGCAGGCTGGCTTTTCTGCCCGATGGGGCGATCCGGGCAGCGGCTGCACTCCCCTGGGCCTTGGATCAAGAGCCACACTCAAAAATGTCATCGTCGCCCCCGCGAAGGCGGGGGGCCCGCTTTCTGGCTTCTAGATCGTGCTTGGATAACAAGCGGGGCCCCCGCCTTCGCGGGGGCGACGATGGTGGAGCGTTAGAAGCGATATCGCCCAGACAGCACAGTCGCATGCTCAAGCTCCAGTCGCGCCAAACGGCACGCGAACAACCTTTACGGCGCGAGAGCCCCGACCACACGCACCGGCACGCCCTTTGCCGCAGGAGTCTTCGACTCCTCGTCATGGTACCAGACCGGGACCAGCGGGTTCAGCTCCGGATAGTATCCCGCGATGCAGCCGCGCGGCAGCAGGAACGGCGTGACGGTGAGGCCATCCACCTGCCTGTGCACCGCGTCTCCCGCATCGGTCACGAGGCCGACGACCTGCCCATTCACCAGACCTGCCGCCGCGATGTCCTCCGGGTTCATCAGGACCACGTCGCGTGTGCCCTCGATCCCGCGCAGGCGATCCGAGTAGCCGTATATCGTGGTGTTGAACTGGTCGTTGGAGCGCAAGGTGATCAGCCGGAAGAGGCCGGGCGAATCCGCGAAGCCGACGGAGCGCAGCCCGTTGGGTACGGTGAACTGCGCCTTGCCGCTTTCGGTCTTCCAGATCCGCTCGCGCGCGGCATTGCCCTTGTAGAAGCCGCCCGGTGTGAACACGCGCTCGTTGAAATCGTGGAACATCTCCGGATAAGTCTCGGCGATGGCGTCTCGGATTGTGGCGTAATCGGCGACCCACTCGTCCCAGGTGACTCGCGGATTGGGCGCCAGCGTCGCCTTGGCCATTCCCGCAACGATCGCCACTTCGGACTTCAGGTGCCTGGACGCGGGCGTGTTCTTGCCCAGCGACCCGTGGATGCACGAGAGCGAGTCCTCCATCGTCACGGCCTGTTCGCCGCTCGCCTGGTCATCCGTCTCCGAGCGGCCGAGGCACGGCAGCAGGTAGGCGACCTGACCGTTGATCAGATGACTGCGATTGAGCTTGGTGGCGATCTGCACGGTCAGGCGCAGCTTGGTCCAGGCCTGCTCCATCGCCTCGCGCTCCGGAATGGCGCGAATGAAGTTGCCTCCCAACCCGATGAACGCCTTCACTTCGCCGGACAGGATCTTCTGACAGGCGGCGACAGTGTTCATGCCCTCCTCGCGCGGGGGCTCGAACCCGAACTGCTCGGCCAGCTTATCGAGTGGCACCAGCTCGGGCTTCTCCGAGATGCCGACCGTGCGCTGGCCCTGCACGTTGGAGTGCCCGCGCACCGGCGAGATGCCCGCGCCTTCGCGCCCGACGTTGCCCTTCAGCAGCCACAGGTTGGTCAGCGTCGCCAGGTTGTGGAAGCCATGCACCTGCTGCGTCAGGCCCATGCCGTACATGCAGATCGAGGCCTTGGACTCGACGTAGATCTGCGCCGCTTCCTCGATGTCGGTGCGGGCAAGGCCGCTCTCGCGCTCGATGTCGGCCCAGCTGGTCGCGTCGGCGTGGGCCTTGATCTCGTCGAACCCGATGGTGTGCTGCGCGATGAAATCCACGTCGAGTACGTGCTGCTTCTCGGCCGCCCACTTGGCCTCCTCGGCAGCGAGCACGTACTTGATCATGCCTGTGATCGCGGCGATGTCGCCGCCCGCCTTCACCTGCAGGTAGAGCGTGGAGATCTGCGTCGCCTGGGGCGTCAGCATCTCGACCGGGCTCTGCGGATTCTTGAACAGCTCCAGCCCCTTCTCGCGAATGGGATTGAAGGTGACGATGCGGCAGCCGCGCTTCACCGCTTCCTGCAACGGATGGAGCAGCCGCGGACTGTTGGTGCCGGGGTTCTGGCCGAAGAAGAAGATGGAATCGCAATGCTCGAAATCTTCGAGCACGCATGTGCCCACCGGCGAGCCGATCACCTTCTTGAGCGCGACCGAGGTCGTCTCGTGGCACATGTTGGAGCTGTCGGGCAGGTTGTTGTGCCCGTAGAGCCGGGCGAACAGCGCGTAGAGGTAGCTCGTCTCCAGACTTGCGCGCCCCGAGGCGTAGAACACGGCGGCGCCTGGATCGATAGCCTTGAGCTCCGCGCCGATGGCAGCGAACGCCTCATCCCACGAACACGGCACGTACTTGTCGGTGGTGGGATCGTAGCGCAGGGGATGCGTCAACCGCCCCGTCTGCTCCAGGTCGTAGTCCTTCCAGCCCTTCAGTTCGGACACGGTGTGCCTGGCGAAGAAATCCGGAGTGCAGCGCCGGGTGGTCAGTTCCCACAAGGTGGCCTTGGCGCCATTCTCGCAGAACTCGAAGGCGTGGGGCTTGGCCGGCTTACCCCACGCGCACGAGACGCACATGAAGCCCTTGACCTTGTTCTGCCGCCGCAGGGTATCGAGCGCACCGGGCGTGGGCCGCTCGCGCAGCGCAGTCTCGACGATGCCGCGCATCGATCCCCAGCCGCCTTCCGTTCCGCTATAGTGAACGGTCTCGTCTTCGTCGGCCATGGGATCTGCCTCGTATTGCGCAACATGGCCCTAACGCGCCGGCTGCCGTGAGGTTCACCGGGCCCGAAGGGCAACGCTCGGAGACAAGCGACTGGGGCAACCCTCCGGGGCGTGTCAGGTGAGGCGCTCGGGAACCGCGTGTGCTTCGTGCAGCAGGACTTCCTTCGAGCTGACCGACTCCCATGGAAAGACGAACCAGCGCTTGTCTTCGTTCCGGTCGATCGCGTCGGTCCAGTAATCGACTCGAGCGCGTGAGCCCGAGTTGCTGATCAACACCGCGAAGCGCAGGTTCTCGGCCGCGCAGCCGTTGCCGACGAGCAGGTCGCGGATGTAGGTGATGGTGCTGCCGCTGTCGTTGATGTCATCGACGAACAGCAGCCGCGCGCCTTGCGCGCTCATGGTGGCGATCTTGGCGAGCAGTTCGTCGGCAAAGCCCGGCACGCGCGAGGAATGGTCGATCGAGAGCATTGGCAGGTCGAGCTGGTGCGAGACGTAGACGGCCGGCACCAGGCCGCCGCGGCCGACCCCGATCACGAACTCGGGCGCCCACGCGCTCTCCCGGATCTTGCGGGAGAGCAGCCGCACTTTGGCGAGGAACTCCTCGTAATATTCCAGGTAGTAGAGTTCGGGATCTGCAGTCTCGGTCATCGCAGGGTTCCTTGCGCGGTTAGCAGCGGGGTAACCGACGCATGCGGGATGGGCAATCCACGCAGGGCAAGGGCCGCAAGCGGCGGTCGGGGTGGACGAGGCCGAACAGTAGCCAGCGCGCCAGCATGTCCGGTTTTTGCATCGACTGAATGGCACAAAAAGAAAGGGTCGATCCGAAGACCGACCCTATGAAAGTTTGGGAGAGGATGCCTGAAAGGCCTCACCTCTCTGGCCGGGCCCGACCTTTGCTGCAAGTGCGAAGAACGGAGGCGCCCGTTCGCTTTTTGCAACTGTCGGAGTTATTGTGCCTTGGGAGCGTCATGTCCGATCAGCTCCCTGCCGATCAGCATGCGCCGCACTTCGTTGGTGCCCGCGCCGATATCGAGCAGCTTGGCGTCACGCCAATAGCGCTCGACCGGCCAGTCCCTGGTGTAGCCGGCGCCGCCCAGCGCCTGGATCGCCTCGCCAGCCACCTTCACCGCATTCTCGGATGCCAGCAGGATGCAGCCCGCCGCATCGAAGCGCGTGGTGCGTCCCGCATCGCAGGCCTTGGCCACCGCGTACACATAGGCGCGTGACGAGTTCAGCGCGACGTACATGTCAGCGACTTTGGCTTGCATCAGCTGGAACTCGCCGATCGGCCGGCCGAACTGCTTGCGCTCGCGCACATAGGGCAGCACGACATCCAGGCAGGCCTGCATGATCCCCAGCTGGATGCCCGAGAGCACGACGCGCTCGTAATCGAGACCCGACATCAGCACTTTGACCCCGCCGTTCAGCGGACCCATCACTTGCGCGTCTGGCACGAAGCAGTCGTCGAACACCAGTTCGGCGGTCGGCGAGCCGCGCATGCCGACCTTGTCGATCTTCTGCCCGATGGAGAAACCGGGAAAGTCCTTCTCGATCAGGAACGCGGTTATGCCCTTCGATCCAGCATCGGGCATCGTCTTGGCATAGACCACCAGGGTGTCGGCATAGGCGGCATTGGTGATCCAGAACTTGGTGCCATTCAGCCGATAGCCGCCCTCCACCTTGTCGGCGCGCAGCTTCATCGACACGACGTCCGACCCCGCGCCCGCCTCGGACATCGCCAGGCTGCCGACATGCTCGCCGGAGATCAGCCTGGGCAGGTACTTCGCCTTCTGTTCGGAGTTTCCCCACCGCCGGATCTGGTTGACGCACAAGTTGGAGTGCGCCCCATAGCTGAGCCCGACCGAAGCGGAGCAGCGGCTGATCTCCTCGCAGGCGATCAGGTGCTCCAGGTAGCCCAGGCCCAGACCGCCGTCCGCTTCCTCGACGGTGATTCCATGAAGGCCGAGCTCGCCCATCTGCGGCCACAACTCGCGCGGGAACGCGTCTTGCGCATCCACCCGCGCCGCGATCGGCTCGATCCGGTCGAGCGCGAAGCGCCGGGTGGTGGCGCGAATGGTCTCCGCCATCTCCCCCAGATCGAAGTCCATTTCCGCCATGTCACTCTCCTGCGTGCTCTTGCTGCCGCCGCGGGCGCAATCTGGGTGCAGACATGAGCGTGGACGGCAGAGCGGGCAAGCCACGCGTTTCGGTCACGCCGTAAGAATGTGCGCCGAGCCCGTATCGGATGGATCGGCGCAGCGCTCTCGTTTCCAAGATCGCTCCGGTGTGTTGCACACGAACGCCACAAGGCGCTAAGCAGGTGCTCAGGAAACCGGTAGCGGCAGGCAAGGCCGAGAAGATCGGGTCGGAAGAAGGGGAGAGAATATGTCGGGCAAGGCTCCAGTCGCGATCGTCACGGGCGCCAGCCGCGGAGCCGGTCGCGGGATCGCGCTGGCCTTGGGTAGCCATGGCTGCACCGTCTATGTGACCGGGCGATCGGAGAAGATCGGCGACCATGCCCTGCCCGGCACCATCTACGAGACGGCCCAGGCGGTCACTGCTGCCGGGGGAACCGGCATCGCCGTCCGCTGCGACCATGCCGACGACGCGCAGGTCAAGGCGCTGTTCGATCAGGTTCAGGCCGAGCAGGGCCGGATCGACATTCTCGTCAACAATGCCGCCGCAGTCTACGACGAGTTGAGCATGCCCGGCAACTTCTGGGAAAAGCCGCTCAAGCTCGGCGACATGATCGATGTCGGCTTGCGCAGCAGCTACGTGGCAAGCTGGCTCGCCGCATCCGTCATGGTGGCGCAGAACCACGGCCTGATCGTGTTCACCTCCGCTTCGGGCGCGGCGCATTACTCGATGGGCCCGGCCTATGGCGCGCACAAGGCCGGGCTGGACAAGCTGGCCTTCGACATGGCGGTCGATTTCCGCGATGCGGGCGTCGATGTCGTGGCGCTCTCGATCTGGATGGGCGCATTGGCGACCGACCGCCTGCTCGCCATGATCGAGGCGGATCCCGGCAAATATGGCTACTTGCGCGACCAGATCGAGACGCCCGAATACACCGGGCATGTCGTCTGGGGCCTCTACAACGATCCGCATCTGCAAGAGCTCAACGGGGAGACGGTGATCGGGGCGGAGGCCGGCGCCAAGTACGGCATCCTCGACGAAGGCGATCGCCGCCCGCCGTCGTATCGCGACACGCACAAGGTCGCTCCACAAGGGTATCACCCGCTCGTCATTCGCTGAGGCGCGCGCATCGCGCACCCTAGTCCCTGTCACACACGCGTGATCGCACTCAACAAGAAGATAGCGCCTACTATCTATCTTCCGCTCCACTGTCGCAAGTGATACGCCAGTGCCTCACGGCGAACGCTCGTCGGTGAGACGCGCGTGCCGACAGGAAGAGCCGGGAATGAAGGACTGGGAAGCCGATCTCGCGCATGTTGGAACTGCCTGAATGCGGCTCGGCTACACGCCTCCGCCGACGTTCCGCGACGCCTTGGACCATGCGCATGAACTGGTGATCGCACAGACGGGTGCGGACGATTTCGGGTCCGGCGATTATCTGCCCGGGCTGAAGGTCCTGCTTCAGTCGATGGACTATGATCCCCGCTTCAGCGAAGGCGGACGCGCGATGGCCTGGAGCATCGTCGTCGACGTGCTGCGCGGCCGAAACGAAGCGGTCAAGTCGATGAAGGCGACGCCCGGCTTCGATGCGCGACCGATTCTCAGCCCCGTGATCATCACCGGCGTGCCGCGAACCGGCACCACCGCCCTGCACCGGCTGCTGGCCATCGACGAGCGCTTCCAGGGCTTGCAGACCTGGCTGCTGGACTCACCGATGCCCCGGCCGCCGCTCGAAACCTGGCCGCACCACCCGCAGTTCCGCAAGACGGAGGCGCAGCTCGAAGCCCAGTATGCCGCGGCGCCAGGGCGTCGCGCGGCGCACCATCGCGCTGCGGAGGAAGTGCACGAGGATTGCATGCTGATGCGCCAGTCATTTGTTTCGAACCTGTGGTGCAGCGCGTGGTCGGCACCGACGTACGACGCGTGGTGGCAGGCGCAAAGCGAGGCGGAGGCTTACAAGCACTTGCACCGGTGCATCCAGCTGATCGGCAGCAACGATCCGGGCAAACGCTGGCTGCTCAAGAACCCCGGGCACATCGAGAACCTGGATTTGCTGTTCGCGGTCTTCCCTGACGCCAAGGTCATCCAGACTCATCGCGATCCCGCGAAGGCCGTGACTTCGCTGGTGTCGCTGCTGATGCAGTTGCACCCGGTGATGGAGGAAGGCCGGGCCGAGCAGCGCGGCGCGATCATGATGCGGCGCGAGACGGCCAAATGGGCCAAGGCCGTCGCCAAGGCGGAGCGGGTGCGTGAGCAGCATCCCGGCAAGGTGCTCGACGTCGTCCACGCCGATTTCCACGCCGACCCCATGGCCGTGATCGAGAGCATCTACGCCTTCATCGGCATGGACATTCCCGACACGCTGAGGCCCGCGCTTCTCCAGCGCATCGAGGAGAAGCCGGAACTTGCCCACGGCACGCACCGATATGCGATCGCCGACTACGCGATGACCCCGGAAGAGGCGCGCGAGCCCTTTCGCGCTTACATCGAGCGCTACGACTTGCTGGAGAAAGGCACGTGAAGGCGGCGATCTACCCGGGCGAAGGACGCCCCGTGATCATCGAGACCCTGCCCGACCCCGAACCGGCTGCGGGCGAGGTGCTGATCAAGGTCGACCGCTGCGGCATCTGCGGCACCGATCTGGCGATGACCAGGGGCGGCGCCTGGGACTTCGGCAGTGGCGTGCAGTTCGGCCACGAATACGCCGGCGAAGTCGTGGCGCTGGGTTCGGGCGTGTCTTCGCTCGCGGTCGGTGACCGCATCGCCGTCCTGCCCTCGACCGCCTGCGGAGAGTGCCCCGGCTGCGCGCACCAGAACAACGTGCTGTGCCGGGCAAGTCCCGGCAGGGCGGACCATGGCTTCGCGCAGTATGCCCGCGTGCCTGTCTCGGTGGCGACCAGGTTACCAGCCGTTCTTTCGCTTGCCGACGGCGCCTTGATCGAGCCGATGGCGATCAGCCTCTACGGGGTGAAGCACGCGCGCATCCAGCCTGGGGACCGAGTGGTCGTGCTGGGCGGCGGCACCGTCGCGCTCTACGCCGTCTACTGGGCAAGGCGGCTCGGAGCTGGGAGGATCGTTGTCCTGTCGCGCTCGGCGAGGCGAGCCGAACTGGCGTTGCAGATGGGCGCGGACCGCTTCATCCCCTACGGTGAGAACGAAGTCGGCGAGGTCGCGGAAACACTTGGCGGACCGCCGGAGGTCGTGCTCGAATGCGTCGGCGCGCAAGGCATGCTGGGCAAGGCGATCATGCACGCAGGGCCGTTCGGGCGTGTCGTGTCGTTGGGGTTCTGCACTTCGCCCGACCCGGTCATACCCGCGATCGCCTCGTACAAGTGCGTAAGCGTGCAGTTCCTCGTCGGCTACTCGATGGCGGAATTCCTCACCATCGCCGACCAGATGGACAAGGGCCACGTCGATCCCAAGGCGATCATCACCAGCACCGTCCCGCTCGCGGCCCTGCCTGAGACGATGACCATGCTGCGTGGGCCCAACGAGGAAACCAAGGTGCATGTCACCATGGCGTGAGTGCGCCGGGCGCTCTACTAAGGGAGCGAGTGCAGCAAGCTGCGCGCCCGGGAAACGCAATGGGCCAGGCGCTCGCGCGGCCCCTCTCCTGCCTGGGCGCGCGAGCGTTGCGGGATCTCCAGGCTGAGCGGCGCGTGCCGAGGCAGCGCCGCCAGATAATCGCGCAAGGGCAGCTCGCCGTCCCCCGGCGCCAGACGCTCGTACATCGCCTCGTCCATGTAGTCCGGCGCGCAGGCCAGCGGCACGTCGCACAGCTGGACATAGCCGATCCGATCGGGCGCAATCGCCTGCAAGTCCGTCGGCGCGACCCCGGTGCGCCCGCATTGCATGGTATCGATGATGAGGCCCAAGTCCGATGCCCCGACCTGCTCGATCACCGCCAGCGCAGTCGGCAGGTCGGCGATGGCGAAGATCGGCACGAACTCGATCAACGGCACGATCGCGTATGCGCGGCAGAGTTCGGCAAGGCGGCCGTACTGGTCGACATTGCGAGCAAAGTCCGGCTCGAAGCTGACAGAACCGACCCGCCTGGCCCCCAGCTCGCCCAACATGTCGAGGGTCGCGCGCCACTCGTCCAGGCCGTCCTGTCCCGGCATGACGGGGAGACTGTCGCCCAGTGCCAGGTGTACTCCGTTCGCCTGCAGCGCCGCCCTCAGCTCACGGCGCAGCTGCAGATCGTCGCGAATCGAGAAGGAGGGGTAGCCCTCGGGATTGTACCTCGCGCTGCCAAGACCAAGGCTGATGCTGTCGCAGCCCAGCTCGGCCGCCAGCTCCACGAACGCCACGGGCGGCAAGGCGAAAACGCTGATGTGATCGATGCCGAGGCTTCTCATGGCCCGACGCTCGAGATCATGTCCCAGGCGCGACGCAGGGTGCACGCCCCATGCTGCCGCCTGACCGCATCCGCCCGGTCTACGCGATTGTCGTCATGCCCGTTCGCGGCTCGGGCGACCCGAAGGCTCGCTACGGCTTGAAGCGTTTTAAGCTCAGTTCCGCCGGTGCTTGCCGCCGTAATACGATCCGATGAAACTGCCGATCTTCGACATTTCGGCTGCTGCCGCGACGGCACTGTCCGCACAGCATGGCAGCGGGCCCTTGTCGGCTTCCGTCGCGCGCGCGGCCACACGATCGCACAGTTCTTCGATGTCGGCGCGGCTGAGAAGGTTCTTCTCACGCAGCAGGCACAGCAGCGTCTGCAGGATCACGAGGCTCTTGTCGCCGCTATCAATTGAGTCGGCACTAAGGACATCAAGGTTACGCATGGCATCTCTCCTATTTTGTTGGGAGTGTATGCCAAATGCGCAAACGCGCAAGGGTGTAAGAATCTGTCGCGATCGAGACGCCGGACTTACTGCAAGCCACCTCCGAGCGACCGATAGAGCTCGATCAAATTGTTGATGCGCGCCAGACGCGTGGTCGCGAGCTGTTGCTGTGCGGCATACGAAGTGCGTTGAGCGTCCAGCGAGGTCAGGAAGCTGTCCACCCCTGCGCGATAGCGCGCGTCCGACAAACGAGCCGCGACTCGCGCGGCTTCGGCCCGGCGGGTCTGCGCGCCGACTTGCTCGACGATCGTCCCGCGCTGCGCCAGCGCATCGGCCACCTCGCGAAACGCAGTCTGGATCGTGCGCTCGTACGTAGCCACGGCTACCTGCTGCGACGCACGCGCGTAATCGAGGTTCGCCCGGTTGCGTCCGCCATCGAAAATGGGAAGTCCGATCGCGGGAGAGCCGGTGTAGGTATAGCTGCCCGAGCTGAACAGGCCGCCAAGCGCCGTTCCGATCGTACCCAGCGTACCGGTCAGGGAGATCTGCGGGAAGAACGCGGCGCGGGCCGCGCCGATGTTGGCGTTCTCGGCAATCAGCTGGTGCTCGGCCTGCAGAACGTCGGGACGCTTGAGCAGCACCGTTGACGACAAGTCGGACGGCAGCGAGTCGCGAGTGAGGTCCTCGCCCCCGAGTGCATCCGGTAATTGCTCCGCCGGCACCGTGGTGCCGACCAGCAGGTTGAGCGCGTTCTGATCCTGCGCGATCCGGGTCGTGAGCGTGGCGACATCGTTGCGCGCGCCTTCGTAGTTGGTCTCCGCCTGGCGGCTTTCGAGTTCCGAGGCGACGCCGATGCGGAACTGCGCGCGCGTCAGCTCCAGCGTCTGCTCGAAGGTCTTGAGCGTCTCGCGCGCGATGCGCAGCTGCTCCTGATCGGACGCCATCGTCGCCCAGGCAGTGCCGATCTCCGCGATCAGGCTGATGCGAGCGGTGCGCGCCGCTTCCTCGCTGGCGAAGTACTGCTCCTGCGCGGCACGGCTGAGATTGCGCAGGCGGCCGAACAGGTCGAGTTCGAACGACGAGAAGCCGACATTGGCCGAGTAGATCGCGAAGTCCGTCGATGTCGCACCGCCCCCGGCGCCGACGCCGACACCTGTGCCGACACCCGTACCGCCGCCCACTCCCCCGCCTGCTCCGAGCGGACTGTTGGTGTAAGTGGCACTGCCGTTGGCCGTAACGTTCGGCAGCAGGTCGGCGCGCTGCACGCGGTATTGCGCGCGTGCCTGGAGGATGTTGGCCGCGGCGATCCGCAGGTCGCGATTGTTGGCCAGGCCCGTCTCGATCACCGCGACGAGCCTGGGGTCGGTGAAGAAGTCCCGCCATCCGACCAGTGCGACGTCGGCCGGTGCGTCCGCGCGGGCGGCCGGGTAGGCGCCGCCTTGCGGAAATTGCGCGGGCGCCGCGCCCACCGGCCGGACGTACTTGGGCGCCAGATTGCACCCACCCAGGATCGTGGTTGCGGCGAGCAGGAGGATACGCGTTCTAGTCATGGCTCAGGCTCCCTGCTGCGCCGGTTCGCCTTCGGGCTCGTCGCTCACGGCCGGCTTGTTGTCGCCACCCTTGCCGAAGAGACGAAGCACGACGACGAAGAACATCGGCACCAGGAAAATCGCGAAAACTGTCGCCGTCAGCATGCCGCCGACCACGGCGCGGCCGATCGCGTTCTGGCCGCCCGCACCGGCACCGGTCGAGATCGCCAGCGGCAGCACGCCGAAGATGAACGCAAGGCTGGTCATCAGGATCGGCCGCAGGCGCAGTCGCGCCGCCTCGATCGCGGCCTGGAACGGCTTCATTCCGCCCAGCACGCGCTCTTCGGCGAACTCTACGATCAGGATCGCGTTCTTGGCGGACACGCCGATCGTCGTGATCAGGCCAACCTGCAGGTAGATGTCGTTGTTGAGGCCGGTGATCGCAGCGGCGGCGAGCGCACCGACCACGCCGAGCGGCACCACCAGGAGGACCGAGATCGGCACCGTCCAACTCTCGTAGAGCGCCGCGAGGCAGAGGAACACGATCAGCAGCGACAAGGCATAGAGCATTGGCGCCTGCCCGCTCGACAGCTGCTCTTCGTAGGAGAGGCTCGCCCATTCCAGCGAGGTGCCGGCGGGAAGCTTGCCATGCAGCTCTTTCATGATCTTCAACGCCTGTCCCGAGCTGACGCCGGGGGCCGCGGCGCCCTGGATCTGCATGGAGGGTGCGCCGTTGAAACGCGTGAGCTGCAGCGGCGCCAGGGCCCAGTCGACATTGCTGAAGGCACTATAGGGCGCCATCTGGCCGCTTTGTCCGCGCACGTAGAAGTCGTTCAAGTTCTCCGGTTGCAGGCGGAAGGGCGCGTCGGCCTGGACGTAGACGCGCTTCACGCGCCCCCGGTCGATGAAGTCGTTGACGTAGGATCCACCCCATGCGGTCGCGATCGTAGAGCTGGCCTCGCCCAGGTTCAGCCCCAGGGCCCGTGCCTTGTCCTGATCGACGTTGACCTTCAGCTGCGGAGCGTCGTCCAGGCTGAGCGGGCGCACTTGCACCAGGCGCTTGTCCTGCGCGGCCAGACCCAGCAGCTGATTGCGCGCCGCGAGCAGGCGCGCATGCCCGATGCCTTCGTTGTCGACGAGCTGGGCATCGAAGCCGGTCGCATCGCCCAGTTCCTGCACGGCCGGCGGGATCAACGCGAAGATCGTCGCATCCTTGAACGCGGGAAACTGCTTGTTCGCGCGCTGCACGACGGCCTGCGCCCGGTTGTCGGCACCCTTACGCTTGTCCCAGTCCTTGAGTTTGACGAAGGCGATACCCGCGTTCTGTCCCTGTCCGGAGAAGCTGAAGCCGTTCAGGGTGAAGGCGGATTCGACGGCGGGATCCTTGCTGAGCACTTCGCGCACGAACTCCAGCGCGCGCTCGGTGCGCGGCGCGGTGGCGCCTGAAGGACCCTGGACGACGACGAACATGGAACCCTGGTCCTCGTCGGGCAGGAAGCCGGTCGGCAGGCGCCAGAACAGCAGAGCCATGCCGCCCACGATCACCGCGTAGATGAGCAAGGACCGCTTCCAGCTGCGCGCCGTCCGCGTCACGCCGCGCTCGTAAGCCTGCGTACCGCGATCGAAGCGATCGTTGAACCAGCGGAAGAAGCGCGCGGCAAGGCCGTTGCCGTGCTTCTTCTCGGGATCGTGCGGCTTCAGGATCGTGGCGCACAGCGCCGGCGTCAGGATCAGGGCGACGAGCACGGAGAGCACCATGGCGGCGACGATCGTCAGCGAGAACTGGCGATAGATGACGCCGGTCGAGCCGCCAAAGAAGGCCATCGGCAGGAACACCGCCGAAAGCACCAGGCCGATGCCGATCAGCGCGCCGCTGATCTCGTCCATGGACTTGCGCGCGGCGTTCTTGGGACTGAGCCCCTCGGTGGTGATCAGGCGCTCGACGTTCTCCACCACGACGATGGCGTCATCGACCAGCAGGCCGATCGCCAGCACCATGCCGAACAAGGTGAGCGTGTTGATCGAGTACCCGGCCAGCGCCATCACCGCGAAGGTGCCCAGCAATACGACCGGCACCGCGATCGTCGGGATCAGCGTCGCCCGCCAGTTTTGCAGGAAGACGAACATGACCACGAACACCAGCACCACCGCTTCGACCAGCGTGTGGATCACCTGCTCGACCGACAGCCGCACGAACGGCGTGGAGTCGTAAGGGTAGACGACCTTCACGTCGCCCGGGAAGGTCTTGGAGAGTTCGGCGACCCGTTCCTTCACCGCATCCACGGTGTCGAGCGCGTTTGCGCCAGGCGCCAGGTTGATGCCAAAGCCGGTCGCCGGCTTGCCGTTGAACTTGAGGTCGAAGCCATAGACCTCGGACCCGAGCTCGACCCGCGCCACGTCCGAAAGGCGCACGATCGCGCCGTTCGCGTCGCTCTTGAGGCGGATGGCGCCGAACTCCTCGGGCGTCTGCAGCCGCGATTGCACGGAGACGGTCGCGTTCAGCATCTGCTCGCGCGGCGAGGGCTGCGCGCCCAGCTGGCCGGCGGAAACCTGCGCGTTCTGCTCGCGCAAGGCGGCCGTGACGTCGGCGATGGTGAGCTGGTAGCTGTTCAGCTTGATCGGATCGACCCAGACGCGCATGGCATATTGCGAGCCGAACGCCTGGGTCTCGCCCACACCGGTGATGCGGCTGATCGGATCGAGCAGGCGGGAAGCGACCATGTCGGCAAGGTCGGCGCCGTCGTGCGTGCCGTCTTCCGAATAGAGGCCGACCACCAGCAGGAAGCTGGCGGAAGACTTGGCCACGCGCAGGCCCTGCTGCTGCACTTCCTGCGGTAGCAGCGGTGTGGCCGCCTGCAGCTTGTTCTGGACCTGCACTTGCGCGATGTCGGGATCGGTACCCTGTTCGAACGTCAGCGTGACCGTCGCCTGGCCGGCCGACGAGGAGCTGCTGTCGAAATAGCGCAGGTTGTCGATGCCCTTGAGCTGCTGCTCGATGATCTGGGTGGTGGTATTCTCCAGCGTCTGGGCATCGGCGCCGGGATAGGTGGCGTTGATCGTCACGGTCGGTGACGCGATGGCCGGGAACTGGGCCACGGGCAGCGTGCGGATGGCGAGAATCCCCGCCAGCATCAACAGGATGGCGATGACCCATGCGAAGATGGGCCGATCAATGAAGTAGCGTGCCATGTGGGGTTACTTCGCTCCGGCCTGGGCCGGCGACGCGGGCCGAGCTGGCGCCGATGCCCGGAAAGGCACCGGCTTCACAGTGGCCCCGGGCCGGGCCGCCTGGCCTCCTTCCATGACGACGCGGTCGCCAGGTTTCAGGCCGGAAGTCACCAGCCAGTCGCTGCCGATCACCCGATCGGTCTTGAGCACGCGCTGGGCCACCTTGTTGTCGGGTCCAACCACCAGCGCGACGGGCTCGCCGCGCTCGTTGCGGGTGACGGCCTGTTGCGGGACGAACAGCGCATCGCCCTGCACGCCCTCGACGAGTTCGGCGCGCACGTACATGCCAGGCAGCAGCAACGCGCGCGGATTGGGAAACACCGCCCGGATCGTCTGTGTGCCGGTGGTCGGATCGACGCTCACGTCCGCGAACTGGAGCCGACCCTCGACCGGGTAAATTGAGCCGTCCTCCAGCCGCAGCCGCACGCGCGCCGCATCGCCACCGCGCGACAGCGCGCCGGCGAGCATCTGCTGGCGCAGCCGCAGAAGCTCGGCGCTCGATTGCGGCACATCGACGAAGATCGGGTCGAGGCGCTGGATGGTGACGAGGGCATCGCCCTGCCCGGCCGTCGCCAGACCGCCGGTCGTGACCACGCTGCGCCCGATGCGGCCCGAGATCGGCGCGCGCACGGTAGTGCGCGCCAGATCGATTTCGGCGCTGCGGACCGCCGCCTGCTGCGCCGAAACATCGGCCCTCGCCTGCTGCGCCGACGTGATCGCGTTCTCGTAGTCCTGCCGGGCGATGGCATTGATGCGCACCAGCTCGCCGTACCGACGCTGTAGCGCAGCACTGGAGGCGATCGAGGCACGCGCGCGGGCCAACGCGGCGCGCGCGCTGGCGACCTGCTGCACGTAAGGCTGAGGATCGATGCGGTAGAGCGGCTGCCCCTTGGCGACGGTATCGCCTTCCTGGAACAGGCGCGCCACGATCAGGCCGTTCACCTGCGGCCGCACTTCCGACGTCTCGAAAGCCGCGGTCCGGCCCGGCAGCGTGACAGTCAGCGTGGCGGGGCGCGCCTTCACCTCCACCACAGCCACTTCCGGAGTGGGTGGAGCGGTTTGCTCCTTCTCGCCAGACCCGCACGCCGCGAGCAGGAAGGAAGCGAGAAGTGCTGCGCGTGTTAGATGAGCCATCGAGATCCCGGTGCTTGACGCAGATTGACTTAATGTGAGTGATCGTTCACTCACATGCTGCTACTGCGAAGAAGGCGGAGCGTCAAGGGAGCAAAGATGCCTGATCCATCTAACCTGCACACACTCACAGGCGGCCGTCGCACCGCGCAGGTGCGTCGTGAACGTATCATCGCGGCGGCGCGCACCTTGTTTGCGCAGCATGGCTTCGATGGCACCGGAATGGCTCAGATCGCCAGGGAGTCGCAGGTTCTGGTCGGGCAGATCTATCGCGACTTTGCGGGCAAGGAGGACCTGATCGCCGCAATCGTGGAGCGCGACTTGGCCGACCTGCTCGACGATCCGCAGCTTGCCAACGCCATGGCATCTGGCGACGCCGATCGGCTTTCGCAGTGGGTGCGCGGGTTTATCGGCAACACCATGGATGAGGACATGCGCAAAGTGCTGGCGCATATCTTGTCGGAAGGAACCCGCAATCCGCGGATCGCGGTGATCCTTGAACAGGCCAACCAAAGCCTGCGCGATCGGATCGCCAGCGCCGCGCAGATCTGGATCCCCGATCCGGAGAAAGGTGCCGAGCGGCTCGCGCTGGCCGACCTCATTCTCACCGTCTGCGGAGCGCTTCATCACCGGCGTATATTCGGTTTGCCTGCCAATCCGCATATCACGCAAAAGATGATCGCCCTCGTCGAAGCCGAAGTCGAGCGAGTCAGCACGCCGGGCTGAGCCGCCGCTCCTTTGCGCTTGATTCGCCAAGCTGCATCACTTCGTCGAGCGGCTCCGGCCGCCGTTCGCCTGGACCTCAACCTGACGGTCCCGATCCTGAACGACAAATGCCTAGGCATGATCCAGTGGAAGCAGGCCAACATGGGCTTGCCGGACTTCGGCCTATCCTATGGCAATCGCGATTTTGTCTAGAACGCCCGCTGCTATGGCGCGCAAGGCTGCCGTGTCGAGAGCACCGCGCACTTGCAGCAGCTGCTGGCGCCTTGTCGCGACACGCCCGGCGTGCACCCGATCGACTACTTGGAAACCGACCGTATCCTCAACGTCGAGATCAAGGAACTCTCGGCACGACTCCGATACCTTCGGGCGCAAACCGTTGGGCGCGCTCTGAGCAATCCAGTGACCCGTCTCCCGGGCGGGTCATAGACGGGGACTCTGCCTCACATCCGATTTGTGCAGCTTCTCCGACATGGCTGATTGCGAGATTGTAAGCTCGGAAAAGCCGAAGGACGAAGGCGGCCCCGAACGGGTCGGCGCGACACGCGCCGCTTGCACAAGGAGCGCCTACCCCGACCGAGGCCGCAGCAACGTAATCGAGAGATGGGTTGATGAGCGACACGATTGCAGCCGAACGACCGTCCTACATGGTGAGTGCCCCCGTCACGATGGGGCTCGACAACCTTCCCCGTGTTCAGGGCGGCCCGGTCAAGCAGGCGTTCTTTACCCATTTCCAGCCGGCATTCCTCATCGCGATCGTCGCCTTCTACTACTATGCGCCGGATGCCTGGGTGAAGCCATCGGTCACGCTGTGGATCGGGCTTGGCGTCAAGTTCTTCATGCTGGCGCTCGAATGGGTCAGCCCGCGGCACAAGAGCTGGCAGCACACCTGGAAGGAGCTCGCCTGCGATACCTTCTACGTCGCCATGGGCATGATGGTGGTGCGGGTGGTCTTCGCGCCGATCAACGACGACGCGATCATCGCCTGGTTCCAGGACACCTTCGACATGGCGAAGTTCGCCTGGTTCATGAGCATGCCGCTGCTGCTCCAGGCCTTCCTGATCTCGTTCATCGGCGACTACTTCCAGTACTGGATGCATCGCGGCATGCACAACTGGTACCCGCTGTGGGTCACCCACGCGCCGCACCACTTCGTGACCCAGCTGAACATCCAGAAGGGCAGCGTCGGCAATCCGATCGAGATCTTCCTGATCGGCCTGGGCGTCGGCGGCATGTTCGACTTCCTGCCGCGCGCGGTGCTCCTGGCCGGTGCCTTCGGCCTGGCGGTCGGCACCTACCAGCACTGCAACATCCGCTTCAACACGCCTCGCTGGTGGTTCAAGATCTTCAACACGACCGAGCACCACAGCCTCCACCACGCGCAGGATTACGACAGCACGCGCAGCAACTATTCGGGCACCTGGATCTTCATCGACCGCTTCCACGGCACCTGCCGCGATGGCGAGGCGGAGCTCCTGGGCCAGGAAGGCGGCCGCCGCATGTCGATCTGGGAGACGATGCACTACACCTTCTCCGAGCCGTACAAGCTGATCAAGGCCAAGTTCGCCGACCGTCGCCCGATCACCGCAGTTCCGGCCGAGTAAGCCAAGCTGAGCTGGGATAGCCGGTCGCGGCATCGCCCGATCGAGCACGAGACCGCACACCGCGTGCGCCATTCGGAAGGAATACCTGTGAACCTGCGCGGCATCGACTGGATCTGGCGAGTTCGTGGCAGCATGAGGGTCGAGCCGATCCAGTCCCCGGCGGCCGCGTTCGCCAGGCTTGATCCCCTGTTCCAGGAACAGGGCACGTCGTACCGGGTCATCGGCGACACGCTGACCTTCACCAAGAAGGACCAGCGGCCGCAGGACAAGATGTCGGTCTTCGACCACGGGACCTTGCGCATTTCCCACGGCACGCTTCGCTACGACATGATGAGCCGGGCGCTGCTCGCCTGCTTCCTGGCGCCGGTCCTGTTCTTCGCCGTCGGCAAGGCCAGCGTGGCGATCGATACATGGCGCAATCCGCCCGAACTCGCCAAGGCCAAGGAGGAAGCGGAAAAGAAGCGCTCCCGGGTAAAGCCGGAAGACGTGCCGATGAACCCGATCGACGAATTCCTGGGCGCAGCCAAGCCCGAGAAGGAAAAGAAGAAGGAAGGCGAAGAAGTCGGCAAGCGCAAGCGCAAGCCGTCGATGACCACCGCCTACGTCTTCATGGGCATCTTCTTCGCGCTGTGGATCCTTGGCCGTATCCTCGAGAACGTCCTGATCCACAAACGCCTGCGCAAGCTGCTGGCGGGCGAAAGCCTCGATCCGGCAACCGATGAGAGCCGGTCCGCCAACTCCGATCACGTGACGAGCAGTTTGAGGGCCGGCACCCGCTAGAGCGATCCCGCGCGCTTTCTCATTCGGGACGGGGCGCTGAGGCGTAGCGGCTGCGCCGCTCGGCCCCGGTCGTTTAATCCAGGGGGCAACAGCGCCCGCCCGCCGGCCTCCCCCGAAAGATTGGTCCGCTGACCTAGTAGCGCATGTGCCGGCCGGTTCGGCGCGCGCTACGGTCGGCTATGCCGGCTACGCTCAGGTTCTTGCATCCTGATTCCACGCGAAGACGCCGAGACACTCAGGAGAAAGTATTTCGCGCGTGCAGGCGCAACGGCGCGAAGATGAGGTGGGTCGCTCTATTGCAAGGCCGAAGCCTCGTGGAAGAGGCTCGGCTCGGCAACAGGATGAGGCCGAGGCGGGCCTTATCGGCCCGGCCATCGTCCTTTGTTAGCGCCCTTGCACCTTCGCGCGCGTCTCGACCCGCTCTCTTCGCGGGTTCGCGCCAGGCGCTCGATACTGCCCGCCTTTGCACCCGACGACCGGAGGCCTCAAGGCGCCCAGTGAATGTCGACGGGCAATTCGGTGCTCGCCAGGACACGCCCGATCGGAAGGGCCGAGGCCTTGCCTTGCTTGATCCCGGCCTCGATCACCTTGCGCTTGTCCTTGCCGGTGACGGCGATCATCAGCGCGCGCGCGGTGGTGATCGCGGCCAGGCTGAGGGTGACGCGGGGCACCGGCGCGTCGGCCGGCATCGGATCGGGCATGACGCCCAGCGCGCGGCGCTCCTTCGGGCCGGCGAGTGCTTCGTCGAGGTCCGGACCGGGGAAGATCGAGGCGGTATGCCCATCGGCGCCGACACCCAGCAGGCACAAGTCGAGCGGCCAGTGCAGGTCCTGCATCAGCGCATCGGCGGAACCTCCCGCCGCCTTGTAGTCGGGAAGCGCGTTGGGAACGATCGGCATGACGCGCGCGCCCTTGGGCAGGAAGTGCTTGGCCAGCACCGTCACGTTGCTGAGCGGATCGCCGAGCGGCACGATGCGCTCGTCGCTCGGGATGATCGTCACCCGCTTCCAGTCGAGCTTGGCGGCCGCCAGCGTCTCGTAGATCGGCACAGGCGTCTTGCCACCGGCAAGCGCGATCACCGCCGCGCCGCGCGCGTCGAGCGCGCTCTCGATGATGAAGCCGATGTCGCCGGCAACCGCCGCCGCCATTTCGGCTGCATCATCGTATTCCCACCATTCGACTTCTTCGCTCACGGGCAATCCCTTCGTTGTTCCGCTTCTCGCCAGCCAGGGCGGCATGATGGGCCGATGCCTAGCCCAAGCGCCCCGACCCGCCAAACGCCGTTTGGCGAGAGATGGGGACAGCCGCGGCGCTGCTCGCTCCAGCGAACGAGACTTCGGCGCGCGCCGATGAGGCATCGGAGATCGGAACGGATGGCGCGATGCGATGGGCGTTCGGCCTCGCGTCAGCGATTCCCTGATCGACACGAACAAAGCGCGGCGGCATGGAACCGCAATGCCCGCCACTCCCGCCTGGCCGCCCCGAAGCGCCCCGCGCCTGTTCGTCACCGGTCCGCTCGCCGAAGCGATGGACCTGACGATCGACGGCCCGCAGGCGCATTACCTCACCCGCGTCATGCGCGCCGCGCCGGGCGATGCCGTCATCCTGTGCGACGACCTGACCGGCGAGTGGGCTGCGCAAGTGAGGCATGCGGGCAAGCGCGACGTCACCCTCGACATCCGCACCCGGCTGCGCCCGCGCGAGCAGGTGCCGGATTTCTGGCTGTGCGCCGCGCTGCTCAAGAAGCCCAACTTCGATCTCGTGCTCGAGAAGGCGACCGAACTGGGCGTGCGGCGTATCCAGCCCCTGGTCACCCGCCGCTGCGTCGCCGACAAGCTCAACGACGAGCGCGCCCGCACGATCGTGACCGAAGCCGCCGAGCAGTGCGCGCGGACCGCCTTGCCGGAGCTGGCCGAACCCCTCCGCCTCGATGCCCTGCTCCGCGCTTGGCCTGGGGACCGCGCGCTGTTCTTCGCCGACGAGACCGGTGGCGAGCCGGCCGGCGAGTCGTTCCGTGCCCACGCGGGTCCGGCGGCGCTGCTGATCGGCCCCGAAGGCGGCTTCGATCCGGCCGAGCGCGAGGCCATTCACGCGCTTCCGCAGGCCCGGCCCATCGGCCTTGGCCCTCGCATTCTGCGTGGCGAGACGGCTGCCATCGCGGGGTGCGCCTTGTGGATGGCCTTCGCAGGCGATTGGCACAATTCGCTGGCGCGGCAATCGCCGCTCGCTTAACGGCTCGCGAATGAGCACGCGTGAGGTTTCGGATCGCGAAGATCCGGTGATCGAGTCCATTTCGCAGCTGGCCGAGCCGATGGCTCGGGGCGAGAAGCCGCGCGACCGCTGGCGGATCGGCACCGAGCACGAGAAGCAGGTCTACCGCCTCGCCGACCATCGCGCGCCTTCCTACGACGAGCCCGGCGGCATCCGCGACTTGCTGAGCGGTTTGGGCGAATTCGGCTGGGAGCCGATCGAGGAGATCGGCCCGGGCGGCACCAGCAACGTCATCGCGCTGAAGGGCGTCGACGGCAACGTCAGCCTGGAACCGGCCGGCCAGCTCGAACTGTCGGGCGCACCGCTCGAAACGCTGCACGACACATGCAACGAGACCGGCCGCCACCTGGAGCAGGTCAAGGCGGTCGGCGACAAGCTGGGCCTGGGCTTCCTGGGCCTCGGCATGTGGCCCGACAAGACCCGCGAAGCGCTGCCCATCATGCCCAAGGGCCGCTACGACATCATGCTGCGGCACATGCCACGCGTGGGCTCGATGGGCCTCGACATGATGCTGCGCACCTGCACCATCCAGGTCAACCTCGACTACGCCAGCGAGGCGGACATGGTGCAGAAGTTCCGTGTCAGCCTGGCGCTGCAGCCGCTGGCGACCGCGCTGTTCGCCAATTCGCCGTTCACCGAAGGCAAGCCCAACGGCATGCTTTCGTACCGCAGCCACATCTGGTCCGACACCGACCCGCACCGCACCGGCATGCTGCCCTTCGTGTTCGAAGAGGGGTTCGGATACGAGCGCTACGTCGACTACATGCTCGACGTGCCGATGTACTTCGTGTTCCGCGAGGGCCGCTATATCGGTGCCGCCGGCCTGTCGTTCCGCGACTTCATGGCGGGCAAGCTGTCGGTCCTGCCCGGCGAAGTGCCGCGCATGAGCGACTGGACCGACCACCTCTCCACCGCATTCCCCGAGGTGCGCCTCAAGTCGTTCCTGGAGATGCGCGGCGCGGACGGCGGTCCATGGAACAAGATCTGCGCGCTGCCGGCGTTCTGGGTCGGCCTGCTCTACGATCAGGGCGCGCTCGACGCCGCATGGGACCTGGTCAAAGACTGGGACATGGAGGGCCGCGAACGCCTGCGCAGCGAAGTGCCGCGTCTGGGGCTCGACGCGCCGCTGCCGGGCGGGGGAACGCTGAAGGACATCGCCGCGCAAGTGGTCGGCATCTCGCGCCAGGGCCTGGCCGCGCGTGGCAGGCTGAACTCCATGGGCGAGGACGAAACCGGCTTCCTGGCGCCCCTCGCCGAGATCGCGCAATCCGGCAAGGTTCCGGCCCAGCGTCTGCTCGACAAGTTCCACGGCGAGTGGGGCGGCGACATCTCGCGAGTCTACGAAGAACGATTCTGAGGGCGAGACGCCGGTCCCTTCCGAGCTGGCGCGGCGTGAGCTGCGTGGTGGATGGTGTCGACGCCGGTGTGGTGTGCGGACGAGAGGATCGTCGATCCTGCAGACTGCCACCTGCCCCTGGACGGTAGGATCTGTCCTCCCCGGTACGGGGAGGGGGACCGCGCGCAGCGTGGTGGAGGGGAGTCTCGGCACGGCGAGAGGTCGCCGGCGGGTTCCTTTAGACTTGCGTGAGGACGCGAGTCCCCACCACCCCTCGCTGCGCGAGCGGTCCCCCTCCCCGACGCGGGGAGGACAGATCCTCCCCTGCAATGGGAGGTGGCAGCCGCGTTAGCGGCTGACGGAGGGGTGTCACCGCCGGCGGAGTGCGCGACCGAGAGGGTTACACCCCTCCACCACTCACTGCGTGAGCGGTCCCCCTCCCCTTGCAGGGGAGGATCTGGGAAGCTGCAAGAGGAGGCGTTGGGCACAACTCGACCTCCGCCGGCGAACGCGGACTTACGCCAAGAAGGAAAACCTCACGACGGACGTGCGGCCGGCGCGGCCTGGCGCGACAGGCTTGGCTCGGGTTCCGGTTTGCGAACGGCTGGCGGAGGAACACGCAAGCGTGTCGCCAACTCGGCCTTGTTGGTGCGAAGCGCCGGCGGGCAAGGCTCGCGGGAACTGTGCCGGCTCCGGGCTGGAGTGCAGCCTCCAGGCGGGATAGTGCGTCGCATCGAGGGTGCAGGCGCCCGTCTCTAGGCGCCGGCCGCATGGTGCGGGGTTGGTCGAACGAGGCCTTCGCTCACCCGCACCCGCCGTGTACCGGAGCCGAGCTTTCACCTGGCTCCGGTGCTGCGCCATATAACCCAAATGGTTCGCAATGTCAATAGTGGAACGTCGCCTGGAGCGTCACCATCCGAGGCTGGGTCGGAGTGCCGGTGATGTCGGGCAGGCGATCGCACTGCGTCTGGCTCAGTGTCGCGCACTGCACGAAGCCGCCCTTCCCCCCGCCGGTGCTGGTGCGATCGTTGGCGTTCACCAGGTTGCGCTTGTTGGTCAGGTTGCGGCCGATCAGCGCCAGTTCCCAGCGCTTGTCGCTCGAAAAGATTCGCGCCGTCGCGTCGAGCTTGGCGAAGGCCTTCTGATAGGTGTCCGGGTTGTAGTTGGTGCTGGCGATGTAGCCGCCCGAATAGGACATGTCGGCCGAGAGGCTGAACATCAGCGCCTCGCTCATGCCGAACTCGTAGTAGCCGCCCGCGTTCGCCGTCCACTTGGGCGCCTTGCGCAACCGCACGCCCGACAAGTCCTGCGAGGTGAAGCGCGGCTCCAATCGTCCGGTCGCCGGATTGAAGGCCAGCGAAGAGGCGCTGCCGACATTGTTGAGCACCCGGTCGCAGCCCAGGTCGCGAGTCTGGCCGGCGTAGCAATCGCCGATGTAGTTGCGGAACCTGGCATCGTTGAGCGCGGCCGAGGCGTGCAGGTTGAATCCGGGCAGCGTGCGCGGATTGAAGGCGGTCTGCAGCTCGATCCCGCGCACCCGCGCCTTGGCGGCGTTCTCGGTCCTGAAAGCGTGGATCTGGGTGTCGAACACCGCGACCTGCAAGTCGCTGTAATCGTACCAGTAGCCGGTCAGGTTGAAGATCAGCTGGCGGTCCAGCAGTTCGGATTTCAGCCCCGCCTCGAAGCCGTCGACTTTTTCGGGCCGGAAGGTCTGCCCCTGCGCCTGACGCGCCGGGCTGAGGATCGCGCCCGCTGTGTAGCCCGCATCGAAGCCGCCCGACTTGAAGCCCTTCTTGTAGGACGCGAACAGCATCAGGTCCGGCGTCGCCTTGTACTTGACGGTGACTTCGGGCGAGAAGTTGTCGAACGTCAGCCTGGGGTCGGGGCTGCCCGGATAAGTCGGCAGCTGCGTGACATCGACAGGGTTGCTTGGGTAGCCGCTCGCCGGATTGTAGACGGTATAGTCCTGCAGCTTCTTGATTTCGTGCGTATAGCGCCCGCCTGCCGTGATCTGCAGCTGCGAGGTGGCGTCGAACAGCAGCTGGCCGAAGCCGGAATAGCTGATCTGCTTCTGATTGGTCGTCTCGACCGGGGCGATGTTGGCCAGGTCGGGGCGGCCCAGCAGCAGTTGGTAGGGATTGCCCAGCTGGGTGCCGGTGAACAGCTCCCGGCTCTCGTAGAAGCCGCCGACCAGGAAGTTCAGCGGACCATCGAAGCCGGACGCCAGGCGAAGTTCCTCGGTGAACTGCTCGGACCGGAACTTGACCGAGAAGGCGTAGTTGGGCGTGACCTGGTAAGAGCCGTTCGACATCAGGCTCTCGCGGATCCAGTAGTAGCCCGTCACCGAAGTCAGCGTCAGGTCGTCGGTCAGCTTGTACTCGGCAGTGCCGGCGATCAGCGCCTGCTTGTTGTACCGCGCGCCGCGCCGATCGCCGAGATTGAACCGGTTGACGCCGGGATAGGCGGCCGGCAGCAAGGAGGTGACGACCGTGCCGTCGTTGCGGCAGTTGTCCGGGCTCTGGAACGTCTCCTGCGGCACGCCATACGGGCAATAGACGACATCGCTGAAGTACGATGCACCGCCGATGATATGCGTGCGGGTGTACGTGCCCTTGAGCTTGAACGAGAACCGGTCCGACGGCTCGAACGCCAGGGTGCCGCGCAGGAAGGTTTCCTTCTGCTTGGGGAAAGCCTTCAGGTCATAGGGATCGACGCCCGGCGGGTAGGCGTTGGCCGGCAGCTGCGCGATCCTGACGTAGCCGTCCATGTCCGAATAGCGACCCGCCAGGCGCAGGCCCAGCGTGTCGGTGAGCGGGGTGGAGACGATCAGCTCGCCGTATCTCTCGTCGGCCTTGAACTCGTAGCCGGCACGCGCGATCACTTCGAGCCGGTCGCCGGGGTCCTCGCTGGTCAGCGAGATCACGCCACCCGGCGAGTTCTTGCCGAAGAACAGCGCCTGGGGTCCGCGCAGCACTTCGATCTGCCGCAAGTCGAGCTGGGCGGCGCGCAGCAACTGGGCGGTGCTGATCTGCACCCCGTCGACGTTGATCGAGACGACCTGGTCGATGAACGGCTGGCTCTCGCCCGAGCCGACACCGCGCAAGGAGATCGAGCCGCCGATGGATCCCGAGCTTTCGCCGGTGATCAGGCCCGGCGTCAGCGAGGCGATGTTGTTGATGCTCTTCACCGCATAGCGATCGAGCATGGCGCTCGACAGCACCGAGATCGCCACCGGCGCTTCCTGCGCGGTTTCGGCGCGGCGGCGGGCAGTGACGATGATCGCGCCCTCGTCTATTGCACCGTCGTTCTGCGCCTGGGGTCGCGTATCGGGCGCGTCCTGCGCCAGCGCCGGCGCCACACCGACAAGCAGCGCGAACGGTGCGCAGGCACACAGCGAGATGCCTTGATTCCTCATCCGATCCTCCCCCGTCGCGCCCCTTGCGCATTGAAACGGCTCGGCATCCCGAAGCCGTATGCGCGCGCCCCTGTTCGTTTGACGTACAGTGGCCGAGTGCCAGCTTCAACACGTGTCCAGTCGGCAATGAACACGATTGTTTACAGCATCGGCGCGCAGACCCATGCTCATCTGATCGCCGCAGCCACTCAGCCTATCGCTCGGTGATCGTTACACCCGATCAAGCCAATCGAACCTTCCGGCTACCAACCCGGGCGAGCGGCCCCTATCTCCTGCCTCGGACAGTCCAACCAAGCAGGAGAATATGTTCCATGGGTATCGTCGGTAGCACCATCAAGCCGTTCAAGAACACCGCGTTCCAGGCCGGCAAGGACTTCTTCGACGTCACCGAGAAGGACATCGAGGGCAAGTGGGCCGTGTTCTTCTTCTATCCCGCCGACTTCACCTTCGTCTGCCCCACCGAGCTGGAAGACCTGGGCGAGCAGTACGACACTCTGCAGGGCCTCGGCGTCGAAGTGTACGGCGTCTCGACCGACACGCACTTCAGCCACAAGGCCTGGCACGATACGTCGGAGACGATCGGCAAGCTCAAGTACGCGTTCCTGGGCGACCAGAACCATGCGCTGACCAACAACTTCGGCGTGCTGCGCGAAGGCGCAGGCCTCGCTGATCGCGCGACCTTCGTGGTCGATCCGGACGGCGTGATCCAGCTGGTCGAGATCACTCCCGAGGGCGTGGGCCGCAACGCCACCGAACTCGTCCGCAAGATCAAGGCCGCCAAGTACTGGCGCGAGCACCCCGGCCAGGTCTGCCCGGCCAAGTGGGAAGAAGGCAGCGAGACGCTGGCTCCTTCGCTCGACCTCGTCGGCAAGATCTAATCTAGACCCGCGGCAGTTCGCTCTTCCTCTCTCACTTCGTCATTCCCGCGAAGGCGGGAATCCATCTCCGGGTTGTTCGGTTTACGCCAGCTTACGAGATGGGCCCCCGCCTTCGCGGGGGTGACGAAGGGTGGGTGGGGAGAGTGACGCCGGGGACCAAACCCGAAACAAAGGACCAATCCCATGCTCGACGCCTCCCTGAAGCAACAGCTCTCGCAATACCTCGCCATGCTGCGCGAACCGATCGAGCTCGTCGCCTCGCTGGGCGCCGATGCCAAGTCGGCCGAGACTCGCGAGCTGCTGGAGACGATCTCCGGCCTCAGCGACAAGGTCACCGCCACGTACGACGGCGACGACGCGCGCCGCCCCAGCTTCATCATCCGCCGCGCCTCGGACGCCAGCGTCTGGGTACGCTTCGCCGGCGTGCCGCTCGGCCATGAGTTCACCTCGCTGGTGCTCGCCCTTCTGTGGACCGGCGGCCACCCGCCCAAGGTTTCCGACGAGACGCTCGAGGCCATCCGCAACCTGGAAGGCGACTTCGAGTTCGAGATGTACTTCTCGCTCTCGTGCCACAACTGCCCTGACGTGGTGCAGGCACTCACCCTGCTCTCGCTCTTTAACCCGCGCGTGAACGCCACCCTGATCGAGGGCGGCACGTTCAAGCAGGAAGTCGAGACGCGCGGCGTCATGGCCGTGCCCGCGGTGTTCCTGAACGATGCGATGTGGGGCTCGGGCAAGATGAGCGTCGAGGAGATCCTCACCAAGCTCGACACCGGCGCCGAGGCACGCGCCGCCGCCAAGCTCGCCGACAAGGCGCCTTACGAGGTGCTGGTGATCGGTGGCGGTCCTGCCGGTGCGGCCGCGGCGATCTACACCGCGCGCAAGGGCTTTCGCACCGGCATCGCCGCCGAGCGCATGGGCGGCCAGGTGCAGGACACCATGGGCATCGAGAACTTCATCTCGGTCCCCTACACCGAAGGCCCCAAACTGGCGGCCTCGCTGGAGCAGCACATCAAGGAGTACGAGATCGACTCCATGAACCTGCTGCGCGCCGAGAAGCTGATCCCGGCCACACAGGTGGGCGGCATGCACGAGGTGGTGTTCAGCAACGGCGCCTCGCTCAAGGCGCGCTCGGTGATCCTCACCACCGGTGCCCGCTGGCGCAACCTCGGCGTGCCCGGCGAGGCCGAGTACCGCAACAAGGGCGTGGCCTACTGCCCGCACTGTGACGGCCCGCTCTATAAGGGCAAGCGCGTGGCGGTGATCGGCGGCGGCAACTCCGGCGTCGAGGCGGCGATTGACCTTGCCAACATTGTCGCACACGTGACGCTGGTGGAGTTCGACTCCAAGCTGCGCGCCGACCAGGTCCTGGTGGACAAGCTGCGCTCGATGCCCAACGTCGACATCCTCGTCTCCGCGCAGACCACCGAAGTCGACGGCGACGGCGAGAAGGTCAGCGCGCTGGTCTACAAGAACCGGGAGACGGGCGAGGAGCACAAGGTCGAACTGGAAGGCGTGTTCGTCCAGATCGGGCTCGTGCCCAACACCGAGTTCCTCAAGGACTCGGGCCTGGAGCTCAACCGCGGCGAGATCGTGATCGACGCTCATGCCGCGACCAACCTGCCCGGCGTCTTCGCCGCCGGCGATGCGACGACGGTGCCGTACAAGCAGATCATCGTGGCCATGGGCGAAGGCTCCAAGGCAGCGCTGAGCGCGTTCGACTACCTCATCCGCAACGAGCCGGTGGAAGAGATCGCGCAGGAGTTCCAGCAAGAGGCGGTTGCTGCCGAGTAAGCCTTCGGGTCGCTGACGAAGGCAGAGGCGGCGGTCGCAAGACCGCCGCCTTTTCTGCGCCCGCAAACCGCGTTGATCGAGCTTCGCGCAGCCGCCGGAGCCGGGCGGCGAAGGCAGAAACCGAGTTTGATTGCTATTTGCCCGGAAGCGGCCTACACAGGCTTCGCTGACGTCGCACGCGACGGACTCTCGGGCGGCCATGCTGCCCCTTTTGTCCCTAACTAGCCTCACCGAAGCCGGGATGTGCCGCTGTGGCGCATGCCCGATACCATGGGACAAAGGATACCCATCATGACCATTGGCACCGTAAAATTCTTCAATGCCGACAAGGGCTATGGTTTCATCGCACCGGAAAACGGCGGCGACGACTCCTTCGTGCACATCACCGCAGTCCAGGCTGCCGGCATGAGCACGCTCAACAAGGATCAGCGTCTGTCGTATGACGTCGAGACCGACCGCCGTGGCAAGGCTTCTGCCGTAAACCTGCAGTCCGCCTGATTTCAGGTCGGCCACGCGGACGGGTCATCCCGTCTGCGTGGCCGACGCCTGCGGGAAGCCGCCCTCCAGTCGGAGCAGACCTATGTCAGATGCCACTGCACGCCCGTTCCTGATCAACAAGGACGATGACGGCAACTTCCGTCTCACGGTCAGGACCACGCGCTACAACTCTCGCGGTTATCCGCTGGTGTCCGCAGCTCTCCAGGAAGAGCTGTTCAAGACGGCCAATGCGGCGCGGGCCTTTGCGCGGGAGAATTTCCGAGCGCAGCCCGGTCAGTACACGACCAAGTAAGTCCCGGCGAGGCAAGTCCCCCGGACAAGTAAGCCCTGGCGCCCCTGAGCACCCGCCGCACAGATCGATCCTGGCGTGGACCACAGGGTGGCGCAGGACGTTATCACGGCACGCGCGGGTCGCCTGCGCTGGAGACCTGGGATGACCACTGACGAATTCATGCGCCACCTTCGGGACGCCGGCGCCAACGAGGTCGAACTGGCCTTGAGCGGTTCCAAGGTGATGCTCCCGATTACGGAGCCGCACGAGGCGCTGGAATTCTTCAACTGCATGCTCGATGTCCTCACCGGCGTGAAGGCCGCCGAGGACGACGCCGCGCTCGACCGGATCAGGCCCGGATTTGGCAGCACCCATTAAGCGGTCGGCTGACGCCGGCCCAGGTTTTCGGAGTCACCGACATACCACGCAAACCGAACTACGACTTCGAGCGTCGCGAACGCGAGAAGGCCAAGGCCGCCGAAGCGGTCAAGAAGGCGCAAGCCAAGGCGGACAAGCGCGCAGCCGAGCAGGCGGCGCCGGACTCGGATTCATGATGCGAGCTTCGGCATCGCCGACGCACTGATGGGTTCAAACCTCACGCTGGCGCAACTCGGCTGGAAGCCCTTTTTCGACCGGCAGGTCTCGGACGTGGAAAGGCACGACTGCCAACCCGTTCGGGTGATGTCGGTCCACCGCGGCAGGGTCAGCGTCTCGGGCGAAGACTTCGAGGATTCGATCTCGTCCAGCGTGCCCCATCCTGCGGGAGCCGAGGACCGGCCGACTGTCGGCGACTGGTTGCTGGTCGATCGCGACACCCGAACCCTCGTTCGCATCCTCGAACGCACGAGCCTGTTCAAGCGGCCCGCTCCTGGTGACGACCGCCGATTGCAGTTGATCGCTGCGAACGTCGACACGCTGTTCATCGTCACGTCGTGCGATCAGGATTTCAACGTCGCCCGCATCGAGCGCTATCTCGTCCTCACCCGTGAGGTGGGCGTGCAGCCAGTGGTCATCCTCACCAAGGCCGATTTGAGTTCGAGCCCGGATTCACTGGTCGAGACAGTCGGCGCGCTCCAGTCGGGACTGCGCGTGGAACTCGTCAACGGGCGCGACCCCCTGAGCGTCGCCGGACTCAAGCGATATTGCGGGCCGGGCGACACAGTGGCGCTGGTGGGATCTTCCGGGGTGGGCAAGTCGACGCTCGTCAACACGCTCAAGGGATCGGACAGCATCGCCACGCAGCCCGTCCGCGAGGATGACGGCAAGGGCCGGCATACGACGACGGTCCGCGAGATGCACCGACTCGGCGACGGTAATGGCGACGGCGGTGGCTGGCTGGTCGATACGCCCGGTATGCGCGAGCTGCAGATGTCCGAGGTCGCCTCGGGAGTCGCCGACGTGTTCGAGGACGTCACCAGCGTGTCGCTGGCGTGCCGCTTCGCGAACTGCACGCATGCCGGAGAGCCAGGCTGCGCGATCCGGTCGGCGCTCGACGAGGGACAGCTCGATCCCGCGCGTGTCGAGCGATGGCGCAAGCTTGCGCAGGAAGATCAGGCCAACAGCGCGGACGCAGCGGCGCGCCGATCCCGGTCGAGCAAACCGAAAGACAGGAGATAACCTTGGCCGATCTGTACCTGCGAGCCCTGGAAGCCGAACGCCGCAAGCTCTGGGCGGAGTGCCGTCTCAAGGGACTTGCCAAGGGAACACCGGCGCGCCTGCGGATCGAGGAACTCGACAAGCTGCTGGCGGAACACCGGACCAAGCGGGCCGGTTAGCCTTAACCTGCGCTCTCCCGGTCAACGCTTCCTCTTCAACACCACATACAGCGCGCCCGGCCCGCCGTGCCGCCGATGCGCGCCGCGGATCGCGGCAATGGCGCTCGCATGTTCGCTGGCGCCGAGCCAGTCGACGATCTTGGCCCGGATCGCGCCCCGCGCCTGACCACGGTCCGCCGCTTCGGTCGGCCGCGGCTTGCCGGTGACCACCAGCACCACGCGCGCGCCCATCGCACGTGCCTGCGCCAGACCGTGCATCAATCGCCCATAGGCCTGATCGAGCCCGGAGCCGTGCAGGTCCAGACTGAAATCCGGCTCCAAGCCACCGCGCGTGATCTTCTTCTCCCAGGCGGCGTCCAAGCCAACCTTGTCCTCCCCGCTTCGAGGAGGGGGACCGCGCCGCGCAGCGGCGGGATGCTGGGGACTCGCGATCTTCACCGAGGCCTGCTGCACGACCGGGGCCGGCACCGGCGCCGGAGTTGGTTCGACCACCTCGACGCGACGGGCGCGGCGCCGCTCCAGCGGCGTGACCGTGTCGGCCACCTTGCGCCAGATCGCCGCCTCGTCCGGCGAGAGCCGCCGCGGCGGCCTCATCTCGCGCCGAGGCGGGTGAGCGTTCCCTTGGGCACGAGGATCAGCGCGCGACCGCGCCCGCTCATGCCACCGGCGATGCGGCGGGCGTCTTCGCCGGCGCCCCAGAAGGTGTCGAAGCGGTTCGCACCCTTGATCGCCCCGCCGGTGTCCTGCGCGATCCACAGCCCGTTAGCCTCGGTGCGATCGAGATCCAGCCAGACCGGCGCTCCCAGCGGCACGAAGTTCGGATCGGCGGCCACCGAGCTTTCCGCGCGAACCGGCACGTTGAGCGAGCCGAGCGGCCCATCGCCCTTCAGCTCGCGGAAGAACACCCAGCTGCGGTTCTCGCGCATCAGCGCCCGCCCCTCCGCCGGGTTCTCGCGAATGTAGCGGACGATGCCCTGCATCGAGCCTGGGTACTTGCCCGGCCCCTCGCCCACCAACCCGCGCTGGCGCATCACCGCACCGATGCCGGTGTAGGCCTGCCCGTTCTGGCCGGCATAGCCGATGCGCATGACCCCACCGTCCGGCAGGCGCAGCCGACCCGATCCCTGGACCTGGAGGAAGAAGAACTCGACCGGATCGCGGACCCAGGCGATCTCCGCGCCCTTTCCCGCCAGCGCGCCGTTCTCGATCTCGGCACGATCGTAGTAGGGCACGAACCTGCCGGTCTCGTCATAGCGGCCGATCGGCATGCGCCCGTTTGCCAGCGGCGGCGCATCGCCGGGCCTGGCGCGGACCAGGTCGGCCGGCATGCCGTATACGGGCGTATCGTAGCCCGGCGCATGCGTGCGCGATCCGGCGATCTCGGGCTCGAAGTAGCCGGTGGCGAAGGCCCGACCGTCGCCGACCTGGATCGTCTCGAAATAGGTGTCGAAGAAGTCCTCGGCCTGGCCGTAAGGCCAAGTGGCGAAGGCGTCGCAGGCTGGCTTCCAGTCGCTCGGCCGGGTCAGGCCGCTGGCATCGGTGCGGGTGACGAGCCTCGGGCAGCTTTCGTGAAACGACAGCAAGGCGGCCGCCGCATCGGACTGGCGGATCGAAAGCTCTGCGATGCTCGGCCCCTGGCGCAAGCTCAGCTCGCGCGCGGTCTTGACGGCGGGCGCGCTCGGCACGGATGTTGGCGGCGGCGGTCTGGTCGATACGGTGCCCGGCTCCGGCACGAGGCGTCCGCAGGCTGCGGCAAACAGCGACAGCGCGAGGACGGCTGCGAGCCGGACCCCGCGATGACACCCGGCCCTCGATCGCAAGGTCAGCCCTCGTCGGTCTCGTCGAGCAGCCAGTCCGGGTCGGCCGAAGTGACGTCGCGGCTGAAGGTCCACACGTCCACGGCTTCGATCGCGTCGTCGAGCGATCCGGCGATCACCGTGCCTTCGGCGTCACGGGTGACGGCGGCGATATCGCTGCGGAAGCGCACGGTGATGCGCGCGACGTTGCCGTCCATATGCGCAGCGCTGATCGCGCTGTCCTCGATACGGATCAGGCGGTTGTCGAGCGTCTCGCCCGCTTCCAGACGTGCGTCGATGGCCGAGGCGAAGCCTTCGTAGACATCACGGTCGCACAGCGCACGCAGTTCGTCCTTGTCGCCCTTCCAGAAGGCCTCGAGGATCATGCGATAGGCGCTGCGGGCGCCGTCGAGGAAAGTGAAGGCATCGAAACGGCGATCGGCCGTGCCGATGTCGCGCAACCCGCGCTCAACCGCCGGCGATGCGGCAGGAAGCTGACGGATATTGGCAGCGGCACCGGCGGCATTGTCATCCGCCTTGGCGGGGGCGGCGACGCGCGGCGCTCCGGCAGCGCCGCGGCGCGGATCGATGCGGCCGGCGATCGGCTCTTCCTCATGCTCGGCACGGCGGCCCAGAACGGAGTAAAGGCGCAGGCCCAGAAAGGCCGCGATCATCGCCAGGATCACGATTTCGACCGTCACGTCTAACTAACCGTCCTTCCATCGCTGCCGAACGGGTACCATCCGTGCGGTCCGGCAGCATAACCTCAGATAGGTAGGCTTTACAAATGAACAACGCGTGAGTTGCATGCCGGGGGCGAAATAGCGCCGATTTGCCCAAGTGCTGCGACCGGCGCGGGCCTGTGTGGCGCAACGGCATCGCGACCATTTCCGAGCCACCCGCCGCGACTCGCGCCATTGCCGCCCGCGTGGCGCGATGCTAGGCGCGCCGGCACATTCCCGGGACGAAAAGAAAGCACCCTCGAGCCATGGCCGACGAAGGCAACATCATCTCCGACCTCAACCTCGACAGCGCCGACGGGGACGACACCGCGCCGGCTGCGGGCATCATCTCGCAGTACGTGAAGGACCTCTCGGTCGAGAACCCCAACGCGCCGCAGAGCTTCCAGTGGCAGGACGCGCCGCAGATCGACGTGCAGTTCAACATCGGCGCCGTGCCGATCGAGGGCGAAGTCCATGAGGTCGAGCTGAAGATCGTCGTCACCTCGCGCGCCGATGCCGGCGTCGCCTTCGCGGTGGACCTCAGCTACTGCGCGCTGGTCGGCATGCGCAACCTGCCCGAGAGCCAGGCCCACGCGTTCCTGTTCGCCGAGGCGCCGCGCATCCTGTTCCCCTTCGCCCGCGCGATCATCGCCGAGGCCGTGCGCGACGCCGGTTTCGCGCCGCTGATGCTGGAGCCGATCGATTTCAACGGGCTCTATGTGCAGCAGCTCAGCGCCCAGGGCGGCGTCGGCGCTCCGCCGGCAGGGCATGCCTGAACTAGTTTCCTCCCCGGCACGGGGAGGGGGACCGCTGCCGCAGGCAGTGGTGGAGGGGGCCCTGCTCTCGACCTTGCAGTGCGCGGATGGGTGGGCCCCCTCCGTCACGCGCTATGCGCGCGCCACCTCCCCGTTCCGGGGAGGAACCCAGTGAGCCTCGTTCGCAACGTCGGCACGATCGGGGGCCTCACCGCGGTCAGCCGCGTATTCGGCTTCGTGCGCGACATGCTGCTGGCTCGCGTTCTCGGCGCTGGCCTCGCCGCCGACGCGTTCCAGCTCGCTTTCGTCCTGCCGAACACCTTCCGCCGTCTTTTCGCCGAAGGAGCGTTCTCGGTCGCCTTCGTGCCGATGTACACCCGCACGCTGCACGGTCCCGGTGGCGAAGCGGCGGCGGAACGCTTTGCGAGCGACGTGCTGGCGGTATTCGTCTGGGTGCTGCTCGGCTTTTCGGCGCTGGCCATGCTGGCCATGCCGGGCCTGGTCTGGCTGCTGGCGCGCGAGTACCTCGACGTGCCGGGCAAATTCGACCTTGCCGTCGCGCTCAGCCGCGTGGCGTTTCCCTACCTCGGCCTGGTCAGCCTGGTGGCGATGCTCTCGGGCGTGCTCAACGCCCATGCCCGCTTCGCGCCGGGCGCGTTCGTGCCGGTGCTGCTGAACCTGGTGCTGATCGCCGGGATCGTGAGCGGATACTTTCTGCGGGGCTCGGGCGGGAGCGACGTGGTGGTCGCTTGGTCGGTCGCGATCGCGGTCGCCGCGGCAGGAGCGATTCAGCTGCTCTACATGGCCTGGGCCATGCGCCGCGCCGGAGTGCGGCTGCGAATCGGCGCGCCGCGCCTGACGCCCGAGGTTCGGCGGCTCGGCCGGCTGATCCTGCCGGCGACGTTCGGCGCGGGAATCTACCAGATCAGCCAGTTCGTCGACACGTTCTTCGCCACGTCGCTGGCGCAGGGCTCGCTGACGCTGCTCAAGTACGCCGACCGGCTGAACCAGATGCCACTGGGCATCGTCGGCATCGCGCTGGGCACCGCGATCCTGCCGATGCTGGCGCGGCACATCCAGGCGGGTGACGATGCCGGCGCGCAAGGCTTGCAGTCCAACGCCGTCGAGATGGCGACGCTGCTCACCCTGCCCGCCGCCGCCGCGCTGGCGGTCTGCGCGCCGGCCTTCGTCACTGCCTTCTTCGTCGGCGGGCGGATGAGCCAGGCGCAGGGCGACG
Source organism: Novosphingobium chloroacetimidivorans (assembly GCF_014204535.1). Lineage (GTDB taxonomy): Bacteria > Pseudomonadota > Alphaproteobacteria > Sphingomonadales > Sphingomonadaceae > Novosphingobium > Novosphingobium chloroacetimidivorans. The sequence continues at coordinate 103,728 of NZ_JACHLR010000011.1, forward strand.
TCATGGCAGCGATCGTCGCGGCGCTGGTCTGCGGCTTGCCCGCCTACGTGCTGGTCAAGGTATTCCAGCCCGCCTTCTTCAGCCGCGAGGACACACGAACGCCGGTGCGGATCGCCTGCGCGGCGCTGGCGATCAACATCGCCGTCAATTTCCTGGTCGTGCCCCGGTTCGGCATCGTCGGGCTGGCAGGGGCGACGGCGTTCACCTCCACGCTCAACGTCCTGGCGCTCTACACCGTGCTGCATCGGCGCGGCTGGTTCCGCTTGCGCTGGCCGCTCGCCTCGCGGATCATCCGGCAGCTGGCGGCGAGCGGGGTCATGGCGCTAGCGCTCTGGGCCCTGCTGCCGCTGCTTGCGGGCCACTACGCCGGCTCCGCGGCCGAGCGCGCGGGCGCGCTGGCCCTGCTGGTGGGCGCGGGCGGGCTGGTGTTCTTCGCCACGGCCTGGCTCGTCGGCGCGCTCGACAAGAGCCACCTTGCGCAGCTACGGCGGCGCCGTCCGGTCAAGGAGCCGGTCAACCTCTCCGAATAGGTCTTCACGTCCCATGCGTATCGTCTCCGGCATCCAGCCCACCGGCAACCTGCACCTCGGCAACTACCTGGGCGCGATCCGCAACTGGGTGCGCATGCAGGACGATGCGGCGGCAAGCGGCGGGCAATGCCTGTATTTCCTGGCCGACCTCCACGCGATCTCCATGCCGCACGTGCCGGCGGACCTCGGCGCCAACACCCGCGAGATGGTCGCCGCGCTGGTCGCCTGCGGCATCGATCCCCAGCGTTCGATCCTGTTCAACCAGGCGCAAGTGCCCCAGCATGCCGAGCTGCAGTGGCTGCTGAACGGCACCGCCCGAATGGGCTGGCTCAACCGCATGACGCAGTGGAAGGACAAGGCGGGCAAGAATCGTGAAGGTGCGAGCGTCGCGCTGTTCACCTACCCGGTGCTGCAGGCCGCCGACGTGCTGCTCTACCAGGCGACGCACGTGCCGGTGGGCGACGACCAGAAACAGCACCTGGAGCTCGCCCGTGACATCGCGCAGAAGTTCAACAACGACTTCGGAACGGAAGACGCGCCCGTCTTCACCCTGCCCGAGCCGTTCATCCCGCCCGAAGCCGCGCGCATCATGTCCCTGCGCGACGGCTCGGCCAAGATGAGCAAGTCCGATCCTTCCGACATGAGCCGCATCAACCTGACCGACGATGCCGACACGATCATGCAGAAGGTCAAGAAGGCCAAGACCGACCCCGAGCCGCTGCCTTCCGACAAGGCCGGCCTGGAGGGTCGTCCGGAGGCCAAGAACCTGGTGAGCATCTATGCCGCGATGTCCGGCGCCACGGTAGAGGCGGTGCTGGCTGAGTTCGGCGGCGAAGGCTTCGGCAAGTTCAAGCCGGCGCTGGGCGAGCTGCTGACGCACAAGCTGGCGCCGATCAACGCACGCTTCGTCGAGTTGCGGCAGGACCAGGCGGCGCTCGACGCGATCCTGCGCCAGGGCGCGGAAAAGGCGCGGGCGCTGGCGGTGCCGACCTTGAATGCGGCTTATGCGGCGCTGGGGTTGGTACGAGGCTGAGCTTTTTGGGAGCGGGCGGATCAGGATCTTGTCGTTTCGAAAACTCGAAGCTCGCATTATCCAACCTCGTCGTCCCCGCGAAGGCGGGGACCCCGCTTCTTCTGAATGCCAGCGACATGACCCAGGAAGCGGGGCCCCTGCCTTCGCAGGGGCGACGAGTGGGGTATGTCGATCGTGAGCCGGTGGAGTGACGACCAGCCAAGCCACCCTCTCACCGCTGCACCTTGGTGCCCGCCGGAACCACCGTGCATTTAGATCCGTTCATCGTACGAAAGGCGCTCGTCAACGCGCGTCAGCGTTCCTACATCTCGTAGGCGGCGGCAGGCGAACTCAAGGAAAAAGGACAGCGCAATGTCCAAGTGCTCGATCTGCCGTGTAAGTGCCTCTATTCAACCGGTATTCAGCCGCGATCGGCTACGACTCGACGCAAGGGCGAGCCGGCCGCGTCGAGAGGATGGCGCCGTCCCACTCGACTTCTGGAGAACAGAACCATGACGATGAATGGCAACAACCGCCTGGGCCGGCTCAAGGTCGCGGCCGTGGCGGTGCTGCTGGTCGCGCTCGCCGCCTGCACGAACACCTTCCGTGCAGACGTTTCCCGCTTCCAATCGCAGCTGCCCGCTCCGGCGGGACAGACCTTTGCAGTGGTGGCCGACGATCCGCAGATGGCCGGCGGCATAGAGTTCAGCCAGTATGCCCGCCTCGTCGAGGCGCGACTGGCGCAGCAGGGCTACACCCCCGCAGCCAGCCCCGAGCAGGCACAACTGCTGGTCCGCTTCGATTACGGCGTAGACAATGGCCGTGAGCGCGTGCGCTCGACCGGATTCGGCGGTGGTTATGGCGGCTGGGGTCCGTGGTACGGGTACGGCGGTGGCTTTGGTCGCGGCGGCTACTGGGGCGGTCGTGGCTTCGGCGGCTGGGGTGGCCCCTGGCGCTACGGCTGGTACGATCCGTTCTTCGACAACGGCGTGGAAAGCTACACCATCTACACCAGCGGCGTGTCGCTGAAGATCGATCGCCGGGCAGACGGCACCCGCCTGTTCGAAGGCAAGGCAGAGGCGGTCTCGACTTCCAATCGCCTGCCGTATCTCGTCCCGAACCTGATCGAGGCAATGTTTACGAACTTCCCCGGGAACTCGGGCGAGACCATGCGCATTACCGTCGCGCCGGAGAAGCGGAAGAACTAGAAGGACGACGAGCCAACTGGCTCCCCCGAGAGGGAGACACCGAGGGGCGGGCCCGCTGCGAATGCGGGTCCGTCCTTTTTCGTTCAGGCGCGTCTCTGTCTCTCTCTCTCTCACTCCGGCAATGCCGCCGCGGCTGCGGGCGACACGTACGAGATCCAGTCGAGCCATACGGGGCCGGTGGCGCAGCACCATGTCGAGTTGCTGGAAGCGATGTGATGCCGACATCGTCCCGGACTTGGTCCGCGACCGGTTTCGCCATGTCGCGAGTTCGCCGGCTGGCACCGGCAGGTTCATCGCTGGCGGAACCGGTCCCGGGTCGAGCCCGGGACGACGTGCTACTCGACGCGCATGAAATCAGGGGCGAGCGTTAGTTCCCTAGTGACACCACGCCGCCGGTCGAGCCGAACCCGCCCTCGCCCCGCTCGGTGTGGTCGAGCTCGTCGACCTTGAGCCAGCTGGCCCGCGTCACCGGCGCCAGGACGAGCTGCGCCACCCGATCTCCCCGGCGAATGGCAAATGCCTCGGCGCCATGGTTGATTACAATCACCTTCAACTCGCCGCGATAGTCGGAGTCGATCGTGCCCGGCGTATTGGGCACCGTGATCCCGTGCTTCAGGGCCAGCCCCGAACGCGGACGCACCTGAATCTCGAATCCGGGCGGAATGGCGAAGGCCAAGCCGGTCGCCACCGCATGACGCGCGCCGGGGGCAAGCGTCACATCCTCGGCCGCGAGCACGTCCATGCCGGCCGCCCCATCGGTGGCGTATGCCGGCAGCTCCAGCCCCTCGAAGTGCGGCAGGCGCTTGACCGGCACGGGCACGGGATCAGGCGAGTGCATCGGCGATCCTTTCGACGAGCGCCCGGGCGACCTGGTCCTTGGGCATCCGGGGCAAGCTGTCCACCCCGCTCTCGCGCACGATGTGGACCGCGTTGGCATCGCCGCCCATGACGTCGCCGGAGACGTCGTTTGCGACGATCCAGTCGACCTGCTTGCGCAGGCGCTTGGCTTGCGCATGCGGGATGACGTCGTTGGTTTCGGCCGCGAAGCCGATGACGAGGCCCGGCCGGCGCGGACTGGCGGCGAGCGTCGCCAGGATGTCCGGGTTCTCGGCGAGCGCCAGCGGCTCGGGCTCGGTCCCGTCCTTCTTGATCTTGCGATCGGCCACGGCGGCGGGACGCCAGTCGGCGACGGCGGCGACCATCACCGCGACGTGGGCCGGCAAGGCGCTCTCCACCGCCTCCGCCATCTCGCGCGCGCTTTCGACATCGACCCGCTCTACGCCGGGCGGCGTCGGCAGATGCACCGGCCCGGCGACCAGCGTCACCCGCGCGCCGGCCTCGGCCGCGGCGGCGGCAATGGCGAAGCCCTGCTTGCCGGAGGAGCGATTGGCGATGTAGCGCACCGGGTCGATGGCCTCGTGCGTCGGCCCGGCAGTGACCAGCACGTGGCGTCCGAAGAGGGGACGGTGCCGTGCGCTGTCGAAATCGGGCTGGCCCTCCAGCGGTCGTGCGCCGAGCGCCCGCTCGATGTGCTCCCAGATCACCGGCGGCTCGGGCAGGCGGCCGGGGCCGAACTCGCCGCAGGCCATCGGGCCTTCGTCAGGCTCCACCACCGTCACGCCCGAGGCGCGCAAGGTGGCGACGTTGCGCCGGGTCGCCGCGTGCTGCCACATGCGCACGTTCATCGCCGGTACCGCCAGCACCGGCTTGTCGGTGGCAAGCAGCAGCGTGGTGGCGAGATCGTCGGCCATGCCGGCGGCCATCCGCGCCATGAGGTCGGCGGTCGCCGGGCAGACCACCACCAGGTCGGCCTGGCGCGAGAGCTGGATATGGCCCATCTCGGTCTCGTTCTTGAGGTCCCACAACGTGGTGTAGACCTCGTTCTCGGAAAGCGCGGCGAGGGTCATGGGCGTGACGAAGTGGCTGCCGCCGTCGGTCAGCACGCATGTGACCGAGCCGCCCTGCTTGCGGATGAGGCGGACGAGTTCGCAAGCCTTGTAGGCGGCGATCCCGCCTCCGATCACAAGCAGGATGCGCCGAGGAGTTCGCGGGGAGGACATGGGCGGCTTGTGCATGAGGGGGCGGGCGGGTGCAATGCCTTGCATAAACCCGTTCGTGTCGAGCGAAGTCGAGACACGTGAACACAGCGCCAGCGTGTCTCGACTTCGCTCGACACGAACGGAGGAAAGGTTACCTCGGCCGGACGGACGTGATCAGCGACCCCAGCGCGCGGGGAGCAAAGGCCAGCCCGGCAGTCAGCATCGGCGCCACCATCGCGCCCCAGTAGAAGTTGTCCCACCGCCCCACGACCATGAACAAGACGCCATAGCCAATCGCGATCAGGAACCCGAACAGCCCCGCAGGCGTGCGCCACCCCGCCCAGCCCAGCGTGGTGAGGATCACCAGCGGCCCCGCCAGCCAGTGCGGCAGCAGGCGCAGGTTGCTCGATCCCGCGACGTTGCCGAGCCAGCCCGAAAGCCCGCGGAACGCCCACCAGCTCGGCCCCTGCGGGTCGCTTGGCAGCACTTGGGGCGCGATGAGGCTGAGGTGCAGGCCAAGCACCGCGAGAAAGACCAGCACCAGCGCGCCCCAGGCAAAAGCCTCACGCCACTCGCGCCGCCAGATCGCGAACGCCCCCATCAAGAGAACGAAGGGCAGCGAATGCTCGCGGATGAAAAGCGCCAGCGCGGCGACGAGGAAGGCTGCCATCCAGCGCCCCGGCCGCTCGCCGTCACGCACCCGGTGGAGACCGAAGGACAGCATCAGCAGCATGCCCGCCCATAGCTCGTGCAGCGAGTAGTAGTGCCGGTTGAGCATCAGCGAAGCGCCGACGAAGGCCATGGCCGTCGCCACCCGGCGCAAGCGGCCTACGCCGGGCTCCTCTCCGAAGCGGCGCCACCAGGCCCAGATCGCCGCCAGCATCAGCGCGATCGACGCGGCCACGCCCAGGTGCAGCGTGTTCAGCCCCGCCTCGATGTATGCCAGCGTCGGCATCCTAACCGACAGGCCCGGCCGCACCGGATAATCGCGCAGGCGGTGCTCCTGGACGATGAAGTCGTAGTAGTTCTGCCCGGCCTGCACCTTGGCGGTCGCGGCATCGTAGAGCGCGATGTCCTGGTCGTACTCCTCGGCGCCGAGCACCGGCTTGCCGTCGTAGCGAGTGGTGACGTTCGGCCTCACGCCGGCCGGATCGTTCAAGGGCACGATCGCGGCGGCGACCAGCAGCACCGCCAGGAACATCAGCGCCAGGCGCGCCGCGTAGGCGGGCCAGTGCGCGAAGCGGTCGCTGTCGGCAGGCGCGGGCGCGAAGCTGGCCTTGGCGGCTAGCTCAGCAGTCCCGACAGTGACAGCCCCCATACAATCAGCCCTCCGCCAACGGCAGCGCCAGCGTATCCCAGCCAATGGTTAGGATGGCGTTTACGACGACGGGACCAGATCAGCTCGATCGGAGGCAACGGCGCCTGCTCGGGCGCACCGCCCTTGGGCGGATACTTCTCCTCGATCCGCCGCACCAGCGCGGGGATGCGCAGCAGCGTATCCATGTCGGTGCGCAGGCGCTCGGCGATGAACGCCTCGGGGCCCAGCTCGTCGCGGATCCAGCTGCGCACGAACGGCGCGGCGACGTCCCACATGTTGATGTCGGGATCGAGCGAAGTCGCCAGCCCCTCGACCATGACCATCGTCTTCTGCAGCAGCAGCAGGTGCGGCTGGGTCTGCATGTCGAAATCGCGGGTGATGGCGAACAGCCCGTCGAGCATCTGCCCGACCGACAGCTCGCTCACCGGCTTGCCGCGCATCGGCTCGCCCACGGCGCGCAGCGCGGTCGCGAACTCCTCGACCGAGTGGTAGCTGGGCACGTACTGCGCCTCGAAGTGGATCTCGGCCACGCGGCGGTAGTTGCCGGTGGTCAGGCCATAGAGAATCTCGGCGAGCCATTGCCGCGCCTGGCGATCGATCCGTCCCATGATGCCGAAATCGATCGCGACGATGGTGCCGGCGGGATCTGCGGCGTTGGGCTGCACGAACAGGTTGCCCTGGTGCATGTCGGCGTGGAAGTAGCCCGCGTTGATCGCCTGGGTCAGGAACGCCAGCACCAGCCGGCGCGCCAACAGACGCTTGTCGATGCCGGCCGCGTCCAGCGCCTCGCGGTTGCTGATCTTGATGCCGTCGATCCACTCGACGGTCATGACCTTGCCGTTGGTGCGGTCCCAGTCGATGTCGGGGACGCGGTAGCCCTCGTAGCCCTTCATCGCCTCGGATAGCTCGGAGGCGGAGGCCGCCTCGCGCCGCAAGTCCAGCTCGCGCAAGGTCCAGCGCTTGAGGTTGGCGATCACCGCCCGCGGGCGCAGGCGCGCAGCTTCGCCGCCAAGACCTTCGAGGTGCGCGGCGGCCCACTCGTAAGTATCGATATCCCGCGCGAAGCGTTCGCGCACGCCGGGGCGCAGGACCTTGACCGCGACGGTGCGACCCTGCGCCGTGGTCGCGCGATAGACTTGCGCGATCGAAGCCGAGCCGATCGGATCAGGGTCGATGGTGAGGAACAGCTTCTCGAGCGGGGCGCCGAAGCTGTCCTCGATCTCGTGCCGAACCACGTCGAAGGGCACCGGCGGCAGCTGATCCTGCAGGCTGAGCAGGTTGCGCACCGCCTCCTCGCCGACGAGATCGGGCCGGGTGGCGAGCGTCTGGCCCAGCTTGATGGCGGCGGGGCCGATCTCCTGGAACGCGCGCGCATAGTCAGGCTCGCGCGGCTGGCGCGCGCCGAGGCGGGCCACCCTGCACAGTCGGCGTACAGGAAGCGGCGTGTTGCGCCCCTCCTCGATGATGCGCAGCGCCCCGTGGCGCGCAAGCACGCGGCCCCACTTGAGCAGGCGCAGGATATGCGTGGCAGGACGGGTCAAAGACCGACCTCGCGCCCAAGGCCCACGAGCCCGCTGCCTAGCCTCCCGCCTGCGGAAAGGCTCGAGGGAGGGCATGTCGGCCTTCGACCTGTCGTATGGGCGAGAGCGCACAAGCCCTCCCCCAGCCCCTCCCGCAGGCGGGAGGGGAGTTGCATGGCTTCCTTCCTTCGACCGGAAGGAGTCAAACTTTCCACCCGCTGTGGATCGCCACCAGCCCGCCCATGATCGGCTCGACCTTGGTGTGCACGAACCCGGCCTTGTGGATCATCTGGCGGAACAGCGGCATGCTGGGGAACTTGCGGATCGATTCCACCAGGTACTTGTACGAGTCCGCATCACCCGCGATCGCCTGGCCCAGGCGCGGCACCAAGTGATGCGAGTAGGCATCGTAGGCTTCCTTGAAGCCCGGCCACTCGACGGTCGAGAATTCCAGGCAATAGAAGCGACCGCCGTACTTGAGCACGCGGTGCGCCTCGACCAGGGCCTTGTCGATGTGAGTGACGTTGCGGATGCCGAAGGCGATCGTATAGGCATCGAAGAACTTGTCGCCGAAGGAGAGCTCCTCGGCATTCTGGCGCGACCACACGAGGCCGTCGATCCCGCGCTCCATCGCGCGTTCAACGCCGACGTCCAGCATGTCCTGGTTGATGTCGCTGACGGTGACGCGAGCGCCCTTGGCGGCCATGCGGAAGGCGATGTCGCCGGTGCCGCCCGCCATGTCAAGGATCTGCTCGCCCTCGCGCGGTTTCACCCGGCGCACGAAGCGGTCCTTCCACAAGCGGTGCATGCCGCCCGACATCGCATCGTTCATCACGTCGTACTTGCGCGCGACGCTGGAGAAGACGGAGCCGACGCGCTCGGTCTTCTCCTCGGGACTGACCTCTTCGTAGCCGAAGGACACGGTTTCGCTCATGGGCTCACGCCTTAGAGCGTTTGCGCCGCGGCGCAAAGGGTTGCGCCTGACACCGCACCAAAGGCCTACTATATAGCCTGCCAGATGCCCGAGCTCCCCGAAGTCGAAACCACCGTGCGCGGCCTTGCGCGTTACCTCGAAGGCGAGCGGATCGCGCGCGTCGCGCTCAATCGCGCCGACTTGCGCCGCCCCTTCCCCGATGACCTCGTGCAGGCGCTGACCGGTGCCACCGCGACCAGTCTGGGCCGGCGCGCCAAGTACGGGCTGATCCATACCGACCGCAGGACGACAATGGTGTTCCACCTCGGCATGTCGGGCCGCTGGCGGATCGAGCCTGACAGGATCGAGAAGCACGATCACCTGGTGCTGGAAACCGGCTCCGGTCACGTCCTCGCCCTCAACGATGCGCGGCGGTTCGGGTCGGTCGACCTCGTCGACACCGATACGCTCGACGCCTGGCCCCCGTTCGCCGCGATGGGACCCGAACCGCTTGGACCCCATCTCACCCCCAGGCACTTGCAGCAGGCCTTCGCCGGCCGCATCGCCCCGATCAAGCAGCTGCTCCTGGATCAGCGCATCGTCGCCGGGCTCGGCAACATATACGTGTGCGAGGCCCTGCACCGCTCCGGTATCCGACCCGACAAGGAGGCGGGCAAGGTCTCGCTGCCCGCGCTCAAGCGCCTGGTGCCCGCGATCCGCGAAGTGCTCACCGAATCGATCGCGGCAGGCGGCTCGACCATCCGGGACTATGCGCAGCCCTCGGGCGAGCTCGGCTACTTCGCGAGTTCGTGGCAGGTCTACGGCCGCGAGGGTCAGGCATGCGGCTGCGGGGAGCCGGTCCAGCGCTTCGTCCAGGGCGGGCGCAGCACCTTCTGGTGCGCGAAGTGCCAGAAGTAGATGGCGATCGTGCATTCCGTCCCTCCCGGATACTCCCTTCCCGACCATCCCTTCGCGGGAATGACGAAGCTTGCCGGGCTGACGAAGAGGACGGCGGCAGATCGATCAGGCGCGAACCGGCCCCGCAGCCATTTGCTTGACGATTCGGGGGCTCGCCGCTAAGGGCCGCCCTTCGCGACGACTCTGTGGTCGGCGTTCAACCTTTAGATCAGTGAAGGCCGGACCGGCCAGTACGAGGACAGACATGGCCAATACGCCGCAAGCCCGCAAGCGCATCCGCCGCAACGATCGTCGCGCCGAGATCAACACCAACCGCGTCAGCCGCATCCGCACTTTCGTCAAGAAGGTCGAGGCTGCCCTCGCCGGTGGCGACAAGACTGCCGCTGCCGAGGCACTCAAGGCTGCCCAGCCCGAGCTGGCACGCGGCGTGTCGCGCGGCGTGATCCACAAGAACACCGCGGCGCGCAAGATGTCGCGCCTGTCGAAGCGCGTCGCCGCGCTTTGACCGATTCGGGTGTCGTTAGACACCTGACTAGTACGGATCGGGAACAAGGCCGGAGGGAAACCTCCGGCCTTTTTCGTCGGCGCGCGCTGCGATGCAGCAGGCCATTTGGCAAAGGCGCGGAAACACTGCGATTCGAGCGCGTGCATCAGCGAAGTCGCTGTTTTCGCGCATGATTTTTGCACTATTAAGGTTTTGCGTCAGTCTTGGGCATGTCAACGCCAAATACTTTTTATTTTTGGGGACGCGCTCTTGCCTTGGCCGTTGATGCCTACCTAGAACGGACCTCGGCCGCAGCGGAAATGTCGGTCGGGGTCGAATTCGAAAGCACGGATCAGCAAGGTCACAGACAGCGTCTGGGGCCTATGGCGAAGTCGTGCCCTTTGGATGGAACCTCGATGCGAGCGATGCGGTTCACGGTGGGCAGCTTCAAGACTTGGAGGCGGTTCAGATGACGGGGACTTCGGGACAGCCGGCGCAGTTTGCGGGCAAGAAAGCGAAATTGGTGCGGGTGGAAATGGAAGAGGATCAGGAAGCGGTGAACCTGGCGGCCGATTGGGCCGACATCAGCCAGGGCCTGCGCAAGGATCTCGGCCAGCAGGTTCACGGGCAGTGGATCAAGCCGATCCAGCCGGGCAACTACTGCCCTGAGACCGGCACACTCGATCTCTATCTGCCGACCGAGTTCAGCGCCAACTGGGTGCAGGACCGCTTCGCCGATCGCCTCTCGCTTGCCTGGAAGATCGCGCGTCCCGACGTGCGGCATGTCCGCATCCTGGTGCACCCCGGCCGCAAGCAGCTGCCCGAGTTGCGCCTTGGCAGCGGCGGCAACCCGCGCCGGCCCGCCAACGATTCGGCCGCGCAAAGCGACCCGCTCGCCGCCGCGCTGGAAGGCGAGGCCTTCGCCACGCTGAGCCAGGGCGCCGCGAACATCGACGCTTCGCAGACCTTCGCCAGCTTCGTCACCGGCACCAGCAACGTGCTGGCCGCCAACGCCGCGCAGCGCATGGCCGCCCCCGAGACGCCGCAGTTCTCGCCGCTCTACCTCAAGGCCGCTACCGGCCAGGGCAAGACGCACCTGCTCCATGCGATCGGCCACGCCTACCTCGCCGCGCACCCGCATGCGCGGATCTTCTACTGCTCGGCCGAACGCTTCATGGTCGAATTCGTCCAGGCCCTGCGCCAGAACCAGATGATGGAGTTCAAGTCGCGGCTGCGCGGCTTCGACCTTCTGCTGGTGGACGACATCCAGTTCATCATCGGCAAGGCCAGCGCCCAGGAAGAGCTGCTCTACACGATCGATGCGCTGCTGCAGGAAGGCAAGCGGCTGGTCTTTGCCGCCGACCGCGCACCGCAAGCTCTGGACGGCGTGGAACCGCGCCTGCTCAGCCGCCTGTCGATGGGCCTCGTCGCCGACATCCAGTCCGCCGACATCGAGCTGCGCCGCTCGATCCTGGAAAGCCGCCTCACCCGCTTCGCCTCGGTCCAGGTACCAGCCGACGTGATCGAGTTCCTGGCCCGCACCATCAACCGCAACGTGCGCGAGCTGGTCGGCGGCCTCAACAAGCTGATCGCCTATGCCCAGCTGACCGGACAGGCCGTCTCGCTCCAGCTCGCCGAAGAGCAGCTGACCGACATCCTGTCGGCCAACCGCCGCCGGATCACCATCGACGAGATCCAGCGCACGGTCTGCCAGTTCTACCGCATCGACAAGACCGAGATGAGCTCCAAGCGCCGCGCCCGCGCGGTGGTGCGCCCGCGCCAGGTGGCGATGTATCTCGCCAAGGTGCTCACCCCGCGTTCGTACCCGGAGATCGGCCGCAAGTTCGGCGGTCGCGATCACTCCACCGTGATCCACGCCGTGCGCCTGATCGAGGAACTGCGCACTCGCGACGCCGACATGGACGGCGACGTGCGCTCCCTCCTTCGCCAGCTGGAGAGCTGAGGCCGATCGCGGCTCTTCCTTCTCCCGCTGGTTCTCATCGCCAGGATAGTCGTCTAAGCGCGAGCACTTAGAGCGAACCGGGAGAGGGTTCGGGGTTGGGGAGTTTCGCGCAAGATGCGCTTCTACAAGGCGACTCGCTTCCTGTTCCCGCACAGCTTCGAGCTGCGGCTGCTCAGCATTTGCTTCCTGGCAGTCCATGTTCCGCTGATCGCCTGCGTGACGGCGAGCGCGCTGACCTGGAACTGGCAAGTCGACACCCTGCTGCTTATCCTGGCCGCCACGCTGGTCGGCACGGCGGGCGGTGTCGCGGCGATCCATGCCCTGCTCGCCCCGCTCACGACCGCGACGGCGATGCTGCGCTCGATCCAGAAGGGCGAGCGGGTGGACGAGATCCCGGTCGGCGGCGAGGATCTGGTAGGCCGGCTGCTGCGCGGCGTGACCCAGGCCGCCAACGATGCCGCGGACCGCTCCGAAGAGCTGACCATCGTTGCCGAGCACGATTCCCTCACCAAGATCCTCAATCGTCGCGGCTTCCTGCGGGCGGCGGAGCGCGCGCTGGTGGGCGATCGCCCCGCGGTGCTGGCCCTGATCGACCTCGATCACTTCAAGACCATCAACGACCACCTCGGCCATGCCGCCGGCGACGAACTGCTCCACGCCTTCGCCCAGCGCATGAGCACCGTGATCCGCCAGTCCGACATCTGCGCGCGCTGGGGCGGCGAGGAGTTCGCGGTGCTGCTGCCCGGCGCGAACCTCACCCAGGCTCACGATGCGATCGAGCGGTTGCGCAGCTCCATCGCGCGGCATCCCTTGCCGGGGGTCGGGCTGACATTCTCGTGCGGCCTGGCCATGACCCAGGGCTCGGCCGAGCTCGACGACACCGCGCGCCGAGCCGACAAGGCGCTCTATTCGGCCAAACACCACGGCCGCAATCGCATCGAGCATGCCGAGTAGGCGCGAGCTTCCATAGCCGTTGCGAGGGCCGCAGGCCCGAGGCCAACCACCGCGCCGCTTCATGGGAGGCGCTTTCATGGGCCTCGCACGCTTCGCTCCACTCGCGATGACCAGGCGACGAGAAGCTCCAGGCCCCGGCACCTTTCCAAGCCTTCGGCGCTGCTCTATGCGCCGCGCATGACAATCGCCGCCGCTGCCCCTCCCGGGATCGCCCTGCCCGTCTCGTTCTGGCAGGCGGCCCAGCGCGGCGCGATGTGCCGGTGCCCGCGCTGTGGTCAGGCGCGCCTCTTCGCCAGGTGGCTGAAGCCGGCCGCGAACTGCCCGACGTGCCGGCAGGACTGGTCGCACCAGCGCGCCGACGACTTTCCCGCTTATCTCGCGATCCTGGTCACCGGCCACGTGCTGGCGCCGATCATGATCGCACTGGCGCTCGACACCGAGCTCTCCCCCGCAGCGATCCTGGCGCTGCTGCTGCCCAGCTCGGTGGCGATGATGTTGGGCCTGCTCCAGCCGGCGAAGGGCGCGGTCATTGCCGCGCAGTGGTGGCACGGGCTGCACGGCTTCACCAAGGAGCGTGCCGGAGGCGAAGTCGCAGAGCAGGCTGTCTCCAAGCCATGAGCCTGCCTCCTGATCGATTGGAGCGCTTCGCCCGCCACATCGTCCTCCCCGAAGTGGGCGGCACCGGGCAGGTCGCGCTGGCGCAGGCGCACGTCGTGCTTGTCGGCTGCGGCGGGATCGGGAGCCCGGCCCTGCAATACCTCGCCGCAGCCGGCATAGGACGGCTGACGCTGATCGATTCCGACGTGGTCGACGTCAGCAACCTGCAGCGCCAGACGATTTTCACGCCGTCGGATGTGGGCCGCGCGAAGGCGGAAATCGCGGCCGAATGGGTGCGGCGGTTTGATCTTGGCCTTGAGGTGGACGCCATCGTCGAGCGGGTGGGTCAGGGCAACGTGGCGCAGGTCCTGTCCGGCGCTCACGTGGTACTCGACGGCTGTGACAATTTCGCGACGCGGCTGCTGGTCTCGGACGCCTGCGTCGCGGCGGGAATCCCCTTGACCAGCGCCGCCATCGGACGCTTCCAGGGCCAGGTGGCGAGCTTCGCGGGGCATCTGGAGGGCCAGGCCTGCTACCGCTGCTTCGTGGGCGACGCCTTCGATGCCGAGGGCTGCGATACGTGCGCGGCAGACGGCGTGCTCGGCGCCATGGCCGGCATGATCGGGACCTTCGGGGCGATGCAGGCGATCCGCGTACTGCTCAGCGGCCATGCCGCGCTGGGCGACGATCCGCAGTTCGGCAAGCTGCACCTGGTCGACGGGTTAGCACCCTCCATGCGCACGCTGAGCATCGCCAAGGACCCCAGCTGCGAGGGCTGCGGCGGGCAATGAGCTTCGATCTCGATCGCTTCGTCCAGGCGCAGGAAGACAGCTATGCGACCGCGCTTGCGGAGATCCGCGCCGGAGCAAAGCGCAGCCACTGGATGTGGTATGTCTTCCCGCAGATCGCCGGGCTGGGCCACAGCGCCATGGCGCAGCGCTATGCGATCGGCTCCCTGGCCGAGGCGCGGGCCTATCTGGCGCATCCCTTGCTCGGAAGCCGGCTCGGCGAGTGCATCGCGGCGCTGGATCAGCTCTCCGGCACGAGCGCCGAGCGGGTGTTCGGCGCGGTGGATGCGATGAAGCTGCGCTCTTCGCTGACGCTGTTCGAAGCGGCAGGGGCGCCGTTCGGTCCGACGATCGAGCGATGGTTCGGCAAGCGGGACGCGCGGACGCTGGAGTTGCTGGCTTCGCAGTGACACGTCGTCTCGGGCTTGACCCGGGACCGGTTCCGTCAGCGATGAACCTTTCGTGCGAGTACCGGAGACGAGAGCTGGCGAGATGGCGAAACCGGTCCCGGGTCGAGCCCGGGACGACGCCTGAGTTCAGCCTTGCGCCAGCATCTCCTCCACCCACTCGGGCACGATCTGCGTCGCCGGGCCATGCCGCGCCTCGTCGAACCAGCCGGTGCCCTGGCTCAATCCCAGGTTGAGCTCCAGCGTCATCGCGCCCAGCTCGCGGGCGTTGCGCACGAATCCGGCGGCGGGATAGACCGCGCCCGAGGTGCCGATCGAGACGAACAGGTCGGCCTCGCGCAGGGCGGCGTCGATCTCGTCCATGTGGTACGGCATCTCTCCGAACCAGACCACGTCGGGCCGCAGCGCTGCCTTCCCGCATGCAGGACACGGCGGCCGCTCGATCAAGGTCCCGCTCCAGGGCGAGCGGGTGTCGCAGGCGGTGCACCATGCCAGCAAGTGCTCGCCATGCATGTGGAGCACGCGGGCCGCGCCGGCACGTTCGTGCAGGTCGTCGATGTTCTGCGTCACGATCAGCAGTTCGCCCGGCCACTCGGCCTCAAGCCTGGCGAGCGCCAGGTGCGCGGCGTTGGGCTGCTTGGTCTGGATCGCCTCGCGTCGCATGTCGTAGAAGCGCAGCACCAAGTCCGGATCGCGTGCGAAAGCCTCGGGCGTGGCGACGTCCTCCACCCGATACAAAGTTGTACACACAAGCTAAACGTATTTTTCGTTAGGAGGAATCTTGAAGCGCGCCACGTCGAAAGCTTACAAGGCAGCCTTAGCTGGCACCTTGCTGCCATCTATATCGTTGGGATATGAGACCGGCGATGCCTACGATTATCAATCCGATGGACGCGCTCAAGAGCTTCGAGCCTGCCCTCAAACGCGGTGAGCTTCAAATTGAATCTGGACGGCTTGACTCCAGCTTGCTGGTCCATCGCGACGAGCCGAATGGCGAATGGCGGATTACCTATGCGAGGATGAACGGCTCAGCCGTGGCTGCCTTGGCGATCATCGTTCCGGCCGATCCTAAAGATGGCGCTCCTGTATTCCAGATCGGGTACGCAGTTCCCCAGCACCTCAGAAAACGCGGATTGGGCAAGCGCATCGCGCAAGCGGCAATAGACGAGTTCAGTTCTGGGATGGCAGGTGCTGGGATGAAGCGTTTCTTCTTCGAGGCCATTGTGGGCGCGAAGAACTTAGCATCACAGAAGGTCGCGGCGCAGGTGATAGGCGGGGATGCGAAGCGAACCAAAGACGAAGCGTCGGGCGAAGCTGCCTTTCAATATCTCAAGGAAGTGCGCGCGCCTTAGCCCCCGCTGATAGCGGCGCGGCCTCCTGAACGTGCGCCAACTCTGCGGCCAACTCATCGAACGAGACGATGAGACCGGTGCCTTGATCGGTAATGCCCGTGGCCGGAAAACGCTTCTTAACAAGTGATCAAACTCCCGCCAACCGCAGCCATGCATCATCGTGATCGTCAGGCGTTGGCGATGATGTCGAGACACAAAGGTCCAACCAAGACGCGGGCTCATCGGGTACCGAGCACCGGGTGCGAGCCTCAATGCGGGTCCAGTTCGGGCGTGGGTTGTCGATCGCGTCATACACGTCTGACGGCATTTGCTGAACGATCTCGCCCTCAAGCAGCGAGCCTGTGTTTTTCTTCGATCGGGCGCGCGCGCCGGTAGCGCCGAACGCTCCCCATTGCTTGAAGAAAAAAGGCGTACCCACAGCGCGGCATCGATCGCGAAGGTCACGGTGCCAGTCCGGGTTCGATGGCCGCACGGTGCGCGCAACGCCACTCTCGCCGCCGCTGATGAGCCAATCGATCGCGGCCACATCGAGGTTGGGCAAGGCCGAAAGCAATGGTTCGGCAGATACGAAGCGCACGGATGCCGGGACCTTGAGCAACTCACGAAGACGAGGCCTTGCGTACTTGTCCTCCTCGATCGTGACGCCTGCCCACATGTTCGGGGTCCAAACGAGACCAAGTTCCTTGGTCTTTAGTGCCATGCGACTGGGGCGCTTGGTCAGAATTTGATAGCGATGGCGCGAGGTGTTCTGCATCACTCTGAACATCTCGATGAGATCGGCGTCCGCGACGTTCTCGTGGAACATATCCGACATCGAGTTGACGAACCAGATTGTAGGCTTCTTCAGGTTCACGGGGCGGAAGAACTCCTTGTCGTCCGCCCGACCGATCTTACCGGTCCAGTCGATCCGCCCATCATCCTCGACAACTGTTCCCTCGTACTTCTGTACGGTGGACTTGAGACGGTTTGCCATCACGATCGCATAACAGTGGTCACAACCAGCACTGATCCTTGAACAACCACCAATCGGGTTCCACGTCCTTTCTGTCCATTCGATATCGCTCATTTGTGTGTCTCCGACAGGCGCGCGGGATTGCCCCGCAGACGCGGGTTGTTCTGAACTGTGATTTAGATTCTTAGGGCGACCCGATGGTCGCGGCTGGACGCGGCGCGGGTCAGCTACGCCTTAGGACGTGCCACCCAAGCGTCGATGCCATCGCTTGCCCAACGTATCCCGCGCCCACCGACCTCAAGCGGTTTGGGGAAGTCTGGATTGCGGCGAAGGCGCAACAGAGTGGAGGGTGATATTTGTAGCAGGTCACAGACCTGCTCAACGGTCAGCACCCGCGCTTGACCAATGCGGGCTGGCTGGGGCTCTACTGGACGTGGCTGCTCAGGTGGACGCGGAGGTACGAACTCGCCCACATCGATATCGAAGTGCTCGTGGACAACGCTACCGGCAGAGAACTCAGCCAAGGGCCGCCCATTGATCACCCACCCACGGCGGGCTTCCAAGGATACCCGGCTTGTCTCATCCACAGCGCCCGACCGGATGAGGCGGACGAGTTCGGGCGGCACCGATATGCGAATCTCATCAATCATCGTGATTGCTCCTGACGACTAAGGTCTATCATCAGAAGGCGTCATGCGCAAGCTTTATCGTCATCACGCGTCAAGACGCGTCATGGGCTACCCGCTGATCTTCTGCATGATCTTGGTCACTGCCTCCGGGTCGGCCTCGATCATGCTCAAGAGCGTACGCGATCCAGCGTCTGGCATGCGGCGCTCCTGCTCCCAATCTCGAAGGGTACCAAGCGGGATGTGGTACGTCTTGGCGAAGTTGGGCTGAGATAGCTTGGTCTTGGCGCGGATAGCCTTGACGTTGGGCGCGGCCACACGGCCACGGCTAGTGTCACCCTGCGCATATGCGAGGGCGTCCTCTAAACCTGCACGGATCAGGTCAAACGCTGATTCAGTCATAAGTTACTTTTCCCGTTCCTGAGCGATATCCCTCGCTCGGGGGTTACAAGCGGGCGCTTACCTTCGCCCATAGGTTGCCTTGATCTCCTTGGTGATCGTAGCGAGTATGTTCTTCTCCTTGTCTGTCAGACTTTCTTTCATCGTCTTTGGGTAGACGGTCAGCAGGAACACCGGGATGTCACCACCACCGTAGAAGGTGATGACCCGGAACCCGCCCGACTTACCGCCACCTGTTGCTGCAACCCGCACCTTACGCGCGCCTCCGCACCCCTGCATGATCGCGCCCACCGTGGGGTCGGCAGCGATATAGTCCACCAGTTGGGCGCGCTCATCATCCGAGATTCCAGCTTTGCTGGCTGATGCGAGAAAGGCGTTTGTCTCGATCACGGTCTGCATGAGATCGAACTACGGCATACCAGTACGGCGGTCAATCCGGAATCGTACGGCATGCCAGTATGGCGGTGCAGGCGGCTAAATACCGGGTGCAACCCCTTTCCCTACACCACGGCAACTGCCTAGACGTTCTGCCCACCATCCCCGATGCCAGCGTTGATGCGATCATCTGTGACCTCCCCTACGCCACCACGAAGAACGGCTGGGATGTCCTCATTCCGTTTGAACCTTTGTGGGCACAGTATCGGCGTGTCGCCAAGCCGAGCGCACCCATAATCCTTACAGCACAGCAGCCATTTACATCGATGTTGGTGGCGAGTAACTACCGCGACTTCAGGTACGAACTCATCTGGGAAAAGAACGCCAGCACCGGATTCTTGAACGCCAAGAAAATGCCGCTGAAGTCACACGAGTCCATCTTGGTATTTTACAAGCGGCTGCCCACGTACAACCCGCAGATGACTGCTGGAACGCCCTACACGGTGCGGCGTGGATCGGTACAGTCGAAGAATTACGGCAAGCAGACCGAAGAGACGATCACCGTCAACAACGGTACGCGGTGCCCCAGATCGGTGCTGCGCTTTGACATCGAACGCGGGGCGCATCCAACACAGAAGCCGGTAGCGCTGATGCGGTACCTGATCGAGACCTTCACCAACCCCGGCGACGTGGTACTCGACAACTGCATGGGCAGCGGCACCACTGGTGTCGCGTCCATTGCGGCAGGACGCCAGTTCATCGGCATCGAACAGGATGCGGCATATTTCAATATCGCTCACGAAAGAATTACGGGCGCGAGGGTTGATCAGTAGGGTGGCGTTGCTACATGGCGCGCGAGTGGTGGAGTTTACGCGACCATTCGCCACCGCCCAACTTCCTCATTTCAATTTTGCATTCGCCATCGTCGATCCTGTACAAGGATCACGCGTTGAATGGCTTCAACGCTTGATATCTCGCTTGTCTGGGCTCGATCGTGGAAGTGACGATCGGGCCCTAATCATTTATTGAACGGTGGTTTCATCCGGGGTATAAATACTACTGAAAGTTAGCTTAACTCCCCTTTGGTTGCTTTCTCTCGATCCCGTATAGATGTCTTACAGAGAAACCCCACTGGTCAGCGCCGGTGGGGTTTCTTGTTTTCGGCACAAAATAGCCTTTAAAACGGTATGATTTTCTAAATTTAGTAAATACAACATGTTAAGACATGTTGAAAGCACCCGCGCGGCTTACAAGCGCGACATATCGCACGAGCAACTCCTCTCGCTGGTCCACTATGATCCAGAAACAGGAGACTTCACTCTAATCAGGGATACAGCCAACAGGAAGGCTGGTGATCGACTTGGCAACTACAACAAGCGGACTAGGTATACTTACGTCGGCATCTTCGGTCATAAGGTAGCGGCTCATCGTGTGGCGTACTTCTGGATGACCGGTGACTGGCCACCATCTGACATGGATCACATCAACGGGGATCGCGGCGATAACCGGTGGTGCAACCTTCGTCCGTGCTCTCGCAGTGAGAACCTCCAGAACCGCGTCGGATTCGCCAAGTCTGGTCACAAGTTGATCGTGATCAGCAAGACGCCGCGCGGTCATACCCGGTACTACTGCCGCATCGGTCGCAATGGACGAACAATCAACAGTCCAACTTTCTATGATCTTGAAGCCGCGCTCGCATGGCGGGACGAATGGCTTCGGTGCAACGGCACGGCGTTCACGAACACGAGCCATATCAACGACCTGACGAACTGATCTTAAAGATACGTAACCCCAAAAACAGGAAAGTGAGCCGGGGCGAAGGTCCCGGTTCAAAAAATAAACGGCTCGGTCGAATGATATGGATCGGCCTCAATCGACTTCTCTACAGAGACACAATCTTGCCAACTATGGAGATAAGACATGTACTTTAAGAACGACCATCACGAACTACGCTTTATCGACACTGGTCGCGATCCCGAGCCGGTTCGTAAGCCGTCACCTCGCGCCTTGATGAGCGAAGCCTACCAGACCGTTATAGGCATAGCCCAAGCTGACCCGGCCATGATGGCGGAGCTTCAAGATTGGCTGATGATGGACCACATCAAACCAACCAAGCGCAAGACCCACCCTATGCCGCTCGCGCCTGAGTTGATCGAGGTTAGCATCTGGGACAACTGGGACAACGGTAAGCCCGTTAAGGGGCAGCCAAACAGGTATGGCGTCAACATCAAGGCGTGGGCGAGCGCGGCCGATGTTGACTTTCGGAAGCTCGATCAAGTTGACTGGTCCGGACGGGTCTCGCTGATGCCACCGGCAGACTTGCGCAAGGTGAGTAAAAAGGCTCAGCAGAAGAAGGGCGCGATGAAGGAGGGTAAATGGTCTCCGGGTCAGGTCTACCCCATCAGTCCGGAATACGCCGCGATGATCGAGACCGCTTGCGTCACCATGGAGGTGAACGCGTTGCAAGGTGGCCTACTCGTGACCAAGATTTATGGCGAAGGCACCCTGCGACATGAAAAGCAGATGATGCTGGTGGATACGGCAGCAGTGACGGCGGGTGATACCAACGCGACAGCGGTCATATGGGTCGATGACGAGACGCCGATCCAGTTGCCCGCTTGGTCCACCTGTGACGCGGCTGGCAAGCCACTCCCAGAAAGCTACAATGACAAGAACGGCAAGCACGCCAAGTGCGTCATGCAGTGCCGCTACGCGTTGGATACGGACCGCTTTCGTGGATGGGTCACCGGTACCTAACTTCTCTATTAGAAAAGTTATTAGCAATGGGTCGAAAGACACACATCTTATTAATAGAGAAGTGCCCTTCGATCCATCGGCTTCGCCGCTGTCTCATCGGGCTCTCATTTAAGAAGCAGTTGTCTTACGACGCCTTTTCTCAGATAGCCGTTAAATTCGACATGATTAAGGTTGTCATGACTTCTATAACAGAGAAGGCCCGAAGGCCTTCTAGGCCATAAGATGCGGTCTCACGACCCCGTTCATTGATCGCCATTATGGTGGCCGTGATTAGATGTGTCATGTGAGCTCTAATAGAGATGTGGCTTGCGCCCCATCAACTCATAAGTGGTGGTCCCAAAGACCACATATGTCATCGAATCCATTATGGTGCCGGTCATTGACCGGAAAATTGATCCAATTATGCGACGGGGGCGAGCGCAGCGAGGCACTGGGCGGCTCGACGGGGCGGCGCGGCACGTGAATTTGAATATGAGAAGGGCCGAACGCGAAAGCCGCGCTTAGGCCGTCACCCGTGCGAGCACTCGCCATCCCCAGATCACCAGCAGCGCGCCCACAAATGTAGCAGCCGCCTCCACCCCGGAGATGGCTGGAAATAGTCGGATGACCACAAGATCGATTAAGGTGGCGTTCAGCAGGTCATAGCCGTGCGCCATATTGGCTAACGTCTTCATTTCAGAGGGCTAACTCCGAAGGAGTTAGCAAGGAGTTACTTCTAGCAGCGGCTCATCCACTTCGCACGCGCGCATAAGTTCATGAATGGAACTTAATGATAACACGCTCTCAGCAGCGTTCCCGCGTCTCAAACCCGCAACTCGCAGCATGATCCTTGAGGCAAGTACCCCGGCGATCGAGCGGTATGAGATCAACACCACCCGGCGCTTGGCGTGCTGGTTGGCTCAATGTTACCACGAAAGTGCCGGGTTCACCGCGCGGGTCGAGAACCTCAACTACTCGGCGGCTGGCCTCCTCGCGACATGGCCGAAGCGTTTCACCAAAACCACCGCCACGCTTTACGCCCGGCAACCCGAAAAGATCGCCAATCGCGTATACGCGGGTCGTAACGGCTGCGGTGATGAGGCGTCTGGCCATGGTTGGCTGACACGCGGCCGAGGCTTCATCCAGCTTACCGGGATGGACAACTACAAGGCATTTGCGAAAGCCTTGGGTATGACCCTTGAAGAAGTCATAGCCTATCTTGAGACCGATCAGGGCGGTTTTGATGCCGCAGCATGGTTCTTCACCCACAACGGCCTGTGGAGCCTGTGCGACGGCTGGGAACTCACCAAGCTGACCAAGCGCATCAACGGCGGCGTTCACGGCCTCGATGCCCGTAAGGCGCTCTGCAACGGCGCTCTAAGGGCGTTCAAGTGATAAACCTCGCCTCATGAATTTGAAAACACGCCTACCCGTTTTCATTTTTTCGGCTGGTGGCGCGGGAGCCAGCACCACCCCGCGCGCCTCCAAGATGTGAGCGTTCATATTGCGGAGCCAGTCCTCACCCAAGGTGGCATAGATGTGCGCGATGCTCATGCGCCTGCTTCTTCACGCAGGCAGGCAGCCAAACGTCATCGATCCCATCGAACTGGGCAGCAAGCTTCTCTGCCAGACCAGCGCGCGCGAAGCCCCCAAGTAGCACCAGCTTACCGATCTCCTCGTCGAGACCATCAGCCAGAGCGCGGTCCAACATGGTGAGCAGCCTGCCTACACCACTGTTTGGCATGATGCCGACGCACTGGTAATACCCATCTTCAAATGCTTCGGCTCGCTCCATGTGGTAAAGCGTTTCGACCGGCGCGACATGACCATTCTTCATCTCGAAATACTCTTTCTGTGCTCATGAATTTGAATATGCGACCGGCGCATCAAGCGTAGTAGTCCAGCGCGTGCAGCGCCTTCGACAACGGCACCAGCCCAAGGCGCGGCGGCAGCACGATCTCCTTGCGCGCTCGCGCATCCATCGTGCCGCGTACCAGCGCGGGATCGCGCAACTCATCGATCCACGTCACTGACGCTGGGAAGTTGCGCGCAGCCCATATAGCGAAAGCCAGCAGACCATCCACGCTGTTGTAAGCGTCCCGAATGCGCTGGTCCCGTGAATGCTTGGTGCGCGTAGCGTAGATCGAGAAGTCAGGATGTTCGATCTCGTAGGTAGTCTTACGCCACTTGCCATCCCACTTTTCTGAGAACTTGGCCTTGGCACCATCGACGCTCTTGGACCCCATCTTCTCCGCGATAAAATATGCCACGCGTACTGCCTCAGCGCGTGTCGTTACCTTCTTGCCCATCGTTCGTACTCCTCGATGAGCGCCATATGTCTCGACGTTATAGTATCGTCAACGAGAAAACGCGACTACCACCTATTATGAGCAATAGAGTGTTTCCTCATCCAAGTATCACTACCACCTTTTATGAGCATTCCGAAGTTTATTGATTTGGCGGGACACGATCTTGTAAGCCCGGACTATGGATGAACAGCAAGGTGAAACCGATATCTACAGCGATCCCGACTACCCCGTTGATCCATCGCGCCGGTATGATCTTCAAGCCGCCAAGGTGACGGTCACGGGTGTGCCCGAGGATCGCCTTCAGGTGGTGGCAGCGTGGCTGGCGCGGTTCGGGTTGGCCTAACTAAGTATTGGATGACACTCACAGCACCCCGTACGCCCTACTCACAACGCCTATCCCAGTGGCTGGCAGATGGCTGCCCGTCAGATGCCTTCTACCGCTCTGAGGTGGCCCGTGGCCGTCTCACGGACCTCGGTATACCCATCTGGGCAGTAAGGCTGCACTTCGTGGATAAATAACCACATGAGCAACTTTCCCCACCTTTACGATGACGATGCCACCCTATCGTTGGGAGCAAAACTGTGGTTTCTCGACGTAGTTGATGGCCGCGTGGCGCTACTACCCGAACAGCACGATGACTTTCATTTTCTGCTACAGGAGCGGGGATATGGTCGGTTCTACGATTCCGCGACCGAAGCCTACATCCTCGATTTCCAACGCGTACAAGGCCGCTTTGCAGCGATGCTGCTGGAGATCGGCGATGACCAATGACGTGTTGCGCGCCATCGCCTACGCCAACGGTCTGGTGCTGACTGGCTGCACTGCCGTGGCGCTCATGCCGCTGGTGCCCCTGCCCTTGGATGTGGCGCTTGGTACCGTCGCGGCCTCCACCTTTTCTGTCACCGGCTGGCTGGCAGCATTCACCGCGCGTGCGGTTGCCCGCGCCCTCAAGGATTCACAATGAACACGCCCCTCGACCGCGATGACATCGCCATCATGATCGGCAACGAGATCGCCACTTGGACCAACGTGACCTCACCCAAGGTGCTTGAGCGCGCCCTCCGCGCTCTGGCCGATAAGCTTTGCGACTATGCCCACCTTCACTACACCTCTGGTCAGCTATCGTTCGATCAGGTCAAAAGCTGGATCAACGAGGCCAAGCCCACAATCCTGCCCGGTCTACCGGGAGGCGCGTGAGTTACCGGCGCGACGATCGCAGCGACGAGGCGCGCGCCTACCGTAAGCTGTACAACTGCAAGGCGTGGCGCACTCGGCGTGCCGCGCTGCTGAGGGCAGAGCCCCTGTGCCGCTACTGTGCGCGCCTTGGCCGTGTGACCGCAGCCACGGTGGCTGACCACATCATCCCCCACCGTGGTGATCCAGAGTTGTTCGCTGGTGACCTGCAACCGTTGTGCTCACCCTGTCACTCAAGGGTCAAGCAGCGCGAGGAGAATGGCGGCTGGGATGGTGCCTGTAATCTTGATGGTTACCCGATCGATCCCAGTCACCCCAACGCATCGGAGTGACTGGCCGATGTTCTCTTAACTCGCGTAAGTTAGGCCGGTCACGACCTTCCTTTGACGGCGCTTCGCAAACCCAATCGCCCCAAAACCGATGATCATCATCGCCCACGTACTAGGTTCAGGCACTGCACTGACGGGATTAAGCGACCAAGAGACGTTGCCTATGTCAACCAGCACAACTGGCCTCACTGCATTCGAACCGGGGACCGCCCCGGTGCTGTAGGTGTATTGCATCGAATTGGAATTGAATGCGGCGGATGTCCCGTTGAGTTGGCTAATCATGTCACTCGAACGTAAAAGCGCTGACCAATCGAAAGCATTCAAGCCGACTGTTTCGAAGTTTAATCCGCCGCCGAGATCGTATGGAGTTGGTCCATTGAAGTCGTAATTAGATGATCTGAAAGATTGGGAGTCTGTCTTTCCGACAACATTGTGATCGTTCCAGAACTGAACGGAGCTACTGATATCGAAGCGCGCCTTGTAGGAGGACGTATAGGTGCCGGACGTAATCGTTGTCAGCATATCCGGGAGCCAGTAGATATTAATTGTCGGGTCCGCGTCGTACAAGCTGGTGAGTATCGCCTTGTCTGCATCGAAGCGCATCTTCAGATTGAACGCGTCGCCAACCTTGAACTTACCGGTCGGTGCAGGTGTGAAGGCACTATTGATCGCCAACTGAGCGCCGGTCACAGTTCCCGTTGCCGATAGATCATAGATGGCCGCTCTTGCGGGTGCCGCTACAAAGCTCGCCGTCAGCGCAGCCACTACGAATACAAACCCCTTCATTGATGCTTTCCCCTTAACCTTCTGTTCACCTTTGGAAGTTTGCTCGATCAAAGGCAAGCCGTCAGTCAGGGTGCCTTAAAGCGGGACTCACTGATTCGAGGCAGCGACGATCCTGACGCGTGACATCATTGATCAAAAATCTTGTGACGCTTCATGGCGTAGAAGTGTTCAAAGTCGGCCTCTAGGTGCTTGCCAAAGCTAACGGAACTCTCAGCCTTCTTGTAAGCTAACAGTAGTGCTTGTTGTCGATTCTGAATGCGGAGTTCCCTGACTACGTTGTTCATCGTCGAGACAAACCAGATCAGCAAAATTAAGCTGATGATGAGCGATAAGATGAGCAAGCCTTCCATCGATGATACCTTCTTAGTGCACTAGCGCATCGCGTCTATCAGCACTGCATGCAGCCGCTTGCAAGCGCATAAACTTTTCCGACCTGACCCGTCACCCGCCACCGTTGACTAAATACATTCAACGGGGTTGCTCACCCCATCCCGATCGGACGAGCGCTCACTGACCGATCGGGTACCGGCACAGACCGGTTATCGTGGTCACCACGGCCCGGCAGGGGGTGGGTCGATCACGATGAGGCGCGTCGCGGAAACCGGCCGCCCCCTCACGCACGCGACGCCGCATTTCAGCAGGTTATTTTTAGATGAAACTCGCGCCGAGGGCGATCCCAGCGCGAGGGTCGCGTCGCGGTCGCCCGGTTTGCACCGATCCAGTGCCGAGACGCGAAGTGATCGGAGAGCCTTCCTACTACGCTCCCAGAGCTTCCGTTAACTTCTTAGGCTTGATTATGAGAAGCTTGGTATCTTTCTGGAACTCGGTTGAAAACCAAGGCGATGTAGAATCTCCGTCGATGACGATCGGCTCTGCCCCGTCGATCTGCTTTACAGAGATCGATACAGATTTCACATTATCCGGAAGCTTAACCATCACCGACTTGGCCCAGTTTAACTCACCGCTGGCTGCATCCTGCTGTGCTGTACCATCGGTGGTCTTGTACTCCGTCCAATACGCAGTACCCCAAACGGTGCCCCGTGCATCTTTATAGAAGGGCCCGCAAGACCCATGATTAGCGATCTTGCTCATGTAGCCAAAGCTCTGGCTGGTTAAGTTTTGGATACCAAGACAGCGAGAGCTCTTAGAGCTATCACAAACAGCACGCACCGAATTAGAATAGATGTTCCATTCAGGTCCTGTGCTGTTAAATTCGAACAATTTCGTGCGATCCCCCTTGCAATGGCCGTTGCCATCTTTAAACTCCTGTGCTCGGTCTTGAGTGCTTACGACTTGGGTGGAAACCACGGCTTTGACGGTGTACTCACCAAGTCGTGTTGGGATCACATTCACTGCCAAGGTGTACTTTGTCGGTGCTGCAACGTTACCGAACCATCCTTTGATAGTCTCCCACCACGTGAGCGTGCGTGGCACCGTAAGCTCTCCAACAATCGGCGTAACCTCCGATGTGGCCGTGAATAGCGACGCAGGGCAGTTAAAGGTGATTGATGTCGTAATCTGTGTTGTCTTCTGGCATGGTTTACCAGCTACGGTATATTGAGCTTCACCAGTACCGAGGCTACTGCCTTGGATCGTGATCGCGACAGCGCCCTTGTCTGCATTTGTTTTTGAAATGACGTATACTGGGGCGTACTCCATCACCATAGGCGTACCCTTAACAAAGGGCAACTTATCGAGGGATGATGACACTGCGTATGTTGTTTTCCTGACATCTTGAGCCGTTACTTTTTCTAAGCTCTGCAACTGATATATCTGATTACCCACATCCTTGAATACCTGTTGCTCGGCAGCGGTGAGTTGACTGAACGTTTTATCCAACGTTCCTTGAGCCATTGCATTCACTTGGCCAAGAAGTATCTGTAGGTGTTGTCTCGTCCTAAAGGTGTTAGCGCTTACCGCATCATCGGTATTATCTATCAAGCTCGACACAGCATCGCGAAAGCTGCTGATAACGCTGGAAACGGCCATGCCACTGCCGATAGAGGTTAGTGGGTTTTGCGCGATTGCTGGACTGGACGCCATGCTGATCACCAAGGCCGCACTTACTAAAGCCCGTACAGACACGATATTTCTCCCCTGTAAGAGAACTGAGTCGTCCTCAACCTTTTGTCTCGAACTTGAACAAAAGAAGCAAGTGTGATCGATAAAACATGCGCCTCGCTTTGATTGCCTACGCAAATAGCTGATAAATCACTTTTTCTGTTGATCGACATGCGCTGTCTCGCAACAGCTTAATAGTCTGATGGTTGGATAAATACCTGCGATGCCCCGCACCGCAACACCCACCGCTATCAAGAAACTCGCAGGAAACCCCGGTAAGCGCGCCCTAAACAAGGCCGAACCGCAGCCCTCTGGCGTGCCCTCGCGCCCCACCACCATGACCAGCGCCGCGCGCAAGGTCTGGACCCGGCTCATCGGTGCCATGCCTGCGGATGTCTACACCGCGTGCGATTCCGCCCTTCTGGCAGCCTATTGCGAGGCCGTGGCTGCTCACCAGACCGCCACACGCCTGATCAGCGACAAGAACTTCGAGCCGATCGGCACCGGCTCCACCGGTCAGCAGGTCATCCATCCCGCCTACAAACTTCAGGCCGACCAAGCCCGGCTGATCGCGACCTTGGGGCAGCGTCTGGGGCTCGACCCGATCGCCCGTCAGTCCATCAACAGCGCACCGCAGGGCACGGAGGAGGACTCGTTCAAAGGTCTGATGAACTGATGTTCGCCGACCATCTTATCGAACGCGACACCGGGCGCGCCGACCGCGTCATTGCCTTCCTCGAATTGCTGCCCATCGTAGACGGCGCGCTTGCGGGAACGCGCCTGCGCATCGACCCGTGGATGGCCGAGTTCATCCGGGATATCTACGAACCGCACAGTGCCGAAGGCTCGCGTCTTGTCCGCAGAGCCGTTCTGTCAGTCGCGCGCAAGGTGGGAAAGAGCTACCTCGTCGCGGGTCTCTTGCTCGCTCATCTTGTCGGCCCAGAGGCGCAGCCCAACAGCCAAATCTATTCATGCGCGAACGATCGCGAACAGGCGTCGGTTATATTCAATATCTGCCGCAAGATGATCGAAATGAGCCCCGGCCTTGCCAAGGTTCTCAAGGTCGTGAACTCCACCAAGACCATCATGGTGATGTCCAGCACCGTAAAGGGGCGCGGATCGGTCTACAAAGCCCTTTCGGCTGAAACATCGACCAAGCACGGATTGCATGCCCAGTTCTTTGTTTACGACGAGTTGGGGGAATCCAAAACTGACGAATTGTGGAACACCATCTTTGACAGTCAGCAGACCATTCGCGACCCACTCGCGATTGCGATTAGCACGCAGAACAACGACCCTCAACATCCCCTCAGCCTGATGATCGACGATGGTCTGCGGCGTGACGATGACGGAAACAAGGTTGACGAAAGCCTAGTGGTGCACCTCCACGCGGCGGATGAGGAGTGCGACCTCCTCGATGAGGCACAGTGGATCAAGGCCAACCCCGCTTGCCTGACGTGGAAGTCGATTGAACCGATCCGGGTTGCGGCCGAGGAAGCCGCGCGCCTGCCCTCCAAAGAGGCCAATTTCCGACGCCGCTACCTCAACCAGCGCGTCAATCCATACACCACCCTGATCAGTCAGGCGGCTTGGAAAGGCTGCCGTGCTGATGCGGTGGAGTTCACAGAGCGCGAACCGGTCTATCTCGGGCTCGACATGTCCTTCAGGGATGACTTGACCGCGCTGGTCATGGTCAGCGCTGGACCCGAGGCGCGCTGCCGCGCATGGTTCTGGAAACCGTCTGACCTCATCAGCGACCATACCAAGCGCGATGGCGTGAGGTATGATCTATACGCTCAACAAGGCCGACTAGAAGCCTGCCCCGGCGTCATGATCACTCCACGATCGGTGGCGATCAAGATCGCCGAACTGTGCCAGCTATATGATGTGCGCGGGCTTGCGTACGACCGTTATGGCACCCGCGAACTCCTCGGCCACTTCGATGAAATCGGCCTTGCCGCGTCCGATGATGATAAGCTGCACGGCGGTCTTAGGCTGGTCGGCTGGGGTCAGGGTTACAAAGACATGAGCCCGGCTGTGATGGCCTTTGAGGAAAGCATCATCACCAAGGCGCTGGTCCACGATGGTGGCCCGCTGCTGACGATGTGCGTGATGAACGCGCTCGTCAAAATGGATGAAGCCGGAAACCGTAAATTGGACAAGAGCAAGTCCCGCTTCAAGATCGACGGTGCTCAAGCACTCGCCATGGCGCTGGGGCTCAAGGTTCGCGATGGCAATCAGGTAGCGCCGGTCAGTCCATGGGAGGACCCGGCCTTCTCGATTTCTAGGCTTTGACCTGACAATCAACTGCGCACCCGGCGCATGCATCTGCATCCCGCAGATAAATACACGCATGTTCAACCTATTTGCGCGCAACGAGACGCGATCCCTAGAAGACCCCACCGTATCACTGAGTGATCCGGAGGCGTATAATGAGTTCTTCTCGCGCCTACCCACTATCACGGGCGATAGTGTCACGGAAGAGAAGGCGCTGGGCGTCACATCCATCTGGCAGGCCGTGAACGTTATCGCGGGTACAATCGCCGCGCTGCCATTTCATCTTTACAAGCGCACTGATGATGGTGCCGAAAAGGACACGCGCAACCCACTTTACTACCTCATCCATGATCGGCCTAACGACTATCAAACGTCATCCGCATTTCTACGTTGGCTGGTCTCGCGTCTGTTGCTCAAGGGTCGTGCCACCGCGCTGATCTCGCGCAACAAGGCCAATCGCGTGCTCTCCATCATGCCGCTGGACCCTTCCAAGCTGACGATCGAGCAGCGCCTTGCCGGGGACCAGATCAAGCGCACCTACGTTTACGAACTCAAGAGCGGCAGCGTCACCTATGACGCCGCGAACGTGATCGATATCGTCACTCTGCCGACATCGGACGCGATCGGTCACTACGATCCGATCCACTCGAACCGGGACGCCATCGCCCTCATGGTCGCTTGCCAGCAATACGCGGGCAAGTTGTTCGCATCAGGTGGCGTGCCGCCTCTCATGCTGACCACCCCCGGCGCGATCTCCCCGGCCGCAAGTGAACGCGCCTCGAATGACATCGCCAAGGCCGTGCGCGCGAGCGCTCGCGACAAGAGCAACGTCTTGGTTGTACCCACCGGCCACGATCTCAAGGCCGTAGGCCTCGATCCCTCCAAGTCTCAACTGATCGAACTTCGCAAGTTCATGATCAGTGAGACAAGCCGCATCTTTAACGTCGCACCTGCGATCCTGCACGACTTGACCAACGGGACGTATTCAAACGTCGAGCAACAGAACCTGTCTTTCGCACAGCAGACGTTGCACCCGATCATTGAGGCCATTGAACAGGAGTTTAACGCCAAGTTGTTCGGGCCGCGCAATGCAACCGGATATGTTGAGTTCTCGATGTCCGGTCTACTTCGTGGTGACTTCGCCGCGCGCATGGAAGGCTTACAGAAGGCCGTCAACTCCGCGCTGATGACCCCTAATGAAGCCCGCGCCTACGAAAACCTGCCTCCGATGGACGGCGGTGACCGCCTCTACATTCAAGGCGCGACGATCCCGCTGGAGGACGCGGCAGCGCCCAAGCCCGAACCTACACCACCGGCACCAGAGCCGGAACCCGACCCCGAACCCGACACCACCACCGATCAACCTGAGGACGCCGCATGACCACCGAGACCCGTAACTTCGCCCTCACTGGGCTGAAAATCCGCGCCAAGAGCGATGACAACGAAGGCCGCGCCACTGGGTACGCTGCCGTGTTCAACTCGAACAGCTATGACCTCGGCGGGTTCGTGGAGCGCATCAACCCCGGCGCGTTCAAGCGCTCGCTTGAAATCGCAGCGGCTGGTGAGACCAACATCCACGCCCTGTGGGCGCATCGTGATGACTCCCCGCTAGGTTCCACCGCCTCGGGCAAGCTGACCCTCACAGAGGATGACCACGGGCTGGCGTTTGATCTCGACACCGCGCGGTTCACCCCTGCCCAGTTGGACGCCCTCAAGGACGGCGATCTCAGGATGTCTTTCGGCTTTCGCGTGCTCGACCAGCAGTGGCGTGAGGATGAGGACGGCAACATCGAGCGTACCCTGCTCGAAGTCGATGTGTTTGAGATCAGCTTTGTTATCAACCCGGCTTATCCCGCCACCGAAGCGGCGCTTCGTTCGCTTGAGGCTTGGCGATCAGCACAGAAGCCAGAAAACATCGTGACTGTAGATGAGAATGAGCGCGTCATCTTGTTCAAGCGCGCTCTGAGTAACCGACTGCGGTGATCGGAGCGGCCATCATAGGCTACTGAATAAATAGGTTCGTAACCCAATCGATTGGAGCGAACCTACAACATGAATACTTTTGAACTTCGCGCGAAGGCGCTGGAGATTTCCAACAAGGCGGCGCTTGTCATCGCCGAAGCCGCTGATGCCGAGAAGCTGGCCGAAGCACAGCGCATGCTGGACGAGGCCGATGCCCTTGAAGCACGCGCCAAGATGCTGGATGCCGTTGAAGCCCGCGCAAAGGCCCATGAGGCCGCTGTTGAGCGTCTGCCCGTCGAGGACACCGTTGTTGAGCAGCGCGGCAATGTTGACGCGTCGGCTGACGCGTTCCGTTCGTACCTGCGTGGTGACATCGATTCACGCGAACTGCGCGCCGCTGGTGTTGCAACCGAAGCCGGTGGTGGCCATCTAGTCCCGAAGGGCTTCGTTCCCGAACTGATTAAGGCTCTGAAGGCCTACGGTCCGATGAATGAAGGCGGTCCGGTCACCTACCTGACCACGGCTTCGGGCAATCCGCTGTCGATCCCGTCGCTGGACGACACCAACAACAAGGGCGCTCTCATCGCTGAAGGCGCGGAAGTCGATGAGACCAACGTCGCGTTTGGCCAGAAGTCGCTTGGCGCGTACAAGTTCACCACGGGCGTGATCAAGGTATCGAGCGAACTGCTTCAGGACGCCGCTATCGATCCGGAAAAGATTGTTCGCGAGGGCATGGCAGAG
Organism: Novosphingobium chloroacetimidivorans; assembly: GCF_014204535.1. GTDB lineage: Bacteria > Pseudomonadota > Alphaproteobacteria > Sphingomonadales > Sphingomonadaceae > Novosphingobium > Novosphingobium chloroacetimidivorans. The sequence goes on from NZ_JACHLR010000011.1 coordinate 136,479, forward strand.
CGCCTCGGTCGCATCCTCAACGAGATGCTTACGGTAGGCACTGGCACCGGTCAGCCGCAGGGCATTGCGACCGGCGCTTCCGCTGGCGTGACCAGCGCTGCCGCAACTGCCATCAGCTATGACGACTTCGTCAAGCTGCTGCACTCGGTTGACCCGGCCTATCGCGACAAGGCCGAGTTCATGTTTGGTGACCCCGTGCTTCTGGCCGCGCGTCTGCTCAAGGATGGCGAAGGCCGTCCCCTGTGGCAGCCCGGCATGGTTGCTGGTGCACCGGCTACCATCCTTGGTCGCCCGTACCACATCAACCCCTCGATGGCTGGACTTGTCACCGGCGCTGTCTCGGCGCTGGCTGGTGACTTCAGCAAGTTTACGGTCCGCAAGGTTCGTGACTTCTCGCTCAAGCGACTCGATGAGCGTTTTGCCACCTCCGATCAGGTCGGTTTCGTGGGCTTCGGCCGCTACGACGGCATCGTCACGGACAGCCGTGCAATCAAGAAGCTGACTCAGGCCTAATAAGCCCAGTCACTTCGGTGAACAACATATGGGTCAGTCCGAAAGGACTGGCCCTTTTGCTTGCCCGAATAAATAACCACATGACCAAAGTTCGTATGATCTCGGCCCTTGTTGGCCCCCACATCAATCATCAGCCCGGCGACATCGTCGAAACTGATGAAGCCGCACGCTGGATCGAGTTCGGTATTGCCGAAGCCGTCTCGGTTGCACGTGTTGCCACCCCGATCGAAACCGCTGAACTGCCGCTGTTTAAGGAGACCGCCAAGCGTCTCCGCGCCAAAGCCCCGGCCAAGTCGCCAAAGTGATGGATTGGACGCGCCTGAAGCGGCTGACAACGCCCTCGATTGACGTGGTATCGATCGCCACGGCGCGTGATCACTTGCGCGTTGCGCACAACCTCGATGACACCCTGATCGATCGCCTGATTGATACGGCCATAGCCGTTATCGAAGGTCCCACTGGTGCCGGGATTCCGCTGCTGCTTTCCCGGTGGCAATTGACGCTCGATCACCTTCCCCGGTGCATCGATCTGGACCTGTGCCCAGTCGCCTCGGTGGACAAGATCACCGTGGATGGCGTGACACTCGATCCCACGACCTACGTGGTCGATATCGACAGCACACCAGCGCGCATCGTCCTTTGTCACCACACGACATCCTGCCTCAAGCTGGGCAGCGTCAAGGTCGAGTTCACCGCTGGGTATGAGACCATCCCGGCAGACCTTGTGCACGCAATCCTGATGCTTGTGGCTCACTTTTACGAACACCGTGAAGCGGCGTCTGCTGTCGATCTCAAGGACGTTCCGTTCGCGGTCAACGCCATCCTTGCAAGGTATCGCGCATACTGATGGCCTATGTCCCGCCTCCTACCGGCGCTTATCGCCACGTGGTGCGCATCGAGCGCAAGTCCTCCATTGTGGACGGCTACGGCAACCCGATCGCTGACGGCTGGGCAGTCGTGCCGGGCTTGGAGCGCATTGCCGCTGCTATCGCTGCGCAGCGCGGTGGTGAGGAGGTGCGATCCATGCGCGCCAGCGGGATCGATCGCTTTGACGTGACACTGCGCATCCCGGTAGCTGACATCACGATCGGTGATCGCATGATCGATCACAACGATGCGGCCTACGATATCCTGTGGATCGGCGACCTTGAAGGCCGTGGTCGGCAGATCAACGTGACGGCCCAGCGCGGTGGTCTGAATGATTAGGACAACCACCGACACGCGCGAGATCGACGCCTTCGCGGCACGGCTGGGGCGCATGCCCGCTGCCGTTCGGCAGCGGATTGATGAGGTGAATCGCAAAGTCGCCACGGCCATGCTCAAGAGGGGCAAGATCATCACCCCGCGCACAGAGGACGCGCCCCATCTCGGGGACTCGATCGAACTCACGGTCGGCGACAGCCGGTTGATGGAGTATAGCGTCAGCGTGGGCGACAGCGCCCTCGTCTACGCTGTGCCGCTGGAGTTTGGCCATGTCGCCCGTGATGGCAGCCACGTGCCAGCAAATCCATTTTGGGTCCCGCTAACGCGCATCTACCGCAAACGCCACCGTAGCAACCTTCGCACCGCGCTCCGCAAGGTTTTCAAGCAGGAGTTAGGGCTGTGATCGATCCATCGCTGCCGCTGCAAGCGGCCATATATCAAGCGCTCATCACGGCTGGCGTCAGCAACGTCTACGCCACCGTTCCGGTTGGCACCTCCTTGCCTTGGACCGTCATCGGTGACGATCAGGTCCTAGCCGCATTCGAGGCGGCCGAGATGTATGACTGCTTCACCCAAATCCACGTTTTCGGCCGCAAGCCTGATCACAAGGTGCAGGCCGGGCTGGTCATGACAGCGCTACGGGACCCCATCGAGATCGATGGCTTCGGCATCGTCGAACACGGGTTTGAGGATTCCAAGAACATCGATGAAAAGGACAATCAGATCGGGCACGTTGTCTTGACGTTCCGCTACCTGCTACAGCCGATCTAATCGTACTCCTGAATAAATAGCTCCTGATAGACTATCAAACAGGAGTTCCTTCAATGTCCTACATCATCCCCGTCATGGGTGAGACCATCCTCGTCAAGGTTGGCAACGGCGCTTCCCCCGAAGTGTTTTCTGCACCGACCCTGATCAACACGTCGCGTTCTATTTCGTTCTCGACCAGCACTGAAACTGATCAGCTTATCGATCTCGATGACCAGTCGGCACCTGCCCAGACCGTCCGCCGCGTGACCAGCACCGACTGCAAGATCGATGGCGAGGGCATGATCAACCGAGGTGACGTTTTTGAGTGGCTCGACTGGGCGCAGAGCGGCAAGATCAAGAATTGCCAGATCACCGATGGCACCGTCCTCGTCGAGGGTCCTTTCGTGCTGTCATCGTTCCAGTTCGGGGGCGAACGCCTCAAGTCCGCGACTGGCCAGCTAACGCTTGAGCAGGCTGGAGCGGTGGAAGTCACCGAAATCTGATCACCTGACACGGGGTTGTTCATAACGGGATAAATACCTGCATGAGCAACCCCATTAAGACCCGTTCCGCCATCCTTGAAAACGTCTTTGTAGGCGAAGGCTATTTCGATCTCTGCCTGAAAATTGGCGAACTCATTACATTGCAAGAACGGACCGGCGTCGGTCCCTTTGTTCTGGCGAACCGCCTAATCATGGGCGAATGGCGCGTCGAGGATGTGATCGAGACCATTCGGCTGGGCTTGATCGGTGGCGGCATGGATAACCGCAACGCTTACGATCTCGTCACCCGTACGATCGTCGAGGGCAACATCTTTGACTACGCGGCCATCGCTGGCAGCGTGGTGATGACCGCCATCATGGGCGTGGATGATGAGCAGCCTGATGCCGATGAGGAGTCCGACGCAAATTTTCCGATAGCCCCAATGGATTGATCCGCTGGGGCAAGTTCTACGAAAATGGCGGCGCTGCTGGTTACACACCACGTGAAATCAAAGACATGTCCCTTTGGGAGTACACCTTCGCACTCTCGGGATTCGGCAAGTTCCACTCAGGCACTGATGAGAAAATAAGTGCACCGAGTGAGGATGAATTCGAAAGGTGGATGTCGCTCTACGGCGCACCAAGCACGTCGATTAAGGCCGATCAATAAATAGAGGCATGGCCTCTTCTAACGCTTTAACGACCCGCTTTGCCGCTGACATCGGTCAGTTTGAACGCGAACTTCGCCGCCTTCAGAACCTCAACGCTCGCGCGGCTGCCCGGCTGGCTGCCGATCAGGCACGTGCTGCCCAGCGTTCGGCGCGCGCTTGGAACGACAACGACCCAAGCAAGCACCTCCAGCGTCAGATCAGCAGCATGCGTGATCAAATCACGCGTTTCGCGCCTGTGCTTGCGGGCATGTGGGGCGCGGCTGAAGTCCTGCGCGCGGCGGATACTTGGACCCGGTTCACTAACTCGCTCAAGGTTGCTGGCATCGAGATGCTGCAACTCAAAGGGGTGCAGGAACAGCTATTCGCAATTGCACAGCAGAACGGCGTCGAGATCGAAGCCCTTGGCGTCCTCTACGGCAAGTCGGCTGGATCGGCAAAAGAACTCGGCGCGTCTCAGGCGGACCTGATTAAGTTCACTTCCACTGTTGCCACCGCTCTCAAGGTGCAAGGTGGATCGGCAGAATCCGCAGGCGGCGCTCTGCACCAGCTTGCGCAAGCGCTTGGTGGTGGCAAGATTCAGGCCGAAGAGTACAACTCCATTATTGATGGCGCACGCCCTCTACTTGAGGCCGCTGCGGCGGGCAACAAGAAGTGGGGCGGCTCGGTAGCTGCACTGACCAAGGATGTTAAAGCGGGCAAAGTAACGTCAAAAGCGTTCTTCGACGCTATTCTGGCTGGCTCATCGATACTTGATGAAAAGGCCGCGAAGGCGGCCACCACGCTCTCACAGGCGTTCACCGTCTTGAGCAATTCGTTCACGCAGTTCGTTGGCCAAAGCAACCAAGCGTCAGGCGCAACCCTCATTCTGGTGGAGGCCATCAAGGCGCTGGCCAACAACTTGCCAGCGGTAGCCACCGCCCTCACGGTCATTGCCGGGCTCTATACCGCCACCTTCATCCCCGGTATTGCTCGGGCCACCACGGCGCTGGCAGCCAATGCCGCCGCAGCCGTTTCGTCCGCTGCCGTCTACAATGTGGCGAGCCGATCGATCGCGGCCGGTGCCACCACGATGAACGTGGCCACGCGTGCCGCCTCGGCCTTGACGGCCGTCTTGGGTGGACCGCTGGGCATCGCCTTGACCGCCATTGCCGCTGGTATGGCTTATTGGGCCTATTCAACGGCGACGGCCAACGCCCGGACTGCTGATCTACAGGCACAGGTCAGCGAACTCGCCACCAAGCTGGATATCGAGGCTGATGCGGCCACCAACGCGGCAGCCGCCACCGGCAACGTCAGCAAGGCCAGTGTGATCGCTGGGGCAAAGACGCGTGGCCTCGCTGTGGATGTCGCCACCCTCACGGACAAGTACCAGTTATTGGCCGAAGCCGCGCGTCAGGCAGCATATGACATCGCGAAGGCTGCGGTGATTGATGCCCAGACCAACTACAACAAGAAGGTCGCAGAGGAGACGGCCAAGGCAACCCCGACCGTTTCGGTTCTCGGCCGCGATCCTAAGGATCGCCAGCTTGGTATCAACGACGGCCGTCAGGTCTACGCGAAACAGGGTGAGGATGCCGCCAAGAACTCACCTGAGGCGCGCGCCTTGGCACAGGCGAAAGCCGTTGAGAACGAATTGCGCGATCCCAAGTCCCGCGCGGCATTTGTGGAAAGGCCCGGCAAGCCCGCGCCTGCCGATCCCGCGAAGAAAAAGCCCGGCAAAAAGGGCAGCACGCCAAGTGACGGCACCGATGAAGCGCGTCAGCTTGAGATCGAGCGCCGTCAGCTACTCCTGCAAGAGACCGTCGATCTCGGCGAGAAGTTGAAGCTACAGCGTGAGATTTTGGCCCTCCAGACTGAGGAAAAGCTCGATGCGATCCAGCAGCGGGTCACCTCTGGTCAGTTGACCAAGGCAGGTGCCGAGACCCTGACGGCAAAAACCAAGGAACTGGCAGCGATCGAGGAGGCCAACATTGTCGCGGCCAACACGCGCGAGGTGGCAGAGCGCACGCGTAAGCTGGCAGAGGAGGATGCCGAACTTGCTGCTGACAAGCTGCGCACCGAAGCCGATCTACTTGAGGATCGCGCCAAGGTCGCGCGTACCACGTCCAAGCAGCACCAACTGGAACTCGATGCTTTGCAGAAGCGGCAGGAAGCCGATCGTCTGGAGTTTCAGGTCCGTCGCCAGCAGTATGAGGCTGACCTCATCCTGTTGGGCCTCACCCGCGACCGAATCGACTCGATGCTGGCCCAAATGGACAAGACCTTTGAGGATGGCCAGCAGCGCCAGACCGACGAAAAGACGCGTGAGCAGTCCAAGGACAACCCCTCTGTTCGTGGTCGGATCAAGGAACACGCGGACTCTTTCGGCACGTTGAATGCCCAGCTTGGTGACATCGCAAACGGCGCGCTCGATGATATCACCTCGGGATTCACCGATGCCATCATGGGCGCAAAGTCGTTCCAAGAGGCAATCGGCGACATGGCCAAGTCGGTCATCGCCAGCCTCATCAAGATGGCGGTCCAATTTGTGATTTTCGAGGCTATCGGGCAGGCGCTGGGCATCAAGGGTCTGGGCAAGAGCGCGCTCGGCATCAGCAAGCAGCCGTCGCCCGGCGTAAGCGTCGGTCGAAACGTCGCGGGTACTAACAATTGGCGAGGTGGCCTCACGACCGTAGGCGAAAATGGCAAGGAGTTGGTCTACCTGCCCGGTGGCAGCCAGATCGCGCCGAACAACTTGCTCTCGACCGCCCTACAGCAGAACACGCAAGGTCGCGCCTCGGCTGGTAACACCACGGTGATCAATACCACCGTGAACGCTAACGACGCGGTCTTAACCCATACCGTCAAGGGCTGGATTCAGACCAGTCAAATGCAGGCTGTACAAGCAGCCCAGAAAATGACTAACCGCGATCAGACAAGGCGCAACCGCAACACCCTCTACAGGTAAGGAAATAGTCGCCATCGGATAAATATCCGATGGCGATAGTCTTTCCTCAAATACCGTTCGGTAGCAACACCGAAATTACGCTGAACACCTCGGCTGCTGATCTCAAGCCGTTTCTTGCAGGCCCGGTGCAGCGTCTCGCTCGACTTGGTGACAAGTGGTCGCTCAAGATCGAATGCCGCAAGATGTTCGCCAAGCAGGCTGGCCCCGTCATTGCCGCCCTCATCGCTGGGCTGGCTGAACTTGTCATCATCGACCTGCCACAGCCCGGCATCGATACCAGCAAGTGGACCACCGGCAACATCGCGGCTCCCGCCACTGGTGGGCGGCAGATCGTGGTCAGCGGCGGCGGCGCGCCCAAGGTCGTGGGTCAGATGATCTCGATCGAGCGCCTCGGGGTCCACTACCTGCACCAGATCACTGCCGTGAACGGGGCAAACCTCACGATCCAACCCGCGCTCAAGACCCCGCTTGCCGCTGGTGAACCGGTCGAGTTCGCGCGTCCGAAACTCATGGGCTTCGTTGCAGGTAACGCGGCTGGTTGGACCGTTGGGCTGGCTGAAAACACCGGCCTCTCATTCGTCATCGATGAGGCGGTCTGATGGACGCCGCGCTTCTCTCTCGCCTCACAAATTCGCCCGTCATCCGCATTTTTCACGCGGTTCGGATCGAACTGCAATCGACTGGTACCTCGATCAACCTGATCGACGGTAGCGCCTCGCTTGCGCTCTTGGTCGATGGTCAGCAAGTGACATTCAAAGGCAGCGATCCGACCTTCGGGGTGATCGGCGGCATCGATCAGATCAACGAACAGATCGCGAGCGAAGCGCCCTCCGTCAGTGTCTCGCTGATGCCAGCATCGGCCAACGCGATCGGTGAACTATCACAGCCCGACAACCAAGGCAGCCCGGTGCGCATTTGGATGGGCTCGGTCGATGATTTGACCGGGATTGTGATCGGTATGGAGTTGCTGTGGTCCGGTCGTCTCGACACCGTTGTGACCAGTATTCAGGCTAATGGTCAATCGTGTGAACTCGTCACGGTCTCGGCGTACGATCGATTGTTCTCAGTGAACGAAGGCGAAGCGCTCAATTCCAAGTGGCACCAAGCTATTTGGCCCGGTGAAACCGGCTTCGACTTCAACGTGGATTCCACCGTTGAAATCTACTGGGGTGGCGAGGCTGGCAAGCCATCGACAACACCGATCCCCGGTGGTGGCGGATCGATAAGGTCACTGCCGGGTATATTTGGTGGCTGATCACGCCGCTCGAATAAATACACGCATGAAGTTGCTAGAGCGCGTCCAGAACACACAAAAGACCATAGACGAGTTCTATGGTCAGCCTTTCTCATGGGGCAGCGCCGACTGCGCTATACTAGCCGCACGTCACCTAGAGAACATGGGCTTCGAGACCGTGCGCGAGAAAGCGCGCAACTACACGACTGAGATCGGTGCACGCCGCGCCATGACCGCGCTCGGCTGTGCCTCGATGGAGGACTTCGTCGATCAATACGGTTTCGCTCGCATCCCGCCTGCCTCGGCTCTGCCGGGCGATCTCGTAGGGTTTCCGGGTGGCGAGGACGAACGGCCTTGGACCGCCTTGGGCGTCATGGTGGACTCCGGTGAACACCTGATCGGCTTCGCCAACGGCGAGGTGATGCGCGGCCCCAGCCACGTCTGCACTGTAGCTTGGAGGGTTGCCTAAGATGCCGATGGCTATCCCTTTGATCGGCGCAGCTTTTATGGCTGTCGGCTCGGTTTTGACCGCCGTGGGTGTCACCGCGACGATCGCTGGCATCAGCCTTGCGACGATCGCCACGGTTGCGGGCGTTGCGCTCATGGCCGTGTCGATGCTCACGATGATGCCGCCGAAGCCCAGTTCCAGCGGCAGCCAGCTTGATACGAAGTTAAGCGCGAAAGCCCCTGTAGAAGTTCTCTATGGCCATTCAGCCACTGGCGGCACGTTGATCTATCGCGAGTTGAGTGGCAAGAAAAACGACTACCTGTGGTTGGCTATTGCACTCTCGGCATCGGGTCCGATTCAAGGCGTGGAGTACGCGTACGCCAATGATGTAGCGCTGAACTTCAGTGGCAATCCATCTAGCAACTTTGCACTGGTGAGCGGCACCACCCCCGCGTCGAAGAAGCTCTACACGGGCAAGTTCGGCATGCGCTTTCTGAATGGCGACACACCTTCGACCACCACGATCTCGCAGGGTTTCGGCTCGCGCGGCGCGGCACCGAAGAACCCCGGCTTGGCCTCAGGGCACGCCCTCGCACTCGTCTGGGCAGACTACGACACAGACCAATTCCCGCAGGGTCTGCCAAAGATGTTGTTCACCGCGCGCGGTGTCAAAGTATATGATCCACGCCGCGACAGCACCTATCCGGGTGGCTCTGGTAGTCACCGGCTGGACAACGCCGCAACTTGGGAATTTTCTGAGAACCCTTACTTGTGTGCGCTCCATTGGGTTCTGGGTAAGTACCAAAACGGCCGCAAGGTTGTTGGTATCGGTGCGCGTCCTTCCGAAGTGGACTTTGCCGCATTCGTCCGTGGCGCGAACGTGGCTGATGCCAATGGCTGGAAGTGCGGCGGCGTAGCGAGCACCAAGGACGACAAGTTCGCGGTTCTGTCCACTATCTTGGCCGCAGGCGCTGGCGTGCCGATCGCGCGGGGGGCGCAGATTAGCTGCCACGTAAACACGCCGCTCACCACTACCGCCTCGATCAGCAGCGCTGACATCGTACGGGATGTGGAAATCCAAAATTCCACCTCGCTGCGCAGCAGATACAACACGGTCATCCCAACATACAGGGAACCCTCGCAGTTTTGGGAAATGATCTCAGGCGAGCAGGTAACCGCCTCAGTCTATGTGGATGAGGACGGCGGTTTTCAGGCATCGCGCGAAGTCGAATTCACGATGGTGCAGCAAGCCGCACAGGCGCACCAGCTTGCGACGTACAATCTGGTCAACAGCCGTGAGATGCTGACCTTCACCATGGGGGTCAAGATACGTGGTCTGGGCATTCGCGTAGGCGAAGCCATCACCGTAAACGTGCCCGCTATTGCAGCCACATCGATCAAGTGCTTGGTCATCAACCGCGAATACAACCCTACTGATGGCGTTGTTACGCTTACGCTCAAGAGCGAGAACGACAACAAGCACGCGTTTGCGCTTGGGCAGTCACAGGTTGCCCCGCCCACGATCGCACTTCGCGGGTTTGACGCCAGCGACATGGCCGCGCCAGAGTCCACAAGCTGGCTGGTGCAAGGCGGCACGATCACCAGCGATGCAGGCGTGCGGCCGGTCATTCGGATCAACGGCGCGAACGACAATCCTTATACCTCGCAGATCATCGTCGAGTACCGTCTCGCTGGTACTCCCGGCTGGTGGATGGCAGGCATCTACGGTCGCAACACCAGCGCGATCGAGATCACGTCTGTTACCACAGGCACGGCCTATGACGTGGCGATCAGCTACTGATCGACCACCAATGCGCAATCTGATCGCACGATCTACTCAGGCGTGGTCGCGGGCGATGAGCGGTTCGCTTGGGCTGCAATCACAGGTGACGCCAAGCCTGAGGACTATGCCACGCATGGTGCCCCGGCTGGGACGCCGATCGGCGATGCCGAAGCCCAGTTCGTGGTCGATCGGGTTAATGCTGTGCACGCGGCCATCGAGGAGTTCGATGACACGTTCAACGCCATGCAGGCCCAGATCGACGGTCTGATCACCGATGCGGGTGGCGAGGCAGCGGCAGCGGCAGCAAGCGCTTCGGCAGCGGCCCAGTCTGAAGCCAACGCCTTGGCGGCAGCGCAGAACGCGGAAACGGCAAGCACAGATGCGGCGGCAGCACAGACGGCTGCGGCGAACGCTCTGACGGCAGCCAACACCAAGGCACAAGAGGCCGCGCAATCGGCATCGAGCGCCAGCGGCCATGCAACCACCGCCTCGGGTCAGGCCACGATCGCCACGCAGAAGGCGGACGCGGCTGGTACCAGCGCGAGCACGGCCACGGCCAAGGCGGATATCGCCACGACCAAAGCGGGCGAAGCGTCAACCAGCGCGACCAACGCGGCCACGTCCGAAAGCAACGCGGCAGGTTCGGCCAATGCCGCATCGATCAGCGCGACGGCTGCGGCGAAGTCTCATGATGATGCAGGCAAGCAGGCGTCCGCTGCCGCGACCAGTTCCTCGACGGCAAGCACCAAAGCGACGGAGGCAGGCCAGTCGGCATCGGCCGCAGCTACATCGGCGACCAACGCGGGCACGTCAGCATCGAACGCCAACACCTATGCAGGGCAGGCCAGCACCAGTGCGCAAAACGCGGCTGGCAGCGCCTCTACGGCATCGACCCAAGCAGGCCTTGCCGCGACGGCTCGGCAGACCGCACAAGACGCGGCTACCGCTGCCAATACCAGCGCCGGAACAGCCAGCACAAAGGCCTCAGAAGCCGGTATCTCCGCCACGGCAGCCCAGACCCAAGCTGTGCGCGCGTCAACCTTCGCATTGGATGCGGCAGGTCGTGCGACCAACAACATCGTGGGTCGTGGTAGTTTCACCTCCAGCGATAAAGGCAATTGGCACAGCAGCAACGAAGCGCAGACATACAGCGTCCAAGATGTTGGCAGCGGCGGTTTTTGGATTCTACAGCAGGTCTCGCGTGACGCGTGGGAAGGCGAGCCCGTCCCCGGTGACTGGGCTGGTCGAAGGATCAAGGTCAGCGGCAATGCTGCGGCGTTCCGCAACTACCCGGCGCGCGCTGGGCTCCAAGTCACCTTGGCGAACGGCTCCGTGCAGTATCTTACCGTTCCCGCAGGGTAAGCGTCCGGTCTGGGGCGCCTTGCGCGACGGGTAATCGGCAAGCCACAGGTGCGGCACTGTGGACAGCACCGGTGCGGCACTTATGGCTACG
>NZ_JACHLR010000012.1 GCF_014204535.1 Novosphingobium chloroacetimidivorans
ATCGGCACCTCGCTCGATGCCTTCAGCCCAGAAGAGTGCCTAAACTATCTCCAGAACTCCGGGTATGCATTCGACTAAACCGAAAATGCTCTAGCTCCGCATTCGCCGGCGGAGGTCGAGTTGTGCCCACCCTCTCCTCCTCAGAGGACGGGGAGCCAGATCCTCCCCTGCAAGGGGACGGGGACCGCCTGCGTAGCAGGTGGTGGAGGGGTGTAACCCTCTCGTCCGAGCACTCCGCCAGCGGTGACACCCCTCCGTCACGCCTTTCAGGCGCGCCACCTCCCATTGCAGGGGAGTATCTGGCTGTCCTCCCCCCCGCGTCGGGGAGGGGGACCGCCAGCGTAGCTGGTGGTGGTGGGGACTCGCGTCCTCACGCAAACCTTGGAGGAACCCGCCTGCAGCCTCACGCCGTGCCGAGACTCCCCTCCACCACGCTTCGCGCGGTCCCCCTCCCCGTGCCGGGGAGGACAGATGCTTCCCTCTAAGGAGAGGTGGCAGGCCGCAGGACTGACAGAGGTTGTGCAATTACGTCGGCTATGAAGCCGCCTCGCGGCTGCCGCCCCCCTTAAGGCAGGATTTCAAGCCACAAATGGCGGCACGCACCATCTGGATTTGGTGAAATCGAATCGCACGACCCTCAGAACACGCTGCGCCACGCCCCACGACAGGGCGGACCACCGCAAGCTCAGCCCGCCGTAGCAGGCGCCGCCAGCGGGAAGAACGGGATCGCCGCGCGAAGATCCGAGCCGTCGGCGCGTTCGAAGGTGTAGTGGCCTTCCATGCTGCCGTGCGGCGTCGCCAACGGACAGCCCGAGACATAGTCGTGGCTCTGGCCGGGCTGGAGCAGCGGTTGCTCACCCACGACACCCTCACCCTCCACGAGGTTCACCGCGCCATGCCCGTCGGTGATGCGCCAGTGGCGAGTCATCAGGCGGACCGGCTGGGTGCCGTGGTTCTCGATACGAATGTGGTAGACCCAGAACCACTTGCCGGCCTCCACCCGCGATTGCTCGGGCAGGAAGTTCACCGCGACCCGCACGGTGATCCCGTCTGTGACGGCGGCGTGTTGGAACAGTTCCTTCATCTCGATACGAAAGGTAACGGTTCGGATCGCCCGGTCAACTCCGTTGGCGCGGGAAAATTTTGCAAGTGCGAGGGAACGCTCCCACGCACCTCCAGCGCCTTACAGACCAGCCTGTGCGAAGGCCCGGTCCAGGTCCTCGATCAGGTCGTCGGGATCTTCCAGGCCGACGTTCAGGCGCAGCATGCCTTCGCCGATGCCCATGTCCTCCCGCGCCTCGGGCCCCATGTTGTGGTGGGTGCTCGACGCCGGGTGGCACATCAGCGAGCGCGAATCGCCGATGTTGTTGGAGATGTCGATCAGCTCCAGCGCATCGAGCAAGGCATGCGCCTGCACGCGGCCGCCATCGAGCACGAAGCTGAAGATCGGCCCGCAATCGTCCATCTGCTTCACTGCCAGCGCGTGCTGCGGATGGCTCTCCAGCCAGGGATGGAGGATGCGCGGCACGCGGCTCTCGACGAACCGGCCGACCTTCAGCGCGTTCTCGCTCTGGCGGCGGGCGCGCAAGTCGAGCGTCTCAAGCCCCTTGAGCACCACCCACGCATTGAACGGCGAGAGGTTCGGACCCGTATTGCGCTGGAACGGCAGCAGCTTGTCGTTGATGAACTCGTGCGAGCCGCAGACCGCGCCCGCGAGCACGCGGCCCTGCCCGTCCATCAGCTTGGTCGCGGAATAGGCGACGACGTCCGCTCCGAACTCCATCGGGCGCTGCAGCGCCGGGCTGCAGAAGGCGTTGTCGACCACCGAGGTGATGCCATGCGCCCGCGCCAGGCCGCAGATGAACTCCAGGTCGGCGATATCCATGGTAGGGTTCGCCGGCGTCTCGAAGAAGAACACCTTGGTGTTGGGCCGGATCGCGGCGTCCCACGCGGCATTGTCGCGCGCGTCGACCACGGTGACGTCCACGCCGAAGCGCGGCAGCAGGTGGTCGCCCAGCCAGCGGCACGATCCGAACGCGGCCCTGGCAGTGACCATGTGATCGCCCGCGGACAGCTGGCACAGCAGCGCCGCCGTCATCGCCGCCATGCCCGAGGCCTGGGTGCGGCACGCTTCCGCGCCTTCCAGCAGGGCGATGCGCTCTTCCAGCATCTGCACCGTCGGGTTCTGCAGGCGCGAATAGGTCATGCCCGAGTCTTCGCCGGCAAAGCGCGCGGCGACGGTGGCGGCATCGTCGTAGGTGTAGCCCGAGGTGAGGAACAGCGCTTCGCTGGTTTCGCCCATCTCCGAGCGCCAGGTGCCACCACGGATAGCCCGGGTGGCCGGCCGCCATTGCGAGGTCTTGGTGCGATCTTGTCCGGTTGTGCGCTTCATGATCGCGCGTTTACGGGCGAGGCCGCCTGGAGACAAGGGGAAGCCCCTCCACCACTGCCTACGGCGTCGGTCCCCCTCCCCGAGACAAGCTCGGAGAGGACCTTAGGTTGCTCTCGAATTCCTCCCCGAGCTTGTCTCGGGGAGGGGGACCGCTCGCGAAGCGAGTGGTGGAGGGCTAGCGCCCTCTCGCTACAAACCCTTGCGAGCGCCACCCGCCACCCTTATGCCGCCGCCCCGATGCAAGCCTCACGCGACCGCGATCCCCTGCCCTGGTGCCTGGCGATCGGCTTCGCGTTCCTGGTGGTGTGCCTCCACCGGCTCGGCCTGCCCGACAAGATCTACTTCGACGAAGTCCACTACGTCAAAGCGGCACGCAAGCTGCTGCAGGGTCTGCCCGCCAACCGCGAGCACCCGATGTTCGCCAAGGAGGTGATCGCCGCCTCGATCGCGCTGCTGGGCGACCGGCCCTGGGCCTGGCGCATTCCCTCGGTGCTGTTCGGAGTGCTGGGCCTGCACGCCTATGGCCGGTTCGTCTGGTACGTCACCCTGCGCCGGCGCGCGACGATCCTGGCGGCGATCCTGCTCGCCACCAACTTCCTGTGGTTCGCGCAGAGCCGCATCGCCATGCTCGACATGGTGTCGGCCGGCCTCGGCATGGTGGCGCTCTGGCAGTTCGCCGCGCTGATCCGCGAGCCTGGGAGGAACCCCCGGCTGCGGCTGGCGGCCTGCGGCATCGCCATGGGTCTGTCGCTCGGCGCCAAGTGGAGCATCGCCCCTGCCCTCGCATTGCCCGGGCTGACGTTCCTGGGCCTACGCTTGCGCGCAAACGGCTGGCGGGTGGTCGGACGCAAGGGTGCGGGGCCAGTCCCTGGCATCTCGCTGGCAGAGGCCGCGTTCTGGCTCGGCCTGCTGCCGCTGGCGCTCTACTGGCTGACCTATCTGCCGGGCATGTTCTGGACCAACCGGCCGATCGATCCGCTCGGCTTCGTGCACCACCACCAGTACATGCTCAAGCTGCAGGACAGCGTGAAGAAGCTGCATCCCTATCGCAGCGTCTGGTACCAGTGGGTGATCAACTGGCGCGCGATCTGGTACCTCTACGAGTTCGTCGACGGGGCGCAGCGCGGCATCCTGCTGATCGGCAATCCCTTCACCATGCTGGCCGGCCTGCCGGCGCTGCTCTGGTGCCTGTGGATCGGCATCGCCAGGCGCCGGTGGGACGCGCTGGTGTTCGTCGTGCTCTACACAGCGACGCTGATGCTGTGGGCGGTGAACGGCAAGCCGATCCAGTTCTACTACCATTACCTGCTGCCCGCCGCTTTCCTGATGGCCTGCCTGGCGCTCGCCCTGGACGCGATCTGGTCGCGGGCCGACCGCTGGCGCTGGGTCGCGCCTGCCGCGATGGCCGTGGCGCTGGGCATGTTCGTCTACTTCTACCCGATCATCTCGGCGGCGCGGCTGCACCACGGCAAGCAGAGCTACGCGCAATGGATGTGGCTGAAGAGCTGGCGCTAATAGCGCCGGGGGGATGTGGCTGAAAAGTTGGCGCTGACGGCCTCCAGGGGGCATGAGAAGCCGCCAGCGCCGCACCGGATCGCGATCGGGATCACGCCACGAGCCGGTGCCTTTCGTCGCCCGCACCGGCGAGCATCCGCTTCCAGTTGTCGAGCGTGAAGGCGGCGAGATACTCGGCCTGCATCTCGGCGGTGAGCACTTCGACCATGCGGTCGCCCTCAACCCACAGCTCGACGACGCCGAACACGCCGCCACGCTTGCGGTACTTGGCCGGCCAGTCCTCGCGGCGGGCGATGGCGAAGACTTCGTCCTGGGACAGGCGCGTGGCCATGGCGAAATGGGTGGAGCACAAGCCGCCCTCGCCCGGCACGCCGATGGCGTCGGCATCGCCCGGCATCTCCATCAGCTCGGTACCACGCGGGTAGACTTCGATGGCGGTGCTGCGCTCGTCGCCGGCGTGCGCGATCCAGCTGCCTTCGGCGACTGGCGGAAACGGCGTGGCCTCGCCGCCGAACAGTTCGGCCAGGACAGTGGCGACGCGGCGCGGGTCGCGCGCGTCGATGGAAACATGGAACAGCATGGGTCTTCTCCCGATCTCGCTAGATGCGGGTCGAGAAGACGACGCCGGAGCATGGGGCAACGCACGTCCGTCGAAAGTCCGACGGTCCGCGACGAACGTCAGGGTCGCTGCAAGGGGAGAATCCGCAGACCTTGTCATCCCCGATGCGGGGAGGGGGACCGCTCGCGCAGCGAGGGGTGGTGGGGACTCGCGTCCTCAAGCCATGTCGGAATGAACCCGCCGGCAGCCTCACGCCACGCCGAGACTTCCCTCCACCACGCTTCGCGCGGTCCCCCTCCAAGTGCCGGGGAGGACAGATCCTCTCCTCTAAGGGGAGGTGGCAGTCCGCAGGACTGACGGAAGGGTGTAACCCTCTCGTCCGAGCACTACTCTAGCGGTGACACCCCTCCGTCAGCCGCTACGCGCCTACCACCTCCCCTTGCAGGGGAGGATCTGGCAACGCTCAGTTCGCGCCGTACTTGCCCCAGACGAACTTGGAGGAGAGCGCAAAATTCCATACCGAGGCCATGACCACGCCGACCAGCGCCGCCGGATACTCGTGGATGCCATAGTGCACCAGGATTGCCGAGACGCCGACGTTGGCGGTCAGCCCGACCGAGCATGTCAGCGCGAACTTGGCCCAGCCGCGCATCAGCGGCACGAAGCCGGTCAGGCGCTTGTCGGCATAGGTCAGCGCGTTGTTGAGGAAGAAGTTGAACGTCATCGCGCAGACCGCGGCGATCGTCTGGCCGACCTCGAATGCGCCGACCAGCTGCCCCTTCATGCCCGGTCCGCCGAATGCGGTCAGGAACGCGCTGAGCACCGCCATGTGGACGATGACGCCGACTGCACCGATGGTGCCGAACAGCGCGAAGCGGGTAGGAATGATGCGGCCCAGCCACTTGTCATAGAGGCCCACGAGAAATTCGAACACGACCGTCCTATCGAGCTTGCTCTCGCCCTCGGCACGCGCGGCGAAGTCGAGCGGGAATTCCTTGACCCGCAGCGGAGTCTCCACCGTGGCGAGGATGTCGAGCAGGATCTTGAAGCCCACGCCGGACAGGCGATGCGCGTCGGCGCGCAGCGTTTCGGTGCGCAGCATGAAGAACCCGCTCATCGGATCGGTCAGCTGGACGCCGGTGACCTTGCGCGCCAGGTTGTTGGCGAAGCCCGATGCCTTGACCCGGTCGGGCCGGTTCCATGCCTCGGTGCTGGCGCCTTCGCAGAAGCGCGAGGCATAGGACAGATCGTACTCGCCCGATTGAATTGCCCGGAGCATGCCGGGCAGCAGCTTGGGATCGTGCTGGTGATCGGCGTCCATCACCGCGACGACCGGCGAGGCGGTGGCGCACATGCCCTCGATCGCGGCGGACGACAGCCCGCGCCGGCCGATGCGCTGGATGACCCGCAGGCGCGGATCGCGCAAGGAGATCTGGCGCGCCATGTCGGCGGTTCCGTCCGGGCTGTTGTCGTCGACGACGATCGCCTCCCAGGCGATGCCTTGCAGCGCGGCATCGAGCCGCTCGACCAGGGTCTCGAGATTGTTGCGCTCGTTGAACGTCGGCAGGACGATCGCGAGTTCGAGCGGCTTGCCGACAGCGTCAACGGCCTGGACAAGGTCGGATTGGGGCATGTTCATGGGCACCGGCTGTATATGGTAAACCTGAAAGAAGCTTTAGCGCAAACAGCGTGTGCAGCTCACGCCGTGCTCATAGCGGCCGCTCACAGCGCGGCAAGGACCGCGTCGCCGATCTCGCGGGTGCCTGCCGAACCGCCCAGGTCGCCACCACGCACGCCCCGCGCAAGCGCCGTGCTGACCGCAGCCTCGATCCGCGCCGCCTGCTCTTCCAGACCGAAGCTGTGGCGCAGCAGCATCGCGGCCGAGAGGATCGTCGCCATCGGATTGGCCAGGCCCTTGCCCGCGATGTCGGGCGCGGAACCGTGGATCGGCTCGTAGAGGCCGTATGTGCCCTCCGCCAGGCTGGCCGAAGCGAGCAGGCCGATCGAGCCCACGCACATGCTCGCCTGGTCGGAGAGGATGTCGCCGAACAGATTGCCGGTGACGATCACGTCGAACTGTCCGGGGTTCTTCACCAGCTGCATCGCCGCGTTGTCGACGTACATGTGGCTCAGTTCGACCTCGGGGTACTCTTTCGCGACCTCGATCACGACGTCGCGCCACAGCTGCGAGGTCTCGAGCACGTTGGCCTTGTCGACCGAGCACAGCTTCCGCGACCGGCCCATGGCGGCGGTGAAGCCGGTGTGAGCGATGCGGCGCACCTCGTCCTCGGCGTAGGACATCATGTCCCAGCCCTGGCGGCGGCCATCTTCCAGCGTGCGGGTGCCCTTCTCGCCGAAGTAGACGTCGCCGTTCAGCTCGCGCACGATCAGCAGATCGATCTCTGCTGCGACTTCGGGCCGCAGGGTCGTGAGATCCTCCAGCCCCTTGAACACCGTCGCCGGCCGCAGGTTGGCGAACAGGCCCAGTTCCTTGCGGAGGCCGAGCACGGCCTGCTCCGGCCGCAGCGCGCGTTCCAGATGGTCGAGCGAGAAGTCGCCCACGGCGCCGAACAGGATCGCCTGGCAGGACCGCGCGATTTCCAGCGTCTCGGCCGGCAGCGGATGACCGTGCTTGCGATAGGCGGCCCCGCCGACGTCACCCTCGATCAGGTCCAGCCCGGGCAGATCGAGCGCCTGGAGCACGCGCACCGCCTCGGCCGTGACCTCTGGCCCGATCCCGTCCCCGGCAAACACCGCCACCCGCATCGCATTCGCGCCCATGCCCGCTCCCCGGCCTCAATCGTCGCCAATCAGACGCGACCAGCGGTCGCGCACAATAGAGCGCGCCGCCATAACGTCTGCGCGCCGTTCGGCAAGCGGGTAGCGCGCCAGTTCACGGCCGATGCGATCGAAGGCGTCGAAGATCGCGGGCCAGTCCCCCTCCTCGGGCCGCTTCGCAGCCACGCCATAGCCAAGCTCGCGCAGCAGCAGCACTTCGTAGGACAGCAGCGGCACCGCCCAGCCCCGCGCCGAGGGCGCCACGGTGATCGCGGTCAGCAGTCCGGCCAAGGCATCGAACAGCGCGGGGAATGGTTGACGCTCGGGCAAGCTGGCGGCGGTCAGCGCGGTGACCCAGGCGATCCCGGCCGCCGGCAGCGGCTCGCCCAGCCACGGTCCCCGGCTCTCCTGCAGTTCCACCCGGGCGAACGGCAGCTGGCTTTCCGAACGCGAACGCACCTCCGCCTCCACCAGGTTGCCGGGCAGCAGGACGGGGCGCAAGTGTCGCCCTCGCCCACCCGCGACATAGGCGCCGATCAGACCCTGCTCGGCGGTAAGCAGCCGCGCGATGACGGCGGTTTCGGCATGCGGCCGGTGAGCACAGACGATGGCGGGGCCGCGGAAATGCATGGGTTGGGTCTGGAACCGAACGAAGGTCAAAGCAACATGTCGGCCCGGACTTGATCTGGAGCCGGGTTCGCTGTCGCGCGAGCTGACACCGCTACGGCGACAGATTCGTGATTGTCGCAACCGGTCCCGGATCAAGTCCGGGACGAGGTCAGGACGTTATCGCCTGGCTGGAGTCGTCGCAGGGTTCCGCAGCGGCGACACGGTCGGCCTCGATCAGCGCGTTCTGCTTGCGACCCATCGTCCAGTTTTGCCCGAGCCGGACGCTGGGATTGGGTGCGCACCAGATCTCGCCGCTGTCGTTCAGGACCGTGACCCAGATCAGGTTATGCTCCTGGCCATAGTCGATCATGCCGATGGCGTACCCGTCGCCCTTCTCCAGCACGTGAAGCGGGATCGTCGGGTTCAATTGTGTAAACATGAAACTGTCTGCCTTCCGCCGCTTATAACTGCGGGCGGCGGCATCCGGTTGCGCGCCCGCAGGTGCAGGCGGCGCGCGGTAGCGCTTCAGCTCTTGGCGATGAGCCTCATCTCGAGCTCGTCAATCCGCTTCTTCAGCGCTTCGGTTTCCTCGCGCGCCTTGGCGGCCAGGTCCTTGACGGTGTCGAATTCTTCACGGCTGACGAAGTCCATCTCGCCCATCAGCTCCTTGAAGCGCTCACGCGCGGAGTCGCGAGCCTCGCGGCCGACGCCTGCAAGAGTGCCCGCGGCGCTGTTCATCAGTTTGACGAAGTCGGCGATGAATGGGTTTTCGCTTTGCATGCACCCTAGATGGGGAAATCGGCCGGCCGCCGCAAGAGCTCAGAACTCGATACGTTCCACAGCACCGGACGGGTGCACGCCGTCGAATTCGCGATTGTCCTGCAGGATGGCAAAGTTGAGGTACGTCGCGAACAGGATCCAGGCGAGATAGGGCGCCAGCAACCAGGCCGCACTCGGACGAATCCGCGCGAACAGCACGATCGTCGCCAC
Organism: Novosphingobium chloroacetimidivorans; assembly: GCF_014204535.1. GTDB lineage: Bacteria > Pseudomonadota > Alphaproteobacteria > Sphingomonadales > Sphingomonadaceae > Novosphingobium > Novosphingobium chloroacetimidivorans. The sequence continues at coordinate 8,844 of NZ_JACHLR010000012.1, forward strand.
CACCGCCACGTCGAGCAGCAGGATATCGACAAGCGCGCCGGTGATACGATGCGCGCCGAAGAACAGCGGCGACCATGTCAGGTTGATCGCCAGCTGCAAGGCGAACACCGCGGCGGCCAGGCCCCGCCCTCGCGCACCGGCGGCGGACAGGACGATCGCGAGCGACAGACCCATGAGGATATAGAGCACGCTCCACACCAGCCCGAAGGTCGCGGGTGGCGGATAGCCCACCGGCTTGCGCAAGGCGGCGAACCACGCCTCGTCCGCGCCGCTGCCCGACAGGACGCCCGAAAGGATGCCCAGCATCAGCACCACCGGCACGCAGACCAGCGCCCATCGGATCACGCCGGCACGCAACTGCCATGTGGAGGCCAGGAAGTTCATCCGTTCTGATCGTCCCTCGAATCGCGCGTTCCGGCGCTGTTGTTGCGGTTCAAGGACCTGGACGCAAGAATACGGTGGATCGTCAGGTGTCCCGGGATGAATACACCAGGAACTCGACATTGCCCTCAGGGCCGGTGATCGGGCTTTCGATGATGCCGTGGACGGTCCAGCCGGTCGTCTCCAGCCACTCGCGAACTTCGTCGCAGACGCGGGCATGCAGGGCCGGATCGCGCACCACCCCGCCCTTGCCCACCTCGCCGCGGCCCACTTCGAACTGCGGCTTGATCAGCGCAACCAGAGTGCAGCGCGGAGCGGCCAGGCGCAGCGGCACGTCCAGAACCTTGGCCAGGCCGATGAAGCTGGCGTCGCACACCACCCAGTCGCATGGCGCATCGATCAGCTCGGGCGTCAGCACGCGGGCGCTGGTCTGTTCCAGCACGGTGACGCGCGGGTCCTGGCGCAGCTTCCAGGCCAGCTGGTTGGTGCCCGAATCGACTGCGAATACCCGCACCGCGCCGTGGCTCAGCAGGACGTCGGTGAAGCCGCCGGTCGAACTGCCGATGTCCATTGCGGTCGCGCCCGCCGGATCGAGACCGAAGTGGGCAATCGCATGGGCCAGCTTGATGCCGCCGCGCGAGACCCAGGGATGGTCGCGTCCGCGTACGTCGAGCGCGGCGTCACCGGCGATCTGCTGCCCCGGCTTGGCGATCTTGTTCTCGCCCGAAAAGACCAGACCCGCCAGCACCAGCGCTTGCGCGCGCGTGCGGCTCTCGGCCAGGCCGCGCTCGACCAGCAACTGGTCGACGCGCTGTTTGGCGCTCGGCTTGGGCCGGGCCGGCAGGGCGTCGGAGCGAGGCGGAAGCGGGTCGGACATGAGCTCGTGGGCTTGTGGCGGGCGCCGCCTCATTCCATACCGGCGCCATGAAGGCAAACCCGCGCGGCATCCTCACCGTCCTCACCGCATCGCTGGCCCTGGCTGCTTGTGCCGACCAGCGCATGATCCCGGCCGCACAGCAGCAACCGACGCGGCCCGCCCCGGAGCCGGCCTCTCGGCCGCAATCGACCAGCAATGCGCCGGCGCCCAAGGGCTGGGCCGACTTCCCCGCCACGCCCGGAGACTGGCGCTGGAGCAACGAGGGCGGCCAATCGACGGCGCGCTTCGCCAATGGCCGCCTGGTCATGCGGTGCAACCCGGCGCAGCGCACTGTCCGGATCGAGCGCGCCGAGCCGGGCGTGGTGGGCGGCGGCGCCGCAAGCTTGCGCATCGTGACGCAGACGCGGACGCGGCTTTTCAACGCCGTGCCCCAGGCCGGAGCTTACGCCGTGGAGCTGCCGGCACGCGATCCGCTGCTCGATGCCATGGCCTTCAGCAAGGGTCGCTTCGCCATCGAGGCGGCCGGCCTTCCCACGCTCTACGTGCCGAGCTGGATCGAGGTGAGCAGGGTGATCGAGGACTGCCGCTAAGCAGGCGTGGCGGACGCCCGAACAGCCTGGGGAAAACACTCGGAAAGGGCAGATTCTGGCGCCAAAAAAAATCTTTGCAAGTCTTGTTGTGCGCTGCGGAATGACCCACAAATAGCACAAGGCAGGACGGTTCGGGCGTCACTTCCCAGTACCTTTCGGCCCCAGCCGCTCAGCAGCGGCGTCTTGGCTCAACAGCGCGAAAGGAGGTGATCCGATGTCTCATGGTTCAGCAGAGAGGTCGGCTTTTTCCGTCGCGAGGCATTATCGCTGAAGCTCATTCAGTAAGCGATAGAGGTTTCGCTGGCGGCACTTCCGGCCGCTGACCATGTGAAGGGCCGTACCGAGGCTTCGGTGCGGCCCTTCTCATTCGTAAGACCTGGCATACGACCCGAGCGGGGTGATGATGCCGGCGGTGAACCCGGCTTGGGTGGCACCCGCCGTAATCGGCCCCTGTCGCAAACCGCAGCGCGAGCGACCGCACCGCCTCGCCTTCCACCCATGACTTGGCGCCATCAGGGGAAGCAGCAGTCACATCCACGCCCGGGCTCCACCAAGCCACTTGCCCTCTAATTTGCGCAGTCCGATAAGCGCCAACCGCGCACTCCGGGATCACTGCCGGGCGGTCGAACAAAGTTTCCCTCAGCTTGCCAATCTTGTAATTTTCGTACAGGGCGCGGTGGACTGTCAGAGCAAGGACTTGAGCAATGGCGACCATCGCCGAACCCGAACTGCAATTCACCACCCGCCCCGTCGACGCGCCGATCAGCGCGCAGGTCCGTGCGGCGGTACTGGCGAACCCGGGATTCGGTACGCAGTTTTCCGAGCACATGGTGACCATCGAGTGGTCGGAAAAGCGCGGGTGGCACGATGCGGTCGTCGGCCCTCGCCAGCCGATCGCGCTCGACCCGGCCGCCGCGGTTCTGCACTATGCGCAGGAGATCTTCGAGGGGCTCAAGGCCTATCGCCATCCCGACGGCAGCGTCGCCCTGTTCCGCCCTTACGAGAATGCCCGGCGCTTCAACCGTTCGGCCGAGCGGCTCGCTATGCCCGCCTTACCGGAAGACGTCTTTGTCGAATCGGTCCGCCGCCTGGTCGAAGCGGATCGCCAGTGGCTGCCGACGGTCGATGGAGGATCGCTCTACCTGCGCCCCTTCATGTTCGCGTCCGAGGTGTTCCTGGGGGTGCGTCCGGCCAGGGAGTACAAGTACGTCGTGATCGCCAGCCCCGCGGGCAACTACTTCAAGTCGGGTGCGCCGGCGGTTTCGATCTGGGTGAGCGAGGACTACACCCGCGCCGCGCCGGGCGGTACCGGTGCGGCCAAGTGCGGCGGCAACTACGCCGCCAGCCTCGTGCCCCAGGCAGAAGCGATCGCCAAGGGGCACGATCAGGTGGTGTTCCTCGACGCGGTCGAGAACAAGTGGATCGAAGAGCTGGGCGGCATGAACCTGTACTTCGTGTTCGATGACGGCACCCTGCTCACGCCCGCCCTGTCCGGCACGATCCTGGCCGGCATCACCCGCGACAGCCTGCTGACGCTCGCGCGGGACGAGGGCCTGACCGTTCAGGAAGGCCGCTACGGCATCGACCAGTGGCGCGAGGACGCGCAGTCGGGCCGCCTGGTCGAATGCTTCGCCTGCGGCACCGCGGCAGTGGTGACGCCGGTGGGCAAAGTCGCGTCACGCAGCGGCGAGTTCACGATCGGCAGCGGCGGGCCCGGCCAGCTGACGCAGAAGCTGAAGAGCCGGCTGGTCGCCATCCAGCGCGGCGAAGCTCCCGATCCGCACGGCTGGGTCGTCAAGCTGGGCTGAGCGGGCGTGCCGGCGGGTCCTTCATCGCGAGGATCCGCTCAGGCGGCACTCACCCCAGCGGCGCGACATCCACCGAGAAGAACATCGTCTGCTGCGATCCGCCGCGGAACGTCCCTCCAAGCGGAGAGACGTCAGAATAGTCGCGCCCCATGCCGATGAAGACGTGATCGGTGTCGGCGAGCGTGTCGTTGGTGGGATCGAAGCCGACCCAGCCCAGCTCCTCGCCGCACCACAAGTTGACCCAGGCGTGCATGGCGTCGGCGCCGACCAGGCGCTGCTGTCCGGGCGGCGGCAGCGTGCGCAAGTAGCCGCTGACATAAGCGGCCGGAATGCCATGCGCCCGCGCGGCGATGATCATGACGTGGGTGAAGTCCTGGCATACGCCGCGCCGCTGGTTGAACGCCTGGATCGGCGGCGTGTCCGGATACGTCGAGCGCGGATCGAACGCGAACTGGCCGTTGATGGCGCGCATCAGCGCGCGCCCGGCGTCCATCACCGGCATGCCTTCATGCAGGAAGCCACTGGCCCACAGCGCGATGTCACGCTCTGGCTGCGCGATCGGCGAGGCAAAGATGTAGGACGCGGGCCCCAGTGCCGAGAGATCGGGCCGCGTCATCGCCCGCTCGCGCAAGCTGGCCAGATCGGGCCCGCTGGCTTGCAGGATCGCCGGCGCCAGCGGCTCTCGGGTCACGGTGAAGCGGCTGTTCACCTGAAGCCGGGTGATCGGATCGTTCAGCGTGAACTTGCTCTCGTTCACGTGATAGGCGCCCTCTCCCTCGACCAGGGTGCCGGGCCAGGGATCGACGCTCAAGGCGTAGTCGGATACCGTCTGCCCAGGCCACTCCGCCGGCCGCAACCGGACGTTGAAGCTGGCGAGGCGCACCGGCGCGGCATATTGCAGCGTCGTGTTGTGGGTGATGGCGTAACGCATCATTCGAGCAGGCTCGCACTGCTGCCATCGTCGGTACGCTCGAACTGCAGGAAGTAGCGCACCGAGATCGCGTCCGACAGCGCGAGCAGGCGGCTTTCCACGTCGCCCAGCTTCACGCCTTCCATCTCCGGCGCCGTCGCCGCCGACAGCGTTCCCAGCAGCGCCCGCCCCTCGCGCAAGGGTTGCTCGGGCAGATTGTCGGTGCGCATGGTCGGCAGCTGGCGCAAGTGCTCGACGATCTCGGCAACTTGGAACATCAGCGAGCGCGGGTTCTCGGGATCGAGCAGCACCAGGTCGAAGACCGGATTGCGCATCGCTCCGGTCAGATAGCGCGAGCGGTAGACGATCTGGCTGTCGCACAAGTCGAGCAGCGTCCCCAGTTCGTCCGCGTTCCACGCCCCGCCGCCGTTGTAGATGAAGTGCCGGGCGATCCGGCAGATGCCCAGCGCCCGTTCGATCCGCTTGCCGAGTTCCAGGAAGCGCCAGGCATGACCCTGGATCATGTTCTCCGAAGCCAGGCCGGCGAGCGCGCTGAACCGCTCTATCAGGCCGTTCGCGGTGGTGAGCATCGTCTGCGGGCGCTGCGCGTCGACCAATGGCAGGGGCTGGCTGACGATCCGCCACAAGTCGCGCGCGAACCGCTCGCGCAGGCCGGCGCCCACTTCGTTGCGGCGGGCGATGAGAGCCGCGACGCCGCCCGCCAGACGGCGTTCGGACAGCGCAGCGGCGCAGATCGCGGGGAAGGACTGGCTGACGACGGGCCCATCGATCGCCGCCCAGTTGAACAGCAGGTTGGCCAGTGTCCGCCGCACCGCCTCTCCGCCGCGACTGCCATCGGCCTCGATCGATCCGCTGAGGATCGCGCGCGCGATCCGCACAGTCAGTTCGGCGCGCTCGTTATAACGTCCGAACCAGAACAGGTTGTCCGCCGCCTGACTGGCGAGGATGCCGCCGCCTCGCGAGACCGGCGGCTCGGCCGCCAGCACCCCGGGCGCCTGCGCCTCGCTGGGAGCGGCATCGACGATCCAGCAGTCGGCCGACAAGTCCCCGCTTCCGATCAGCGAGGTGGGACGCGCGTCGTGCTCGGCAATCCGCGCGAAGCCGCCGGGCATCACCGTCCATCCGCCGTCGGCCGTGCGGGCCACGAACGCGCGCAAGGTGAACGGCCGGGGGACCACTTCGCCGTCGATCACCGCCGGCGTGGTGGAGAGCTGCACCACCTCCTGCGCGCAATAGTCCATCGGCCTGCGCCGCAGCGCCTCCATCAGTGCGCTGCGGCGTTCGGGATCGAGGCTGGCGCCTTGCACCGGACCGTTGTCGTCCAGGCCCTCGACCGGTTGACCGAAGGCCGGCACCAGCGCGAGTTCGTCGAAGCGGCGTTCGACGATGGCGGCCTCGCGCTTCTGCCCGCACCACCACGTGGCGACGGTCGGGAGGATCGGCGCTTCACCCAGCAGCAGCCGGCACAGGCGCGGCATGAAGGCGTTGAACGCGGGCGATTCCAGCACCTCTACGCCCGGCCAGTTGGCAATCTCCAGACCCTCGGCAGCCCAAGCGTCGAACATGTTGGCGACGCCGATCTGCGATTTGGCATCGAAGGTCAGCGGGTCGAGCGCGTTGGTGTTGACCCAGCGCCAGACCGCGTCGACCCGCTTGGGACCCGCGATAGTGCCGACGAACAGCTTGTCATCCTGCACCGACAAGTCGCGCCCCTCCACCAGCGGCAGGCCGAGGTAGCGGGCCAGGTGCGCCTGCTCGGCATAAGTCTGGTTGAAGCGGCCCGGCGTGAGCAAGGCGATGCGGGGACGTTCGCGGCGGCAGTCGGCGGCGATGCCTTCGCGAAGGCGCGCGAAGAAATCGGCCAGGCGGCGCACGTGGTTGTCGGCGAGCAGCGCATCGGTGGTGCGCGTCATCGCCAGGCGGTTCTCGAGCGCATAGCCGATCCCGGTCGCCAGCCTCACCCGATCGTTGAGCACGCGCCACTGGCCCTTCGGTCCGCGCGCGAGATCGGCGGCGTAGACGTGGATGAAGTGACCGCTGCCCGGCCCTCGCCCCAGCATCTTGCGCGCGAAATACGGACTGCCGGCGATCACCGCGGCGGGCAGATGGCCTTGCGCCACCAGCGTCTGGGGGCCGTAGATGTCCTCTGCCAGGCGCTCGAACAGGGTGGCGCGCTGGATCAGGCCGCGCTCGACCTCGCCCCATTCCTCCGCGCCGATGATCAGCGGCAGCGGTGTCACCGGCCAGGCGCGCTCATCCTCGTCGCCGGCGATGCGGAAGGTGAGGCCAAGGTCGTCGATATGGCGCGCGGTGGTTTCAGCGAGCGCGGCCGGGTCGCCTTGCGCAGAGGCGGCGAGACCCGCGACCGTGGCGTGCCACTTCGCGGCGACATCGGGCGCGGCGCCCGAGTAGAGGTCGCGCGCCGTCGCATCGACGGGGTAGGTGTCGAGCCAGTTGGCGGGTGTGAGCGTCGTCGAAGCCACCTCAGCCCTCTCCCCTTAGGGGGAAAGGATAGCGAAGCTTGGCTCGCCAGAGCCAAGCGCAGCTTGGAGAGGGGTTTCCCACGCTCGAGAGAGCACAAACCCCTCTCCAACTTCGGCTACGCGGCAAGCCGCCAAGCCTCCGTATCCTCTCCCCGCCCGGGGAGAGGGCAAGGGGCTCAATGCCCACGCGGCGGCCGGCGCAGGTCCAGGGTATAGGGGAACTCGCCCGTCAGTTCCTCGGGCGGAGTATCCAGCTTGCCCGGCGAATGGCCATGCTCCTGGAAACGCGCCTTGCGCCGGGCCTCGGCCTCGTAGCCGTTGATCGGCACGTCGTCGTAGTTGCGCCCACCCGGATGCGCGACGTGGTAGACACAGCCGCCCAGCGAGCGGCTGTTCCAGGTGTCGAAGATGTCGAAGGTCAGCGGTGCATGCGCGGGCATCAGCGGGTGCAGGCACTCGGCCGGAGCCCAGGCCTTGTAGCGAACGCCGGCGACGCCTTCTGCTTTGCCGGTGGTGGTCAGCGGCACGCGGCGGCCGTTGCAGGTGATCACGTGGCGTCCCTCGATCAGCCCGGTCGCCTTGACCTGCAGCCGCTCGGTCGAACTGTCGACATAGCGCACGGTTCCCCCGATCGCGCCGGTCTCGCCCAGCACGTTCCAAGGTTCGAGCGCGTGGCTGATCTCCAGCATGACGCCGCCGCCGACGACTTCGCCGTGGACCGGGAAGCGGAACATGCGCTGCGCCTCGAACCACGCCGGGTCGAAATGATAGCCCGCACGATCCAGGTCGGCGAGGACGTCCAGGAAGTCCTCCCACACGAAATGGCCGAGCATGAAGCGGTCATGCAGCTGCGTGCCCCAGCGCACCAGCGGACCGTCGACCGGCTCCTTCCAGAACCACGCCGTCAGCGCGCGCAGAAGGAGTTGCTGCGCCAGCGACATCCTGGCGTCCGGCGGCATCTCGAAGGCGCGGAATTCGACCAGGCCGAGCCGTCCGGTCGGGCCATCGGGCGAGAACATCTTGTCGATGCAGATCTCGGTGCGATGGGTGTTGCCGGTGAGGTCGGTCAGCAGGTTGCGGAACAGACGGTCGACCACCCAGGGCGCGGGCTGCTCCTGCTCGGGACCAGGCACTTGGGCCAGCGCGATCTCCAGCTCGTAGAGGCTGTCGTGCCGTGCCTCGTCGATGCGCGGGCTCTGGCTGGTCGGGCCGATGAACAGGCCGGAGAACAGGTAGCTGAGCGAAGGGTGGCGCTGCCAGTAGGTGACGAAGCTCTTGAGCAGGTCGGGACGGCGGATGAACGGGCTTTCGAGCAGGCTCGGTCCGCCCAGCACGATATGGTTGCCGCCGCCGGTACCGATCGAGCGGCCATCGACCATGAACTTGTCGGCGGTCAGGCCAATCTCGCGCGCGCCATCGTAGAGCGTCTCGGTGATCTCCACGGTTTCGCGCCAGCTGGCGGACGGGTGGATGTTCACCTCGATCACACCGGGATCGGGCGTGACCTTCAGCACCTGGATGCGCGGGTCGGGCGGCGGCGGGTAACCCTCGATCCGCACCGGCACGCCGCGTTCCTTGGCGACCACCTCGATGGAGGCGACCAGTTCCAGGTAGTCTTCGAGCGCCTCGGTGGGTGGGATGAACACGGCCAGGAAGTCAGCACGCGGCTCGATCGTCACGGCAGTGCGGACCGCGCCTTCGATATGCTTCTGCTCGACGATCTCCTGCGCGTTGCCGTCCGGGCCGGCGACGCGTTCAGAGCGCTGCTCGGGCACTGCGGCTTCTCGGACCTCGCTGCCGCGCTCGATCACCTGGGTGCGGAAGTCGGCCAGAGGCTCCAGCGGCTGCGCGGTGTCGCGCGGGTGGATATAGGGATAGTCGCTCGGCGGCACATAGGGCAGCGAGCCCAGCGGCAGACGATAACCGATGGCGCTGTCGCCCGGCACCGCCGTCAGCGTGCCCTTGCGCACCTTCCACTGCTCGCTCTTCCAGCGCGGGATCTGTTGCACTTCGGCATTCCAGCGCTGCACCGGCAGGACGAAGCCCACCGGCTTGTCGAGCCCGCGGCGGTAGGTGCGGCGGAAGCGGCGCGCCAGTTCCTCGTCGGCGATCTTGGGATCGAGCGGCGTGACGTTGACCGGGAGGTCCTCCTCCTTCTCCGCCCATTCCTCGAGGTCCTCGAACACCGGCTGCACGTAGTCGGCCTCGAGCCCCAGGTTCTGCGCGGCGGCCTTGAGGATGTCGCCGGCCACCTCGATGTCGATCGTCGGCACCGGCTCGGCCTCCGCGCCCTTGGCCATCGGCTTTTCGCCGGCCAGCAGAGTGGCGTCGGTCCAGATCGGCACGCCATCCTTGCGCCAGTAGATCGAGTAACCCCAGCGGGGCAGGCTCTCGCCCGGGTACCACTTGCCCTGCCCGTGGTGCAGCAGCGAGCCCGGCGCGAACTTGTCTCGCAGCAAGCGGATCAGCTGGTCGGCATAGGCCGCCTTGGTCGGGCCGACCGCCTCGCCGTTCCACTCGGGCGCTTCGAAATCGGACGCGGCGATGAAGGTCGGCTCGCCGCCCATCGTCAGGTTGACCTCGCCCGCTTGCAAGTCGGCATCGACCTTGTCGCCCAGCTCGAGCAGCGCGGACCAGCGGTCGTCGGTGAACGGCTTGGTGATCCGAACCGCCTCGGCGATGCGGCTGACGTCCATTTCGAAGTGGAAGTCGACCTCGGCGGGTTCCGCCAGACCCTCGATCGGGGTTGCGGAGCGGTAGTGCGGGGTGGCGCAGAGCGGGATGTGCCCCTCGCCCGCGAACATGCCGGACGTGGCGTCGAGCGCGATCCAGCCGGCGCCGGGCACGTAGGCTTCGGCCCAGGCATGCAGGTCGGTGACGTCCTGGGTCACGCCTTGCGGACCGACCTTGGGGATCACGTCCGCGACCAGCTGGATCGAGTAGCCCGAGACGAACCGCGCGGCGAAGCCGAGCCGGCGCAGCAGCTGCACCAGCAGCCAGCCGGAATCCCGGCACGAACCGGTGCCCTCCATCAAGGTCTGCTCGGCCGTCATCACGCCGGCTTCCATGCGGATCACGTAGCCCACGCGGCTCTGCAGCGCGCGGTTGATCTCGACGAGGAAATCGACGGTGCCGCCGGTGTACGACGCGTGGCTGGCGACCAGCTCGTCGAACAGCGGGCCCTGGTCCTCGACCTCGAAATAGGCGGACAAGTCCGTCTTGAGCGGCTCGGGGTAGGTGAACGGGTATTCCTGCGCGTAGGGCTCGACGAAGAAGTCGAACGGGTTGATCACCGCCAGCTCGGCCAGCAGATCGACCTCGACCGAGAAGTGGTCGACCGGCTCGGGGAAGACCACGCGCGCCAGCCAGTTACCGTGCGGGTCCTGCTGCCAGTTCAGGAAATGCTCGGGCGGGCTGATCTTCAGCGAATAGTTCGGCACGTTGGTGCGGCTGTGCGGCGCGGGCCGCAAGCGGATCACCTGGGGGCCGAGACGAACGCGCTTGCTATAGCTGTAGCGGGTCAGGTGATGGAGGGCGGCCTTGATCATCGGTGGCAGCTTGCGCCATTCGATGCTGCACTGCAACGGATTGATGCACCTGTGATCCATCACTGCAGGGGGAGGATCAGGCGTGCCTTGTCCTCCCCGGACCGGGGAGGAACCACGCGACAGCCACCTTTGCTTTTTGACAATGCCCGCTAAGCTTTGACGCCATGGCCCAGCTGGAGCAACGTGCCGTCCCCCGCGTTGTCCAGGCGGGCGATACAAGGGAAATCATGCTCGAAGCGCGCGAGACGACCACGCAAGTGTCAGTCGTAGAAGACACCCCCGCTGCCACCTCCCCGGCGCGTTTCTTCAATCGGGAGCTGAGCTGGCTGGCGTTCAACGAGCGCGTGCTGGCGGAGGCGGAGAACCCGCACTATCCGTTGCTGGAGCGCCTGCGATTCCTGTCGATCTCCGGCAGCAACCTCGACGAGTTCATGACCGTGCGCGTGGCCGGCATCGCCGGGCAGATCCGCCGCTCGATCGACGAGATCTCGATAGACGGCATGACGCCCAGCCAGCAGCTCGCCGCCGTGCACGAGCAGATCCTGGTGATCGAGGCCAGCCAGCAGCGCATCTGGGCCGACCTCAAGGACCAGCTGGCCGACTACGGCATCCGCGTCGTGGGCGAGCAGCAGGCCGGAAGCGAAAGCGATCGCTGGCTGAAGCAGTACTTCCTGGAACACATCATGCCGGTGATCACGCCCCAGGCGATCGACCCGGCGCACCCCTTCCCGTTCGTCGCCAGCACCGGCATCGGCATCCTGTTCTCGCTGACCCGCGTGGCCGACAGCGCCCCGGTCATGGAGATGATCCTGATCCCGCAGGCCCTGCCCCGCTTCGTGCGGGTGCCGGGGCCCGAGGCGATCTACATGTCGATAGAGGACCTGATCTGCCGCCACGCGGACGAGATCTTTCCCGGCTTCAAGCTGAACGGCCACGGCGTGTTCCGCGTCCTGCGCGACTCGGACATCGAGATCGAGGAGGATGCCGAGGACCTGGTGCGCTACTACCGCACGGCGATCCAGCGCCGCCGCCGCGGCATGGTCATCGTGCTGCAGCTGCAGGGCAAGTTCGATCCGGCGGCCGAAGAACTGCTGCGCGCGCAGCTGGCGCTCGACAAGGCGCTGATCATCAAGACCGGCGGCATCATCGGCATGGCGGGCCTGGCCGCGATCGTCGACGAGGATCGCCCGGAGCTGAAGTTCGAGCCCTACTCGCCCCGCTATCCCGAGCGCATCCTGGAGCACGACGGCGATTGCTTCGCGGCCATCCGCGAGAAGGGCATCGTCATCCAGCATCCCTATGAAAGCTTCGAGGTGGTGATCGACTTCCTCAAACAGGCGGCGCGCGATCCCGACGTCATCGCCATCAAGCAGACGCTCTACCGCGCCGGCAAGCAGTCCGCCGTCGTCAACGCGCTGATCGCGGCGGCGGAGGCGGGCAAGTCCGTCACCGCCGTGGTCGAGCTGAAAGCCCGGTTCGACGAGGAGCAGAACCTGCTCTGGGCCAGCCAGCTGGAGCGCGCCGGCGTCCAGGTGATCTACGGCTTCGTCGACTGGAAGACCCACGCCAAGGTCTCGATGGTGGTGCGCCGCGAGGGCGAGGCCTATCGCACCTATTGCCACTTCGGCACCGGCAACTACCACCCGATCACCGCGCGCATCTACACCGACCTGTCGTACTTCACGGCACAACCCGCCGCCGGGCGCGATGTGGGCAAGCTGTTCAACTTCATCACCGGCTACATCGAGCCCAAGAAGACCGAACTGCTCTCGATCTCGCCGATCAGCCTGCGCAATACGCTGTACGAGTGCATCGACGCGGAAATCGCCAATGCCCAGAAGGGCTGTCCGGCGGCGATCTGGGCCAAGCTCAATTCGCTGACCGACCCCGGCGTGATCGATCGGCTCTATGCCGCCAGCCAGGCCGGGGTGGAGATCGTCCTCGTCATCCGCGGCATCTGCTGCCTGCGCCCCGGCATTCCGGGTCTGTCGGAGCACATCACCGTCAAGTCGATCATCGGCCGCTTCCTCGAGCATGCGCGCATCTGGGCGTTCGGCAACGGCGCCGAACTGCCGAGCCGCAAGGCCAAGGTCTTCATCACCTCGGCCGACGGCATGAGCCGCAACCTCGACCGCCGGGTCGAGCTGCTGCTGCCGATCCGCAACAAGACGGTGCACGACCAGGTGCTGGGCCAGGTCATGCTGGCGAACCTTCTCGACACCGAGCAGAGCTGGCTGCTGGAGAGCGATGGCAGCTACCACCGTGTCGAAACCTCGGAGGACAAGAGCGAGAAGCCGTTCAACCTGCATCGCTACTTCATGACCAATCCCTCGCTTTCCGGACGCGGCGCATCACTCACCAGTGGACGAAAGGTGCCCAAGCTGTCGCTCCGGCGCGGCAACATATGATAGCGGGCGCCGATACGAGAACGGTCCGGCGGAACCGGACCTGACGGGAAGCGCTAGACAAGCATGATCGGTAATGGCCCGCAGGGCAGCTCATTGGGCGTAAACGTGGGCGAGCACTCCAGTGGCCGGCGCGCCATCATCGACATTGGCTCGAACACGGTTCGGCTCGTCGTCTACAACGGGCCGCCGCGTGCGCCCGTCGTCATCCTCAACGAGAAGGTCAGCGCCAAGCTCGGCAAGGACCTGAACAAGAACGGCCTGCTCTCGGCCAAGTCGATGCAGACCGCCCTGGCAGCGCTGGCGCGGTTCGCGGCCATGCTCGACATGCTGGGCATCGATGACGTGGATTGCGTTGCGACCGCCGCCAGCCGCGATGCGCAGAACGGGCCGGAGTTCCTCGCCTCGGTGCGCCGGCTCGGCCTTTCGCCTCGGCTGCTGACCGGCGAGGAGGAAGCGCGCGCCAGTGCCAATGGCGTGATCGCTGCCTTCCCCGGGGCGCGCGGCATTGTCGGCGATCTTGGCGGTGGCAGCCTGGAACTGGTCGCGATCGATGGCGATGTCTGCCGTGGCGGGATCACCCTGCCCTTCGGCACCCTGCGCTTGCCGGACTTGCGCAGCGGAGGCCCGGTCCGGTTCGCCAGTGCGGTGCGTGACGGCCTTGCGCGTGCCGATTTCTCGTCCGGCGCCGGTCAGCCGCTCTACATCGTCGGCGGCTCCTGGCGGGCGCTTGCGCTGCAGGCGATGCACGACATCGACTGGCCTCTGGATGACCCCCATGACTTCGAGCTCGCGCCTGACGTGGCGCTGCGGATGTGCCGCCAGCTGGAGAAGGCCAAGCCGGAAAAGGCCGACCCGCGCATTTCCAGCTCGCGCCTCGCCAGCCTGCCCGATGCCGCCGCCTTGCTCGGCCAGCTGGTGGAGCGGCTGTCGCCCTCTCGCATCGTGTTCTCCTCCTGGGGCCTGCGCGAAGGCCTGGTCTTCGCCCGCCTCGACGCCGCAACCCGCGCGCAGGACCCGATGCTGGCGGGAGTCGAAGGTTTTGCCCGATCGGCCTCGGTAGATCCCCAGCACGCGGCAGCGGTGGCGCGATGGACCGCAGCGGTGTGCGAGCAGAGCCCGCAGGATACGAACCTGCGCCTCGCCTCGACGATGCTTGCCCTCGCCGCCATGCGCACCGAGCCCAACTTGCGCGCGCAGGAGGCGATGTCCTGGGCGCTGCGCAAGCGCTGGGTGGGCATAAACGCCCGTGGCCGCGCGATGATGGCGATGTGCGTCTTCGCCAATTCGGGCCTTACCGAAGTGCCCCCGACTTTTGCCCGCCTCGCCCCGCCCGAAGACCTGCGCGCGGCTGTGGGTTGGGGCCTCGCCATCCGCCTGTGCCGACGGCTGACGGGCTGCGCCGACAAGGCGCTCGCCCTCACCGCGCTGCGCCGTCAGGGAGAAGAGCTGGTGCTGGTGCTGCAGGAACCGGTCGAAGCGCTGCTCACCACCTCGACCACCAAGGACCTCAAGCACCTGGCGGAATGGACTGGCCTGGAAGGCCGCGTTAAAACGGGCGCCGACGCCTGAGGCGCTAACCGACGACGCCGCTGACCATGACCCCAGCACCCTCGGGCGCACGATCGCCGTTGCCCGAATAGTGCCCGCTGGCCGTCACCGCCTTGCCGTTGATCACGACCTTGCGCCCGCTCGGTACGGTCATGGGGTCGACCATGGTTGGATCGATGCTCACCCGATCATGCACGGAGCCGAGCAGTTCTACGCCAGCCGTGAAGGCACCCGGATTGCCGGTCAGCTTGGGCCGCAGCACCGATTGGCTCGCCCCGTCCACCGCGATCGCGGCGTGGCCGCGCGATCGCATCACGCCGCCGTTCACCGTGCAACCGAGCGACAGCCGTGCGCAGCCCCGCTCCACCCGCACGGGAAAGGCGATGTTCTCGACGATGACGCTGTCTGAGATCGCCACGTTCGCCCGGTTTTTCGCGTAGATGCCGATCGAGGTTGAGCTCGAATCCTCGCCGGTGATCTGCAGGTTCGACACCGTGATCGCGCCGCCTCCGTTCTCCAGCCAGAGGCCCTTGTTGTCCTGCCGGCTGTCGACGATCTGGATGTAGCCGCCGTCGATCTGGATCTTGGCAAGCGGATTGGTGTTGCGGATGGTGATGCCGTCGCCGATGATCTGGTCGATCACCAGGCTGCGGATGTGCACGTCGCCATGACCGCCCGAAAAGTCCCCGCCCGCGCCATCCAGCGTGATCGGGAAGGCGATCTGGAAGGTTTCAAGCCCCAGGATATAGAGATCGGCGAAGTCCGCATCGGCGTAGATGCCCATCGGCATGTAGAACGCCGCGCGCATGGCCTCGCTGGTCGAGACGTTGCCGTCCATCAGGTAGAGCGAGGCATTGCCCCCTGCGAAGCGGCGTGGCTTGCCGCGCACCCACACGCCCCGAACGAAGTCACGCCCACCGCCGCGGTATCCTTTGAAACGGGTGACGCCATAGCCGATGCAGCGCGTGTTGATCGCACCGTTGAACCAGAAACCGATCAGCGGATCGAGCGCGAAGCACCGTTCCAGCCGGGAAGTGAGCACATGCTCTACACGAAAGGCTGCAGGCGCCTCCGCCTCGCGCCCCGTCGGCGGGGGCACCAGATCCACGGACCAGCACGCCGTCAGAGCCTCCAGGTGGATGATCGAAGGAATGGCGTTCGGCGTTCCACCGACGCGGATCACGTCTCGCCGCGGGTCGGTGCAGACGACCCGGGTGCCGCCATTGTATGGAGGCTCGGCCGAAAAGTTCGTACCACGCAAGGTGCGGTTGCTGATCGACACCCGCAGCGTGTCGGCGATCAAGTATTCCGCTTGGGCAAGCTGCGTGATCGGGCACAAGGCGATGCACGCCTCGATCGCGGCTCGGTTGGTCGCAGCGGCGGAACGATCGTTGGCTCGCGCGCCGAACCACTCGGGCATGCCGTGGGACCCATCCCACATGCGCGCCCAATGCCGGCTGCCGCGCTCGCTCGGGATGGTCAGGCCCTGAAGCGGATCCTGCCCCGGCGCGGCACCTTCGCGCAGGACGAAGAAGCCCTGGCGACCCGGTTCGGTCAGCAGCGCTGCCTGGCCCGGACTGCCGTCCAGCGCCGCAAGTTGCGCGCGAGTGGCAACCTGGAGAAGGGATCCGAGCTGCTCCTGGCTGGGCGTCATCGGCGCCGCTGGGGCGCCGGTCGGCGCGAGCGCCGCGGCGGCGGCGAGGCCACCAAGGAGAGGGCGGCGGCCGATCAGGCGCTTGTCGTCTGGTGTCTGCATCGCGGCAGTAACCTGCCACGGGGACGGCAGTGCCGCCAGAGGCTTACTTTAACTTGCGCCCCTCAAGGCCTCACCCCACCAGGGCGCGGCTCTCCGCGATGGTGGCGATGCCGCGCTTGCCCTCGTGGCGGTCGAGCTGGACGACGATGTCGATCACGGATGCGGCATATTCCAGCGTCTCGCTACGGGTGAGGCCAATGCCCGTCTGCATGCTCATCAGCGCGATCTGCTCCAGCGCACCGCGTGGGCTATTGGCGTGGACGGTCGAGAACGAGCCTGGATGGCCCGTGTTGATCGCGCGCAGGAAGCTGACCGTCTCGGTGCCGCGCAGCTCGCCCAGCACGATGCGGTCCGGCCGAAGACGCAGGGCGGCCTGAAGCAAGTCATTGGCGGAGACCTTGGCCTCGCCCAGTTCGCCCTTCACCGCGATCAGGCCGACGCCGTTGGCGCCCGGCAAACGCAGCTCGGCGGTATCCTCCACCAGCACCACGCGCTCGTGCTCCGGGATCTCGGTCAGCATGGCGTTGAGGAAGGTCGTCTTGCCCGTCGAGGTGCCGCCCGAGATCAGGATCGTGCGCCGCCGCCGGATCGCGTCGCGCAAGAAGGCGATCGGCGAGGCCAGCGGATCGGGCGTCGGCGCTTCGGGTGCGATGGTGATCGGCCCGCGATCGTAGGCATCGAGCGGCAGTTCGAGCAAGCGATGGCGGCGGATCGCCATGGCCCAGTTCGCCCGCGTCGCCGGCGGACCGACGAGCTGGATGCGCGCGCCACTCTGGCCCGCGAGCGCCGGGAGCGTTGCCGATAGCAGCGGATGCTCGCGATTGATGCCCTGGTGGCTGATCCGCGCGACCTGCTCGGCCAGACGTTGGAGCAGTTGGTTGTCCATCGCCGGCAGCTCGACCCGCGCCATGCCGCCCGCGTCGGCATCCTCGACCCAGATCTCGCCGGGACGGTTGACCAGAATCTCGGTCACCGTCTCGCGCTCGAGCCAGGGGCGCAGCGGGGCAAGGTAGGCGTCGAGGTAGACGCTGCGCGGCGCACCCGGCGGCGTATGGGTCGGCGCGCTCACCGGCTGGGCGCTCGCGCGACCAGGAAGGGTATGGACATCGGCAGCCATGGGATCACTTCGTCTTCGAGAAGTCGAGGTCCTTGGCGGTGAACACCCGGATCGGCTCGCCCTGGCGCACGCGGATCGTCGGGCCGACCTGACCGCCCTGCTGCACCGCCGCAGAAGCCGCCGAACTGCCGCCGCCGACCACAACCGCGGAGTTGTTGCCGATGAGGTTGGGTATCCCGCCCAGCACCGACAGCAGCATCGCCGAGCCGAAGCGCTCGAAGAAGTGGCCGTTGACCTTGCCCGCAAGGCCCGTCTCGCCACCGAAGGCGATCGCGGGAGAGCCGAGATCGACCGAAACGCCGTCCGGACGGATCAGGCGCGTCCAGATCACGTAGGCGCGCTTCTGTCCGGCCGAGAGCCCGCTCTTGTACTGGCCGATCAGGCGCGAGGAGCGCGGGACCAGGACGGTGCGGCCATCGAAGCTCTTGACATCGCTGCTGACGATCGCGCGCACGAAGCCGGGCACGTCGGTGTCGATCGCGGTTTCCAGCACTGCCGGGATCAGGGTGCCCTGGGTGACGGTCGTCGCCGGATCGAAGCTGCGCTTCGCCGAGGCGCTGCCGCCGCCAAGCCCGCCCAGCCGCGAGGCGAAGTCCTCGTTCGCGTTGCCGCCCTTGAACTCGTTCTTGCCGGCAATGTCGGCCGCCGTCGCGGGACCGCCTGCGGCGTCGAACACCACCGTGGGGCTTGCGGCCGTGTTGGCTTGCGGTGCCAGGATGGTTCCGGGCTGCGCGGCGAGCACCGCCTGCGGCGCAGGGGCGGGCAGTGGCGCGGGAGGCGCGTTGGGCGAGACGATCGTGGGGGCAGGCGCAGGCGTGATCGCCGCAGCCGGAACCACCGGCGCGGTCGCGACCGGCTCGACGACCTGCTTTGTCTCGGGATTGCGGGCCGCATCCATCGACCACAGCGTCAGCCCGCCGAGCAGCGCCACGATGGCGACGCCGGCGGCAAGGCCGAGGCCGTCCGCCTTCTTGCGCTGGGTGACGGACGGCAGGACGTTGCGGGTGGCAAGGTCGATGATCTGCGCGCCGCCGCTCTCGCGCGGGTCGCTGGACTGGTCGGCGGTGAAGCGCTCACGAAGGGCGGAGTTGGGAGCCATGATCAGTTATCCCGGACAGGCGAAGCAGTGGTGGAAGCGGACGCGACGACCGAAGCCGGC
This sequence comes from Novosphingobium chloroacetimidivorans, assembly GCF_014204535.1. Lineage (GTDB taxonomy): Bacteria > Pseudomonadota > Alphaproteobacteria > Sphingomonadales > Sphingomonadaceae > Novosphingobium > Novosphingobium chloroacetimidivorans. Next base: position 27,450 of record NZ_JACHLR010000012.1, read on the forward strand.
GCCATCTTGGGTGCGGGCGGCGCGGTCGTGCCGGCGCCGGCGTTCTGGACGGCAGGCGCCTGGCTGGCCGGGCGCTGGTTCTCGATGGTCGCCTGCGCCTTGCCGGAGCGGAGCAGGATCGTGCGCGGCACGTCGTCGACCACGATCGTACGGCCGCGGACCGAGTAGTTGACCGGCCCGACCTCGCCCTTCTCGTTCTGAACCAGGATGGCGGGCACTTCGCTCTTCTCGCCCCACAGCAGGTAGGTGGCATTGCCGTCATCGTACATGCGCGCGGGCAGGATCTTCGCGTCCCCCTTGGTACGGAATGCGAAGTTCAATGCGGCGGGATCGACCGCGGGTTCGGCCGGCTCGCCGGTGAGCACGGCCTGTTCGGCGGCGGTCAGCGAAGCGAGCGCGGGACCTGCGGGCGCAGCCTTCTTCGGCGCGTCCTTGTAGGTGAAGCGCAGCAGGTAGACCGGCTTGGCCTTGGGCGTGGCGACCAGATCGAAGAAGTAGGTGTGACGATCGGTGACGACGGTCATGTTAGTGCGCGCGCCGCCTTCCAGCGGCTTCACGAAGAGCACATCGGCGCGCTTGTTGGGCGTGATCTGCCAGGCGGCGGAGTCACCCACCGCGACGTTCTCGATCGCCTCGCCTTCGCCGAAGGTGATCGTCGCCTGGACACCCGGACGGCCGTCGATGCGCACGACTTCGTTCTCGGCGTACATGTGCTGGATCAGACGCTCGTCGGCGCCGAGGGCCGGCTGCGACAGCGCGCCAACGGCAGCAGCGGCAAGAAGCAGGCCGCGGATCATCGTATCATCTCCTTGGCCGTCGTGCGGCCCGAGTGGGACTTGGCAGTGTCGTTGGAAGCGCGGAAGCGGCTACCGATCCCCTTGGCACGCGACTGGCCGCCGCCGCCGCCGATCGGCTCGATGCCGCCACCGCTGATCTGGGTGACGACCGCGCGGCGCTCGCCCGAGCGGCCGCCCTCGCCCTGGTTGTTGGTGACTTCGACCGGGGTTCCGGCCGCAGCCGCCAGAGCCGTACGGCGCGACGACGACGCGGTCGAGCCCGCAGCGGCAGCCGCCGGGATGAAGGCGGGCGCCAGCACCGGAGCCTGCCCTGCACTGTTCCCGCCTTGCGCGGTGCGATCCTTCTTGGCGAGGCCGAAGACCTGCCAGCCGGACACCATCGTGCCCGCCACCTTGAACACCATGACCATCAGCGCGCAGTGCACGGCGGCGACGAGGAACAACGCCATGGCCGCGCGCCCGTCGATGTCGACCAGGTTGCTGGAGAGCGAACGCACGATCGGCACCAGCAGCTCGAGCGTGATGCTGCCCCCCAGGACCACGAAGAGCGGAGTGATGGCGGTCAGCGCCACGCCGCGGATCCAGCCCGCCGTCAGCCCCTTGGTGCCGCTGAACAGCGCCATGACCACGAAGATCGGCCCCAGTGCCATCAGCACCGCGAGCGCGATGCGCGCCGTCAGCAGAACGCCGACGGTGCCGAGCAGGAGGAGCATGCCGCCCATCCACATGATGCTTTCGGGCGTGAACATGCCTGACGAAGCCGACGCCGCGGCGGCGGCTTGTCCGCCAGCGGCCGCTGCCTCGCCCTGCCCGTGGCCTGCCGTCTCAGCAATGGCGCCGAACACGAGGTCGATGCGGTCGCCGAAGATCTGTGTCGCCGAGCCGCTCGTGCCGGTCAGCACCGAAGCGATCCAGTCGGGCCCGCCGACCGCGAGGTTCCACATCACGCCCTGGTAGGCGATCCAGCTGGTCGCGAAGGTCAGCACCAGGCCCAACGTCAGCATCCGCGGCGTCAGCGCCGACACGCCCAGCGTCGATCGGCCGGTCAGCAGCGAGATCGCGAAGAAGGCGATGTAGAGCGTCAGCAGGATCGTGAGCACCGGTCCCATCGCACCGCCGGCGCCGAACAGGCGGCCGAACGCCATCGCGGTGGTCTCGCCGGCGATGCAGTCGACGGCGCGGAGCGCCGGGCCGACGCCTGCCGAGGCGACTTCGGTCAGCTGGTCACATGCACTGGCCATCACTCCGCCGCCTCGGTCCACAGGCCAGGCTCTTCGGCATCGCCCGGCCATTCCATGCCGGTGAGGACGGGGAACCAGGCCGAAGGCTCGTCGCCATAGCGCTCACGCAAGCTGTCGAGCTTGCGCACGGTGCTTTCCCGGCCCGAGAGGACAGTCAGCACCTCGGGCATGCCCGAAAGGTCGAGCCGCACCACGACCGACGCGTCCGACTGGCGAATCAGGAAGCAGCGCGAGTGCGCGGGCAGCGTGCGGATGACGTCGAGCTCGTGCTCGGACAGGCCGAAGCCCTCGCAGTAGTCCTCGGCCCTGGCGCGGGCGTTGGGCATGAACAGCATGGTCGCGGTCTGCTCGACGAGCGCGGTGGCGATCTTGCTGTCGAGCGCGTCGCGCGCCGACTGGGTGGCGAAGCCGACCAGCGCGTTGCGCTTGCGCAGCGTTTTCAACCAATCGCGGATGCGCGCGGCGAACACCTCGTCGTCGAGCGCCTTCCAGCCCTCGTCGATCAGGATCATCGTCGGTTCGCCGTCGAGCCGCTCCTCGATACGGTGGAACAGGTACATCATCGTCGGCGTGCGCAGTCGCGGGCTTTCGAGCAGCGCCGTCATATCGAAGCCGAGCTTACGCGCCGAGAGGTCGAGCTTGTCGACCGCGTTGTCGAACAGCCAGCCATGCTCGCCGCCGACCAGCCAGGCGTCGAGACGCGAGGCGAGATCGCCCGGCTCGGGACGGCGCGAACCCGCCAGCAGCTCGCGGAAGTGCGACAGGCGGCGCAGCGAGGGATCGTTGTGGTAGGCCGCGTCCACCGCGCCGGCGATCGTCGCCAGCTCCTCGGGGCCGCGCGCTTCGAGCAGCACGCCCAGCCAGTCGCGCAGGAAGGCGCGGTTGGTGGCGGTGTCGGGCAGCGACAGCGGGTTGAAGCCGGTCGGGTGGCCAGAGGCGATGCGGCTGTAATTGCCGCCGATGCCGCGGATGAAGACCTCGGCGCCGCGATCCTTGTCGAACAGGATCGTGCGCGGATCGAACTTCTGCGCCTGCGCGGCAAGGAAGTTCATCACCACCGTCTTGCCCGAGCCCGAGGGCCCGATCACGGTGAAGTTGCCGAGGTCACCCTGGTGAAAGTTGAAGAAGAACGGCGTCTGGCTGGTGGTGGCGAGCAAGGTCACCGCCTCACCCCAGTGGTTGCCGCTCGCCTGGCCCATGGCGAAACCATGCAAGCTGCCGAAGCACGCCATGTTGGCGCTGGAGATCAGCGCGCGGCGCACCAGCATGCCTTCGTTGCCGGGCATCTGGCCCCAGAATGCGGGCTCCAAGTTCACGTCCTCGCGCACGGCGACAGCGCCGGCATCGGCGAGCGCGGCGGCGCACAGGGCGGTGGCTTCGTCGAGCACGTCGAGATCGGGCGCGCGCACCAGCACCGAAAGGTGGTGGTCGCCGAAGCCGACCGCGCCGGTGCCCAGCGCGTCGCGGGCGCTCGACATCTCGCGGCGTTCCGCCATCGCTTCCTCGTCGGCCGACTTGAGCCGGCGGATGGCAAGGTCGATCCGTTCGCGGGCGATCTGGCGGTCGGAGGGCGCGTAGGTCTCCGTCAGCACCAGCTCGCACGGCAGGCGCAGCAGCGGATCGGTGAGGCCGGGCGCGGTCGAGTCCGGGTAATCCTTCAGGCTGACCAGCGAACCGAAGGTCACGCCGTTGGCGCCGCGCAGTTCCAGCGCATCCATGCCGAAGTTGATGCGGCGATAGGGCAGCATGTGGCCCACGTCCGCCTCGTCGGCGGGGCGGCGCACGGGGCGCATCTCGCCGTTGTAAAGCGCGCTCAGCAGTTCCAGCACTTCCGAGCAGCGGCCCGCGTTGCTCTCGTAGTCGCCCAGCAGGCGCGCGCCATAGGCGCCGAGCGAGGCGGTCATGGCGCTGGCCGCGGCACGCAGCGCACGCACGTCGGCCACGTCGGCCTCCACCGGGCCGGCGCCCGAGCGCTTCATCATGCGCGAGAGCTTGTCGGCCCAGCCGGCCTTGCCGCGCGCGGGGCGGCGCACCAGGGTGACGAACTGGTCGTTGACGAACAGCGCGCCCGAACTGGTGCGCTGGCGCCAACGGGCGTCGATGTGCGCGGTGAGCGGATCGGAGAACTGGCTTTCCAGCTCGATCTCGACCCGGCGGCGGATGACGTGGTGATAGAGCACGAACCGCGCGTCGAGCGAGCTACGCAGCAGCACCTCGCGCGTGGCGGCATGGGCGTTCAGCTCGTCGGTGTCGGCCGTCTCGAAGGCGAAGCCGGGCACCATCAGCGAGAGCATGACCGAGCCATCGCGCAGCAGCACGACGTTCTCGTCCACCAGCGAGAGGTACGGCAGCCGGTCGCCGACCATGGCCTCCTTCTTGCCCCAACCGGTGATCTGCGGAAGTTTTGGCTTTGCCATGACTATCCCCTCGCCGCTCAGGGCGCGTAGCTGTTGCAGCCCCAGCGCGACCAGTTCGGCACGCGCGGGCACTTGCTGACTTTGGCGATCCACAGATCGAACACCCGCGGCTCGCGCAGGCAGGCGATGTAGCCCACGCCGTGCATCGCCAGCGCGGCGGGAAGCGCCCAGAAGCTCTTGGTGATCAGGAACACTTCGGTAGTGACCGCGGCGTTGATGATGAAGTAGCTGTAGGTCACGCCCGCGAACATCTGCGGCCGGGTCAGTGCACGGTGCACGGTGTAGCGAGCGAGAGCCATCAGCCTACCGCCGCGCTCTGGATGCCCGAGACGATCGCGCCGGCACCGAACAGGACGAAGCAGCCGACGATCACGGTCGCCCCGAAACGCCAGTTCATCCGCCCCGTCAGCATCATGAAGCCCACCGCGGCGACAGCCATCACGGCCACCGCCGTCGCCACATTACCAAGAAGCGTGCCCTGGAGCCAGCCCAATGCCGCAACGATCGGGCCGCTGCCGGCCGGGTCGGCCACGGTCACGCCCTGCGCCTGTGCTGCCGCCGGAGCGAAAAGCGCCATGGCGAGCGCGATGCGCCTGATGGCCTTGAGGTACCTGGAGCTCTGCATCTTTCCCATCCGAATCATGCGGTAAAGCCATTCTGCCGAATCATGGTGTCACTTGCGTCACCCTCATACCTAGGGGTGACGGCCCCGGCTTATTGGTCAGATTTGCGTCAGACATATGACGATCCGGACGGGGATAGCTCGGTTTCGGCCGCGTTTGCTCAGGGCAAGGCATCGAGAAGGTGGCCTCAGCGATGTCACGCAGCGCCTGTTGCAGATCCTCTCCTGCAAGGATGGGGTGGCGGTGTCATCGCGAGCGTAGTGTTTGGAGGAGAGGGATACACCCCTCCGTCAGTCCTGCGGACTGCCACCTCCCCTTAGAGGGGAGGATCTGTCCTCCCCGTGCCGGGGAGGGGGACCGCGCGAAGCGTGGTGGAGGGGAGTCTCGGCCTGGCGGAAGGTTGCCGGCGGGTTCCTTGAACGCTTGCAGGTGGACGCGAGTCCCCACCACCTCCAGCTACGCTGGCGGTCCCCCTCCCCGACCGGGGAGGACAGGTGCTCGAAGATCCTCCCCTGCAAGGACAAGTGGCGCGCGGCGTCAGCCGAGTGACGGAGGGGTGTCACCGCCGGCGGAGTGCTCGGCATAAAGGGCTCAATGCTCGCCTCACTGATCGTCGAACACATAGCCCAGCGAGCGTACGGTGCGCAAAGGGTTGCCGGCGCCTACGGCCTTCAGTGCCCGACGCAGCCGGCCGATCCACACGTCCACGGTGCGCTCGTCGATCGCGGGCTCCTGCTTGCCCAGCGCACTGATAAGCTGAACACGGGTGAAGACGCGGCCCGGATGCTCGACGAAGTAGCGCAGCAGGCGGAATTCGTTGGGCATCAAAGCGATCGCCTTGCCCTGCCATCGGGCCTGGAAAGCGGGGATGTCGATTGTGAGGTCACCCAGCGAGACCTTGCGCCCATTCGCCTCCCCATGCTCGACGACATGGCCGGAAAGCACGCGGTCGAGCAGCGCGGTGCGGGTCAGCGGGCCGACGATGTAGTCGTCCGCCCCGGTGCGCAGCGCGCGCTTGCGATCATCGAGGTCGTCCTCCTCCAGCACCACGGTGATGTGCGCGGTGGTGGTAACCGGGTCGCAGCGCAGGCGGCGGCACAACTCCAGCCCCGACATGTCGGGCAGCACCCAGTCGACGAAGGCCCACAGCGATCCTTCGATCAGCGGCAGTTGCGCCGGGTTGGACCAGCGGTGCAGCACCAATTCGAGGTCGGCATGGCGAAACGGCGCGAAGCCGCCGACGAGATCGCCGGTCAACAGGATGTCGATGCGCTGCATGGTCCCCTCGTATTCCTGCGTGTAACCGCGCACTCTCCCGCGAGCCCCCGCAGGTCGGCGGCCCCGAAAAGATTGCGCCATGGTGTCAGCCCGCCGGGGTCGCTTCTGGCGCGCCAATGTGACGGACGGGTGACATATCGGCGACGCTTGGGTGAAAGCTCGCGGTTCAGCGGGGTGTCATCGAACTGACCGTGAAGCGTCACGCGCCCGCCACCCGCCTGGCATAAAGACGCAAGGCAGCAGCAAGAGGAGAGCACGACCGTGCAAACCAGCCAAGACAGCCTGCTCGCCCGCTTTGCGCCCGTGAGCTCCGTCGGCTCCACAGCGACCGGCGGCAAGATCCCGGACTGGCTCGACCTGCCGGACCCGAAGGGTTTCCGCCCCAAGCGCAAGTACCGCACCGTCTGGATCTCGGACGTGCACCTGGGCACGCGCGGCTGCAACGCCGAGATGCTGGTCGACTTCCTGCGCTCGTTCGAGTGCCAGACGCTCTACCTCGTGGGGGACATCGTCGACGGCTGGCGGCTGCGCAAGGGCTGGTACTGGCCCGACGCGCACAACGAAGTGGTCCGCCGCGTGCTCAAGATGGCGCACCGCGGCACCCGCGTGGTGCTGATCGCCGGCAATCACGACGAGATGCTGCGCGACTATGCCGGCATGAGCTTCGGCGGTGTGGAGCTGGCGCTGGAGGCGGTTCACGAGACGGCCGATGGGCGTCGGCTGCTGGTGACGCATGGCGATGCGTTCGACGGGGTGGTGCTCTATGCCCGCTGGCTCGCATTCCTGGGCGACCAGGCATACGGCCTGCTGCTGCGCGCCAACATCGTGTTCAACGCCGCGCGTCGGCGGCTGAAGATGCCATACTGGTCGCTGTCCGCCTACATGAAGAAGAAGGTGAAGAACGCGGTCGCCTTCGTCTCCAGCTACGAGGAAGCGGTGGCGCAGGAGGCGATCGCGCGCGGGATGGATGGCGTGGTCTGCGGCCACATCCACTGCGCCGAGATCCGCCAGTTCGGCGGCATCACCTACTACAACGACGGTGACTGGGTGGAGAGCTGCACCGCGCTGGTCGAGGATGCGCACGGGGCCATCTCGATCGTCGATTGGGCACACGAGAAGGCAGCCGAGGCGGCGAACCGTTTCGAAGCAGAGCACGCGGCTGGAGCCGAGGCCGAGATCCGATACGGGGCCGACGCCGCTCTCGAGAGGGAGGCGTGAACCTCGTCATCGCGACCGACGCGTGGTTTCCGCAAGTCAACGGCGTCGTCCGCTCGCTCTCGACCACGCTCGGCCTGCTGCGGGCGCGCGGCCACTATGTCGAGGTAATCGCGCCCGACCGGTTCCTCACCATGCCGATGCCCGGCTATGCCTCGATCCGGCTGGCGATGGCGCCGCGGTTCGGCGTTCGTCGCATGCTCGACAGCTTGCGGCCCGAGCTGGTGCATATCGCCACCGAAGGGCCGATCGGCTGGGCCGCGCGCGGTTGGTGCCTGTCGCGCGGCGTGCCCTTCACCTCTGCCTTCCACACCCGCTTTCCGGAATACGCGGCGGTGCGCACCGGCATCAGCGCCGAGCGGTTCTGGCCGATCATGCGCCGCTTCCATGCTCCCAGCAGCGCAGTGCTGGTTTCCACCCGCAGTCTGGCCGACGAACTCGGCGCGCGCGGGATCGGACCGACGATGCCGTGGAGCCGCGGGATCGACGACAGCCTGTTCCGCCCTGAGGGCCCGCGCCATCCGGCGATGACCGCCCTCCCCGGCCCGGTGCTGCTCAACGTCGGGCGCGTCGCCACCGAGAAGAACCTTGGGGCCTTCCTCGACCTCGACGTGCCGGGCAGCAAGGTCGTGGTGGGCGATGGCCCCGCCCTCGCCGCGCTCCGCCGCAAGTATCCGCACGTGCTGTTCCTCGGCCCGCTCTCCGGCGAAGCGCTGGCGAGCGCCTACCGCGCGGCGGACTGTTTCGTGTTCCCGAGCCGGACCGATACCTTCGGTCTGGTGGTGATCGAGGCGCTTGCGTGCGGCGTGCCGGTCGCGGGCTACCCAGTGACCGGACCGATCGACATCCTGGGTGCCGAAGGACGCGGCGTCGAAGAGCCGCTGCCGCAAGCCGCGGGCGTGCTCGACGAGAGCTTGGCCTATGCCATCGATGGCGCGCTCTCGCTCGATCGCGGCGCTGCGGCGAGCCTGGGCATGCGTTATTCCTGGGAACGGGCGACCGACCAGTTCGAGCACGCGATAACCGTCGCCCTCGCCGGCCCGGCGGATCGCATCGCGGCCTGACCGCTGCGGGTTCCGCCAAGGTCGCGATCTGCTGGCACGCCGGCCGACCGGCGCCGGGCTCGTCGGCTGAGGCTCAGCGGAAGCCCAGGCTGCGCGAGATCGCCGCGGCCTCGTCCTGCACCAGCCTTGCCAATTCCGGCAGGCGTCCCTGTGCCCGTGCGCTTGGCGCGGCGATGACGAGCGCGCCGACCACTCCGCCGGCCGCATCGCGGACGACCGCCGCGGTGCCGGTGACACCCTCGGCGGCCTGGTCGATCGTCTGCGCGTAGCCGGCCTGGCGGGCAGCCTCGATCTTCGCCGTGAGGTCGCGCACCGTGGTGCAGGTGGTTGCGGTCAGCCGCTCGGGTCGCACGCGCTTGAGGTAGTCGGCCACCGCTTCGGCCGAGCAGGTCGCCAGCAGCGCCCTGCCCCCGGCGGTGGCGTACAGGGGGCGACGATCGCCTGCCGCGACGGAGTAGCGCACTGCATGCCGACTCTCGACGAGGTCCACGTAGGTCAGCTGGTCGCCGTCGCTATCGCCCACTGCCAGCAGCACCGTTTCCGCGGCGCGCGCGGCCAGGCGCCGCATGCCCTCGCGAATGAGGTCGGACGATTGCAGCCGCCGCCGGGCCTCGCCGATCGCGCTCGCCAGCCCGAACGCTCCCGAACCCAGGCGCCAGGCGCCATCGGCCGGCACCACGAAGTCCTCTTCGGCAAGCCCGCGCAGCAGCGCGGCGAGGCTGCTCTTGGGCGTATCGAGCCGGCGGCTGAGATCGGCGAGCGACAGCGGCTCGGGACTGGCGCACAAGGCTTCGAGCAGGCGGATCACCCGCGTCACCGACTGCGGCGAGGAGGCGCGGCGATCTTCGGGAGGCAGGGCTAGGTCTTGGGGCACGCTCTGCGCATAGGCGAGGATGACGCGCGCCGGAAGGCTTTGTGGGTTGGCGCGCGGTGCGACCTTGGCGTGCGGTTAGAGCGGAGCAGTGCGAATAGGCTAGGCGGCGAGTTCGTCTTACGCAACGAATGAAAGAACGCTGAGCCCAGCTCATGGGGACGGTATGATGACGCCCAAGGCCGATATACCGAGCCGTCGCGATACACCTAACTCGCGCAATCCACCTACCCGTCGCCCCCGCGCAGGCGGGGGCCCCGCTTGTTCCTTTCTGGATGGTGCTCTCTCGCAAGAAGCGGGGCCCCCGCCTGCGCGGGGGCGACGATGGTGTTTTAAGTACGAGCCATAACGGATCAGGGTTGGGAGGGCGGCGTCGTCCGCAAGCCGCCTGTACGCCTCAGCTCATGTCCATCGCATAGCCTGCCGCGCGCACGGTGCGGATCGGGTCGACATCTTGCGCCCGGTTGATCGCCTTCCTCAAGCGCCGGATGTGAACGTCGACCGTGCGCTCGTCGATGTCGGAGTCCATGCCCCAGACGCCGTCGAGGATCTGCTGGCGCGAAAGGACGCGGTTGGGCCGCTCCATGAAGTAACGCAGCATCTTGAACTCGGTGGGGCCAAGATGCAGCGCCTCGCCGTCACGCCGCACGCGGTGCGACGTCGGGTCGAGCTCGATATCGCCGAACACCAGGCTGTCGCCCGCCAGCGAAGGCCGTGCGCGGCGCAGCAGCGCCTCGACGCGGGCCATCAGCTCACGCGGGGAGAACGGCTTGGTGACGTAGTCGTCCGCACCGGTCTTGAGGCCGCGGATGCGATCCTCCTCCTCGCCGCGGGCAGTGAGCATGACGATGGGGATCTTCGAGGTCTCGCGGTCCTTGCGCAGTTGGCGGCAGACCTCGATGCCGGGGACCTGCTCGATCATCCAGTCCAGAATGATGGCGTCGGGCATCTGTTCGCGCACCATGACCAGAGCCTCTTCGCCATCACCGGTCGAGCGCACGTCGTACCCCTCGGCCGAGAGGTTCCAGGCGAGCAGGTCGCACAGCGCGCGGTCGTCTTCGACGACGAGGACGGAGGGGTTCATACGTTTTCGCCCTTGGTATCGCGCTCGGAGCAGTACTCGCCCGTCGCCGCGTAGTAGACCATTTCGGCCACGTTGGTCGCGTGGTCGCCGATGCGTTCCAGGTTGCGCGCCACGAACAGCAGCTGCGCGGCGCTGGTGATCGTCGCCGGATTTTCCATCATGTGGGTCAGCAGCGAGCGGAACAGCGTGTTGTAGAACTGGTCCAGCTTCTCGTCGCGGCGGATCACCTCGACCGCCAGCATCGCGTCGCGTGAGCCGTAGGCATTGAGCACGTCGCGCACCATGCCTTGCGCGATGTCGGCCATCGCCGGCACCAGAGTCAGCGGCTCGACCTTGCTGCGGCCCTCCATGTCGTCGATGCGCTTGGCGATGTTCTTGGCATAGTCGCCGATGCGTTCCAGCACGCCGGAGATCTTCAGCGCGGCTATGACATCGCGCAAGTCGTCGGCCATGGGCGCGCGCAAGGCGATGGTGCGCACGGCGAGGCGATCGACCTCGGCTTCCAGCGCATCCAGGCGCGCGTCGGCGGCGACGACCTGGCGGGCGAGATCCTCGTCATGACGGACGAGCGCATCGATGGAGTCGCGGATCGCAACTTCGGCGAGCCCGCCCATTTCGGCGATAAGGCCGCGCAGCTGGCTGATCTCGCTGTCGAAGCTCTTGACGGTATGGTCGACCATGGCAGTTCCCCTCAGCCGTACCGGCCGGTGATGTAGTCCTTCGTCCGCTCCTCGCGCGGATTGGTGAAGATCTGGTCCGTGTCCCCGTATTCGACCATCTTGCCTAGGTGGAAGAAGGCCGTGCGCTGCGAAACGCGCGCAGCCTGCTGCATCGAGTGGGTGACGATGACGATGGCGTAGCGGTCCTTCAGGTCCTCGATCAGTTCCTCGATCCGCGCGGTGGCGATCGGGTCGAGCGCGGAGCACGGCTCGTCCATCAGGATCACTTCGGGGCTGACGGCGACGGCGCGGGCGATGCACAGGCGCTGCTGCTGGCCGCCCGAAAGCGCGGTGCCGGCGTCGGTCAGCCGGTCCTTGACCTCGTTCCACAGGCCGGCGCGGGTAAGCGCCTTTTCGACGATCGCATCCATCTCCGGCTTGGCCTGCGCGAGGCCGTGGATGCGCGGCCCGTAGGCGACGTTCTCGTAGATCGACTTGGGGAACGGGTTGGGCTTCTGGAACACCATGCCGACCCGCGCGCGCAGGGCGACAGGGTCCATGTCGCGATCGTAGATGTCCTCGCCGTCGAGCAGGATCTGCCCGGTCACGCGCGCGCCGGCGATCGTATCGTTCATGCGGTTGAGCGTGCGCAGGAAGGTCGACTTGCCGCAGCCCGAGGGGCCGATGAAGGCGGTGACGACGCCGTTGCCGATGTCGATCGAGACGTCGTCGATCGCCTTCTTGTCGCCGTAGAAGACGTCGACGTTGCGCGCGGTCAGCTTGGAATCCGGGAGTTTGGCTTCGGGCATATCTACCAGCGGGTCTCGAACTTGTTGCGGAGGTAAATGGCCAGGCCATTCATGGCGAGGAGGAACACCAGCAGCACGATGATTGCCGCGCTGGTGTTCTGGACGAAGCCGCGGTCGATCTCGTCCGACCACAGGAATATCTGCATCGGCAGCACGCTCGATGGATCGTTGATCCCGCTGGCGGGCGTGGCGACGAAGGCGCGCATGCCGATCATCAGCAGCGGCGCCGTCTCGCCCAGGGCGCGCGCCATGCCGATGATGGTGCCGGTGAGGATGCCCGGCAGCGCGAGCGGCAGGACATGGTGGAACACCACCTGCACCGGAGAGGCGCCGACGCCCAGCGCCGCCGTGCGGATCGAGGGCGGCACCGCCTTGATCGCGTTGCGGCCCGAGATGACGATGACCGGCATCGTCATCAGCGCCAGCGTCAGGCCGCCGACCAGCGGCGAGGACCGCGCCATGCCCAGCGTGTTGATGAACACCGCGAGGCCGAGCAGGCCGAAGATGATCGAGGGCACTGCCGCCAGGTTGTTGATCGAGACCTCTACCCAGTCGACCCAACGATTGCGCGGCGCGAACTCCTCCAGGTAGATCGCCGCGAGCACGCCCATCGGGAACGACAGGACGAGCGTCACCACCATCGTCAGGAACGAGCCCTTGGCCGCGCCCCAGACGCCCGCGGCACTGGCATCCGTCGCGTCGGAGCCGGACAGGAAGGCCCAGTCGAGCCCGCCCAGCCCGTTCTTGAGCATGATGAACAGCAGCACCGCCAGGAACAGCAGCGAGAGGACGATGGCGCCCAGGCCCAGCGCCTTGAACCGGCGCTCGGCGGCGTTGCGGCGCGCGATGCGCCGCGCCATGTCGGGGTTCTTCCAGGTGTTACTCATAAGCCTCCCGGAAGCGCTTCACCACGCGCAGGGCGATGATGTTGAGGATCAGCGTGACGACGAACAGCACCAGGCCCAGCGCGAAGGCGGAGAGCGTCTTGGGGCTGTTGAACTCCTGGTCGCCGGTGAGGAGCTGCACGATCTGGTAGGTCACCGTCGTCATCGATTCGAGCGGGTTCAGCGAGAGCCGCGCCGCCGCGCCCGCCGCCATCACGACGATCATGGTCTCGCCGATGGCGCGGCTGACCGCCAGCATCACACCCGCGACGATGCCGGGCAAGGCGGCGGGAAGCAGGACTTTCTTGATCGTCTCGGACTTGGTCGCGCCCATCGCCAGCGAGCCGTCGGCCATGGCGCGCGGGACGGCGGCGATGGCGTCGTCGGCCATGGAGGAGACGAACGGGATGATCATCACGCCCATGACGAGGCCGGCGGCGAGCGCGCTCTCGGTCGAGGGGTTCTGCGCGCCGAGCGATGCGGCGAGGTCGCGGATGAAGGGCGCGACGGTCAGCGCCGCGAAGTAACCGTAGACCACGGTCGGGATGCCGGCGAGGATCTCCAGCACGGGTTTGAGCACCTTGCGGGCGCGCCGGTCGGCGTACTGCGTCAGGTAGACCGCGCTCATCAGTCCCAGCGGGATGGCGACGATCATGGCGATGATCGCGCCGATGAAGATCGTGCCCCAGAACAGCGGCACAGCGCCGAAGTTGGCGTTGAGATCGTCGCCCACCGCATTGGCCGGAGCCCAGTGCAACCCGGTGAGGAAGGCGATGGGCGAGACATCGCGGAAGAACAGCCCCGCCTCGAACACCAGCGAGCCGATGATGCCCAGCGTCGTCAGAATCGCCAGCAGCGAGGCGGCGAGCAGCGTCAGCATGACGGCGCGCTCTACCCGGGTGCGCGCCGGGAAGCGGCCGGTCACGCGGGTCCAGGCGTAGCCGCCGCCCGCCAGTGCCGCGAGCGCCATCAGCACCGTGCCGATCAGCCCGAAGCGGGCCTGCGCCGCGCGCATCGGCGCCGCGATCGTGGATGACTGGTCGTAGAAGCCGATGAATGAGGGGTCGGCGGCGATGCCGCGCGCTTCGGACAGGATCGCGGCTCGCTGCACCGGGTCGGTCGGGATCTGCGTGCCGGCAGGCGAGGCAAGCACCACGCCATCGACGATCGGCGGTGCGATCACCGACCACAGCCCCCAGACCACCAACGCCGGCAGCACGACCCACAGCGCCAAGTGCCAGGCGTGGTAGACCGGCATCGAGTGCATGGACTCGCGGCCCGCATAGAGCAGCCGCGCCCGCGCCCGCGCGACGAACCAGCCGATCGCTCCGAGCGCGAAGGCGGCGAGGAGAACGGCCGCCGTCACTTGAGGTCCGCCGGGTTCAGCAAGGTCATGTTCGCGACGATCTCGGCATTCTTGCGGCGCACGTCTTCGGGAGCGATCACCATGCCCTTCTTCTTGAGAATACCGTCCGGCCCCCAGTGCTTGGGCCACTCTGCGATATAGGCAGGCAAGCCCTTGATCGGCCGCAGGTGCGCCTTCTTGGCGTAGATGTAGAGCGGCCGGGCACCGGGATAGGAGAAGTCCGAGATCGTCTCGTACGTCGGGGTGACGCCGGACATCGGGATGCCCTTCAGGCTCTCGGGGTTCTCCTCGATGAAGGAGTAACCGAAAACGCCGATCGCGCGCGGGTTCTGGCTGATCTTCTGGACGATCAGGTTGTCGTTCTCGCCTGCGTCCACATAGCCGCCATCCTCGCGCACCTGGGTGCAGACGGCCTTGTACTTCTTCTCGTCGCTGTCCTTGAGCGCCTTCATGACCGGATCGGTCTTGCAACCGGCCTCCATGATCAGCTCGGCCAGCGCATCGCGGGTGCCGGAGGTCGACGGCGGGCCATAGACCAGGATCGGCATGTCGGGCAGCGCCGGGTTGACCTGTCGCCATGAGCTATAGGCGTTGGGCTTGCCGAACGGCTTGGCGGCGATGGCCTTGTAGACGTCGAGCGGTGTCAGCTTCATGCCGGGACCGCGGATGGACTCGCCAAAGGCGATGCCGTCGATGCCGACTTGCACCTCGATGATGTCCTTCACGCCGTTCTTGGCGCAAGTCTCGTACTCGGACTTCTTGATCCGGCGCGAGGCGTTCTCGATGTCGGGGTGCGCGTAGCCAAGCCCGGCGCAGAACAGCTTCATGCCCGCGCCCGTGCCGGTCGATTCGATCACCGGCGACTTGAAGCCGGTCCTGGCGAACTGCTCGGCCACGGCGGTGCCGAAGGGGTACACGGTCGAGGAGCCGACCGCGCGGATGTAGTCGCGCGAGCCCGCAGCACCGCCAGAGCCGCAGGCCCCAAGGGCAAGCGCGCCCGCGGTGACGGCGGCGACTGAGAGCGTGCGAAACATGGTTGACCCCTTGAGCGACCGCTCTGGCGTGCTCCTATGCGTTGTGCATTACACTTTAGTGACGATCATGTGACCAGGGGATTGTGCGAGGATCGAGGTGCGGGCTGCTCACCAGCCACGACGGTCATGCTAAACGTGTTTCAGCATCCATTTCGCGACTGTGTGCGGCGCGC
Organism: Novosphingobium chloroacetimidivorans; assembly: GCF_014204535.1. Lineage (GTDB taxonomy): Bacteria > Pseudomonadota > Alphaproteobacteria > Sphingomonadales > Sphingomonadaceae > Novosphingobium > Novosphingobium chloroacetimidivorans. The sequence continues at coordinate 42,965 of NZ_JACHLR010000012.1, forward strand.
GACTGGCGCCCCTGCCTTGCCGTTCAGCCAGCATGCCGCACTTTGTGCGTCCGAGACGAAGCGATGGGCAATCGGCACGATGGACCCTGAAACAAGTTCAGGGTGACGGAGCGGCCGCAAGAATGGCCATGTTCGCCGCGCGGAAAACCCAGACAAGGATCTCAAGTTCAACAAACAGCAGCAATCCGTCGCCCCCGCGCAGGCGGGGGCCCCGCTTCTTGGATTCCAGACGAGCTTGAAAAACAAGCGGGGCCCCCGCCTGCGCGGGGGCGACTATCATGTATGTGCATGCGTGTGTGTGTGCGTGCCGGACGATCGCAGCGCGATAAGGGTCAGGGCGGGTCAATCCTGCCGCATCGGCAGCATCATCGACGCCGTCGTGCCCTTGCCCGGTCGACTGGCGATGTCGAAGCGGCCGCGGTGGCGCTCGACGATGTGCTTGACGATCGAGAGCCCCAGCCCCGTGCCACCCGCGGCGCGGCTGCGGCTGGTGTCGGCGCGGTAGAAGCGCTCGGTCAGGCGCGGCAGGTGTTCGGGCGAGATGCCGTCGCCATCGTCGTGCACCGCGACGAGCAGCCAGTCGGTCGGCGTCGCTTCCAGGGCGACCTGCACCGGCCCGTCCTTGCGCCCGTACTTCAGTGCATTGTCGATCAGGTTGCGCACCACTTGCGCCAGTTGGCCGCGATCGCCCGAGACGAACGCAGTCTCGCAATTCGCGCTCACCGCCACGCTGCCGCCCGCGCGAAACTCGCCCGCCGTCTCGCGCGCCAGCGCCACCATGTCGATCCGCTCGCCCGGGACCTCATGCTTCACCGCCTCGATCCGCGACAGCGACATGAGGTCCGACACCAGCGCCTGCATGCGCAGCGCCTCGTGGCGGATGGTGTTGAGGAACCGCTCGCGCGTGACTTCGTCTCCGCCCGCCTTGGGGTTCATCAGCGTCTCGACATAGCCCAGCACCGTGGCCAGCGGCGTGCGCAGCTCATGGCTGGCATTGGCGACGAAGTCGGCATGCGCACGCGCGGTGCTGACCTGGACCGACAAGTCGTACAGCGTGACCAGCCGCTCGGCCGGGCCAAGCACCTTGCAATCGATCTCCCACACGCTGCCGCCGACCGAGAGTCCGCCGATCTTGGCGTTGCCGCCACCCTCGCCCAGGATTACCGAGACGGCGCGCGGATCGCGGATGGCAATGCGCACGTCCTGATTGACGATGTGGGAGCCCAGCAGGGTCTTGGCCGCGGGATTGGCGAACGAGACCTGCCCCCGCGCAACGACGATCGCCGGGGTCTGGATATGCTCGAGCAGGTGAACGCCATCGACGGCCATGCGGGAACCCATTAGCGCAGCGTTGCACGCGTGCAAGACAGTGCAATGACTGGCCGGGGCAAGAAACTGCGCCGATCCGCTCGCCAGGCTTCGGCCAGGCTCCGGTGTCGAACCGCACGCAATCGGAATGGGACGGGCTTGTCTCACGCTATCACAGACCTATAACCCGGCACGCACTAGGCGAATGCAGCCAAGCGCCTATCTACCGACGGCAACCAAGGAGCATCGATCCCGCATGACCGGTTTCACCGCCGACCGTCTCCTGCTGTTCGGCGCCACCGGCGACTTGTCGAAGCGGATGCTGCTCCCCTCTCTCTGCGCACTGGATGCGGAAGGGTTGCTAGACCCGCGCATTCGCATCGTCGGGACCGCCCGGTCCGACCTTGACGATGCCGCCTTCCGCAATTTCGCGCGCGAGGCGCTGGAGCAATTCCTGCCCGCGGACCGCCGTGGCGGCATGGCAACCTTCCTCAACCGTCTGAGCTACCAGCCGCTCGACGCATCGCAGACCGAGGGTTTCGACGATCTCGCCGCCAAGGTGGGAGAGCCCTCCGAAGGATTGGCGATATTCCTCTCCACGGCGCCGAGCCTGTTCGAGCCGACCATCCGCGGCCTCAAGGCCAGCGGCCTGGCCGGCGAGAAGGTCCGCATCGGGCTGGAGAAGCCGCTGGGCACCGACCTTGCCTCCAGCCGCACGATCAACGACGCGGTCGCGAGCGCCTTTCCGGAGGAGCGGATTTTCCGGATCGACCACTACCTCGGCAAAGAGACGGTGCAGAACCTGCTCGCGCTGCGGTTCGCGAATGCGCTGTTCGAGCCCTTGTGGAACGCCGCGCACATCGACCACGTGCAAATCACTGTCGCCGAAACCGTCGGCCTGGAATCGCGCGTCGCCTATTACGACGACAGCGGCGCACTGCGCGACATGGTGCAGAACCACATGCTGCAGTTGCTTGCGCTGGTCGCGATGGAGCCGCCGGTCCGCTACGAAGCCACCGAAGTGCGGGACGAGAAGGTCAAGGTCCTGCGCTCGCTGCGCCCGGTCGGCCCGGAGGAAGTGGTCACCGGCCAGTACCGTTCGGGCGCGATCGCCGGCAAGGCCGTGCCCGGCTACGACGACGAACTGGGCAAGAACTCCGACACGGAGACGTTCGTCGCGATCAAGGCGCACCTCGATTGCTGGCGCTGGAAGGGCGTGCCCTTCTATCTGCGCACCGGCAAGCGCCTGCCCCGCCGCACGACCGAGATCATCATCCAGTTTAAGCCGATCCCGCACTCGATCTTCTCTGGCAGGGGCGCGCGCACCGTGCCCAATCGCCTGGTGATCGGCATCCAGCCCAGCGAGGACATCCAGCTGACGCTGATGGCCAAGGTGCCGGGCCTCGACCGTGACGGCCTGCGGCTGCGCCCCGTGCCGCTCGACATCGCCATGGCCGGCGCCTTCTCCGGCCCGCAGCGGCGCATCGCCTACGAGCGGCTGCTGCTCGACCTCATCGAAGGCGACCAGACCCTATTCGTTCGGCGCGACGAAGTGGAAGCGCAGTGGGACTGGGTGGACAAGATCCGTGGGCTGTGGGGGGAACAGGGGCAGGAGCCCAGGACTTATACCGCTGGCAGCTGGGGTCCCTCGGCCGCCATCGCGCTTGCCGAACGCAATGGCGTCACGTGGCACGAGTAAAGGCGGGCACGAGTAAGAACGGGCACCCATAAGCCCATTACGAGGCACGGGGTTTGAGGATGTCGCTGGGCCGAGCACAGAATTGCAGAAACTCGGATCGCGAGCAGGAACCATGACCGAACTACACTCCGTCGTCGCCCGCGTGACCGAGCGCATCGTCGCCCGCTCGCGCGACAGCCGCGCCCGCTATCTCGACCTGATCGCGCGTGAGAGCGACGCCTTCGCCGATCGCGGGTTTCTCTCCTGCTCAAACCTGGCGCACGGCTTCGCCGCGGCGGGCGAGGACAAGGCCAGCATCGCCACGCAGCGCGGGCCGAATATCGGCATCGTCACCGCCTACAACGACATGCTCTCGGCGCATCAGCCCTACGGCCGTTACCCCGAGCAGATGAAGCTGTTCGCTCGCGAGGTTGGCGCAACCGCCCAGGTCGCCGGCGGCGTCGCGGCGATGTGCGACGGCGTGACGCAAGGGTTCGCCGGCATGGAACTGTCCCTGTTCAGCCGCGACGCCATCGCCCTGTCCACCTCGGTCGCGCTGTGCCATGCGATGTTCGACGGCATGGCCCTGCTCGGCATCTGCGACAAGATCGTGCCGGGCCTGGTCATCGGTGCGCTGCGCTTCGGCCACTTGCCCGCGGTGTTCGTGCCGGCGGGACCGATGCCGAGCGGGATCAGCAACAAGGAAAAGCAGAAGACCCGCCAGCTCTATGCCGAGGGCAAGGTCGGCCGCGACGCGCTGCTGGAAAGCGAGAGCAAAAGCTATCACTCGCCGGGCACTTGCACGTTCTACGGCACGGCCAACTCCAACCAGATGATGATGGAGATGATGGGCCTGCACGTGCCGGGCGCCGCCTTCGTCAATCCGGGCACGCCGCTGCGCCAGGCGCTGACCCGGGCCGCCGTCCATCGCGTCGCGCAGATCGGTCGCAAGGGCGCCGACTTCCGGCCGATGGCGCACGTCGTGGACGAAAAGGCGATCGTGAACGCCTGTGTCGGCCTGCTGGCGACCGGCGGCTCGACCAACCATGCGATCCACCTGCCGGCGATGGCGCGCGCGGCGGGCGTGCTGATCGACTGGGAGGATCTGGACGAACTTTCCGCCGCGGTTCCCCTGATCGCGCGCGTCTATCCCAACGGCGCGGGCGATGTGAACCACTTCCACGCTGCCGGTGGCATGGGCTACGTCATCCGCGAGCTGCTCGGCGCGGGGCTGGCGCATGCCGACATCCTGACCATCGCCGAGGGCGGGATGGCCGATTACGCGCGCGAGCCTCACCTCGAAGGCGAGACGCTGGCCTGGCGCGATGCCCCGGCGCAAAGCCTGGACGACGCCATGCTGCGCCCGGTGGCGACGCCGTTCCTGCCCGATGGCGGCATGCGGCTGGTCCAGGGCAACTTGGGCCGCGCGACCTTCAAGACCAGCGCGGTGGATGCGCAGCGCTGGACGATCGAAGCACCGTGCCGGGTGTTCGACACTCAGGAAGCTGTCGCCAAGGCCTTCGCCGCCGGTGAGCTCGACCGCGACGTCGTCGTGGTGGTCCGCTTCCAGGGCCCGCGCGCCAACGGCATGCCCGAATTGCACAAGCTGACGCCGCCACTCGGCGTGCTGCAGGATCGCGGGCACAAGGTCGCCCTGGTCACCGACGGCCGCATGTCGGGCGCGAGCGGCAAAGTGCCCGCCGCCATCCACGTGACACCCGAAGCGCTGGCCAAGAACGGCGCATGGGGCCCGCTGGCCTACTTGCGCGACGGCGATCTGGTGCGCCTTTCGGCCGACGACGGCACGCTTTCCACCACCGCGGATCTCTCGACCCGAGAGCCGGCGCCGCCGCCGCCCGCGGAGATCGGCATGGGCCGCGAGCTCTTCGCGATGTTCCGCGCCGGCGCGAGCGGCGCCGAGCAAGGCGCATCGGCGATGCTGGAGATGGCGGGGCTGTGAGGACGACGCGCATTCTCATCCTCTCCCCCGCGGGGGAGAGGATAGCAAAGCTTGCCGCGCCAGCGGCTAGCGCAGCTTGGAGAGGGGTTTCCGACGCGCAGAGGGCACAAACCCCTCTCCAACTCCGCCTAGGCAGCAAGCTGCCAAGCCTTCGTATCCTCTCCCCGTCCGGGGAGAGGGGGGCAAGACCATGACCGACCTCGTCGCCGTCGACATCGGCGGAACCCACGCCCGGTTCGCGCTCGCCTCGGTCGGCGCCGACGGCGCGATCGCGTTGGGTGAGCCCCAGACCCTCCACACCAAGGACCATGCCAGCTTCCAGACCGCGTGGGAGGACTTTCGCCGTCGCAGCGGCGGCACCCTGCCCGGCGCCGTGGCCATCGCCATCGCGGGTCCGGTCGGCGGCGAGGTGATCCGCTTCACCAACAACCCTTGGATCATCCGCCCGGCCCTGATCCGCGAGAAGCTGGGCGTCGACAGGTACACCATCGTCAACGACTTCGGCGCCGTCGCCCATGCCGTCGCCCGCGCGGACGAGAGCCACCTGCTCCACCTCGCCGGTCCCGACGTGCCGCTGCCGGCAAGCGGCGCGATCACCGTCATCGGCCCGGGCACCGGTTTGGGCGTTGCGATCCTGCTGCGCGAAGGCGGGCGCTACCATGTCCAGGCCACCGAAGGCGGGCACATCGACTTCGCGCCGCGCGACACGATCGAGGACGCGATCCTGGCGACCTTGCGCCAGCGCCACACGCGCGTCTCGGTGGAGCGCGTCGTCTCCGGCCCGGCCATCGTCGACATCTACCGTGCCCTCGCCGCGCTGGAAGGCCGCGCCGTCGCCGAGCGCGGCGATGTCGAGCTGTGGACCGCGGGCACCGACGGCTCGGACAGCCTTGCCGCCGCCGCGGTCGATCGCTTCTGCATGGCGCTGGGCTCCGCTGCCGGCGACCTGGCGCTGGCCCATGGCGCCAGCGGCGTCGTCGTCGCCGGAGGCCTGGGTTACCGCATCCGCGAAACCATCATGGCGTCCGCCTTCGCCGAGCGCTTCACCGCCAAGGGCCGGTTCGCCGGCATGATGGCGAACTTGCCCGTCAAACTCATCACCCATGCGCAGCCCGGCTTGTTCGGCGCTGCGGCCGCCTTTGCCAGGGAGCACTTGTCTTGACCGAGACCACCACCATCAACGGCCCCCTCACCTCTGCCGTGGAGCGCGTGATGACCCTCGCCCCGGTGATCCCGGTGCTGGTGATCGACGACATCGACCACGCCCTGCCCATCGCCGAGGCGCTCGTCGCCGGTGGGCTGCCGGCTCTGGAGGTGACGCTGCGCACGCCTTGCGCGATCGACGCGATCAAGGCGATGAAGCAAGTGCCCGGGGCAGTGGTCGGCGCCGGGACCGTGCTCAGCCCCGACGACCTGCAACGGTCGCTCGATGCCGGCGCGGAGTTCATCGTCTCGCCCGGCCTGACACCCACGCTGGGCGAAGCGGCTGCACGAAGCGGCGTGCCGTTCCTGCCGGGCACTGCCAACGCGGCCGACATCATGCTGGCGCTGGAGTTCGGCTTTACGCGCCTCAAGTTCTTCCCTGCCGTGGCGTCCGGCGGCACCGCGGCGCTGAAGGCCATCGCCGGCCCATTCGGCCAAGTCCGCTTCTGCCCGACCGGCGGGATCACGCAGGAATCCGCGCCCGAGTGGCTCGCCCTGCCCAGCGTGCTGTGCGTCGGCGGCAGCTGGATGGTGCCCAAGGGCGTTCCCGACCCGGCCGAGATCGAGGCGCGCGCGCGCGCCGCCGCAGGGCTTGCGCGCTGATGGCCTCGCCCACGGTCGCCGACCTCGACGCGCGGCTTGCCGAGCTGCACAGGCAGACTGCGGAGAATCCGCAGTTCAACCCGGTCTTCCAACTCTCGCTCGAACTTTCGCGCCAGCTGGAAGGCGGGACGTTGAGCCTCGACCAAGTCGACAGCCTCGTTTCCGAACTGGAGTGCGAGGGCCTGCGCGTGCGCGCTTCGCGGCTCGACCGCATCGCCGGGCCGATCGCGCTCGCGGCCAACGACGCGGCGATCGACGGCCTTGCCGGTGAGGACGACTTCACCGCCTTCGCCGCCCATTGGTCGCGCCCCGCCGCGCACGTCGTGTTCACCGCGCATCCGACTTTCCTGCTCAGCCGCGCGCAATCGGAGGCCGTGCGCAGCTCGGCCTCGAACGGCGATTTCAGCGAGGCCAGCGTCTGCGTCGCGCCGGCCGACCGGGACACCATCACCCTCGACTACGAGCACGATGAGGCGATGGCTGCGCTCACCCGAGGCCAGGCGGCGCGCGATCGGATCAACGCCCGCCTGTTCGCCATCGCCGCGCAGCGCTGGCCCAAGAAGTGGCGCAGCCTGCAGCCGCTGCCGTTCCGCTTCGCCACCTGGGTCGGCTACGACATGGACGGGCGTACCGACATCTCGTGGTCGACCTCGATCCGCTATCGCCTGCAGGAAAAGGCCCTGCGCCTTGCCGGCTATGCGGCCTCGTTGCAGGCAGCGCTGCCGTCGCTGGCCGATCGGCTCGAACGCGCGCGGGCCCACACAGAGGCGATGGCGGAGCGCTTCGCCGCCGACTTGTCCGAGCCGGAGGCGCTGTCGCAGACGGCCAACGCGCTTACCGCCGAGCATGCCGACAAGATCGTGAGCCTGGCGCCAATCATCGCCGAGATCGAGGAAGAGGCGCGCCACGCCGAAACGGATGTCGCGCGCGACCTGTTGGTCGTGGCCGCGGCGATGCGCGCCGACGGCCTCGGCATGGGCTGGATCCACTTCCGCGTGAACAGCTCGCAACTGCAGAACGCCATCCGCCAGCGCATCGATCCCGAAGGCACGCTCAACCTCGCCAGTCAGGCCGCGCTGGTGCGGATGCGCGAGCTGCTGGCCGAAGTGAAGCCGCTCCGGTCCAACTTCGCCGCGCTGGCGATCGAGAACTCGACCGCTGTGCGCCAGTTCCTGGCCATGGCGCAGATCCTGGGACACATCGACGCCGACGCGCCGATCCGCATGCTCGTCGCCGAATGCGAGCAGCCGACGACCGTGCTCGCCGCACTCTACTATGCCGAGATGTTCGGCGTCGCCGACAAGGTCGATGTCTCGCCCCTGTTCGAAACCGAGACCGCGCTGGAGCACGGCGGCCGCTTCCTCGACGCGGTGCTCGCCGAACCGGCCTACCGCGCCTACGTGCGCAAGCGCGGCCGGGTGGCGGTGCAGACCGGCTTTTCCGACGCGGGCCGCTTCGTCGGCCAGATTCCCGCGGCATTGGCCATCGAGCGTCTGCAGGGCCGCCTTGCCGAAGCGATGGTCGCCAACGGGCTCACTGACGTGTCGGCGCTGGTGTTCAACACCGGCGGCGAATCGATGGGTCGCGGCTGTCATCCCAGCAGCATGGAGGACCGCCTGCACTGGCAGATGTCCCCCTGGGCGCGCCGCCGCTTCCTGCGCGCCAACATCCGGCTGGAGCCTGAAGTCAGCTTCCAGGGCGGCGACGGCTATCTCTGGTTCGGTTCGGAGGAACTGGCCTTCGCCACCCTCACCCGCCTTACCGAGCGGCCGCTGTGGCAGGCCGACACCACCCAGCCGGCGGACCCGTTCTATCGCCGCACCGACCTCAGCCTCGATTTCTACCGCGCCATCCGCGACACCCAGCACGCGCACCTGGAGAGCCGCACCTACAGCCGCGCGATCACCGCCTTCGGGCTCGGCTTGCTGAACGACACCGGCAGCCGCAAGGCGCGCCGCCAGTCCGACCTCGCCGCCGATCGCACCATGAGCTTGCGCCAGATCCGCGCGATCCCGCACAACGCGATTCTCCAGCAGCTCGGCTACCCGGTGAACGTCATCGCCGGGGTCGGCAGCGCGGCCGAGGGCAACCAGGAGGAGATCGCAGGCCTGCTGCGCGACAGCGAGCGCGGGCGGGCGCTGATCCGGCTGGTGCGCGCCGCAAACGCGCTGGCCTCCATCAAGACCGTCGGCGCCTTCGGGGAGCTGTTCAACTCCGCCTACTGGTCGACCCGGCCCTATCGGGGCGACGAGCAGCATATCGCGGATGGCTGCCTGCGCATCGCCGAGTACCTGACCAAGGACGATCGCGCCGGCGTCTACCGCCGCCTCGTCTCGCGCCTCCGCGTCGATGCAGTGAAGCTCTACCGGCTGCTGACGATGATCCCGGACGAGGCACGCAAGGATTCCTTGGGCCCGGAACGCGAGACCACCCGGCGCAACATCGGCGCGCTGCAGGCACTGCGGCTGGCGCTGTTCCAGCACATGTTCCTGCGCACCGTGATGGTCCCGCAGTTCAGCCGCGCGAACGACATCAGCCACGAGGACGTGCTGGAGATGTTCTTCACGCTGCGGGTCGAGGACGGCCTGGCGCAACTGCGCCGCGCCTTTCCGGTGCGACTTGCCTCGATCGAGAACTTCCAGGTCGACGCACCCAGCGACTACCCGGACGAGAGCGCGACAGGCTACGGCCAGATCCACCGCGAGTTCATCGAGCCGATTGCCCGCTCCTACGCATTGTCGCTGAGGATCGGCACTGCCATCGCCAACGAATTCGGCGCCCACGGCTGAGGAGAGACACATGCTGACCGTTCATCACCTGGGTCAATCGCAGTCCGAGCGGATCGTCTGGCTCTGCGAGGAACTGGAGCTCGACTACGAGTTGAAGCTTTACCAGCGCCGCGCCGACAATCGCCTCGCGCCCGACGAGTACAAGGCCCTCCACCCGATGGGCATCGCGCCGGTGATCACCGACGGCGACCTTGTTCTGGGCGAAAGCGGCGCGATCTGCGACTACGTGGTCGCGCGGTACGGCGGCGGTCGGCTGGCGCCCGCGCCCGATCATCCCGATTTCGCCGAGCACTTGTTCTGGTTCCACTGGGCCAACGGCACCTTCATGGCGACGGGCATGATGCAGCTGGTGCTCGCCATCACCGGCGCGGCCGGCAAGGTGCCCTTCGCGGACGACCGCAATCGTCGCGGCTGGGAGATGGTCGAAGCGCGCCTGGGTGCAGCGCCGTTCTTCGGCGGCTCCGAGCTGACGACGGCTGACATCATGATGGGCTATGCGCTGACGACCGGGCGAGCGATGCGGCAGCAGTCGATCGATGGGCTGCCGAACCTGAAGGCCTACCTGCAACGCATCGGCGAACGCCCCGCCTATCGGCGCGCCATGGCCAAGGCGGAGCCCGGGGTGACACCGAACCTGAGCTGATTGTCGTGCATATGGATTGAGTGCGGGTCATTGCGCTCAGGGGTACTTCGATCCACGGCCAATACGGACCGTCCAGCAGAGTGCCCTCGCTGGCCGAGCAGCTCAACGAAGCGCTTCTACGACCCGTCGCCCCCGCGAAGGCGTGGGCCCCGCTTCGTGAATCGAGCGCCGCGCTCCCCACAACCCCGTCGCCCCCGCGAAGGCGGGGGCCCCGCTTTTTGGATGAAGCGCCGTGCAGGGAAGAACAAGCGGGGCCCCCGCCTTCGCGGGGGCGACGGGTGATGGGTTGCGGATCGCTGGGTGCAAGTCGCGGCTTCTGTTTGCGTGTTATGGCTGGGGGGTAGCGGTTGCAACATTCGGGTCACGCGAGCGGCATGCACGATCGCCCCACGAGCATCATCGGTTCGCTCTCAACCCGAACTTCGACGTGCTACAACTTCAGCACTTCTTCATCGATTCGGGGCCATGGAAGCATCGTGAACGGACGTATCCTCTTCGGTTTCGCCTTGGCAGGGCTGATCGGCATTGCCGCCGTGCTCTGGCTTGCGACCAGCGGGCTGCGCGGTTCCGAAGCGGTCGAGGCTTCGGCTAAACTGACGACACCCACGCCCAAGGCCCAAGCCGCCGCACCAAGAGCCGTGCCTGCGCCCGCGAAGCCGCCCGTCGACCAGGCCTTCGTGATCAAGCGTATCCTGCCGATCAAAGGCGCGATCAAGTATGGCGAATGGCATTGGGACGAAGCGGGTGTGCCCGCGGGCCCCATCGTCATGACCGTCGACCTCGACGCGCGCGTGCTGTCGATCTTCCGAGGCGGCTACGAGATCGGCGCCGCGGCGGTGCTGCTCGGCACCGAGGACAAGCCCACCCCGCTGGGCGTGTTCCCGATCACCGAGAAGGACCGCAGCCATGTGTCCAACCTCTACGACGCGCCGATGCCCTACATGATGCGGCTGACCAACGACGGCATCACCTTGCACGGCTCGAAGGTCGAATGGGGTTACGCCAGCCACGGCTGCGTCGGCATGCCCGAACCCTTCGCCGCCAAGGTCTTCGCGGCCTCCAAGATCGGCGACCGGGTCTTCATCACGCGCGGCAAGACGGTCGGCATGGGAGACTCGCTCGTCTCGTCCTGAGCGCGGTGCTGCCTTCCTCTCCCGCGCATACCCTGCGGCAAAGAGGCTGGGCGCGGCTTACCTGGCGATCACGCCTTGCCCTGTGGCACTGGCGTACCCTTGATCGAAGGCTTGGACGCGTTCGGCTTTGGCGGCGCAGCCTTCTTGGGCTTGCGCGTTTCCTTGTTCGACTTCTGTTGGCTCTTGGCCATGGCATGCTGTCCGATCTGTGCTTCGGTGGTTCTCGACGTGTCGAAAGGCCTATGAGCCCGGTCTGCTACGGCACCCGGACTGCTCGCGGCGCCCTACCAAGGTCCGGGCGATCGGTAGAACGGGAACCGCTTCACCGTGCCTTTGACGACATCGGCAGCGTAGTGCAGCCGGAATTCCTCCGCGCCGGCGCCGGTCACGCACACGAGGTGCGTTCCTCCCGAAGGCAGAGGTTCCAAGGCACTGATGGCGATGCCGAGGCGCTCGCACTCGGACCGGACGTGGCCTTCGGCGAGCCGCAGGTTGATCGCGCGGCTCATTCCGCTGTCCCCGAATTGGAACGAACGACGGAATTCAGTGCCTCCTCGACCTCGGCATACCCCTCGGGGCCCGACATGGCGCGATCAAGAGGCCGTCCGCCGAGCCGCTCGTTATGCGTGTTCAGAAACGACACCGCGTCATCGCGGGTTCCGAACTGCACGAAAGCCAGATGCGTGATCGAAGACTGGCGTCTGATGTGCTCGTCGGAAAGTTGCGGATCGCGCGCCTTGCGCCTGAACGTCATCCGTCTCGGCGGAGCGGCGCCGGTGTCTGCGCCATCGCTCATGACGGGACGCCGACGAGGGACGTGTTCGGAAAATAAAGGTTGATGATCAAGGCATAACTCCAGCGCGTAAGCGGGAGCATGGTGTACTCTCAGCCGAGGATGCCTACGATCAATCTATCCTCGATACTTCTATGTAGGTTCTCGCAGCGTTATTTCAATGCCGCAGCCCTGTGCTGACCATTACCTGCAAGAAGTATGTATGACCTGGGATCGCTAGCGAGACTTGCCCCGCATTGCCTTGCGCACCGGCGCCTTGGCGAAGCTCCAACCGCCTGCGTTGGGTCGTACCACCAGATTGCCGATCGAGGCAGGCTCGCCCGCCACCAGCGCGTCGAAGAGCCGCGCGATGGCGCTGCCCCTGGCGGGCGCATCGAGCTCGGCCACGATGCGGGCAATCACGCGCAATGCGATGGCCTTGGGTGCCATCGGTCGATAGGTCATGCCGAACGGATCGCGCTTGACCCGCGCGTTGTATTCCATGTCGGCCGACCAGTTCAGCGCAGCGTCGGCATCCGCAATATGCGCGGCGCTCTGCGCGATTGCGGCCATGTCGAGCCAATCGGCGCCTGCCAGCACCTTGCGCAGCCGCGCGCGGTCGAAACGATCGTCGGCGTTGCTGGGATCGTCTGCGGCGCTGACACCCGCCTTCGCCACGATCGCGGTCAGCTCGGCGCGCCGCCAGCCGAGCAGCGGGCGAACCAGCCCGATGGGCGTGTCCAGCAGCCGCCCGCGCGCTCTGACCCCGGCAAGGCCTGCGACACCGCTCGCCCGATTGAGACGCATGATCAGGGTCTCGGCCTGATCGTCCGCGTGATGCGCGGTGGCGACGGCGGCCAGGCCCTCGGCCTGCGCCCAGGCGCCGAGCGCCGCATAGCGCGCCTGACGCGCCGCACCCTGCACGTTGCCCGGCTCCAGCGTCACCGGCAGAGTGGCATGCGCTACGCCCAGCACCGCGCAAAGCGCTGCCATGTCGGCCGCCTCCTGCGCGTTCTCGGGCCGCAGGCCATGGTCGACGGTGGCCGCCGCGATCCGCCCCGGAAGCGTCGATGCCGCCAGCAGGAGCAACGCCGTGCTATCGGGCCCACCCGATACGGCGATGCCGAGCATCGGGGCTAGTTCGGCATCGCACTCGGGCCAAACCGCCCGCAAGGCCTCGCCGAAGCGCGCCGACAGCTCCGCCGGCACGCTCAGGCGATCAACTGCACTTGAGGCCATTGCGCGTGGAATCGTAGACGCTCTTCAGCCGCCCGGCCGCTTCGGCGGCATACGTCGTGCCGAACTCCGACAGCGCGATGCAGGCGCGCTTCGTGTCCTGCAGCTGCTTCATCGAGACCGCGAGATAAAGCAGGCTGTCCGGCGCCCGCTCGCCGCGCTTGTCGGCCTGATAGTTCTGGACGAACCACTTCGCGGCTTCGAGCGGGTTGCCGTCGTCCAGGAAGGCGCGGCCCAGCAGGTTGCGACCCCAGCTGGCGCGTGGGCTCCTGGGGTACTTTTCCAGGTAGAGCTTCAGCTGCTGTTGCGCTTCCGGGTAGAACTTGGCCTCCCACAGGCGATAGCCATAGCTGTACTCGTCCTCGGCGGCGTCGCCGGTGCTAGGCTTGGCGATCGCGCCGACGGCCTGGACCCGGGCGGAGCTGGGCGGCGTTGCCGGCTTGGCCGCGGCAAGCTGCGAAGGCGCAGGCGTCGGTGAAGGCGACGATGTCGGGCGGGGTGCCGAAGCGCCCGTCGTCGCACCCAGGTTCGCCTGCGCGGCGGGCACCGGCACGCCGGCGTCGTTGGTCGCAAGCGGCTGCGCACCGGCCGGCATCGACGCCATGCGGGCTTCCAGCTGGGTGATGCGGTTGCTGTTCTGCTCGACCTGCCCGGTCAGCCTCGCAACCTGGGCCTCGAGCGAGTCCATGCGCGTCAGCACGTCGGACAGCGCGCTCGACGACGGCAGCGGCGTCGCACTGGGCGTGGGGTTCGGCGCGGAGATCTCGGGCGTGAAATACTTGTCGCCGCTGCCGGGGAACACCTTGCGCTGGAGCGCCCGCACTTCGCTCTCGACCTTGTTCAGGCGCAGCTCGGTGTTGTTGCTTTGAGCCAGCGCCGGCACCGCCGCGCCAGCCATGACCAGCGCGAGCGCGGCTCCCGTGGCGCGATGCAAGCGGATGGACCGCAAAGGCGAAGGTACCATGACCAGAATATCTCCCTTACCCGATCGCCCCGAACGATCGCACAACCCGCCCGCGAAGACGGCACTCGGCAGCAACGGTGTCGCACCGCGCCGCCCCCATCTCCGGACTTGCCTCAAGCCGTTGCGCCTGTCGAGCGGGCGTCAAAGCTGCGTGGTGGATACCGGATTGTCCTGAGCCCGATTGGCCGGCCCCTCGATGCCGTTCAGCAGGTCGTCCATCTTGGGGGCCGGCGGCACGTCGCTGCGGCGCGCGCGCGCCGGGCCGATGGCGGGAGCCGGCGCCGTGTTCGCGGCAGGTGCAGCCGTGCTCGCGGCCGGGCCGGCGCGCTGGAGCAGCGCCGCCGGCGTCAGGACGACGCCGCTGATCACCTCGGGCTTGTCGCCCAGGCGGGCCAGAGCGCGCCCGCCGACGGTGATCTGCAGCTGGTCCGGTCGCGCCGTGCGCAACTGCGGAGCCTGTGCCTCGGCCGGCACCGTGTAGCTCTCACCCTGCGCCATTTCCTTCTGGAACAGCTGGTTGCCCGCGGTGTCCGTCACCTTGACCCAGACGCGCGGTGCGGTGGCGGTCAGCACCACCGGTCCGCCGGGGGAAGCCTGCGGCGCTGGCGCGGCCGGACGCGGTGCCACCGAGGCGACGCCACCTTGCGTGGCACCGGGCGCAAGGTCCGGCAGCTCGCCCTCGGGCGAAAGGAAGTCGTTCCAGAAGACCAGCAGCACGCCCACCACGACGACCGCCAGCAGCCCCGCCAACCAGGCGATGCGGGAAGGCGGCACGCGCGCGGGATCGCCCGGCTCGAAGCTGGGCAGCGTCGGTCCGCGCGTGACGGGCTGTGCGTCGATCTGCCGCCGCACCCGCGCCGCGATCTCGCTCTCGTCGAGACCGACTGCCCTGGCATAGGATCGCGAGAAGCCGACCGCATAGGTCGGCGCCGCAAGCTCGGTGAAGCGGTTCTCCTCGATCGAGATCAGATGGCGTTCGGCCACGCGCGTCTGCGCCGCGATGTCGCCGAGGCTGAGCCCCTGCGCCTCTCGGGCGGCACGCAATTGGTCGCCGACGCTGGCAGGCGGCGGCGGGGTGCTCGGCGTATTGATGTGGTCTTCCATTCCGCTCCCAAAGGGGAAGTGGGTTGATCGGGCGCTCCCTGCCGAAACAACGCGGTCCGGACGGCGAAGTCAACCGGGTCTCGCGCCTAGGCGCGCGCTTTTCGGTCGATGAAGTTGAATGGGGGATGATCCGAGGGGGAGTGAGGGCCCATGATCGCCGATGGCTCTTCCATGCTCGATGTCAGTGGCTATATGGGGTAACAGCATGGAGCGAACATGACCAAAGTCGTTGTCAGGAAGTTCGGTCGTCTCAACACCGGCCAAAGCGGCACCGTTACGCAGAAGCGCGTGTGGGATGCCGGTAGCGGCCAGTTTACCACCGTGCGCACGATCGATGCACAAAGCAAAACGCTGAGCGAAGACTTGAACTACGTATTCAGCAAGAACGTCGCCAAGGCGCGCCGGGAAAACAAGGCTGTCGCGGGCGTTCTGGATCGTGCCCCGACAAAGCCCTGATCAGCCGATCCTGCTGGTTGTTGCCGGACCGAACGGTTCCGGGAAAAGCAGTGTCTACGCCAATGCCGATCTCGAGTGGAGTGGAAGATCGGTCTGGATCGTCAATCCCGACCTGCTGGCTGCGCGGATCAGCGAGGTCGAGCAGATGCCGCTGATCGATGCTAATCTGGCCGCGGTCCAGCGTATCGAAGCTTGGATTGAAGCGTCGATCGTCGTGCACAAGACGATCGGCGTCGAAACAGTGCTATCGACCGGCAAGTATCGGCGGCTCGTGGACAAGGCCAAGGAACTTGGGTTCGCCATCTGGCTCATCTACGTAGTCCTGGATAGCCCCGAGCGATCGATCGAACGCATCAAGCTGCGTGTCGCCAAGGGCGGACATCACGTTCCCGACGACAAGGTCCGCAAGCGGTACATGTCGTCCCTCGATCAACTGCCCTGGTTCTTGGACCGCGCAGATCAGGCGTGGATATGGGACAACAGCGGAGCCAAACCACGGCAGATCGGCGAGAAGCAGGACGGGGTCATCGCGCTCGATGAGCATGCCCTCGCAGCGGTCGCGTCGGCCGTGCGCTCCATCGCCGCTGATTGAGCGGCGCAGCGCCTAATCGAGCACGATCCCCCGCTCTGTAGCCCAACTCGTCAGCACCTGCCGCAGGTTCTCCGGCGGCGCGGCGAGCCAGCCTTCCATGGCTTCGCGGATGGCGGAGACGTCGCACTTGCCGATCATCGCCTTCAAGGGTCCCACCGAGGCCGGGGTGATCGACAGGCGCTCTATCCCCAGGCCGATCAGCGCCAGCGCCTCCAGTTGGCGGCCGCCCATCTCGCCGCAGACGGTCACGTCCACCGCCTGCCCCTCAAGGTTACGCACGATGCGGCGGATGAAGCGCAGGATGGCCGGGCTCAGCCAGTCGTAGCGCTCCGCCAGCTTGGGGTTGGCGCGGTCGGCGGCGAAGAGGAACTGGGTGAGGTCGTTGGTGCCGATCGAGAGGAACTGGATCTTGGGCGCCAGCACGTCGAGCTGCTCGGCCAGCGCGGGCACTTCGAGCATCACGCCGTAGCGGATCGCTTCGGGCACGCGCTTGCGGCGGCTGCGCAAAAATTCCAGCTGGCTGTCGAATACGGCGCGGGCGGCGTCGAACTCCCACGGCTCGCTGACCATCGGGAACATGACGTTGAGCGTGCGCCCGGCCGCGGCCTCCAGGAGCGCGCGCGCCTGGACCTTGAGCAGCCCGTCGCGTTCCAACGCGACGCGAAGGGCCCGCCAGCCCATCGCCGGGTTCTCCTCATCGTCGCCATCGTTGTGCCGCAAGTAGGGCAGCGTCTTGTCGCCGCCGATGTCGACGGTGCGGAACATGACCGGCTTGTTGCCCGCCTGCTCCATGACTTCGCGATAGAGCCGCGTCTGCCGCTCGCGCGCGGGCAATGTCGCCGAGACGAGGAACTGGAATTCGGTGCGGAACAGGCCGATGCCGTCGGCGCCGGTAAGGCCCAGGTTCGCCACGTCGTCGCGCAGGCCGGCGTTGATCATCACGGTGATGCGCTTGCCGTCGGCACTGACCGGCACCACGTCGCGCAGCGCGGCATAGGCGGCCTGGCGCTCGCGGCTGCGGCCAAGGCGAGTATCGAACGCGTCGATCATACCGGTCGAGGCACGCACGGTGACCGTTGCCTGATCGGCATCGAGCAGCAGCTGATCGCCTTCGCGCACTTTGCCCCGCAGGCCCCGCACGCGGCCCAGCACCGGCACGCCCATCGCGCGCGCGACGATCACGACATGGCTGGTGAGCGATCCCTCTTCCAGGATCACGCCCTTGAGGCGGCGGCGGTCGTACTCCAGCAGTTCGGCCGGACCCAGATTGCGCGCGATCAGGATGGCATCGCTGCGCAGGCCCATCGTCGCGGCGGTGCCGAGCTGTCCGGAGACGATGCGCAGGAGACGGTTCGACAAGTCCTCCAGGTCGTGCATGCGATCGGCCAAGAGCGGGTCGTCGATCTGGCGCATGCGCATGCGGGTGCGCTGCTGCACGCGCTCAATCGCCGCCTCGGCAGTCAGGCCGGAATCGATCGCCTCGTTGATGCGGCGGGTCCAGCCTTCGTCGTAGGCGAACATCTTGTAGGTCGCCAGGACCTCCTCGTGCTCGCCGCCGACGCCGAATTCGGCCTGGCTGGCCATGCGCTCGACCTGTTCGCGCATCTTGTCGAAGGCCAGGATCACGCGCTGGCGCTCGGCCTCGGTATCCTCGGCGACGACATGCTCGATCGTGATGCGCGGCTGGTGGTAGACGGCGACCCCGCTGGCGAGCCCCTTCACCAGCGTCAGTCCGCGCAGCGTCTCGGGACCGGTCTGGCCGCTGCCCACGCCGGAATAATCCACCTCGTCGATCAGGTCGGCATTGGTGATGAGCTCGGCGAGCACCATGGCGACCGTCTGCAGCGCCTCCACCTCGATGTCCTCGTACCGGCGCGGCTCGACATGCTGGACGGAGAGCACGCCCACCGCCCTCTCCCGCCGCACGATGGGCACGCCGGCGAAGGAGTGGAACTTGTCCTCGCCGGTTTCGGGCCGGTACATGAAGTCCGGGTGCGCAGTCGCTTCGGCGAGGTTGAGCGCCTCGATATCCTCGGCAATCGTGCCGACCAGCCCCTCGCCCACGGCCATTCGGGTGACGTGCACGGCTTCCTGCGCCAGACCGCGCGTGGCGAACAGCTCGAGCATGCCCTCGCGCAGGAGGTAGATCGAGCACACCTCGCTATGCAGACACTCGCCGATCACCTCAACGACGGTGTTCAGCTTGGCTTGCGCATTGCTGCGCGAGGCCATGACCTCATGCAGACGCGTCAGGATGTTCCGGGCGGCTTCGACGGCTCCGATGCTCATGATTCATCGCGTACCGTAAAGCTGGCGGTTTGGGAACGCAGCCGTGCCGCGATGCGGGGAGTAAAGCTTGCTGCGCGTGTCGGCACCAGGGCCTTTCGGCGCGCTCAGGTCCGGACGCGGGAGCCGCGCGAAGTCGAGAGGCCGCCGCGCGGCTGGTCCGCTCTGGCAGGCCACCTCAAGGCCGGACGCACGCATCTATTCGATCACGGATCCCGGGATCCCGCGCGCGAACCGGCCGGCAATGTTCATGAATGGGAAGCGAAAGAGCCGCGATCAGTGTCGCGCGATCTCTTCCTTGAGGCGCAGCTTGCGCTTCTTGAGAGCCTGGATCGCCACGGCATCGGGCATCGGGCGGCTCATTTCCTGCTGGATCTGACGTTCGATCCCAGCGTGCTTGGTCTGCAGGGCGCTAACGTGCGAAGTCTCCATGGATGATCCTCCTTTACAAGGTGTACCGGATCCGTGTCTGCCGACTCGGCATCATGCAGATGCGGCACAATTGTCATGGAACCATAATAGGGCGGGCTTGCGAAGGCCGTTGATGGCCCATATCGGTGAGCCGCCATCCGGATGCGTCGAGCCGGAACCGGCCTTTTTGGTTGTCTCGACCTTGGGGAAAAGCCCGCGTGACCGAAGAGGAGATGCGCAAGCGTCTGGAAATCCTGAGGATCGAACACCGCGACCTCGATGCCGCGATCGACGCGCTCGGTGCTGCCGGCTCGAACGATCAGCTGCAGATCGCCCGGCTGAAAAAGCGCAAGCTGCGGCTGAAGGACCAGATCGCTCTGATCGAGGACTACCTGATCCCCGACATCATCGCCTGAGATTGCCGGGCGGGGCGAGACGCGGGTCAGCTTCGTCAATTGGGGTTCTTGAGCAGACCGGATGCGACTCGCCGTATTTTGCGGGTTCGTGCCCTTTTCGGACAGCGCACAAACAACGGCGGAAAATCGTCCGCAGCCAGTTGCGGCATGCCGTGGTTCGTTCATACCAGCGGGACATGGGGCAACCAGTCACGATAAATCCAAGGATCGTCGAAGGCTTGTATTGCGAGGCGCTGGTGCTCTCCGACGAGGTGCGCCACGCCTTCGCGCTGAGCAGCCTGAACGACGATCCACAAGCCGACGCGCAAGATCGCGCGCGCATCGCCATGTCGAGCGAGGGCCTGCGCACGACGACCCGGATGATGCACGCGGTGGCCTGGCTGCTCAACCACCGGGCGTACTTCCTGGGCGAGCTGTCCGAGTTCCAGCTGCGTCGCCACGGGCGGCTGTCGCCCGACATGCGCAAGGTCGAACCCGAGCAGTTCGCCCTGCTCCCGCCAGCAGTGCAGGACCTCGTGAGCGCCACGCTGCGCTTCTACGATCGGCTGCTGCGTCTCGATCGTGTCTGGCGGCAGACGGACGAGCCCCCTCCCGGCGCGATCCTTCGCTTGCGCGAGCGGCTGGAGGGTCGGCTGGCGGGCTGAGCCGCGAGCCAGCCTCGGGCGGCTAGGGGTTGGCCGGCTCGACAGTCTCGTCTGCAAGGCCCATATCCGCGGCATGGACGCCGCCACCGACCTTCGCCCTTACACTCATGCCGAGCAGGTCGACCCGCTCGTCCGGCGCGTGCTCGCTCGTAACCCCTCGCCGTTCACCTATACCGGCACACAAAGCTACATCGTCGGCGCGGGTGACCAGGTGGCCGTGATCGATCCCGGTCCCAACGAGGCCGAGCACATCGAGGCGCTCGTCGCCGCGATCGGCGGGGCCAAGCTGGTGGCGATCTGCTGCACCCACACGCATCGCGATCACTCGCCTGCGGCGGCGCCCCTCGCCGCGCTGACGGGGGCCCCGGTGATCGGCTGCGCGCCCTTGACGCTCGACGACGACGGGCCTCGTTCGGATGCCGCGTTCGATGCCGATTACCGTCCCGATCGAGTGCTGGCCGATGGCGAGAGCGTTCGCGGCGATGGCTGGACTCTCGTCGCGGTAGAGACGCCGGGGCACACCTCCAACCACGTCTGCTTCGCACTGCCGGAGAGCGGTGTGCTGTTCACCGGCGATCACGTGATGGGCTGGTCGACCAGCGTCGTCTCGCCCCCGGACGGCGACATGACCGCCTACATGGCGAGCCTCGCCAAGCTGCACGAGCGCGAGGACCGGATCTACTTTCCCGCACATGGCCCCGCGGTGGACAAGCCGCGCCAGCTGGTGCGCGGCATGATCGGCCATCGCCGCAGCCGCGAGAAGCAGATCCTCAAGCAGATCGGCGAAGGGCGCACCCGCATCGGCGCGATGGTGCCGATGATGTACAAGGGCGTGGACGAGCGGCTCTGGCCTGCCGCCGGCCGCTCGGTCCACGCGCATCTGATCGACCTCGCCCGCCGCGGCCTGGTGACCGAGGCGGGCGAGGAATGGGCGCTCGTCGCCGCGAGGGACTGATCTCAGGGCATCAGCATGGCGATCAGGATCAGTGCGCCGACAGCCATCCCGATGAAGATCGCCGCCCGGGCATAGTCGCCGGTGGTGATGCGGTCGTAGTGATCGGCGCGATAGGCCCGATATTGCGGCGCGACGGCGGGGTCGCTGGCCAAGAGGCCGAGATCGAGGGCACTGGCGCCATGGCGGAACCAGGCGTGGACCTCGTCGAGATCGCTGGCGGGCATTTCGGGATAGCGGGACAGCAGCGCGGCGACACGCGCGCGCTCTTCGGCGCGATCGGCGCCGGCTTCGATGGATGACATGGTTCTTGAGTCCTGAACTTGGCTGCAAACGACGCGCTGGCGCCGGCGAAGGGCAAGGTCAGGCGGGCGGAGGACCGCGCGGATCAGGTACGCGTTCGGAACGCTCGCGAGGCGGGGGGCCGCGTGCAAGGGGAAGCAGATGCTTGGCGCGCGGCAGCATCGTCGGCACGGACGCATGCGACACTGGCGCGGGAAAGCGCGGCAGGGCGGGTGTGGGCAGCGCCTGAGGCTGGGCGATCTCGGCCCGGCGGCTGGATGCGAGCGCCACATCGGCCGTCGCCGCACTGAAGGCGGAGCCTGGTGCTCGCTGCAAGGGCGTGACGACCGGCTCCAGTGCCTGCAAGCCGATGGTGGCAAGCAGCAGCGCCGCCCACAAGCGGAACAGGACAAGGGCGCGGCTGGGCGTCATCACCGGCGGATCTAGTGGTTTGGAGCGCATCTTTGAACCCTCCCCGTGCGCCCTCCCCGTGCGCCCTCCCCACAGGGCATGCATGTCTTGCGGCACCGTTCGCGCGATGCGATCGTTGTCTCGACATGACGCCCTCCACCCTTCCGAACATCGTGAAATCCTCCATCCGGCGGCGCGTCGTCGGCCTGTTCAACGATGTCGAGCGCGGCCAGACGCCCGTCGTCCGCAGTGCCGACGCGCTCTTCGTCCCGAATTCGGTGGTGTGGCGGGTGCATGGCGATGTCGGCTCGATGATGGTCGGCGGCGTGGCCAGCCTGCTGCTGCAGATGCTGCACCCGGCCGTGCTGGCGGGCGTGTGGGATCACTCGAACTTTCGCCAGGACATGCACGGCCGCCTGCGCCGCACGGCCCGGTTTATCGCCATGACCACCTATGGCGAGCGGTCTGCGGCGGAGGCGGCGATCACCACGGTAAGGCGCGTGCATGACCGTGTCAGCGGCACCCTGCCCGATGGCACGCCCTATCGCGCCAACGACGCGGAACTGCTCGCCTGGGTGCACGTGACCGAGACCAGCAGCTTCCTGGACGCGTGGATCCGATACTCCGAGCCCTTGATGTCGCTCGCGGATCAGGACCGCTACTTCGCGCAGATGGCGCAAGTGGGCGAGGCGCTGGGCGCCGCCCCCCTGCCGCACTCCCGCGCCCAGGCACGCCAGTTGATCGCCGCGATGCGCAGCCAGCTCAAGGTCGATGGGCGCACGAAGGAAGTGGCCGGCCTTATCCTTGCCGGGCGAGGTGCCCCGGCGATGGGAGATGTGCCGCGCAAGCTGGCGATGCAGGCGGCGATCGACCTGCTGCCCGACTGGGCACGGCGCATGCACGGTTTCGCGATCTCGCCGCTCGAGAGACCGCTGGTGCGGGCAGGCACCTTCGGCGTCGCACAGACCCTGCGCTGGGCTTTTCGCTGAAGGCGGTGGGGCGACACGGTCCCACCCGGCACAACTCGCAGGTCTGCAATATCAAGCGCAATGGCGCTCGGAGCAGGGTCGACACCCTGCCCGCATGCGCCCACATGCGCCGTCATGTTCGCGCGTCTCGCTCCCGCTCTGTTCGTGCTCATCTGGTCGAGCGGCTTCATCGTCGCGCGCTGGGCAGTGCCGCATGGTGCACCCGAGTTGATCCTGCTCGCCCGCATGGTGCTCACGTCCCTGATGATGGGCGCAGCAGCGCTGGTGGCGGGCGAACGCTGGCCCACCGGGCGACGCCTGGGCCTGCATGTCTTGGCCGGTGCCATGCTGAACGGCGTGTACTTGTGCACCAGCTGGTGGGCGGTGTCGCAGGGCATGCCAGCCGGAGTCATGGCGTTGCTGGGCGCGTTGCAGCCGCTGGTGGTGGCAGTCGGCGCCTTCCTCTTCCTGGGCGAGCGGTTGCCGGCGCGTGGCTGGGCGGGACTCGGCATTGCCCTCATCGGCGTGGTCATGGTGCTGGAGCCACTGCTGGAGAGCGGTCTGGCGATCAGCGTACCGTGGTATGTGGTGGCAGGCGCGGTCACATCGATCCTGGCCATGGCGGTCGGAACGATGATCCAGTCGGGCTCGCTGGCACAGGACGGTATCCGGGTGTCGAGCTCGGTGCAGAACGCCGGTGGCGCCGCGATCGCGCTGGGCGCGACAATGGCGCTGGGTGATTACCGCTGGGACAACTCGCTGAGCTTGTGGCTGGGCCTGGCCTGGTCGGTGCTGATGCTGTCCGCCGCCGCGCTGTCGCTGCTGGTCTGGATGACCCGCCGCCAGGGCGCCACGCGCGTCAGCGTGCTGCTGCTGCTGGTTCCGCCGCTCACCGCGATCGAGTCGCGACTGCTGTTCGGCGAGCACCTGATCACGATCCAGCTGCTCGGCTTTGCCCTGGCGCTCGGTGGCGTGCTGCTCGCGCGTTCGGGCAAGAACGCGCTGCCGCCGGAACCGGCCTAGCGCTTCTCGTAGCGGGTGAGGCCCGGGCCGATGGCGTTCTGGCCCAGCTTCACCGCATCGCCCGACCAGTCCGCCACGAACGCACTGCGGCGCTCGACTCCGGGCGCGAAGCGGGCGTCGTTGCCGTCGATCAGCAAGCCACCGGAGGTGTGGTTCTGGTGCTCGGCGGCGACGGCGATAAACGCGGAGTAGTTCTCCTTGTCGCGTCCCTGCACGAACCAGTTGCCGGCGATCTTGCCGGTGGCACCGTCGCTGAGGTCGATCATGTAGTTGCTCTGGCGGCCGTGCGAATCGTCGAAGCTGGAGTTGAGGATCGCCACCTTGGCGGCGCGGGTCTTGGCGTAGT
Organism: Novosphingobium chloroacetimidivorans; assembly: GCF_014204535.1. Taxonomy (GTDB): domain Bacteria; phylum Pseudomonadota; class Alphaproteobacteria; order Sphingomonadales; family Sphingomonadaceae; genus Novosphingobium; species Novosphingobium chloroacetimidivorans. The sequence continues at coordinate 67,145 of NZ_JACHLR010000012.1, forward strand.
GGCCGCCAGTGCCCTGCTCGAAGCGGCTGCGGGTGACGGTCAGCGCGCCGTAGTTGCCGATATAGATCGAGTGCGCGCAGCCTGAGCCCTCGCACGTGCCCAGGCGGGTGAAGGTAGACTTGTCGATCTGGACCACGCCTTGCGGATCATCGCCGGTGAGGATGCCCTGCTCGCTATCGCGGAACCACGATTGCGAGACCGAAAGGCTGCCGTGTTCCAGCCGGATCCCAGCGCCGTTCTTGTCGCTGACGCGCATGTTGGCGAAGACCAGGCCCTCGACGCGGGAGGCGCGTCCGCGGAGCACCAGCGCGGCCTTGCCCTCGCAGGTCACACCGTCGAACACCGCCTGGCCGGGCGTCGCGGCCACATAAGTCACGTCGCCCTGCGTCTGCACTCCGCAGTCGGCATAACGCGCAGGCGCAAGGCGAACCGTACCGCGCGCATCGCCGATGGCGTCGATCGCGTCCTGGAGGCGCGTATAGCCGCGACCGCTTTCGACCACCGTGTAGGGCGCCGCTGCGTCATCGCGTGCGAGGGTCGGAGCAGCGGCGAGCGCAAGCGCGGCCGTGCCGGCGGCAAGGAGGATCGTCTTCATGACGCCTGGGTATAAGGACCGAGGGTTAAAGATCTTGTCCTCCCCGACACGGGGAGGGGGACCGCCAGCGCAGCTGGTGGTGGAGGGGACTCACAACCGAGCACAAGTTTGCCGGTCAGGTCGCTTCGAGGCCATAGTCCCCACCACCACCCTTCGGGTGGTCCCCCTCCCCGTGCCGGGGAGGACACGCATATTACATATCGTGTCCCACTGCGCGCAGGACTTGCAGCCTCATCCACTCTGCCTAACTTGACCGTGCGGGCCGGGCCCCTCTGGCGCGGCGCTCCCTTGGAGCGTCACGTGATGTCGGACCGCATCGGATGAGACCGATGCTGGGACCCGGGGCACCTTCCCCCAAACTCCCTAGGCTGCGGGATCGAGCATCGGCTCATCCGATCGAACCAACTTTCACGTTCGATAGGGATCCCAGATATGAACACCCGCTCCTTCCTGATGCTAGAGCTGTTGCAGAGGCTCGATGCGCGTTTGCGCGTCGCGCGTACGCCGGTGGAGGCGGCACGCCTGCGCGTCCGCAAGCGCAACCTGCGCGAGCGGCTGGCGCGCGCCATGACCGCATCCGCGCTGCAGATGGCGTGAGGCGCGCATGGAACTGCTGACCGCCGACTGGCTGGGAACTCCGGCCTGGTTCTGGCTGGCCTTCGCGGCCATCGTCCTCATCCTCACCGCCTTCGACCTCGGCTTCCTGCACAAGGACGACCGCGAGATGGGCATCGGTGAGTCGCTGAAGCTGTCGGTGTTCTACATCGCCATCGCCATGGCGTTCGGCGGCTGGGTGTGGTTCGCGAAAGGCGCGACCTCCGGCGTGGAGTACTACACCGGCTACTTCATCGAGAAGGCGCTCTCGATCGACAACGTCTTCGTCATCTCGATGATCTTCGGCTTCTTCGCGATCGCGCCCAAGTACCAGTACCGCGCGCTGCTCTGGGGCATTCTCGCCGTCATCGTGCTGCGCGGCCTGATGATCGCGGGCGGTGCGGCTCTGGTGGCAAGCGCGCACTGGGTGATGTGGATCTTCGCCGCGTTCCTGGTCTTCACCGGCGTGAAGATGCTGCTCGCCAAGGATCACGATCCAGACATCGGCAACAACGTGGCGGTGCGCTGGATCTCCCGCCACATGAACGTGACCAAGGAGCACCACGGTCACCACTTCTTCGTCAAGGTGCCCGACAAGACCGGCAAGCTCGCCTGGGCGGCGACACCGCTGTTCCTGGCGCTGGTCGTGATCAACCTCGCGGACCTGGTGTTCGCCGTCGATTCGGTGCCGGCGATCTTCTCGATCACGACCGATACCTTCGTGGTCTACACGTCGAACATCATGGCGATCCTGGGCTTGCGCGCGCTGTACTTCGCGCTGGCCGCAATGGTGCACCGCTTCCACTACCTCAAGTACGCGCTGGCTCTGGTGCTGGTGTTTATCGGCGCGAAGATCCTGGTGGCCGACTTCGTGCTGGGCGGCGCCAAGTTCCCGCCGCTGCTGAGCCTCGGGGTGACGCTTGCCTTGATCGCGGGTGGTGTCGTCTGGTCCTTGTGGAAAACGCGTGGGGAGGAGAAGGTTCTGCCAGCTGCCTGATCGCTCGGCGTCGCCCCTGCCAAGGCCGGGGCGACGCCTTCGCTGGAATGAAGAGGTTTGGTTGGCGCGAGATGGGGTAAGCTTTCGCCGTGCATGGCCGGGGACACGCCGCTAAGGCGCGGCGATGAAAGCCGTTTCCGCTCAGCCGAAGCCGCGCAGCTGGAGCCCCGCCCACCTCGCCGCCCTGATCGCCGCCAACGTCGCGCTCGCGTTGGGCCCCTGGTTCGTGCGCCTGGCGGACACCGGGCCGGTCGCCGCCGGCTTCTGGCGGCTGACGCTCGCGGTGCCCGTGATCTTCGCACTCTCCTTGCGCGAGCCCGCCGAGCGCCGCCGCGTTGCCGGCGGAACATTGGTTCTGGTGGCCGGCGCGGGCGCGTTCTTCGCGCTGGACCTGGCAAGCTGGCACGTCGGCATCGCTACCACCAAGCTCGCCAACGCGTCGCTGTTCGGCAACTCCGGCAGCCTTATCCTCATGGCCTGGGGCCTGGTCGCCGCACGCCGCGCGCCGCGCGGGCTTGAGGTCGCCGCCATCCTCTCGGCGCTGGCAGGTGCGGCGCTGCTGATGGGCAGCTCTTTGGAAGTGAGCCATGCCAGCTTCGTGGGCGATCTGTTCTGCCTGCTGGCCGGCTTCTTCTACGCCTTCTACATCCTGATGCTCGCCCCCGCCCGCGCACGGCTCGGCCAGTTCTCGGTCCTGTTCTGGTCGACCCTGACCGGCGCGCCGATCCTGCTGGGCGTAGCGGCGCTCATGGGCGAGGCGATCGTGCCGCACGACTGGACGCCGCTGCTGGTGCTGGCGATGAGCAGCCAGGTGATCGGACAGGGCCTGCTGATCTACTCGCTGAAGAACTTCACGCCGCTGGTGATCGGCCTGGCGCTGCTGACGCAGCCGGCGGTGTCCGCACTTGCGGGCTGGCTGGCCTTCGGAGAAGTGCTGAGCCTCGGCGATGTTGCCGGCATGGTGCTTCTGGCGGGTGCGCTGGCGATGGCGAAAGCGGGTGACAAGCCATCCTGAGCCACATTTTTAACGGCCTTTGCACCCGATGCTCGTCATCCCCGCGAAGACAGGGATACATCTCCTGACCTCATGTAAAAGGCACTGGCTGGAAATAGATCCCCGCATGCGCGGGAATGACGAAGGTCTTCTTTGCGGGCGACGCGAGCGAACTTAACGCGCGCCCAGATCTCCCTGGCCGATGGTGCCGCTGGCCAGCTCCAGCATGCGGTCCAGGCTCTTCTTGGCGGCGAGGCGCAAAGGCTCCTCGATCTCGATCCGCGGCTCCAGGTCGCGAAGCGCGAGGTAGAGCTTCTCCATGGTGTTGAGCGCCATGTAGGGGCAGATGTTGCAGTTGCAGTTGCCGTCCGCACCGGGCGCGCCGATGAAGGTCTTGTCCGGCAGGGCAAGCTGCATCTGGTGGATGATGTGCGGTTCGGTGGCGACGATCAGCGTGTCGCCCGGCATCGTCTTGGCAAACTGCAGGATGCCGCTGGTCGATCCGACATAGTCCGCATGGTCGACGATCGTCGGCGGGCATTCGGGATGCGCGGCGATCGGCGCACCGGGGTTCTGCGCCTTGAGCTTCAGCAGCTCGGTCTCGCTGAAGGCCTCGTGGACGATGCACACGCCCGGCCACAGCAGCATGTCGCGGCCGAACTTGCGGTTGAGATAGCCGCCCAGGTGCCGGTCGGGCCCGAAGATGATCTTCTGGTCCTTCGGGATCTGCGCCAGGATCGTCTCCGCGCTCGAGCTGGTGACGATCACGTCCGATAGTGCCTTCACCTCGGTCGAGCAGTTGATGTAGGTCAGCGCGATGTGATCGGGATGCGCCTCACGGAAAGCCTTGAACTTTTCCGGCGGGCACGAATCCTCGAGGCTGCAGCCCGCGTCCATGTCGGGCAGCACCACGATCTTCTCGGGGCTGAGGATCTTGGCGGTGTCGGCCATGAACTTGACCCCGCAGAACGCGATCACCTCGGCATCGGTGTCGGCCGCCTTGCGGCTGAGCTCCAGCGAGTCCCCCACGAAGTCCGCGATGTCCTGCAGTTCGGGCTTCTGGTAATAGTGCGCGAGGATAACCGCGTTGCGCTCCTTGCGCAGCCGATCGATCTCGGCGCGCAAGTCTACTCCGGTCAGGTTGAGGGTCTGTGCGGTCATGGTATCCCCTGGGTCTTTGATCGCCCATGTAGTGAGTGCGCCTCGCCAGCCCAAGGACTTTCGCGAGAGACTTGGCGCTATCGGGCGGTCGGCGCGGGCTCGACTTCGAAGCGCGCGTTCACCGTCACATCTCCGAAGCCGGCGACTTGCAGCGGGATGGCAAGGTTCTGGCGTAACGCCTCCTTGGCGGCCGATCGCGCCAGGGTCATCAGCACCGGATTGCTGGCCTGCTGCCTCGCCTGCTGCTCCGCCAACCGGGTGTTGGTGCGGCTGAGCGAGTCCTGCGCCTCGCGGCTGATCCACACGCCTTCGCGCAAGTATTGCGCCCTGCCCTCGTCGAGGTTGGGCGTACCGACGCTGAGAGGTGGCAGCAGCACATCGAGCGTATGCGTGGCCGTGTTCCAGGCGAGGCGGTTGCGATCCATCTTCGACAGGTCGAGCGAATAGTCGACCCGTGCCGGGATCACCGCGACTTGCCGCGACTTGACAAAGCCTAGCAGCCGGCTGTCCTCGGCGGCGACCACGGGCGCCAGTTGGGCGCTGAACACGGTCAGCCGGTTCTGCTTTTCGAACGCGACGATGGTCGTGCCGATCGGATCGCCGCCGCCTCGCGGCCAGAACGCGCGATATCCAAGCCATGCGGCGAGCGCGAGCATGACGATGAACAGCAGCCAAGGCAGCGCCTGGGTTCGAGCGAGGGCTCTCCGGCGTTCGGCCGGCGGGGCATCGGGAGTGGTGATCATGCGACAGGAACGCGGCAAGGTGGAGGGGTGTTCCGCCGCTTGCGAGCGCGCCTTTCACCGTTGGTCAGCGAGCCTTCTTTCTGCAATCGACGCGCCGCCGACAAAGGGCAACCGGGCGATGGTGGACGCGCCATCACGCCCGCTCGTCGCCAGTCAGAGCAAATGCCCCGTCCGATCGCGCTTGGTATCCAGATACCGGGCGTTGTGCGGATTGGGCGGCAGCTGGTGCGGCACGCGCTCCATCACCGTCACGCCCACCTCTTCGAGCGCAGCGACCTTGGCCGGATTGTTGGTCATCAAGCGGATGGCATGGACCCCCAGCAAGTCCAGCATGCGCGCGGCGACCGGAAAGTCGCGCGCCTCGGTCGGCAATCCGAGCCGGTTGTTGGCGTCCACCGTATCGAACCCCTGGTCCTGCAATCGATAGGCCCGCAGCTTGTTGACGAGGCCTATCCCTCGCCCCTCCTGCCGCAAGTAGAGCAGCACGCCCCAGCCCCCTTGCGCGGCCTCTGCCGCCATCGCCCGCAGCGCGGCGTCGAGCTGCGGACCGCAATCGCACTTGAGCGAACCGAGGATGTCGCCGGTCAGGCACTCGGAATGAAGCCTTACCAGCGGGGGGCGATCGCCATCCTGCGTGCCGATCACCAGCGCCACGTGCTCGCGCATGTCGTCGCGCGAGCGGAAGGCAACGATCTCGGCCTCGTCGGTCGCCGCGACCGGCAAGTGCGCGCGCGACGCGATTGCGAGCCGTCCCGTGTCCTTCCATGCGGTCAGGTCGGTGGCGACGACGACCTGCGGCTCCTCTGCCGCGACTGGATCGACGAGAAAGGCCGGCAGGATGCCCGCCAATCGCGCCAGCTCCATCGCAGTCTTCGCGGCATCGAGATCGGCGATGGGATCCGCGGCGAACGGCCCCTTCATCGGGTATACCAGGTCCAGCGCCGGATCGGCGATGGCGCGCGCCGCGGACAGGTCAAAGGGTTCGGCGCCGCGGATCAGCACCGGTGCTTCGGGCACCGCGGCCTCGCGCTGGTTGGCGAGCTTCAAGGTCACTGCCCGGGCAGCGGAGATCAGCATGCGCGACCCTTGCGCGCCAGGCGCAAAGCCGGTTTCGGCAGGCAGCAACGTGAACGCCGCGGCTCCTGAAGCGGAAGCGACCTGGATCGGCCAGCCATGGCGCAGCGCGTCGATCGACAGCGCCACCCGGCGGGACGGCGAGGCCTCGCTCAGAGATCGAACTCGGTGATCAGCGGCACGTGATCGCTCGGCTGCTCCCAGCGCCGCGTCTCCTCGACGAAGCGGTGCGCGCGGGCTTGCGGCGCGAGTTCGGGACTGGCCCACATGTGGTCGAGCCGGCGACCCTGGTCCTTCTCGCGCCAGTAGCTGCGATAGGACCACCAGGAATAGTTGCGCTCGGGCGCCGGGATGAACCGACGGCCCAGGTCGACCCAGCCGTGCGCATCGCGGAATGTGCCAAGCGTCTCCACTTCGATGGGCGTGTGGCTGACCACCTTGAGCAGCGCCTTGTGATCGTAGACGTCGCAATCGAGCGGCGCGACGTTGAAGTCCCCGACGATCAGCGTCGGCCGGTCGATGGCGTCCGCCCATCGCGTCATCCGTCCCAGGAAGTCGAGCTTCTGGCCGAACTTGGCGTTGACCGCGCGGTCGGGCACGTCGCCGCCTGCGGGAATGTAGACGTTCTCGACGATCAGGCCCTGCCCGGCGCCGAGCAGCTCGATGCCGATGTGACGGGCTTCGCCGTTGTCCTGCCAGTCATGCTTCGAGAAGTCGCGGAACGGCAGGCGGCTGACGGTCGCGACGCCGTGGTAGCCCTTCTGGCCGTGGACGGCGCGGTGCACGTAGCCGAGCCGCTCGAACATCTCGTGCGGGAACAGGTGCTCGGCGACCTTGATCTCCTGAAGGCAGAGCACGTCGGGGGCCTGTTCGGTGAGGAAGCGCTCGACCTGATCGATGCGCAGGCGGACCGAGTTGATGTTCCAGGTGGCGATACTGACCATGCCGGCGCTTTAGGGATGCAAGGGCGCAAATGCCAGAGGGCGGTGTCCGCCATCGGCATGGCACGATCTACCCGCCGCCCCTCGCGACAGACCATCTGATGGGTGCTGCAGACAAATGAAAACCCTCGAGCCGGGGGCAGAGGCTCGAGGGTTCCATTGAGCGTTCGTCACGCTTGTCAGCCAGCTGATGTGGAGGCCGGGCAACAGGGGGGAAACCCGCCTCAAGCCTTGCTGACCACCCTTATCTAGGAGCTTTTGCCTTGCTGCCAAGTGAACGGAACGGCCCCTTTTGTCGCCATTTGTCGCATTGAGTGGTCCGATGCCGACGAGGCGTTCCTGGTCAACGACGAGTGTTGGGACGCGGGTCCTTCCACCTGAACGTGGAGTCCGGAACGGCAACCCCATACTGCTGATTGCTGAGGCGGACGGTGGTGCGCTTGTTCTGCGAATCGAGCGCGACCCAGTAGGTCAGTTCCAGCCCGCCCGGCGCGGACGCCTTGCGCGTGAAGATCAGGGTGATGATCCCGTACTCGGGATGCTTGCGATCCCGGACCTCGACGCTGACCACGTTCGGATTGCCGGTCGGCTTGAGCGTGCCGAACTTGGACACGTCCCGGCGTGGGTCGAGGATCGCTCCCAAGGGGCTGTTGCCGATGGGCCAGCGCTGCACCTGCTTCACTTCGTAGTCGACCAGCGTCAGCGCCTTGCCGTCGCCGACGATCAGCAGGGGTACGCCCTGCTGGTACTGGAAGCGGATCCGCCCCGGACGCTTGAGCGTCAGCACGCCGCTGACGGTCTGGCCCGATCGGTCGGTTTGGGTGAAATTCGCGCGCAGCGTGGAAATGCCGCGCAGCGCCTCCACCACTTCGCCAAGCTGGCTGCCCGACTGGGCAGCGGCAGGCGCGGAGACGGTGAAGGCGGGAACGCAAAGCGCGGCCAAAGCGGCCGCGCTCGCATACTTGCGGAAGGTCTTCAGAGTGTGGTTCATAGGCTCCCTATGCGGGTCCCAGCCTTGAACCGGCCCTGAATCGTTCGGGCGCAAGTTCCGGGGGCTGGCCCCTTACTTGATCTTGGCTTCCTTGAACTCGACATGCTTGCGCACGACGGGATCGTACTTCTTGAAGCTCATTTTCTCGGTCGTGTTCCGGGGATTCTTCTTCGTCACGTAGAAGAAGCCGGTGTCGGCGGTCGAGACCAGCCGGATCTTGACGGTTGCGGGCTTCGCCATGGCGCTTGTCCTGTTCCTTTAGAGCCGCGCCGTGGCGGCCGCTGTACGCTGTTTCAAAACGAATGAGGGCGGCAACAACGCACCGCCCCGCAAGGCTGCGGCCCATGACGGATGAGCGCGGGTGAGTCAAGCCGCAGCTTGCGGCGCGCGCCCGCTTTAACCCTCGTCGAAAGAGGCAATCGGCTCGAGAATCCCGAACTCCTCGCGCGCCGGTTCATGGTCGAGCGGCTTGAAATCCAGCTCGGACGCTTCGCAATGCGTGTCGGGCAAGCGATCGAGCAAGTTGCGGATCAGCGTCAAGCGGCCGCGCCGCTGGTCGTTGAAGTCCACCAGCGTCCAGGGGGCATGGGGCGTATGCGTGGCCGCCAGCATCGCCTCGCGCGCCTGGGTGTAGGCGACGTACTTGTCCCGTGCCGCGAGGTCGATCGGAGAGAGCTTCCAGCGCTTGAGGGGATCTTCAAGGCGCTCGGCCAGTCGCTTCTCCTGCTCCTCCTGGTCGCAGGTGAGCCAATACTTGAACAGCAGGATGCCGTCGTCGACCAACGCCTTCTCGAATGCCGGCGCATGCTCCAGGAACGCGCCAACCTGCTCGGGCGTCGCATAGCCCATCACGCGCTCCACGCCCGCGCGGTTGTACCAGCTGCGGTCGAACAGCACGATCTCGCCGCGCGTGGGCAGATGCGGCACGTACCGCTGGAAGTACCATTGCCCCTGCTCGCGCTCGCTCGGCGCGGAGAGCGCGACGACACGGCATTGGCGCGGATTGAGGACATGGCTGATAGCGTCGATGGCGCCGCCCTTGCCTGCCGTGTCGCGCCCTTCGAACAGCACGACGATGCGGGCGCCCGTGGCGGCAGCCCAGCGGGCCATGCCGACGAGTTCGAGCTCCAGCGGTTCGAGCGCGGCTTCGTAGGCCTTGCGCTTCAGCCCGCCCATCAGCGCGACAGCAGGAACACGGCCAGCGCGCCGGCGACGATGCGGTACCAGGCGAAGGGCCCGAAGCCCGACCGGCTGACGAAGGCCATGAACGCCTTGATCACCACCAGCGCGACCACGAACGAGACGACGAAGCCGACGCCGATCTCCCACCATCCGACGGGCCCAGTTCCGGCGGCAAGAGCCTGGCGGTTGTCCAGCAGCTCCAGCGTCGTCGCGCCCACCATTGTCGGCACCGCCAGAAAGAAGCTGAATTCGGCAGCCGTGCGGCGCTCGATCCCCATGGCCAGCGCCCCCATGATCGTCGCGCCGGAGCGACTGACGCCGGGCACCATCGCCAGGCACTGCGCGATGCCCACTCCCAGGCATTGGGACATGGGCAGTTCCGCGACGCCGGTCAGCGGCCCGGGCTTGGCGATCTTCTCGACCGCGAGGATTGCGATACCGCCCACGATCAGCGCGTAACCAACGATGATCGGCGCTTCCAGCATCGCGTCGATATAGTCCTTGAGCAGCACGCCCAGCACCGCCGAGGGCAGGAACGCCAGCAGCACGTTGCGCACGAACCGGATGCTCGTCGGGTTGAGCACCAGCAGACCGGAGCCGACTGCCCAGAAGGTCCTCCAGAACTGCACCACCACGGCCAGGATGGCACCTAGCTGGATGACGATGTTGAACACCTTCCAGGTGTCTGCATCGTACCCGAACAGCGCGGAGGCCAGGATCAGGTGCCCGGTCGAGGAGACGGGCAGGAACTCGGTGAGGCCCTCGACAATGCCGAGGAGGATGGCGGTGAGCGTCAGTGTCATCGCCGCAGAGACATGACGCCGAGCCAAGACATGTCAATTGCACTCATGCGGCGGCGCACAATAAAGCTGGCGAAAGCTGGGCGCGAGCCGGGCAAAGTGTGGGACAGGGCAGGCCGCCGCCTACCCTGTCATCAGCATCAAGCCGGGCGCGCCATCGCGGCGGCAGGATAATCGACCACTGCATTCAGGATCTTGCGGTAGTATCGCGCCAGCTCCAGGTGCAGCGTGCGCTTCTCCGGCCGGCGGGCACCGGCAGCAACGAGGTAGCAGCGGTCGATACGCCTCAAGAGAAACTCACGAGTCATCTGCATCCGCATCTTCGTCTCCCGTCATGGCATGTTCAACTCTAACAGTAGAGTTTGTGCCATCGATCGCAAGCGCATGCAAATGCCGATGAGGCCAGTTGCAGAATGCTTGCGCTGAGCTGAACGAGCCACGGTGCGGCTGCGTTCCCGGTTCCGCAAGCTCTTGAAAACATACCCTTCGTGTTTCCACCTCAGCAGGTGCGAGCGATGACGCTGCGCTAGACGTGTCGCCGCAGACCCTCTCGCCACAAGGCAACACGGGACTCCCGAGCCGCGTCGGCCATGCCGCAGACGAAGGTCCGGCGCGCGCTGCCCATGCACATCGCGTCCTCGAGCGAGCGATGGATGCCCACTCCAACCCCGGCCAGCATCGCCGCGCCGAGCGCCGTGGTCTCGATGTCGGCGGGTCGTTCGACCGGCAACGCAAGGATGTCGGCAAGGTCCTGCGCGATCCAGTCGTTGGCGCTCATCCCGCCGTCGATTCGCAGCGTCTTCCACGCAGCGCCATCGGCCGCGAAAGCTTCCTGCAAGTCGTGGCACTGATGCGCCAGCGACTCCATCGCCGCGCGCACGATATGGGCGCGGCTGGTGCCCTGCGTCAGACCCGCGACGACCCCGGTCGCATCCGGCTTCCAGTGCGGAGCGCCCAGCCCCGCGAGCGCCGGCACGAACAGCACGCCGCCGTTGTCGGGCACGGCACGCGCCAGTTCCTCGCTTTCCGACGCGGTGCGGATCACGCCGAGCTCGTCGCGCAGCCACTTGATCAGGCTGCCCGCGACGAAGATCGAGCCCTCCAGCGCGTAAGTCCGCCGCCCGCCCTCCTGGCACAGCACGGTGCCGAGCAACCTGTGCGTCGAACGCGGCAGCTGGTCGCCCATGTTGGTCAGCACGAATGCGCCCGTCCCGAACGTCGCCTTGGTCTCGCCGGGCGAGAGGCAGTGCTGCCCGATCGTTGCCGCCTGCTGGTCTCCCGCAAGTCCGCTGATCGGGATCGCCGCGCCGAGCAAGGCGGGATCGCAGTGGCCGATGAGGCCGTGGGTATCGACCACCTCGGGCAGAGCGGCGCGTGACACGCCGAACAGGTCGAGCAGGCCTTCGTCCCAGCTCGCACCATCGAGCGCCAGCAGCTGCGTGCGGCTGGCGTTGCTGGCATCGGAGACGTGCAGGCCACCCGTCAGCTTCCACACCAGCCAGCTCTCGACCGTGCCGAACGCCAGCCGATCGCCCAGCTCCCGCGCCGCCGGGACATTGTCGAGCACCCAGCGCATCTTGGTGCCCGAGAAGTACGGGTCGATGACCAAGCCGGTGAGCGCCTGCACCGCATCCTCATGCCCGTTTTCACGCAGCTGCGCGCAGAACGGCGCGGTGCGACGGTCCTGCCAGACGATCGCGCGCGTCACGGGCTCGCCGGTCTGGCGGTCCCAGGCGACCACCGTCTCGCGCTGGTTGGTGATGCCGAGCGCCGCGATTCGTGCCGGCCCACCGACTTGCTCGACGACCTGTCGAGCGCAGGCCAGCGTGCGCTCCCAGATCTCGTTCGCGTCGTGCTCGACCCAGCCGGGTTGCGGATAGTGCTGGGTGAGCTCGCGCTGGCAGACGTGCAGCGCCGTGCCGTCTGCGGCATAGACGATGGCGCGGGTCGATGTGGTCCCTTCGTCCAGGACCAGGATGCAGCCGTCCGTCACCTCACGCTCCCATGTATGTTTTCAGCTTGTCCACTTGCGCCGCATCGAGCCGCAGCCCCAGCTTGGTGCGGCGCCACAGCACGTCTTCCGCCGTTTCGGCCCACTCCTGAGCGACAAGATAATCGACCTCCGCGCTCGTAAGGCCATGGCCGAACGTCTCGCCCAAGGCCGCCATGTCGGGCGCATCCTTGAGCCAGGCCCTGGCGCGCGTACCATAGGCCCGGGCGATCCGGTCTACCGTCCGCCCATCGAGGAACGGGTAAGTGCGGGCGAGATCGGCCTTCAAGTCCTCGATCCCCTGCATCGGGAAGTCACCGCCGGGCAGTGGCGCGGCGGCAGTCCAGTCCTTGCCGGCGAGCGCAGGCAGGTGCGGCTGCAGCTTCTCGACCGCATCCTTGGAGAGGTGGCGATAGGTCGTGATCTTGCCGCCGAACACCGACAGCAGCGGTGCGCCGCCGGCATCGTCGAGGTCGAGGTCGAAGCTGTAGCCGCGTGTCGCCGCCTCGGGCTTGCCTGTGCCTTCGTCCACCAGCGGCCGCACGCCCGAGTAGGTCCACACCACGTCCGCAGGCGATATCGATCTGGCGAAATAGGCGTTCGCCGCCTCGCACAAGTAAGCGATCTCCTCGTCGCTCGCCTTTACGTCGCGCAAGGGGCCGTGATGGTCGCGGTCGGTGGTGCCGATCAGGGTGAAATCCTGCTGGTAGGGGATCGCGAAGAAGATGCGCCCGTCCGGGATCTGGAAGAAGTAGGCGTAAGGGTGATCGAACATGCGCGGCACGACGATGTGCGATCCGCGCACCAGACGCATCTTCTTGGCCGTCTTCTCGCCGCTGAGCTTGAGCAGGTCGAGCACCGCGGGGCCGCCGGCGTTGACGATCGCCCTGGCGCGGAACTCTTGCGTGCCGCTGCGGATCAGCCATCCTTCGGCGGAGCGCTCGATCGCCTCGACCGGCGTGCGCGTCAGGATCGTCGCCCCCCGGTCCGCCGCGTCTCGCGCGTTGAGGATAACCAGCCGCGCATCGTCCACCCAGCCATCGGAGTAGACGAACGCCGGACCATAGCCGGGCTTGAGCGGCTTGCCGGCGGGGTGCTTGCGTAGATCGATGCTCTGGGTCGCGGGCAGTGCGCGCCGGCCGCCGATGTGGTCGTAGAGGAACAGCCCGAGCCGCAGCAGCCAGCGCGGGCGCAGGCCCTGCACGTGCGGCAATACGAACCGCATCGGCCATATGATGTGCGGGGCGATCTGCCACAACCGCTCGCGCTCGCCGAGCGCCTCGCGCACCAGCCCGAACTCGTAATGCTCCAGGTAGCGCAGGCCGCCGTGGATCAGCTTGGTCGAGGCGGACGAAGTGCCGCTGGCCAGGTCGCCCTGCTCCAGCAGCAGCACCTTGGCGCCGCGACCTGCCGCGTCGCGGGCGATGCCGGCGCCATTCACGCCTCCGCCGATCACGGCGATGTCGTAGAGAGTGTCTGTCATGGCAGGGTCGGGCATCTTGGGCCTCACAGGATGATCATGCTGAACGCGGTGGCGACTGCGAGCGAGGCCAGCGTCGCGGCCACCACCGGCATCGCCGGACGCCAGCCCATCTGCATGATGAGATCGAGGCGCGATCGCATCGCCGTCGCCGTGACCGCCAGCAGCAGCAGCGTCTTCGAGAGCGTCAGGCACAGTTGCGCGACTTGCGCGGGCACCGTGACGATGGAGTTCACCACCACCGTCGCCAGGAACAGCGTGATGAACCAGGGCAGCGCCAGCTTGCGGATCCAGTGGCGGTTCGGCACATCGTCGTCCTTGGCCCAGAGCGACACCACGGTCACGATCGGGGCCAGCAGCGCCACCCGGCTGAGCTTGACGATGGTGGCGTAGCTGCCCGCCGTGTCGGAATAGGCATAGCCACCGCCGATCGCCTGCGCCACGTCGTGGATCGATGCGCCGATCAGGAACCCGGCCTGGCGGTCGTCGAGATACAGCGCACCGGCGAGCGGGGGATAGAACGACATCGCCAACGCGCTCGCCAGGCTGACCACCACAAGAGTCAGCGCGAACTGCGCCTGGCTCACCCGCTTGGGACCAAGCACCCCGAACAGCGCCAGCGCGGCCGAGGCGCCGCAGATCGCAGTCGCGCCGCCCGCAAGGATGCCGATCGCGGCCGAAGCTCCGGTCACCCGCGCGACGATCAGCGCCGTGCCCATCGCGGCGGCCATCACCACCAACAAGGCGAGGAACGGCACCGGACCCAAGGCGCCGATCTGGGCGATCGTCACTTGCGTGCCCAGCACCACGATGCCCCAGCGCAGGCAGCCCTTGGATACGAAGTCGAGGCCGGGATGGACCCGCGGCTCGCTGGTGACGAAGTTGAGCGCCAGGCCGATCAGCAGGCCCATCAGGATGATCGGCGCGCCATAGTGCTCGGACAGCCAGGCCGCGGCGATGCTGGCGATCGCGCAGACTGCGAAGCCGGGCCACAGCAGCTTCCACTCGTCCAGCCGCGAGCGCTTGGGCGCGGGCGTGTCGCTCTGCACGAGGAACAGCTCGCCATAGAGGTCGCCGGCATGATCTGGAGCCAAGTGCTCTCTCCCGCGCCTCTCCCAGACAAAGACGCTTGCTGTATGTCCTACGTTGTCATACGCTTTATGGCGAGGCGTTGGCCGGAGCAAGTGCTTTGCTCCTGAAGCCGCTAAGGTCGCCCAAGAGCGGCAGGACGGGAGAGAGCGATGACCATCCACCAGCCACCTGCCACACCAAGCCATGCCCGATCCGAGCCGGGCGCCGTGCGCAGCCAGAATCTGCTGATCGGCCTGATTTTCTTCGCCACCGCCTTGAACTACGTCGACCGACAGGTGCTCGCGCTGCTCAAGCCGATGCTGGAGGCGGAGTTCCAGTGGAACGACCAGCAGTTCGCCCACCTGGGCTCGATCTTCCAGCTCTCCGCGGCCGTCTCCCTGCTCGGCGTCGGCTGGTTCGTCGACCGCTTCGGCGTGCGCTTTGCCTATGGCGCTGCCGTGGCGGTATGGAGCCTCGCCGGGATGGCCCATGCCCTGGCCGCCAGCGTGCAGCAGTTCGTGATCGCACGCGCGGTGCTGGCCACGGCGGAGTCGGTCAACACGCCTGCGGCGATGAAGACCGCCGCGACCTACCTGCCCATCGAGCGGCGCTCCATCGGCATCGGCATCATCAACACCGCGCCGAACGTTGGCGCGATCCTCACCCCGCTGCTGATCCCGCCCTTCGCGATCGCCTTCGGGTGGAAGGCGGCGTTCCTCGTCACCGGCGCGCTCGGTCTCGTGTGGCTCGTGCTGTGGCAGCTGAACACCGGCAAGCTGCAACCGATCGGCAACCCCGCCACGGCCAGTGCGGGCAAGGTCGCGTGGGGCGAGGTCCTGTCCGACCGCCGCAGCTGGACCATCATCGGCGCCAAGGCGATCACCGACCTGGTCTGGTGGTTCGTGCTGTTCTGGGCGCCCGACTTCTTCTCGCGCCACTTCGGCCTCGGCCAGGGCGAGCTTGGCGGCCCGATCGCCGTGGTCTTCATCCTCGCGGCTTTGGGAGCGGTGAGCAGCGGTGCGCTCTACCCGGTGCTGCTGCATCGCGGCTTGTCGCTGAACGCCGCCCGCAAGAGCGCGATGCTGTTCTTCGGGCTCGTCGTGCTGGTCATGCCGCTGGCGCTGATCGCCCCGAACCCCTGGATCGCGGCGCTGTGCATCGGGCTCGGCCTCTTCGCGCACCAGGGTTTCTCGACCAATATCTTCGGCATGGCGACAGAGATCATCCCCACACGCCGCATCGCCACCGTCATCGCGCTGGGGGCGATCGGCGGGAACCTGACCGGCACCGGGATTATCGAGTTCGCCGGCTGGTCGCTCGACAGCGGCCTTGGCTACGCCCCGCTCTTCGTGATCTGCGGCGGGGCCTACCTGGCGGCGTTGGCGTTCATCCACCTCATGCAGCCCAAGCTTGCGGTGGCCGAGGACTGATCGTCTAGAGGTAGGGCTCGATCGGCAGCCTGGAGAGCGCCCGCACCAGCGCACGGCTGAACGGGTTGGTGCCCGGCTCGGTGCTCTCCGGCTCGGGATCGTCGTCGCGGGCGTCGGTCCAGCAGATGTTGCCATCCGGCCCGATACCGAGGCAGTAGACGTTCTCGGCGATGTCGCGCTCGAACGACCTGGCGAGATTGGCCGCAAGCTCGGGCGAATCGATCAGCAAGCCCATCTCGGTGTTAAGATGCGCAGAGCGCGGATCGAAGTTGGCCGAGCCGATGTAGACTTGCCGGCCGTCTACCCCGATCGTCTTGGCATGGAGGCTGCGGCCCTCGTCGCGCAAGGCCCGGGCGCTGGCCGAGCGCGTGCGGACGAACTTGCGCGCGGTCTTGGGCTTGTCGTCGGGCGCGGGCATCTCGAACAAGCGGACGCCCGCCTGCAGCAGCGGCAAGCGAAGCGGCGCATAGCCGGTGTGGACGAAGCCGACGTCGGTGGCGGCAAAGGAGTTGGTCAGCACCCTCACCCGGACACCGCGCCGCGCAAGATCGCCAAGTTCCGCCGTGCCCCGCGCCGTCGGCACGAAGTAGCCGGAGATGATGTCGATCTGACTTTCCGGCATGCCCAAACCCGCCGGCATCAGCGCGCGAAGATCGGTCGGCCCATCGCGCGCGCCACTCTCCTGATAGTCATGGTTGACGAGCTCCGCCCGCGCCCAGATCATGGACACGGTGCCGTCGGTCATCTCGCCGAACAGCTTGCGCGAGCGCACCGCCTCTCGATAGCGCTCGGCCCGCTCGCTGGTCGCCATGCTCTCCCGTGCGCGCTCGACCTTGCGGCGTCTGCCGGCAGATACCCGACCGACGAGACTGGCGACGGGTCGCACCTGCGCGCCGTTCCAGTAAGCGTCGAATGCGCGCGAGACATCGGGCACCACGGCGCCGACGGCCAGCACGTCGAGATCGGCGAATTGCCCTTCCTTGCGCGCGGCAAAGTACTCGTCGCCGATGTTGCGGCCGCCCAGGATCGTCGCCTGGCTGTCCACGGTGAAGCTCTTGGCATGCATGCGGCGGTTCAGGCGGCGAAAGTCGAACAGGTAGTTGATCGGCTTGGGCCAGCGCACCGCGCAAGGATTGTAGAGGCGGATCTCGAAGTTGGGTTGCGCATCCAGGCAGGCCAGCCTCGCGTCGAGCCGCGCGGTGCCGATGTCGTCGACGATCAGGCGCACCCGAACCCCGCGCCGCGCGGCCGCCTCCAGCTCGTCAAGCAGCAGCGAGCCCGACAGGTCATCGTGCCAGATGTAATACTGCACATCGAGCGTGCGCTCCGCCGATCGCGCGAGCAGCACGCGCGCGGCAAAGGCGTCCTTGCCGTCACGCAGCAGCTTCAAGCCCGTCAACTCCGCGTCGTCGGGCCCGAGGCTCTCCACCTCGCGGCCCAATTTGGTGAGCGCCGTGTCGAGATCCGCATGGCTCGGCGGCTCCGCACGGTGCGGCGGCAGCTTGAAGGCCTTCAGGCGTTTCACGGACGTTCGCTCCTTACCCTGGTGCAATGCGGACCGAAAGCCGTTGTTGCAAGCCCCGCGCCTTGCAGTCGCCGTGCGGTCACCAGCCCGGCAGCGTGACCACCCGATCGGCCAGGCGCTCCACTTCGCTGCGGTCGTGGCTGACGTAGAGGATCGGCAGGCGCAGCTCGTCGCGCAGGCGCTCGATCACGCGCATGATCTCCTCGCGCCGCGCGGCATCGAGCGAGGCGAGCGGCTCGTCCATCAGCAGCAGTCGCGGGGCGGAGAGGAGCGCGCGACCGATGGCGACACGCTGCGCCTCGCCGCCAGACAAGTGCCGCGGCATGCGGCCCAGCAGATGTTCGATGCCCAGGAACTCCACGGCTTCGGCCGGCTCCATCCAGCGCCTTTCGGGTGGCGCGAGCTCCCACCCGAACAGCAGGTTCTGGCGGACCGTTCGGTGCGGGAACAAGCGATTGTCCTGGAACACGTAACCGCAGGCGCGCTGCTCGGGAGCAAGGTTCACGCCCGTCGCGCTGTCGAACAGCAGCTGGTCCGACATCGCGATCCGCCCGCTTTGCGGCGTGACGAGCCCGGCCACGGCATCGAGCACGCTGGTCTTTCCGGCGCCCGACGGGCCGAATAGTGCGGTGAGGCCCGCACCCGCTCGCACCGCGGCGGACACCCGCCGCTCTCCACGCACGATCACGATGTCGAGTTCGATGCTCATGGCGTGGCCATACCAGCGGCGTCGTGGCGGCCAAGCGCTAAGCGCCTTGATTGCGCTCGCCATATCCGGATGCGGGGATGTCGTGAGGTGCGGCGAGGCATGAAGTGGGGCCGTCTTCGGGAGAGATGACGAAGCCAGGTGAAGGACCGACTGCGGCGGATCGGCCTATCCGTTTCAAGCGCGCAGCGAAGCCCGGCCTGTCCGACCCCGTCGCCCCCGCGCAGGCGGGGGCCCCGCTTTCTTGGGTCATACCGAGCGTCGAAGAACAAGCGGGGCCACCGCCTGCGCGGGGGCGACGGTTGTAGCTCTAAGCGCCGCGTTCAGTTCCAGGATGGCTGGCAATGCCGCAAGGGTTGCTCTGACCACATCCAGCCACCCGCGCCGCCGATCAGTCGAGCAGCGCCAGCATGTTGTCGATCGTGGTGGTCGCGAAGCCGACCGCGCTGTCGGAGATGCCGTAAGGCAGCAGCAGGCGCTCACCCACGCGCAGCGCGCCGCAGGTGTAGACGACGTTGGGCACGTAACCCGAACGATCGGCATTCTCGGCCGTCAGCACCGGTTCGCGCGAGCGGGCGATGACCTTGGACGGATCGTCGCGGTCCAGCAGCGCGGCGCCAAGCGCATACTTGCGCATCGCGCCCACGCCATGGGTCAGCAGCAGCCAGCCCTCGTCGGTCAGGATCGGACTGCCGCAATTGCCGATCTGGATGAACTCCCAGGGGAAGGCAGGCTCCATAAGCAGGACGCCTTCGTCGTCCCACTCATCGACTTTGTCGGAGGATAGCAGGAACAGGTTCTTGCCGTCCTGCCGCCCGACCATCATGAACTTGCCGCCGATCTTCTCGGGGAATAGCGCCATGCCCTTGTTCCGGCCGGCCTTGCCGCGGATCGGTTCGAGTTTGAAACTGCGGAAGTCGCGAGTGCGCAGCAGCTCGGAACGGATCGAGCTGCCCGAGTAGGCGGTATAGGTCCCGATCCACTCGAAATCGTCGCCGCCATGGTCGAAGCGCACGAGGCGCAGATCTTCCAGGCCGCCGCGCTGCTGCTCGGTGATCGGGAAGATGACGGTGTTCGACAGGCTCGAATCCGGGTTGCGGCTGACCGTGACCGGGCAGTCCGCGCAGGCGAGCCCCTCGTCATCGAGTTCCACCGATGTGCCGAAGCTGGCCTGGTGCCACAGCTCAAAGTTGCCATCCGCCTCGGCGATGCCCTCGCGGAAGGCGACCGAGCTGATGTGCCCCTCGCCCACCGCGCGCAGCGACATGACGAAGCGCACCGCGCCGTCCTGCATGCCCGACTGGTCGGGATGAGGCACGATGGAGGGGTTCATCAGCGCCGCGGCGGCAAAGGTGTACTCGTGGCAGAAATAGCTGCCGATCAGGCGCTGCTTCGTTTCGGAGAAGTCGGATGGCTCCAGCTGCAGGTTCGCCGCCACTTCGTCGAAGCGCGAGGCGAAGATGCGCTCGGTCTGCCAGTGCCGCTCCTCGAAGTCGCGCAACACGCGCGCGTACTCCTGCGCTGCGCGCTCCTCGGTCAGGCTCGCGACGTCACGGACGAGGCGCTGTGCGCGCCCGTCCGGATCGTTCTTGCCCTGCCAGCCCAGGTGGAAAGGACGCAGCACCACCCGCGCCGGGTCGGCATGCAGCCGGGTATCGAAGATGTGCAAGGCTTCAGCGCGCGGTTTCTCGAGCAGGTTCAAGCAAGCTTCCTTCGGGGGATTCGGTCTGCATCCGGTAGAGAGCGAGCATGGCATAGTGCGAAAGTTGGAAGGCGAGAATACTCTCCGCGCCGCAATTGCGGTTTACGCCCCGAGGTGTCACCCCGTCGCGACAGCGTCCGGTCGTCATGTCGGCCAGCTGCACGCCGCGATCGTTGCCGCCGAAGAACCACGACCAGGCGGCCGTAGCGTGTTCGTACCAATAGGCATCGCCGCCCGCCCGATGGGCGGAAAGTGCCGCTTCGATCGCGGCTTGCGCTTCAAGGGGCTGCTGGTCGAACGGCAGGTAGGTATGCGGCTTGCCGAAGCTCTCCGAGCCGATCGGGCGGAAGAGGCCTGAGGAGGAAACCTGCCGGCGGCAGATCCACTCCAGCGTATCCAGGCCCGAGCGCACCCAATCCTCGCGGCCCAGCGCCACGCCGGCCTCGATCATCGCCTGCGACAAGCGGGGATTGTCATAGCCCAGCACGGCTTCGAACCACGCCCAATCCGGACGCCGTTCGCCGCCGAGCAGCTTTTCCAGAACGTGCCCGCCGTGCTCCAGCGTCGCTATCGAAGCCTCGTGACCGGGCGCAACGCGCAGCATGGCCGCAGCGCCCAGGACCTGGAAGGCGATGGCACGCGGCGAGCCGATGTCGCCGAGCTGTGGCAAGGTGCACTCGTAGAGGTTGCGAGCCCATTCGCGAATGTCGGGATCGGGCGCGCAGTGCGCGGTGTGTCCCAGCGCCCAGATCGCACGACCGTTGGAATCGTCGGAGCCGATGTCCTCGCACCAGGTGCGATCGAAGCGCATGAAATTGCGGAACCGCTTCGCGTCCGGGTTCCAGGCATCCTGGATGAAGGATGCGTAGACCATGCTCCAGCGCATGCGTTCGGTTGGGTGCAACCCTTCCGCCAAGTTCATCAGCATCAGCGCGCGGACGTTGTCGTCAAGGCAATAGCCGTGCTGGCGGTTGGGCACGATGCCGACCGAGTGCTGCAGCATCCCGGTGGCATCGCTCATGGCGATGACGCCCGAAAGGCCCGGAGTCGCGGTCAACGGCGCACGGCGCGGTGCGGGTGCGACGGCACCGGCCGCCAGACGCGCGGTGGCATCCGCGAACCGCGGCCAGATCGTTTCACGTCCACGGTTGTAGGCGCGGCGCTGCACGCATGCGAGCTCGGCCGGGTTGTCGAGCAGGGTGTTGACCGCGCGGGCGATCTCCTCGTGGGAGCCGGGCTCGATCAGCACGCCCATACCATCGCCCAACAGCTCGCATGCGTGAAGATAGCGGGTGGAGATCACGGCCTTACCGAGCGCGACGGCATAGCTGAGCGTACCCGAGGTCGATTGCTGCAGGTTCGGGTACGGCGTGATGTAGATGTCACAGGCTTCGAGCTGGTCGAGCAGTTCCTCGTTGTCGAGGAAGCGGTTGTCCCACTCGATATGATCGGCGACGTCAAGGCGCTCGGCCAGGGCCATCAGCCCCTCGCGATAGCTCTCGCCTTCGCTGGCGACGAGGTTCGGGTGGGTGGCGCCGACAATGCGGTAGATCGCTTCGGGATGATGCTCGACCACGGCGGGCAGCGCCTCGATCGCGCGTTCGAGGCCCTTGCCGGGACCGAGCAGGCCGAAGGTCATCAGCACCTTGCGGCCAGTCAAGCCGAAGCGCGCCTTGAACTCTGCCTGGCGTCCGAACGGACGGTCGGGAGCGCCGTGCTCGATCACTTCCAGCGTCTCGGGATTGGCGCCATACTCGCGCACCAGAAGCTCGCGCGAATGGCGCGACATCACCATGATCCGCGACGCGCGCGTGATCAGGTGGCACAGGATCGCGCGCTGCCGCTCCGAGGGCTCGGCGAGGACGGTATGGCAGGTGAGAATGAGCGGCGCGGCGAGCCGGTCCACGAAGTCGCAGACCGCCTGCCCGTCGTCCCCACCGAAGATTCCGTATTCGTGCTGCAGCCAGACCGCGTCAACGCCGGATTCGTTGATTGTGCGCGCGGTTTGCGCGAACGTCTCGGCATCGTTGCCGGCAATCACCTGGGTACCCGCATCATAGGCCAGAGGCGCCGCGGGATCATCGAGCGCGTAGACCTCTACGCCGACCTCGGCGTGAAATTCGCGCAGCTTCTCGGCGATGTCAGCGGTGAAGGTGGCGATGCCGCACTTGCGCGGGGTGTAGGTGCCGATCAGGGCGACGCGGATCGGCTTGGCGGCAGGAGCAGTTGCAGGTGCATTGGCACCCTCGAAAATCGCCAGGATTTCCGCCGACTTGGCCGGACGGGAAGCGAGCAGGTCTCGAGGAGCATGGTTCATGCAGCATCCGTTCAGAAAAGCGGTGATCGTTTACGAAATGCCATTCGGAGGCTTTCGGTTCCTTGCTGCACTGCAAAATAATGACAGAACGAAGTTGCTTCGCGACGTACCGTCGCAGACGTTTGGTGCGGGACTAAGGGACATTGCGGTGCACCACGACAGAAACACACGAGCTGGCGCATCGGATGGCAGGAGGCCGACCGGCGAAGCACGTGGACAATCCACCGGCACTTAACTTAGGCTACATGCGTCGCTAAGTTGCTTGCAAGAGCAATAAACGAACAAGAGGTCGCCATGGTTTTGGGAGACGACGCCACGCTGCATTCCACGATCCTGCGCCTGCTGGAAGGACAGGTGGAGGCGGACAGAGCGAAGGCGCTGCTGCATACCCTCGCGATCGATCCGCGACTGCTCACCGAGACGGCATCGGTAAGCCGCGCCCAGCTGGCGATGGCGCTGAACATGCTGCTCTTCGGTGACTTGCTGGAGCGCGTGCCCACCGCCGCGCGGATCGTCGCGGATGATCACGCGGCCGGGCGCAAGATCCTGTTCGATCACGGCGCGCTGCGCACGGTCGATGCGCCGCTTGGAGCATTCCCGAGCGGCCACGTCGCGTTCGCGCGTCTGCTGGAGCCTCTCGGCTACCGGGTCGACGCGCTCTACCCCTTGCCCAAGCTGAACATGACCGGGCGCGCCTATGTGCATCGCGACTTGCCCGAGGCGATACCGCAGTTCTTCGTCAGCGAACTGCATGTCGAGCGCTTGCATCCCGACGCGCAGAACGCAGCCTTGCGCGTCTTCGACGACACGATGGATGTCCTCGATGCACAGGCGGCGCAGTCGCTTGCGCAGCTGGACGAAGACGGAAGCCTGCCTTTCGCGCGGGCCGGTGCACTGCTGGCGGTTCTGGTCGCCGCGTTCGGGCGGCACCATCCGGAACCCGCTCTAGCCGATTACGAGACACTGCTGCTCCACTCCAAGGAAGCGGCCTGGATCGCGACCGAAGGCCACGCCTTCAATCATGCGACCACGCGCGTGCCCGATGTGGAGGCGCTTGCCGAGCGGCTGAAGGCGCAAAACTATCCGATGAAGGATGCGGTGGAGGTCTCGGCCAATGGTCGCGTCCGGCAGACCGCGATCCTTGCCGACAAAGTCGCGCGAGGGTTTCGCGGTGCGGACGGCA
Organism: Novosphingobium chloroacetimidivorans; assembly: GCF_014204535.1. Taxonomy (GTDB): domain Bacteria; phylum Pseudomonadota; class Alphaproteobacteria; order Sphingomonadales; family Sphingomonadaceae; genus Novosphingobium; species Novosphingobium chloroacetimidivorans. Next base: position 90,621 of record NZ_JACHLR010000012.1, read on the forward strand.
GGCGGGTGCAGCGCGAGGTGCCCGGTTCCTTCTACGAGTTCATCAGCCGCCATGTCGACCCGGAGACGGGCACGCTGGACCTGACGTTCGACAGCGGCAACGCCACCGGCATCTTCGCCGTGACGAGGAGCGCATGACCATGCTGCAATCGCTCGATCCGGCCACCGGCGAGGTCGTCTGGGAAGGCGAGGAGGCAGACGCGGGCGTGGTGCACAGCGCGCTTGCAAGGGCGCGTCGGGCCTTCCCAGGCTGGGCCGCGCTGCCGAACGATCGCCGCGTCGCTCATGTGCAGGCCTTCAAGGCAGCGCTCGAGGAGCGACGCGAAGGCCTGGCCACGGTGATCTCGCGCGAAACCGGCAAGCCCTTGTGGGAGACTCGCGGCGAGGTCGCCTCGATGATCGGCAAAGTCGCCATCTCGATCGCCGCGCAGGCCGAGCGTGCAGGTGAGCGCCGCAATGCCATGCCGTTCGGCGAGGCGGTGCTGCGGCATCGACCCCACGGGGTCATGGCGGTGCTGGGGCCATTCAACTTCCCGGGCCATTTGCCCAACGGCCACAACGTGCCTGCCTTGCTGGCAGGCAACACGATCGTCTTCAAGCCCTCGGAACTGACCCCGGCGACGGGCGCCGCGATGGCCGAGTGCTGGGCGGAGGCAGGACTGCCGGACGGTGTGTTCCAGGTCGTCCAAGGCGGCCGGAGCACGGGCGAGGCGCTGGTCGCGGGCGAGATCGACGGGCTGCTGTTCACCGGCTCCGCAGGCGCGGGCGCGCATTTTCGCCGCCTCTTCGCCGATCGGCCGCACGTGATCCTTGCGCTCGAACTCGGAGGCAACAACCCGCTGGTCGCGTGGGACGGCGATGTCGAGGAGACCGCCTCGATCGTGGTGCAATCGAGCTTCGTCACCACCGGCCAGCGATGCTCCTGCGCGCGCCGGCTGATCGTGCCCGACGACGCCTTCGGACGCGACCTGGTTGAGGCCGTCGACTCCCTCGCCCGCCGCGTGATCATCGGCCGCTGGAACGACGAGCCGCAGCCCTACATCGGCCCCCTCATCTCGCCCGCCGCTGCCGCCGCCGCCAAGGTGCGCGCGGACGAACTTGTCGCGCGTGGAGCGAGGGAACTGCGCAGCTTCAAGGTGCTGGACTGCATGGGCCCGGCCTTCGTTCGCCCCGCGATCCTGGATGTGACCGGCGTGGACGTGCCCGATGACGAAATCTTCGCGCCGATCGTGCAAGTCACCCGCGTGCCTGATTTCGACGCTGCCCTGGCTGCCGCGAACGCCACCCGCTTCGGGTTGTCGGCCGGCCTCGTCAGCGGCGACGATGCCTTGTGGCAGCGCTTCGTCCTCGAAAGCCGCGCAGGCGTGGTCAACCGCAACCGCCCGACCACCGGAGCCGCCGGATCGATGCCGTTCGGCGGCCTGGGCGAGAGCGGCAACCATCGGCCGAGCGCCTACTACGCGGCGGATTACTGCGCCTATCCGATGGCAAGCTTCGAGGCGGCGCATGCGGACGGGAACGCCGCGGCGCTTGCCGGAATGCTAACGCCATGATCGCGCGTGACGAGGCAGCGCTGATCGAACCGATCGAGCGCACCCCGATCCTGGCGCGTACGCTGGATTGGGCCGCCATCAACAGCGGCACCGCCAACCTTCCGGGTGTCGCGGCGATGGCCGGGCGACTGGCCGAGGCGTTCGCCGCACTGCTGGGCGAGGTGTCGCTGGTCGATCCGGCGCCGGTCGAGAAAGTCGGCGCGGACGGCAGGGTGCGGGCCGTCGAGACCGGCCGCCACCTGGTCCTGCGCGTTCGCCCCGACGCCGAGCGGCGGGTGCTGCTGACCGGGCACATGGACACCGTCTATCCGGCCGACCACCCTTTCCAGACCACCGACTGGCTCGATGCGGACACCCTGCACGGTCCCGGCACGGCCGACATGAAAGGCGGCCTCTCGCTCATGCTGGAGGGCCTGCTGGCGTACGAGCGCGGCGCGCCCACGCTCGGCTACGACGTGATGATCAACTCGGACGAGGAGACCGGCTCGCTGTCCTCCTCCGCGCTGATCGCCGGGCTTGCGCAAGGGAAGCTGGCGGCACTGACCTACGAGCCCGCGCTGCCCGGCGGCATGATGGCGCGGGCACGACCGGGCTCGGGCAACTTCGCGGCGGCGGTGACGGGACGCTCCGCGCACGCCGGCCGCAATCCCCAGGATGGGCGCAACGCCCTCGTGGCGGCAGCCGATCTGGCGCAGCGCCTCCATCGTGCCCGCCGCGATGGGTTGAGCGTGAACCCGGCGCGGATCGAAGGCGGCGCGCCGAACAACAGCGTGCCCGATCTGGCCGTGCTGCACTTCAACATCCGCCCGCGCGGCCCCGAGGACCTGGCCGAGGCGCAAGCGCTGATCGCCGCCGCCATCGATGCGGTCGCGGCCGAGCACGAGGTCGCCATCCACCTTCACGGGGGCTTCGCGCGCCCGCCCAAGCCAGTGAGCCCGGCCACCGAAAGCCTCTTCGCCCTCGTCTCGCGGGCGGCCGCCGACCTGGGCGAGCCGATGGCCTGGAAGGACACCGGCGGCGTTTGCGACGGCAACAACATCGCGGCGTGCGGCGTACCGGTGATCGACACCATGGGCGCGTGCGGTGGCGCGATCCACTCGCCCGAAGAGTTCCTCCTCGCCAGCTCGCTCGATGCGCGTGCCAGGCTCACCGCGCTGGTGCTGCATCGGCTTGATCGTCATGGTGTGGCTGTATGATCGCTACCAGCCCATCCTCCCCCGTCACCCTGAACTCGTTTCAGGGTCCATCCTGCCGTCTGGCCCGGAGGCGGGAATGGCTGTCCGGACGCGCGGTTTGCCGCGTCGAAGAATCGGGCTTGGACGCGAAATGGACCCTGAAACAAGTTCAGGGTGACGAGGATGTTGGCGGCAACCGTTGCAGGCGCGGAGATCCGGCATGACCTTCCTCGTGCGCACCGCCCGCGAGGACGATCTCGCCGCGCTCTACCGCATGGCGAAGGGCACCGGCGGCGGCTTCACCAACCTGCCGCCCGACAAGCCGACGCTCGAAGCCAAGCTGCACCGCGCCGCCGCCAGCTTCGGCCACGATCGCCAAACGCTCGGCGACGACCTGTTCGTGTTCATCCTGGAAGACACCGCCAGCCAGCGCACGCGCGGCACGTGCCAGATCATGTCGCAGGTCGGCACCCAGCTGCCGTTCTACTCCTATCGGATCGGCCGCATCACCCAGCACTCCAAGGAGCTCGACCGCACCTTCCGGGCCGAGATGCTGACGCTCAGCACCGATCTCGACGGATCGAGCGAAGTGGGCGGCCTCTACCTCGACCCGACCGAGCGCTCGTCCGGTGTCGGCAAGCTGCTGGCGCGCAGCCGCTACCTGTTCATCCGCAGCCACCGCGCGCGCTTCGCCGACCGGACGCTGGCAGAGCTGCGCGGCGCGATCGACGATGCCGGCAACTCGCCGTTCTGGGACGGACTGGCGGGGCGCTTCTTCGACATGACCTTCAGGGACGCGGACGAGTTCAACGCGCGCATGGGCAACCAGTTCATCGCCGACCTGATGCCCAAGCACCCCATCTACACCGCGCTGCTCCCCGAAAGCGCCCGGCACGTCATGGGCCAGCCGCACTACTCGGGCCGCCCGGCGATGCGCATGCTGGAGAACGAGGGCTTTGCGTTCCAAAACTACATCGACATCTTCGACGGTGGCCCCTCCATGATCGCGCAGACCGATCGTATCCGCACCATCGTGGACGCGCGCGACGCCGCGATCGTCGAAATCGGTGAAGGCGCGGCCGGGGCGGAGCACCTGGTCGCCTGCGGACGGCTCGGACGCTTTCGTGCGTGCCTTGCCCACATCTCGCCCGCGGACGGCGGCGTGATGATCGATGGAGAAGCGGCGGACTTGCTCGAGGTGTCGGTGGGCGACACCATCAGCTATGCACCTGCATGAGGGATCGATGCTGACCGAGATCAACTTCGATGGAATCGTCGGCCCCAGCCACAACTATGCCGGCCTCAGCCATGGCAACCTGGCGAGCACGAAGAACTTCGGCCGTGTCTCGCGCCCGCGCGATGCGGCGTTGCAGGGCCTGGCCAAGATGCGCCTCAACCTGGAGCTTGGCCTGACGCAAGGCTGGTTCATGCCGCAGGACCGGCCCGACGAGGCCTGGCTGGCGCGCCTCGGCACTGACATGGCGCAGGCGACGCCCGAGCTGCGCTATGCGGCGATGTCGGCTTCCTCGATGTGGGCCGCCAATGCCGCAACCGTCAGTCCGGCGCCCGACACTGCGGATGGCCGCTGCCATCTCACTCCGGCCAATCTGGTGACCATGGCGCACCGCAGCCATGAATGGCCCGGCACGCTGGCGCAGCTGCAGCTCGCCTTTGCGGCCAAGGATCATTTCGCCATCCACGAACCCGTGCCGCCTCCTTTTGGCGACGAGGGCGCCGCCAATCACATGCGGCTGTGCGCATCGCACGACAGGCCGGGCGTGGAGGTATTCGTCTACGGCGTGGGTGCGACGCCCTTCCCCGCTCGCCAGCATCGCGAGGCCAGCGCGGCGGTCGCGCGCCTGCACGGGCTCGATCCCGAGCGCACGATCCTGGCGCGCCAATCCGACGAGGCGATCGCGGCTGGCGCGTTCCACAACGATGTCGTCGCCGTCGCGAACGAGGCCGTGCTCTTCGCCCATGAGCAGGCCTTTGCCGATCGTGAGGTGCTCTATGCCGCCTTGCGCCGCCAGCTGCCCGAGCTGGTGGTCATCGAAGTGCCCGCCGACAGCGTCAGCCTCGCCGACGCGATCGCCTCATACTTGTTCAATGCGCAGCTGGTCACCCTGCCGGGCGGCGGCATGGCGCTCATCCTGCCCGGTGAGGCGCGCGCTACTCCGGCCGTGTGGAGCTGGCTGGAGCAGATGATCGCCGGCAACGGCCCTATCCGCGAGCTGCACATCGCCGACTTGCGCGAATCGATGGCCAATGGCGGCGGGCCCGCGTGCCTGCGGCTACGCGTCGTCGCGGATCCCGTCACCATCGATCCGCGCTTCCTGGTTTCGTCCGAGCGGATCGCGGTGGCGGAGCGCATCGTTACGCAGCACTGGCCCGAGGAGATCGCACCGGACGATCTGGCGCGCCCGTCGCTCTGGCAAACCGTCCGCGTTGCACGAAGCACCCTGCTGGACGCTTTGGACCTCGACGAGCTTGCGGGTTAACCATATTCTCGAAAGCGCAAGTAAAAACACGAGATTTTCTGCAGGCGGTCGCGAATTTGGCACCGAAAACGGGATACCTCTGCCGCCGCGTGCGTTGACCCTATGAGAAAGGGGACAGCGGATGAGCGGAATGATCTTTGCCCTCGCACTATTTGGGTGCACGGACGATGGTTCGGCCTGTCAGCGCCTGGCCGGCCCCGAGCAGACGTACGAGAGTCGGATCGAGTGCCTGGCCGCACAAGGCGCCGCGCTCGACAGCGACAGCGCGATGGCCGCGGACTTCCCCAGCGTCTACGCGCAGTGCATGACCAACACGCAGCTGGCGCGGCTCGGCCACGGGACGGTGGACATCCGCAAGGCCGGTATCTCCTTCGCCGACGCCGCGGATTGATCGCTCAGCCGCGCCCGCGGTAGGACGCCACGCCCTGGTCGGGCACCCAAAGTCCGGCAGGGGGTGCATCGGATTGCCAGAACACGTCGATCGGTATGCCCCCTCGCGGATACCAATAGCCGCCGATGCGCAGCCAGCGGGGGCGCATCTCGTCGAACAGGCGCTGTCCGATACCGACGGTCACGTCCTCGTGGAAGCCGCTGTGGTTGCGGAACGAGCCGAGGAACAGCTTGAGGCTCTTCGATTCGACGATGGTTTCGCCCGGTGCGTAATCGATCACCAGGTGCGCGAAGTCGGGCTGGCCCGTGACCGGGCACAGCGAGGTGAACTCCGGCGCCGCGAAGCGCGCCAGGTACAGCGAATTTCGGCGCGGATTGGGCACGTAGTCGAGTTGCGCCTCTTCGGGCGATGACGGCAGGACGCTGACCTGGCCCAGATGTAGCGGAGAGGCTGGCGGTTCACTCATGCATGTGCCAATGCCGCCAACCCGGCCGTGAGGCAACCTGCCGCGCGACATAGCCGGGTTAAGTCGTTGTTCAGTCGCGTCCGGGCAGCCGCCCGGGATGGTGGGGAACGCGGCAGGGGACGTTGCCAGGGGACGTTTGATGAGGGCCGCTTTCGGCAGGATCACGCTCAATTCGTCGGCTGCATGGGCCGGCGCGCTGCTGCTTGCGCATCCGGCCGCGGCACAGGATGCCGGCTCGGTCGAGACCTACCGCCTTCCCGACCCCAACCAGACCCAGGCGCCGCGAGTGCAGGGTCCGGTCGATCCCGACAATCCATACTCCTCGCCGACACGCACGCCGCAGCCGGAGCGTAGCGCGACGCCGACGCCCTCCCCTGCTCCGGCACCGAGGATCAACCTGCCGGCGCCCCCGCGCGAGGATGTGCGGGCCACGTCACGTGCCACGCCGACACCGCGCGCGACGACTGCCGCACCGGCACCCGATGAGTCGCCCTCGCCGGCGCGGTTGCCAAGTTCGGCGGAACCCGCGCCGCGCCCTGTCGTCGACACCCTGCCGTCCTCCAGCCCGGCCCCTGCGGCGACATCGACGGACGATGCACCGCTGGTCCTTCCTGCGGCCCCGGTCGAAAGCGCATCGGACCGCACGTGGTGGATCCTCGGCGGCGCCGCAGCGGTCGTGCTTGCAGGCGGGGCGTTCCTGCTGCTTCGTCGCCGCCGAAGCGCCGCGACGCAAGACATGGAGGAAGCGCCGCCACTCGCCCCGGTCGCCGAGCCGGTCCCCCTGCGTCCGCGGCCTGCACCGGCGCCCGTCGCCACGCCGCCTGCCGCTGCGCCACGCAGCGAGCCGACCGTCAGCGAGCCTTTCGCGATCGCGGCCACGTTCAAGCCGCAAGCCATTCGCCTCTCGCTCGTCTACGCGACATTGCAGTACGAGATCGAGCTCACCAACGCTGGTGCGACGCCGCTGCCGTCGCTGGTGGTACGGGGCGACTTGATGTCCGCACACGCCTCGATCCCGACTGCGCAGCAGCTCGCACCCTTGCCCGAAGCCCTGGAAGCCAAGCACGAGCTTGCCGCGCTGGCTCCGGGCGAAAGCACCACCGTGAAGGGCGAAGTGCGCGTGCCGATCCAGCAGATCCGGCCGCTGGTGAAGGGAAGCGCCAGCTTCCTGGTGCCGCTCGCCCGCTTCTGCCTGGTGGCGCCTGACCGCACCTTCGTGCGCCGGGTGTTCACGGTGGGGCCGCGCGACGCAGGCAATGGTGCCATCGCCTCCGTGCGGCTCGACGCCGGTCCGCGCAACTTGCGCGAGCTGGACGCGCGCGAGATCGAGGCGGCGCGCGGCTTCGTGCTCGACCCGGTGGCGGCCCACGGCTAGGCTTGCGCGAGCCCAGCATTCAGGAGTTTGCGTGTTGAAAGACAAGGCCGATGCGCCTGAGCGACCGCTCGGCCCCTCAACCCGGCCCGCAACCCGACTGGTGAACGCAGGCCGCCGCGCCGAGTGGACCGGCGCCGTGGTCAACCCTCCGGTCTGGCGCGCCAGCACCCACTTGTACGCGAACACCGCCGCGCTGGCCGAAGGGGTGCGCGGCAATGCCGACGGTCGGTTCTTCTACGGACGCCGCGGTGCGCCGACGCAGTGGGCGCTGGCCGACGCCCTGACCTCGCTGGAGAACGGTGCGGCCGGAACGGTGCTCTACCCGTCCGGCGTCGCGGCGATCGCAGGCGTCCTGCTCACTCTGCTGCGGCCTGGCGACGTGCTGCTGATGACCGACAACGCCTACGATCCCAGCCGATCCATGGGCCGGGGCTTGCTGGCCGACTTCGGCGTCGAGACCCGCTTCTTCGACCCGCTGGATCTCGACGCCTACCAAGCCGCGTTCTGCGAGCGGACGCGCGCGGTCATGCTGGAGGCGCCCGGAAGCCTGACGATGGAGGTCTGCGACGTTCCCGCCCTCGCCCGGATCGCGCGCGAACATGGCGCTGTGTCGGTGCTGGACAACACCTGGGCCGGGCCGACCGGCTTCGATGCGCTGGGGCATGGCGTGGACGTGACGGTGATGGCGCTCACCAAGCATGTCGGCGGCCACTCCGACGTGATGATGGGCAGCGCCAGCGCCGGCCCTGAACTCTACAAACGCCTCCGCCTGCGCGCGCAGAACCTGGGCCATGTGGTTTCGCCGGACGATGCGGCGCTGGCACTGCGCGGCCTGCGGACGCTTTCGCTGCGCCTGGATCAGGAGACGCGCAGTGCGCTCACGATCGCGCAGTGGCTTGCCGACCAGCCGCAAGTCGCGCGGGTCCTGTGCCCGATGCTGCCGGGCTCGCCGGGTCATGCGCTTTGGCAGCGCGATTTCACCGGCGGCTGCGGTCTGTTCAGCTTCGTGCTGCGCGGCGGCGATGCCGCGCGACGCAATCGGCTGATCGACGCGCTGGCCTTGTTCGGCATCGGCTATTCGTGGGGCGGCTTCGAGAGCCTGGCAGTCCCGCTCGATCCGGCCCCACTGCGCAGCGTCATGGCCTGGCCCATGCGCGACGGGGAGCCGGAAGATCGCTTCGGAGTGCGGCTGTCGATCGGGTTGGAAGACAGCGGGGACCTGATTGCCGATCTGGCGCAAGCCTTCGCGGCGATGGATCGGGATTGAGGGGCGGGGGTCGACGCCCTCGTCCGCATCAACGCCCTCATCATTGCGAGGACCGCAGGTCCGCGGCAATCCACGGCGGCGCTATGTCGCTCTGGATTGCTTCGCTTCGCTCGCAATGACGAAGGCCTGAGCGTGCAGGGCGACCGGGCGAGGCACGGTTCCCCTCTCCCCGGACGGGGAGAGGATACGAAGGCTTGCAAGCCTGCTTGCTAGCCGAAGTTGGAGAGGGGTCTGTGCCCTCTCGTCCGAAGCCCTGTCAGGGGACGAGGGCGGCCTGCCAACCTAGCCCCGCCACTCCCGCCGTTCTTCGCCTTGCCGCAGGACTTCGTAGGCGACCTGGTACGACTGGAACGCCTTGGCCGCCTCCGGATCGCCCGGGCGCACGTCCGGGTGCACTTCCTTGGCCTTCGCACGCCAGGCCTTCTTCACCGCATCGAAGTCCGCATCCGGATCGAGCCCCAGGACTTCGAGCGCCCGCATCTCGTCGCGGCTGCGGGTGCCGTCGCCCGAACCGGCCCAGCCATAATGCGCCGCTTCCTTGTAGCCGCCGCTCTCGGCTCGCTCCTGGCTCTCGCGCTGCTCGGCCTCTTCCTTGTCGAGGCCGGCGAAGTAGTCCCAGCCGGCGTTGTACTCGGCCGCATGCTTTTGGCAGAAGTACCAGCGATCCGGGCTGTTGGGCGACTTGGGCGCCGGGCAGTCGCCCGCTTCCGTGCAGCCGTGGCGGTCGCAAAGGCGGATGTGCGCGGCCTCGCGGCCCGCTTCATAGCCGCGCCAACGCGGAAAACCCCAGTCGTTGGATCGGCGCGCCTTGCTCATCGACCCGCGATAAGCTGCGACTCGTCGACGACGCAAGACTTGTTGTCAGCGCGACGATCCCTATGGGGACGGGCGCCGAAACGCCCGTTCCCCCTTCAGACATCAGTCGATGGTGACGGTCACCGCACGGCGGTTCTGCGCCCACGCCTGCTGGTCCGATCCGAGAGCGACCGGGCGCTCCTTGCCGTAACTGACGGTCGAGAGGCGGCTGGGATCGACGCCCAGGCTGACGAGGTAGTTCTTGGCCGCGTTGGCGCGACGCTCGCCCAGCGCGATGTTGTATTCGCGGGTGCCGCGCTCGTCCGAATGGCCTTCCACCGTCGCGCGCTTCGCCGGGTAGCGGGCCAGCCACTGCGCCTGCTTGGCGAGCGCGGCCTGGTCGCCTGAGTCGATGTCGTAGCGGTCGGTATCGAAGTAGATCGTGTCCTGGCCAGCCATGATCTGCACGAAGTCGGCCTGGCTGCCGGGCACGGCCGCGCCAAGCTGGCCGGTGTCGGTGGAACTGGTCGGCGCACCGGGCTCGGGCGGCAGTTCCTTGGGCGGCTTGGTCTTGCAGGCCGAGATCGCGAGCGCGCCGGACAGAAGCAGGAGTGTTCCGAGCTTTACGGGTGCAGGCATGAGCGTGTCTCCTCTGGAGCCATCGGAATGGCTGGATTGCGCGGGGTTGTTCCGGGCGCGATGCTATCAGGCCCGGACCACGCTGTATCGCGTGTTGATGGTTACGGTCGGATCGGGCCCCAGGCGGGGTCCGAGGCGCCGACCGGTGTGGGCAGGCGCCGCTCGTTGCGGCCCGTCAGGTCGACCTGCCAGATCGAAGCCTGGCCGCTGCCCTTGGCGGTGCGGAAGAACTGGATGATGCGCCCGTTCGGCGACCAGGTCGGCGCCTCGTCCTGCCAGGAATTGGTCAGGTGGCGCATGCCGCCGCCGTTCGGGTTCATCACCGCGACGCGCAAGTCGCCGGCGATGTGGGTGAAGGCGATCTGGTCGCCGCGCGGGCTCCACTCGGGCGTGGCCGCGCGACCGCCGAAGAAGCTGATGCGCCGCTGGCCCGTGCCGTCCGCGTTCATCACGTAGACCTGCTGGCTGCCGGACTGGTCGCTCTCGTAGACGATCTTGCTGCCGTCGGGCGAGTAGCTGCCGCCGATGTTGATGCCGGGGCCATTGGTCAGCTTTTGCGGAGTGCCGCCACCCGCCGCGGAAATGCGGTAGATGTCGGTCGTGCCGCCCCGGGCCATCGAATAGAGCACCCACTTGCCGTCGGGCGACCAGCGCGGCGCCAGCGTCGGGTTGCCGGTGCGCGCGATCAGGGTCTGGCGATCGGTCGCGAGGTCGTACGAATAGATGCTCGGCTGGCCGTTCAGGTACGAGAGGTAGAGGATCTTGGAGTAATCGGGCGAATAGCGCGGCGTCAGCGCCATCGCCTGGCCGCTGGTGAGATAGCGGTGGTTGGCGCCGTCCGAATCCATGATCGCCAGCCGCTTCATGCGGCGGCCCTTTGGTCCGGTCTCGGCGATGTAGGCGATCTTGGAATCGAAGAACGGGCTCTCGCCCGACAGGCGCGAATAGATTAGGTCGGAGCACTTGTGCGCCGCGCGCCGCCAATCGGAGGCGGCGAACTGCCAACCGCCCTTGATCAGCTGGCGCGTCAGGCTGATGTCGTAGAGGTAGCAGCCGACCGTCAGCTGGCCATCGGCTCCCGCCTTGACGTAGCCCTGCACCAGCATGTCGGCACCGCGTCCGGACCAGCTGGCATAGTCGGGCATCTGCACTTGCGGCAGCGTCGGCTGTGGCAGGCCGGCGGGACCGGTCGGCTTGAACAGGCCGTTGTTCTTGAGGTCGGAGGCGATGACCTGGCTGATCGCCTGCCCCAGCTGCGCGGTAGAGCCGGCATTGGTCTGCGTCGGCACGTCGCGATCGGTGGCGAAGGTGGTGATGGCGATGCCAAGGTCCTGCCACTCGTTCTCGTCCGAGACGCTGCCGGTGAGGCCGCCGTCATCGCCCTCTACAGCACCTTGCGCGGTCGGCTGCGGAGCGGGGGTGCCGGTAACCGGCGCATCCTGCGCGGCGAGCGGCGCTCCAGCGAGCGCGAGCATCAGCGCCAGGGTGAATCGGGGCGTCGTAAAGCACTTGGTCATTGCGAGAGCCTCTTGTCGAAACGGAATGCCGACACGCGCTTCCACGCGTCGTAGTATTGTTCGGGCAGATCGAACGGCGCCGCCAGCCGGACGGCGCGTATCGCCTGCTCGGCATGGCGATCGGCCTGGGCGCGATTGTTCGCGTTGATGCCCTGTTGGCGCACCACTGTCGGCGTTCCCGCCAGCGTGCCATCGCGATTGAGATTGAACGACAGGATCGTCACCAGTTCCTCGGCATCCAGACCTTGCGGCGCCGACCACTTGGGCTTCAGCTGACGCGAGATCGCGCTGGCGAGCGCCGACTTCACCGCTGGACCGATCGCCGCGGCGGGCGCCGCCGTGCTCGCGCGGTTGTTCGCGGTGGCGCCGCTGACGCCGGCCAGGAAGTCCGAGCCGATGCGGCTGCCACCCGCAGGCGCGTTGGTCTTGGTGGGCGTCTTGGCTGGCGGTCCCTTGGCGGTCCCGGTCTTGCCGGTGGTTTTTGCGGGAGCGGACTTCGCAGGCGCGGACTTCGCAGGTTGAGACTTGGCCGGGGCAGACTTGGTCGGTGACGATTTGGCCGGTGACGTCTTGGCCGGCGGCTTCGGTGCTGGCTTGGCCGCAGGTGCCTTTGGTGCGGGCTTGGCGGGCGCGGGTCGAGCCGTCTCGCGCGGCTTGGGAGCCGGACGCTCGGGCGCGGGACGCGTGGGCTTGGGCACGGGGCGCGGCGCCGGCCGCTCTACCTTCGGAGTGGGGCGCGGACGCGGCGGTACCGGATCGGGCTTCGCCACCGGTTTGGGCGGTGTCGGCTTGGGCGGAGGCGGCGCAGGCTCGGGCGGGGCCAACTCTGCCTCAGGCTCGCTTTCGGCCGCCTCTGCTTGCTCCTGCGGCTGCGGCTCGCCCAGTGTCGGTGCGATCGGCGGCGCGGCCTGGCTGTTGGGCTGCGGCGAGGTGCTGGAGAGGCCGACCTCGTCGCTGATCGTCACCTCGATGCGCTCGGGCGGCTTCACCACCGGCGCGGAGTGCGGGCGCAGCAATAGTATCGCGACCAGCGCGGCATGCGCGGCGATCGCGATCCCGAGACCGAGGCCTTCCTCCTTGCGCAATGCCAAAGCCATTGTCCGTCCGGCTACCTTCAGGCCCCTGAACCGCCGCTGACACCCGTCACCAGCGAGATCGAGTTGAAGCCGGCGCGGTTCAGCTCGCCCATGACCTCCATGACCTTGCCATAATCGAGCGCCTTGTCGGCGCGCAGCGTCACCAGCGGCTTCTTGCCATCGGGCGTGTCGGGGATTCCGGAAAGGCGGTCGGCCAGTTCACCCGGCGCCAGCGCATCCTTCTCCAGGAAGACCGTGCCATCGGTCTGGATGGTGATCGTGACTTGCTCGGCTTCCTCGCTCATCGCCTTGGCGCGGCTGTCGGGGAGTTCGACCGGAACGGCGGCCTTGAGCAGCGGCGCGGTGACCATGAAGATGATCAGCAGCACCAGCATGACGTCGACCAGCGGCGTGACGTTGATCTCGGACATCGGTGCGCCGGCACGCCCGCGCCCGCGACGCCGGCCGCCTCCGCCGGATAAGCCCATCGCCATGTCAGCGCTGCTCCAGCTGCAGCGTCAGCGCGGCGTGGAGCTTGTCGGCGAAGCGCTGCAGCCGCGCCTCGAACCCGTTCACGCGGTGCGAGAAGCGGTTGTAGGCGATGACCGCAGGGATCGCGGCGAAAAGGCCGATCGCAGTGGCGAACAGCGCCTCCGAGATGCCGGGGGCGACGACGGCCAGCGAAGAGTTCTGCTGCTGGCCGATCTGGAAGAAGCTGTTCATGATGCCCCACACCGTCCCGAACAGGCCGACGAACGGCGCGACCGAGCCGACAGTGGCCAGGAAGTTCAGCCGGTTGGACAGCTTGTCCGATTCCTCGCCCACGGACGAGTTCATCGCCAACGCCACGCGCTGGCGGGCGCCTTCGGGATCGACGTGCCCGGCGGCATTGCGCTTGTACTCGGCAAGACCCGCACCCGCGACCTTGCCGATCGGCACTTCGCCGCGGCGGCGCTCACGCTGGAACGCGTCGAAGTTCTCGGCTTCCCAGAAGTCGCGCTCGTAGCCGTCGCACTGGCGATTGACCCGGCCCATGCGCAGCAGGAACGAGACGATGATCGTCCAGGTCCACACGCTCGCCAGGATCAGCCCGACCATGACGACCTGCACGACGATGTCGGCATCGAGGAACAACTTGACGGGGTTGAGCCGGGTCGGCGCACCGGCTGCGGCCTCGGCGGCGGCCATGAGCAGATCGAACGTCATTCTTGTCCTTCCGGAATTGAAACGAACGAAGCGAAGGCACGCTGCCATGCTTCCGGTTGGCGCCGCGGGCGCCCGTCAGGGCCGATGAAGCCGACGCGCACCGTGGCCTCGGTCAGCCTGGTATCGCCTCGCCAGGCGCTCTGGCGCAAGGTGCAACTGGCACGCCCGACCTGATCGGCGCGGGTTTCGATGTGGATGGCATCGCCCAGCCGCGCGGGCAGCAGATAGCGAAGCGAGACTTCGGCGACGGTATAGAGCCCCTCGCCCGCGTCCAGCGCCTGGGCCTGGTCGATGCCGAGCAGGTCAAGCAGGTCCGAGCGCGCCCGCTCGAACCAGCGCAGATAGTTGGCGTGATAGACCACCCCGCCCGCGTCGGTATCCTCGTAGTAGACGCGCAAGGCGTAGCGATGGACCGGGCCATCCAGCATGCCACTATAAGGAGAGGGAAAGGCCGTCATTCGCGCGAGTCCTTAACCATCCCCCGCGCCGGTGCAAAGCCGCGCTGCGCACTTCATGGCGTACAAGCGCTAGTCAGCCCTTCCTGAACGGTGGTTAAACGGCGAGGAATGCGTCGTCCCGGACTTGATCCGGGACCGTTTTCGGCATGTCGCGAGCTTGCGGGGATGTGCAGCGCAGTTCGTCACTGGCAGAGGCGGTCCCGGGTCGAGCCCGGGACGACACTGCCTTCAATCGCAGATCATGTGGAAGAACTGCCGCCCACCGAAGATGTGCACGTGCAGGTGCGGCACTTCCTGGTGCCCATGCCCGCCCATGTTGACCATCAGGCGATAGCCGGGCGTGTCCAGCTCCAGTTGCCGCGTCACCGCGCCGACCGCGCGCATGAATCCGGCGATCTCGCCGTCGCTGGCCCTGGCGGTGAAGTCGTCCCACGAGACATACGCCGCCTTGGGGATCACCAGCACGTGGACCGGCGCCTGCGGGCGGATGTCGTGAAACGCCAGGGCATGCTCGTCCTCGTAGACCTTGTTGCACGGCAGCTCGCCGCGCAGGATCTTCGCGAAGATGTTCTGCTCGTCGTAGGGCAGCTTGGGGTCGATCGGCATGGGGCAAGCTCCTTCAGGACGCCAAGGTCAGGACGGGCGCGAGGCTTTCTCGGCGATCCCGGACATGCCTTCGCGGCGGTCGAGTTCGGCCAGGACCTCGGCGAGCGGCACATCGCGCGCGGATAGCAGGATGACGAGGTGGAACAGCAGGTCCGCCGCTTCGCCCACCAGAGCCGAGCGATCCTCCGCCAGTGCGGCGATGACCGTCTCGGTCGCCTCCTCGCCCAGCTTCTGCGCGATCTTGTTGAGGCCGCGGGCGTTCAACTTGGCGACATAGCTGCTGGCGGGATCGGCATCGCGGCGCGACAGCACGGTCGCTTCGAGGCGGGCGAGAGTATCGGTCTGGGCCATCGCCGCGCCTCATGCGGCGCGCGGCCCAATGGGTCAAGCGGGGGTCTGCCGATCAGTCGCGCGGGCGCTTGGTCGAGAAGCGACGCCCGATGGCGACGCCCGCGACGCCAAGGCCGAGCAGGAGCAGTGCACTGGGCTCAGGCAAGGCGACACTGCCCGATGCGGCGAGCGCGGGCATGGCGCACGCGACGGCAAGGACCACGGCGGTGAGGATCGTCGGCAGATTGCGGGTTCGCGGCACGACAGGACCTTTTACATGCTTCGTGCCGTCGTAAACGCAACTCCTGTGCCACCTACGCAAACACGCCTAAGAGCAAGGTCCTTAGTGGTTAATACGAGACGCGGCAAACTCGGGATTGTAAAGCCTGCCGACTCTCAGCCGCGGGCAGGCAGCCCCGCCGCGCGCAGGGCGCCATGCGCCTCAGCGATCGAGTGCTTGCCGAAGTGGAAGATCGATGCGGCGAGGACGGCGCTCGCATGGCCCTTGGTGACGCCCTCGACAAGGTGGTCGAGATTGCCCACGCCGCCGCTGGCGATGACCGGCACGCCCACGGCATCGGCGATCGCGCGGGTGAGTGCCAGATCGTAACCAGCCTGCGTGCCGTCGCCATCCATCGAGGTCACCAGCAGTTCACCGGCGCCCAGGCTCGCGAGCCGGGCCGCATGCTCCAGCGCATCGATGCCGGTCGCGCGGCGGCCGCCGTGGGTGAAGATCTCCCAGCGGCCTTCCCCAACCTTGCGGGCGTCTACCGAGGCGACGATGCACTGGCTGCCGAAGCGCGCGGCGATGTCGGACACCACCTCCGGGCGCGCCACCGCGGCGGAGTTGACCGCGACCTTGTCGGCGCCGGCCAGCAGCAGCGCGCGCGCATCCTCTGCCGTGCGCACCCCGCCGCCCACGGTCAGCGGCATGAAGCACACTTCCGCCGTGCGCCGAACGATGTCGAGCAACGTGCCGCGACCTTCGTGGCTGGCCGAGATGTCGAGAAAACACAGTTCGTCCGCGCCCGCTGCGTCATAGGCCCGCGCCTGCTCGACCGGATCGCCGGCATCGCGCAGTTCGACGAAGTTCACGCCCTTGACCACGCGGCCATCGGCGACGTCGAGGCAGGGAATGACGCGGATGCGCACGGTCATGCGTCGTCCCCTCCACCACTCGCTACGCGAGCGGTGCCCCTCCCCGAGACAAGCTCGGGGAGGATCTGAAGGCGATCTAAGGTCCTCCCCGAGCTTGCTCGGGGAGGGGGACCGTCCGCGAAGCGGATGGTGGAGGGGGAAATCACGCCGCCTCCGCCATCGCAATCGCTGCGGCCAGGTCCAGCCGACCGTCATACAGCGCCCGCCCGGTGATCACACCCTCGATGCCGTCGCGCGCATGCAGCGCCAGCATGCGGATGTCGTCGAGGCCCTTCACGCCGCCGCTGGCGATCACCGGCAGATCGGTCTGGCGCGCAAGGTCGACGGTCGCCTCGATGTTGCAGCCCTTGAGCAAGCCGTCGCGGCCGATGTCGGTGAACAGCAGGCTGGCGACGCCGGCGTCCTCGAAGCGGCGCGCCATGTCGACGATCGACACGTCGGACACTTCCGCCCAGCCCTCGGTCGCGACCATGCCGTCGCGCGCGTCCACCGCGACGACGATGCCGCCGGGGTACTCGCGCGCCATGTCCTTGACGAACTGCGGATCCTTGAGCGCGGCGGTGCCCATGACCACGCGGCTGACGCCCAGGTCGAACCAGCCGGCGACCGCATCGGGCGTGCGGATACCGCCGCCCAGTTGCACATGGCCGGGGAACGCCCTGAGGATGCCTTCGACAGCCTCGCGGTTCTGCGCCGAGCCGGCGAACGAACCGTCGAGGTCGACCACGTGCAGGAACTGCGAGCCGGCCTGCGCAAAGAGCGTGGCCTGCGCCGCGGGATCGTCACCATAGACGGTCGCGCGCGCCATGTCGCCTTCGGCCAGGCGGACGACCTGGCCCTGCTTGAGGTCGATGGCGGGAAAGACGATCATGCCACAAACCTTCCGGTACAATCACTAACTCGTCGCCCCCGCGAAGGCGGGGGCCCCGCTTCCTTGCGCCTGGCGACGAGCGTTGAGACAACAAGCGGGGTCCCCGCCTGCGCGGGGGCGACGGGGTGTTTGTTCGCAACCTGTGCCGTCACGGCTTCCACTCCAGAAACCGCTCCAGCAGCGCGAGGCCGTAAGCCTGGCTCTTCTCCGGATGGAACTGCACGCCCACGACGTTGTCCCGCGCGACGGCAGCCACGAGGCCGCCGCCGTGATCGGTCATCGCCGCGACTGTCGCGCCGTCCTCCGGCGCGAAGTGATAGGAGTGCAGGAAATACGCCTCGCCCGCCTCGATCAGCCCACTACTGCGATCGTGGCGGCCGAGCGAGACGTCGTTCCAGCCCATGTGCGGCACCTTGATGGCAGGGTCGGTCCGCTCGATCAGCCGCACTTCACCCGCGATCCAGTCGAGCCCCGGCGTCACGCCATGCTCCAGCCCGCGCGTCGCCAGCAGTTGCATGCCCACGCAGATGCCCAGGAACGGGGCGCCGCCAACGTGAACCCGCTCGGTCATCGCCTCGACCAGGTGCGGGATCGCGTGCAGGCCCTCGGCGCAGGCCTTGAACGAGCCGACGCCCGGCAGCACGATCCGGTCCGCCGCGCGCACCACGTCGGCGTTGGCGGTGATGTGCACGCCGTCCGCGCCCGCCGCCTTCAGCGCATTGGCGACCGAGTGGAGGTTGCCGGCTCCGTAGTCGATCAGAGCCAGGACTTCAGCCACCCAGCTGGCCCTTGGTGGAGGGCACCGCATCGCCCTTGCGCGCATCCAGCTCGACCGCGGCGCGCATCGCCCGGGCGAACCCCTTGAAGATCGCCTCGCAGATGTGGTGGTTGTTGGTGCCGTAGAGCAGCTCGATGTGCAGGGTGATGCCCACTGCCTGGCCGATCGAGTGGAACCAGTGCTCGACCAGCTCGGTGTCGAGCTCGCCCAGCTTCTCCTGCGTGAACCCCGCCTTCCACACGAAGTAGGGACGGCCCGAGATGTCGAGCGCCACGCGCGCCAACGTCTCGTCCATCGGCGAGTAGGCGGAGCCGTAGCGGCCGATCCCGCGCTTGTCGCCCAGCGCCTCGGCAATCGCCTGGCCGATGGCGATGGCGCTGTCCTCGCACGTGTGGTGCTGGTCGACGTGCAGGTCGCCGACGACGCGGCACCGGATGTCGATCAGCGAATGGCGGGAGAACTGCTCGATCATGTGGTCGAGGAAGCCGATCCCGGTCGACACCTCATAGGCGCCGGTGCCATCGAGGTTCACCTCGACGGCAATGTCGGTTTCGTGCGTCTTGCGGGCGATCCGGGCGGTGCGCATGCGCGGCCTATAGGCGGCCCCCGCGCAGAATCAATCGTTCGGCATGCGACAGCCCGCATCTGTGGCGAAGTTGCGCACAGAACGGCCAAATCGTGTGTCGGCGATGAAAATGGCGATCATGGCGGGTTGACCGGCCCCGACTCGATGCGCAGTTAGGCCGCATGACAGACACGCCGCCGGACAGCCTCATTCCCTACGACGAGATCGTGCAGGAGGCGCTGCGCGCCGTCGTCGGCCGCGTGCTCGGCCAAGTGGTGGCCGGGGGCGGCACGCTGCCGGGCAACCACCACTTCTACATCACCTTCAAGACTGCGGCGCCCGGCGTCTCGGTGCCCCCTGAGTTGAAGGCGCGCTTCCCCGACGAGATGACGATCGTCCTGCAGAACAAGTTCTGGGACCTGGTCGTCGGTGAGGACTACTTCGGCGTCGGCCTCAGCTTTAACCAGATCCCGGCCAAGCTGCACATTCCCTTCTCCGCCATCACCGCCTTCGTCGACCCGGCCGTCGACTTCGGCCTCCAGTTCCAGGCCATGGTCGCGCCCGAGGACGAGGAGGAGCACGACCCCGACAACGACGGCGCGGAACGCGATGGGGCCCCGCGCATTACTCCGAGCGAGGACGGCTCGAACGTGGTTTCGGTCGACTTCGGCAAGAAGAAGTAGGCGGGCGCGGCCCGGGATCGGGAAACCATGGCGAAGAGCACACTGGGCAAGCGGCTGGCGCGCCTGACCTCCAGCGGTCGCGGCAGCGGCTCGACCAAGGATGCGGTCAAGCAGGCTCTGCCCGGCAATCCCGAAGAGCTCCACGGCCCCAGCCCGAACCCGGCGACCAACCTGCTGCTGGCCGACGTCGCGCTGCGCACGGGCACAATGATCGCGCGCCGCGCCGTCGAGCGCCAGCTGCTCGGAGCCAAGTACCCCACCCGCAAGGCCGCCGCGATCCTGCGTGGCCGCTCGCTGACCGAATCGGCGCTGCACTCGGTGCTGGCTCGCATGGCGGTCCGGTCGGTGCCCGGGGCTATCCTGGTGGGTGGAGGGCTAGTGGCCAAGACACTCTACGATCGCGCCAAGGGCCGGCAGTCGCTTGGCGATGGCGAGGCCAAGCTGCACGAGATGGCCAAGGACGGCTCCGACAAGGCCTGACGTGCCGCGGCCGACAGGCCCGGATCGTCCACTTGCGGTCGGACCCCATCTTGATTTGACGCGCGCTCGCCGCCATCAGCGGGCATGACCAATCCCGAAGTCGTCGCTCCGACCATACCCGATTCCGACGCGCTGCACCGCCGCGGGCTGATGTTCATCCTGTCCTCGCCCTCTGGTGCGGGCAAGACCACCGTCTCGCGCATGCTGCTGCAGCGCGACGAGCGGTTGCGCATGTCGGTCTCGGTCACCACCCGTTCGCCGCGGCCGGGCGAAGTGGACGGGCGCGACTACCACTTTACCGACCACGCCGGGTTCGAGCGCATGGTGGAAGACGGCGAGTTCCTGGAGTGGGCGCACGTCTTCGGTCACAGCTACGGCACGCCCAAGGCCGAGGTGAAGGCAGGCCTGCGCGAGGGCAACGACTACCTGTTCGACATCGACTGGCAGGGCACCCAGCAGCTCTACCAGAAGATGCAGAGCGATGTCGTGCGGGTGTTCCTGCTGCCGCCCAGCATCGACGAATTGCGCCGCCGCCTGAACGCGCGCGGCACCGACAGCGCCGAAGTCATCGCCTCACGCATGGAGCGCGCCAAGGCCGAGATCAGCCATTGGGACGGCTACGACTACGTGATCGTCAACGATGATATCGACATCTGCTTCGCCAAGGTGTCGCAGATCCTGGCGTCCGAACGGATGCGCCGCATGCGGCAGACGGGGCTGATCCCGTTCGTGCGGGAACTGACCGCGCCGGATAGCTAGGGCTGGCAGGTACACGTTTGCAGATCTGCCCGACTGCGCGCGTCTCGGCGTGGCACCTTCAGGCTCTGCCCCACCCCACCTGCCCTCGTCATCCCGGGCTTGACCCGGGATCCCGCTTCTCTCTTCCACGCCGCAAAGGCAGCGGGGCCCCGGATCAAGTCCGGGGCGACGACTGATACTGGTGGGAAGCGGTCATGACTTAGCGATCGTTTTGCCAGTCTCCGAAATTCTTCTGCGCTCGGAGTGCCGCTTCGGAACCGCGTAGCAGGCGGACATAAGGTGGCACGACCTTCTCTGCGAGGCAGTTGAAAGCTCGGTCATCAACCTGATCTTCGCCCATCCGAAGCCAAGCAGAAGAGTCCGCATCCATAACTGCGACCTCGTTCGTGCTGATGGTCCATTTCTTGATTTTGCAACGGACGGCGACCTGTACGGGGTAATCCGAAAGGCTTCTTGAATGAGGATCGGGGTCTTTGACGCCGTGATCGAGGGACGAACTTGACCCTGTACCACTGCTATGGACCAATACGTAGAATACTTCTGGATCTTCAGCCTTGAGGATAAATTTAGGCACCAGCCAAGACAGCACGCCCAGTGCCGTTCCTAACGCCAGCCATCGGAGCCATGAACTGGCGTTACCTTGTCGTCGCATGATCATCGATGCACTCGTCCTACCGATATCTAATCAGCGCCGCCAAGGCGTCGTGAGCAAATTCGTGCAGTGACCGCTAGTGGGCGCGTGCTGCCGAACGGCTTTCGACGGAAAGTGGTGGGAAGCGGACATTGCGTCGGGTCGATTGCATCGTAAGAAGCAGCCATGGAAATTGCTACGCCCGATCAAATACGTTCACCGGTTGAGGTCGCGCCTCGTGCGCTTACTCTCTTTGCTGTAGTTGCGGTGGGATTGGGAGCGGACCGAGAAGAAATCATCCCATGGCTGCGTGAAAACGACCTGTTTGAAGAGCTTTCACCCATGGAGGCTCAGTTCATCGAAGACCCAGAGCCTTCCGAGCGTCAAATCACAAACGCGAGTTGGTATTCCGAGCGTCTGATAGCCTTGCTTTGGGCACTCGACCTTGCATCGATGCCACCCGCTGACGAGCGATGCGATACTTCCCTGTTGCAGGACATCTTACCACCATATGCTGAAGTGAACGAAAGGGACTTCATCAAGTCTGCCAAACTGCGAAGTGGGGAAGAGTTGATCGCTATGGTGGATCAAATTCTCAACCTTCACTGGGAGGCGCGAGACGCGAGGATACATGATCGTCCGCCACGCAACGTCGACTTGGGGATCATTCAGGAACGACATCATGCCATCAACTGGGTTATTGGCTACGATGGGCTGCCTTGGGATGAGGTAACCACCGACACATAATGTCCGCAACTGGGCGTAAGCAGCCAGTGCAATTGCGTGGGCATAACCTCGAACCCCGCCGCCCCACCACACCAGCCTTGTCCCCCAGCCCCGCAGGCGATAGGCGCTCCACCGCATCATTTCTCCCGGAGCCGCTCTCATGTCCGATCTCGCCGCCGCCATCGAAGCCGCCTTTGACGGGCGCGACACCGTCACGCCTGCGAGCGAGGATGTGCGCAAGCTCGTGGACGAGGCACTGGGGCTGCTCGACAGCGGCGCGGCACGTGTGGCGGAGCCGGATGGCCAGGGTGGCTGGAAGGTCAACCAGTGGCTGAAGAAGGCGGTGCTGCTCTCGTTCCGCCTCTCCGACAACGTGCCCGTGGAATATGGCGCCGCCGGTGCTCCGGCGTTCGACAAGGTGCCGCTGAAGTTCGCAGGCTGGGGCGAGAACCGGTTCAAGGAGGCCGGTGTGCGCGTGGTGCCGGGCGCCGTGGTTCGCCGCAGCGCCTATATCTCCAAGGGCGTGGTGCTGATGCCCAGCTTCGTCAACCTGGGCGCCTACATCGACGAGGGCACCATGATCGATACCTGGGCGACGGTCGGTTCGTGCGCGCAGATCGGCAGGAACGTGCACATCTCGGGCGGCGTCGGCATCGGCGGCGTGCTCGAGCCGTTGCAGGCCGGGCCGGTGGTGATCGAGGACAATTGCTTCATCGGCGCACGCTCGGAAGTGGCCGAAGGCGTCGTGGTCGGCACCGGCGCGGTGCTCTCGATGGGCGTGTTCCTCGGCGCCTCGACCAAGATCGTCGACCGCGCCACCGGCGAAGTGCACATCGGCCGCGTCCCGCCCTATTCGGTGGTCGTGCCCGGCTCGCTGCCCGGCAAGCCGCTGCCGGACGGCACGCCAGGCCCGTCGCTCTACTGCGCCGTGATCGTCAAGACGGTGGACGCGCAGACCCGCTCCAAGACCGGCATCAACGAACTCCTGCGCGACTGACCTCCAACGCGTCGATCCGGCAATACCGGATCGGGTGCGGCACCGGCCCGCTCCGCTATCTGACCGCCTATCGCGTATACCTTGGTGGGAGGTCAAATGGCATGCGCGCCCGTGCCGCATCCACGTCAGTTGATCAGACCTTCACGCCAGCGCGAGGAACGGCCGCCCACCCCATGCGTTCCCCCGATGCAAGTTCCGCCGTCGGCGGCATCGCATCGAGGAGACATGCCATGGAAGTTCGCAACGGCGAAGTTCACGTCGACAGTGTAGAGGCCCGCGCCGGCAGCAAGAACAACGTGGTGCGCTATATCCTGGCAATCAGCCTTGCGCTGGTCGTGATCGCGTTTACCATCATCGTCCTGACCGGCACGATGACGTCCAACCAGACCAACAACGGCACCGATGATTCCGCCCGCGCCAAGGCGGAACAGCAGGCAACGACGCAGCAATCCGGGCCGCAGCAGTAAGCTTCGCGTAGTCCTCCCTCCGACCGGGGAAAGGACGCGAAGACACGGGGAGGAAGCGACTTGGCTGAAGCTGGAGAGGGTTGCGCTCATCCCGCCCTCTCCTGCCTGCGCCTGATCCATAGCCGGACGAGAACCGGTCAGCCCGGTCGCGACACCACGGCGCGCACTTCCCTCGCCAGGTTCAGCGGATCGAACGGCTTCAGGATAACGCCGTCGGCGCCTGTGGCGACATACTCCTCCAGCCCCGCGCGCGAGGCGCGAGCCGTCATGAAGATCGTCTTGGCGCCCGCCAGGTCTTCGCGCCGACGCAAGGCGGCGTGCAGCGCGAAGCCGTCCATCCCCGGCATCATCACGTCGAGCACGATCACGTCCGGCCGCCACGCCTCGCGCGAGAGCAAGTCGAGCGCCTCCTGCCCCGAGGATACCGCGCGCACTTCGATCCCCCCATCGATGCGCAGCGCCATGCTCGCGATGGTACGTATGTCGTCGTCGTCATCGACATAGAGGATGCGCAGATCGGTGCTCATGGTCTCTCCCGCTCCCTGAGAATGCGCTGGACCGTGGCCCGTAGTGTCGGCAGCGTGCTGCGGGACTTCACCAGCACCGCATCGACCGGCCCGCCTGCATCGAGCGGAAAGTCCTGCGCCGAGAACACGATCGTCGGCAGCGGCGTACCATCCGCCTTGACCAGCAAGGGCAGGATATCCAGCCCGGAGCCATCGGGCAGGCCGATGTCGAGGATCACCAGATCGGGCAGCTCGACTTCGAGAATCGCGCGCGCGGAAACCAGGCCATTGGCGCGGATCACCCGCGCTTCGCCAGACAGCGAGGCGGCAACCACTTTCACCAGGTCCTCGTCGTCGTCGATCTGCAGCACGGTCGGGCAGTGCGCGGTGGGACTGCCCAGCGGCGCGGGCGTCGCCACGCTCTCCTCTTGGGGTGTGCACGGCGTGGTTTCGGCTTGGACACATGGGAGCGCGAAGCCGAAGCAGGCGCCGCCGCCGGGCGCGTTCTCGACCCAGATCGTGCCGCCATGGCGATGGATGATCTCGCGGGCGATCGCCAGGCCCAGCCCGGTGCCACCGACCGAGCCGGAGGTCGGCGCCTGCACGAAGCGGTCGAAGATGTGCTCGCGATAGGACGCGGGCACGCCCGGCCCCTCGTCGCAGACCTGGACCAGCGCCCGGTCCTCTTCCAGACTGAGGCGCACGGTCACCGTCGAGTGCTCGGGCGTGTGGCGGACGGCGTTAGACAGCAAGTTGGCGGCGACCTGCAGCAGCCGCTGGCGGTCCGCCTCGACGGCGCAACTGTCCTCTCCGAACTCGGTGCGCAAGGTCACGTTCTTGGCGGCAGCGGTAACCTCGCATTCGATAACCGCTTGGTGGATCACCGCAATGAGGTCCGTAGGCTGCATCTCGAGCGCCATGCGGCCGCTGCCGAACTTCTCCAGATCGAGAATATCGTTGGTAAGGCGGATGAGCCGTCGCGCATTGTTCTCCGCGATCTCGACAAGCTGCTGCGCCGCCTCGGGCAAGTCACCCGCCGCGCCGCCACGCAACAAGCCCAGCGAGCCGACCACGGACGTCAGCGGCGTGCGCAGTTCATGGCTGACGGTGGCGATGAAGTCATCCTTGATCCGCTCGATCTCGCGGCGGTGCGAGATGTCGCGGATGGATGCGACGATGTGCAATCCGTCGGGCACCGGCATCAGCCCGAGCGCGACGTCGACCGGCACCACCCGGCCGTCGCGCGTGCGGGCATGGCGATCGAGGAACAGCGTGCGCTGCAGCTTGCCTCCGGACAGGCCGATGCGCTCGTGGAAGCTGCCGTCACCGTCGGCGATGTCGAGCACCACGGAGACGTCGCGGCGCCTGAGTTCGGCAGGCTCGTATCCGAGGACCGAGCGAGCCGCCGCATTGACGTTCTCGATCGTACCGCTGGGATTGAGGATGACGATCGCATCGCTGGTGCTGTTCAGGATCGCCCGGTTGCGCGCCGAGGCATCCGCTTCGGCGACCATGACGCTCCAGCGTTCCCGGCGCGTTTTCCACATCGCCAGCATGCTGCCCAGCATCGTGGCACTGATCATCGCGATCAGCAGCCAGACGATGCTGCGCGAGCGGTACGTACGATCCCAGTAAGCGGCGCGGCCCAGATCGAGCTGCCGCACATCCTCCGCGATCAGCGCTTCCAGCTGCGCCTCGATCCGGTTCATCAGGACCTGACCTTGGCCGCCGGACACGCGCGCTTGCGCGCTGGCTTGCCCGCGCCGACGCAAGAGGCTCAGCACCTCGTCCATCTCGGCGAACTTGGCAGTGATCAGCCGCCGCATCTCCGCCATGCGCGTGCGATACTCGGAAGTCCCGGCCGAGCGCTGCAACCCGTCGAGTTCGCCGAGGATCTCTGCCCGCGCCGGCTCGTACTTCTGGAGGAAGGAGGGATCGCGGGTGATGACGAAGCCGCGCTGCGCGGTTTCGGCCTTGCGCAGGCTCCCCACCAGCCTGAGCGCGCGCACGTGCCTGCCCGAGACCTGCGTAACCAGATCACCGGTTTGCCGCATGCGGCCATATTCGCCATCAAGCCAGAAGCCGAACGCAATCAGGATAGCGGGCACGAGCACGGCAAGAACCAGGTAGCCGGGCATCAGGGGCGGGTGCGCGGGGTGGGCAAAAGCGGGCGCAGCGTCGGTCGGGGCGGTGGGCGCGGTCATTGCGCGGTCTCCCCCAGCAGCGGCTGCAGGGCGAGCATGGCCTGCATGCGGTTGTGAACGCCGAGCAGGCGGAAGATCGCGGTCAGGTGCGCCTTCACCGTCGCCTCGCTTACGTCGAGGTCTTGCGCGATCTGCTTGTTGGCGCGCCCGTCCGCCAGCGCGAACAGGACCCGGCGACGCGCAGGCGATAGCTTCGCCATGCGCTCACGCACGAGGCCGGCGTCGCCGCAAATTCGCCCCGCGGAAAAGACCGGCTTGCCCGCGACGATCCCGCGCAAGGCTTCGGCCAGGTTGTCGAGCGGCGCGGACTTGCGCAGGAACCCCGCGGCGCCAAGCTCTCGCGCGGTCCTGGCAAGCGCCGGCTCCTCGCGTGCGGTGACGATCACCACCGGCACTTGCGGCAGAGCGAACTGCAGTTGCAGCAAGCCGGAGAAGCCATGCGTGTCGGGCAGCATCAGGTCCAGCAGCGCCAGATCGAATCGGCGCCCTCGCGCCACGAGCGCTTCGGCCTGCGCGATCGTACCGACGCCGCTGATCACGGCGCCGGGTATCGCGTGACGCACCGCAAGGGCCAGTCCCTCACGTGCGAGCGGATGATCGTCCGCGATCAGAATCCTGCGCGTGTCCATTCCCTGTTTTCCGACCCCACGGCGCCGTTGCGCTCTGAGTGCAGCTTCATTCAGGGATGAGTTCGTGTTTCTGGTTCTTCTGTACAGCGTTATTGCTTCCAGAGGCGTGCAGATAAGCGACACGCCGCAGGGCTCGCCAACAATGCAAAACCACGGTCTGTCGATTCAAGACGCGCCTTTTGTCCTCCTGGTAGCGCGCGACCTGTCCCGAACCGCGCAGTTGCGCGAAGAACTGCAGGCCGCGGGATGGCGGGTCGATCGGGCGACCGACGCCGCGGAGGCGCGGAAGATCGCCGCTGCGGAGACGGTGGCGGTGCTGATCGTCGATCTGGCCGACTCACCGGACGATGGCGAGATCGCCGCCGGCACCCTGCGCGGGGTCACCGGTCCCAGCCATGCCGCTCCGATCCTTGCACTTGCCGTGCAGAGCGAACGACAGACTGATCCGAAATCGAGCAGAGTGGATGGCCTGTTGCCAAGCTGCCCGAGCGGCAACGCCATCGTGCGTGCACTCGAGGACTGGCGACCGGTCTCGCTTGAACCGACTCGCCGCATCGTGGCCATGTTCGGTTCAGGTCCGATCGCCGGCATGATGCAGCGGCTGGCGCTCCGGCTCGAAGCCGCGCTTGCCCAACTCGAGCGTGGCACGTTCGACAAGGCCGAAGCGCATCGGCTGGCAGGGCTGTGCGGCACACTGGGCTTTGCCCAGGCGCACGCGGCCTGGCTGGACCTGTCTCTGGGTGAGAAGACGGTACTGACCGAGGCGCGCCGCACCACGCGACTCACGCTGGCCGCGATCGCACGCGGGCTCTAGGCCCGCGAAGACGAACAGCGGCAGCGCGGGAAATCCACTCTAAGTAACATGTATGAAGCCACGAGGATGCTGCGTGCAGCAAACGCCCGGCTGAACGCCGGTGCGTGGCTGCAAAAGGTGCTGCTCCAATGCCGTAACCGCCTGTTAGTTCCCGCCATTTTTTGCGTTGGTTAATTTCGCGTTAGCCCGCGGGCTTAGGTTTCTCTTAAACTTTGAAGCCAAGCATGGTCGTGCGGAGGGGGCAGAGAGGACAACGACATGCCCAAAACTTTAAAGGGCACGGCAAGCAGAGTCGCAATGACCGCTTGTCTTGCAGCAATCGGCACGGCAACTTTTTCATCGCAAGCACAGGCACAGAATATCTGCAGCACTCTACTGGGTGCGACTACCTGTGATGTCACTACCGATACGCTGATCTCGCCGCTGGTTCCGGTGACCGGCGCGCTCAACGTAACGGTGGATGGCACCGCCGACTTGCTCGGCTCAGTGGTCGCCGACGCGACGGGGGCCGTAGATCTCGTTGCCAGTACCGACGTTCTGTCCAGCGCTCCCAACGCACCCGCGCTGTCGTTGACCAGCGACGATGCCATCAACGCGACGGTCCAGAGCCTCACAACCAGCGGCGCCAACGCGACTGCCGCGCTGCTGCGCGCTGGCGCCGGCGTGACGCTCGACGTGCTCGGCCCAGTGACCACGTCGGCCGACGGCGCGGACGGCATCAACGTCCTGTCCGCCTCGCTCGATCTCACCGCCGATGCGGTAGAGACCCTTGGCGCCGATGCGGACGGGCTGGAACTCGTCACGCTCGATGGCCCGATCGCGCTCGATGTCGATCTGGTCGAGACGCAAGGCGCGCTGGCCGACGGCGCGATCCTGAATGCAGTGGGTGCGATCGACCTCGATTTGGGCGTGCTGCGGACCGAAGGCGGCCAGGCGCTCGGGCTCAACCTCTCGACCGATCCCACGGCCTGCGCGGCACTGGGTGCGGGAAGCTGCGACATCAACGGCGTGGTCGGCACGCTGACGACGCAAGGCCCCGGCAGCATCGGCGCCCTGGTCAACGCGGCGGCCGCGACCTCGCTCGAAATTGACCTGCTGCAGACGAACGGCAACGACGCGGCCGGCATCGATCTCACCACCGCACCGGGCGCCTGCCTCGTGATCGGCGCCGGTGCCTGCGGTACCGACTTCACCGTCGGCAACCTGCTGACGCTGGGCGATCGATCGCCCGGCATCCTGGCGACCATCGTCGGCCCGACGACCGCCAATGTCGACCTGCTGGAAACCGATGGCGCGGACTCGCCGGGCATCTCCATCGTCGGCGATCCCACCGCCTGCGTCCTGCTCGGCTCGGGCGCGTGCAACACCGGCGTCAATCTCGGCAACCTGCTCACGACCGGCGATCGGTCGGGCGGCGTGGCTGTCGACGTGCCGGCGCTGATCACCGCCGATCTCGGCTCGATCATCACAGAGGGCGACGATGCACCCGGCATCGTGCTCAACGCCGATCCGCAGGCTTGCGCGACACTGGGCGTGGGATCGTGCGGCGTAGACCTCAATGCCACGCAAGTGACCACCGGCGGCGCCAACTCGCCCGGCATCGGCATCGCCGCGGTCGGTCCGATCTCCCTCGACCTCGGCAGCGTCACCACCAACGGCGTCAACTCGCCCGCGATCGGCATCGCCACCGACCCGACCGTCTGCGCCATCCTCGGCGCAGGGGAATGCACCACCGACATCACCGCCGGCTCGATCACCACCAGCGGCGATGGCTCGCCGGGCCTTGGCGTGCTGGCAAGCGGCCCGCTGACAGTGACGACCGGCCCCGTCTCGACACTAGGCACCGATGCGGACGGCATCACGCTCGTCACCGATCCGACCGCCTGCGTGATCGCCGGCGCCGCCAGCTGCGGCACCACCGGTCTGCTGGGTCCGGTGCGCACCGGGGGTGACGGCTCGACCGGCATCGGCGTCGCGGCGGCGGGTCCGGTCCGGCTCGACACCGGCAGCATCACCACGCTGGGCAACAACGCGCCCGGCCTGGTGGTCGAGACCGACCCGGAGGCCTGCGCCATCATCGGCACCGGCGCCTGCTCGACCACGGTCAACACCGGCTCAGTCGCGACCAGTGGCAATGGCTCGCCGGGCATCGGCATCCTTGCCGGTGGTCCGACGACGGTGACCACGGGGCCGATCACGACGATCGGCGGGCAGTCGCCCGGCCTGACGGTCACCACCGATCCTGCCGCCTGCCTGGCGGTCGGCGCGGCGCTGTGCACCGCCAACATCGTCACCGGTCCGGTCAACACCGGCGGGGTCGACTCTCCGGGCGTGACCGTCGGCGTCACTGGTCCAACCACGATCACCACCGGGCCGATCACCACGGGCGGCGGCAACTCCGATGGCGTGACCGTCACCATCGATCCCTCCGCGTGCCTGGCGCTGGGTCGCACCGACTGCGTGACCACTGTCAACACCGGCCCGATCGACACCGGCGGCCCCGGCTCCGGAGGCGTCGTCATCACCGATCCGGGTAGCGGTCCGGGCGCACCCGGCGGCGGCACAGGCGGACCTGGTGGAGGCACCGGGGGTCCGGGCGGCGGCACGGGCGGCGACACCGTCACCGTGATCACCGGACCGATCAACTCCAACGATGACGGCATCGACATCGATACCGGCTGCACGCAGGTAAACGTAACGGCCACCGGCCCGATCAACTCGCGCAACGGCACCGGCATCGAAGTCGCCAGCGCTTGCGGCGTCACCGTCACCACCCTCGACGGCGCCCCCGTCCAGGGTGCGACCGGCGGCATCGACGTGACTTCGGGCACCGGCTCGACGATCACCATCGGCGACCTGGTCCAGGCGGGCAACGGCCTGGCGGTGCAGGTCAACGGCGCAGCCACCACCGTCACCAACCAGGCCACCGGTGAAGTCGTCGGACGCGTCGACCTGACCGATGCCAACGACGTGTTCAACAATGCCGGCAGCTTCCGCCCGGTCGGCAACAGCAGCTTCGGCGGCGGCACCGACGTGCTGAACAACTCGGGCTCGATCGTCATCAACCCGGGTGCCCCGGCTGCTCCGGCGGCGGTGGCTTTCACCGGGCTGGAGACGCTCAACAACTCCGGCCTGATCGACATGCGCAACGGCCGGGTGGGTGACAGCCTGACCGTGCCGGGCGCCTTCACCGGCTCGGGCGCAAGCACGCTGGGCGTCGATGTCGGCGCCATCACCGCCGATCGCCTCGTCGTCGGCGGCGCGGCGACGGGCTCGACCGCGGTGCTGGTCAACGGCCTCAACGGCGGCTTCGTCAACGGCGCGGTCGTGGTCGATGCGGGCGCCGGAACCGGGGCTAACGCCTTCACCCTGGGCAACGGCGGCACGGTGGGCATCGTCGACTACTCGCTGGTCTACAACGCGGGCACCAACGACTTCGCGGTCTTCGGCCTGCCCAACCAGTCGGCAGTCTCGCCGCTGCTGCTGGTCGATGGCGCCCGCCAGATCACCTATCGGTCGAGCGACGCGGTCGCCGCCCACCTCGACGGGGTGCGCACCGGCAAGGCGTTCTGGATGGATGCCTATGGCCTGGTCGACAAGCGCCGGCAGAGCTACGCCACCACGGCCTTCGGCCAGCCGGTCGGCTACTCGCTCGACAGCAAGCAGGACTTCTTCGGCGTCCAGGCCGGTGTCGACCTGCTCGGGACCGAGACGGGAACGGTAGCCGGCGTGACTGGCGGCTACGCCAGCAGCCAGCTCAACATCACGGCGGGCGCCGGCCGAGTGCGGTACGACAGCTTCAACGTCGGCCTCTATGGTCGCGCCGCTGTCGGCCCGCTGCGGATCGAAGGTCTCGCCAAGTACGAGAACGTCAGGGCGCGCTACCGGGACGTGCTCGCCGGGCTGGGTGACAAAAGCAAGGCCGACGGCTTCGGCGGCTACGTGAAGGTCTCCGGCGCATTCGGGTCGGACCGCTTCACGGTCTCGCCTTTCGCCTCGCTCGACTACTCGGACCTCGATTGGAAGGGCCTCGACCTCGGCGTCGCCACGGCGGACTTCGACACCGCCAAGGGCCTGCGCGGCAAGGCGGGGGCGCGGGTCGATGCGCTCGTCTCCGACGGGCCGAGCAAGATCCGCGTCTACGCTTCGGGCGCCTATGTGCACGAGTTCAAGGGACGTGACCGGATGACGCTTGCCAGTACCGACGCAGGAGGCGGCTTCAGCTTCGCCTACCGCCTGCCCGCGGTGCCCGACTACGGCCAGGCCAAGATCGGCATCGCCATCGACCAGGGCGAGCGCGTCAGCGGATTCATCGAGGCACAGGGCGACTTCAGCAGCTCGTACAAGGGTGGCGGCGCCCGAGCGGGGCTGTCCTTGCGGTTCTGAACCGCGCCTTCAGGGGAGGACGGCCCGGCCGCCCTCCCCTTTTTCTTGTCACGGAAAGGTTTCGCACGTGGACATGAAGTGGTCCCCCAGGGCAGATCACCAGAGCGAGCCCAGCATCGGGCAGCGCCCGTTCACGGCATCTGTCGGCACCTGGCTCGATATGCGCGCCTGTGCCCAGGCGGTCGAGCAGGCCTTGCGCGAACTGCCCGCAGGCGAGCGGCTGGGGCTGCTGCTGCTCGAAGTCTGGGGCCTGAGCGAACAGCTCGACGCGCTGGTGAGCGAGCGCGGCGACGCGGCGGGCCACCGGGCGATGATCGCGCTCGGCGTCGGGCCGCCCCCGGACACGCGCATCGCCCGCGTCGGCCGCGGCACGCTGGCGCTGATCTTCCCCCATCTCGACGGTATCGTCCACGGCGAGCGCCTTGCCGAGGCAGTGGCGACCGGGCCGCTGCTGATCTTCGCCGGTGCCGGCATTCCGGTCCCGCTCGACATGCGCGCCGGGCTCGCCATCGCGCCAGACCATGGCACCACGTTCGAGACGCTGCTCGCCCGCGCCGAACTGGCAGTGATCGAACTGCGCAGCAAGCAGACCAGCAGCTTCGCCACCTATCGCTCGGACGTGCAGGCCCGCGCCATCCGCCGCGCCCGGCTGCGCCAGGATTTGGAGCGCGCCGAGCAGGAGGGCCAGTTCGAACTGTTCTACCAGCCGCAGGTGGACCTCGCGAGCGGGCGCGTCGTCGGCGCCGAGGCGCTGATGCGCTGGCATCATCCGACGCAGGGCCTGCTGGCGCCCGGCGACTTCCTCGCGCGGCTGGAGCAGATGTCGCAGGCCCGCCGCGTCGACACCTGGGTGCTGGAAACCGCCGCCTCGCAGGCTGCCGCCTGGAACGGCCCGAAGCCGGGCGTGCGGGTGGCGATCAACATCTTCCCCGACCGGCTCGGCGACCGGCTGGTCGCGGATGTCGAGCGCGTGCTGGGCGAACACGGCCTTGCACCCGAGGCCCTGGAGATTGAGATCCCCGAACGCCATGCCCTCGACGACATCGACAGCGCCGCGCGCACGGTGAAGTCGCTGCGGCGGCTGGGCGTGTCGGTGGCGCTCGACGATTTCGGCACCGGCTTCGCCTCGCTCACTGCGATCAGCGCGCTGGATGTGAACCGCCTGAAGATCGACCGCAGCTTCGTCGCCGACATGCTGTCGAACGGCAAGAGCGTGGCGATCATCTCGACCCTGATCGAGTTGGGGCGGCGCATTGACCTGTCGATCCTGGCGGAAGGCATCGAAACCGCCGAACAGCGCGACGTGCTGCAAGCGTTCGGCTGCAACGAGGGCCAGGGCTACCTCTTCGGCAAGCCGATGCCCCCCGAGCAGCTGTGGCCGGTCTGCGCGGCAATGAGGCGCGCGGGGTAAAGGAGGACACTGTCCTCCCCGGCACGGGGAGGGGGACCATCCGCAGGATGGTGGAGGGGAATCTCGGCACCGCCGGATCTTGCCGGCAAGCACGGGTGAGGACGCGAGTCCCCTCCACCCCTCGCTGCGCGAGCGGTCCCCCTCCCCGGCACGGGGAGGTCAAGCTGCTCTCAGATCCTCCCCTGCAAGGGGAGGTGGCAGTCCGCAGGACTGACGGAGGGGTGTCACCGCTGGTGGAGTGCTCTACCGAGAGGGTTACACCCCTCCACCACCAGCTACGCTGGCGGTCCCCCTCCCCTTGCAGGGGAGGATCTGCACCGCCGCATTCTTTCTCCGCATCAAGCCGCCTGCTTGTGCCGCTCCACCGCTTCCAGCTTGAGCATGTCCGCCATCTTGAACGCCAGCTCGATCGACTGCGCGCCGTTCAAGCGCGGGTCGCAATGCGTGTGGTAGCGGTCCGCCAGGATCTCGTCGGTGATGGCGATGGCGCCGCCGGTGCACTCGGTCACGTCCTGGCCGGTCATCTCGATGTGGATGCCGCCGGCATGCGTGC
This sequence comes from Novosphingobium chloroacetimidivorans, assembly GCF_014204535.1. Lineage (GTDB taxonomy): Bacteria > Pseudomonadota > Alphaproteobacteria > Sphingomonadales > Sphingomonadaceae > Novosphingobium > Novosphingobium chloroacetimidivorans. The sequence goes on from NZ_JACHLR010000012.1 coordinate 124,590, forward strand.
CCTCGGCACGATGGACGGCGAAGAAGCCGCTCACTTCGGCGAGGATGCGGTCGAACGGGCGGGTCTTGAGGCCGCTGTCGGTCTTGATGACGTTGCCGTGCATCGGGTCGCACGACCACACCACCGGGTGCCCCTCGGCCTTCACCGCGCGCACCAGCTTGGGCAGGCCCGCTTCGACCTTGTCGTGACCGAACCGCGTGATCAGCGTCATGCGCCCAGGCTCGCGACCCGGATTCAGAGTGTCGAGCATCCGCAGCAGCGCGTCGGGCTCAAGGCTAGGTCCGCACTTCATGCCGATCGGATTGCCCACGCCGCGCAGGAACTCGACATGCGCCGAGCCTTCGAAGCGCGTGCGATCACCGATCCACAGCATGTGCGCCGAGCAGTCGTACCAGTCGCCGGTCAGCGAATCGCGGCGGGTCAGCGCCTGCTCGTACTGCAGCAGCAGCGCCTCGTGGCTGGTGTAGAAGCTGGTGCCCTGCAGCTGCGGCACGGTCTGCGGGTCGACGCCGCAGGCGGCCATGAAGTCCAGCGCTTCGCTGATCTTGTCGGCCATCTGAGCGAACTTGGTGCCCCAGGGGCTGCGGCCGATGTGCTCCATCGTCCACTGGTGCACCTGGCGCAAGTTGGCATAGCCGCCGCTGGCGAAGGCGCGCAGCAGATTGAGCGTCGCGGCCGACTGCGTGTAGGCGCGCAGCATGCGATCGGGATCGTTGGTGCGGGTGCGGCCATCGAACTCGACGCCGTTGATGATGTCGCCCAGGTAGCTGGGCAGTTCCTCGCCGCCAATCGTCTCGGTCGGGGCCGAGCGCGGCTTGGCGAACTGGCCGGCGATGCGGCCGACCTTCACCACCGGCTGCTTGCCCGCGAAGGTCAGCACGACAGCCATCTGCAGCAGCACCCGGAACGTGTCGCGAATGTTGTCCGGGTGGAACTCGGCGAAGCTCTCCGCGCAGTCACCGCCCTGGAGCAGGAAACCGCGACCGGCCGCGACTTCGGCCAGGTCCTTTTTCAACTCGCGCGCTTCGCCGGCGAACACCAGCGGCGGGAACTTGGCAAGCGTGGCCTCGACCTCGCCCAGCTTCTCCGCATCGCCATAGGAAGGCAGGTGCCGCGCTTCGTGCGCCTTCCAGCCTTCCGGTGTCCAATTGCTCGCCACGTCACGTACTCCTGGGCGCAGCGGGGCCGCGCAATGCTAACTTGTGAAATACAAGGGCGGCCACATACGCGTTGCGCGCAAGGATTGCAAAGCGCGGGTTGCCACTCAGAGTGATCGGATGCGCTGGCCTACTTGCGCACCGCCACCTTGGCGCTCTTTTCCGGCACGACCTCCAGCCGCCACGAGGCATCTTTGCCAAGGTACTTGGCGGCGAGCGCCTGCATCTGTGCCGGCGTGGTCACCGTGTAGTCGGTCATCACCGAGCGCAGCGAATTGAGGCGCGAGGCGTCGGTCGTCGCCCCTTCCAGCTGCTGCATGAAGAAGGACGAGCTGCTGGCCGCACGGGTGATCTGCTGGCGCAGCGGCTCTATCACGCGGGCGAGTTCGTCGGCGGTCGGCGGGTTGGTGATCAGGTCCTGCGCGATCTGGTCGGCGGTCTGGAAGAACACCGGTACCGCCTTGGGATCGACTTGCGCCATGGCCGTGATCGAGCCACCGGCCTTGAGGTCCACCGGCCAGGTCGAGAACACGTAGGGCGCGTAGGATGCCCCCAGCTTCTCGCGCAGCGCATCCAGCAGGCGGTTGGTGAACAGCTGCGTCAGGATTTCCAACTGGCGCGATTCGGGCACGCCGACCGAGCCGCCACCCGTGGGCCACGAGATCACCGCTGCCGCCTGGTCCGGGTCGCCGTGGTGGCGCAGGACGATCGGCATGTCGGAAGGCTTGGGCACCGTGATCTCGGCCGTGCCGGCGGAAACCGGCGCCGGGTCGCGCGGCTTGAGGGCGCCGAAGGTCTTCTGCAGCGCCGCGACCGTCGTCGCTGGATCGAAGTCGCCGAAGATCTGCACTTCCACCGGACCGCTTGCCAGGGCCCGCTCCCACACCTTGCGGAAGCCATCGGCCGTTGTCTTGTCGATCTCGTCCGGCGTGGGCGTCTCGAACCGAGGGTCCTGCCCGCGCTGGTAGAACTGCAGGTCGCGGTTGAGCACGCCCTGGGGCGAGGTGGAGAAGGTGTCGTACTGGATCTTCGCCGCGGCCTTGGCCCGCTCGAACGGCTGCTTGTCCCAGCGCGGCAGATCGAGCTTGGCGGCGAACAGATAGAGCTGGTCGGCAAGGTCGGCGGGGCGCGTCTCTGCCGTCATCTCGAATGCGGCATCCTGCACGTCGAAGTCGAAGCCCATCTTGCGGCCCGTGGAGATACGGTCGAGATCGTCCTGGCCCAGCGTCGCCAGGCCGGAGCTGACCAACGCCGTCTCACCGAGCGAGATATAAGGCGCGTCCTTGGGTGCGATCTCGCGATAGCCGCCGCCGAAGCGCACCTTCACGGTGACGCGACCGGGCTCTTCCTGAACCGGCCAGAGCAGCGCCTTGACGCCGTTGGCGAAGGCGATCTGCTGGATGCCGAGCAGCCCGGTGCTCTGCGACTGGGTGACCTGGCCGGGCTTGCCGATCGCGGGCAGCTTGTCGAACGAGACGGGCGCGGTGTTGGCCGCCTGGCGCACCTGCTCGTCAGGCTTGACCGGCTCGGCCAGCGCCTGGCGCAGTGCGCCATCAGTGGCGGTGCCTTGCTTCTGCGTGATGAACAGGCCGCGCGTCACCGTGCCGGCGAACAGCTGCTGCGTGTGCTTGAGCACCGCGGCCGGCGTGAACAGCGGCTTGGACTCGCGGAAGATGCGCAGCACCGCTTCGGGCGAGGCGACCGTCTCGCGGATGTCGAGCGCATTGACCAGATCGTCGGCCAGCTTGCCGCCGGGCAGCAGGCGGCGCTGCTCGACCGGCACCTGGAAGGCGACGTCCAGCTCGGCCAGTTCGCGGTCGATCTCGGCCTGCGTGGGCTGACGCACCAGCGCATCGGCGATGACGGCGCGCACGTCGCGCAGCGCAGCCTTCCAGTCGTCGCCCAGCGGGGTCACCGACACGAAGGTCGCGTCGGCGGAGCGCGCGACGTCCTGCTGGTTGACTTGCGCGGTGAGGAAGCTGCCGCCCAGCCGCGCCTTGGCCTCCAGCCGGCGGTTGATGATCGCCTGGGCCAGCGCGTCCGTCATCAGGCCCTGGTTGTAGACGATCGTGTCGTTCACCTGCCGCCACGGCCGCAGGATCGCGTAGTTGATGCCGGCCGGCAGGTCCGGCTCGACCAGCACCTTGGTTTCACCGAGCGGAGCCATGTCGGGCGCACTCTTGGAGGCTCCCTTGGGCGCGACCGGATCGCCGAAGCTGGGCGCCGGCACGGCCTTGCCGGGCGGGTTCCAGCCGGCGAACCACTTCTTCACGTATGCTTCGAGCTGCGCCGGTTCGGCATCGCCGGCGACGATCACGACGACGTTCTGCGGGCGGTACCACCGCTTGTAGAACGCGCGCACGCTTTCCTGCGTGGCGTCCTGCAGCGACTTCACCGTGCCGATCGGCGAGCGGTCCGCGAGCGGCTGGCCATGGTAGAACGCCTCCTGCATGGCATCCTGCACCCGCTTGGCGGCGCCGCCGCGCTCGCGCATCTCGGCCATGACGATCGGCACGTCGGCCTTGAGGTTGTCCGCGCTCAGCGTCGGCGCTGTGACCATGCCCGAGAGCAGCTTCATCGTCTCGTCGAGCGAGGTGGGCGTCGCGTTGGGCAGATCGAGCTTGAACACGGTCTGCGTGTTGCTCGTCTCGGCATTGGTGTCCGTGCCGAACGAGGCGCCCAGGCGCTGGAACGTGGCGATCGCCGCGCCGCTCTCGATGTACTTGGACTGGCGGAAGACCATGTGCTCGAGCAAGTGGGCGTAGCCCCGCTCGCTGTCCGTTTCGTAGAGCGAGCCGGCATCGACGCGGATGCGGATCGAAACCTGCCCCGGCGGCACCCCGTTCTTGCGCACGGCATAGCGCAAGCCGTTGGCCAGTTCGCCGAAGTTCCACTCCAGGTCGGGCGGCACGTCGCTGCCCTTGTAAAGCCACGGCACCTTGCTCGCGCTGCCCGGCGCGACGGTGCCTTGGACCGGCTTGGCCGCGACCGGCGCCTGCTGCTGGGCAAGAACAGGAGAAAGCGTCGAAGTGGAGAGGAGGAGAAGACAGGCGAGCGAGCGGACGGCGCGCGAAGAGATGTGCATGGAGCAAGGTATAGGGAGTGACTCGCTGAAGGGCCAGTGAATAGGGCGCGAAGGTGTCCTTGCGGTCAGGCGGGGCAAGTGAACTGGCTTTGATCCTCCAACTCTCGTCATCCCGACCTTGAGCCGGGATCCCGCTTTCTCCTCTCGCTCGAAAAAGACAGCGGGGCCCCGGGTCAAGCCCGGGGCGACGGGATGTTTGCAGGTGAGCCCGATACCGCACCTTGACCCTGCAACCGCTTCGCCTACATCGCCAGCATGTACATCGAAACAGAAGCGACGCCCAATCCGTCCACGCTCAAGTTCCTGCCGGGTCGGCAAGTGATGAGCGCCGGCACGCGTGAGTTCACCTCGCCCGAGGCGGCCGAGGCGTCGCCGCTGGCGCAGATGCTGTTCGACCTGGGTGACGTGACCGGCGTGTTCTTCGGGCATGACTTCGTTTCGGTCACCGCGGCGCCCGGCGTGGAGTGGGCCTCGCTCAAGCCGCAGGTCGCCTCGGTGCTGCTCGACCACTTCGTGTCGCAGGCGCCGCTGTTCACGGCCGGCACCGCCTCCTTCTCCGTACCCGGCGACGAGGACGACCTGCTCGACGGACAGGCCGACGATCCCGCCGATGCCGACGTCGTCGCGCAGATCAAGGACCTGATCGAAACCCGCGTTCGCCCCGCCGTCGCCAACGATGGCGGCGACATCATCTATCGCGGCTTTCGCGAAGGCGTCGTGTTCCTGACGATGCAGGGCGCCTGCTCGGGCTGCCCCTCCTCGTCGGCCACGCTCAAGCACGGCATCGAAGGCCTGCTGAAGCACTATGTCCCGGAAGTGACCGAAGTGCGCGCCGCCTGAGGGTTCGCTAAACCTTGGGCACGAGGACGGGCTTCCGCACGCTGGTCATCGACACCGCCACCGAGGCTTGCTCGGTCGCGCTGTTCGATGGCGAGAACTGCGCGGCGGGCGACTGGCGCCTGCTAGGTCGCGGCCATGCCGAGAACCTGGTGCCGATGATCGCCACCCTGCCCGAGCGCGGGCGCGCCGACCGGATCGCGGTCGCGCTGGGGCCCGGCAGCTTCACCGGCGTGCGCGTCGGCATCGCCGCGGCGCGGGCGCTGGGCCTCGCCTGGGGCGCCAGGGTCACGGGCTATGCCACGCCGGCCCTCGTCGCGGCCATGGCGCGCGCGCAGGAAGGCGCCCGTCCCCTCACCGTCGCGATGACCGGCGGCCACGGCGAATGGTTCGTCGCTCGCTACGATGCCGCCGGCGAGGAGGTCGCGGCGGTCGCGTCGCTGCGCCCCGAAGCGGCCGCCGCCAGCCCGGACACGCTCGTCGCCGGCAACCAGGCGGCAGCGCTCGTGCAGGCCCGCGGCAGCGGCCGCGCCGTGGAGCTCTGGCCCGACGCACGCGCCTTCGCCCTGCTGCGCGCGCACGACCTCATAGATGACGCCGCGCCGATCTACGGCCGTCCGCCCGACGCCAAGGTCGCGGCCCGATGACTCCGCGCGACGACGTCGACCAGATCATGACGATCATGGCCGCCGCCTTCGACCCGGCGTACGGCGAGGCCTGGACCCGCCGCCAGGTCGAAGACGCGTTACTTATGGGCAACTGTCACGCCTACCTTGCGGCGCCTGATGGAGCGCCGGTCAGCGAGCACGAGCGCGCGGTGGGTTTTTCGCTGTCCCGCACCGGCTTCGAAGAAGAGGAACTGCTGCTGTTCGGCGTGATCCCAGAGTATCGTAACTGCGGCGTCGGCAAGGCGATCCTCTCAGCCTTGCGCGCGGCGGCCCATTCGCGCGGAGCACGACGCCTTTTACTGGAAATGCGCCGCGGCAATCCTGCAGAACGGCTTTACCGCACGATTGGTTTCTCGGTCATTGGCGAAAGGCGCGATTATTACCGAACTCCTGTTGGCACGCGCATCGATGCGATTACGTTTGCGTGTGAAATCACGTAAATTCTTAAGCGATGTTGTGTCAGACACGATAAGACACGGCTTCTAGACTTGCAGCGCCTGAATAGTGTTGTCATTGTCGTCGAAGTGGTCCAATGGCGGCGCATCGAGCCTACGCGCTTGTGTAGTCCCAAAACGAACGGTCGCACCTAGAGGTTGAAATGCAGAACATCGAAAACGACATGAGCGAAACCTTGATTACGCTGACTTCGGACATCGTGGCCGCCCATGTCAGCAACAACAACGTTCCCCTGGACGATCTGCCCTCGCTGATCACCAACGTCTATGGCGCACTCGCGGGCCTGGGCGGCGTGGAGCCGGTGCAAGAGGAAAAGCCTGAGCCCGCCGTTTCGGTGCGCGCCTCGGTAAAGCCAGACTACATCGTCTGTCTGGAAGACGGCAAGAAGCTCAAAATGCTCAAGCGCCACTTGATGACGCACTACAACATGACGCCGGATGAGTATCGCCAGCGCTGGAATCTTCCCGCCGACTATCCAATGGTCGCGCCCAACTATGCCGAGAAGCGTCGCGAACTGGCCAAGAAGATCGGTCTGGGCCGCAAGCCCAACGCCCGTCGTGGCCGTCGCGCCAAGGCTGCTCCGGCCGTGACCGCGTAAAGGCAGGTCCGCCCGGCCGGCGGACTCGAGACCTTCGCCAGGAGTTGTGATCGCGGCGGCGTCGTCCTAGATAGGTCGGCGCCGCCGCATCGCGTTTGCTGCGATCCTCAGGAGACGACGTGCACCAGCCTATCGATATCGAAGCTCTCTGCGCCCAGCGCGGTCTGCGCATTACCGAACAGCGCCGCGTGATCGCGCGTGTCCTGTCCGAGAGCACCGACCATCCCGACGTCGAGAAGCTGCACGAGCGCGCGGCGTTGATCGATCCCCGGATCTCGATCGCCACCGTCTATCGCACCGTCCGCCTCTTCGAAGAGGCCGGCATCCTCGACCGGCACGACTTCGGCGACGGTCGCGCCCGCTACGAAGCCGCGCCCGAGGCGCACCATGACCACATGATCGATGTCGAGACCGGCAACGTGATCGAGTTCGTCGATCCCGAGTTGGAATCGCTGCAACGCCAGATCGCCGAGCGCCTCGGCTTCCGCCTGGTCGACCACCGCATGGAACTGTTCGGCGTCAAGCTCGACCGCGAGGGTGGCGAGCGCTGACATGAGAGCTCGCATAGGCGTGGCCGGCGGGCTGCGCCTGGCCGCGCGCGGCTTGGCGCTGGTCGGCTGGCTGGCGCTGTGCCTGACGCTCTACGGCCTGCGCGCGCCGCTGCCCGGCCGCAACCGAGTGCCGCGGCTGTTCCTGGGCGGCACGCTGCGCATTGTCGGCGCGCGATCGCGCTTCGTGGGCGAACAAGCCCCCTCGCCATGCTTCCTGGTCGCCAACCACGCGAGCTGGATCGACATCCTGGCCCTCGCCGGCGCGACCGGCACCGCATTCGTCGCGCACGATGGCCTGGCCGGCAATCCCGGACTGCGCTTCCTGTGCCGCCTGAACCGCACCGTCTTCATTGCCCGCGGCGAGCGCGGCACGGTGGGCGCCCAGGTCGAGCAGGTGCAGGAGGGCCTGCGGGAGAGCGGCGTGCTCACCCTCTTCCCGGAAGGCACGACCGACGACGGTGTCACCCTGCTGCCGTTCAAGTCCTCGCTGCTCGCGGCGGTGGATGGCGGGGACGAGCGTGTCGCCATCCAGCCGGTGTGGATCGACTACGGTCCGCAGGCCCGCGATATCGCATGGTACGGAGAGGAGAGCGGCCTCGCCAACTTCACCCGCATCCTGGCGCGGCGCTGCCCGGTGGACGTGACGCTGCACCTGCTGTCACCACTCGGGCCCGAAGCCCGCCGGGACCGCAAGACCATCGCCGCCGCCGCTCGCGATGCGATCGAGGATAGCGCTTTAAGGACTCGGACGTAGTTCGCTGCGCTGGACCTGCAGAGGCGCTAAAGCCATTGAAGACGAACTGGGTCCGATAACTCGATAAAGCCGCCCATCCACCTCGTCATGCCGAACTTGTTTCAGCATCCAACGCGCGGTCACCCTCTGACCTTGCCGATCGATGGGCGAGTGCGGTTTACGGAGCAGAGTTTCGGGCAATCGGCCTGGTCGACCATGAAGCAAGTTCAGGGTGACGCCTGCTTCTGGTGGCAACCCACCCCTTCACTCGTCACCCCGGGCTTGACCCGGGGTCCCGCTCCACTTTGCCATCATTGCAGAAACAGCGGGGCCCCGGATCAAGTCCGGGGCGACGGCAGGTTCTGGTACATTATAGACCGACCGCTGCGGGGTTGAGTTGGCGTAAGCTGCTCTTCTTGAGAGCTACGGGTTGGCAGCTACGCGCTTCATCCCGTCATTAATGCCTGCGCCTTTGTCTGAAAGTTGAGACGCTCTGGGAGGGGGCAATTTATGCCTCAAACTGGCGTAGTGGACTGAAAGCAAGAGAACGGCACTGTGCCATGCACCGGGCTGTGGCAAACCGAAAGGTGGCGGATTCCGGTATGAACGGTCAGAACACGAAAAGGAAACCAACGGCCACCGAACCTTGGGCGATTGATAAACTCCAACATGATTTTGAGAAGATCATTCGGACGTCCTATGAAGAAGGGAACAGCTTAACCAAGGGCAGATCGAGCGCTAAGAGTCCGTTTGAGAATGGATCAGGCGCTGGCGTGACGGCTGTAGATGAGGGTGCGGTTTGTCGCGAAAGGCGGGAGGATGGCCGTATCGCGCCA
>NZ_JACHLR010000013.1 GCF_014204535.1 Novosphingobium chloroacetimidivorans
TCGTATCGGCAAGCTGCTCGATCGCTTCCTGCCAGACGAATGCGCCAACTTCTTCCAAGCCGCAGGATATCAACGCTCATGCTGAAAATGCTCTAATATGACAGCAACAGCCATCTACGGTCGATATTCGACCGAGCTACAATCCGAGACCTCGCTGATCGACCAAGAGCGGTTCAATCGCCGCTTCATCAAACGAATGGAGTGGCAAGGCCCGATCGTCGTCTACAGCGACCGCGCCATCTCCGGGGCCAGCCGCCTCAACCGCCCCGGCTTCCTCAAGATGCTCGACGACATGAAGGCGGGCCGCATCAGCCGCATCGTTGTCGAGAACCTTTCGCGACTGACCCGCGATCTGGAGGACTCCAGCCATCTCATGAAGCAGGCCAAGTTTCGCGGCGTCAAAATCTTCTGCGCGAACGAGAACGGCGCGGAACTGACAAAGATGAACGCCGCGATCAATGCCCTAATGGCCGAGCAGGCCCGCGAGCAGGGCGCGGAGATGATTCGGCGCGGGATGACCGGCGTTGTTCTCGCCGGGAAGTCGGCAGGCGGTCGATCCTATGGCTACCGCTCGCTCCCGCGTTTGGACAGCGATAAGGGAAAAGGCGGCATGATCGAGATCGTGCCCCATGAAGCCGACATCGTGCGCGAGATTTTCATCCGCTATATCGCCGGGGAAAGCCCGAAGGCCATCGCTGCCGATCTGAACCGGCGCGGCGTCCCGTCTCCCCGCGCTTCTCTCAAGGGCAAGAACGGGTTCAACACCGGCCTGTGGTCGGATTCCACGATCAACGGCAACCGCGCACGCGGCACCGGCATCCTCCATAATGCGCTCTATGCCGGTCGTCGCAACTGGAACCGGGTGGGGATGCCGAAGAACCCGGACACCGCGCGCCGCGTCAGCCGCGCCAATGACGCCAGCGACTGGATCAGTGTGAAGATTGACGACACGCTGCCGATCGTGTCTGACGAGGTGTTCGCGACGGCGCAGGCCCGCAAGGAGGACCGCAGCTTCAAGCAGACCAAGCGACAGGCGCAACGGCCCAAGCGGCTGTTCAGCGGCCTGCTGCGATGCGGCAGCTGCGGCCTGTCGGTGAACTCCGCTGGCTGGGACAAGAATGACCGCCTGCGGGTGAAGTGTAGCGGCAAGACCAGCCGGGGCGTCTGTGGCGATCCAGTCGGCTGCTACATTGAGGATATCGAGAATGTCGTGATGAGCGCCCTGCGGAAGCATCTCGCCGCGCCGATGATGCGGCAGGCGTATATCGACGAGTATATGGCCGAACGGCACCGCTTCGCGTCGAGCGCGGGCAACGATCACGAGGCCATCGCGAAGCAACTCGCCGCCCTGACGGCGCAGATGGACCGGGCGCGCAAATGGGCGCGGGAAGGCATCACGGACGAGGCCGACTTCGAGCGCGACTATCCGCCGTTGGTGGCCGAGCGCGCCGCGCTGGAGGCGAAGCTGTCCGCCACCGCCGCGCCTGCGGCAGCGCCGTCTTTTCATCCCGTCGCGGTCGCGCGCTTCACCAGCGCCCTCGACGGCCTGACCGATGTTCTGTGCGAGGATGGCTCCCAGCCGTCAGCGCAGATGATCCGGGCGGTGGTGGACCGGATCGTGGTGACTCCGCTCGCCGAGAAGCCGTCGAACCCGTTTGAGCGCCGACAAATCTCGGTCGAAATCTTGGGAGGTCTGGACGCTCTATTGAGCCGAAAGGCGGGACGGTCATCCACCACCACCCTCGTTGGGGAGGGTGGTGGTAGCGGAGGAGGGACTCGAACCCCCGACACGCGGATTATGATTTCTAGGGTCGCGTTGAACTACAACGATATTCTTGTAAACCTACGCCGCAACAGCCCGCAGCTTTCCGTCACTTTCCGAGCGAGTGTAAACCGAAATGAGCCCAGATCAGCGGGTAAGTTTGGTGGCCAGGGTGGCGTTGGCGGAGCGTTGCGTCTGCCCCGAGTGCCGGCGCCTCGATCGCGAGTTCCCGCGCGAGGGCTACCAGCTCGCCCTCTTCCCTTACAGGCCCGGGTTGCGCATGATGCAGCGATGATCGACATCGACCGTCTCCAAGCCATGACGAACGAGCAGCTTGCCAATGAACTCGACGCGATGTTCGAGCGGGCGGTTGCCAAGAAGCTGAAGGGCCCACGCGACATGGCAGACCTCGTCAGCCTCGTGCCGTTGCTGACGCTACGCCTGCGCCAGAAGGACGACTACATCGCCATACCTCGGCTCGACTGACGTGAAGCCAGCCGACCGATCACTGCTCGGCGCGATGCTCATGCTGGCCGCGGTCGCGGTCCTGGTCATCACAAGCGAGTGGTGGACCTCGCCGCCGCCGCTATAATGCGGACACGCATGAGGGGTTTGGACATGGCGATCGACTGGCAGAAGCTTCCGGAGCGCGGCTCGGCGCTTCCCTTCAACGGTGATCAGGTGCTGCTGGCGGTGCCGAACCGCTTGGCAAGCGGACGGACGGACCCGGACTTCCCGTACGAGCTTCACCTCGCGCGCTGGGACGATGACGAGGGCATGTGGGCGACCAACGAAACGGATGACGAGACCGACGGCATCCTGTGGCTGGCCGCTGCGGCGCCGACGTTCTGGGCTGAGATCGATCTGCCCTACTGATGCGCGGCGTGCTCGGCTGAGAGCACCTTCACCGTAGCGTTGGCGTACTCGCGCATGATGCGCTGCCAGTAGGGGCCAGCCTTCTCCCACGGCCGCCACTCGTTGGCGGGATCGGCAGTTTCCTGCGTCAGCCACATGGCCTCGGCGACTTCCTCGACCAGCGCCTCGATGTCGTTGGACGTGCAGATGCGGCAGCGGCTCATGACGACTTGACCTTGTCGCGGAAGATCGGCTCGGCCGGCGCAGGCGCTCGGACCTGGAGCTTGTCGAAGCGTACTAGGACGCTGTCGATCACGGCGCCGCGCGCCTGCTCAGCTTTCTCGCGGTTGGAGCTGGCCCAGTCGCGGATGACGCACTTGCCGACCTGCTGAAGCCCGAACTTGATCTCGAAGCGCAGCTGATCGCGGGTGAGGACTTCGGGGAAGGGGGCGTCAGACTCAGGCATGCCGCCAGCATAACCCTGTGAGAACGATTGGGGAACAGGCTGTCGTTCAGGGCTACGCTGTGCTAGCTAGATCGGACCGGAAAGAGGCGGCTACCTCGATCCGGTCCTGACCAACAGCGAATAGGACTCGCCATGGCTAACGCGCCCCTACCGACGCCTGAAGAACTGCGTCAACTCCTTGAGTATAATCCGGACACCGGCTCTCTAATCTGGCGAGAGCGCCCTCTCGCGTTGTTTGTCGCGCGGGGCGGCAAGCACCCACATCGCACCTGCGCCAAGTGGAACGCGCAGTTCGCAGGAAAGGAGGCCTTCATAGGTCTAGATGGCGGTGGATACAGGCAGGGAACGATTTTTCGGCGTTACTTCAAGGCCAATCGTGTTGCTTGGGCCATTCACCATGGGGTGTGGCCGACCCACCAGATCGGTCATGCAGACGGCGATGCCAGCAACATCCGTATCAACAATCTCTCCGACGTCCCGCACGTGCAGGTCCAGCGTAACTGCCGCCTGAGCAAAGCTAACAGGAGCGGTGTGCCTGGCGTTTCATGGAACAAAGTGCACGGGAAATGGCAGGCCTTCATTGGCGAAAATGGCCGAACGAAGAGCCTGGGAGCGTTCGCCCGGCTTGAGGACGCAGCAGCGGCGCGAAAACAAGCAGAACGAGAACTCGGATATCACACGCGTCATGGCGAGCGCCGAGAGAAGACAAATAAGTTCGTGCCAGCAAAGGATCGCTGAAACACATACTTCTAACTGTGGAAATTAGTAACAAGTGGGTGTCGGGTAGGTTTCGCGGTCCTTATGCGCTTACCTTTTTGAACCAGCCCAGGTAGGACCCGCGTTTTTCTCGCGCGATACTACGGATTACTGTTGCATGTAGCGTATCACGCGCTCACATGAGCAGCGGGCAGGAACGACGCGCCAACGCCGAACCTGCCCTGACCAACCGAACCCACTAGGAGGATTCGATGGCTGTGAGCCAATTGCCCGAACATAATTCATCGCTCAAGCTGCAAGGCGGCACGCTCTACTCCGAGGCCGCTTACTTCGATGGCGTGCCCGTCGCTCACATCGCCGCATGGGAAGAGCGGCAACGCCTGAAGCGCATCGCACGTCAGCATGGTGGTCGTCGATGACCCAGTTGTGCCAACTCGCCCGTGACTGGGATGGGTTCGTGCCAGAAGGCGGCGTCCTCGCAGAGCGCAAGTGGGATGGCTGGCGCTGCCTCTACTTCCGAGGCCTCGACGGCAAGCCCCGCCTCTGGTCACGCAACGGCATGCCACTCGAAGGCGCCGACCACATCTTGCACCGCCTCATGCTCATAGAGGAGCAGGCTGGGGAAAACCTGTTCATAGACGGTGAAGTGGTGGTGGACGGTACGCTGGCAGCCACCAAGCAGTGGTTCGAGCGCGGTTACCGCAAAGGCGGGGTAGATGGCACGCTCCACCTGTTCGATGTTATGGCTGAGGCGCAGTGGCGGGCAGGGGGTGCGGAAACGCCGCTGATAGAGCGCAAGGCATTGCTCGCGGGCTTGGTTGAGCAGATGCCCGCTGACACATGGGAATGGCGTGAGGGCAGCCACGGTGCTGACGAGGCGGGCTGCGTGCAGCTAGTCGCAGACACCTGGCTCTTCGACGACGCTCAGGTTCTGACCGAAGCTCAGCGGGTGTGGGCACAGGATGGTGAGGGATTAATGCTGAAGGATGCAGCAGCGCCGTATATCTGCTCTCGCACATCATCGTGGCTCAAGGTGAAGCAGGCGAACGCCGGCAAGTGGAAGGCAGCGGCATGACGAAGGATGGATCGAATCTCGTGCAGCGAGCACTCGCCTTTGCCACCGAGGCTCACGGCAGCATCAACCACGTGCGCAAGTACACGGGCGAGCCGTACATCAACCACCCGATCGAGGTCATGGAGATCGTGCGAACGGCTGCGCACCATACCGACGAGATGCTGGCCGCGGCGCTGCTGCACGACACGGTCGAGGATACTCCTGTGACGCAGGAGGACATCGAGCACGAGTTCGGCCCCGCCGTGGGCAAGCTGGTGCTGGAACTGACAGACCAATGCCACAAGGGCAACCGGGCCACGCGCAAGGCGGCAGAAGCGGCACGCTTGGGCACAATCTCACCGGAGGGGCAGACGGTGAAGTTGGCGGACCTGATCAGCAACAGCCGGTCGATCGTCGCTCACGATCGCGGGTTTGCCTTCGTCTACCTGCGTGAGAAGGTGCGGATCCTCGATGCGATGCGCGATGGCGATCCTGGCCTGTATGCCGAAGCGCGGCGCCTCGTGGCGGATGCCCAGACCAGCATCGGCTTCCGACCATGAAGCCGGTCGTCCAGCTCGTCAGGATCGCGCACGGGTCGCACCTCTACGGCACATCGACGCCATTATCCGACCAGGACTTCAAGGGCGTGCACCTGCCCAGCGGCGAGGGGATCGTCATGGGCCGCGCCGAGAACGTCATTAACACCGGGGTGACGTCAAAAGCCGCCGGCACGAACAAGAACGACGCGAGCGCAATCGACAGCGACAGCTACTCGCTCCAAAAGTTTTTCGACATGCTGATGAAGGGCGACACGGTTGCGACCGAGATCCTGTTCGCGCCGGTCGCCGACGCCGATCCGCGCTGGAGTGAGGTGCGGACAGTCGGCCGGCAGCTGTTGAATCGGCAATGCAAAGGGTTCGTGGGCTACTGCGTCCGCCAGGCCGCCAAGTACGGCATCAAGGGCTCGCGGATGAGCGCGGTCAAAGCGCTGATCGATGTGCTCCGCCTGCGGCAGTTGCAGTTGGGATCACCGGCCGCCAAGCTGCGCGAGATCGACTACATTCTGCAGGACTTCGCCGAGCGGCACGAGCATGCCGAGTGGGTGAACATTCCCAGCCCGAACGGCGCCGATCTCTGGCACATCCGCTGCTGCGATCGCGCTATGCCGATAACCTCGAGCATCGGCGAGGCAACCAAGGTCTACGAGAAGGTTTGGGAGAACTACGGTGAGCGGGCGCGGGCCGCGATGTCGAACGAAGGTATCGACTGGAAGGCGATGAGCCATGCCGTGCGGGTGGCGCGTCAGGCGATCGAGTTGCTGAACACGGGCCAGATTACGTTCCCGCGCCCGGACGCGGCCGAACTGCGTGCGATCAAGCTGGGGCAGCGGCCTTATGCCGATGTGAGCCAATTGCTTGAGTCTCTCGTGGAGGAGGTGCACCTTGCGAGCGCGCAATCAGAGCTGCCAGAAAGCTCCGATCCAATTATCGCCGATAGCTTGGTGCGGCGCGAATATCGTGCGCAGGTCTGTGGAAGCTGACGATGGAGATTGCATGAAGCCGCCACACGAAAACGCCGCGCGAGCCTTGTGCAAGCTGGACGGCCATCCGCAGAACATCACCATGAACGGCAAGCCTATGTGGCAGGACTACCTGCCTGAGGTGATCGCCGTGCTCACGGCAATCCGGACGCCTAGCCATGCGATGCTCGCTGCGGCCGACGCATTACCGTGCTCGGTCGACATGACGGCTTGCTGGCAGACGATGATCGACACCGCGCTAGCCGAGACTGCTGGAACTGCTACGAACATCACCAGACCGGTGATCGCCACATAGGCGATAACGCGGGGACGGCAGCCGGTCCACTAGCCACCGCCCCCGCTCTCGGGCATGCGCCACCCGAGCTTGGCAGGCCTCAGATGAGAGACCTGATCTGGAACTCCATCGACATGTTGCGCGGTTTGGCGCCGCCTCGGGCGAACGGCGGATTGCGCAGCCAGCCTAGATAGGTCCGGTTCTGGCGGTACGGGCTTAGCGCTGGATCGAAGCAGCAGAACACGACGCTGGTCGTGCCGAGAAGCTCAAAGAACGGGGCAAAGGTCAGCTCGTACTCCGCCTCGTTCAGCCATGAGAGGGTGAAGCTCAGCGTCCGCAGCTTGGCACCTGGCGTGTAGTCAGGCACGGCGAAGCGGTTGAGCTCCACGCTGCCCAAATCCTCGCTGCCCCGTTCGAAGTCCTTGTCGTAGAACCGGCTCGGCTCAAGCTTTTTGCCCAGGACGATGCCGCCAAGCTCGAACGGGCCGCCCATACCGCCGAAGTCGATGCGAAACCATGACGCGCTGACAGGCGATGGCAGCTCCAGGTGTGAGTGATAACGACCGTCCGCTTGCCCGGTGTGCCCTCCATCAAGGTAGGGCGTTGAAAGGTTGTCATACTTTGCGCTGCTACCCGTGACCTCCTCCAGGCTATCACCGAGCCTGAGACGGTAGACGCTGTTGGTGTAGATGCCGCCGTTTACCATCGAGAGGAAATCGATGGACGAGTTTGCAGGCATTTGACCAGCTATCCAACCGCCAGACGGCCCAGGGCATGACCACACCAGCCCCATGACGTCCAGACGGGCCACATTGGACGGCGGGAATCCGGCCCGTGAGTCGCTCGCCGAGAGGTTCGACAGGAACACTGGCACCACGAAGAACGGCTTGCGCAAAGCGACCATGGATCAACCCCAGAGAGAGAATTGCGCCCGCTGCGCATCGAGATCGAGCGTCAGGGCGGTGATGAGCATAGGCTTGTTGAGACCACGCTCCTCGTCGACCAGCGTGGCGGTAAGGGCCTGTTCGGAGGCGAGTAGGGCATCCAGGCCCTCGACTTCGCTCGTGACGATGTCGAAGCGGCGACGCTCGGGAGAGAACAGGGCCTGGCGCTGATCGGCGCGCAGCTGGGCATCGGCCAAGCTGGCGAACCAGCTGTCGATCGGGTCGGCGCTCTGACGGGCGAGGTTGCCGTGGCGCGCCTTGGTGCTGGCGGTCTCGGACACGGCTCGGCGGTATGGCTCCAGGATGAAGCCAATGCGGGCAGGGGTGGCGGGCATTTGCGGTGCTCCAAAAACGTATGGGAAAGGCGCAGCCTAGCTTTCAGGCGGGGTGCGACTTTTTGAACCACGGCAGACGCAGCAGAGCCACGGGTCGTCTAGCTGCTCTACGAGCCGCGCAGCGCGCCATCTTGGTTGGAGGCGACAGAGGACCGGGGTTGCTGCATCAAGAGTTGCGGCGCTCTGCCCAGCGCGCAAATTCCGCGAGGGGAATACGAAAGGGTCGTTGGCTCAGCAAGCCATCGACAACGTAAACTACCTGACCATCTTCAATCGCGATGACACGACGTGATCGCGCTCCGTCCCGGCAGTAGCGCTCCAGAGGTCTTATATCTCGACTCAACAATCGACTTACCCCGATACGTCACGAGCAGGGTACGCAGGGTGAGGCTTGGGAATGGCTGGCGCGAGGCGGCCACCACGCTTCACTCTATCCAGTTCGTCATGCATCGCTGCCCACGTGCGTGCGTAGTCTTTCAACCTGCTAGTGTAGACGTCGTGGATCGCGGGGTCAGCCAGAAAAGCTGGCTCTTTAGCAGCTTCTGGAAAGAGCTCCATCCAGGATGAAGCGAACGCGTCCATAGTCTCGTTCCATACACGTGCAACCATCTGCGTGTGCTTTTGCCCGGTGCGGAAGTACAATACATGGTCGATTTGGCCGAATGCTGTCAGAGCTCGGAAGTACGGGTGAGGGTGCTCGCGCGGGGTGGGGTCTGTGTAATCAGAACTATCGTTAAGCGACCAGAAACGAGCACAAGTTAATACCGCCACTAGCACCATTTTCAGTGCATGGTCGATCGGTCCCCATGGACTTTCTTTAAGAGACCACGCGCTAATGCCGTCTACGATTTGAACGTCTGGGTGCAATACAATTTGGAGCAAGTGCTGGATTGCCCAACAATCCGCGTCCCACTCCAAGGTCTCTCGCTCAAGCCCGCTATGAACGCCAATCTTCTCGGAACTCATCTCGCTGATCAAAGCTAGGCGCTGCCGCTGTCCGGCCCAATCGCAATGGCCGTTGTAAATATGCGCGAGTTCGTGACTCAGGATGTACTGAACGGTCAGACCATACAAGTCGCTGGCCAACTCTTCGTGCTTTGGTTTTGCAAGCTTTGGAAGTTCGTTATAGGAATGTCCGTACACGGCCGACCGAGCCGGGATCGCAAATTGAAAGGGTGGGTTGTCGTCGCTGATCCCACCAGACGCAAAGAGTCCATTGTTAACAAGGCCGCGCATGGTGTTTTTTAGCAGAGGAAACATGCCTTTAAAAAGCGCGATCACATCTTCATCAGGAAGTGAAACCGCAAAGGCGTTAAGATCGGGATGGTCCAGAACAAAGACATCAACAACCATGTCGCCGCCGTTTTTGGATCCGTCTTGAAGTCGAGCTTGGTTCGCTCCGTAGAAGCGGTGCAATGCGGTGATTACATCATCATCATCGTCATGCGGCCAGACTTCGAAGCCGAGTTCCCGTGCCAGTTCGAAAAACGCCTCGGACATTTGTAGCTCCGCTCACGATGGTCCGGCAGTCATAGCTTCCGGGCGGAAAACCGCAACGTCCCGGCGCAGCTGAACGCTTGCAGCCTTCGACCCGCTGGCTTCGCGAAGCGCATTGGAAACCGACGCGGTGGCAGCATGCAGGGGCTAGCCTCTGAATATAAGAGAAGGGGCCACCCATTTAGCCGAGCGACCCCGTTATTCTCAGCAGCCGCTCAGGCTGGCACAGACCTTGTCATACGCGGGGCCGAAAGCAGCGACCTGACGATCGAAGGCCGCAGTGTCGTGCTTCTGGTCGGCCGTTCGAGCGTTCGAGTAAGCGTTCTGCGCACGCGTGAAATCGGTCTTCACGGCGTCGCGCGTGCCAGGTTCGGCGTTCCAGGCGTCCACAAGGGTCTGCATGCGGGCCTGGAGAGCCAGCAGCTCGCGGCTCGGCTCGGCTGCAGGTGCAGAGCTTCGCTTCGTTTCCATCGCGAGGGCAGGCGAGGCGAGAGCGGCCAGCGCGGCGGCGCTCGCGAAAGCGGCGAGTGCAATCTTCTTCATGGTACTTCTCCGTGGTTTGCCCAACGTGGGCTATTGAAAGAGGTGCGTGGCGCATCGTCACGAAAGCTGCTAAGGAGCCTTTGAATCGGGGGGTTCCGCGCAGTGAAACATGATCGCTTTGCCTACATCGACGCCCTTCGCGGTTGGGCGATCTTGGGCGTCATTGTTACTCATGCCGGATCTCTGACTAAATTGGGCGGTGTGCCTGGCCGGGTTGTCGAGTTCGGCGGTCGTGGCGTTCAGCTTTTCTTTATCGTGAGCGCCTTCACGATCTTTCTAACGTATAAGCGCGCCCTCGAACGTGAGACTTTCCCAACCAAGAACTTCTTCACCCGCAGACTGATGCGGATCGTGCCCATGTACTGGTTGGGCATCGTGCTTTACACCGCGGTGTACGGGCTCGCCTCTCGCGGATGGAAAGATGGCCCAGAGCTTTGGCACTACCCGTTGCATCTCACGCTTACGAACGTCCTAGTACCATCTGCTACAAGTTCAGTGGTCCCAGGCGGATGGTCAATAAGTGTTGAAGTTCTCTTCTACCTTACCACGCCGCTATGGTTTTGGGTTGTCAAAAGTCTGCGCGACGCCATGGCTTTCACAGCCGCTAGCCTCGTCTTCGGCGCCATCTTTATATCAACAGGCGCGGACGCTGTGCCTGGGATCGATCAATACTGGTTTCGGAGTTTCCCGAGCCAGCTGCCATGCTTCGGCTTCGGCATGATCCTTTACTACTGGGTGCAGAGCAATCCGAATGGACTGACTACTCAAAGTGCGAACCTAGGGTTGCTGATGGCCGCTGTAGCAATGGCGCTGATCGGCTTCACCAATGCCTTGCCGATCGTGCCCAGCCACTACTGGACCACTGGCGGGTTCCTGCTCCTGGCGATGAGTCTTGTTGCGACACCCTCGGTTCTCATTGTGAACCGACTGACTGTTTGGGTCGGTCAGATTAGCTTCTCAGCCTACCTGCTGCACTTTCTTGTGCTCAAGCAAATCGATCTCGCCATGCACGACAGCATCACCGGATACGGTCGGTTCGCGGTGGTGACAGCCGTAGGGATCATGGTCACCTTGCCTGTTGCCTGGCTCTCTTACCGCTATGCCGAGACTGCATTTAGCAATCTCGGCAAGCGGTGGATCAGCCAACGGGAATCACAGAGCCGTCGCTTTGGAGTTGTCGATCTGAACGCGGGTCGTCGGAATTAGGCCGGGAGGGGCCGTCATTCAGCGCCAGTCAGTCGACGCACATAGTCAGGCACCGGCGCGGTGAAGCGCGTGGTCTTGGGCGGATCGATCTTGAAAATGTAGCTCTCGGGCCAAATGCGCCCGCCGCCCCACCAGGTGATCCCGAGCAGCACGTCCGAGTTGGCCTTGAGCGCGGCAATGGCTTCCTTGCCCACAGCTACACAGGTCGTGTGCACGCTAGAGCTGGAGCCGAATGCGGCTTCTGTGATGTACGCCTTGAGCCCACGCTTTCGGAGCTGCGCTGCAAACTGGACCCACTTGCTGGTTACGGCGCGGCAGTCCTTCCGCGTGCCCGATGAGCCGTAGTCGAAGTAGCGGTGCGCGTTGATGAAGGTAAGGTTCAGCGGGTCTTTCAATCCGCCGATGCGGTCCAGTGCGCACCCTGCGCTGCCGCAGTGAGACGGCGCGGGACCCTCGCCTTTGTCAAAGCGAAAGCTGGCGGACCACTGCGGGTACTCGATAGCGATCGGATGCTTTATGCCGTTCGCGCGCAGGCCAGCGATGATAACGTTTGTATCACGCGCCCACTGCACGAAGTCGTTGGTCTCGATCGGATCGTCGAAACCCTTTGGCTCGTTCACGAGGTCGAGAATGACCGAGCCGTCGTCGGGGAAGTGCGGAGCAAACGCTGTCCACTGGGCGACCATTTCGCCAGGCGGAAGCCACTTGTACGTGTGCGCGTCCAGGATCATCGGCACGCCTTTAGAGCGTGCATAGTCGGTCAGAGTACGCAACTCTGCGATACGTGCTGGCGTCATCCGGTCCGGCTTGAACGGATAGCGGATCAGCTTGAAGCCATAGCGGTCGATGTAGAGCTTGAGGTCGTCGAGCGTGGGCCGCACGGCATCGCCGCCACTGGCCTCCGCGCCCGAGAGATTGGCACCGAACAGCGGGTCAGGGCACTTGCCGGCGCCGTAGCGGTACAGGTCTCCCTTTCGGCCGCAGTCGGCAATTGGTGCCCCAACAGGAAGTGGTTCGGCGCTGGTGAAGGTTTGCGCTGTGGCTGGGCCGACGATCAGAGCGAAGATGGCGATGATGAGGTTCTTCATGAAGCGGCTCCGTAGTTTCCCGAGCGTAGGCGCTCGCATCAATGGTACCAAGCTCCTGTGAGCAGATCGCGTTAGCGGAGGCGGACCGGGTCACGTGGCTTACGTTCTGAGCGGTTACTAAGCCGCTCAGAACGAGGCATGCCTGCTTATTAAATCTCCCTGACGATTACGTTGTCGATCTGAACGCCCGCATTCAATGCCGTGGCGGTACGCCAATCAAAGCCAGGGCGGCCGGTGGGTAGAATACTTGCTGCATTGCTTGTTCCTGTCGCGACTTGAACAAAGTCTGCGTCGCTAGGTCCCTTCACCCATGCCGTGAATGTCGCGTTCGCGTTGCCTGCATCGTTTTGACAACGCAGCTTAGCACGCCATGTCTGTCCCGCAGCAGGTGCCGGTGTCAGGCTTGCCGAACCAACCGCCGCAGCAGAAGGAGTATAACGAGTGATGCGCCATCCCGTGCCAGGTATCCACGCGAACCTGACATAGGTAGCGGTCGTTCCGTCAGTGGATCCGCGCACGTTTAGGCCACCGTCCCCGGTAAGATCGAGGAATGCGAAGTCGCATTCGATCTCATAGTTCGGCGTTGAAGGCGTGACAGGATAAACGAGGCGTGGCGCACCGTTAGCTCCGCAAGCGACACGACCGCCTTGGATCACGGCATCCGCAGGGCTGGACGTGATGTGCTTTATAGGTGCCGGGCCGGTTTCCGGCGTGTGAGCCGTGGCGGCAGTGCCATCCGCTCCGGTGAAGGAATCGGACACCAGAACCCCAGCAGCAGCGGCCGTGGTGATGGTATAGGTATCCGAGACCCCGCCGATCGTGAGCACTACATTGACGGCGGTGCTGCTTGCGGACGAACTGGTCCCACGAACCTTGATCGTGTTCCCATTGACTACCGTGGTTGGGCCAGACGCGTACGCACCGCCGTTCTTGGAGTATTGGCCTCCGGCGATTGCCAGAGCGGACGGAGAGTCGATACCCGCTATAGTGATGGTGTTGCTCTCGTAGACCGTGTTGAGTGCAGCGCCGGTTACATCGGTGAAGCCAAATCCATCCGGCGTAGTGTCGGCGGACCCAGTACCGACCACGGTTTCTTTCTTGCGGACCGTGATCTTGCCGATGCGTTCCTTGGCGGTTCCGGCCATGCCCTTGAAGCCGATGACCACGTAGTAGCGCTGTGTCAGATCAAGGCCGGAGGTGACGTTAGCGGTGTCGGTCCAAACTTCGGTGCGCCCAAGGCCGAGTCCGAATAGGCTCTTGTTCGCAGTAGTGACCTTCGGGAACCAGCGGATGCCGATATCCTTGAGTTCCACTGCAACGCCCGAATTCCCCGCTGTATAGCCGATACCTTCGTAGTGGTCGCCCCAATCGCCGCCGTTGACAGCAGTGCCGTTTACCAGACCAGTAAGGAGCGGATAAACGCCCGTACCTTCACCGTTGGTCATAAACACGCCGTTCTGCATATTTGCACGAACGTCTTTCTCGCGAATGTAACCGATGTAAGGAATGCGGGCACCGCCGCTGTTGGTGCTGATCCAGTCTTCAATGAACACGTCTATGTAGTCGGTGTTTGCCGGAACAAACCCAACATCGTCGATGAGGTAGTATTCTTGACCGGCGGTCAGCGTCACGGTCATACCGTTGGCGTCAAACGTGGGGGCAGCAGGCGACCCGGCCGTGACAGGGCTGAAGCCGCTGGGGATTGCTGAAGCACCCTTAAGCGAACGAACCACCTCTCCGAAGTCGAGAGGAAGCACAGGATCAAGCGCATTGAACCAAGTGTTCTGGGGATTGCGCTTAGGCGAGGTGGCAACGCCGATGGCATTCTTACCATTACCCTGACCTTCAAAAAGCCCGACGCGCTCATTCTCAAAATCAGCAATGTTCATGGCATGTGCACTGGTGTTGGAATATGTACCAGCGCCACCGCCGTAGGTGAGCGACAACTGAGGGCGGCCAAGCATTTCACGCCCCTTGTCGTCCATAAGGACCTCCCAGACGGAGCGGTTGCTCCCGCCCGCGCCCGCGCTTGCAGGTCCGCCGGTCATCAAGCCTGCGTAGCCCTGCCGTGTGGGGCGGAAGCTCTCTAAATCCAGCCAGCGCGTCACGAGCCGGTTGGTGTTTGAGTTAGAGTTCGGGAAGTTCGGCGCCGCACGGCCGAGCCACGGACTAATGCGAGTGAGCATCGTCCACGGCGTCGGATTGCCGGGGCCAGTCGGTTGAACACCAGGATTATCGCTGCCCCATTGCGCTTCCGGCGTGGCACCGCCGCCGCCCATGCTGCCATAACCGACATACTTCCATGGCTCTCCCGTGGCCGGGTTGATCAAGCCTGGGAAGGGATTCTTGCCCCACATGAAGTAGCCGCAATGACCGTTACCTAGTTCGTTAGCAGCCAGCGGAGTTACGCAAATGTCATTGCCCGACCAGTTCAAAAGGTCGGACGAAGTTGCCATAATCGTGCCCTGATTAATGTAATTCGCACCGTTAGCGTATTTGCTGTAGCCGCCCGTCACCTGATAGGTGGCGACCCACTTGCCTGCTTCCGGCACCCAGTGGATGCAAGCCGTTTCCGCTTGAACGAGAGTGGTTGGAGAGAATGGGCCGATGTAGATCGGCTCTGCAGCAGGCTTGTTCGGAATGTCGTCGAGCCACCCCGCCGCGAC
Source organism: Novosphingobium chloroacetimidivorans (assembly GCF_014204535.1). Lineage (GTDB taxonomy): Bacteria > Pseudomonadota > Alphaproteobacteria > Sphingomonadales > Sphingomonadaceae > Novosphingobium > Novosphingobium chloroacetimidivorans. The sequence goes on from NZ_JACHLR010000013.1 coordinate 14,948, forward strand.
AGCGTCGGCATAAACCTTCCAGTTGGCTGGAATGCCTGGTTTGGCGACGCAGACAAGGACATAGAAGCCGCCAGTTCCTGCGTAGGGAGCTGGCCCCTTCAACGAGTCGTCGTGGTCAGTCGTATAGAACGCGAGGTGACGGTCAGGATAGGCTGCGCTCGGGTGATGAAGAGGCTTGGTCGGGAAGTATGGCCCGTTGCTGTCGGGGGTACGAGCCGACATGACGGCATTCGGACCCGTGATCATGCCCTGCTTGGTGAAGCTGTACGTCGACCGCACCGCCGTGTTTGGAGGCGAGATAACGGCCTCTTCGGGGTGCTGTGGGGTCGACACAAAGCCGGGGGTCGTTGCTCGACGAACGTCATAATGCTTCAACAGCAACGCTGACGGACGGAGTGGTTTATCCTCCAGCAGTCCGGCAAAGTAGTTCGACAGGGGTTGCTGCGTATTATACGACCACAGCGTAACCCCGAAAAGAACGTCGCGGTTCGCCTCGAACTTCTCATACAGCAACGGAAGAAGGGCATCGCCAGCCGTTGTATTTGGAACTGCCGTTTCGCCGATATGAACCTTGTAACCGCCCGCCCGCGCGGCTGCGAAGATGGCATCGAAGCGGTTCTGTGAGTTGGCCAGAACGGTCGTCGATGCGCCCGCGCCACCATCCACGTATTGATGGCATTCGATAATGACGTCGGGGTCTGTAACGGTAAGCGCGCCAGCGGCGTTGCCTTCGGCTACCCAGTCCTCCGCTGATTGATAGAACATGCCCGGCACGATCAGCTTCTGCGTCCAACCAGCCGCCCGCATCGCCGCGATCCATTGGTTCACCACCTGCCACCAAGCGGCCGCTCGTTGAGCGACAATTTCTGAGGCGGTGCCGGTGAACTCGTCCACAGTGAAGGCACCATGCGGTTCATTCTGCATGGAGGGAATGAACCGCGCGTTGCCTTTGTACTCGCCGAAGACGGTGTTCCACATCGCGACAACATTTGCGACTTGGTCCGACTTGAGCTTCGCGTTGAAAAACGTGCCGTAGCTATGCGGGTCGGGAATCACCTTGGTTCCAGGAAGTGACAAGATCTTCTCGATGATCGGCTTCAAGCCCGATGTGTATTGGCTTGTGACCGTCCCGCCAGTGGCAGTTGTCAACACCCGCTCCTCAAGGAAGGGGGTGCGGAACAGGCGTGACCCATAGAAGTAGGCCATGTCGACCTGCGCCGTGGTGCCGTAGTTGTAATTGAAGCCGATGGTGCCAGGAACAGCAGAACTGCCGCCTGCCCCAGCACCGAAGTTCACGCCCCAAGGTAGTAGGGCGTCGAGGTTGGTGTTGCCCTGCGTAATCGCCATCGGATAGTCGACAAGCGACCCATCAGATTTGGTCTCGCGCAGAGAGTAAGAGGTGCTGAGTGCGCCCGAGCCCCGCTTTACCGTCCATCCGTTCAAATCGGAGCCGGAGACAGTCACCGATCCATCGCTCGGAACGACGGCGAGGGTTGAACCTGCGCTCTTGTTAGGCACGTAACTGAGCGTGTCGCCGATTGCTGCACTCGATGGAGCAACGAAGGCGAAAGACTCTCCAATTGCCGAGCCTGGGCCAGGCGTAGGCGACGGAGTGGACGTTGCCAATGCACCGGTAATCGTCACGCCGTATTCGAGCGCCAGCAACGCCGCTCCAGACCCGATCGACTCCCGGATCAATGCGACTTGGCTTACACCCGCCGCAAGGGCCGACGTGGCGCTGATGACGTTATTGCTGAGCGTCAGGTTTGCGTTCGAGCCGCTGCGAAGCGCGATCGTCGAACCCGGCCCGAGCGAGCGCGAGAGAACCGCAACGGGACCCGGACCGGTAGCTGTACGCTGCTTGGCCGAGGCACCACCGGCATCACGTGAATTGATGCTCTGAGAGAGGCCCATCGATCAGTCCTCCACGCCAACGGCGACGCGCGAGGTGCCGCGCAGCCAGAGGTGATCGGTCGTGCCGGTCCAGCTTTGGCCAGCCGCCAGAGTGAAGCCTTGCTCTGTATCGGCCGGCGGTGTGGTGCCGCCCGCGTAGAGCTTGACCGCGCCACGCGCGACGGTCTGGACTGTCACCTTCTGGTTCGCGAGGCCGGTGTAGCCCGCCTGAGCGTAGAGGTCCTGCCAGGTGTCGGTGGGAGCGAAGTTCGGGGAGTTGGCAGCCATGGATCGAGATCCTTTCGTGGGTGTGCGGCCAGAGCGGCCAAATCAGCGGTGGTTAGAGCCGCGGCTTCTTCGTCTCGGCCTTGATCGCCTGCACGACCGGGCCGAGTGCGGTGACCGCACTGATGACGAGGCTCGGGTTCTTCTTGACGACCTTGACCGCTGCGCCGAGCAGCTTGCCGATGTTGATCTTCATGCTTGTTCTCCGTCGTTTGCCGGTGGGTTCGGGCTGCTGATGGGGGTGGCTGTTGTCGGCACCGGATCGCTCGGCGGATTGTCGACGGTCACTTTGCCGATCGACGGGATGCGCAAGACGCCGATCAGGCCTCCAGTGATGGTTCCCATCCCAAAGGCCTCGTTAACGGTGACGCTGTGCCCCGCCGCGAACAGCGCAGCACCGAAGATAAAGGCCAGCGTGCCCAGGGTCGCGAGATACGCGATCAGTTGCTCGCGAGCGGTCATATCGGCCACTCCGGTAGATCGACGGTCTGGCCTGCAAGCGCATGGGTGCTGTCGCTGAGGAACGCGATGCGCCCTTCCGTCACAAACGAATGGCAGATGTCGCAGGTAAAGCCGTAGGGTTCCTTGCCCTCTTCTACACGCTCACGATTAGCGTCACACCAGCAGCGCTTTCCTACTTGGCTCGGGATGTGATGGCCGGTGCGAAAGAGAACTGAGGGCGTGAACGTCGGACGGTCCACGTCCCGGTTCCAGCCCCAAATCGCGCCGGCTCCGCTAATTGCCAGCACATGCGAAGACTTGCAGCCAGGACACCAGAAGCCGACCGCATGTTCACCATAGTCAGCGAGAATGGGAGAAAGGAGCCGGTTCATCCCTTGCGACCGATCTGGAAGTGCGGGCCGTCGAGGAAATCCACGCCGGGGTGACGCGCGGCATACTGCTTGACGGCGAGCTTGATGCCGGCCTCAGTGCCGGGCAGGTCGCTCATCCAGCGATCCCAGACGCCGCCCCAGTTCATCTTGTCGGCGACGTCGAGCTGGGCGGCAGCGGTGCGCACCGCGAACGCGATGGCGTAGCAAGGCCCCCACTCCCATCGGAACTCGCCGTCGATCCAAGGCACCAGATCCACGGCATGCCCGAGGCGCTCGGTGGTGTTGCCGAGCCGATCGACGGCCGGGATGTGCATCGAGTTCAGCGTCTTGGACGCGCCGCTCGCCACCAGCTTGCGCTGGCGCTCCATCGTGCGGACGCCTTCGTAGACGCCAAAGTCCTGCGTGCTGATCTCGATCGCGCGCTTCACCACGGCGACGAGAACGGGATGCACGCCTTCGAGCCGCGCCAGCGAGCGCTGGCCCAGAGCATAGGTCATCAGAAGATCCTTCCAGCAATTTAGGTACAGTTGCGGCTCGCGACTTTAGCGCCGCTTTAACTCTGACCCGTTGGGCAGGCTTAACTTGTCGCTCTTAGTGCAGGCGGCAGGGGGTATTTATGCGTCACATGCTTGTTTCTGCGGGAGCGTCCGCGGCTGCGATTGGCCTGAGCCAGTTAGATAATCCGTTCCTTGACGAGTCCGAGTTCCCGCGCATGACTGGAGAGCCGATCAAGATTTGGGCTGACAAAGTTATCGCCTGGGATGACGGGTGGAAGATCGCGAAGGGCCTTCAACAGCTTAGCTGTTAGTCTTTCTCTTCTTCAATCCGCTTGGCGACGAGCCGCACCAGGGCGTTGATCTTCGCCTCTTCCTGGCGTCGCATACCGGCCTTGTCCTCGGCGTGAGTGTCGCGGTAGCCCGTCCAAAAGTAGATCGCGCCGAACAGCAGGATGGCGAAATGCCCCATGACGAAGATCCACTGATCGGGATCGTGAGGCGGGGGCACGTACCCCATGCGGCCGATGCCGAAGCACATGAACGCGACACCTAGAGACGCGAACTTCAGCCGCCTAACCTGCGGTTCGGCAGCATGCGTGCCGTGGTCGAGCAGGAGCGACATCAGCACGAAGTAGCCAAGCACGATCACGGCGTTGATGGCGGCGAGCATCAGGTGCCCTTCTTCGACCAAGGCAGCGAGAAGTCGAGGTCGCGCACCCGGTCCACGCCCTTCTTGGACCCGAGTCCTGCGATCATCATGGCGGCCTGGACCGGCAGATCTTTCACGTACGGGATGTGGGGGTGAAGGATGGCCGTGAGCAGCCCCATGAGCAGCGCGGCGAAGAGCGTTGCCCACTTGTCCATGCGGTACTCCGGCGGCGAGAAGCTCATGGCGATGAAGCCCGCGGCCGATGAGAAGCACAGGCCCATGGCAAGCACAGGCATCGGGATGGTCACTCCGGCTGCTTTCAGGAACTCTCCAGACAGGCCCGGCGCAGAGGGCGCGATAATACCGGCACCGGCCGTAGCCGCTGCCGAGGCGAGATAACTAAGCTTCATGCCGTCCTCGATTTAGGCAGAGGCGATTTCAGCCGACCCTGGTGCTACAACTTCCTGCCAGTCGATCTTTGTCGCGGCGGCTAGTTCCGCCAGGTTCGTCGCCGCGACCACGTCGACCTTGGCTTTCCGCCGTGCCGCCTCGATCGCCGCCCCAAGCGGGCGCCACTGATCGGCTTGTGCCGCCACCTCGGCGGCGAGATCGGCAAGGCTCACCCCAATGGCTGCGGCTTCTGCGCTCAGAAACACGGTGTTGCTGGTGTCGCCGGCCAGCACGCGACGCGCTTCTACTTCCTTCTCGAGGTATGTCGCCATCTGCCCTGGCGTGTTCGTGATGAACATCGAGCGCACCTTGTCGGCATCGGCATCGATCGAGGCGGCGTAAGAGGCCTTGATGATGTCGAGATCGAGAGGGCTGGTGTAGAAGGCAGCGAACGGGATGATCATCGCCGCCTTGCCCTCAGGTAGCGTCTGCACCATCGCGGCGCCTTCCGGCCCCTGCGCCCGGTGCCCCTCGGCACCCGTCTCAATATCGTAGACCACGTAGTATTCGGTCACCGCTTCAACTCCGTGATGACGATGGTGCAATCGACGTAGCCCGGCCCGTCAGGGCTGCTGCCGTCCTGTGAGGTCTCGAGCCTCACGGTCACCGGCCCATTCGAGCCGCCCCACAAGCGAGTGAGGCTGTAGGTGTTTGACTGGTTGTTCTTGCCAAGGCGGATGCCGGCATTCACCAGCACTCCACCGATGTAGAGATCGCCCAATGCCCTGATCGCTGAACCGGCCGGCACATCAACCACGCCCGAGACGGTGATTTGCAACGTGGATTCAGAGTTGCGCGGTTGGTGTGTGAGCTGGAATGCCGCACCGAGATTGCCTGCCTGCGTCATGGCGCTGGTAGCCGTCACCGCGTTCTGCTGTAGCTTGCCCGTGATGATCGAGCCCGAGACGATCAAATTGCCGCTGAGCGTCAGGTCGCCGATGATGTCGACGCCGGACATGAGATTGCCGTTGTTGTCAAAGGCGTAGACCGTCAGCTGAGCGCGACCATTGCCTGCGACCGCTTCCTTTGACCACCGAGCGCCTGAGGTGCGGTCGTCGGCTCGGGCGGCAACTTGCTCGACGGTCAAAAGACGCGCGCTCTGGCCGCTTACGTCCACCTGGAGAAGCGAACGAATTTGCGCTGCTGCTTCACCAGCGCTGACAGCAACGGTGCGAACCTCTTCGATCAGCGCGGCCGCTGCTGACAAACCGGCCCCGCCGCCCCGCGGTGAATATGGTAGTGGCTCGTTCGGTTCATCGATCGAGGTCGCCAGCATGGGACGCAGTGCGAACAGCCAAGACAGGTAATTGCCTGAGTTCGAGAGGAACGATCCCTTTGCAAGTACAACGCGGTAGAAGCGCGCGTTCGGCGGCCGCTTGGCTTTACACCATACCCGCTTGAAGCCATCGAGGTTTCCCCATCCCGTGAACGGGTGGTAGACCGTCTCGCTCGATGGACCTTCCGCCAGGAAGTTGGCGCCGCCATCGCCCCATTGAAGCCTGATGCTGTTCACGCATTCGCGTGCCGCGAGATAGGTAGAGGCCTGCGCCCAGTGATCGGCGTCGATGGCGATCCAGTCGCTGACGATGTCTGCCGATCGATCGCCGTTTTGCTCAAGGCAGAGCAAGCCAAAGTAGTGCTCGTTGGGCACGACGAACCCTGCATTATCCACGCCCCAAACGAACGACTGCGGCGTTGCAGTGATGAGACCCCAGCCCGCCTTACCGTTGGCAAGGTCGCTGTTGGTGAGTTGGTTTGTCGATGTGGAGACAGAGAGTGAGTCTACCTCCTGTCTAAGCTGCTCGGCATTGTCGATGATGTCTTGTACGTCGGCGTCGAGGTTATCGATCCCCTCGCGCACCGCTTGGATCCGCTGAAGAACAATGTCGGCGTCGACTCCGCCGACTGCGTTTGTGTCCTTCGACGTATTGTTGCCCGTGACGTCGGCTCCGGCCTCGCCCGGCTGCAGTTCGCCTACCGTTTGACCATCGGAGTACCGAATGTCGTCGGCGGTGGTGGAGGGGCGCATGTTCGCCCACCACTGGTCGCCACCGGTGCCTACCGGCGGAGCGTGGCCCTTGCTCGGCGTGGCGTTGATGTAGAGCCACTGCGAGCCGTCGGTCAGCGTGACGTAGTTGCCTTCGCGATACGTCTCGTCGGGGTTGTAGTTGCCCTTGTCAATCAGCGGCGCTTCGAAGGCGATCTCGTCCGCGCTCTGCTGCCGCCAGTTGCGCTGCGCCGCCATGACGGTCCGGTAGTAAGGCAAGCTGACGCTCTGCTCGACCACCGACTTGACCAGCGGCAGCGCCTTGCCTTGCGCGTGCAGGGTCAGAGTGGGCGCAGGCGCGAGGCTCGGCTTCAAGGCGGTGAGCACGCCCAAGTTGGAAACGAGCACTTGCCAGTTGCAGGGGAGCACCAGCTGGCGCACCGCATCGATCAGCGTCACCTGGTCGGTGAGCATCAAATCGCTGTTCGACGCGCCTTCGGCATCGAGCGCGTTGAACGCTGCCGCGGCGATCAGCCCGGCGTCGAGTCCAACTATGCTCGCGAGACGAAGGGCGAGGGCGCCAGCGCCGCGCGGTGCTACCCCGCCCACGGCATGGCCGCGAATGTCGCCGGTGATCACACCCGCTGCCGGCGCACCGAGGCGCACCAACCCTTGCGCCAGGCAGGTCACCCAGCGTCCGGGTGCGATGGCTGCCGCCACGAGCGTCGCGTAGCTTGCATAGTTGGCCACTGCCGGCGCGAACTGGCTGCCGCGCTCGAACAGGGCCTCAACCGCCTCGATCGGTCCATAGCCGCTGAACTGGTAGACGCTGTTGACCGCATCGATCAGCACCGGCTCGACATTGCGCGGGCGGCCTAGCGCCAGCGGCTTCAACCGGTTCTTGAGGTCGGCGCCACCCTCAGCGCCGCCCGTCCCCGCATAGGTGGCGGTCAGCACATTTGCCTTGAGCGGCTCGAGATCGACCGCCGCCCGCAGGCTCATCGCCGGGTATGCGTCGCCGGCATAGTCGGTCACCTTACCAACGAAGCGCACCGGCCACTGCGCATAGGGATCGCCGACACGGCCGACGCGCACTTCCACCGGACAGCCCATCCAGGCCGACGTGATCGCGACCGGGTACCGCTTGCGAGCTTGCGCAAGGTTGAAGGCGAGGGCCACCTGCGCAGGGTCGTTGCCCTGCTCGAAGTCGCCATTCCAGAACTGCACACCGATGCTGGGTGCCTTGGTGACGCAGGGCTCCCATTCGAGGCCGCCTAGGCCAGTCACACGGCTGTCGTTCACCGAGCAGATGCGCACGGTCTGCCGCGCCCCGCTGGCGGGATCCAGCGGGGAGAGGGTGACGAGGCAGCCGAGCATCAGTAGTAGGACGAGAACGAGAAGGCTGGGCCTGACGCCGAACCGCCGCCGATGGCAGCAGCGATCCGAGCGGGCAGATTCCCGATGTTGATGTTCATGGCGTCCAACTGCGAGGACAGCACATCGGTCTGACGGTCAACGCTGTCCTTCACCTTGCCGGCGCTATCGAACGGGCTTTCGCGGTTCTCGGCGATCGAGACGACGTTGGTCTCCGCGCCGATCCGGTCCTTGGTTAGCGCGGTCACCTCATTGAGGCGATCGAAGTAGCTCTGCTGGCTGCCGTAAAGATCGCGTTCGATGTCGAGCAGCGCGCGAGCCGCATCGGCGTACTCGTCGTAAGCCGACGTGTCACCGGCAGCGACCCGATCCTTGAGCGGGTTGTACTGCGACAGCGCGTTGGCGCGGCGATCGCGCAATGAAAGGCCGCTGTCGCCGACTGTCAACTCGTCGAGCAGGTCCGCTAGCGAGGACGTCAGTTCCTTCGCCTTGTCCTTTACGATCTCGTTGCGCTTGATGCCGTAGAGTTCTTCGAGTTGCGCCATCTCTTCGACCGACGCACCAGCCTGAGTGCCGAGGTCGAGCAGCTTCTTGAACTCGGTGTTGAGCTCGTCGATCGCCGCGCCGAGCGGGTCCTTGTAGCGGCGCAGTTCCTTGAACGCGTTCTCCCAGGTGAGCGCGTCTTGCAGTGCCTTGTCGAGGTCATCGCCCGCGCTGAGCAGCCGCTGCGTGCTCTGGCGGATGCCGGTGATGACGCCCTTATCGATGGCGTAGACCATGGCGGCACGCACCGCTTCTTCCTGGCTCTCGAATTCCTGGCGGCCCGCGCTGTTACCCGGCGTTGGGTCGAAGGTGTACTTGTCCTTCCGCATCCCCAGCGAGCCGAGGTTGAGCGTGTTGAGCAAGCCGCCGCCGAGTTGGTCGGCGATGTTGTCGAGCGCGGAGACGAGGCTGTCGGCCGCTTCGCCACCTGCTTTGATGCGGCTCGCGGAGTTGCCGTTGGTCGAGTAGCTGGCGTCGCCATCGGCGCCGATCATGATATTGTTGGCATAGCCCTTCTTGGTCTTCTTGAAGAGGCCGCCGAGCAGGCCGCCAGCGATCGAGCCGATGATCTCGCCGCCGGGGATCGGGATGAAGCTGCCGATGGCACCGCCAATTTGCGCGCCGGTCTGGCTCGTCTTGATGCCGAGCGATTTCATGATGCCCGACGCCATGGTGCCGGTCTGCGCACCGGCCATCGCTCCGCCGAGTGCAGCCGAAACGCCACCGCCGGCGCCGCCGAAAATACCGGTCTGGTCGACGATGCCCTTTAGTCCGCCGAGGATGCCACCCGTGTCGCCACCGGTCAGCTTGCCAGCGATCGCGCTCTGCACCACGCCGCCGATCATCTGACCAAAGCCAGTGCCGAATGCCTTCGACAGCGCATCGGTTAGCGGCGAGGTCATAGCGCCGGCGATCTTGTCGGCCATGTCCATGACAGATGGCTTCGCGAGCTTGGCTGTGACGACGATTTCGCCACTGTTGCCGCCAGCCAGTGAGAGCACGCCGGGTGGCAGCGTCCGCCCGTCCCAGCCGACGCTTTGATTGTTGATCATGCGCGAGAAAGCTTCGGCAAAGCTGGCGTTGTCAGCGACAGGGCCGAGTCCCGAATTGTCGTTTGCGGCCACGCCGCCGATCGCGCCGCGCAGCCCGGTCGTGAACTCGCCGAGCACGTTGGTGGCGACGCTCATCTCGTCGGCGAAGCGCTGGCTCTCCTTGCCCAGTGGCGAGCGCCCACGCAGCTCGTTCTCTAGATCGTCGAACACGTCGCCGAACAGCTGATCGAACAGCCTCGCGCCCTGCAGATCCTTGAGGCTCTGCGTGATCTCCTTAAAGGGATTGTTACCCCGCCCAGAGAGCATGCCGGTGATGCTGCGGCGCGCCGTGTCGACAACCTCAAGCTGCGCTTCCCAGAGCGCCTGCTGCCGTTGCAACTCACGCGAGCGTTCCCGTTCGTGCTCGACGATGCTGCGGACGTAATCGACCTGATCCTGGGTCAGGTTGCCGATGGTGTCGGTGAGGCGGTAAACCTCCTGCAGCGTGTCGGCTTTGTCCTGGTTGCCGGACGCAAGTGCCGCCTGCACAGCGAGGCGGCGCTCGCTCGACTTCGCCAGATCCTCGAACGGCCGAACAAGCGCATCCTGCACGACGCCCTTTGCCGTCTGTGCATCGGCGATCATCTTCTCGAAGCCGGGCGGCTGCCGCTGTTCGAGGTCGGCGACGATAGCGTCCAAATTGCGCGTTGCGGCAGCAGCCTGGTCAACAAGGCGTGGCTGCTCGTTGAAGCGCTCGTTCAGACGCTGGATCGATTCGGCGGAGCGAGCGCCGAAGTCGGCAAGCTCCTGCTGCTCCCGCGCGGCCTTCTCGGCTGCACGAGCGGCCTGCTCCTGCAAGCGCTGGGCCTTCTGCTGCGTGCCGATCGCGTCGGTCGGATAGCTGCCGAATGGGTCGACGGCCTTGCCGCCGCGGCGCACCTCATAATGCAGATGCGGACCGCTGCTCCGCCCCGTGTTGCCGGAGAGACCGACGTCCTGCCCGCGCTCGACGACGTCGCCTTTTTTCACGCCAATCTGGCTGAGGTGAGCAAGGCGCGAGATGGTGCCCGAGCCATGGTCGATGAAGATGACGTTGCCGTAGGCGCCCATGCGGCCGGCTTCGACGACGACACCGCCGGCGGGGGCGCGGACCTGAGTCCCGACGGGTACTGCGATGTCGACGCCGGCGTGCGTGTGACCCGGGCGTGCTTCTCCGACGCGACCCGTGATGCGACCGCCTTCAACGGGGCGGAGCAGAGTGGCGCGCTCAAGGCTGGTGGTGGCCTTGTTCGCCTCGCGTGCCGCTTCGATAGCGGCGTTGCGCACCTTCTGCAGCGAGGTCAGGCGGCGCTCGTACTCACCTTGCGAGATATACTCGGCATTGCTGGTTGCGCGCGCCAGCGGGTCGCCGTTGTTCTCCAGCTTGGCAGAGTTCTCCCGGAGGATCTGCAACTTGCCCAGTGCAATGTTGTAGTCGTCCGTGGCCTTGCGCGAGGCATCGATGCTCCCGGCGACGCGGCGCTCTGACGTCGCGAGGTCAGCGTTCACGAGGGATTGCCGGGCGTCCGCCAAAGCGGCGGTCTTGGTAGCGACTTCGCTTTGCAGACGGGAAATCTCGCGAAGGTTGTAGGCCGCTCCGACCAGGTCCAAACCGAAGGTGCCCACCTTGGCCTGCCGCTCACTGAGTGCCTTTCGGTCAGCGCTGAGACCCGCCTCAAGGCTTCCGACATTCGTCCGCGCGTTCGCCGCGCGCTGGTCCAGGAAGTCACCTTGCTCGCGGATCGCACTTCGTGTCTCGGCCGCCAACTGGCGCATCGCCTCGGCGGCGTCGGTGCCCTTGGTCTTGAGCACGTCCAGTGAGCGCGTGAAGTCGTAGGTCTTGCCGGCTGCCTTGTCCGCCTCGTCGCCAATCCCGAGTAGCTCGGTGATCAGCGTACCCGCAACGCCGACTGCCAAGCCGACTGCGATGCCCCATGGCCCCGACAGGAAGGTGGCAAACCGCCCAATGCGGTCGTGCGCCTTGTTCGCGCTGCCTTCCAAGCCACTGAGCCCAAAGGCGAGCTGAGGCAGCTGCTGCGCAAAGACGACACTCGCCTGCTGCCCGGAGTAGAGCGAGATAGCGATATCCTGCAGTTGCTGACCGCTCTGCAGCGTCGCCTGGCGCAGCGCACCCTGCGAGTTGATCACATTGCGGGTAGCCGTGGTGCCTTCGTCAAGAGTGTTCTTCAGACGGCTATGGATTGCCGCATAGCGCTCCGCGTCGATCGCGCCCTTTCGCAGGGCCTCATCAAGCAGCGCGACCTGCGACGTATAGCGCTGCTGTATCGCCACGAGGGGATCGATCTCGGCATGCAGCCGGTCGATCGCTTGCGCGAGCTTCAGGTTCTCCGCCGCGGCTTCCGCATCCTGGCGAGCCTGCGCGGCGACGGCAGCGGTGACTTCGCGGCTCTTGCCGGCGACGCGGCCAAGGACCTGCTCGAGCGTGACACCAGAGAGCGCGGCGCGGTCCATTGCGGCGTCGCCGTCGCGAATCTTCTGAACTGCGTCGCGCAGGTCGGCGCTCGGCTTGTAGCCTTGATTCTCGAACACGCTGGCCGACGCTGCCGCGCTCTTCGCCGGACGGTCATATCCGAAGCCCACCGCATAGAGGTTCTGACGTTCGCGAGCGGCTACCTCCTCGCGCGCAGCTCGGGCCTGTTCGGCGAACACCTCCCGCTGAGAAGCGGCGAGACGGCTGCTGCTGTTGGCGGCAGCGTCGAGCGCTGACTGTAGTCGCGTGTACGTCGCGACCTGGGCGTTCGCAACGTTGAGGGCGCGATCGGCCTCGGCACGCTGCTCGGTCAGGGCGCGCAAGTACTCGCGCGTGCGTACCGACGTGTCGCCGGTCTCCTTGGCGAGTCGCTGACCTGCTCGAGCCGTCTCGTCCAGCGCATCGCGGTAGAGGCGGATCTGCGCCTGCTGCTCGCGAAACTGGCCAACGCCGAGGTCGATCTTGCCAAATTGTGAGTTGATGCGACCCACCGCGCCGGTGACCACGCGCTCAGTCTCGGAGAACGCCTGATTGAAGCGCTTCTTCGTCTCCGATGCGGCGCGCTCGGCCTCGCTCTGGAACTTATCGAAGACGCCGTTCTCTTCGTAGCGCAGCGCGATATACGCGGGCAGCTGGGTGGGCGCGTTGCCGGCCATGTTAGCGCGCCTCCCTTTCAAGCTCGGTTGCGAAGATCTCGGGCAGAGCGGCCCGCACGTTGTTCAGGATGGCGGTCACGTTCACGCGTGCAGCGCGAGCGGTCCACGGGATGCCAACGAAGGCGACGACGAATTGCTTTTCAACCTGGCCGCGGCGAGCGAGACCCTTCTTGGTGAGCGACTTCGCGCCCCGCTTGCGTCCGGATAGGTCGACGCCGACGTTCTTGAGCACCAGCAGCGGATTGCCGTTGACGCTGGGCACGAGAACGAGCGGGCCGATCCGGCTCTCGAAGCCGCGTTCGCGCCACAGCGCGGGTGTCATACGCTGACCCTGACCCTGCCGGTTGCTCCCGGCGAGACGGCGGATGTTGTCGGTCGGGATCCAGAGCCAGCGCGAGCGTACCGGACGAATCGAGGCGCCTTCGGTGTACGCCTTGATCGCACCCAAGGTGCGCTCCGAGCGCGAGCGGATAAAGAACTGCGCCGAGACGGAGAAGCGATCGCCGGCAAAGCGGGTGACGCGCTCCTCGCCGCGGGCATCGATGGCGTTGCCAAGCCGCGCGAGCCCGGCTCCGCCGAACGCGCCACGAACATCGGCTTTACCCCGGCGCGCCGCGGCAGCGACGCTGCGCACGGCAGCGCGCTCGAAGGTCTGGATGGCGTAGCGCCGGTACTGATCGAAGTCGGCCCGGGTTGGGCCGCGCACGTCACTCCGGAACATGCTTCGGATCGAAGTCGTGCAGGCTCTTCGCGATCACGCCGAACGCGTCGATGAGCACGCAAGGCTGATCGAGGTAGGCGCCGCCGTCCGGCCACTTCATGCCGGCCATTCCCATGTCGCAGCTTCGGTACATCGAGATCAGACCGAACTCGCGTTCGCCGACGAGGCCTCGCGGGTTTTCTTCGAACGTGCCGACGCCCGCGACTTCCCACTTGTTGACGCCGCGCCAGTCTTCGAACTGAGCGGGGTCTTGTCGGATGGCGCAGGCGAGACGGAGTTTTTTTCCGCATCGCGATCCAGGAAGAGGCGCTTCAAGCACTCGATGCCGAGTTCGGACGAGGCGCGCACCGGAGCATCGGGCGCATGCTTGGCGCTGAGCTTGTCCAGCGCTTCGATGATCAGGACGGCGCAGTTGTAGTCGAGGTACCGGCCAGCCTTCTTGATCGGCGCGTCCAGGTTCTCGTAGCGCTCGATGACCACCGCGTTGATGGCGTGGCCCTGTGTGCGGCGATAGGCGTTGTTGTCGGCGTTCATCAGCCGATAGGGGCGCCAGTCGCGGGCAATCTGCTCCTGCACTTCGACGATCAGCTGCTCGCCTTCGTAGAACCACTCCTCGCGCTCATCCACCGGCAGCTTGGCGTTCTGCGCAGTGAACTGATCGTTGGCATCCCACCAAGCTTTCACCGCCGGCTCCCAGGTGGCGAAGTCCTCTGCTGAGAACAGGTCCTTCATGCCACGCAGGATCTCGGCGCGCATCGCCTCCTCCGAGTAGAGGGTGCATCCTTCCTCGTCGAGGATGCGGCGCATGCGCTCCTTCTCGCGCGGCGTGCCCCAGCGCAGGAAGAACGTCGGTGGGTGCGGGAGATCGGGCAGGTCGCGGAGCGAGGCGGGCACGAACGGCTCCGCCTCTCCCGCTTCGAGCGGGTAAGTGGACATAGGTGTGGACCTTATGTGTCGGGATTGGGAGAGCTTATGGGGTAAGCTCTGGGGGAGGCTTATCCCCAGTAGGGGAAATTCACGCAGACGTTCCGGTCGAACACATCGACGTACATGTCGCCGGTCTCGGTGATGTAGTCCTGCCCCAGCGAAGGCGACTGATAGCCGAAGCGGAAGTCGGGCACGACCACCTGGACGAGCTTGCCCGACTGATAACCCCACTGCGCGTAGGCGGCGTACTGCGCCTGACCTTCCGCCATCGCCAAGGTGTCGAACTGCGCCTTGAGGTAGGCCTGCCGATCCATGCTGACCGTGGTGGTGGTCTCTACCAGCTCGCCGCCGGCGGAACCGTCCGCATAGTTCGGATCGGGCGGGTAGGCGGTGCGCAGGCCGAAGTCGATCGAGAGGTTGGAACCACCCACCGCCTTGTTGGCGACGAACAGCTTGCCGTCCTTAAACAGCGGCGTAGCGCCCAGCGCTGGCACCGAGGGCGTGGCCTCGTCGTCGTAGTCGTCGATGGTGGCGGTGTAGCTCACCTCGAAGGTCGGCGTGGTGGCGCCATCGCGGGTCGACACCGGCATGACCCAGCGGAAGCCGGAGATGCGGAAGTCGACTAGGTCGTAGCGCAGGCCGTCGAGCCAGAGCTTGACCGACAAGAACGGCGCATCGCTCTCGCTGATCGATCGCTGGTAGCTCAGCTGCTTGGGGATCTGATAATTGCCGACGGGAGGCGCCGCTAGTAGCTCCATGAGGCCTGCTGACTTCGCAGCGGTGTAGTAACGAATAGCGGTAATTTGGTCGTACGGCTGCGCCGCGATCGATGGCAGCAGCAGTGCCATGCCCTTGTACAGGCTCGCGGCGCCGACCGCCCCGGCGCCGAGCGTTACGGTCGTGGTGGTGGCAGCACCGACGGCTTCCGGCGCGGCCGGAATGGCTGCCGACACGCGGCTCTCGGTGAACTTGGCGGCCTTGAGGATGCGGCCCGGGATGTAGGCGTCGGCCAGCGGCACGTCAGCGCCGCCCGGCGGGCGCATGTTGATGTTGAACGAACCCGAGATCGTCTTGCCGGCCAGGTCAGGGCCGTTCTTATGCACGGAGCCAGTGTACTCCGGATTCGCCACCGTCACGCCCTGGATGCTGAACTGCAGGTTTGAGATCGGATAGATGTCGGTGACGGGCGAGGGTGCTTCGAAGACGCCGGACTGCGCCTGCATCTTGACCGCCATCGTGGTCTTGTTGGTCTTGCGTGCCATGCGTTGGTCCTTCCAGGCTGGCGGTTACTGGCTGTCGCCGACGAGCGTGGCATCCGGCGCCTTGTCGGCCGGGATAGTCCCTTCGGCGATCACGTAGGCGTCGGGCCCGAGCAGGTCGGCAATGCGCTTGCCTTCGATTGCGGCGATGATGTCGTCGCGGGTGGCGTCGTCGGCGAACACGACTTCCTCGGCCTTGGCGATCTTGAGCAATTCGGCCTTCGACTTGCCGGAGAGGCTGGGGCCGCCCTGCAGATCCTCGCCTCGCCCAGCGGCAATGCCCTTGGCTGCGGCGAGCAACGGGTCGTCACCGGCGGCGAGGGCATCATGAAGCACATTGAACTCGACCGCTGCGCTGGGCAGCGGCGGCAGGCGGGTCTCGGTCATGTCGGAAATCCTCGGGCTGTCAGAAGGTCTGGTCGCGATCGTTGACGATCGTGAAGTGGTGGCCTCGCGGCGTGTAAAAGGTGACGGCGACCTGCAGCGAGGCACCGCCCACGCTGCGGCCGTTCTCCAGCGGCGGTGCGACGTTCAGCTCCTGCGTATCCTCAAGCCGTCCGCCAAGGGTGCGGTCGGAGTGGATCGCGGCCACGAGGTGCGCGATCGCGGCGCGGTTGGCGCGGCTGATCACGCCGACGCTGGCGCTGGTCTCAAGCCGTTCGAAGTTGATGAGCGCCTGATGTCGGGTCTGGCCCTGCTCCATGGCGGGCTCGAAGTCCCAGGCCTCGGCGAACACGACCCAGGCAGGCATCTCTTCCGGCGCAACGGCGTCCTCGGGTGAGCGGTCCGCGAAGAATGGCTCGTCGGCAAGCTGCTGGTGGCCCTGCGCAAGCACCACGAAAGCATCGATGATCTTGGCGAGGGCGTCCGGCGCGATCGGCTCAGGCATCGGTTGGTACGTCCTTCAGGTCGAACGCCCAATGAGAGCCCGACGCATCCGAGCCGACATTCACCGGCTTGAAGGTGCGAGCGGGCAGGGCGGGCAGCTGGATGCGCCAGAGGGCGCCCGGCTTGCTTGGCACGTCCGACTTGAGCAGCTCGACGCGCATGTCCTGGTCGACAGCTTCGACGCCCTCGATCGAGCGGAGCTTGTCGGCATAGTCGACATGCGCGGAGACAGCGGTGAACGCGGTCGCACCGGCAATGCGGTACTGAATGGTGTCGCCCAGGACGTCGACGCACGTGCGGTCAAGCAGCGCGTCGACGTCCTGAAGGCGGAGTAGGGGCATGGCTTACGCGGCCGGCGCTTCATCTTCGCCCGCACGCGCCGCTTCGATCGCCTCGATGATCGCGGCGTTGGTGGCGCCATCCTCGATCGTGACGCCTTCGGCCTCGGCGATGGCGAGCAGCTCGGCCTTGTTCTTGCCGGTGAGGGCGGGCGGGTCGTACGGCCTGCTGCCGCCGGCGGTGCCGTCACCATCGTGGTCGAAACCGCCGATCTGAGTGCCGGCCGAGAGTGGCGCGCCGCCTTGTTCGACCGTGCCTTGAATCGTGGTCGCCTGCCGCGCCTCGTCGAGTTGACGCTGGAGTTCGTCGCGCTCCTTCAACGCCGCATCGCGCTCGGCGACGAGCGTGTCGCACTCCTCGTCAAGTTCGGCTACCCGGTTGCGCAGCTCGACCAGTTCGCTGTCGTCCTCACTTCCAGACGGGGAGCTCGCACCGCCTGCGACCGCCGCTGCCTGGCTCTGCTGCGCAAGGTTGCGCTCCTGCTCACCGGTGAACTCGCCGATGGGCTGGCGGAAGGTCGTGTCGCCGGGACCGTTCTGCTCGCCACCGTCGGCATAGCCACCGATATGCGCGCCCGCGACCGCGTCGCTACCCGGATCCTCGATGACGCCCTCGTCGAGCAGCATCTGGATGTCCTTGGCCTCGACCTTGGCGTTGTCGTCGCCCACGAGCAGCACGTTCATGCCGTTGCCGTCGTGGAAGACCTTCTGCTGCCGAACTACGACAGATACGTCTCGTGCCATAATATCGCCCTCCTTAGAGCGTGACGGGCAGGACAAGGTCCGGCCGCGCGTTGACGAAGAGCGGGTAGGAGTAGATCTCCGGCTGCACCCACTGCTGCTTCTCGCTCTTGTCCTTCTCCAGGAACGGGTAGTAGCGGCGACCGGGCTGGTTCAGCAGCGGCATGGACTCGTTCATCGGGCCCATGACGTGCTGCCACATTCCGGGTACGCCGACTGGGAAGATGAGCGCGCTGTTGGAGGTGACGGCGATGGTGCTGCCATCGTCGGTGCCGCGGTAATGAACCCACGTGACGCCGGCATAGCTGAAGTCTTCCCACAACCGCTCGCCACGCAGCTCGGCAGCCGCGGCGTAGTTGAGGTAGGTCTTCTCGATCTCGGGATGGCCGGTAAGGGCGAACCAGAAGTCGTCGCCGACGATGGCCTTGACCCGGAAGCGCGCGTCGTTGCCTGCGCCCGAGGCCCGCGCGATCGGCATGACGACCTGCGTTCCGATGCGCTTGCGGATGTCGCCGATGGTGGCGTTCGGGTCCGTGAAGCCGAGGCTGAACGGCGTAGGCGCGACAAGCCCGAACTCGGAGTTGAAGTCGACCAGCGTGCTGCCGTCGGTGTCCAGGATGACGCCCTTGAGCGATCCCAGACGCATGCGCTCGAAAGTCGCCTCAGTGTCGGCGATTAGCTTGTCCTGCTTGCGCGCGACCTGAGCTGCGGCGGCCTGCGTTTCGGTCTCGTCGTCCAGCGGCGAGATGTTGGCAAGCTGGTGCGCGAACAGCTTGTCGCCTTTCGCGAGACGAGGGATGCGCAGCGGGCGCGCGTCGCGGTCTTCGGGCTGAGCCATTTCGATCGGCGCACCGCGCAGGGTGGTGCGGATCAGGTTCACATACCGCTTGCGGCTGTTGATGTAGACCGTGTCGGTGGTGGCACGAACCGCTTCGAAGCCGATGATGGCGTCGAGTTCGTTGGGGATGTACGGGCGGCGGTCGAGGCCGCGGATCATGGAGGCTTGCGTGAAAGCGTCGCCCCCGAACACTGCCATGGAAATGGCCATCGGTAAGTTCCTTTCGGGGAAGGTGCTGGCTTATTCGCCGGCGTGCTGGGGGAGGACGGCCAAGCCCTTGACGCGCAGCGCATTACGCGCGGCGATCTTGGCGGCGTTGGACATGCCGGCCTTGTAGGTCAGCATGTTGCCGTTGATGGTCGCCGGGCCGCGCACGCTGGCGACCGCCTTGACGTCAGCGCTGGTGGCATCAACGCGGTTGAACAGGATCACGGCATTGGCGGGCAGCTGCGAACCGTCGGAGAGGGCGGTGTCGTGGATGCCATACTTGCCCGACGCGGTGATCTTGGCGATCACGGTGCCGGGGAAGAGCACACCCTGGCCCGAAGCCACGACGATCTCCTCGTTGATGATGTTGAGGGCTGCGCTCTCGCCAAGGTAGCAGCCATCGCGGCGGTTCTCGAAGGTAACTGCGGGCATGTCAGCGTGCTCCCTTCAGGCCGTAGGCCTTGTCCCAGACTGCGTCGGCGGCGGCGCGCTTGTCGGGCTGAGGAGCCCCGCCGCCAGCGTCGATGTCGCTGTTCTTGTTCTGCTCGAGCGCGGCCTGCATCTCCTTGCGACCAGCTTCCTCAGCGGCGGCGCGCTGCTGCTCTTCGGTGAGAGCAGGCGCCTCAGGCACTCCGGCCTTGGGCATGTCGGCAAGCAACTCGGTGATGTCCTCCGCGGAGAGGTTCGGCTTGCCGAGCAGCTTGGCTGCGGCAGCTTCACGGCCCGCATAGTGCTCGGATGCGAAAACCTTGTTCATTCGCTCGGTGGCGGACTTGGAACCGGCTTCACGGCCCTCCGTCCGCGCCGCGTCGATGGCGGCCTTCGTTTCGTCGTCCATGGATTTCTCCTTCTTGTTGGACGTGGTTGTGGGAGGGTTGGTCCCGTCGTCTTCACCCGGACCATCCGGGGTCGGATTCTCTTGCTCTGCAGGCGAGGTCTGATCCTCTGCGCGCGCAGCTTGGCGAAACGCCGCGAGGCGCTTGCTTTTTGTCATCACGATTTCCTTGATCAGGCCCGGGCTTCAGCCCTGAGGGCGTCCCACGCTTCGCGCTCGGACAGCGTGTCATCGAGCAGGCCGAACTTCACCAAGTCGGGCCCGGTAAACACGTCGCCGCGCAGGTCGCGCAGCGCCTTCGTTGAGGTGCCTCGCATCGCGGCAACGAACTCGATGATCTGCTGGCTGGTCTCGTCGACAATGGCGCCGAGCTTGGCGATCGTGTCCTTGTCGATCTTCTCGCCGGCTTGACCGCGTGCCTTGCGATCGGCCCACTCGGCACGAATTACGATCGGCTCCAAGCCCATCTTTTCGTAGGCTTTCGACTTGTCGACCACGTTGATGATCGCCGCGATGGAGGCGCCCATAACCTCGGGACGCCCGTAGATCTTGTCTGCGGCGCTAGCGAGCACGTAGGCGGCGCTGCAGGCGCGCTCGTCGAGCCAAGCGTAGATCGGCTTGCCACCTTCGGACTTCGCCATGGTCGCCAGTTCTTCAGCTGCCGCAAACATGCCCGCGCACTCGCCGCCGCCCGAATCGAACGGCATCCAGATCGCCGAGACTTGAGGGTCGCTGACGGCAGCACGTGCCTGGCTCAGGATCCTGTCGTATCCGACGAGACCGCTCTCTGCGTCAGCCCAGCTGCCCTTGTGGACCAGCGTGCCGCGCACCGGTACAATCGCGATGTCGCCGCTCGTCGCATATGGGAGGCGAACGCCATCGCGGATGGTCACGGCGTCGGCGGCGAGCGCTTGTGTCTGGATATCGAGCGTGGTCGCCGTGATCTTCTCGGGCCGGGCGCCGGTAATCCGGTTCTGCGCGAACTCGCACAGCACCTCGTTCTTGAACTGGTCGAGCGCGAGCGGGCGGTTGTAGAGGCGCTCGGCCCACAGCGGGAACGAAGTCATGCGGGTACTTGCTCCCTGGTGCTCGCCGGCGGCGTGTTGGCGTTGTCGTCGGCGGTCTCTTGCGCTGCTTGCGCGTCAGACTCGTCTGCGGCCGCTTTCAGGTTGTGATTGACCTCCGGCAGGCCACGCGCGGCGCGGCGCTGCCGGTAGTATTGCTCTTCGGACAGCACGTCCTCAGGATCGCGGCCACGTTCCAAGATTGCTTCGACCGTCGACTTGCGTCCGGCGGCGGTATCCAGGTTGTCCGCGTTGGCCTCCTTGAGCGGATCCACTGAGCCGCGTCCCGGACCGATCCATTCGGCCATGCAAATCGCCGTCTTGTTCCGGTAGAAGTTCGCCGGGCCGCCGGGGACCTTCACGTCACCGTTCGCGACTTCGACTTCGAGCCATGCTGCGTAGATCGGCGTCAGGAACGCTTGCGTGAAGAACCGACGGTCTTCCATGAACGACCGCCACAGTTCGTTGAGCAGCGCACGTGCGCTGGAGTAATTGATCCCGGACCAGTCCTGCGAGAGCTGCGGGTAGCTGATGCCGAGCGAGCCCGCGATCTTCTGCAGAACAAAACGAATGAACTGCGGGTAGTTGCTGTTCGGATGCGTTGCGGCCGGAGTGACAACGTCCTCGCCGGGGAACAGCTGAAAGACGTCAGCACCGTCCACCCGCACCGGGTTCTTGGTGCGAAAGTCGACGTAGGCGTCGAGCCAGGGATCAAGCGCCTCATCGTTCGCCGGCGCCAGCATGTCGCTGATGTCGTCCGTCGAGCCAGCGGACTTGATGAAGATCGAGAGCAGAGCGGACTTGAGGGCCGCATTGACCTCGGCACGATCAACCCGGTCGATCATCTTCGCCGGGACCATGATCTCGGCTAGGCGGCTGATGCCCCGGTTCTGCTCCGCGCGCCGTGGGTTGAAGACATGGATGAACTTAGCGCGTCCGGTGCTGCTGCGCGCCGGGATGAAAGTGTACCGCTCCTTCGCAGTAGCGCTGTAATCGCCCGGATGACGCGACACGACCCACGCGCCGGTCATGGCGCCGTTATCGTTGTAGGCGATGCCATCGCGGAGGTTCGGGCCTTCCTGACCCTTCTGAAGCGGCGGCGTAACCACGCGCTCAGGTTCGATCAGCAGGACGTTGGTCGTGTTCGCCAGGCCGCGAGCATCGTCGCGGATTTCAGCGCAAGCCTCGCCGTCACGCACGTAGCTGAGGTAGGCGAGCCGCGCCTGGGCACCGAAAGTCAGCATCTGTCGCGCATCGTTGCGGTGCTCGATGTCGTTGCTCCAGACATCGAACCGGGCTTGCGTCTTGCCGGTCCAATCCATGCGCCAGGCATAGTCGCGGTTTAGCAGCTCATACTTGGGCTGGGCGCTGAGGCGGATCGAGACACCGATGACGGACTCGACGCGGCGGTCTAGCCCTGCGTTGATCCAGCCATTGTTCTCGTCTAGGTCGCGGCTGCGATTGAGGATTAGGTCGAGCCCGTAGTCACGACCCGCGCCGGCATGGCGGTTGCCCGGGTTCCAGCCCTGCAGTTCGGAGATGTCGCTGCGCGCAGCGTCACGCCGGGTGTTGCCGCCGAAAAGCGAGAATGCGTGCTTCTTGAGCGAGGCGATCACACCCATGTCAGTTCGACCAGCCCAAGCGGATGGAACGGCGGGTGCGGGGCCGCTCGGCTCCAAGGACCTCGGGCGCCGCCTCGAACTCTGCGAGCAAGTCGGCGATCACGGCGTTGAAGTCGCTGAGCTTCATGCCCGCGAACTTCATGCCACGCCCGTCCTTCGTCACCTCGGTGATCGTCTCCCCAGCGATGAAGCGCGTACGCGCGGCGCGAGCGGCGGCAAGGTCTGCTGCAATCTCCTCCCGCGTGCGCTGCGTCATCGTGGTCCGTTCCTGTTCATCGCGTCCCAAGCGGTCCGCTTCGGTGCTGCTGGTACCGGCTTGGCCGGCGCATCATCCCGTCCCGCGTCCGCGTGATCACCTCCCTTCGGTTTGAGGGAGACGGGCTTGGCCCAAGGCGGCAGCTTGCCCCCGGCCCAGTCGATGTCTTCACGGTCAGGCTTGAGCAGCAGCCGTCCGCATTCGGTGTAGGCGAGCAAGTCGATGGTCTCCTGCGCGCCGTTGCGCACGTAGGTTCCTTCGATCTTGGGCTCGCGGAAGAGCTCGTCGTATCCTGCCTGCGGGAAGTCCGAGGCGAAGTAGATCTGACCCGGCGAACCGTCGTCGATCAGCAGGAAGCCGGCGCCGTCATCGTTGCCGAACAGGTCGTCCTTCAGTCCATCGACGCCCGCGATATGCAGCGGCACCGGCGGATCGATCTTCTTGCCGTCATCGTCGACACTCAGCCATGTCGGCTTGATGCCGAGGTGAGGGCGCTTGCCGGCCATGCCCTTGAGCGGACGAACCCGCGGCCATGCGCCCCACTTCCGGCCAGCCATCCGGCGGCAGTACTCGTAAGCCTTGTGCGTGATGTTGCCGTCGCCGCTGTCGATCATCATCACCGCGACCGGCAGTGCTTCACCCGGCCGGTTTTGTATTGGCACCAGCCGGTCAATCACCGCGTCCAGCACGTGCCAATCGTCCTGTACGTTGAGCAAATCGATGTCGCGCATCATGCCGTCCGCGTGCTTGCGCTGCCGGATCGTGAACCGATCGATCAGCCAGGACCGGCGCTCCAGATCCCAGCCGCGTAGCAGCACGTCCGCCTTGCGGTGGCCGGGGTCGACCGATGCGGTGATGAAGCGGACTTGTCGGGGCACGAAGCCCATCGGGAAGTCCACCACACCCTCGTCTTCCGCAGAACTCGGCCGCGCCAGAGCAGCGGTGCGCCGGCGCAGCGCGGCGGCATCGATGCCCGTCAAGTCCGCCTCGCTTTCGAACGCTTCACCGAAAGTGCGCACGAGCACCTGTTTCAGCTTGTCGTTCTTTCCGGTACGTTCCTTGTGCTCGAGCGCGCCCTCGAGTTGTCGGGCCAGGCTTGATAGGGGCACCTGGCCCGACATCAGCACGTGGACCCAAAAGCCCCAGGTTTCGTTCTCTTCGACCTCGCCGATGATCCCGGCTTCGACGTCGAGCACCTGGCCCTTGTGCATGTAGGCGCCGTCATCGATCATCTGGCCGCGCTCCAGCTCGCCGAGCTCGCAGCCGTGCGGACAAGCGATCGCGGCGGTGCGACCCGCCAGCGCCAGCCGCTGATCGACTGGCGTGCCTTCCTCCGCTTTCTCGTAGGATAGGCGAAAGCGGGGCACGTCAGGCCAGTGCTTGGTCGGGTAAGGCGATCCGTGCGTGCCGCACTTGGGGCAGCGAAACACGTAGATGCCTTGGGTCGACAAGATCCATGCCGCGGCGATCCCGCCTGACCAACCCACGTCCGGGTGAGCGCAGGCGTAGATCTTGCGGTCGGTGCCAAGGTCGCTCTGGCGTTGGCGGCCTTGCTCCAGGAAGTTAGAGCGCCAGGCCTTGCCGTAGCTGTCCGGCTCGTCGAACACGATGTAGCCGGCCTGCCGGTTGGTCGTGGTCGTCTTGCTCATCACCATCAGCTCGAAGGTTTGCGAGCCGACGCGCTTGAGAGTCTTGGTGTTTCCGTCGGTGCCGGCCTTGGGCAGCCGGCCCGGGAAATGATCTTCCATCAGCGGTCGCAGCACGCGGTCTGCGTAGCTGGTGACCTCGTTGGGTCCGGCCAGGTACCACATCACGTCCCAGGACGGGCCGTTGTCGAGGCACTTGGCGGCGAAGTTCTCGGCGATCATGGTGCCGCCGATGCGCGACGGCTTGGGCACGATGATCTCGCGGACGGCAGGGTTGTCGTGCGCCACCATGATCGGCAGCAGCGCCTTGGAACGGGTTGGCGACCAATCTGTCTTGGTGCCATCCGGCTTGCGGACAACGCGGCGGGTGGTCGACCACTCGATTGTCGTCAGCGACACTCGCGGTTTCAGCGCGGCGAGCGCCTCGACGGCGATGTCATGCGGTCTATGGCAGAAGTCGTTCGTGGCGAGCAGTTGTGCCTGCTTAGCCAACTCGCTCCTGCTGTAGACGCGCACGTTGCTCCTCGATGTATTTGGCCGCCTGGGCATGCACCTGAGTCGCGACGCTTCGCAGGTAGTCATCTACTTGGGCGCGGACGTGGGGCGGCAGATTGCCGTTGGGGTCTGCTCTAGTCCGAACACCTAAGATGGCGGCGGTCACACTTGCGTTGTAACCTTCAAGGAAGGTCAGGACCTCGCGCCTAGGTGCAAACTCGCCTTGCTTCTCGCGCGCCGCCACTATCGCCAAGGTCATGTCGACCATCTGCTTCGTCTCGGCAAAGCTTGCGGCGTCCTCAGCGTCCGGAAGGTTGATCCCCGTTGCCTGGCGCACCTTGCGGTTTCGAGCCGCCTGCTGCTCAACGCTTTTCTCGAACCGCTTGATCAGCATATCGATGGTGCGGAGCGGCTTGATCTGCCACAGTACGCCGTTGCCGCCGCGGATCAGCGCGCCTTTGCCTTCCAGCTCCGGCGCTGCGTCGATCCAGTCGCGCAGCGTCGACCACTGCGTGCCGATCAGCTCGGCCATGGGCTTCGCGTCTAAGACCGTGCCGCGCGGCAAAGCTTCTGCTTTCGGCCTCGCTCTGCGAAGTCGATCGAGCTTTACGCGGTCGCTAGTGGACGGACGCGCCATGTCAGAACGACGCGACTTTCAGCTGAAATGGAGGTTGGGACACTCGAAGGCGCTCTGCAGGCGCAACTCCAAGGCATGTCTCCCAATGCTCTTTGCGTGTCCCCGTGTCAACCAACATCGTTGACGCCTTCGGACGTGAGGTCTTGGCCAACAGACTCGAAGTGATCGGCAAGTGCCTCGGCGGCCTGGCGCAGCAGCGGCAACTCGCGTCCGTTCCGGCACCGCGTGAACCTCCCGGCGCGACGTAGTGGCAGGTCGGAGACAACCACCGCGTCGAAGAAGTTGCGCAGGTGAGCCGGGATCGAGAGCCGAGCAGAGCGGAGTAGCCCGCGAGCATGAGCCTCCCACTCGGTCATCGGAATGCGACCACCGACGGGTGAGCCGTGGATGGTAGCCGTCAGGCTGTACTGGCTCGACGAACACCGGCCTTCGAGCCCCGTCCGCTCCCACGTGTCACGGTAGAGCGTGCAAGCGGACGCCTGGCGGAGCGTGAGCTTGTCGGAAGTCCAAAGCGCTATGATGACCGGCGTCAGCACCCGCCGCACCGAACTCACCGACCGCGCGGTCCCATCCGGCGCCTTGGGCGTGAACTTGCGCGTCGGCCCCTTGGACATCCACTCGGGCGTAGGCGCCACGACGGTGTCATCGAGGTTGACGAACACACCCTCACGCACCTCAAGCTCGGCGGCCTGGCGCATCTCCTCGCGCGCCGTATCGGCCCGATCGCGCTCGACAAGGTCGCGAACCCGGCGCCGCTCGTCACGCTGCGCACGCTTTGCCCGCTCCAGTGCGGACTTACCCCCGGTCATCATCGATCCTCTCTCGGTCCGTAAAGCTTGGCTGCGATTGCGCGGACGTAGTCGCGATCGAGCGGGTCGAGGCGGGCGATGCTCTCGGGGCGCAGGACAACGGCGCCCTCGGTGTGCCACATGCGAGCGGCGAGCCGGTGAGCGCCGCGCTCGTCGGGGTCGCGCATCTGCGCTGCGTACGGCGTGAGGCTTCCGCGACTGTAGCTCACAGGCCCAGCCCCGGTTGATTGATCCGGCCCAGCCGCTCATCCGTCATGCCGCGGCGAATGCGTGATCGCAGCCAGGAACGATACTTGTCCATCCGCTGCTCGTCCCACCCGTTGAAGTCGTCAAGGCGGCCGCGGATCAGCTTGCGGGCGTTGGTCGCGTCAACGCCTTCGAGGTGCGTGATCTGATTGCTTTTGCGGTCTGGATCGGCGGGCACCGACACGGTGTCGACGAAGTACCAGTGCTCCATCTCGGCGAACATCGGGCTGTCGTTCTGGCGCTGGCACCAGGCGCGCATCTCGTCGAAGGTCCAGAGAGGCGCCGGTTCAACCGCCATGCGGTCGGCGGGGTCAGCGAGCGGTGCTGTGCGCGACATCGGCAACCTCCCGACGCAGGGTGAACGAGCCGTCATCGTGTAGCCACAGCAGCATGCGAGCCTCCGCGATCAGCTTCCAACGCTCGGGCAGCGCATTGATCCAGGCTTGCTCGACGTCGCCGACGGCAAGCGCGGCCATGGCGTCGTCAAAGCGCGCCTGGCGCTCGCGGTTGATCGCGGCGCGGACTCGCTGCTGCTTGCCGGTGAGCGGCGGCTTGCGGCCAATCTCGTCGAGTACCGGGATGCACTCGGCGATCGTCGGGAACCAGCGAAAGCGCTCCAGTGCGACCCGCTGCAGGTGCTCAATCGCGGCGAGGGGGTAGCCGCCCAGCATGCGCCAGTACGATTCCGACCGTAGCTTCTGCGAGAACTCGCCGCGATGCTGGCTAGGCAGGCAGGCGCTGATCGCGGACATGGCCTCCATGAACCTACCTTCCGGGCAGGGCGCGGGCGGGGGCAAGGGGCAGTTCGCCATCGGCTCGAGCTTCGCGATCATCGCGTCGGTCAGGCGCTCCGGAACCCTCTCGAAGTCGAGCTTCGATAGCGCGTCGCTCCCACTCGTTGAGATCGGGACCACGTTGGACGTTGAGGTGAGCGGGGGAAGAACCTCCCCGAGCTGGTGTGCTTCGGTCATTTGCAGGTACTCTTGGGTCGTATGCGGCGGCCCATCCACGGGCAACGATGGCTTCCAGCAGCCTGCCTGGCGGCCATTCGTCGTCGCTCATCGCCATGATGTCTTTCAGCAGCTTGGCGTGAGCGGTCGGGGTGTTCGGAAGCCGCTTCGCTTTCCGGTTCACTAGGAGATCACGCCAGACACCTGCGTCCGCCCAATCGGGACGTGGGAACGGATCGGCCTTCGTGGGTTTGGTCGCGCTCGCGCTAGAGGGAGAGACGTAAGTCTCTTCCTCTATTGTTCCCTTGTTCCCTTGTTCTTTTATGTCCCGCTGCTGTCCCGCTGCTGTCCCGGCAGGTGTCCCGGTCACTGTCCCAGCTTCACGCTCGGAAGTCTGATATTTCTCGTAATTGCAGATGGTTATGACGAGGCGTCCTGTCCCGGCGTCCGTCACGATCATCGTCTCGGTTCGCAACCGGGTCAAAAACCGGTCGACTGACGATTTGGACCAGCCCCAGGCCTCACCAAGTTCGCGGACGGAGGCGCAATACTGCCCTCGCTGGAGGGTAATCGTCTTACCCGCCACGTTGAACCGCGTGGGCTTCCAGACCGCCTTTGCGACAAGCCAGAACCACGCGCCAAAGCGCTCGGCACTGCCGGCGAAGAGCGGGTGCTCGGTCGCTTCGCGGTGAAGGGCGATGAAGCCGGACACGGGTTTTGTCAGCCCCCCTCGCACGGCAGGTAATGGTCGCAACCCCGGCGCCCGGGAACGCCGCAGAACTCGCATCCTTCCCCGCTCAGCGCCCGTTGCGTGGGCGCTGGCTTGGCAGGCGCTGCCCCGCGCTTCTTGCGCGCGAACGCTGCCGCGACCGCCTTGCCATCGATCTTCGGCTCGGCCGGCTTGCTGATCACCCGAGCCTTGCCGCGACGACGCGACTGCACCTTTGCAAGAGCGGCGTTGAAGTCGACCATGACGTCGTCGTCATCGGACAGCGCCGGCGCGGGTGGCGGGACCTTGCGCCGTGCCAGCGGGCGATCGATTTCGCGGGGGCGAGGGGTGACCGGCAGGGGTCTAGCAGTCGACAGCCGCTTCGCTTCGCGCAGCCTAGCTTCGTTGACCGTTGCCTCGGCGGCACACTCTGCCCGGATGCTCTCGGTCTTGCGCGCTGGCTTCCGCCCAGAGCGAAGGCGACCGCGATCCGGGTGCGACAGCTTTTCAGCCGTGAGGATCTGAGCGACCTGCCCGCTTCCCTGAGCCCTGATGATCACTGGCTCGGGCTTGCAGCGCACTCTGACGGCAACCACGGCCCTGATGAACCCGCTGAAGCGCTCCGGATGCAGCCGCCCGTCCGCGTCGAGCAAGTAGCGCCCGGCGCCGAGCGCGTGTTGAGGGTGAATCGAAACCGTCGCGGTCATTGCGTCACCTGCATGTCGAGCAGCGCACGCCGAACCTTCAGGCCGAAGGCGCTGAGGTGAGGACCCCGAGCGGCGACCAGGCTGTAGGGGCGGAGGATGGTGTCGATGCCTTCGACCACTTGCCAACCGCGCCGCCCCTCGTAGGCCGTCAGGAGCAGCTCGCGCTCGTTGCGTCCAAGCCGGCGTGCAAACTGGGCATGATCGGGAACCTGCATCATGCAGCGACGCCCTGCAGAGCGGGACGGAGCGTCTCGTTGGCAATCCACGGCGGTGTGACGCCATCGAGCAGGAGTGAATAGGTCAGGATACCGATCGCATCCGCCTCGTCGTTCTTCCTGGGCGCGAAACCGAACTGCTTGCAGCGCTCGATCACGAGCTTCTTCAGCTGGTCGGTGCTGCTCGCCTTGCTGTCGCCTGCCTTACGTCGGCGCCGAGTGCCCGCCTTGACCTCGCGAACGACCATGTCGCCGATGAAGTCCTTGCGCCACCTCTCGACGTTGACCGCCTTGACGATCCGACAGCGCTTGATGTGGCCGAAGCTCTGCGCGTGCGCAGCAAGCCCGGAGAGCAGCCAGATCGTGGCGATGCTGGTGTTGCCTGTCAGGTGGCCAGGGTTGATCGGCTCCTCGAAGTAGAGGTGCGTGAAGCCGGCGACCTTGTGCAAATCCGACAGGTTGCGATGCAGCTTGGCATAGCAGCCGCCTTCGGTGGTCCACTCGGAGCCTAGCTGCCAATGTCCATAGCGCGGCGCGTCGCTGCCTGGCGCCCACAGCGCCCAACCGGTGGAACTCTTGCTCAGGTCGAGCGCGAGGTAGCTCATGGGAACTCCAATCGTCTGCGCAATCCTCGCCCCGGCAGATCGGCCGGGGTCCGGGTGCGCCCGGGCCGAGCCCGGAGCGACTTCAGTGTGGGCGCGCTTCGACGGGCGAGCTGATCGAGGCGATGGAAGCGGAGCGGGGAGGCGTGGTGGTGCGCTTGCGGCCACGGCCTTCCTGCTTGGAGAGTTCTTCCGGGCTGGCCTCGGAGAAAGCCTCGGGCTTTGCTGCGAGCGGCAGATCAGCTTCCTCTTGGTCGCCGTCCTCATCCTCGTCGACGAGCAGGTCGTCGGCCTCGCGCTCCCCGGTGGGGATGACGTCTCCACCTTCCTCGCCAGCGGCCATCGTCACCAGGTCGCGCGGCAGGAACAGCTGGCGGTGTTTCAGTCCTTCGGAAAGCGCGAGGAGCAGATGGTCGCGCTTGGCGTCCTCCTCGTTCTCCAAGCCGATGATGAAGTTGAGCACCTTGCGCGGGAAGTGCGCCTGGTCCTTGATCGCCTGGTAGGGCGCTGACATGTCGCCCTTGATCGTGGCGAGGTGCGCTTCCTTCGGCTTGATCTGCTCATCGTAGATCTTGAACGCCGCCGCGGCGTCGGGCCGCTGATACTCGCCGTTGATGCCGCCACCTTCGCCGGCCTCCGCGTCTTCCTTCGGCTCTCGTGCCATCCGTGCCATGTCGTCGTTCTCCTGAGTGGGCGCGGCCGCACGCGCGAGAGGGGTGGGAGCGGCAGGGGCGGCTGCGATCGCCGCGGAAAGGTTGTTCATGCGTTGCTTGCAGGCAGCGCGGGCAGCAGGGCCCTTCGCGACCATCAGGTCCCGGCCGGCAGCCCGCAGGTTGCGCCAGAGTTCCCGCGTAGTCGCCGAGTTGATCACACCGCCGCTCCGGCGCTGGACAGCGGAAGTACGGTCGCGATGATCTGGTCTGCTGCCTCTCGGCATCCGGGCAGCTCGACGTGATCGATGCGACCATCAGCAGCTGCTGCGGCGAGGGTGGAAATGTGCGGCAAGACGTTCGCGACGAGCAGATGCGGGTTGATCGCATCGGCTTCGTCCAGCGGTCGGGCGACATAGCCGATCAGCGACAGGATGCTGTTGAGCTGCTTGCCGCCAAGAGCCACCGCAAGGGACAGCGCGTTCGAGAGCGAAGGCTCCTTGCCCTCGATCCGGTAGCTCTTGATCGTTCGCGCCCGCACACCGGACACATTCTCCAATTGCTCGTCAGTCCAACCGGCTGTTTGCGCGGCTCGCAGGATCGCTTGGACGGTCTGTCGGACACGATCAGGGCTGACGATTGCTGCATCGCACACTGCGTTCTGGTCAGACATTGGATACCTCGGGAGCATGGAAAGGATCAAACAGGGAAGCGCCCGCCGCCGCAGGGGGCAGAACGGCGACGGGCGCACCGGCCACAGGGCAGCGGCCGGTTTCGAGGCGCGCCGGAGTGGCGCACGTGACCTCTGGGAAAAGACGTGCGGCGACGACGCGCAGGTCGGCGAGGATTGCCGGGACCATGCGACCGCGCTGGTGCTGGTCGTCGAGCAGAGGAAAGGGCTCGGTCAGTGCCATGGCTCAAGCGGCCAGTTGTCATTGATCGACCCTCCACCGGAGCGGCTTGACGCCGCCCCGGCTTCGGCCATCGTGCGGCTGTCGAGACCAACACGAGATGCAACATGTCCGAAGAACTGGCCGATATGGTCGCGGAACTCAGTGCGAAGTGCACCGCCTACGAGCTTGTGCTCATCGACCTTGTGTTCAGCACATGGCCGTTGGAAGTGCACAGGAACGAGCGCCGCGACAACGTATGCCGGGCGCTGGAGCAGGGCATGGCCAACGCCGATCCTAACAGCCACAGCTACCTCTTCCTGCAGCGCGCGCTGGCAACGATCGAGGGGCTGTACGATACTCCTGGGCCACCTTCTGGCGCAGGGCCGATATGACCGGCTCACACTCAGCGATGGTTCGACGGAGCGTCTCTGGCGTGTGAGCGAGCGGCTGCATCACGCCGCCTCCTGCGAGGCGGGACTGGGGGTTAGGAGCTCGGAAAGGTCCTCTGGTAGCGGCTTCCCGTCTACTTTGGCAGCTAGGCGCAGGTGCGCCATCCGAGATGGCGGGATGCCGTTCTCGCGCCAGCTATGCACGGTCGAGGTTGGGGCTTCGATCAGCTTGGCAGTCACACTGGTGCCGCCAAGATGATCGATCACAGCGTTTGCGAGAGTGTCCATGAACTCCGATATGCGATAATCGGAACTCAATCGCAACTCGAAACTTCCGATCTTCGCAATTGCGATAGTCGCAAACGCGTGGCCAATGGTCGCATGAGTGCAAGCACCACCATTCGGCCTGAAGCAGCCAACATTTTTCGCAGGCTAACGAGCCTTGGCCTGAAACAGCGGGATCTCGCTGCAGCCCTTCAACTCGAAGCAGTGAAGGTCTCGAAGGTGAAGAGCGGAGAACGCCAGTTCCAGGCGTCCGAAGTTCTCGCCGCACATGAATGGTTAGATCAGATGGAGAAGGGGAAACACCGGCCCGCGTCCGATCTACCTCGAGTACGAGATGTTACAGAGGACGATGGCCCTGTGAAGCTTCGGGTCTTCGATCTAAACCTGTCGATGGGTGACGGCACTGACATCGATGACTATGCCGAAGAAGGCGTGATGGACTTCGACCCCGGTATCCTACGACGGATCACGAGGACGCCGGCCGAGCGCCTCTTCGTCGCACGCGGATCTGGGGACAGCATGCTGCCGACGCTGATGAACGGCGACATGGTGCTGATCGATCCGCTACAAACCCGGCTGAACTTGGATGATCGGATATGGGCGATCTCGCTGTATGGGGCCGGTGCCATCAAGCGCCTGCAACCGGTGGCGCCAGGTAAGGTCGATGTGATCTCTGACAACCCAGCTCGTGAGAATCGCGTTGTGGATGCAGACGACATTCGCATCCTCGGGAGGGTCATCTGGATCGGACGGGAAGTATGATGCGATCCTTGCGCATGGGCTTAGCCTTCGGACCATTGTTGCTCAGCGTGAGCGCTGTCGCGCAGACACTTTCGATAGTGACCGAGCCGCCGGTAGGCGCCGAAGCTACCGTCGCACCGGGTGAGGGCGTTTACTCCTTCAGTCGCCTCTACACGATTGATGGCGCGCGCCTCACAGCCGATAGTGGCCCGGGTTCATACCTCCGGGGCCGATCGGTTGCCGCAGGCACTCAACTCGTCCCAGTCGCGACCAAGTCCACTTATAAAGGCTGCGTCCCTGCCCAAGGCACGTTCGATCCGGCCGGACCTTGCTTCATGGACGACGACGGAGACGGTAAGTTCGACCGGCAAGCCACGAACGACTACAATGTCGCGCAGAAACTGATCGCACCGGTGCCTTACGAGAAGGCTGCCATCTCAATAGCTCGAGAAGACGCGATCAAAAGGGTGATCCTCTATCAAGGCGCAAGCGGCGATAGCCTGCGGTTCTCCTATCGCGAGTTCAACTTCGATCTCGCGCGACCAGCGTTCACAGAGGAGATCACGGTCCCGCGCGAAGCATTCCCTGCGATGGTGCGGATCAAGAACGTTCAGATCGAGGTTTTAGGCGTGTCCGGCATGGGACTGCGATATCGCCTGGTGAAGGTGGTCGTCTGAATGGGCGCGCCTCTTCCGCAGCTTTCACTTGCGGTCGTCGGCGCGGACTTCCCGAACAAGCGCGGTCCAACTCGTCGCTTCGAAATTGCGATGTGCTCGCCGGGCGAGCCCGTCGAACTTCGGCCCGAACCCAAGAACCCTGCCGACCCAAGAGCCGTGGCCGTGTACAGCTGTCGCGGCGTGCAGATTGGGTACCTGTCGGCTGAGCGATGCGGCCGTATCCAGCAGATGATCTTACAGGGTCGCGTGCTGACGACCATTTTTCAGGAAGCAACCAGGTTCGGCGCGGTCGTTCGGACCGCATTCGACTCGGACGAGCCTACGCTGCCGGAGAGGCGATCCAAGCCGGAGCCGGTGGACGATTGGCAGCCCGAGCGCGAGTGGTCGCATGATGATGAATGGCCGCCCCCGCAGTGGAGCGACGACTGATATTCCGATATTCGCAACTTTAGTGTTGCGACAGTTCCGATAATCGCATAACCCATCTCCACACCGCATGGAGATGGCAATGCCAACCTCACCTCTACAACACCGGCACAGCTTCGCAGCTGACACCGTCACCGGCATCGAGCCGGTGTATGGCTGGTCGCTCCTTTCCTTTGAGGAAGAGGACAGCGACGGCTTTTGGCGCGATAACTACGTAGCGCGCCAGGGTGCGCGAGAAGTCCTGGTCGACGTCTCGTGCTTCCAGTTCAAGCCGACGCAGGAGCGTTTCGCGTGGCTGGTGCGCAACGGCTTCCCGCGCAGGCCAACGCCGTTCGGTGGCTGGTCCGACGCTGAGATCGACGCACGTATTGCGGCCGAGCGCGAGGCGATGGCAGCATGAGCGGCAAGCGCATCCTGACCGACGAGCAGGTCGCAACCGCCTGCGAGATGCGGGAAGCCGGCAAGACCCTGCAGCAGATCGCGAACCACTTCGCGACGCGCGGCGTGAAAGTCACCGTCGGGTCGATCGAGTGGGTCTGCCTGACCCATGGCGCCGACCTTCCTGAGGATCGCCGCCGCCCGCATTACGCATTGCGGCCGGGTATGGTGATCAGTCGCGGCGGGCACGTCATGCGCACCTTCACCGCCGACGAGGACCAGCAGCTTCTCACGATGGAGCAGCGCGGCGATGGCATCGCCGACATCGCGCGCAGCCTGGGCCGCAAGTCGAACTCGGTTCGCGGTCGGCTTGCAACGCTCGCCCGCAAGCAATCTCGCATTGAGGAGATGGTCGCATGAACGCGCCCGAGAACCAAGCTGGCCGGGTCGACGGCTTCAGCGTGGCGATCGACATGATCGCAGTCGTCGCCTTCCTCGCCGCCTTCACCGCACTGCTCTTCGGCGCCGACGCGCTGATCGCCAGCGTGATGCGTCGCGAGCCTGCGCTGGTCGATTTCATGATGCAGTGGTGGGTTGCGCCGCTGCTGGTGCTGGGCGGCGTCGTGGCGCTGGGCGGTCTCGCCGGCATGCTGCTGGTGACCGCTGGTGGACCGGAGCGCGGCAAGTGAGCGCCGCGCAGATCCTTAAGGATGTCGCGCTCAAGTGCGAGGCTGACGTCACCGCCACGATCCATCGCAACATGAAGCTTGTTGATGGTGGCACAGCTATGTCGGCGGTCGCTCTGGCAGGCGCAAGCTCGGCGCTCGGCACAGCTGCGGGCACCGTTCTGGCTGTGCATCTGGCGGTCGGCGGCGGACACACGTCGGGCGATCAAGCGGCCGATGCTCTCTGGAACATCTTGCGGCCCATGGTCGTGAAGTCGGTCGACCGGGTTCTTGCTTCCGCGGAGCGTGGCAAGTGAGCGCGCCCGAGAACCGCCAGCAGTCGGACTGCCCGACTTGGGTTGAGATCGCGCTGATCGTCGTCGTGCTCGCCGCCGCTGCGTTCGGCGGCGCGGGCTTTCACTGGATTTCGATGTGAGCCGCGCCCGCGAAGCCATCCCGGTCGCTGAGCTGCTCGACGAGGTCGAGGTGTTCGTCATCGATCACTGCCAGCGCGGTGGTGAGCAGGACGAGCCGCTGCCGTTCGATCAGCAGCCAAAGCACGTGCAGGCAGCAATCGCGCTGGCTGCTGCGCTCAAGGAGTTGCCGGAGTGAGCCGGGCGCAGCGTACCTATGGCGAGCGCCGGCAGTGGCAGACGCCGGCAGGCTACGGCTTCGCGGTCGATGAGCCTGTTGCGGGTCACTACCGTGGCAAGCTTCGCGGCGGCGGCGTGCTGGTTGGCATCCGCATCTGGCACGGCCCCCCGCTCGATCCGGTCACCGGTGAGGAGCTTGATCGCTCCTGGCGCTGGCAGGCCGAAGCAAACGGCGAGCCGGTCGACTTCGACGCGATCTGGCCCGCCTGTGCTGACGAGTCAATCACCGAGCAGCAGTACCGCGAATACGCAGCGCAGCAGCGCTGGGCGCAGCAGCACGCGCCCGACTCCTCCTTCGCCAATCCCCGCCAGCGTCACGACCCGCTGACCGCGCTCCTCCCGTTCTGACGAAAGGTTCAACCACATGGGTATCAGACAAGCCGCTGCCGTGAAGGAGGCGCCCGAAGCGCTTCCCGGCGAGAACCCCGCCAGCAGCCCCGCGCCGCTCGGGCACAACAACCCGCCGCCTGAAGAGCAAGTCGTGATCGACTTTCGCGAGGCCATGTTCGGCAAGCTGCCGACGTGGGAGCAGCGTATCGAGGATCTGGTCGCCGCGTCTGAGCGTGCGGTAATCAACAGCGAGGAGAGCGCCGGCAAGAGCGGCGATCTCGTCAAGTCAATCCGCGCGATGTCGAACGCGATCGCTGATGCTCACAAGATCGTGAAGGAGCCGTTCTTCAAGGCAGGCAAGATCGTCGACGGCCTGAAGACCCAGCACACCACTCGTCTCGACCAGGCGAAAGCCGCTGTGGAGCGCAAGCAGACCGACTTCCTGCGTCAGCAGCAAGCCGAGCGCGAGAAGTTGCGCCGCGAGGAAGAGGCGCGCGCTCGCGCTGAGGCTGAGCGTGTTGCTGCAGCCGAGCGCGCCCGCGCTGAGGCCGAAGGCCAGGGCGATCTCGAAGCGCTGGAGCAGGTCGAGGCCGTCGCCGCGCCCGCTGTCGTCCGCCAAGCACCCGAGCCGATCCGCAGCGTCGACACCGGCGCCGCGGTGTCAGGCCGCAAGGAATGGCAGCTGGTGGTCGAGGACCACGGCATCGCTGTCCTTGAGATGCTCGACGACGAGAAGGTCAAGGAAGCCATCGAGGCCTGCGCCAAGCGCCGCATGCGCGCCGGCCTGCGCAACCAGCCTGGCGTGAAGTGCTGGGAAGCACTCGTCGCGCGCACCTACTGAGAGGATCCGAACCATGTATCTCGTGTTCGACACGGAAACTACCGGCCTGCCGCTCTGGAACGATCCGAGCGACGACCCGCGCCAGCCCCACATCGTCGATCTTGCCTGCAGCCTCTACGACGCGGTTGGCGTGGAGATCGAGCGCTATGACGTGCTCATCAACGCCGGGGTCGAGATCCCGGACGAGGTCGTGGCCATTCACGGCATTACGACCGAGATGACTCAGGAGCAGGGCGTCGAGCCTGCTGAGGCCCTCGACAACTTCCTAGCCATGGTCGCCAAAGCCGTCGTCATCGTCGGCCACAACGTCAGCTTCGACCTGCGTATGAAGCGCATTCTGGCCGCGCGCGTGCTGGGCGAAAAGTGGGACTGCCCGAAGCCCAGCTTCTGCACCATGCGCAAGACCACCGGCATCGTGAAGAAGCTCAAGGCTAAGCCCCGCTTCGACACCGATTGGAAGTGGCCGACGCTCGGCGAGGCGACGGAGCACTTTTTCGCCGAACCGCACACCGACGCGCACCGCGC
This sequence comes from Novosphingobium chloroacetimidivorans, assembly GCF_014204535.1. GTDB lineage: Bacteria > Pseudomonadota > Alphaproteobacteria > Sphingomonadales > Sphingomonadaceae > Novosphingobium > Novosphingobium chloroacetimidivorans. Next base: position 51,841 of record NZ_JACHLR010000013.1, read on the forward strand.
GCGGCCCGATGCCGACGCCTCGGCGCGCATCTTCTTCCACCTGAAAGAGCGAGGTCTCGCCTAATGAACGCCACCACCGCCCGCTCGCGCGCCGTCGCGAACGAGAACCGCTCGATCGAGCAGAGCCAGGAGCGCGCGATCGCGGCGCGCACGGCAGAGCAGAGCCGCCCGCGCAACGCGCTCGAAGCGATGTCTTCGCGCCTCGAGGTCAGCCCCGGCGCGCTCAAAGACACGCTGCTCAAGACTGTGTTCGCGACGTGCCGGAACGACAGCGAGTTCATCGGCTTGGTCATCGTCTCCAACGCCTACGGCCTGAACCCGCTGCTCAAGGAAATCTACGCCTTCCCCGCGAAGGGCGGCGGCGTGGTTCCGATGGTCAGCGTCGATGGCTGGATCAAGCTGATGCACTCGCACCCGGCGTACGACAGCATCGAGTTCGAGGACATCGCCGACGACAAGGGCGCGATCTACGCCATCGAGGCGACGATCTGGCGGACCGACAAGACGCGGCCCACCAAGATCATCGAGTATCTCGACGAGTGCCGGCGGAACACCGATCCGTGGAAGCAGTCGCCACTTCGCATGTTGCGGCACCGAGCGCTGATCCAGTGCGCGCGTGTTGCGTTCGGGTTTTCAGGCCTTTCGGCGCTTGAGGATACAGTGATCGATGCGGTCGCTGTGGCTGCCGACGACGTGAAGGCGCTGCCCAATCGGCAGTCGCTCGCCGAGCAACTCGACGACGAGATACCCAGCTTCGACCAGGCTCACGATCCGAGCACTGGCGAGGTCTACCCGACCGACGACCGTGGCATGACGCCGGTCGACGAGGAAACCGCCCGCGCGCTGGACAGCAACGACGGCACGCTGAGCGAGGACAACCCGCACGCCGCCGAAGGTCCGGATAGCAGCCAGCGCGGCGAAGCGAACACCGAAGTCGACGAACTCGCCGACCTGCGCCGCCGCCTCGGCAACTCCCGCGCCGTGAAGGCGGTCGAAGCGATCGAGCGCGATTGGGTCAACACCATGCGCAACCGCTTCGACGACGACACCGTCGCGACGATCGAACGCGAGATCGCGGCGCGCAAGCTGGCGCTGAAGCCGCAGCAGGAGGGCTGAACTCATGAACGCACCTATCCCCTCGCTCCTGCCTGGAGCGCCACTCGTCGCCACACCGGGTCTCACGCTGATCACCGCCGAGATCGTCCGGGCCTACGTCAGCAACAACGAGACGCCCGTCAACGAGCTGCCGGCGCTGATCAAGGACGTGCACGCTGCTGTTGCGGGTCTCGGCGAGCCTGCCACCCCTGCCGCGCCGGCGTTGCCCGAGCCCGCCGTATCGATCCGTGCGTCGGTGAAGCCGGACAAGGTCACCTGCCTGGAGTGCGGCTTCTCGGGCAAGATGCTCAAGCGGCACCTGGCGAACGAGCACCAGCTGACGCCCGTGACGTACCGGGCGCGTTGGAGGCTGTCGCCGGATCATCCGCTCGTTGCCCCGAACTATGCGGAGCGGCGGCGCGAGCTGGCCCACAAGATCGGCCTGGGCAAGCCCAAGCAGGCGAGCCGCGGCCGCAAGCCGCTTGGGAAGGGCTGAGCGATGGAGATCACCGCACAGCAGGACCGCCTGCTCGCGATCGTGGCCGAGGTGCTCGATCAGGACCCGCGTACCTTCACCGATCCGATGGAGGTGAAGTTCTCGCAGCTTGGCGCTGACCGCTTGGACACCGTCGAGCTCGTCATGACGACCGAGGAAGAGTTCTCGATCGAGATCACGGACGCCGAGATGAGTGCACTCGGCGACGTCGATAAAGGCGCGACCGTGGGCGACCTGTGGAAGCTGGTCGAGCCGAAGCTGGCAGCTGAGGCGCGCTGATGTGCCTCTCCAGCCCAACCCCGGCAAGTGCCCAGCGGAGGCTGCGGGCCGGCGCGTGCGCGTCGTGCTGTTCAACGGCACCGACACCGCGCGCACCGAGCCTGGTGGCTGGGCTGCTGACGGTAAAAGCGGCTGCACCTGGCGCATCCACCGCCCGCCGCATCCCTTCGACATCAAGCTTTGGGAGCTGATCTGATGCGACACGAAGACGCAGACAACGCGCTCGCCGATGCGCTCTGGTGGTTCCGCGGCTTTAGGGCTGCGCAGCCGACCGAGGCGAGCGACGCGACGTTCGACATGCAGAGCAAGCTGCTAGACGCGCGCAATTGGCTGAAGCGGTTGGCTGAGGGCAAGCGGCGCGTGCTCGGCCTCGGTGAGCCGGAGCAGGGTATCGTCATCACCTACGCCGAGTTCGAGCGGCTGTACGACGGGCTGCGGCATGGCATCGAGGACCGCGAGGTTGGAGTCGCGACGGCCAAGCAGATACTGGAAGAGTATCGGGCGGAGTTGCGCGGCACCAAGCCGGGGGTGCCGTTCTGATGGCTTCCGAACAGACCGACGAGAACTACCTCGCCTCGCTCAACAGCGCCGAGTGGTTCGTCATCATCAGCCGGGCCAATCTCGGCTTCCGCTACGGCCCTTACACTGGCCCCGAGGCTGGCGCGATTATGCAGCAGTGCCAGCTTGAGGGCATCCCCTGCCTGCTGTCCGCCAACTGCGGTCGCGAGTTCGACTGGGACGTGGCTCGCGATTTTGGGCGCGGGCAGCCTGCGGACTGGAAGCCGATGGAGGATGCGCCGCAGGACGGCAGCACCATCATGGTCGACGTCGGCGGAGTCGAGACGCGCGCCGTGTGGTGGCACTCGTGGGAGTGGTGGCGCGAACTGAACGAGGATGGTTCAGTCGGTAAGCCGGTCGAGCCGGTGCGCTGGCGGGCGCTCTCCGAAGAGGAGAAAGCTCGTGGCTGAGCGGCCCCGCATCCGCTCCGACCCGTCGCGCATCGCCATGATCGAAGCGACACAAGCTGAGTACCGGCGCCTAGCCGAGCTGCTCGCACCGCACATGGTCCGGATCGAAGATCCCGAGATGCGGGCCGTCAACGTGGCGCAGAACGTCCTGCGCGACGCCGTCACCGTCGTGATGAACGAGATGATCCCGTACACCCACACGACGGTGCTCGAGCTTGCTTTCCGGCTCGCCAGCTATGCGCTCAGCGCGGCTCCGCTTGAGGACCAGGACGAGATCGTCGCGGCCTTTGTCAGCAACTTCGCTGACGTTCACTTGCAACGCACCTCGCAGGGCCAAGTCATCACGTCGGAATGGCGGATGCACGACGGGCGCGAGATGCCGAACTTCCCGAAGGAGGGTGATCATGCCTGAGGGCGCGTCATTTAGGTACCAAGCTCCCAAGCAGTTCGCTCGGCATCTCGCGAAGCAGCCGAACCAGCATGTCCATTTCCAGCGGCGACTCTCGCAAACTCGGGCGCAGCATGACGGCCTTCGCGATGGTCAGCTTCATCCAATTGTCGAGCACGTACCCGACCATCTTTTGCGCAAGCCCTTTGTCTCCAATGTGCTGAAGCGCCTCGGCTTGCTCAGCGATGATAGTCGACGCTTGGGAGATCACGTCAGCAATGGCGACGAAGCGATCTTCCCAAGCAGCGTCGATGCTGACGACTTCGCCCATATCACCTTGCCCCCGCAGATTCGGCGGGTGTCTTCCTCTGCTTTGGGAGCGGCGAGTGCAAGCCGGGAGGTGAGCCGTGGCTGATAACCACTCCAACGCCGCCGCAGCCGAGCAGCACGTCAAGCGGATCATCGGCCCCACCATCCTCATGGGTGACGGCGCGTACTTCGACTACGAGGCCGATCATGCGCACGGCATGACGATCGAGGATTACGCCTGGGGTCTTGCGAGCACCAACCGCTTCCGCGGCCAGACGCGGCTTCGCACCTACAACGGCATCGGGAGGCGCTGCCTCTACAACGTCGCGCAGCATGTTGTCTGGCTCACCTGGCACATGATGGATGATGGCTGCTCCGACGAGCAGGCGTTTGAAGGTCTCATGCATGAGAGCGACGAGGTGCCTTGGGGCGACTTCCCGGGACCGGCGAAGGGGTTGCTGGGCGAGCAGGCAGCGACGGTGGTCAAAGCCAACGGCGACGCAATCGACCGGCACTTTGGGGTCACCCACAACCACAAGGCTCTAGTGAAGCAGTACGACATACGGATGCTCGCGACCGAAAAGCGAGACCTGATGCCGCACTCTGGCGTCGACCGCTGGGAGTGGACGAAGGGCTACGAGCCATTCCCCTCGCAGATCGAGCCTTGGTCTGCAGAGGCGTCGGCTGACGAGTTCCAAGCGCTCTATCGCGAACTCACCCGTAGGCTGGGGAGGGCGGCGCATGACTGAGCAATCCGCCGAGTACCTCATCCGCAAGGGCGGCGCCTACTATCGTCCGAACGCAGAGGGCTACACGAACGATCGACGCCGCGCTGGCCGCTTCACGCTGGCGGAGGCGATCTCCCACTCGCATCCAAATGGACCGGACGGCCCTCGCGACGGGATCACTTACGAGGCCGCTCCCGCGGTCGGGGGCAGGGTCACCTTCTGCGGCAAGCAGATCATGATCGACGGCAAGCACCTCGCGGACGCGGCTTCGCCTGAGGCTGCCGAGGCGATCGCCATCTGCCTCAACCATGCCGACCCGGCTGCGGTCGACGAGGGCACATGGCTTCGCGGCGATGATCTCGTCAAGGTGGAGGCGCTGTTCGCATGATGCAGCTTGATCTCTTCGCCCCGCCCGCACCATCACCAGTTGCTCCGGTCGCTTACCAGCCTCGCCCCCGCGCCGAAGTGCATACTCGGGCCTTCAGCCATGACGGCATGATCACGGTCTATTGCGATGAGCCTGAGCCGATTGACCTAGTCGTGCGGGGCGTACCTTGCGTCGTCAGCGCAGGCTTCAGCACCCATGCCGTAAGCGCTCCGGGATCGCTGTTTTGGAGCGAGACTGGCTTTCGATCCTTTGGGTACAACACCATGGACCCGGGCGAGATCGCGGATCGCATCTGCGCATACATCGATGCGCCGGTGAAGGCCTACGGTTGCGGCGGTAAGCTGGAGCGCTGGTGGCCGTTCTACGTGCTGCAATGGCGTCAGTCGCTTGGCTTTGAAATCGAGATGACCAAGCGCGACGGTCGCGAGGGTGTGTGGGCCCAATGGGGTCAGGAGGCCTGGGCCGATCACTGGCGCCGTCACGATAGCAAACTTGCTGAGGCCGTGGAGCGCATGCGGGCTGAGGGGATCGATCCAAACGAGGTCGGACCGCCGCGAGGGTTCAAAGGCAAGTGGCCGAAGATCGAGGCAATGGCATGACCGCCGACGACATCCTGGCCGCTCTCATCGCAGCTGCCGGCGACGCCATCTTTGCCACCGAACTTGCGATGTCAGGTGGCGAGCGTCGTTGCGACTTCTGGACGATCAGCCCAAACGGCTCGGCAGGCTTCAAGGCGATTGCCCACGAGATCAAGGTTTCACGCGCCGACTTCCGCCGCGATCACGCCTTCAAACAGCGTGAGGCCCGGCTGTTCTCGGACCAATTCTACTACGTGACGCCCGCCGGGCTGGTGAAGCGCGACGAGGTGCCGGACTGGGCGGGGCTGATCGAGTTCGACGGCACGGTACTCACCAAGGTCGTGCACGCGCCGCTCCGCGACAAGGACGGACCCACCTGGCAGTTCGTCGTCTCGCTCATCCGGAACAGCGGCAAGGTCAACCGCGACACCGATCTGCTCAAGCAACGCGTCAGGCTCGCGGAGCGCACAATCAGCAAGGTTAAGGCAGCGCTCAAGCAGCGCGGAATGCAGCCTTGGGAGTTCGGGATCAACTCATGACCGACTATCACACCTTCCTTGAGGCAAAGGCACCGCTAGCGCAGTCGGCCGGTCTCCCGTGCTCGCTTGACGACATCCCCACGCACCTTGTCACCGGCGAGGAGATCAAGCCTCACCAGCGCGCGATCGTCCAGTGGGCAATCGAAGGTGGCCGGCGCGCACTGTTTGAGGCGTTCGGCTTGGGCAAGTCGATCCAGCAGCTGCTCATCTGCGACATCATCGTTCGCCTGGTCAGCTTCGGTGCGCTCGGTCTGATCGTCGCGCCGCTAGGCGTGCGTCGTGAGTTCATAGCGGATGCGGCCAAGCTCGGTCTCAAGCTGCACTTCGTTCGTTGTGACGCCGAGATCGACGCCATCATCGCCGCTGGCGATCCGGCCGACACCCACCTGTTTCTTACAAACTACGAGAGCGTGCGCGACGGCAAGATCGACGTCAGCCGCTTCACGGTGGCAAGCCTAGACGAAGCGAGCGTGTTGCGCAGCTACGGCTCCAAGACGTTCCAGGAGTTCCTGCCGCTGTTCGAGCAGGTGCCGTACCGCTTCGTTGCTACCGCCACGCCCAGCCCAAACCGGTACAAGGAGCTGATCCACTACGCCGGCTTCCTCGGCGTCATGGACACCGGCCAGGCGCTCACCCGTTTCTTCTCCCGCAATAGCGAGAAGGCGAACGACCTCACCCTCTACCCACACAAGGAAGATGAGTTCTGGCTGTGGATGAACAGTTGGGCGGTGTTCCTGCAGCGGCCCAGCGATCTCGGCTTCAGCGATGAGGGCTACGATCTGCCGAAGGTGATCGTCCGCTGGCACGAGGTGAAGACCGACATCGCTGGCGGCACCGAGACGGATAACTTCGGCCAGGCCGCGCTCTTTCGAGACAAGGCTGTCGGTGTGGTCGGCGCCAGCCGCGAGAAGCGGCGCACCCTCGACGCCCGCGTTGCCAAGGTCGCCGAGATCATGGCCGAGGACCCCGATGATCACTTCCTGCTGTGGCACGATCTGGAGGACGAGCGCCGGGCACTTGAGAAGCTCGAGGGCGTAGAGGCGGTGTTCGGCTCCCAGGACCTAGACGACCGGGAGGAGATCGTGCGCCGGTTCGCTGACGGTGAGCTAGCCCGGCTCGCGGCGAAACCGATCATGCTGGGCAGCGGCTCCAACCTGCAGCGTCATTGCCACCGCGCGATCTTCGCTGGCGTAGGCTTCAAGTTCAACGACTTCATCCAAGCGATCCACCGCATCTACCGGTTCCTGCAACCGGGTCAGGTCGTGATCGACATAATCTACGCCGAGACCGAGGACCAGGTGCGGCGCGAACTACTCGCTAAATGGCAGCGCGACGATCAGATGAAGGCCCGCATGTCGGAGATCATCCGCAAGTACGGCCTCAACCATGCCGCCGCTGCCGAAGCCATGAAGAGGAGCATCGGAGTGGACCGCACCGAAATGACCGGCGCCGGGTGGAAGCTCGCGCACAACGACTGCGTCGAGGAAGCGAAGCTGCTTGAGGAAGGCTCGCTGGATCTGATCGTCACATCGATCCCGTTTAGCAACCACTACGAGTACACGCCCAGCTACAATGACTTCGGGCATACCGACGATGACGCGCACTTCTTCGCACAGATGGACTTCCTCACGCCGGCACTGCTGCGTGCGCTCGCGCCCGGCCGGATGTCGTGCATACACGTCAAAGACCGGATCCTGTTCGGCAACGTGACGGGGGAGGGCGTGCCCACGGTGAACCCGTTCCACGCCAAGTGCATCAGCCACTATCTGGAGCACGGCTTTCAGTACATGGGCATGATCCACGTCAACACCGACGTGGTGCGGGAAAACAACCAGACCTACCGGCTTTCCTACAGCGAGATGCTGAAGGACGGCACGAAGATGGGCGTTGGCTCGCCCGAATATGTGCTCCTGATGAGGAAGCCGCAGAGCGACCGGAGCCGCGGCTATGCCGACAAGCCGGTGCGCAAGGTGGCGGACGAGTACAGCCTAGCCAAGTGGCAGATCGACGCGCACGCCTTCTGGCGCTCGAGCGGCGAGCGGCTCGCGATGCCGGCCGAACTCGGCGATGCTGCCGCGCACTATGGCGAGATGGGCGTCGGTTCGTTGGTGAAAGCCTTTATGGAAGGCACGCGCGGCCTGATCTACGACTTCGCCGCCCACGTAGCGATCGGCGAGCATATTGAGGCGCGCGAGACGAACGACACCCGCGGGCATCTGCCGCGCACGTTCATGAGCCTAGCGCCCGGCGCGCACGATCCTGACACCTGGGACGATGTCGTGCGTATGCGGACGCTCAACGCCGAGCAAGTAGCGAAAGGCCGCGAGAAGCACGTCTGCCCGCTGCAGTTCGACATCGTGGATCGACTGATTGACCGGTTCAGCATGGAGGGCGAGCTAGTCTACGATCCCTTCTGCGGGCTCGGCACTGTCCCGATGCGCGCGGTGCTCAAGAAGCGGCGGGGGCAGGGCAGTGAACTCAACCCGGACTACTTCGCGCACAGTGTGCGGTACCTGCAGGAAGCGGAGCGCCAGGCGGCCGTGCCGACGCTGTTCGGCTTGCTGGGGCTGGATGACGCCGCATGACAGCGAAGCGCCGCCTCGTACCATTGACTGAGTTGAAGGAGTTGTTCGACTTCCTCCGCCAGGAAGGCTTCGATCCAGCCGCTTGCTCCGTTGACATCCGCGCCGATGGCGTGGCTGTCTCACCCCCGGCCACGACTCCGGGGAACGCCTATGACGCATGGAAGGCGAAGGACAAGAATCGTGACCGGCCTGCACGTAGTCAGTAAGCGTCTCGCCACCGGCCGTCGCTGGTTCGTCTATGCTTGGCGTGGCGGCCCCTGCATCCACAAGCAGGATGGCGAGGAGAAGCCGGTCATCACGCGCGAGATCCTCGACGCGCAGTACCGTGCCCAGCAGGACACAATAGGACGCGCACCGGAGGACGTCGACTGGCTCATCAAGGCGTATGAGGCGAGCCCGAAGTACATCAACACCAAGCCCTCGACCAAGAAGGACTACCGGCTCTGGCTGACCCGGATCTCGAAGCGGTTCGGCACGACTCCGGTGGACGCCTTCTGCGACTGGCGGATGCGAGGCGATGTAATCGAGTGGCGCGACGAGTGGGCGCACATGCCCCGGACCGCTGACAAGGCGGTGGTGATGATGGTGACCCTGCTGAACTGGGGTGTGGAGAACGGCAAGCTCGAGCGGCACTTCTGCCATGGCATCGGCCTGCTTCACTCCGCCGACCGTTCCGAGCAAATCTGGGAAGATCGTCACTGGACGGCAGTCGAGAAGGAAGAGGACTTCCCGGCCCACGTCATGACAGCGCTGAGGCTTGCTCGCCTGACCGGCCTGCGCCTGGGCGATCTTGTGGCGCTGGAGTGGAAGCAGGTGTTCGACAAGCAGATCACTGTCGAGCGCACCCGCAAACGCGGCGGCAGGGCCGTGATCCCGATCTTCCCCGAACTGCGCAAGCTGCTCGCCGAGATCGGACGCAAGGACGAGGGCACCGTGCTGCTGAACAGCCGGAAGCAACCATGGACAGCGAGTGGCTTAGAGACGGTATGGCAGCGAAAGCAGCCGAAGGGCTTCGATCGCACGCTCCACGACTTGCGAGGCACCTTCGTCACGTTCCTGGCGGTGAAGGGGCTGACCGACGAGCAGATTGCTCGGATCGTGGGCTGGACGGCCGAGAAGGTGGGCGAAATCCGCGCGCGCTACGTCGACGAAGCGCGGGTCGTCGTATCCCTCGTCGAGCGTCTTTCAGGGTAGTTTCTGCGGCTGCGGTTTACAGGTTTGTGTAAACTGGTCCAGAGTTGCCCGACGCCTTCGGCAGAAAATCTAGTGATTACAAGATGGTCTGGTAGCGGAGGAGGGACTCGAACCCCCGACACGCGGATTATGATTCCGCTGCTCTAACCGGCTGAGCTACTCCGCCAGACCATCTGCAAACCGCCGGGGCGGTGCAGGCCGCGTCCCTTAGGTCGAGTGCAACGGCAGGTCAACTGCAAGTTGCACGGTCCATGCTCGGTTTTCGCAAGCTCATTGCATGGCGGCGTGTGCACGGTACTTTGCGTGCACACGCCGTCTGCGGCTCAGCCCTTCTTGGTGGCCGAGTTCTGGTTCTCCAGGCCCTTTACGTCGTCCTCTCCCAGTTGACCTGTGCCGTGATAGGCGGCCTCCGATTGGCCACCGTGGAAGCCGCCGGACTTGCCGGCCTCTTCCTTGCCGGTGTGGGGGTTGGGATAGGCGCCGCCCTGGCTTTCGCTCTCGGTGCGACCATGCGTGCCCGGTACGCCGACACCTTCGGCCTGCGGCTTCGGACGGCCTTCGCCGCTGGCTTGCAGCGGGGTCTTACCCTTGTCTTCGCTCATCTGCCTCACTCCGTGTCGGTAGCTGTTCAAAAGAATACAACCGCTTGGAGCAGCGATCCGTTCCGCTGATCCGACAGACCGGTCAAGGGTAGCGATTGCCAAGATCGACCGTCAGTTGGGGCGTGACGCTCCACCAGCTGCTCCGATGACGTTCGCTGGGAATGTATACAAAGATGGTCATCGCGTGCAATCGTGCATCCATGATCCGCCTATCTGACAAAGGACGTTCCGACATGAGCCGCATCAATCTCGACCAAGCCAACACTTGCATCGCTGCCACGTTCGCCAAGGGTGCGGAACTCGGCCTGAAGCCCCTCAGCGCGGCGGTCGTGGATGCGGGCGGACACATGATCGCCTTTCAGCGGCAGGACGGTGCCTCCTTCGGCCGTATGCAGATCGCGCAGGGCAAGGCCGCGGGCGCGCTCGCGCTCGGCGTCTCCTCGCGCAAGGTCGCGGACATGGCTGTGGAACGCCCGTGGTTCGTCGGTGCTCTTGCTGCCTCTGCCTCCCACGCGGTCATCCCCGCCGCCGGGGGCGTGATCGTGGTGGACCAGAGCGGCGCGGTGATCGGCGCCGTCGGCGTGACCGGCGACACCAGCGACAATGACGAGATCGCGGCGCTTGCCGGCATCTTAGCGGCCGGCCTGCGCCCGCAGGACTGAGTGGTTCGCACCGTCACGCAAGCCAAGCTGCGGCTTGCGTGTTCCCGCCCCCGGCGTGCTAAGCCCTGCCGCAAGGAATCGCATCGGCGATCCGCGCAAGACGACGCGAAGGAGAGAGCGCATGAGCCAGCCCGTCTATCCCGTTCCCGCGAACTGGGCGGCCGATGCGCTGATTGACGAAGCCAAGTATCAGGCGCTCTATCGTCGTTCGGTCGACGATCCGGACGGCTTCTGGCGCGAGGAGGCCAAACGGCTGGACTGGATCAAGCCGTTCACCAAGGTCAAGGAAACCAGCTTCCATGAGGCGGACTTCGGCATCCGCTGGTTCGGCGACGGCTCGCTGAACCTCTCGGCCAATTGCCTCGACCGGCACCTCGGCACGCGCGGTGATCAGGTGGCCATCCTGTGGGAGCCTGACAGTCCCGACGGACCGGCGCGGCGTATCACCTATCGAGAGCTGCACGAGCAGGTCTGCCGCTTCGCCAACCTGCTGCGCAGCCGTGGAGTGGGCAAGGGCGATCGCGTCACGATCTACCTGCCCATGGTGCCCGAGGCGGCGGTGGCGATGCTCGCCTGCGCGCGGATCGGGGCGATCCACTCCATCGTCTTCGCCGGTTTCTCGCCCGAGGCACTGGCCGGGCGCATCCAGGATTGCGACAGCCGGGTCGTGCTCACTGCAGACGAAGGCCTGCGCGGCGGCAAGGCGATCCCGCTGATGGCGAACGTCGACGCCGCCCTGGCCCACGCGCCGGGCGTGGAAACGGTGATCGTGCTTGCCCATACCGGTGCGAATGTCGTCATGCGCGATGGACGCGATGTCGACTGGGCCGAGGGCGTCGAGGGCCAGTCACCCGACTGCGCGCCCGAGGAGATGGGCGCGGAAGACCCGCTGTTCATCCTCTACACCTCGGGCTCGACCGGCAAGCCCAAGGGCGTGCTGCACACCACCGGCGGCTACTCGGTCTGGGCCTCGATGACGCACGAGTACGTCTTCGACTACCGCCCAGGGCAGATCTTCTGGTGCGCGGCGGACGTGGGCTGGGTCACCGGGCACACCTATGTCGTCTATGGTCCGCTGCTGAACGGCGGGACCACCGTCATGTTCGAGGGCGTGCCCAACTACCCGGATCCCAGCCGCTTCTGGCAGATCGTCGACAAGTTCCAGGTCGAAATCTTCTACGGCGCGCCCACCGCCCTGCGTGCACTGATGCGCGAGGGCGACGAATGGGTCGCCAGGACCAGCCGCAAGTCGCTGCGCCTGCTCGGCTCGGTGGGCGAGCCGATCAACCCCGAGGCCTGGGAATGGTACTACCGCGTCGTCGGCGAGGCGCGCTGCCCTATCGTCGACACCTGGTGGCAGACCGAGACCGGCGGCGCGACGATGACCCCGCTGCCCGGCGCCACCGCGCTCAAGCCCGGTGCGGCGAGCTGGCCGATGTTCGGCGTACGGCCTTTGCTGCTCGATGCCGAGGGGCAGATACTAGAGGGCGCGGCCGAGGGTAGCCTGGTGATCGCCGACAGCTGGCCCGGCCAGATGCGCACCGTGTGGGGCGATCACGAGCGGTTCTTCCAGACCTACTTCACCACTTACAAGGGCTACTACTTCACCGGCGACGGATGCCGGCGTGACGAGGACGGCTACTACTGGATCACCGGCCGCATCGACGACGTCATCAATGTCTCGGGCCACCGCATGGGCACTGCAGAGATCGAATCCGCGCTGGTGGCGCACAGCAAGGTGGCCGAAGCCGCGGTGGTCGGCATGCCACACGCGATCAAGGGGCAGGGCATCTACGCCTACGTCACCACCAACGCCGAGGTGGAACCCGACGAGGCTCTGCGTGCCGAGCTGGTGAAGTGGGTCCGCACCGAAATCGGCCCCATCGCCACGCCCGACGTGATCCAGTTCACCCCGGCGTTGCCCAAGACTCGCTCGGGCAAGATCATGCGCCGCATCCTGCGCAAGATCGCCGAGAACGATACGGGCAATTTGGGTGACACCTCGACCCTGGCGGACCCGGGAGTCGTCGATCACTTGCTGGCGAACCGGCCGCAAGTGGAGGCCTGAGCCAGGAAGCACCTCAACACCCGTCGCCCCCGCGAAGGCGGGGGCCCCGCCTTCGTCTGCGAGGTCAAGGCACCAAGCGGGATCCCCGCCTTCGCGGGGATGACGAGGTTGTGGTGTGATGTGGCGTTGAGCGTCCTCAAGCTATGCCGCTCAGCTTAGGAAAGCCGTCCGCATGGCGAGGCAGAAAGAACTTTGGTCGGGACGAGAGGATTCGAACCTCCGACCCCCACACCCCCAGTGTGATGCGCTACCAGGCTGCGCTACGTCCCGACCGGAGGCGCGCCTATAGGCAAGGCTTTGGTCGAGTGCAAGCGGGAAGGCCGCATCCATCTACATGCAAGGTCTGCGACCGTTTACCTCGTCACCCTGTAATCGTTCCAGGGTGACGACCTTGGTGACGAAAGGTCGTCCGCCGCGATCCACTGGTACTTCCCGGCGAACAACCCGATCCGCCTTACACCCCACCCACCGCTCGATTGAGCCCGCGCGTTGCACGGCTCGCGCGATGCTGCTAACCGCGCGCGCTGATCGATGTCGTTCGTGTTGGCCAGCTTATGCGCCGCGCGGGCGCGACACCACAGTTTCAGAAAGCGTGCCTTCGCCCATGCCAACTACCGTTCTCTCGATACTCGCCGCCGCTGGCGCCGGTGCCAACGCCGCCCCGCCCGCCTGGCTGAGCTACCTGCCGTTCGTTGCCATGGGCCTGATCTTCTGGTTCCTCATCATGCGCCCGCAGATGAAGCAGCAGAAGGAGCAGAAGGCCAAGCTGGAGGCGATCAAGAAGGGCGACGAAGTGCTCACCGGTGGCGGTTTTGTCGGCAAGGTGGTCAGCGTCGACGAGCACTACGTCAATGTAGAGATCGCGCAGGGCGTGCGCGTGAAGGCAGTCAAGTCGACGATCGCTGACGTGATCCCGCCCGCTGGTTCCAAGCCGGCCAACGATTGAGCGAAGGCGCTGAACTGATGCTCGACTTCCCGACCTGGAAGAAGGCGTGGTACTGGGCGATCACCGCCTTTGCCATTGCTTGCGCGCTTCCCTCGCTGTTCTCGATCGCCGGCGTGCGCTGGCCGGCGGCGCTGCCCAGCCCGATGGTCAACCTCGGCCTCGACCTCGCAGGCGGCAGTCATATCCTGCTCGAGGCCGATCAGCGCCAGGTCGCCAAGCAGCGGCTCGAGACGATGGAAGAGCAGGTGCGCACGCGCCTCAAGGCCGCCGAGCCCTCGATCCAGATCGGCGACATCTCCAGCCAGGGTGGCCGGCTGTCGTTCATGTTGAAGAACCCCGCGCAGGTCGACGCCGCGCGCGAGGCCATCATGCCGCTGACCACCGGCGCCGGGCTCACCGGAGCGCGCGACTGGGACATCCAGGTCGTCGACGGCAGCCGCTTCGTGGTGACGCCCACGCAGCAGGGCGTCGACCAGGCGGTGACAAACGCGATGGACACGGCCGTCGAGGTCGTGCGCAAGCGCATCGACGCACTCGGCACACGCGAGCCGACCATCCTGCGCCAGGGCGACGAACGCATCGTCGTCCAGGTGCCCGGCCTTCAGGACCCCAGCGCCCTCAAGAAGCTGCTGGGGCAGACCGCCAAGCTTGAGTTCAAGCTGGTCGACGTGACCGCGCAGCCCGACGACATCGCCAAGGGCATCGCGCCTGCGGGTTCGCAGATCCTGCCCTTTGCCGACCCGCAGGAGGGCAGGGGGCAACCCGGCCTGGCGGTCAAGCGCCTGGGCGGCATCAAGGGCGACCAGCTGACCGATGCCAAGCAGGCCTTCGACCCCAAGTCGAACGCGCCCGTCGTTTCGATCACGTTCAACTCGGCCGGCGGCGCCAAGTTCGCGCAGCTCACCAGTGAGAACGTGAACCGTCCCTTCGCGATCATCCTCGACAACAAGATCCTCTCGGCGCCCAACATCAACGAGCCGATTCTGGGCGGAAGCGCGCAGATCTCCGGCAGTTTCAGCGTGCAGGAGGCGACCCAGCTCGCCATTGCCCTGCGCTCGGGCGCGCTGCCGGTCGACCTCGCCGTCGTCGAGGAGCGGACTGTCGGGCCGGACCTCGGCGCCGATTCGATCCGCAAGGGCCTGATCGCGATGACCGTCGGCTCGCTGCTGGTCATGCTGATCATGATCCTGGTGTACGGACGCTTCGGCATCTACGCGACGATCGCGCTGATCATCAACGTGCTGATGATCCTGGGCGTCATGGCGCTGATCAACACCACGCTGACACTGCCGGGCATCGCCGGCTTCGTGCTGACGATCGGTGCTGCGGTGGACGCCAACGTGCTGATCTACGAACGCATGCGCGAGGAGCGCAAGAAGGGCCGGCGTGTCGTCGCCTCGGTCGAGAACGGCTACAAGGAAGCAAGCCGCGCGATCTACGACGCCAACGTCACCAACGCCATTGCCGGCGTCCTGCTGTTCGTCTTCGGTACCGGGCCGGTTCGCGGCTTTGCCGTCGTGCTGATCATCGGCCTGTTCACCAGCGTCTTCACCGGCGTCACCCTGACCCGCATGTGGGTTGCCGACTGGCTGCGCAAGAAGCGGCCGACCGAGCTGAACGTCTGAGGCAAGATCCATGAAACTGCTCAAGCTCGTTCCCGAGAACACCAACATCCACTTCCTGAAGTGGCGGGTGCCGTTCTACGTAATCAGTGCGCTACTGGTGATCGCCAGCTGGACGCTCGTCTTCACCAAGGGCCTGAACTACGGCGTCGACTTTGCCGGCGGCCAGGAGATCAGCGCGACCTTCACCAAACAGTCGCAGGCTCCGATCAGCGAGCTTCGCGAACTGGTGGGCAAGCTGGGCTACGGCGATCCGGTGATCCAGCGCTATGGCGCGGAGAACGAAGTCTCGATCCGCACCAAGCTGCCGGCCAGTGCGGAGGGCAACCCGGCCGCTGCCGAGCAGATCAGCAATCGCATCGTCAGCGCCGTGCGCCAGGCCTACCCCGACGTGCGGATCGACGGCATCGATACGGTTTCGGGCAAAGTCTCGAGCGAGTTCCGCGACACGGCGATCTATGCGCTGCTGGCGGCAATGGGCGCGATCGCGATCTACATCTGGGTGCGTTTCGAATGGCAGTTCGGCGTCGGCGCCTTGCTCTCGCTTGTCCATGACGTGTCGCTCACCATCGGCATGTTCGCGCTGTTCCAGATGGAATTCAGCCTGCAAATCATCGCCGCGCTGCTGGCGCTGATCGGCTACTCGCTGAACGACACGATCGTCGTCTACGATCGCATCCGCGAGGACCTGAAAAAGTACCGCAAGATGCCGCTGCCCGAACTGCTGGACCTGTCGGTCAACGAGACGCTGGCGCGCACGGTGATGACATCGGCGACGCTGCTGATCGCATTGGTCCCGCTGCTGCTGTTCGGTCCCGAGAGCCTGTTCGGCATGACGGCCGCGATCACGCTGGGCATCTTCGTCGGCACCTACAGCTCGATCTACATGGCCGCGCCGATCCTGATCTGGCTCGGCGTGAGCTCCAACAGCTTCGTCGCCAACGAAAGCGCGACCGACCGGCAGGAGCGCCTCGCCCGCGAGCGTGGCTGAGGGTAGCAGCGCAGAAGATCTTCCCTCTCCCCGGACGGGGAGAGGATACGCAGGCTTGGCTGCTTGCAGCTTAGCCGGAGTTGGAGAGGGGCTTGTGCGTTCTCGCGCGTCGCCCCCCTCTCCAAGCTGCGCTAGCCAACGAAGGCGGTAAGTTACGCTACCTCTCCCCATCGGGGAGAAGGCGACAACCCCTTAGCGGATCGGCTCGGCCGCGAGCACACCGGACCAGAACCGCACAAGGTTATCGGCGTTCGCATCCCAGCTGAACCGGTCTGCATGCGCCGCCACTTCGGCCTGCGAAGGCGGCGCGGCCAGGATCTCCCGCACGCCTGCGGCGATGGCGGCACTATCCCGCGCGACGATCCGCCCGGCCGAGCGGTCCTGCACCACCTCTCGCGCACCGCCGATGTCGGGCACGACGATCGGCGTACCGCAGGCAAGCGCCTCCACCCATGCGTTCGCCAGGCCCTCGCTGGCCGAGGGCAGCACCAGGACATCGGCCGCAGACAGCAGCGGCGGCAGCGCCTCGTGGCCGACCTGGCCCAGGAAATGGACCCGATCCGCCAGCCCTCGCTCCCGCACGAGCGAGCGCAAGGCCGCCTCGTCTTCCCCGGCTCCGGCGAGAGCGAGCCGCGCACCGGGGAGCTGATCCAGCGCCTCGATGACCAGCCTTTGCCCCTTGCGCGCGATCAGCGCCCCTGTCGTGACCAGCAAAGGTCCGTCCTCGGGTACTCGGATGCCCTCCATCGCCGCGACTTGGGCCCGGGCCTCGGTCCGCGCCATCGGGCGGAACCGCTCCCGATCAAGCCCGGTGTAGTGAACCAGGATCCGATCGCCCGTCATGCCGAGTGCGATCATGTCCTCGCGCAGTGCTTTGCTGACGGCCAGCAGACCCGCCGCCTGCTCGGCAGCAGCCAGGATCTGCGCACGGGCCTTCGGTCGCCCGGCCCAGTAGTGGATGTCGGCCCCGCGCGACTTGATCGTGAGCGGCAGGCCGAGCTCTCGCGCGACGATCGCTGCCGCCGGGCCGTCGGGAAAGAAGAACTGCGCATCGACGAGATCGAAGGGGTGCTCGGCATGCAGGCGCCGCACCAGCGGCAGCACCGCACGTGCGATCCGCGCCGGATTGCCGTCGCCGCCTATCTTCGGGATCAGCGTGAAACGGGGGTAAAGCACGGGCAACCCGACAGCGCGGGAATCGGCCGGGATCGATCGCAGGCGCGCATAGGGCTCGCGTGTCGAGAGCGGCCACGGCGGCATGCCGATGGGGCTCACCACCGTCAGGTCGACGTCCCCGCGCGCCACCACAGCGCGCATCTGGTTGCCGACGAAGATGCCGAACCCGGGCCGAACCGGATTGGGGAACAGCGTCGCGATCGAGAGGATGCGCATCGCTGCGCTACAGCTTGCGCACCAGCATCTCGGCGATGGCGATCCACGCGGGGTCCTTGACGGTGACGTGCTTCTGCCCGCCAGGAGGCAGCAGGGTGAGCGTATCGGCCTCGTGCTGGATGAGGCGACCGAAAGCGAACCGCCCCGCAGGCTGCGGCACCAGCACGTCGCGGTTCAGGCCACGGGCGATCTGCTCCATCGGCGTCTCGCGCAACCAGATCTGGTCGCCGGCGCGGTAATCGCCGCTGGCCGCCTCGACGGTCACGACCCGCAACGCACCTTCGCCGGCCAGCGCGGTGGGGAGCAGCGCGTCGGCGGCCTTGCGTGGCGCGTCGACGCCGCTGCCGGTCAGCACTGCGGTGACTTGCGGTTCGCCGGCGCTTTCGCTGCGAAGCAAGACTTCCGGTTCGACCTCAAGGGCGGCGGCGATCTTGTTCATCCATACCAGGGAAAGATTGCGCATGCCCGTTTCCAGGCGGCCGATCGTCTGCGCCGTGGTCGGCGGCGTGCAGGCGGCGGCGACTTGCGCCAGCGTCATGCCCTTCTGCGCGCGGATGTCGCGGATGCGGTTGATCATGGATGGGGTCCTCTAACCATTGCGGTGCACGCGCTCTCTACCAAGGCGAGCCGGATGGCAAGTGCGATGGCTTCAGCGTGCGCGGTGCCCCGCAACCACGCGTGTTGCGCCCGCCTCGCCACGGTGGCACCCCTGCAGCAGCAACATTGGCGGAGAACACAATGAAACGTCGCGATTTCATGGCCACCGGCAGCGCCGCGTTGGCGCTTGCCACCATTCGCCCCGGCGCCTTGATGGCGCAGGCGCCAGGTGATGCGAAACTCGTCGCCGCGCTCGACCGCATCTTCTACTCCGACATCGACTTGCAACCGGAGACCGCGACCGAGCGCGGCTATGACAAGGGCGAGCGCGCCGCGTTGAAGTCGCAGTTGGACGACAACAGTCCCGCCGGGCGCGCCAGGCGGACGGCGCAGGATCGCAAGTCGCTGGCCGAGTTGAAGGCGATCGCGCCAGCGGGCCTGAGCCAAGCCGGCAAGCTACAGCGCGAGGTGGCTCTTTACGTTGTCGGTCAGAGACTTGTGCCAGAGACTTTCCAGCTGGACTCCGTTCGACGGCCCTATCCTATCTTCCAGCAGGGCGGCGCCTACTTCAGCGTTCCCGATTTCCTCGACACCCGCCACACCATCGAGACCAAGGCGGATGCCGAGGCGTATCTGGCGCGTCTCTCCGCCTTCCGCACCGCGCTCGACGAGGATACCGCGTATCAGCGCTCGCTGGCGCCGCGCGGCGTGGTGGCGCCGGCCTGGTCGCTCGATCTGACGCTGGGTCAGATGCGCAAGCTGCGTGACGTGCCCGCGGCACAGAGCACGCTGGTGGCGTCGCTGGCGCGGCGGGCAAAGGAAAAGGGCCTCGACGGCGATTGGTCCGCACGTGCGGCGAAGATCATGGACGGCGAGGTCTATCCCGCGCTCGATCGGCAGATGGCGCTGCTCACGCAGCTGCGTGGAACCACGCCGGCGGGCGATGGGGTGTGGCGCCTGAAGGGGGGCGAGGCGATCTACGCCGCCGCGCTGAAGGACAGTATAACCACTTCGCTCTCGCCCGAGGAGGTGCACCAGATCGGCCTGCGCCAGGTGGCGGAGATCGGCGCGCAGCTGACCGAGATGCTCGACAAGGCCGGGTACAAGGGCGCGACCGTCGGCCAGCGCCTCGTCGCGCTGAACTCCGCGCCCGAGCAGCTCTACGCCAACACCGATGCCGGCCGCACCGCGATGATCGCCAGCCTGAACCAGGGCGTCGCGCAGATGAAAGGCTTGTTGCCCAAGGCCTTCAGTCAGATCCCTGACGAACCGCTCGAGATCCGCCGCGTGCCGCCCGAGATCCAGGACGGCGCCTCGAACGGCTACTACTACCGCGCTCCGCTCGATGGCTCGCGCCCGGCGATCTACTGGATCAACCTCAAGGACACGGCGGACTGGCCCAAGTACCAGCTGCCGTCGCTCACCTATCACGAGGGCATCCCGGGCCACCACTTGCAGCTGAGCTATGCCGGCAAGAGCGGCGAGGTGCCGCTGATGCTGCGCACGTTGTTCATCTCGGCCTATGGCGAGGGCTGGGCGCTCTACGCCGAGCAATTGGCCGATGAACTTGGCGGTTACTCGGGCCTCGAAAAGGCGGGCTACTTGCAATCCTTCCTGTTCCGCGCCGCGCGCCTGGTGGTCGACACCGGCATTCACGCCAAGCGTTGGAGCCGCGAGAAGGCGACGCAATATCTGGTCGAGACAGTCGGCTTCTCGGCCGGGCGCAGCCAGCGCGAGGTCGAGCGGTACTGCACGCAGCCAGGGCAGGCCTGCAGCTACAAGATCGGCCACAACAAGTGGACCGAATTGCGCCAGCGCGCGCAAGGCAAGCTGGGCGACAAGTTCAGCCTGGCGTGGTTCCACGATGTGCTGAAGGAAGGACTGATGCCGCTCGAACTGCTCGAGCGCCGGGTGGACGAGCGGATCGCGGAGAGAATGCGGGCCTGATCATGCCGCCGTCCCGGGTTGAGCCCGGGACGACGCTGAACTTCAGCCTTCGACCAGGCTCGCAAGATCGAGCCAGCGCTCCTCGGCCGCATCCTTACCCGCGCGCGCCTTGGCGATCGCCTCCGTCAGCGCGGCGAACTTGGCCGGATCGCGCGTGTAGAGGGCTGGATCGGCCATCGCCGCCTCGTCGCGCGCGATCGCGGCGTCCAGCTCCTCGATCCGCTTGGGCAGCAGCTCGTAGTCGCGCTGGTCCTTGTACGAGAGCTTCACCTTGCTCGGAGGCGGCGGAGCAGCTGGAGCCACGGCCTCCTCTTTCGCCTTCGCCGCCTTGCCCGGAGCCGTGCGCTGGCGCCGCTTGGCTTCCCAATCCGCATAGCCACCGGCGATCACGTCTACATGGCCCGAGCCATCCAAGCCCAGCGTCACCGTCACCGTCCGGTCGAGGAAATCGCGGTCGTGGCTGACGATCAGGACGGTGCCGTCGTAGTCGGCGATCACCTCCTGCAGCAGGTCGAGGGTTTCGAGGTCCAGGTCGTTGGTCGGCTCGTCAAGCACCAGCAGGTTCGACAGCCGCGCGAACTCGCGGGCGAGCAGCAGGCGCGAGCGCTCGCCGCCGGAGAGCGTGCCGACTTTCGCCTCGACCATGTTCGGATCGAAAAGGAATTCCTTTAGATATCCCTGGATATGCTTGCGGACGCCCCGCACGTCGATCCAGTCGCCACCTTCGGCCACGACTTCACGGATCGTCTTCTCCGGCGACATGCGGCTGCGCTGCTGGTCGATGATCGTGGCCTGCAGCGTGTTGGCGAGCACGACCTTGCCCTCGTCCGGTTGCAGTTCGCCGGTCAGGATCTTGAGCAGCGTCGTCTTGCCCGAGCCGTTCGCGCCGACCAGACCGATGCGATCGCGACGCTGCACGCGCAAGTTGAAGTCCTTGATGATCGTGCGGGTGCCGCCGTCCGCCTTCTCGAAGCGCTTGGTAACGTGTTCGGCGACGATCACCGACTTGCTCTTGGCGTCGTCGGAGCCGATGGCGAGCTTGGCGGCGCCTTGCGGCCCCATCATCTGGGCGCGCGCGGCGCGCATCTCCCAAAGCTTGGCGAGCCGGCCCTGGTTGCGCTTGCGCCGGGCGGTGACCCCGCGTTCCAGCCAATGCGCCTCGATCTTGAGCTTGGCGTCCATCTTCTCGGCGGCGCGCGCTTCCTCGGCGTAGACTTGCTCTTCCCAGGCATCGTAGCCGCCGAAGCCCACGTCCTTGCGCCGCAGCGATCCGCGATCCAGCCAGAACGTCGAGCGAGTCAGGCGGGTGAGGAAGGTCCGGTCGTGGCTGATGACCACGAAGGCGCCGCTGTAGCGCTGCAGCCAGCTTTCCAGCCACTCGATGGCGGCAAGGTCCAGGTGGTTGGTCGGCTCGTCCAGAAGAAGGAGGTCCGGCTCCGATGCCAGCGCGCGGCAGAGAGCGGCGCGGCGCCGCTCACCGCCAGAGGCGCTGTCGGCGGTGCGGGAGAGGTCGATGCCCAGCTGGTCGGCGATCGCTTCCACTTCATGGCGCGGCGGTGCATCCTCGCCAGAGATCGCGAAGTCGAGCAAGGTGTCGTATCCGGTGAAGAACGGATCCTGTTCCAGCGTGACGATGCGCGTGCCGGGCTGCACCGAGCGAGTGCCCTTGTCCGCCTCCACCTGGCCCGAGATCAGCTTGAGCAGGGTGGTCTTGCCCGCACCGTTGCGGCCGATGAGCGCCAGCCGGTCGCGTGCGCCGATGGCGAGGTCGAGATCCTTGAACAGCCAGCCGGACCCCTGGATCAAACCCAGGCCTTCCCAGCTCAATATCGGTGCAGTTGCCATGTCGTGCGCCCTACAGGGGCATGCCTGATGCTGGCAAGCGCTGTGGCGCACATGCCACATGGCGCCACTTTCCGGCCGTATTCACGGGATGTTCAAGGGGTTGCCGTGATAAGCCGGCTCGTGATGACCCATCAGCTAATCTCGCGAGCCGTTGCTCTTTCCCTTTGTCTGGTCGGTGTCGGGGCAGTGCCCGCCTCTGCCGACCAGGTCAGCGAACAGGGCCAATTGCGCAAGGAGCGCCGAGCCGGCACCGTGCGCTCCACCCGCGAGATCGAGCAGATCGTGCTCCCGCAGATGTCGGGGATGCAGTATCTCGGTCCGGAATACGATGCAGCTGCAATGGCTTATAGGCTTAAGTTCATCCATGGTGGTAAAGTCGTGTTCGTCGACGTCGACGCCCGCACGGGTCGGATCATCAGCCGCAGTCGATAGGGTTTCCAGCTGCGGGGCGGATTACGGGTGCCACACAAGGAGACGGAACCGTGGGCTTCCTTGACCATTCTGCGCATTCGGCCCATTTCAGCCCGGTACCTGAGGGAGAGACCGATTTGCGCATCCTGATCGTCGAGGATGAACCCACGCTCGGCAACCAGCTGAAGAACACGCTGGAGCAGAACGGCTATGCCGTCGATCTGTCCACCGATGGCGAGGACGGCCACTTCATGGGGTCGACCGAGGAATACGACGCGGTGATCCTCGATCTCGGCCTGCCCGAGATCGACGGCCTCACCGTGCTCGGCATGTGGCGCAAGGAAGGTCGCAACTTTCCGGTGCTGGTCCTGACCGCGCGTGACAGCTGGTCCGACAAGGTGGCGGGGCTGGACGCCGGCGCCGACGACTACCTCGCCAAGCCGTTCCAGACCGAAGAGTTGATCGCCCGCCTGCGCGCGCTGATCCGCCGCGCCTCGGGCAACACCTCGAGCGAGCTGACCGCCGGGCCGGTGCGGCTCGACACGCGCTCGGGCCGTGTGACGCTCGCTGGAGAGCCGGTGAAGATGACCGCGCAGGAGTACAAGCTGCTGGCTTACCTGATGCACCACAAGGGCAAGGTGGTCAGCCGCACCGAACTGATCGAGCACATTTACGATCAGGATTTCGACCGCGATTCCAATACGATCGAGGTCTTTGTTACGCGCATCCGCAAGAAGCTGGGTGCCGATGTGATCACCACCATCCGTGGCCTCGGCTACAGCCTCGACGACCCCGCAGATCAGCCGCGAGGTTGATACGGACCAGCTGGCGACCGTAGCGACGGACGCACAGCCGCGTCGGCGTCGCCCGCGCGGCACGGGCTCGCTTGCCCGGCGCATGATGCTGATCGCAGCCGGCTGGATCTCGTTGCTGCTGCTGATCGGCGGCGTTTTCCTCGACCGAACACTGACCTCGCAGGTGACGCGCAGCTTCGACGAGCAGCTCGGCTACATGCTGACCGGCATGATCGGCTCGGCGGAGATCGGGCCGGACGGCGAGGTGTTCTTCAACCGGCCGCTTGGAGACCAGCGGTTCCTGGAGCCCAACAGCGGCCTCTACTGGCAGATCCGCGGCAAGGGACACGAGGACTTTCCCTCCCGATCCCTGTGGGACCGGAGCCTGCAAGTGCCCGAAAAGCACTTCGACACGCAGCCGCATACCTACGACAGCAACCAGTTCGCGGGCGAACCGCTGCGGGTCATGGAACGCTCGATCATCCTGCCGGGCAGCCGGACCGAGTGGATGTTCACCGTCGCCGCCAGTCGCGAGCAGTTGAACGAGCAGATCAAGTCGATCCGCTCGATCCTGTTCTACAGCTTCCTGGGGCTTGGCCTGGGGCTGCTCGCCATGGCGGGCATCCAGACCTGGTATGGCCTGTTCCCGCTGCGCCACGTGCGCCGGGCCATTCGCCGGCTGCGGACCACCGGTGCTTCGAAGGTGACCGAGCCGCTTCCACACGAGGTGCAGCCTCTGGTCGAGGAGTTGAACGCCCTGCTCGAGCACACCGACCGCCAGGCAGAGGAGGCCCGCACGCACGCGGGTAACCTTGCCCATGCGCTCAAGACGCCGCTGACGGTGGTGATGAACGCCGCCACGGCACGCGCGCCGGACCTGGGAGATACGGTGATCCGCGAGGCCGGGGTAATGCGGCGCCAGGTCGATCACCACCTCGCGCGGGCAAGGGCGGTCGGCCGTCGCGCAGCCGGCCTGTCACGCGCCGGCGTGTGGCCGAGCCTGGAGGCGGTGCTTCGGGCCGTCGAACGCCTCTACGGTGCGACGCGGTTCGATCTCGCCGGGAATCGCGATGCCATGGTCGCGCTGGAGCGGCAGGATCTGGAGGAACTGCTCGGCAACGTGATCGAGAACGCGGCCAAGTACGGCGGTGGCAGCGTCTTCGTCACCGTCGACGAGACCAAGGACCCGCGCTGGTGCGAGATCTGGATCGAGGACGACGGCCTCGGCATCCCCGAGGCCGAGCGCACGCGCATCTTCGACCGCGGAGCCAGACTGGATACAGGCAAGCCGGGGACAGGGCTCGGCCTGGCGATCGTGCGCGATGTGGCGGAGATCTACGGCGGCAGTGTCGAGCTGGACGAAAGCGAGGATCTTGGCGGGCTGCTGGTGAAGCTCAAGCTGCCGAGGGCGGTGGGGTGAGTTGGTCAGTGGGTGCTGATCTTAATGCAACGAAATTACCTCAGCTGCAGCCTTACCGAATTCAACTCTGCTGCATCCTCCTCGTCGCCCCCGCGAAGGCGGGGGCCCCGCTATCTTCAACGAGTTAGTGCCTGACGCAAGAAGCGGGGCCCCCGCCTTCGCGGGGACGACGAGGGATGTGCGTTAAAAATGGACGCCCGAGAAGAAGCCGAGCAGTCCCGCAGTCGGCTGAAACCCAAAACGGTTTACAAAATCACGCCTCAGCCTTGGCCTGCTCATGATGGCGGATCACCTCGTCGATGATGAACCGCAGGAACTTCTCGCCGAAGTCCGGATCGAGTTGTGCTTCCTCCGCCAGCTTGCGCAGCCGCGCGATCTGGCGCTCCTCACGGCTCGGATCGGAGGCGGGCAGCTGCGTCCTGGCCTTGTACGCCCCGACTGCCTGGGTGATGCGAAAGCGCTCCGCCAGCATGTGGATCAGCGCCGCGTCGATGTTGTCGATGCTGGCGCGATAGCCGGCGAGCACCGGATCGGGGCCGGTCTGCAGGGCGGGTTCGGGGCTGGACACGGGCTCGCTCATGGCGCGAGCCGCTAGCATGGTCGCACGTGCAATTCCACTGGCGGCTTTCGCGCTTGCCATGCAGCCCCGCAGCCTCCATGTCGCACCGCAATGAGCGCTGAAGTCGTACCGCTGCGCACGCGCGGAGCCGAACCCTCGCTGTCGCCCATGCTCGCGCTGACCGCGCAAGGCATGAACAGCGTCAATGCCGTGATCCTCGACCGGATGCAGAGCGAGGTGCCGTTGATTCCGGCACTTGCTGGGCACCTGATCTCGGGCGGCGGCAAGCGGCTGCGTCCGATGCTGACCGTCGCCGGCGCGGAGCTGTGCGGCTATCAGGGCACGCGCCACCACAAGCTCGCCGCAGCGGTGGAGTTCATCCACACCGCGACGCTGTTGCACGACGACGTGGTCGACGGTTCCGATCTGCGACGCGGCAAGGCCGCCGCCAACATCGTCTTCGGTAACCCGGCGACGGTGCTGGTAGGGGATTTCCTGTTCACCCGCTCGTTCGAGCTGATGGTAGAGGATGGCAGCCTCAAGGTCCTCAAGATCCTGTCCAAGGCGGCATCCGTGATCGCCGAGGGCGAGGTCGACCAGCTCGTCGCCCAGCGCCATGTCGAAACCAGTGAAGAGCGCTACCTTTCGATCATCGGATCGAAAACGGCGGCATTGTTCGCCGCTGCGACCCGCATCGCCGCCGTGGTCGCGGAGAAGAGCGAGGCCGAGGAGAAGGCGCTCGACGCCTACGGCCGGAACCTGGGCATCGCGTTCCAGCTGGTCGACGACGCGATCGACTACGACTCGCATGCGGAGGAAAGCGGCAAGAGCAAGGGCGACGATTTCCGCGAGGGCAAGATGACCCTGCCGGTGATCCTCGCCTATGCGCGCGGCGATGCCGAGGAACGCAAGTTCTGGCAGGACGCGATCGCCGGTTTCCGTACCGAGGACGAGGATCTCGCCCACGCCGTCATGCTGATCAACCGCCACGACTGCGTCGAGGCCACCCGCGAACGCGCCCGCCACTTCGCCCAGCGCGCCATCGACGCGATCGCCGGCTTCCCGGCGGGGGCGGCCCGCGATGCGATGGCCCAGGCGGCGCTGTTCGCTGTAGCGCGGCGGTATTGACGCGATTGGTGTGGAGTGGCCGCCAGCTCGGTATCACGAGGATGTGGCCACGCCTCGTCACCCTGAATGTGTTTCAGGGTCCATCAAGCGCCGATACTTGTCCGCGAGAGGTGCTGCTGGGCCGGCAATTCAGTCCGACAAGGCTCTGAGCGTGTTGCGCCATGGACCCTGAAGCAAATTCAGGATTTATGTCGAAATCAGGAATGCTTGGGGTTTGCAGGCCGTATGTAGCTTGCGCCCACACAAAAAAGGGAGCGGCCGTGACCGCTCCCCCTTCGAACTCAAGCCTGAACCGTCGGGCTCAGTTCTCTTCCTCTTCTTCGTCCTCGTCGACTTCCAGCGCCTCTTCCTCGTCGCTGTCCAGCGCCTCGTCGATGGCCTCGGAGATGAGATCGAGTGCATCGTAGTCGGCGGTGTACTCGGTCGTATCCCCGTTCGCATCCTCGATGGTGATCCGGTAATCCTCGCCCTTTCGGACGATGTTGAATGTCGCAAGTTCCTTGATCGCCATGCCTGCTCTCCGTGATGGGCCGTCCGGGAGCGTGAACCGTGGCGGGCGCGATTGGTTGCAGGCGAGTGCGACCAAATCGATGAAAGATCGCGGGCGGTCACGATCGCTCGCGTGGACCTTGGCCGGGCCAGTGTCCTTGTACTAGAGCCGCGGCGTGAGCGAACTTCCGATCCACGCAGTCCTGCCCGATTGCCTCGCCGCGCTTGCCCAGCCGGGCGCAGCCGTGCTCGTGGCGCCGCCGGGAGCCGGCAAGACCACCGCCGTGGCGCCAGCACTGCTCGGGCAGCCCTGGTGCACCGGACAGATCATCCTGCTCTCGCCCCGGCGCGTCGCCGCGCGTGCCGCCGCAGAGCGCATGGCCGAGGCGCTCGGCGAGAAGGCTGGCGAGACCATCGGCTATCTGACCCGTCTCGACAGCCGCCGATCGGCTCGCACGCGGGTGCTGGTGATGACCGAGGCGATCTTCGTCGCGACGATCCTCGATGATCCCGAACTCGCCGGCACATCGGCCGTGCTGTTCGACGAAGCGCACGAGCGCCACCTCGACTCCGACCTGGGCCTGGCCCTTGCCATCGAGTGCCGCGAAGTGCTGCGGCCTGACTTGCGACTCTGCGTGATGTCGGCGACGATCGACGGCGTGCGCTTCGCCGGCCTGCTCGGCGGCGCACCGGTGATCGAGAGCGAGGGTCGGGCTTACCCGCTGGCCATCCGCTGGCTGGGCAGCGCGCCCGAGAAGCGCCTCGACGATGCGGTCTCGTCCGCGGTGCTGACCGCCTGGCGCGAGGAGCAGGGCGATATCCTGGTCTTCCTGCCCGGCGTCGGTGAGATCGGCCGGGTTCAAACGCAATTGGCCGAAAAACTGCCCGCCGCATTGGTCCTGCCGCTCCATGGCCAATGCGAGCCTGCCGCGCAGCGCGCCGCGATCCGCCGCGATTCCGATGGCCGCCGCCGGGTGGTGTTGGCGACGGCCATCGCCGAAACCTCGCTGACCCTGGACGGCGTCAGTGTGGTGGTGGACGCCGGGCTCTCGCGCCGTGCGGAGTTCGACCGAGCCGCCGGCGTCACCCGCCTCGTCACCCACCGGGCCAGCCGCGCCGCAGCCGCCCAGCGAGCGGGACGTGCGGCGCGCCAGGGGCCGGGCGTGGCGTATCGCCTGTGGGAGGAAGCAGCGCATCCGGGACGGCCCGAGTTCGACCCGCCCGAGATCCAGACGTCGGATCTCGCCCCGCTGACGCTGTCGCTGGCATCATGGGGGAGCGACGATCCCGCTGCGCTCGCATGGCTGGACGCGCCGCCGCCGCCATCGGTCGCGGCCGCTCGCGCGAAGCTGCAGGCCCTGGGCGCCCTTGAACCACGTCCTGGTGGCGAGGGCTGGCAGATCACGGCGTTCGGGCGAGCCATCGCCAGCCTGCCGATGGAGCCTTCGCAAGCCGCGATGGTGCTGCGCGGTGCGGCGCTGGGGGAAGCGGAAACGGCCGCGCGCCTCGCATTGCTGATGCAGGAGAAGGCGCTTGGCGGGCGCAGCGAGGATCTTTCGCAACGCCTCTCGCGCTGGAACGGCGAGCGCCACTCCCGCGCGGACGCTTCGCGCAAGCTGGCGGGGGGCTGGGCCAGACGCGCGCAGGCCCTCGCAGGCGCTCCTGCGGGCCCAGCGGTCCAAGTTCCACCCGCGGTGCTGCTGGCGCTCGGCTATCCCGAGATGCTCGCACGCCGGCGCGACGCGCGGGGCGAAACCTGGCTTTCGGCCGGAGGGCGCGGCTACATCCTCGATCCGGCCTCACCGCTGGCTTCCAGCGAGTGGCTGGTGATCGGCGATGCCCAGGGCCAAGCCAAGGGGGCTCGCATCCTCGCCGGCCTGACGCTGTCGTCAACGGAGATCGAGGCGTGGCTGCATGAGCGGATCGAGCGGCGCTCTGTGCTCCGCTGGAACGACGAGGAGGGCCGCGTCGAGGCGCGCCTGGAACGGCGGATCGGTGCGATCACGCTTGCGAGTGGTCCCGATCCCTCGCCGGATCCGTCCGCGATCCGCGCCTTCCTGCTCGATCGAGTGCGCGCAACGGGCCTGTCGCTGGTGCCGTTCGGTGCGGGTGCGCATGCCTTGCTGAAGCGTGCGCGCTACGCACGCGTAGAGGCGCTTGCCGAAGAGGCGCTGCTGGCGGACCTGGAAGCCTGGCTTGCGCCGTTGCTGACGCGCCGGCTCGATGCCTTGGACGCCTGCGCGCTGCACCAGGCCTTGCGCGATCGCCTTGCCTGGGACGATCAGCAGCGGCTGGATCGCCTGGCCCCGCCCGAATTCATCAGTCCGGCCGGGACGCGTCACGCCATCGACTACGAGGATGAAGGCGGCCCGTCGGTCGAGGTGCGGGTGCAGGCACTATTTGGGCTCGACCGGCATCCCGATTTCGGCGATCCGCCGCAGCCGCTGCTGCTCAAGCTGACATCGCCCGCCGGTCGCCCCTTGCAGGCGACGCGCGACTTGCCCGGCTTCTGGCGCGGATCGTGGCGGGACGTGCAGCGCGACATGAAGGGGCGTTACCCGCGGCATCGCTGGCCCGACGAACCCTGGCGCGAGAACCCCAGCCTCAAGACGCGCAATGCCTTCGAAGCTTCCAAGCGCTCTTGATTTGATGGGGCGTTCCGGGGCAAGACAGGTGGCATGAGTGCAAGCATCTACCAGCGCCCGAAGAACGCCATGCAGTCCGGCAAGGCCCTGCTCGACCAGTGGGTCCTTGAGTTCGCGCCTGCCGAGGCGAAGAAGCCCGACCCGCTGATGGGTTGGGCCGGCTCGGGCGATACGCAGCAGCAGGTCACGCTCAAGTTCCCGACCAGGGAGGAGGCGCTTGCCTACGCCGATCGCTACGGGATCGACGTGGTGGTGCACCCGACGCCACCGCGCCGCCTGAAGCTGCAGGCTTACGCGGATAACTTCCGCTAAGGTTGACATTGTACTGATTTGCGTACACTTAGGTGGTGACTGGAGTTACCATCATGCAAGTGCTGCCCATTTCCGAAGCGCGTGCCAACCTCAAGGCGGTGGTCGATCATGTGATCGAGGATAGCGAGCCGGTGATCCTCAGCCGCCAGGGCGGCAAGGCAGTGGTTCTGGTGTCGCTGGATGATTGGAACTCCATCGAAGAGACGCTGCACCTGATGAGCACGCCGGCGAATGCAACCCGGCTGCGGAAGGCTATTCGGGATCTCGAAGCAGGTGGTGGTGAAGAGCACGATCTGCTTCAACCGTGAAGATCGTCTTCCACGATACGGCTTGGGACGACTATCGGCATTGGCTGGATCATGATGCCGATGCTCTTCGCAAACTGAATACCTTGATCGAGCAGTGCCGCCGCGATCCGTTTCGGGGAACCGGGAAGCCCGAGCCGCTCAAGGGTGAATGGAAAGGTTGGTGGTCGCGTCGCATCAGCCAGGCCGATCGTCTGGTTTATCGCGTAGCGGGAACAGGCGTCGATCAGCGGCTCGAAATCGCGCAATGCCGCTTTCATTACGACTAATCCCGAAAAGCCTGCTTGCATTAGAAATTTCGCCCCGCCATATGCGCCGCCGGGAGTCGGGTGGACGTTTGCGTTCGCCAACCTGGTCAGGTCCGGAAGGAAGCAGCCACAACGGATTGCGACGGGTCGCCCGGCTCCTTTTTCCCTGACAAGCTGGACCGCAGGCCCTACCTTCCGGCGATGGACGAATCCCGCGACATGTTCGGCGACACGCCTCCCTGGAACACGGGACCGGACGAAGACGCAGGTCCCAGCGCAGCCGAGCTCGAAGCGGCAGGCCAGTCTTCCATGTTCGGCGAACCGACAGCTGCTGCGCCTGCCCCGCGCGTTGCGGAAAGCGCCGCTCCCGCCGATCTGACGCCGCCGCCTCCTGCTTCACCGGCTCCCGCCGCTCCGCCACCTGCCACCGCCGCGCAGCCCTACCGGGTCCTCGCGCGCAAGTATCGACCGCAGACCTTCGCCGAACTGATCGGGCAGGAGGCGATGGTCCGCACTCTCGCCAACGCGATCAAACGCGACCGGCTCGCCCATGCGTTCCTGATGACCGGCGTGCGGGGAGTGGGCAAGACTTCGACCGCGCGGCTGATCGCCAAGGCGCTCAACTGCATCGGTCCGGACGGGAAGGGCGGTCCAACGATCGATCCTTGCGGCCAGTGCGAGCTGTGCACCGCCATCGCCGAGGGTCGCCACATCGACGTGATCGAGATGGACGCCGCCAGCCATACGGGCGTCGATGACGTGCGCGAGATCATCGAGGCGGTGCGCTACGCCGCGGTCTCGGCGCGGTACAAGATCTACATCATCGACGAAGTCCACATGCTCTCGCGCAATGCGTTTAACGCCTTGCTCAAGACGCTCGAGGAGCCGCCGGCGCATGTGAAGTTCCTCTTCGCGACCACCGAGGTCGACAAGCTGCCGGTGACCGTCCTGTCGCGCTGCCAGCGCTTTGACTTGCGCCGCATCCCCTCGCCGCTGCTCGCCGAGCACTTCGCGCATGTATGCCGCAGCGAAGGCGTGCAGGCCGAGGACGAGGCGCTGGCGATGGTCGCGGCCGCTGCCGAAGGCTCGGTGCGCGACGGTCTGTCGATCCTCGACCAGGCGATCGCCCACGCCGACCTCGATGGCGAGGGGCTGGTTCAGGCAGCCCGCGTGCGCGACATGCTGGGCTTGGCCGACAAGAGCGCGCAACGCGGGCTCCTCGACGCCATCCTGCAGGGTGATGGACCGGGATTGCTGGAGCGCGTGGCGCAGCAGTTTGCGCTTGGCGTCGAACCGATCGCGCTGGTGCGCGGCGTCATGAACCTGGTGCACCGCGTCACCGTCGCGCAAGTGAGTGGCAATGCCGCCGATGCGCCTTCTTCCGAAGAGCGCGAGGCGATCGAGGCGTGGGCCAAAGCACTCGGCGCAGGCCAGTTGCACCGGCTCTGGCAGCTGCTGCTCAAGGGCCACGAGGAAGTGAAGTCCGCGCCCGACCCGCTGATCGCCGCGCAGATGGCGCTGCTGCGCGTCATGCACGCGGCCGATCTGCCCGATCCCGGCATGCTCGCGCGCAAGCTGGAGGAGATCGCCAGCCGTCCTGAACCGTCCACCCCGAGCGGCGAGGCCGGGTCGGCGCCTGCCGCACCGCAGCCGGCGATGCGGTGGGAGCCGCTCGTCGAGCTGGTCGAACGCGAGGTCGGCCTCAGCATGGCGACGATGATGCGCTTGCAAGTGCGCGTCGTGGAACTTGGCCCTGGCGTGCTGCGCTTCGCCCAGCCTCCGGGTTTCAAGGAAGACATCGCCGGCTTGCTCAAGAGCGCGCTGGTGAAGGCGACCGGGGACCCTTGGCGGGTCGAGCGCTGTGCCGAGGATGGTGCGCCGACGCTGGAGGAGCAGAAGGACGCGCTCAAGGCGGCCACCGATGATGCCCGCCGCCGTGCGCCGATCGTCGCGGCGGCGCTGGCAGCCTTTCCCGAAGCCGAACTGATCGATCAGGATGACCGCCAGGCCGCAAGCGGCGGCGGTTTCCGCAATTGGAGACACTGAGATGAAGTCGATGGAAGAGATGATCAAGGCAGCCCAGGCCGCCGCCGAGACCATCCAGAAGCAGATGACCGAAACGCAGGGCAAGCTCGACTCCTTGGAGGTCGAAGGGCTTTCGGGTGGCGGCCTCGTCAAGATCCGCTGCTCCGCCAAGGGCCGCGTGATCGGCGTCGCCATCGACGACAGCCTGATGCAGCCGAGCGAGAAGTCGATCCTGGAAGACCTCATCGCCGCCGCCTACAACGACGCGCGCGTCAAGGCGGACAGCGTCGCCGGCGAGGAGATGGCCAAGGCACAGCAGGGAATGGGCTTGCCCCCGGGCTTCCAGCTGCCGTTCTGAGTACCGCATATCCATGCGCCAACCAGGCTTGCCTGATGCGACTGGTCAGCAGTTCAGGCGGGAACAGCGCAAGGTCGCCATCGCTATGGGAGCTGCGCTGTGCATCTCCCTGGCCGCGCTGACGCTCGCATGGTTCTTCGGTAGGCAAGGCAGGTGCAGCCGTTACCCGCTCGAATGCAGGCGACACTCCAGGCCGACGTGTTGGTTGTCGCCTGGCTCGCAGCAACGATCGCCAACGTTGCGCGCCTGCGCTTCTTCTCTGAGCAGGATATCGCCGGAGCCGGCTTGGTGGGCGGCTCGGATCGGGTGAGGGAAGCCGGTGCGGTCGCACAAAACACCCTCGAGCAGGTGGTTCTCGCTATCGCCACGCACGCGATCGTGACGGCCATCATCGCCCGGTCGCGGGAGATGGTCCTGACCATGGCGGCATTGTTCGTTGTGGGGCGCGTCTTGTTCTGGAGCGGGTACAAGCGAGGCGCAAGCGGTCGCGCGTTTGGCTTCGCGCTCACTTTCTACCCGAGCGTGTTGGGTCTGCTTGCCAGCGTCGCCGCTTTACTGCTCGGATAAGCAGACGCGCACCGCGCAGTCCCCATCCACAACATGACGCACTGCGGCATTGCGTCGGTCGCACGTGCCTCCCATATCTGACAGCAATGCCGGAAGCTGCCGGCAAGGTCCCGTCAAGGTGCCTTCAGATATGGACATGCCCGTGAACTTACTTCCCCTTCTTCCGCTCCGCGATATCGTCGTGTTCCCCGGCATGGTCGTCCCGCTGTTTGTCGGCCGTGAGAAATCGGTCGCGGCGCTCGAGGCGGCCATGGCAGGCGGCAAGGACATCTTCCTGCTCGCGCAGCTCGACCCCGGCACCGACGATCCGGATCGCGACGACCTCTACGACACCGGCGTGATCGCCAGCGTGCTCCAGCTGCTCAAGCTTCCCGACGGCACCGTGCGCGTGCTGGTGGAGGGGCAGGAGCGTGCCCGTATCGAGAGCCTGCGGACCGAGACCACGGCCGAGGGCGAGATGCTGGTCGCCCAGGTCGACAAGGTCGAGCCGGTTGGCGCCTCAGGCACCGAAGTGGCCGCGATGATGCGCCAGGTGGTCGAGCAGTTCGGCGAATACGCCAAGCTCAACAAGAAGCTGTCGACCGACGCGGGCGAGAGCCTGGGCGACATCGACGATCCGGCCAAGCTGTCGGACACGGTCGCCGCGCAGCTCTCCGCCAAGGTGGGCGACAAGCAGGCCGTGCTGGCCGAGCCCGATCCGCTCAAGCGCCTCGAGATGGTCTATGCCTTCATGGAGGGCGAGCTCGGCGTGCTGCAGGTAGAGCGCAAGATCCGGGGCCGCGTAAAGCGCCAGATGGAGAAGACCCAGCGCGAGTACTACCTCAACGAACAGCTCAAGGCGATCCAGTCCGAGCTGGGCGGCGGCGACGGCGAAGACGGCAACGAGATCGCCGAACTCGCCGAGAAGATCGAGAAGACCAAGCTCTCGCGCGAGGCCAAGGAGAAGGCGACCACCGAGCTCAAGAAGCTCAAGGGCATGCAGCCCATGAGCGCCGAGGCGACGGTGATCCGCAACTACCTCGACGTGCTGCTGGGCTTGCCCTGGGGCAAGAAGAGCAAGCTGAAGCGGGACATATCCGAGGCGCAGGCGGTGCTCGATGAGGACCACTACGCGCTCGACAAGGTCAAGGACCGCATCATCGAGTATCTGGCCGTCCAGGCGCGCACCAACCGGCTCAAGGGTCCGATCCTTTGCCTCGTCGGTCCTCCGGGCGTCGGCAAAACCTCGCTCGGCAAGTCGATCGCCAAGGCCACGGGTCGCGAGTTCATCCGCCAGTCGCTGGGCGGCGTGCGCGACGAGGCCGAGATCCGGGGTCATCGCCGCACCTACATCGGCTCGCTGCCGGGCAAGATCATCACCAACCTGAAAAAGGCTGGCCGGTCGAACCCGCTGTTCCTGCTCGACGAGATCGACAAGCTCGGCCAGGATTTCCGCGGCGATCCGGCCTCGGCGCTCCTCGAAGTGCTCGACCCGGAGCAGAACGCCAAGTTCCAGGACCACTACCTGGAGCTGGATTACGACCTGTCTGACGTGATGTTCGTGTGCACCGCGAACTCGCTGAACCTGCCGCAGGCGCTGCTCGACCGCATGGAGATCATCCGTCTGGAGGGCTACACCGAGGACGAGAAGGTCGAGATCGCCGAGCGGCACCTCGTCGCCAAGCAGATCGAGGCGCATGGCCTGAAGGCGGGAGAGTTCGTGCTCCAGCAGGACGCTCTGCGCGACCTGATCCGGTACTACACTCGCGAGGCCGGGGTCCGCACGCTGGAGCGTGAGATCGCCCGTCTGGCCCGCAAGTCGCTGCGCCAGATCCTGGAAGGCAAGGCCGGCACGGTCACGATCACGCCGGAAAATCTCCACGAGTTTTCGGGCGTGCGCAAGTTCCGCCACGGCGTTGGCGAGGAAGAGAACCAGGTCGGCGCGGTCACCGGGCTTGCCTGGACCGAAGTCGGCGGCGAGCTGCTGACGATCGAGGCGGTGACCGTTCCCGGCAAGGGCCAGATCAAGGCCACAGGCAAGCTGGGCGAGGTGATGAGCGAGTCGATCCAGGCCGCTTTCAGCTTCGTGAAGGCGCGCTCACCGGCCTATGGCGTGAAGCCGTCGCTGATCAACAAGCGCGACATTCACATCCACTTGCCCGAGGGCGCTGTCCCCAAGGACGGGCCAAGCGCGGGCATTGGCATGGTGACGTCGATCACTTCGACGCTCACCGGCATTCCGGTGCGCAAGGATGTCGCCATGACCGGCGAAGTCACCTTGCGTGGCCGCGTGCTGCCGATCGGCGGCTTGAAGGAGAAGCTGCTGGCCGCGCTGCGCGGTGGCATCACCACGGTGCTGATCCCGGAAGAGAACCGCAAGGACCTCGCCGAGATCCCCGCCAACGTGAAGGAGGGGCTGGAGATCATCCCCGTCAGCCACGTGGACGAAGTGCTCGCCCATGCCTTGACCGAGAAGATCGAGGCGATCGAGTGGACAGAGGCGGACGAGCTGGCAGCAGCTCCTCCGCACACGCCCGCACCGAGCGCGACCGCGCATTGAGGAAACAAAGTAGATTACAACTTCGTCATTGCCGCGCACGCGGGAATCCATCTCCAGGTGCTCCCTATTACGCTGGCTCAGGAGATGGATCCCCGCTTCCGCGGGGATGACGAGTGTAATTGGACGCACGGGTGAGGCGGCCACTCCGCTTGCCATCCCGGCCCTCCGCCGCTAACGCGCCCGCGCACGCGGCGTGATCGCGTGACATGTTATAAAGGACCAAGAGATGGGTTACCGGGTAGCCGTCGTCGGTGCGACGGGCAACGTCGGCCGCGAAATGCTCAACATCCTCGCCGAGCGCGAGTTCCCCTGCGACGAGATCGCAGCGGTGGCCTCGTCGCGCTCGACCGGAACGGAGATCGAGTACGGCGACACCGGTAAAATGCTCAAGGTCAAGAACATCGAGCATTTCGACTTCACCGGCTGGGACATCGCACTCTTCGCCGCCGGATCGGAGCCGACGAAGATCTACGCGCCAAAGGCGGCCGCGGCCGGGTGCGTGGTGATCGACAACTCGTCGCTCTACCGAATGGACCCGGACGTGCCGCTGATCGTGCCGGAAGTGAACCCCGACGCGATCGACGGCTACACCGCGCGCAACATCATCGCCAACCCGAACTGCTCGACCGCGCAGATGGTCGTGGCCTTGAAGCCGCTGCACGATGCCGCAACGATCAAGCGCGTCGTTGTCTCGACTTACCAGTCGACCTCCGGCGCCGGCAAGGCGGGCATGGACGAGCTGTTCACGCAGAGCCGCGGCATCTTCGTGGGCGATGCGGTCGAGCCGCAGAAGTTCACCAAGCAGATCGCCTTCAACGTGATCCCGCACATCGACAGCTTCTTGGACGACGGGTTCACCAAGGAAGAGTGGAAGATGGTGGTCGAGACCAAGAAGATCCTCGATCCCAAGATCAAGGTCGTCGCCACCTGTGTGCGCGTGCCGGTGTTTGTCGGCCACTCGGAAGCGATCAACATCGAGTTCGAGAACGAGCTGTCGGCGGAAGCAGCGCAGGACATCCTGCGCGAGGCGCCCGGCATCATGCTCGTCGACAAGCGCGAGGACGGTGGATACGTGACCCCGGTCGAGTGCGTCGGCGATGGCGCCACTTACGTCAGCCGGGTACGCGACGATCCGACGGTCGACAACGGTCTGGTGCTGTGGTGCGTTTCCGACAACCTGCGCAAGGGCGCGGCGCTCAACGCCGTGCAGATCGCTGAACTGCTGGGGCGGCGTCACCTGAAGAAGGGGTGAGTCACCCGTCGACCCGGGCTTGACCCGGGTCCGGTTCCGGCAAGCAAGCGAGTTCGTTTCGTGCACAAGGTTTCGGGGGTATCGTCGAGACGGCGCGAAATGGCGAAACCGGACCCGGGTCGAGCCCGGGTCGACGCTCACCGGCATTTACTTGCAGACAAAAAGGCCCGCGATCCTGCCGAGG
Source organism: Novosphingobium chloroacetimidivorans (assembly GCF_014204535.1). Taxonomy (GTDB): domain Bacteria; phylum Pseudomonadota; class Alphaproteobacteria; order Sphingomonadales; family Sphingomonadaceae; genus Novosphingobium; species Novosphingobium chloroacetimidivorans. The sequence goes on from NZ_JACHLR010000013.1 coordinate 89,296, forward strand.
ATCGCGGGCCTTCTCGTATGCGACTGCTACGCCGCCGATTACACGTGGATCGGCTTGCCCGTCACTGCCATCGCCGCCTCCTTGATCGCTTCCGAGTGCGTCGGATGCGCGTGGCAGGTGTAGGCGATGTCCTCGCTGGTGGCGCCGAATTCCATGGCTTGCGCGGCCTGGGCGATCATGGTGCCGGCGACGGTGGCGATGCACCAGACGCCGAGCACGCGGTCGGTTTCGGCGTCGGCGATGATCTTCACGAAGCCGTCTGGTTCATGATTGGTCTTGGCGCGCGAATTGGCGAGCATCGGAAACTTGCCGACCTTGATCGCGCCGCGTTCTTTCGCCTGTTCTTCGGTCAGGCCCACACCCGCGAACTCGGGCGCGGTATAGACGACGCCGGGGATTACGTCGTGGTTCACGATGCCGGTCAGGCCGGCGATGTTCTCGGCCACGGCGATGCCCTCGTCCTCGGCCTTGTGCGCCAGCATCGGGCCGGGGATCACGTCGCCGATCGCCCAGACGCCATCGACCTTGGTTGCGAAGTCGTGGTCGGTCTCGATCTGGCCGCGCTGGTTCAGTTCCAGCCCGATCTTGTCGAGGCCAAGACCTTCGGTGTTCGCGCGGCGGCCGATGGATACGAGCACGACATCGGCTTCCAACGTCTCGGCAGCGCCGCCGGCAGCGGGCTCCACCGTCACAGTGGCCTTGTCGCCAGCTACCGCTGCTCCAGTGACCTTGGTCGAGAGCTTGAGCACCATGCCCTGCTTCTTGAAGATCTTGCCGGATTCCTTGCGGACTTCGCCATCCATGCCGGGGAGCAGCTGATCGAGGAACTCGACCACGGTGACATCCGCACCAAGCCGCCGCCAGACCGAGCCCAGCTCCAGGCCGATCACGCCGCCGCCGATGACGACCATCTTCTTGGGGACGGCCTTCAGCTCCAGCGCGCCGGTGCTGTCGACGACCACGCCCTTGTCGTTGTCGATCTCGATGCCGGGGAGGGGGGTGACGGTCGAACCGGTGGCGATGACGACGTTCTTGGCGGTGACGCTCTTGTCACCGACCTTCACGGTGTGCGCGTCCTGGAAGCTGGCATAGCCCTTGATCCAGTCGATCTTGTTCTTCTTGAACAGGAACTCGATGCCGCCGGTCAGGCCCTTCACCGCATCGCGGCGCTGCGCGTGCATGGTGTCGAGATCGAGCTCGGGCGTGACCTTGATGCCCATCTTCGCCATCGCGCCGTTCGCCGCGGCGTCGAAGTACTCCGACGCGTGCAGCATGGCCTTCGAAGGGATGCAGCCGACGTTGAGGCAGGTGCCGCCCAGCGTCTCGCGCCCCTCCGCGCACGCGGTCTTCAGCCCCAGCTGCGCCGCGCGGATCGCCGCGACATAGCCGCCGGGGCCCGCTCCGATGACGAGGACGTCGTAGTCGTATTCAGCCATTCTTCTCGTCCTTCCAAGATCCTCCCCTGGAAAGGGGAGGTGGCAGCGGCCTGGCCGCTGACGGAGGGGTGTAGCCGCTGGCGTGGACACCCCTCCACCGCCTTCGACGGTCCCCCTCCCCCTAAGGGGGAGGAGCTAAGTCACAGATCGATCAGCAACCGCGTGGGATCCTCGATCGCTTCCTTGATGGTCTTGAGCGCGGTCACCGCCTCACGGCCGTCGATCAGGCGGTGGTCGTAGCTGAGCGCGATGTACATCATCGGGCGGATGACGATCTCACCGTTGCGCACGACCGGACGGTCCTCGATGCGGTGGAGGCCCAGCACTGCCGACTGCGGCGGGTTGATGATCGGGGTCGACATCAGGCCGCCGAACACGCCGCCGTTGGAGATGGTGAAGGTGCCGCCCTTCATGTCTTCCATGGTCAGCGTGCCGTCCTTGGCACGCTTGCCGTAGTCGGCGATCGCCTGCTCGATGCCCGCGAACGACAGCTTGTCCACGTCGCGCACCACCGGCACGACCAAGCCGTTCGGCGCCGAGACGGCGATCGAGATATCGATGTAGTCGAAGTAGACGATCTCATCGCCCTCGATCTGCGCGTTGACGCTTGGGATCGACTTGAGCGCCAGCACCGAGGCCTTCGAGAAGAACGACATAAAGCCCAGCTTGATGCCGTGCTTCTTCTGGAACACGTCCTTGTACTTGTCGCGCGCTTCGATGACGGCGGACATGTCGACGTCATTGAAGGTGGTCAGCAGCGCGGCGGTTTCCTGCGCGCTCTTGAGGCGCTTGGCGACCGTCTGGCGCAGGCGAGTCATGCGCACGCGCTCCTCGCGGCGTTCACCACCCGAGGAGGCCGGAGCCGCGGCGGGGGCGCTGGCAGTCGGAGCAGCCTGAGCGGTCTTGGCCTGCGCGGCGGCGAGCACGTCGTCCTTGGTGATGCGACCGTCCTTGCCGGTGCCCTTGACCTTGCTCGGGTCGATGCCGTGTTCCAGCACCGCGCGGCGCACCGCCGGCGAGAGTACGGACGATCCGCCGCTCGCGTCGTCGGCCGCAGGAGCCGGCGAGGGCGTCGGTGCGGCCGCCGGAGCCGGGCTCGGCGCAGGGGAGGATGCTGGAGCCACCGCCTTGGGCGTGGCAGCGGCGCCGCTGCCATCCTCGATCGTCGCGATCAGCGCGCCGACCACGACCGTCTCGCCCTCCTTGGCGATGTGCTGGCCCATGACGCCCGCCTGGGGCGCCATGACGTCGATCGCGACCTTATCGGTCTCAAGGCTGGCGATGGGCTCATCGGCGGACACCGCTTCGCCGGGCTGCTTGAGCCATTGGCCGATGGTGGCTTCCGAGACGGACTCGCCGAGGGTGGGGACTTTGACTTCGCTGGACATCGTGGATCTCAAGCCTTCTGCTTGCGACGGATTTCGGAACGGACCGAGAGGCCCAGGGCATCGGCGACGAGGGCGGCCTGCTCGGAGGCATGACGCTTGGCGAGGCCGGTGGCCGGCGAGGCAGCAGAGGCGCGACCGGCATAGCGCGGACGCCCGACCTTGAGGCCGGTCTGGTCGATAACCTCTTCGATCTGCGAGCCGACGAAGAACCAGGCGCCGTTGTTGCGCGGCTCTTCCTGGCACCAGACGACCTCTTCGAGGTTCGGCATGCGCGACAGCCGCGCCGCCAGCGGCTCGCCCGGGAAGGGGTAGAGCTGCTCGACCCGGATGATCTGCACATCGTCGATCTCAGCCGCATCACGCGCTTCCATCAGGTCGTAGGCCACCTTGCCCGAGCACAGCACGACCTTCTTGGTCGCTGCATCCGCCGGAGCCTTGGGATCGGACAGCATGCGGCGGAAGTGGCCCTCGCCCACGAACTCGGCAGCGCGCGACTTCGCCATCGGATGGCGCAGCAGCGACTTGGGAGTCATGATGATCAGCGGCTTGCGGAACGGGCGGTGCATCTGCCGGCGCAGCACGTGGAAGTAGTTGGCCGGCGTGGTGATGTTGCAGACCTGGATGTTGTCCTGCGCGCACAGCTGCAGGTAACGCTCCAGGCGCGCGGACGAGTGCTCCGGCCCCTGGCCTTCGTAGCCGTGAGGCAGCAGCATGACCAGGCCGTTCGCGCGCAGCCACTTGGCTTCGGCGGCGGCGACGTACTGGTCGATGATGATCTGCGCGCCGTTGGCGAAGTCACCGAACTGCGCTTCCCAGAGAACCAGCGTCTTGGGATCGGCGCTGGCGTAGCCGTACTCGAACCCGAGCACGCCATATTCGCTGAGCGTCGAATCCAGCACCTCGAACCGGCCGTGGGGCAGAGTGGTGAGCGGCACGTACTTGTGCTCGTCGGTCTGGTCGACCCACACCGCATGGCGCTGGCTGAAAGTGCCACGGCCCGAATCCTGGCCCGAAAGGCGCACCGAGTAGCCTTCGGAGACGAGGCTGCCGAATGCCAATGCCTCGGCCGTGGCCCAGTCGAAGCCGTCGGCCGACTTGAACATCTCCCGCTTGGCATCGAGCACGCGGCCCAGCGTCTTGTGGATGGTCAGGTCTTCGGGGACAGTCGTCAGCGTGCGGCCCAGGCTGTCGAACAGCTTGGCATCGATGCCGGTCTCGACGTTGCGGCGCGAAGTTTCCGGGTCGGCGGGCTTGTTGAAGCCGCTCCATTGCCCGGCGAACCAGTCGGCTTCGTTGGCCTTGTAGCTCTTGGCGGCTTCGAACTGCTCTTCCAGGTGGCCGGTGAAGGTCGCCTCGGTCTCGGAGACGAAGGCGTCGTCGATCACACCGTCACGCTTCAGGCGCTCGGCGTAGATCGCGCTCACCGGCGGATGCTGCCGGATCTTGGCGTACATCAGCGGCTGGGTGAAGCTGGGCTCGTCGCCTTCGTTGTGGCCGAAGCGGCGATAGCACCACATGTCGATTACGACATCGCGGCCGAACTGCTGGCGGAAATCGATCGCCAGCTTGCACACGAAAGTCACGGCGGCCGGATCGTCGCCGTTGACGTGCAGGATCGGCACCTGGATGCCCTTGGCGACATCCGAAGGATAGGGCGACTTGCGCGCGAACTGCGGGCTGGTCGTGAACCCGATCTGGTTGTTGATGATGAAGTGGATGCAACCGCCGGTGTTGTACCCCTTGACGCCCGAGAGGCCGAAGCACTCCCACACGATGCCCTGGCCGGCGAAGGCCGCATCGCCGTGGATCAGTACCGGGAGCACTTGCTTGTGCTTGGCGCCAGGGCCGATATCGTCACCGATGTCGTCCTGGATCACCTGGTAGGCGCGCACCTTGCCCAGCACGATCGGGTCGACCGTTTCGAGGTGCGAGGGGTTGGGCATCAGGCTCATGTGGACCTTCACGCCGTCGAAGTCGCGGTCGGTCGAGGTGCCGAGGTGATACTTGACGTCGCCCGATCCACCCACGTCTTCGGGGTTGGCGCTGCCGCCCGAGAATTCGTGGAAGATGACCTTGTAAGGCTTGGCCATCACGTTCGCGAGCACGTTCAGGCGGCCACGGTGGGCCATGCCGTACACGATCTCGCGCACGCCCAGCTGGCCGCCGTACTTGATCACGGCTTCGAGCGCCGGGATCATGGACTCGCCGCCATCAAGGCCGAAGCGCTTGGTGCCGACGTACTTCTTGCCGAGGAACTTCTCGTACTGCTCGCCGCGAATCACCGCCTGCAGGATCGCCTTCTGACCCTCGGGCGTGAACTCGATCTGCTTGTTCGGACCCTCCATGCGATCCTGGAGGAAGCGGCGCTCCTCCGTGTCGCTGAGGTGCATGTATTCCAGGCCGACTTTGCCGCAGTAGTTCGCACGAACGATGTCGACGATCTCGCGGACGGTGGCCCACTCCAGGTCGAGGAAGCCGCCGAGATAGATCTTGCGGTTAAGCGCATCGCCGGTGAAGCCGTGGTATTCCGGCGTCAGGTCGGCCGGCAGCTCGCGGGTGGAGACGCCGAGCGGATCGAGATCGGCCGCGAGATGACCGCGCACCCGATAGGTGCGGATCAGGTTCATCGCGCGCAGCGAGTCCGAAGCCGCCTGCTCGATCCGGGCTTCGTCGACCGGAGCGCCGGTGGCCTTGGCCGCCTTCTCGATCTTCGCCTTGAGCGTGGTCGGGTCCAGAGCCTGGGTCAGATCGTCTTCGTAGTCGCCCCCGACAGGCGGCCAGTTGCTGCGCTGCCAGCTGGGACCCGGTTGCGGGTCGTCGGGGAAGAAGTCGAACGTTTCGTTGCCCATGGCATAGACCTTATCCGCGCCGAGACACTGCCTCGGCGCTTGCATCAATCAATCGTGGCCCATGCACGTTCCCGGGGAGGGTCGCTCGTGCGTCGGCTCTAATGGTCCCCCGCCCGGTCCCTCGGGCGAGGCAAACCGGTCAGGCGAGTTCCTTCAGCACGGCCTGGAGAGTCGTGCCCAGTTCGGACGGCGAAGGCGAGACGCGGATGCCGGCCTCTTCCATCGCCGCGATCTTGTCCTCGGCGCCGCCCTGGCCGCCCGACACGATCGCGCCGGCGTGGCCCATGCGACGGCCCGGAGGGGCGGTGCGGCCCGCGATGAAGCCGGCCATCGGCTTCTTGCGACCGCGCTTGGCCTCGTCCTTGAGGAACTGCGCTGCCTCTTCCTCGGCCGAGCCGCCGATCTCGCCGATCATGATGATCGACTTCGTTTCGTCGTCGGCCAGAAACAGTTCGAGCACGTCGATGAAGTTCGTGCCGTTGACCGGATCACCGCCGATGCCGACCGCCGTCGTCTGGCCGAGGCCCGCATTGGTCGTCTGGAACACCGCTTCATAGGTAAGCGTGCCTGAACGCGATACAACGCCCACCGAACCCTTCGAGAAGATGTTGCCCGGCATGATGCCGATCTTGCACTCGTTGGGCGTCAGCACGCCGGGGCAGTTGGGACCGATCAGGCGCGACTTGGAACCGGTCAGCGCACGCTTGACGGGGATCATGTCGAGCACCGGGATACCCTCGGTGATGCAGATGATCAGTTCCATCTGCGCATCGATCGCTTCCAGGATCGCATCGGCAGCGCCGGCCGGCGGCACGTAGACGCACGAGGCGGTAGCGCCGGTCGCGGCCTTGGCCTCGTGGACCGAGTTGAACTGCGGCAAGCCCAGGTGCTCGGTGCCGCCACGGCCGGGCGTCACGCCGCCGACCATCTTGGTGCCATAGGCGAGCGCGGTTTCGGTGTGGAAGCTGCCGGTCTTGCCGGTCATGCCCTGGGTGATGACCTTGGTGTTCTTGTCGACGAGAATGGACATGATGTCTCCGTTTCGTGAACGTCAGCGGGGGAGGACGCTGACCTGATCGGCTTTGATGGCAATGCCGGGAAATTTGACCATGGCAATCAGAGGACTGCCGGCGGGAACGTAGAACACTTCGAAGCTGTCCTGGCCAGGCTGCAGGCCCGGCTCCCAGGTGTACTTGACCAACTCGGCCTGGTCGACGCTCTGGTCGGGCTCGCGGCCTGCCCAGGCGGATGCGGCGTCCTTGCCGATGCGGCGGGTCTCGCCGACATCGTAGGTGCGACAGCCCATGACGGATACGCCATCCATCACGACCGACGAGAGCACCAGGTTCAGGCTTTCGCCGGCGACCTGGCGCGAGAAGACCAGCGGTCCGGAGTCCACCGTTCCGCTACCGTTCTCGAGCATCTTGCGCCCGGCTTCGTAGCCGAAGCGCACGAGCTCGCCGACGGGCGTGGCATAAGGATCGGCCGCCTTGGACCAGCCGCTTGCCGCGATCCTGGCGGCGGCGGCCTCCCGGCTCGACAAATCCGAACAGGCGTCTCGCGCCGCGCCGAGCACTTGTGCCGTGGGATAAGGCGCGGCCTGCTCCGCCGCTGCCACCGGCGCACCGGTACAGGCGAGCCCTGCAAGGCAGAAGGGAAGCAGGCGGTGCATGCGCCCGACTTAGGCCAGGCTCTCGTCGATGCCCTTGCAGGCGACCAGCAGTTCCTTGACCGCGTCGATCGAAACCTGGAGGCCGGCCTTCGCCGTCTCGTTCAGCTCGATCTCGATTACTTCCTCGACGCCGCCGGCACCGATCTTCACCGGCACGCCCACGTAGAGGCCGTCGACGCCGTACTGGCCATCGAGGTAGGCCGCGCAAGGCAGGACGCGCTTCTGGTCCTTGAGGTAGGCTTCGGCCATGGCGATGCCAGAGGCGGCGGGCGCATAGAACGCCGAGCCGGTCTTCAGCAGCGCGACCACTTCGCCACCGCCGTTGGCCGTGCGCTTGACGATCTCGTCGATACGCTCCTGCGTCGACTTGCCCATCTTGATGAGGTCGGGAACGGGGATACCCTTGACGGTCGAGTACTCGACCACCGGCACCATGGTGTCGCCGTGGCCGCCCAGCACGAAGCTGGTGACGTCACGCACCGACACGCCGAACTCCCAGGCGAGGAAGGTGCTGAAGCGCGCCGAGTCCAGCACGCCGGCCATGCCGACCACCTTGTTGTGCGGCAGGCCCGAGAACTCGCGCAGCGCCCAGACCATCGCGTCGAGCGGGTTGGTGATGCAGATGACGAACGCGTCGGGGGCGTTGGCCTTGATGCCTTCGCCCACGGCCTTCATGACCTTGAGGTTGATGCCGAGCAAGTCGTCGCGGCTCATGCCGGGCTTGCGGGGCACGCCGGCGGTGACGATCACCACGTCGGCGCCCGCGATCGCGGCATAGTCGCTCGAACCGGTGATTTGCGCGTCGAAACCTTCGACCGGACCGCACTGCGAGAGATCGAGCGCCTTGCCCTGGGGAACGCCGTCCGCGATGTCGAACAGGACGATGTCGCCCAGTTCCTTTTGCGCGGCGAGGTGAGCCAGGGTGCCGCCGATGTTGCCGGCGCCGATAAGGGCGATCTTCTTGCGAGCCATAGAGCCTGTCAGTCCTCTTCACACGAGCGGGGCAGCGGACGATAAGGCGGCCTGCTATGCCCCGTCAGACGGCAGGCTCCGATAAGTTCCGCGCGTGCCTAGGCCTGTGAGGGGTCGATTGCAACCGCCAAAAGGCGAAAAGAACATCCAAACAAGACGCTTAGATGATAACGGTTCTCAGTATCAAGAACGCGTCATCAGCGATCTCCGGCGTGGCGCAGCCGGGCGGCCAGCCGGTCCGCAAGCTTGCGGTCGAACTGTCTGCACACCGAGAGCCAGTGCTGTGACGCTGCCGGGTCGCCATGCGTGCGCGCAGCGGCCGCATAGGTTCCGGCTTGTTCCGCCGCGGCGAGCCCATGCTCCGCGAAGTGCCGCAAGGCGGAGATAAGTGCCGCATTGTCGGTGAAGGTGCGCGTGTTGTCGTTCGCGGCGCACAGCGGCGCGGAACGGCAACGCCATGCGTGGCTCGGGCAGTTGCCACGGGAACGGGCACCGGCGAAGCGGATGGTCATGGCAGAAGCGGCCCTGTGTTGTTATCGCGTGATGCCACGATAAGGCCATGCTCGTAAGGCTTTGATGATAGGCTATGGTTTCAGTGGCGTTGAGGATTGCCGCTCGTCGCTGCCCTCAACCGGTCGGGCTCTGAATCCACTGACCGGAGTTACGGTACTCTTCCCGAATTCCATTGCCTTCGGGCAGGTTGCTGCCCTGGTACAGGCCGTCCCCGCCACGCTCCTTGAGCTCGCTGGTGTAGACAGGCGCGGGAGCAGCGACGCCGGTGGCTGTAAGCCCGCCCGGGTGCGCCACCAGTCCCGCCGCGCGCGCGCGCTGCAGGCCTTCGTCGTAGGCCTTCTGGATCGCGAGCGGATCGAGCGCGGCGCTCGCCGCTGCCGCAACAGAGGAATCGTCGCGGCGATGCGGCGCCGGCAGCGGCTCGCCGCCAAGATAGGCATAGCGGAACGTTCGGGGCTGGCCGGCCTGCCCGTTGAAGCTGTAGAAGCGATGCGCGCCGATGGTCAGCAAATAATGCAGGCTCGGCGCCCAGTACGGATGCACGGCGACGGTGTGGTAGTGCGTCGCCAAGCCTACCGGCGCGTAGACGTAGCCCGCCAGGGCCGTCCGCGCCACCGAGGCCGCCCGTTCCCAGAACAAGCGGTTAGGACGACGCGCAAGCGACCCGTCGCAAGTGAACGAAAACTGGCACCCGCTCGACCGCTCGGAACCCTGGTAGACCACGCCGCAGACCGTTTTCGGATACGCAGGATGCGCCACGCGGTTGAGCACCACTTGCGCCACGGCTTGCTGGCCGGAATCCGGCTCGCTGGCGGCTTCATAGTATATGGCGGCCGTCAGGCACTGCTCGGCGCGGGTGCGATCGACGCCGCTGTTGTCGATCCTGAGCGAGCGCGCGATCGGCGGCGGGACGATGCTCGATCCGGCGGTACCTTCCGCGTCCGAGTGGATCCCCTCGCCAAGGCCCGGCTCGCGGCGTTCGAGATCGAGGTAGTAGAACGCCGAGCCCGGAAAGCTGTCGCCCGCGCGTTCGAAAGGGAGCGGGTCGACCGCGACGGCAGGTGCGCCCGCATCGCCTATCGTTAACTCATCCCAGCTTCCCGGTGCCGCGAAGGCGGGAAGCGCGATGGCGCCCGCTATCGCGAAGGCCAGCCGTGCACGATGGGTCCCGCGCGCCCGCCGCAGCCGCATGCCGCCATGCCCCACCTTCGCGACGAAATCGCGCGAGCGCTGCTCGTCAAGGCAGATCAAGGCGAGCCGAGCGCTCATGCAGTCGTGATAGGAGCCATGTCGAGCCTGCACTTACGCGCAGGGATGCGGCTTGGCAGCAGGTGAATGGCGTGCGTCCCGATGCGGTACATCGGTGCCGAGTAGCCTTAATCGGTTAAGGACTTCTGTTGGCGAGGCCACGGCGCTTGCCAGCGTGCGCCGCTGCGACTAGGGGCGCGCTCACGTCACGGGTTGACCGGGAAACCGGACCCAAGAGGGAATTCGGTGCGAAACCGAAGCTGCGCCCGCAACTGTGACCGGGGAGCCCTTCCTCAACAAGCCACTGGCGCGCTGCGCTGGGAAGGCGGGGGAGGGCAACGATCCGGGAGCCAGGAGACCTGCCCGATCTGACGGTCGTTCCGTGCCGGGCGGGTGTACCGGTGCAGCGTGGCTCGCGCTTCCATGAGGGGGAGCGCGAACCTCTCGCCATGAACGGCGCTTCGTTCAAGGTTGGAGGTTTTTACGTGAAGTACCTGTTTTTGCTGACTTCGGCCCTTGCGGTCGCCAATCCCGCACAGGCGCAGGATGACGAGGTCATCTTTGCCGACCGGGTTATCGACACGACTGCAATCACCGTCCTCGCCACCGGCAGCCGCCTGAACATCGACAAGGCCGGTCAGCCAATCAGCGTCATCGGCTCCGAAGAGATCGCATCGGTTCAAGGTCCCGACATCACCCGCGTTCTGGAGCGTCTGCCCGGCGTGACCTTCGCCCGCAACGGTGGCCTGGGATCGACCACCAGCCTGTTCGTGCGCGGCGCCAACTCGCAGCAGCTCCTCGTGCTCGTCGACGGATTGCGCGTCGCCGACGTGGCGGCTCCGGGCGGCGGCTACGACTTCGGCAACCTGACCACCGGCGGCCTCGGCCGCGTCGAGCTGCTGCGCGGCTCCAACTCCGTGATCTGGGGATCCGAAGCGATCGGCGGCGTCCTGGCGCTCACCTCGCGGGACCTTAACGGCCTCGAAGCCTCTGCAGAGTACGGCGCGCGCGATACCTTCGACGGCCAGGTCACCGGCGGCGTCTCGGGTGAGGGCTACGGCGTGACGCTGAATGGCGGCTACGTCACCACCGATGGCCTCAGCCAGGCAGCATCCGGTACTGAGCGTGACGGCTTCCACCAGTATCGGGCGAGCGGCCGAGCACACCTGAACCTGACCCCCGATCTCACCGCGAGCCTCGTCGGCCGCTACACGCGCGGCAAGCTCGATATCGACGGCTACCCCGCGCCCCTGTTCGAGTTCGCGGATACGCCCGAGTACCAGAAGACCCGTGAGATCGGCGGCCGCGCCGGCCTTGCCTGGACGTCCGACGCGCTCGACCTCAATGCCGGTTACCAGGTGTCCGACGCCCGCCGCCGGTACTACGACCCGACCTTTGGCGACGCGCCGTATTCCGAGACACAGGGTCAGAGCCGCCGTGCCGAACTGGCCGGCGTCTGGCGTGCTGCAGAGGCAGTACGGGTGGACTTCGGCGCCGATCACGAGTGGTCGCAGATCGATGTCGACGCAAACGATCGCGAGAAGGCCAACCTGTCGAGCGGCCATGCCTCGGTGGGTTGGTACGGCGATCGCTTCACCCTGGCAGGCGGCGTGCGCTACGACGATCACTCCCGCTTCGGCGATCGCTGGACGTTCGGCGCCAACGGCAGCTTTGTCGTTGTGGATCAATGGCGTGTGCGCGCCTCCTATGGCGAAGGCTTCAAGGTTCCGACGCTGTACCAACTCTTCTCCGAGTACAGCAACCCGACCGCGACGCTCGCTCCCGAGAAGAGCCGCAGCTACGACGCGGGGCTCGAGTACGGTGATCGCAACGGCGATCTTCACCTGGCGCTCACCGGCTTCCGCCGCGACAGCCGCGACCTGATCGGATTCACGTCCTGCTCCGGCGCGATCTGCGCCACGCGGCCGTTCGGCTACTACGTCAATATCGGCAAGGCGCGCGCGACAGGCTTCGAGCTGGAACTGGGTGCTCGCGTCAGCGAGACGCTGCGGGCGCAGGCTGCCTATACATACGTGAAGTCGACCGACCGCACGCCCGGCAGCTTCGACGAGGGCACCGACCTTGCCCGTCGCCCCCGGCACGCGCTGACCGTCTCGGCGGACTGGACTCCGGTCAAGTCCGGCCCGCTGACCGGCTTCGCGCTCGGTGGCGACATCCGTCTGGTCAGCGACAGCTATGACTTCGCCGGCGAGTTCGGCCGCATCGAGGGCTATGTGCTGGGCACCGTTCGCGCGAGCGTTCCGGTGGGCGAAAATCTGGAGGTGTTCGGGCGCGTGGAGAACGTGACCGACGAGGAGTACCAGACGGCGGGCGGCTACGGCACGGCCGGACGGTCCGGCTTCATCGGCATTCGGGCCAGGATGTGAGGCTTTCGGCGTTCCTGCCCCGGCGCCGCCGGGGAGGAACACCGCTCGCGCGCACGCGGGCGAGCGGAATGGCCGGCGTCGTGCTGGCGCTGGTCGGCTGCGGTCAGCCGCCGGCACCCGCCGTCCGGCTCGCCGGGCGACCGAGCGTCGTGTCGCTCAATCCGTGCAGCGACGCGATCATGGCCGAGGTAGCGGCACCCGGCCAATTGCGGGCAGTTTCGCACTACAGCCATGACCCGGCCTCCAGTTCGATGGGAGTGGCCGAGGCGCGGCGCTATCCGGCGGTGTCCGGCTCGGTCGAGGAGATCGCCAAGCTGGCGCCCGACATCGTGATTGCCGACGTGTTCCTGCCCGCGCCGACCGTGCAGGCACTGCGCGACCTCGGCATCGAGGTGGTCATGATCGGCAGCGTCAACAGCGTTGCGTCGAGCGAGGCGCAAGTGCGCGAGCTTGCAGGTGCGACCGGAAATGTGCAGGCTGGCGAAGCACTTGTCCAGAAGATCGAACAGGCCTTGCGAAGAGCCGCGCCGCCGGCTCGGACCTTTCCGGCATCGGCCCTGGTCTGGGAGAGCGGCGGCATCGTCGCTGGTGATACGACGCTGATCGCCGACCTGCTGCGCCGGACCGGCTTCGTCAACGCCGCTGCGGCCCGGGGCATGCGCCAGGCCGATTACCTGCCGCTCGAAGCGATGCTGGCCGATCCACCACAGGTGATCCTGACGACCGGCAGCGAACAGGCGCAAGAGGACCGGCTGCTGTCTCATCCGGCGTTGACCGCGCTCAAGGACACGCGCCGCGAGAAGTTCGACAGCGCTCTGCTGTGGTGCGGTGGCCCGACGATCGTGCGCGCGGCAGAAGAGCTGGCGCGATTGCGCCGCACGATCGGCGGGACCGCGCCGCAGGCGACGCGCGAAGCTCGCGGCAGGCTCGGGCTGGCGAAGCGCCCCCGCGCACCGAGCGACCCGGTATGACCCGCAAGCCCACCCTTCTTCTGGTCTGTGCATTGGCGCTGGCGGTCCCGCTCTCGCTGCTGGCCGGACGGGTGTGGATCGACCCTTTCGATCCGCAGACCCGCAATGCCGCCGTGATCCTGCTCCAGCTGCGGCTGCCTCGTGCGGTGCTGGCGCTGATCGTAGGCGGCGGGCTCGGCACCGCGGGCGCGGCGATGCAGGGGTATCTGCGCAATCCGCTGGCCGATCCGGGCCTGTTCGGCGTCTCCTCCGGAGCGGCGCTCGGCGCGGTGCTGAGCTTCTGGACCGGGTACGCCGCGTCGGTCTACCTGCTCCCGGTGTTCGCCCTGATCGGTGCCGGCGGGGCAATGGCGCTGCTGGCGCTGATTGCGGGGCGCGACGGCGGGGTGGCGCTGTTCACCCTGGCCGGACTGATGATCGCCAGCCTCGCCGGCGCGCTGATGAGCCTCGCTATCAGCCTCTCGCCCACCCCCTTCGCGATGAGCGAGATCGTGACCTGGCTGATGGGGGCGCTGGCCGATCGCTCCTGGCGTGAAGTGTGGATCGCCGCGCCGCTCACGCTCGCCGGGGTCGCGGTGCTGGCGCTCGTCGCGCGCAGCCTCGACGCCTTGACCTTGGGCGAGGCGGCCGCGCGTTCGCTGGGCGTCGAGCCCCGGCGCCTCCAGGCGCTGATGATCGTCGGCGTCGGGCTGACCGTGGGTGCGAGCGTGGCCGTGGCCGGCATCATCGGCTTCGTCGGCTTGATCGTGCCGCACCTGATGCGCCCGCTGACCGACCGGCGGCCCTCGTCGCTGCTGCTGCCGAGCGCGCTCGCGGGCGCGCTGCTGCTGCTGCTCGCCGACGTGCTGTGCCGCATCCTGCCGCTCGCGGGTGGCGAGCTGCGCCTCGGCATCGCGCTCAGCCTGATCGGCGCGCCGTTCTTCCTCCACCTCCTGCTCAAGATGCGGCGAGGTTCGGTATGAGTAGCAGCCTCGCGCTCGATCAGGTCACGGTCACGGGCCGCCTGGAAGCAGTGACCGCCAAGCTCAACCGCGGCGGGATCAAGGCGATCTGCGGCCCGAATGGCGCGGGCAAGTCGACGCTGCTGTCGGTGCTTGCCGGATTGCTGGCGCCCGATGCCGGCTGCGTGCGCCTGGGTGCGGCGCAGGTCGACCGTCTGCCCGCCGCCGAGCGTGCGCGGCAACTCGGCTACTTGCCGCAAGCCCCCGAGATCGCCTGGGACGTGTCGGTCGAGACGCTGGTTTCACTCGGACGCCTGCCCTGGCGCGGCGCGCCGGCGAGCGAGGCGCAAGGTGCGATCGACGCCGCGATTGCCGCCATGGATCTGGAACGCTTCCGCCATCGGCCCGTCACGCGCCTCTCCGGTGGCGAGCGGGCGCGGGCGTTGATGGCGCGCGTCCTGGCGACGCGGCCCGACTGGCTGCTGGCGGACGAACCGCTCGCCAACCTCGACCTGGCGCACGCCGCCACGCTGATGCGCCGGTTTCGCGAGCAGGCGCAGGAGGGCAGGGGCGTGGTGCTGGTGCTGCACGACCTTGCGACCGCGATGAACCATGCCGACCGCGTGCTGGTACTCCATCACGGTCGGCTCGTCGCCGATGGACCGCCCGGCCATGCTCTGTCCGAGAGCGTGATCCGCGAGGTCTGGGGGGTGGAGGCACGCTGGCTGGGCGAGCCGGGAGCGCGCGCGCTCGCGATCGGCTGAGCACCCGTCGCTCCGGGGGAGCCTTGCGTAGAAGAGACTTTCCTACACCGCCGGTATCGCGATACCCTCCAGCTTTCCTGAGGGGGAAGGGCGAGACGCATGCCAGACGAATTCATCGGCGATCCCACGCCGCTGCGCGATGCCGACTTCGAGAAGGCGGCGCGTGACTTGCGCTGTACTGTCGCGGCGGTGCGCGCCGTCGCGCAAGTCGAAAGCGCGGGCGGTGGTTTCCTGGCCGATGGCCGTCCCAAGATCCTGTTCGAGCGGCATATCTTCCACAAGCGCACGGCGGGCAAGCACAGCGCCGCGCACTCCGATATCTCATGGCCCACGCGCGGCGGGTACCTGGGCGGTGCGCGCGAGTACGAGCGGCTGAAGGCGGCGCTGAAGCTGAACCGCAAGGCCGCGCTCGAATCGGCCAGCTGGGGCAAGTTCCAGGTCATGGGCTTCAATCACGCCAGCTGCGGCCATCCCAAGGTGGAAGGCTTCGTCAGGGCCATGGTCTCGGGCGAACCGGCACAGCTCGCCGCGTTCGTGGCCTTCATCAAGACCTGCAAGCTCGATGACGAATTGATCCGCCGCGACTGGGCCGGCTTCGCGCGCGGCTACAACGGCGCCTCCTATGCCGAGAACGCCTACGACCGGAAGATGGCGGACGCCTATGCGCTGTTCGCCAGCGGGGGAGCGCGGACCGACAACCCGCTGCCCTTGCTCAAGATCGGCGACACCGGGCAGGATGTCATGCACTTGCAGGAACTGCTGGGGCAAGCGGCGGATGGAGACTTCGGGCCGGGCACCAAGGCCAAGGTCATGGCGGCCCAGAAGAAGGCAGGCATGTACGCCGACGGGATCGTGGGCAGGCAGACCTGGGAGCTGCTGCTGTCGGCCCCGGCGACCAAGCCGACCAGGCCCTCCGCGAAACCTGCGCCAACGCCTCCCGAACGCAGCCGCCCTCCCTTGCGTCAGGGCGACAGGGGTGAAGACGTCAAGCTGCTACAGGCCTTGCTGAAGCTGGAGCCCGATGGCGAGTTCGGGCCAGGCACCAAGGCCGCGGTCACGGCATTCCAGAAGGCGCACAAGTTGACGCCCGATGGCGTGGTGGGCGCCGGAACCTGGAGGGCGCTGCTGGCCTGAGGTTCGACGCCTGGGGCGATCAGGTCACCTGGCCGCGCCTGAGCGGGTTGTCGTCCTTGGGCATGTCGTCGGTCGGCGCCTGCTCGGGCACGCTGGTCGTCACCTCGTCCAGATGGCGATCGAACACCAGCGATCCCGTCTTCTTGTCGATCCGATCGCGGCGATAGGGGATCTCGGCGCCGATCGAGGGCCCCGTCTGGTTGATCTGCGTGTGTTCGGTGTCACTCATGGCTCTCTCCTCGTGCTTGCCGATTCAACACGCGAGCGCGAGCCTGGGTTCCGCCCAAGCGTCAGAGTGCGCCGACACCCCGGACGAACCGTTCGCGCAGCGCTTCGAGGACCCGGGGTGGCACCGGATCGAGTACGCTCGCCGGTTTGCCCTTGCGCAAGGCGGCACGGTCTCGTTCCGATGGATCGGCGACGCGTACCCGCACCGCCGCCTGGCCCTTCGCGCGCATGCCCAGCAGTTCCGCCGCCCCGCGCGAGAGGTCGAGGATTCGTCCCCGCGCCACGAACGGTCCGCGATCGTTGACCCGCACCAGGATGCGCCGTCCGGTGTCGAGCGAGGTCACCTCGACATAGCTGGGCAAGGGCAGGGTGGTGTGGGCGCCGGTGATCCAGCCGGGCCGGAACTTCTCGCCATTGGCAACCCGGTTGCCGCTCTCGCTTCCATACCATGAGGCATAGCCGAGCATGTCGTAGCTGGGCTGCGCGGCTGGGGTGTAGGTCACGCCGCGCACTTTGTAGGGTGGGCCGATCCGCACCGGCACGTCGCTGACCGGGCGGTAGTGACCGCCGCAGGCGGAGAGGGCGAGGGCGGCGAGGAGGGCGAAGCTGCGCGCTGCCCCTCCACCACCAGCCTGCGGCTGGCGGTCCCCCTCCCCGAGACAAGCTCGGGGAGGATTGAAGGAAAATCTCTCCGGTTCCTCCGCAAGCTTGCTCGGGGAGGGAGACCGCTCGCGCAGCGAGTGGTGGAGGGGGCGAAATCTCACCGCCGCTCGCCCGCGCTCCGATCACGCACCGCCTTGAACTCGGACCCGGCCTTCCACTCGGGCCAGCGGGTCGAGTTCGCCAGCTCCTGCGCCATGGTGCCGACCAGCTCGATGTCCTGCACCGCGCCGTCCAGATTCCAGCTGGCGTCCCACGCATCGCAGGCCTGGTGATAGCACTGGCCGGTATAGCGATCGATCCACGCCTGCCCCGCCGCGCGGCCGCCTAGCTTCAAATCGGAGGCGCCGGCGATTCCCATCTGTAGCAGCACCGGGACGCCGCGCTTGGCGAAGGAGAAGTGGTCGGCGCGGTAGAACAGCCCGCGCTCGGGCAGGCTCTCGGGCGTGACGGTGCGCCCTTGCGCCTTGGCGATGCGCGCCATGTCGTCCTCCAGCGTGTCCTGGCCCTGGCCGACCAGCACCACGTCGTTCGCCGCGCCGGCAGTCTGCAGGATGTCGAGCGTCAGGTTCGCCACCGTCTTGGCCATCGGATAGACCGGATTGGCGGCATAGAACTCGCTGCCGAGCAGCCCGCGCTCCTCCGCCGTCCAGAACGCGAAGACCACGCTGCGATCCGGCGCGGGCCCGGCCTTGAGCGCACGCGCGATCTCCAGCAAGCCGGCCACGCCAAGCGCGTCGTCGTTCGCTCCGGCGCGATAGACACGGCCCTGCGCGTCCGGCTCGCCCTTGCCGTAGGCGTCCCAGTGCGCACCGAGCGACACCACTTCGTCGGGGCGCTTGGAGCCCGGAATGCGGCCGATCACGTTATGGCTGGCGATCTCCTCATGCACGACCGGCACTTGCGCGCTGAAGGTCACGCCCTTGAGCTCGACTGGACGAAAGTCGCTTCGGCCCGCCGCCTTGCGCAGCTGTGCCAGATCGAGCCCCGCGCGTGAGAACAGCGCCTGCGCAGCCCCGCCCTCGATCCAGCCCTGCAGGCGCAGGCTGGTCAGCTCCTCGGGCTTGCGGACGATGTCGTAGTTCTCGCCGCGCGGGCTGGTCACCACGTTCCAGCCATAGCCTGCGCCGGGCGTATCATGCACGATCAGCGCACCGATCGCACCGCGGCGCGCGGCTTCCTCGAACTTGTAGGTCCAGCGGCCGTAGTAGGTCATCGTCCGCCCACCGAACTTGCCGGCCACGGCATCGCCCTTGGCGGCGGCGAAGTCGGGATCGTTGATCAGGATGACCGCGACCTTGCCTTTCAGGTCCTGGCCCTTGAAGTCGTCCCACTGCCGCTCGGGCGCGGTGACGCCGTATCCGACGAAGACCAGCGGCGCCTTGTCGATCCGCGCGACATCGTCGGGACGCAGGGTCGAGACGTAGATCTCCTTGCCGGGCGTGACCGGCGTGGCACCGAAGCTCATCGCGCCCTTGCCGAGCGTGGTGTGCAGCAGCGGGACCGTCTGCAGCCACTGACCGTCCGGTCCGCCGGGTTCAAGGCCGGTCTCCTGCATCCGCGCGATCAGGTAGCCGATCGTGCGCTCCTCGCCCTTGGTGCCGGGCGCACGGCCCTCGAAAGTGTCGGAGGCAAGCGTCCGCACGTCGCGGGTGATCCGCTCCGGATCGACGGTGACTTTGGCGCTGGCGGGGAGCGTGGCGACGGGGAGGGCGCCGGCGAGAAGGGCGGCGCTGAGCAGAAGCTTGTGGGTCATCGGCGCAGTCTTAGCCGGTGCACCGATGCTGACAACCGCTCCCGACATCGCGGGCATGCGTGTCTGCTTTGGGTGGAAAGCGGACGGTTGACGGATCATTGTTGGCGTTGAATTTCCCTCAATCGTTTGACGAGCATGAAGGGGAACAACGTCACCGCCCCTGAAAGTGCTAAGAACAACGGGGTGAACGCCAAGAATGCCCACCAAGCACCAAACTCTGAGGCAACGTCAGCAGAGTAGTTCACGGTAAACCACGATGCGAACCAAAGCGGAGTAAGCCAGAGCGCGACGATCAGGATGGTCCGCAGCTTGCCTTCTCGCAGGCAGGCTACAAGGGCAGACGCACCGATGGCTGCCAAGGCGATCATCAGTTCAGAGGACACAATAAGAAGTTATCTGAGCATCCAAATGTCGGCAAGTGGGCGTGAGCCGACAGGCTCCTTTCGGCTGAAAGGGAGTGGTAAGCCGACGTGCTACAATCGGGCAAGGAGCGTCGGCGCAACGGCAGCAGCAGAACCGTGAAGAACCGGATTGGCAAGGATGAAGATTGCCTCGGCCGCGTTAGAGTCGATTTCTATGTCGTCCCGGCATTCAAGAAGATTGGCCCATTCCTCCAAGTCGGAAGCTGTCACTTTCAAAGCGAGATACCGCCGAAGAACCGAGGACACATCATGACCTGTCAAGCGGACGATCGGAGCCGCCTGCCAATCCCAATCGAAACGGCGAAGAGCGGTCGAGACAGCAACTAGCGGCTGGTCCATTCGGACGAGAGCGTTAAGAGCCTCTTCTCGGGTCACGGTGCCATGATAGCACGATGATGAACGACTGGAAGTGGGCGTAAGCAGACAGTCTTCATGGCACCATGAAGTTATCCTCGCGACACCAACGGATGGGTTGTTGGCGAAGCAGCGTTGTCGGCAACGAAAGTGGAAGGTTACACCCGCGCTGCCGAACGCGTGATTTTACCGTGCGGTCTGCTGCGCATCTGATCCCGCCCAGCCAGGCTCAGTACCCGCAGTCGTACCCCTGCGCGCAGGCTTCGCGATCCCGTTCCCAATGCGCCATCTCGCGTTCGTAGCGCTGCCGGGCTTCGCGATAGCGTGCCAGGTCCTGCTCGTAGGCCCGGTCGCGTGTGCCGTAGGCGTCGGCTTCCTCGCGAGGTACCGCGGTCTGCGCGCCGGCGTGATGGCGCCATCCGGCGGCGTAGCCGGCATCCCGGTTGCGCACATAGTCGAGTTGATCGAGGTTCATCTTGCGGATGGTGTCGCGGTCGCGCGCGATCGCCTCGGGGGTCATGGTCGGGTCACGCGGGTTGTCCGCCAGCGCGCCTTGCGCGAGCATTGTCGTGGTCGCCACGGCCGCGACGAGCCAGATCCCGGTCCTCATGTCTTTTCCCCACGTTCCCCGTCGTTTGTGTCAGCAACATGCCTCCGATCGGTGCCGCCTGCAAAGCCATTGCGATGAGCCGATCAGACCCCATCTACCTCGGCGGACCGCTGCCGCGCTTGATCGGCGCGAACAAATCTGGAACAGACTTCCCGCATGAGCTTGACCCACATCACCGTGCGCGGCGCGCGCGAGCATAACCTCAAGGGCGTGGACATCGCGCTGCCGCGCGACAAGCTGATCGTCATCACCGGGCTGTCCGGCTCGGGCAAGTCGAGCCTGGCGTTCGACACGATCTATGCCGAAGGGCAGCGCCGCTACGTCGAGAGCTTGAGCGCCTATGCGCGCCAGTTCCTCGAGATGATGCAGAAGCCCGATGTCGAGCATATCGACGGCCTCAGCCCGGCGATCTCGATCGAGCAGAAGACCACCAGCCGCAACCCGCGCTCGACCGTCGCGACCGTGACGGAAATCTGGGACTACATGCGCTTGCTGTGGGCGCGTGTGGGCATTCCCTATTCGCCCGCCACAGGCCTGCCGATCGAGGCGCAGACGGTGTCGAACATGGTCGACCGGGTGATGGCGCTGCCCGAGGGCACGCGCGCCTACCTGCTCGCGCCGGTCGTGCGGGGCCGCAAGGGCGAGTACCGCAAGGAACTCGCCGAATGGCAGCGCGCCGGCTACGCCCGCGTGCGGATCGACGGCGAGATGTACCAGATCGAGGACGCGCCCGCGCTCGATAAGAAGTACAAGCACGACATCGAAGTCGTGGTTGACCGCATCGCGGTGAAGGACGGCATCCAGACCCGGCTGGCGGACTCGTTCGAGCAGGCACTGAAGCTCGCCGAGGGGCTGGCCTATGTCGACCTGGCGGACACGACGGTGGCTGCTCTTTCGGGGGCAAGCACCAAAACTCCGTTCGTGTCGAGCGAAGTCGAGACACCTGTGCGCGGCATCTCGACTTCGCTCGATGCGAACGGAGAGGGGAGCGCAGGAACCAAGCAGGCGCTCAAAGGCGCCGGCCTGCCGCCCAACCGCATCGTCTTTTCCGAGAAGTTCGCCTGCCCGGTCAGCGGCTTCACCATCGAGGAGATCGAGCCGCGGCTGTTCTCCTTCAACGCCCCGCAAGGCGCGTGCCCGGCCTGCGATGGCCTGGGCGAGAAGCTGCTGTTCGATCCCCAGCTGGTGGTCCCCAACGAAGGCCTCAGCCTCAAGCAGGGCGCGGTGGTGCCCTGGGCCAAGTCGAACCCGCCCAGCCCCTACTACATGCAGGTCCTGACCTCCCTGGCCGACCACTTCGGCTTCAAGCTGGAGACCAGGTGGGAGGACTTGCCCGGCGAGGTCAAGGTGATCATCCTCTACGGCACCGCGGGCAAGGCCGTGCCGCTCACCTTCAAGGACGGGCGCAAGAGCTACACCGTCAACAAGGCGTTCGAGGGCGTGATCGGCAACCTCAACCGCCGCATGCTGCAGACCGACAGCGCCTGGATGCGCGAGGAGCTGGGCAAGTTCCAGACCGCGCAGCCGTGCGAGACCTGCCACGGCAAGCGCCTTAAGCCCGAGGCGCTGTCGGTGAAGATCGCCGGCAGCGACATTGCCACCGCCGCGCATTTCTCGGTGCAGGACGCCTACACTTGGTTCGGCGAACTCGACGCCAAGCTCACCCCGCAGCAGAGCCAGATCGCCAAGGCCATCCTCAAGGAGATCAACGAGCGGCTGGGCTTCCTCAACAACGTCGGGCTCGACTACCTCAACCTCGACCGCACCAGCGGCACCCTGTCAGGCGGCGAGAGCCAGCGTATCCGCCTCGCCAGCCAGATCGGCTCGGGGCTGTCGGGCGTGCTCTACGTGCTCGACGAACCCTCCATCGGCCTGCACCAGCGCGACAACGACATGCTGCTCGCCACGCTCAAGCGCCTGCGCGACCTGGGCAACACCGTCATCGTCGTCGAGCATGACGAGGACGCCATTCGCGCCGCCGACTACATCGTCGACTTGGGCCCTGGCGCCGG
This sequence comes from Novosphingobium chloroacetimidivorans, assembly GCF_014204535.1. Taxonomy (GTDB): domain Bacteria; phylum Pseudomonadota; class Alphaproteobacteria; order Sphingomonadales; family Sphingomonadaceae; genus Novosphingobium; species Novosphingobium chloroacetimidivorans. The sequence continues at coordinate 111,613 of NZ_JACHLR010000013.1, forward strand.
CGTCCACGGCGGCGAGATCGTGGCGGAGGGCACGCTCAAGCAAGTGCTCAAGAGCAAGAACAGCCTCACCGCCGCCTACCTCAACGGCACGCGCGAGATCGCGGTCCCGGCCAAGCGCCGCAAGGGCAACAAGAAGTTCGTCACCGTCGAGAACGCGCGCGCCAACAACCTCAAGGGGGTGACGGCCAAGTTCCCGCTCGGCACTTTCTGCTGCGTCACCGGCGTGTCGGGCTCGGGCAAGAGCTCGCTCACCATCGACACGCTGCAGGCCGGCGCCTCGCGCCTGCTCAACGGCGCGCGGGTGATCGCGGGCGCGCACGACAAGATCACCGGCCTGGAAAACTGCGACAAGGTGATCGAGATCGACCAGTCGCCGATCGGCCGCACCCCGCGCTCCAACCCGGCCACCTACACCGGCGCCTTCACCATCATCCGCGACTGGTTCGCCGGCCTGCCCGAAAGCGCCGCGCGCGGGTACAAGCCGGGGCGCTTCAGCTTCAACGTCAAGGGCGGCCGCTGCGAGGCGTGTCAGGGCGACGGCCTGATCAAGATCGAGATGCACTTCCTGCCCGACGTCTACGTCACCTGCGAGGAGTGCCACGGCAAGCGCTACAACCGCGAGACGCTGGAGGTGAAGTTCAAGGACAAGTCTATCGCCGACGTGCTCGACATGACCATCGAGGACGCCGAGGAGTTCTTCAAGGCCGTCCCCCCGATCCGCGACCGCATGCACATGCTCAACGAAGTGGGGCTTGGCTACGTCAAGGTCGGCCAGCAGGCGACCACGCTGTCGGGCGGCGAGGCGCAGCGCGTGAAGCTCGCCAAGGAACTCGCCCGCCGCTCCACCGGGCAGACGCTCTACATCCTCGACGAGCCGACCACCGGCCTGCACTTCGAGGACGTGCGCAAGCTCCTCGAAGTGCTCCAGCGCCTCGTCGACCAGGGCAACTCGGTGGTGGTGATCGAGCACAACCTCGACGTCATCAAGGTGGCCGACTGGATCATCGACCTCGGCCCCGAAGGCGGCGTCCGCGGCGGCGAGATCGTCGCCACCGGCACGCCCGAACAAGTCGCGGCCAACCCGGCGAGCTTTACGGGGCGGTATTTGAAGCCGTTGTTGGAGAAAGGCAGCGTGTCGGCGAGGTGAAAATTAAGAGGAGGTGCGAGGGCAATTGCCCTCGCGCTCCCAATCATTTCACTGGCCAGTCGGATCGAGAGGAGTTGAGCGGTCCCCGCTGCCTAAATCAGCTCGAAACATTGGCAGAGGTGTGAATGCAACGCCTTTGCTGCCAACGTAGCCCAGGAGCGCCGAGCCTAGGTCTACATTATTTTTTTCGAAGTGCCCGTCTGCAATGCGCATTGCTTGTTGACTGTAGTCAGTGAATACACGTGCAATAGACCGGTCAACATTCCTAATGGTTTCGACATCATTACAAAATTTATAGTGGTTCGCCCAACCCCGAGACATACCAGATATCTTACTCATTGTCTTTGGAACCGAGTAGTCAAGGTTGAAAAACTCCGCTGCCTTGGCGCTTCGGATTTCGATGAGGGAGCGTCCAGCTACCTCTTTGGCCCTGTCCACGATGCTTGTTCGTGATCTAGCATCTGGACGCATGCGACCTTTGCTGAACTCAATTCCCAAATACGAAAACGTCTGGTCGATCGGGCGCGGAACATGGTCAGTCTTGTCGGCCGCGAACTCCATTCCTTTTACGCCCAAAAGCCGAACGGCCTTTCTGTATTGTGCAGAGACTGCTCTTCCTGACGGCCCAATGATCAGAATGTCGTCTACGTAACGGATACACGCGCAGTCGCCCATATTCATCGCTGCATCGAAATCCGCCAAGACGAGGTTGCCAAGAAACGGCGACAGACAGACACCTTGACCCACGCCAAGGTCGCCATAGGGGAAGAAGGCCTTATGTCGCCAAATCGTCTCATGATTGGCGATATCTACAGCGATGGCGTCTTTGAAAAGGTCTAGAAATCCTGGATCATTGGGGATCAATGCCGCTAAATTGTCGACGGCCTCGGACTTCTTGATGCGCGTGAAGAATGAAGCGATATCTCCTACGATAACGTGAGTGCCGCCTTCACTGATAAGTCGCAGAAGTGCTTCGATTGCCGCGGGCACTCCGGCTCGTTCGTTACGTTCCTGTTTGGGAACCCCACCAAAGCTTAGCGGCTGAAAAGCTTTCGCCCTTATCGCCGGGTTTGTCAGTAGCGCGTCTAGTATGCAGCGCTGGACAACACGGTCAGCAGCCCGAGGGATAACAATTGGTCGTATCGAGCCAGGCTTGTTGGGTTTCTCTAAAGCCACGCCTTTCGCAGGCGAGAACTTAAAGCTTCCATGTTGCAGCTTCGCCGATAATGATCTGATATTTGCCTGCTCGACACTTGCGAACGCATCGATGTCATCTCGCACATACGGAGATGAAGATCGCCGACCATTATTCTTGATCGTCTGCCACGCCTTACGCAGATTCCCATGCTTTCGCATGAATGATGAGTACTGGCTCATTCAACCGGCAGCTCTAGTCTCTGGGCCCCACTCTCATCGACCCATCCGACTGCGCTATCCTCTGAGCAAAGGGCCTGTGACCCGTTGCCAGCCTGGCCCCGATCGCTTGCGCGCGCGAGACCACCGCCGCTCCGCTCACTCGCCACACCGATATGCTCGGCTGACACAGTTTGCATCGCCAGAGGCGAAACCGCAACCGCCAACCCTAAGGCTGCGGCCGCGAGCCAGCGAAAACTGGCACGTTTTTGCATGCCCCCGAAATCCGCGCTGCCGCACTCAAATCAGTGCGTGAGCTCCGAAATTCTGCTTGCATGCCCGCTTTCCCTTCCTTCAAAATTTTCCAACTAGCCGCCGAGTGGGTCACCTTTAAGCTAACGATAACGGCATCATGATTGTCGGACGGGTCTGCGCTATCCTCTGAGCAAAGGGCCTGTGACCCGTTGCCAGCCTGGCCCCGATCGCTTGCGCGCGCGAGACCACCGCCGCTCCGCTCACTCGCCACACCGATATGCTCGGCTGACTCAGTCAGCATCGCCAGAGGCGTTCATCGTTAATACTCAAAGCCTGATCTTAAGCAAGCGGAGAGTACAAACCGTAAACAACTTTCCTACACGCGCCATTCCTTGTAACCGGTATGGTTTAATGGCGTCGAGCGATGACGCATCATTGCTTATCGTAGAGGGTAATCCATGTCGGACAGTTTAGAAGCGAATGGCTCAGGCCCATTTTATCCCACGTCGTTCGGGCGGGGGTGGATACCGGTCGAGCGGGATATCGGCTTGCCGGGCGATGATGTTCTCCCCGGGATGGGGCGGAGCGCCGCTGGCGCAGGTGCGGGTGGAGGGGCACCCGCCGGTTCTTGTGACTCCGAGGCGCGAGAGAACTCGCGCGTTCCCCTCCACCATCCTGCGGATGGTTCGACTCCCGACTCAGGGCAGGAACCAAGGCGCAACCACAACTCCTGGACGCCGGCGCGCAAGGCGGCGTTTTTGCATCATCTGGCCGAGACGGGGAACGTGCGCGCCTCTGCCTCGCGGGTGGGGCTGACGCACCAGTCGGCCTACCTCGTACGGCGGCGGGAGCGGCCGTTCAAGGCGGCATGGGACGCGGCGCTGGTGCTCGCGCGCGAGGTGGCGGCGCAAGTGCTCGCGACGCAGGCGATCGACGGGATCGAGGAGCCGGTGTGGTTCCGCGGGCAACGGGTCGGCATGAAGAAGCGGTATGACTCGCGCCTGCTGCTCGCCCACATCGCGCGGCTCGACAAGGCGGCCGAGGCGGAGGATGCGGCGCTCCATGCCGAGCGCTTCGACGAACTGCTCGCCGCCGTCGCGGGCGAGGGGGCGCAAGGCGACATGCGCGGGCACGGCGAGACCTGGGCCGATCCCGATCCGCTGCTCCCCCATCCGCGCGAGCCCTGGGCCGACAAGGCGGCCAGCCGCGCCTACAACGACGCGTGTGAACAGTGGCGCGAGGACCTCAAGGCCAGGCGCGCCACCAAGGCGGACGAGCCGGACGCCTGCTTCACGCCCTGGTTCGCAGAGGCGCTCGCCGAGTGGGACGCCTGGCACGCGCGCGCCTGCGCCACCGTCGACGCCGCGGTCGAGGCGGAGAGCCGTGAGGTCTTCCCCGACTGGGTCGAGGTGGTCGACGAGGCCGAGGAATGGGGCTGCGAAGACGAGCGCGACGAGTGGGGGCGAGTGCCGGACTGGAACGACCCGGTGTACCGCAAGGACCCTCCGGTGGAGTACAAGTCGTGGGATATGGCCATGGCGGGGCTCACGCGGAGGCGCGCAGACGCGGAGAAGAACAGGGAAGGGGGAGCGCGCGCAGAGGCGCAAAGCCGCGGAGATGTCGTGTTTGCGGCGGAGCCGCCTTGCCCTTCGGATCGTGCGTTTGACGGTTTCGAAGAACCAGGGAGAGAGGCCTGCGATGCCGAGCTACCTCCCTGCGCCTCTGCGCCTCTGCGCGCGCCCGCTTCTTCTTTCTTCCTCCGCGTCTCCGCGCCTCCGCGTGAAACCGTCTTGCAAGATCCTCTCCTGAAAGGGGAGGTGGCAGCCGCGCCAGCGGCTGACGGAGGGGTGTCCCCGCTGGTCGAGTGCTCGGACGAGGGGGTTACACCCCTCCACCACTCGCTTCGCGAGCGGTCCCCCTCCCCTTGCAGGGGAGGATCCGATGTCTCTCAGGACACCGGCAACTGCGGCAACTCAGCCGGCCCCGAGCTGCCCCGAGAGCTTCCGGGCGACCCTCCAGCCGAGCGCCTTGGCGCGGTTGCTCGCCGGCCAGCGGCCCGGGCGGGCGGGGGAGAGGCCGCACTTGCGCAGCAGGCCGTTGAAGGCGCGCGCGTCGGCTTCGGCGAAGCTCCACTCCGAACGCCAGGTGATCGAGAGCGAGACCGACGGCTCGGGTCCGTTGCGCACGAAATGGGGCGCCATCACCGGCACGTAGACCGCCTCGCCGGGTCCTATCGCGAATTCGCGGCCGCCGGATAGCAGCTCCTCGCGCCACTGCAGTTCGCGGCCGCCGCCGGTGTGATAGGTCTCGTGCACCCGGTCGGGGGCGTAGCGCGGGTCGCCGGCGGGGAACTGCGTCATGACCTTGGACCCGCGGACCTGGAGCAGGATGTTGTGCTCGGGGTCGAAGTGGTAGGGCGTCATGCTGCCGGGCGAGCTGATGAAGATGAAGCTCTGCGTCTTGAGCATGGCGCCGGTGCGGCGCTCGATCGCCGGCGTCAGCTCGGCCAGCAGATCGGCCAGCAGCGCGGCGTAGGGGGCGTGTTGCTCGACGTTCTTGAGCACCGCCCACGAGGCGCTGGTCTCGATGCGGCGGATGGTCTCGCCGATGGGAATGCCGGTGGGAGCGGGCTTGCCGTCGATGCCGATGGGCTGGTCGGCGGCGTTATACTCGACCGAGCTTGCGGGGAGGGCTTCGGCGAGCCGGGCGAGGGCCTCGCGCTCCAGCAGCGGGTGATGGTCGAGGCTGTGCGCGAGGACGTGCGGCACCTCGGGGTAGGAGCCGGCGAAGGTCTCGCGGGAGAGGGAGGGGAACACGGTCATCGCTTGACCTCGTGACGGACCAGCTGGCGGAACGCGAACCGGCGCGCCGCCCCGCCGATGGCGATGGATATCCGCCCGATCTCTCGCCGCTCGCGCCAGATGTGGTCGATCATCGGATGGTCCGCCGCCGCGCAGCTGTCGGTCCAGGCGATCTCGGGGTTGCTGAGGATCTGGAGGTTCTCGCGCTGCAGCAGCACGCCGGGGGAGAAGCGGGCGAACCCCTCGTCGAACGCGGTCTTGAACGAGAACGCGCCGGGTGGGCTGAGGAAGCTGGCGAGCATGGCGATCGGCCTGCCGTCGAGGGTGAGGGTGAGGCGCTCCAGCCGGTTGCGGCTCGCGCCTCCGGCGAGGCTCTGGGCGAACAGGGCGGCGGTAGCGGGAGAGCAGGCAAGGGCGGAGCCGGCCTGGCCCTTCCACCCGGCCTGCTCGAGGCGGAGGAAGTCGTGGATCCACTGTTCCAGACCGTCGCTGTCGGTGGAGCGGTCGAGCTGGACGGCGCCTTCGTCGGCCAGACGGTTGGCCTGGCGGCGTAACTCCTTGCGCTTCTTGCCCGACAGCGAGGCATCCCAGTACGCTTCGGGCGAGAGATCGGACGCCAGCATCGCCCGCTCCTCGCGGTGGACGATCTCGGCCTGGCGCTTCGAAGTGGTGAGCACGGCCTCGAGCGCGTCTTGCAGCGGACCGCCGAGCGGCAGGTCGCGCAAGTGGAGGAACAGCGCGGCGCCGGCGTTCTCGTCGGCCCAGCGAAGCATGGCCTGCCAGAACGGCACTTCCGCTCCGGCGGCGACAAGCGGTGCGCCGCAGAATACGTTGGGATGCAGCCAGTTGGCGAGGTTGGGGAACGGATGGCGGTAGTAGCGGCCCTGGCGCACGATCGGCAGCAGGCCGGCAAGCTGACCGTCCAGGTCGAAGCGCAGCAGCTGGACTTGTCCATCGCGGCTCAGGTGGCGGAGCGAGGGGAGGAGATACCAGCTCTCGAAGAAAGGGTTGGGCTCGCTGGCCTGCAGGGCGAGTGCATCCCACGCGGCGACCTCTTCGGGCTCGGCTAGGCTCTGCCAGGACACGCAAGCGAGCGTGCCTGTGCCTGGCGCTAGCGGCGCAAGAACGGCAGGGTGCTGGATCTTGGGCCTTGTCGCCACGGTTAACCTTCGCCTGGCGCGCAGAGCGGTCGCGCTGGCATCGGCTATCAGGATGCGGTCAAGGAGTGCCTAAGGACGATGGTTAAAGAAGAGCCCCGCACGGCGGACCGGCGGGGCTCGAAAATTGTCGGCGGTTCAGCCCTGGCTGGCGAGAACAGCCAGCAACAGCAGTGCGACGATGTTGGTGATCTTGATCATCGGGTTCACGGCCGGACCCGCGGTATCCTTGTAGGGATCGCCCACAGTGTCTCCGGTCACCGCAGCCTTGTGGGCCTCCGATCCCTTGCCGCCGTGGTGCCCATCCTCGATGTACTTCTTGGCGTTATCCCAAGCGCCGCCACCCGAGGTCATAGAGATCGCGACGAACAGGCCCGAGACGATGACGCCGAGCAGCATCGCGCCGAGGGAAGCAAAGCCCTGGCCCTGGCCAGCGACGGCGGTGATGATGAAGTACACCGCGATCGGCGAGAGCACCGGCAGCAGTGAGGGGATGATCATCTCCTTGATCGCTGCGCGGGTGACGATGTCGACGGTCCGGGCATAGTTGGGCCGGCTGGTGCCTTCCATGATGCCGGGATTGGACCGGAACTGTTCGCGCACGTCCTCGACCACTGAGCCGGCAGCTCGCCCGACCGCGGTCATGCCGAAAGCTCCGAACAGGTACGGCAAAAGTGCGCCGAGCAGCAGGCCGACGATCACGAAGGGGTTCGAGAGCGAGAAGTCCACCACCACGTCGGGGAAGAACTCCTTGAGGTCGGTGGTGTATGCCCCGAACAGCACCAGAGCTGCGAGGGCGGCCGAGCCGATCGCGTAGCCTTTGGTCACGGCCTTGGTCGTGTTGCCGACAGCGTCGAGTGCGTCGGTTCGCTCCCGAACGCTGTCGTCGAGGCCGGCCATCTCGGCGATGCCGCCGGCATTATCCGTCACCGGACCATAGGCATCGAGCGCCACGACCATGCCGGCCAATGCCAGCAGCGCGGTCGCGGCGAAGGCCACGCCGATGATGCCGGCCAACTGGTACGTCGCCACGACCGCGACGACGATTACCAGCGTCGGCAAGGCGGTGGACTCGAGGCTGATCGCCAGTCCCTGGATGACGTTGGTGCCGTGGCCGGTTTCGCTCGCCTTGGCGATGGAGCGGACGGGGCGAAAGTTGGTGCCGGTGTAGTACTCCGTGATCCAGACGAGCAGGCCAGTGACGGCAAGCCCGATCATCATGCACCAGAACAGATCGAGCGCGGTAAACTCGGCGCCGTCGCGGGCGGCGGTGCCGAGCGCGGCCTCGGTCGTCAGCGTGTCGGTGGCAGGCTGGAGGAAGCCGGCCCCGCCGATGACGGCGTTGAGGTCCTGGAATGCGTACTGGAACACGCCGTAGATGAAGAACACTGACAGGATGACAGTGACCCAAAATCCCTTGTACAGCGCGCCCATGATCGATGCCTTGGAGCCGAGGCGCACGAAGTAGGTGCCGATGATCGACGCGACGATGCACACGCCGCCGACGAGCAGCGGGACGGACATCAGCGTCAGCAGGTCCGCGGTGGGCGCCTTCACGAGAAGGGCGATCGAGACCATGGTCAGGCCGATGGTCACGACGTAGGTTTCGAACAAGTCGGCGGCCATGCCGGCGCAGTCGCCGACGTTGTCGCCCACATTGTCCGCAATCACCGCGGGGTTGCGGGGATCGTCTTCGGGGATGCCGGCCTCGACTTTGCCGACGAGGTCGGCGCCGACGTCCGCCGCCTTGGTGAAGATGCCGCCGCCGAGGCGCGCGAAGATCGAGATCAGCGAGGCGCCGAATGCCAGGGCTGTCAGCGCATCGACGATCGGGCGCGCATTGGGCGCCAGCCCGGCAGGGCCGGTGAGATACCAGAAGATGCCTGCGATCGACAGCAGGCCAAGTCCCGCCACCAGCATGCCGGTGATCGCGCCGGACCTAAACGCGAGGGTGAGCCCCCCTTGCAAGGACGTGCGCGCGGCCTCGGCTGTGCGAACATTGGCGCGGACCGAGATGTTCATGCCTACGAACCCTGCCACGCCGGACAGGATCGCGCCGATCAGGAACGCCACTGTCGACAGCGTGCCGAGCGTCAGGAACAGCACCACGGCGACGAGAACGCCGACGATGGCAATGGCGGTGTACTGGCGGCCAAGGTAAGCCTTGGCGCCCTCCTGGATGGCGGCGGCGATATCCTGCATCTTTTCGTTGCCGGCGGGCGCGCCGAGCACTTGTCTACTGGTGATGATGCCGTACAGCACGGCGACCAGCCCCAGGACGATTGCGAACGTGATCAAGTCCACGCAACATCCCCTTTTCCCATTGTTTATCTTTTATTAGGCAACGTTGTTCGCTGCTCTAAGGACAAGGGCTATAGAGTGGCTGCGGTACTGGCAAGCCGGGATTGTGGCGCGCGAGCTGGCGTCAGCTTTGGTGTTCGTAGCCAAGACTTGCCGGGAGGGGCACGCGCTGGCCGTTGTACGCCAGCTGCAATCCCTCGCCTGCGCTCAGCCGGCCCACGCGATGGAGCGGACGGTCATGCTCGGTCGCATGCGCCAGCAGGGTGGGCTCCTGCGCACGAGGCGCCGCGAACAGGAGCTGGTAGTCATCTCCGGCCGTCGCGGCGAAAAGGCGGGCGGCAAGGTCCTCACCCTTCGCGTGGCGAAAGGCCGGTGACAAGGGGACTGCGTCCAGGTCGATCTCGATGGCCACACGGCTAGCCCTGGCAAGCCGTGCCGCATCGATCAGCAGCCCATCGGACACGTCCATCATAGCGCTCACGAGCGGGGCGATAGCAACCCCCAGAGCGACGCTTGGCCTGGGCGTGCGGTATGCAGCAACCAACGCCGCGCGACTGGGCGGATCGGCATCGGCCTGGCCGCACAGGATCGCGAGCCCCGCGCCTGCGTCGCCAATCGAGCCACTGACCCAGAGGTCGTCACCGGCCCGGGCTCCGGAGCGCGAAGGAACCGGCGCTTCGCTGCGCGGTTCACCGAGGGCAACAAGGGCGAAGCTGCGCGCCGATGGGGCCGGCTCCCGCACCGTATCGCCACCAAGAAGGGGGATGGCGAAGTGTTCGCAGGCGCTCCGAAGCCCTGCCAGGAACGCGCAGTTCCATGAGCTGTCCTGCGCGAGCGGATAGCTGAGCAGGCAGCCCCTCGGCACTGCCCCCTTGGCGGCAAGGTCCGATACGTTGGTGGCGACGAGCTTCCAGGCGACCGTGTCGGCGGGATCCTCGGCGAGGAAGTGCACGCCCTCGACGACAGTATCCATGGTCAGCACCAGGCGCGTCCCGCCTAGGTGAAGAACGGCCGCGTCGTCTTCGAGCCCTCGTGCCGCAGGCGAAGTGGCTATAGCCCTGAGGGCAGCGATGAAGGCCGCCTCACTGGCCATATGCCTCAGCGAACCTGCTTGCCGACCGCGTCCAGCACACCGTTCACGAACTTGGCCTCGCGCGCATCGAAGAAGGCGTGGGCGACATCGAGGTATTCGCTGATGGCGCTTCCGGTGGGCACGTCAGGACGGGCCATGAGTTCCCAGGCGCCGGCACGCAAGATCTGCAACATGGTCCGATCAAGTCGCGCCAGCGACCATCCCTGCGCCAGCTTGGCCGCCAGCAGGGTGTCGATCTCTTCGCGGCGGGCGAGCACGCCCTTCACGACATCGTCGAAGAACGCCACTTCGGCGTCTGCGTACTGGTCCTCGTCGATCTGCGCCCCAAGGCGGTGGCGGTGGAACTCGTCGAGAAGCTGCGCCTGCGGCGTGCTCTCCATCTCGTGCTGGTAGAGGGCCTGCACGGCGGCAAGCCGCGCGGCGGAACGCTCTTTCGGTTTGGCAGTCATATTCCCAGTCTCGTTTCGATCGAGCGCGCGTGGGCCGGCAGGCCCTCGGCCTCGGCCAGGGCGATGGCGGCAGGGCCGATCGCGGCGAGCGCACGCTCGCTCAGTTGGATGAAGCTGGTGCGCTTCATGAAGTCGAGCACCGACAGGCCGGATGCGAAACGTGCGCGGCGGCCGGTGGGCAACACATGGTTGGGGCCAGCGACATAGTCGCCGACGGCCTCCGGGGTGTGCCGGCCGAGGAACACGCTGCCGGCATGGCGGATGCGGGCGAACAGGGCTTCCGGGTCGTCGGTCGCGATCTCGACGTGCTCGGCTGCAAGGGCATTGGCGAGCGCCGGTGCCTCTTCCAGGCTTTCGACCTCGATGATGACGCCGTGCTTGTGCCAGCTCTGGTCGGCCACCCGCGCGGTCTGAAGCATGGCGATCTCGACGCCGACGCGATCCGCCACCGTGTCGGCGAACAGCGGATCGTCGGTGATCAGGATCGATTGCGAGGAGGGGTCATGCTCTGCCTGGCTGAGCAGGTCGGCGGCGATCCACTCCGGGTCGTTGCGGCCATCGGCGATGACGAGGATCTCGCTCGGGCCCGCGACCATGTCGATGCCGACGACGCCGAAAAGCTGGCGCTTGGCTTCGGCGACCCAGGCGTTGCCGGGCCCGGTGATGACGTCGACGGCATGGATGCGCTGCGTGCCATAGGCCAGCGCCCCGACCGCCTGCGCCCCGCCGATGCGCCAGATCTCGTCCACCCCGGCCAGGTGAGCCGCGGCCAGGACCAGTGGATTGATGACCCCCTTGGGTGTGGGCGTCACGACAACCAGTCGCTCCACGCCCGCAACCTTGGCGGGAATGGCATTCATCAGCAGAGAGGAGGGATACGCGGCCCGCCCGCCGGGAACGTAGAGACCGGCGGCGTCTACGGGCAGCCACTTGGCGCCGAGCCGCACGCCAGCCTCGTCCGTGTAGTCGCGGTCTTCCGGCTTTTGCGCTTCGTGGTACGTCCGGATGCGCTCGGCCGCGAGTTCCAGTGCAGCGCGCAGCTCTGGCTTCAATGCGTCAAAGGCATCGCGGCAGGCGGCCGCCTCGATCCGCCACGAGGCCTCGTAGGTAAGGCCATGACTATCGAAGCGGCGGGTATAATCCACGAGTGCTTCGTCGCCGCGGCGGCGCACGTCGGCCAGGATAAGCCCTACATCGCGCGCGACATCCTCGTCACTTTCGCGGCGCTCGCGCACCAGGCGCCGAAAGACCGCCTCGAATTCGCGGTCACGGGTCGATAGGCGCAGCATCAGGCCGCCTTCCGCTCGCTGACGAGCGCCCGGAAGCGCTCCACCAAGGCGCCGACACGTTCGTCGGTCTTGAGCGCGGCGCGATTGACGATCAGGCGGGCCGATATGTCCAGGATACGGCTCGTCTCGACCAAGCCGTTCTCGCGCAGGGTGCGTCCGGTGGAGACGAGGTCGACGATGCGGCTCGCAAGCCCCAGACTGGGCGCGAGTTCCATGGCGCCGTTGAGCTTCACGACTTCGGCCTGGATGCCGAGCCGCTCGTAGTGGCGGCGCGTCAGGCTGGGATACTTGCTGGCGACGCGCAGGTGCGACGGCATCGCGCCGGCGGTCTGGCCTTCGGGCTCGGCGACGGACAAGCGGCAGTGGCCGATGTCAAGGTCCACGGGCGCGTAGAGGTCGGAATAGGCGAACTCCTCGACGACATCCGAGCCGACGATGCCTGCCTGCGCGGCGCCATGCGCGACGAAGGTGGCGACATCGAAGGCCCGCACGCGGATCAGGCGCATCTGCGCATCCTCGCACGCGAACGACAGCGCGCGAGACTTCTTGTCATGGAATTCGGCTTCGGGCACCACCCCCGCACGCGCCATCAGCGGCAACGCCTCGTCGAGGATGCGGCCCTTAGGCACGGCAAAGATCAGCGGATCAGGCATGGCCGCGGGCCTTACGCGGCATGCCGGCGAAGGGCAACATGGGAGCGCGCATTATGGATGCCGGAACCAGCTTCGCAGGGGACGTTCGCCAGGCTTTCGACAATCAGGTCGATTACTGCGAACGTAACGGTGCCGGCATCACCGCTCGCGTGGTTCGAGCCCTGCGCGATGTCCTGCGCCACGACGACGACGTGCCGTTCCTAGCCCGCATCCGAGACTGGCCGGGCGTGGCTCTGGCGGATGGCCTTCCGTTGCGCGCTGCCGGAGCCCTGCATGGCCTGCACCTGAGCGGCCAAGCGCCAGAACTCGGGCCGGTCTACGCCGGCGAACCTGTCGATGGTGAGGCAATCCTGCGCGCGGTCGCAAGGGCGCACTCGAACTGGTTGCTGCCGTGGCTGGACGGGCCACCACAAACCAACGAGGCGGGGCGATCGTCAAGCTTTGCCGCCGGCATGCTGTGGCTGGTCGACCAAGGTCTGCCGAACCGGGTCGAGCCGTTCGAGATCGGCTCGAGCGCGGGCATCAACCTGATGATGGATCGCTTCGCCTGGGACCTGGGCGGCGTGGTCGTCGGCGCCAGCGATCCGATCCTGTCCTTCAAACCCGAGTGGCGCGGCCCACCGCCACCACGGCACGACCTTTCGATCGCTGCACCGAGCGGGTGCGACGTGGCACCGCTCGATCTCACTGATCCGGCGCAGGCGTTAAGGCTCAAGGCTTATATCTGGCCCGAGCACACCGAACGCTTTGCCCGGCTTGAGGCGGCGATCGCCGAGGCTGCCATCCGTCCGCCTCGGTTGACCCGGATGCACGCAGCGGACTTCGTAGAACAGCAACTCGCGAGCCCACAGGCCGAGGGGACGACCCGCGTGCTGGTCCACTCGATCGTGTGGCAGTATCTGCCCGACGAAGAAAAGAAGCGCATCACGGCGGCTATGAACGCGGCAGGTGCTCGGGCGACCCGTGAGCGTGCGCTCGCCTGGATCGCTCTGGAAGCGGATCGCGTGGCGATGGCTCACAGCCTGCAGGTCCGCTACTGCCCGGGCCATGGCGAGATCCACCGGGTTGCCGCCGCCCATGCACACGGTGCGTGGGTGAAGTGGCTCGGCGCTTAACTTTCGCCGGGCGCGCGCAATTTCAAGGCGAGGGCGTGGACGCGCTGGCCAGGAATGTCGCCGAGTGCCGCATTGACCATGCGCTGTCGCTGCAATCGCGATACGCCGGCAAAGCGAGCGCTTTCGATCTCTACGGTGAAATGCGATTCTCCGCTGCCGTCGTCGCCAGCGTGGCCATGGTGACGCGCGCTGTCGTTCGCGACATCGAGGTAAGTGGGGGCGAAGGCGTCGGTCAAAAGCCGTCGTATTTCCTGAGCAATCGGTCCGGTCATGCCTTCCATTTAGAGCATTGCTCTCCCATCTGAAAGCCGGTGAGCAAGCACAGATTTCACGGAAGATTCGAGGCGACCGGACGCGCGTGCAGTTGGCCTGGGTGCGACGATGCAGGCGAGTTTCGCGCGCCGGGAGGCCGCCCCTCGGGGTTCGATGGGCCGGGCGATTATCGCTGGTTCTGCCTCGACCACGTGCGCCAGTTCAACTCCGGGTACGACTACTTCGACGGGATGAGTTCGGAAGAGATTTTCCACGCCCAATCCCCGCTTCATGGCTGGGCGGAGACGACCCGCGCCTTCCGCCCGGACGCCGGAGTGGACGATGTGCCGCGCTGGGCGGACTTCTCGGACCCCCTAGAAGCGATCAGTGCCAGGGCACGGGCGCATGTGCGCGAACGCCGCGAGCAGATGCGCGCGCAGGCAAGCGGCTTCACCCCGGACGAGCAACGTGCCCTAACTGCGCTAGGTCTCGACGTGGATGCGGATCGCAAGGGTCTGCGGCGGCGCTACACGGAACTGGTGCGGCGCTTCCATCCCGACCACAACGGCGGCGACCGATCGCATGAAACTCGGCTCCAGCAGGTGGTCGACGCCTACCAGTTGCTGCGGCGCGCAACGGCCTTTGCCTGACGCAAGAAGCCCCCGCGCAGTGGCGCGGAGGCTTCTTTTTCATCACCAGCGCGATTGATTACCAGAAGAAGTCGTAGATCGCGTCGACAACCTCGCCGGAGTAGATGTCGACCAGCAGGACGTCGCCATAGTACCTGACCCAGCGGTAGGGGCCGTAGACCTCCGGCAGGCGGTATGCATAGGGATCGTCGATCCAGTACCGCGAGCCATAGAACAGCGAGCCGAGCGACAGACCGACGCCGACGCGCCGATAGCTGTAGTTCTGGTATGGCGAGTAGTAGCGCCCAGCCTGGAACACGCTGCGGTTGCGCGAGCGGTACGACGACCAGTCATACCGATTGTTGCTGCGCCAACCACGGTCCCAGGATCGGTTGTTGCCACTACGCCAGTTACCGTTGTCGCCCCGGTATTCGTTGTTGTTCCGCCATGCCTCGCGGCCGTAGTTGCCTTGGCGATCGTTCTGCCAACGGGCACCATCACGTCGGCCATCATCACGTCGGCCATCATCGCTGCGGCCTTGCCATTGAGGCTGATCGCGTCGGTCGCCACGTTGTCCTTGCCGACCGGCCCCGTTGCGGAACGCATCGGTGTCCCGCCCTTCCAGCACGGCACCGCGATAGGCTTCCCATTGTTGTGGAGTCCAGTTGCGCGTGTCCGGCCCGTCGCGGTTGCCACGATCTGCCTGCTGGCGATCTCCTCGCCAGCCATCGTCGCGATTGCCATTCCAGCCTTGGCGCTCTGCAGGAGAGGAGGGGGCCTGTTGCTGCACCGTCGCAGGCGCCTGAACTTGGGGACGCTCGCGCTGCTGCCACTGTTGCTGGCCTTGCTGCGGGTTGCCCATGCGCTCGCCACGATCGCGGACCTGGCCTCGACCTTCCCACCTGCCGGCGCGCTGCTGTTGCTCTTGCGCCGATGCCAGTGACGGCGCGACGAGTGCCGCGGTAGCGAGCGCCAGGGCGCCAAGGCTGGCGATTTGCTTCGACGCACTCTTGTTCGTGAATGACCTTGCCATCTGTCCCGTACTCCGAGGGACGGGTCGCACAGCGATTGTGGCCTGTCCTTGTCAGGCCTTCTAAGTCGCACGCACTGACGCGACACTGAACCAGCCTTGCGCCTTCCGTTCAGCTTTGCAGGAGCTCAACTGAACGGAAGGGGCGGGCTTGGGATCAACGCGTCAACTTCTTGTAGGCGAGGGCAGTAGGCCGATCGGCCGCATCGCCGAGGCGCCGGCGCTTGTCTTCTTCGTAGGCCGCGAAGTTGCCTTCAAACCATTCGACGTGGCTATTGCCCTCGAAAGCGAGGATGTGCGTGGCAAGACGGTCGAGAAAGAAGCGGTCGTGGCTGATGACCACGGCGCAGCCGGCGAAGTTCTCGATGGCGTCTTCCAGTGCCGCCAGCGTCTCGACGTCGAGGTCGTTGGTCGGCTCGTCGAGCAGCAGGACGTTGCCACCCTCCTTCAGCATCTTGGCCATGTGCACGCGGTTGCGCTCACCGCCGGACAGCTTGCCGACGTTCTTCTGCTGGTCCGCGCCCTTGAAGTTGAACGCGCCGACGTAGGCGCGGGTCGACATGTCGTGGCCGTTGACCTTCATGTAATCGAGCCCGTCGGAGATTTCTTCCCAGACGTTCTTCGCCGGGTCGAGATGATCGCGGCTCTGATCGACGAAGCCCAAGTGCACGGTGCTGCCGATTTCGATCGCACCCTCGTCGGGCTGTTCCTTCCCGGTGATCAGCTTGAAAAGAGTCGACTTGCCCGCGCCGTTCGGCCCGATGACACCTACGATACCGCCAGGCGGCAGCATGAACGACAGGTTCTCGAACAGCAGCTTGTCGCCGTAGGCCTTGGTCAGGCCCTTGGCCTCGATCACCTTGCCGCCGAGGCGCTCGGGCACCTGGATGACGATCTGGGCCTTGCCGGGCTTGCGATTGTTCTGCGCTTCCTGCAGCTGCTCGAACTTGCGGATACGGGCCTTCGACTTGGTCTGGCGCGCCGCCGGGGTCTGCCGGATCCACTCGAGCTCCTCGCGCAGCGCCTTGGAGCGCCCGCTTTCCTCGCGCTCTTCCTGCGCCAGGCGCTTGGCCTTCTTCTCCAGGTACGTGGAGTAATTGCCCTCATACGGGAAGTACTTCCCGCGATCGAGCTCGAGGATCCAGCTCACCACATTGTCGAGGAAATAGCGATCGTGGGTGATCATCAGCACCGCGCCGGCGTATTCCTTGAGGTGGTTCTCCAGCCACTCTACGGATTCCGCGTCGAGATGGTTGGTCGGCTCGTCGAGCAGCAGGATCGACGGCTTCTGGATCAGCAGCCGGGTGAGGGCGACGCGGCGCTTCTCACCGCCGGATAGGCTGGTGACCGGCCAATCGCCGGGAGGGCAGCGGAGCGCTTCCATCGCCAATTCTAGCTGGCTGTCGAGCGACCAGCCATCGACCGCGTCGATCTTCTCCTGCAGCGTGCCCATCTCTTCCATGAGCGAGTCGAAGTCCGCGTCTTCAGGCGGATCAGCCATGATCGTCGAAATTTCATTGAAGCGGTCGACGAGATCGGCGACGTCGCGCGCGCCGTCCTTGACGTTCTCCAGCACGGTCTTGCTGGCGTCCAGCTCGGGCTCCTGCTCCAGGTAGCCGACCGTGATGTTCTCGCCCGCCCAGGCCTCACCCGTGATATCGGTGTCGATACCGGCCATGATCTTGATCAGGGTCGACTTGCCGGCGCCGTTCGGGCCGACGATGCCGATCTTGGAACCTTGGTAGAACTGCAAGTTGATGTTCGAAAGCACCGGCTTCTGCGCGCCGGGGAAGGTCTTGGTCATGCCCTTCATGACGTAGGCGTACTGGGCGGCCATCTAAAATCCTCTGGGATCGGGCGTGTGGGGGAGTTGCCGCGTCCTCTACAAGCGCAGGCCGGTCACCGCAAGGCTGAGGGCGGCGACCGCCTCGCACTCGACCTGGGATGTCTTATGCTTCGGCTTGGCGGTTCTTCGTACGACGCCGTGGCTGCGCCCTGTCGTGAGAAGGCGATCCCGACGCGACCTGTACTGCGCCGGACCCGACATACCCTATCAGCGCCGCTTTGCGATGTCTGACGCGCCTTCATCGAGCAGGACGACCGACCGGCTCGATGCCGAGAAGTACTCCAGCATCGCCTCATATCCCTTGGGGCTGAGACGGACATAGACGCGCCTTGCATCGCCCGGATCGGCTTCGCGGCTGAGGAAGCCCTGACGCTCCAGTATGGAGATCCAGCGCAGCGCCGTCGTGGAGGGCACTGCCGAACCGATGCAGGCACTGGTCACCGACACCCGGCGCCGTTCCTTCGCGGCGATGAACAGATCGAGCAGGATGTCCCAGGCCGGCTCGCCGAACAGTTCGTCGGACTGGAAGATCTTGTTGCGCCGACGTCGGTCCTCATACGTCTGGCGGGCGAGCTCGACCCAGACCGGGTGATCCTGGCTGGCCGCCGGGGCGGTGTGCGACCCGCTGGCGCCGGATGAAGCACCATCGTCATGGCTCGTCATCTCAAGCTCACGCGCCATCGCGAGCAGTTCGTTGGCGATCCCGATCAGGCGCATGGCTTTCGCCCGATTTCGCATGACCTGTTGCGGTATTCCCATGACTTCAAAGCCCCACCCGCTACCATGCAGGCGCGGGATGCGATCAATCGCGCGGCAAGGTCGCGCCCCCTCCCGGCTGCCATCGCAGGATGCTAAATGGCCGGTCCGGTCTGGAGCAACCATAAGCGGTTGCCGGACAGTGCGTCTTGAAGAGCTTACTCCGAAGTGGAGATTTCCTGGGTGGAATCGAACTGGCGACGCAGTGCGTGCAAGGCGGCGTCCACATGCGCCGCCGCTACTTGCGCACCAATTTCGTCGAGCGCGGCAAGGCATTTCGTCAGGGTTTCGGTCAGATCTTCGACGCGATGAGAATCACACACGGCACTTGTCTCCACTGCGCGAGGTTGGCCCCCGCGGTGTCCGCTGATGCGGACCTTGTTTTTCTTTGCGACCCGGATTTTCCCGGAGACTATTCTAAACGACTTTGTATCCGATTTCGATGATTATCGAGATACGCCTTCCACGTGGCATGATCCGGCGAGTTTGGGAACAGCCTTCTCATCATTGTTCTACAAGGGAACACTTCGGCCCCGGCGATTAATTGCTCGACAATGCTTATCGCGTACAAACACTTATCTATGTGCAGGCACGATCAGGCTGGTGAGAGGCCCAGTTGCTGCAATTGGGCAGGGGAAAGATCAAGCGCCGTTGCGTGAGCCAACTCCATGACTTGCTTCGGCGCGGTCGCGCTGGCGATCGGCGCGGCGATCCCTGGCTGCGCGTTGATCCACGCCAGGGCGACTTCGACAGGCTCGGCGCCTACATCCCTGGCGACGGTACGAAGCCTTTCCAGGGTGGCCCATCCGCCATTCGCCGCGGCATCATCGAGCGACCTGGCGCGAGCGCTTCCGGCCCATTGCGCGGCATTCTCGTACTTGCCGGTCAGAAAACCCGCAGCGAGGCCGTAATACGGCATGACGGCGATGCCCTGTCGCACGCACAGGTCCTGCAAGGCGCCTTCATATTCGTTGCGAGCGACGAGGTTGTAGAGCGGTTGAACGACCGTGAACGGTTGCGCACCGCTGGCTCGTGCCGCTGCGTTCAACTCGACGAGCCGCCCAGGTTCATAGTTCGAGACGCCGAGTTCGCGCACTTTACCCTCGCGGTACGGCACGTCGTATGCGCTGACGACCTCGTCCAAGGGCGTGACCCGGTCGTCGCGGTGGATGTAGTAGAGGTCGAGGTAATCGGTCCGAAGCCGTTGCAACGAGCCTGCTAAAGCACTCGCGACCGCTTCTGGCCTGAGTGCGCCGGGAGGGCCACCCATGCCCGTCTTGGTGCCGATCCGCATCTCGGCGCGCACGCCGCGGCTCTCCAGCCAGGCGCCTATGATCGTCTCGGATTCTCCGCCCTTGTTGCCGGGTACCCAGGACGAGTAGCCCTCCGCGGTGTCGATCATTCGCCCGCCCGCTTCGTAGAAGGCGTCGAGCACGGCGAAGCTGCGGTCCTGGTCGATCGTCCATCCGAATACGTTCCCGCCCAGAACCAGGCGGATGCCGGCGACGGAGGGATGATCGACCGAACCGTTGCTAGCCACCAAATCGTTCCTTCAGTTCCAGCAAGGCGATCGCCGCCTTGGCGGCCTCGCCGCCCTTGTCCTTTTGCGCCGGATCCGCGCGAACCAGCGCCTGGGCTTCATTCTCGACCGTAAGGATGCCGTTGCCGATGGCAAGGCCGTCCATGGTCATGGCCATGATCCCGCGCGCGCTCTCGCCGGCAACAATCTCGAAGTGATAGGTTTCGCCGCGGATCACAACGCCGATGGCGACGAAGCCATCGTAGTCGCCGCTCGCCTCGGCGAGGGAGATTGCGGCCGGAATCTCCAGCGCCCCGGGCACCGTGATCGTCTCGCTCTTGTGGCCTGCCGCCTTGAGAGCGGCCCGCGCGCCTTCGATCAGCATGTCGTTGAGGTGGTCGTAGAACCGCGCTTCGACGATGAGGAACTTAGCCATTGTGGTCGTCTCCGGCGCCGTCGATCGCATGCTCGCCGACGATGTTGATGCCATAGCCTTCCAAGGCCACGAGCGAGTGATGGGTGTTGGTGAGCAGCACCATGTCGTGGACACCAAGTTCCGCGAGGATCTGAGCACCCACGCCATAGTCGCGCAGTTCGTTGAGGTCGGGCTCTTCGCCGGCGCGGACCCGCTGCTTGATGTCGAAGGTGCGCGACATAAGCGTGCCCATCGGGCGGTTGATCAGGACGATGACGCCGGTGCCCGCCTCGCCGATGATCTCCATCGAGCGGTGGAGCAGATCGCCGCGCGCGCCTTGGGTCTCACCGAGAATGTCGGCGAAGATCGATAGAGTGTGCATGCGCACCAGGGTCGGCTTCTCCGGGTTGATCCGCCCCTTGACCAGCGCCATCGTCTCGTCACCGGTGGCCTTGTTGTAGTAGGTTCGGGCGGTCCAATGGCCGCCGTACTTGCTGTCGAAGGTCAGGTCGGCCTTCTTCTCGATCATGCGATCGTGACGACGACGGTAGGCGATCAGGTCGCGGATGGTCCCGATCTTGAGGTCATGCATCCGCGCGAAGCTGACCAGATCGTCCATGCGCGCCATGGTGCCGTCATCGCGCATGATCTCGCAGATGACGCCCGAGGGGTTCAGGCCGGCGAGGCGCGAGATATCGACCGCGGCTTCCGTGTGCCCGGCGCGGACCAGCACGCCGCCGGGGCGAGCACGCAAGGGGAAGACGTGCCCGGGCGTGACAAGATCATTCGCACCCTTCGTGCCATCGATCGCGACCGAGATGGTGCGGGCGCGGTCGCCTGCGGAGATGCCGGTGGTGACGCCTTCGCGCGCCTCGATCGAGACTGTGAAGGCGGTTTCGTGGCGCGTGCCGTTCTTCGGGCTCATCGCTTCGAGACCGAGCTGGTCGCAGCGCTCCGACGTGAGCGAGAGGCAGATCAGGCCGCGACCGTGCGTGGCCATGAAGTTGACCGCGCTGGGCGTCGCCATCTGCGCCGGGATGACCAGATCACCTTCGTTCTCGCGGTCTTCGTCGTCCACCAGGATGAACATGCGACCGTTCCTGGCCTCGTCGATGATCTCCTCGATCGGGACCAGCACCGGACGGTCATCGTTGGCGAAGAGTACCCGTTCGAGCTTGTTGAGCGTCTCGGCGGTGGGGTTCCAGTCAGGCTCGGTCAGGTCACGCAGGGTATTGGCGTGAAGGCCGGCTGCACGGGCGAGTCCGGAGCGGCTCATGCCGCCTTCAGTGACCAGCTTGCGGACTTTTTCGATAAGATCGGTAGCCATTGCGGTGTGCTCGCATCACATTTTAGTGTGGGAAATGTAGGCTGCGATCACATCGCAGGCAAGGCCGATTGTTGTTGCGAGTAGATCGCATTTCGCTTGCCGCAGTTGCCGGTGTTCTGAGAGCACTTGCCGGTCTGTTCCTTGTCGCCGTTCGGGATGTCAGGGCATCCCACCCGTAAGCGTCCGGTCTGGGGCGCCTTGCGCGACGGGTAATCGGCAAGCCACAGGTGCGGCACTGTGGACAGCACCGGTGCGGCACTTATGGCTAC
>NZ_JACHLR010000014.1 GCF_014204535.1 Novosphingobium chloroacetimidivorans
TCTGCTCTTCTGTGAACCTTGCTCGCTTCATTCGTCCGTCCTTCCATCAGGCCGGACTCTAATCAAGCTTGGAGGAAAACTCGGGGGTCACGTCACGGGCAACCATGGTACGCTGCCGATGCAGGGGGCGGGCGACAAGAGCTTCACGGTCGACCAGACGATCAACGATCCCGGCAATGCGGAGGATGCGATCACCGTGGGATCGACGCATGGCGAGGCGCCGCACATGTACGGCGTGTCGTTCTTTTCGTCGCGTGGTCCCACTGCCGACGGGCGGATGAAGCCGGATCTGCTCGCTCCGGGAGAGAAGATCCTTTCCTGCGCGACCGGTGCGAAGAAGCTGGAAGACCTGCGCGCGACCGACGATGGGATCGGCGAAGGGGCAGCCTGCTATCGCGAGGACAGCGGCACCAGCATGGCGGCGGCCCATGTCTCGGGCGCGGTCGCGGCGTTTCTGTCGATCCAGACCGAATTCATCAACGAACCGCAGCGGCTGAAGCGGGTCCTGATGGCCAGCTGCACCGACCTTGGACGCAAGCGCGACTTCCAAGGCGCGGGTCTGATCGACCTGATGCGCGCAGTGCAGTCGGTATAGGAGTTACCATGGAAACGCTTTCCTCCCTGCCGTTTGCAAGCTTGCGGGCGAGCAAGACCGGCGTGCTGTCTCAACCATTCGCGATGCCCGGGGGCACGAC
Organism: Novosphingobium chloroacetimidivorans; assembly: GCF_014204535.1. Lineage (GTDB taxonomy): Bacteria > Pseudomonadota > Alphaproteobacteria > Sphingomonadales > Sphingomonadaceae > Novosphingobium > Novosphingobium chloroacetimidivorans. The sequence continues at coordinate 696 of NZ_JACHLR010000014.1, forward strand.
CGACCTCATCATCATCAGCCATGGCTGGAAGAACGACGAGAGCGACGCGCGCGATCTCTACGACACGCTGCTGACGAGCGTGCAGCGTGCGGCCGGGCCGGCGTTCGGGGAAGATGGAAGGCGCTGGGCTGTAGCCGGGGTGTTCTGGCCCGCCTTTCGGTTCCAGCCCGACCTTACCTTGCTGGCAGAGGACGGGCGTGCACAGGACGTGGCGGCGGCCTCCGTCGATGCAGCCGGGCAGGATCTCTCGCGCGAGGAGTTGGCCGGCTTGGCCGGCGCGATCGCCGTGATGCTGGACGTGGACGAGGGCGACTTCACGGACGGGGCTGTGAAAGCGGCACACGGCGGGGAGGAGGCGAACATCTTCGTGGACCGGCTGCGCTGCCTCCTGACCCCGGCTGCCGAGTTGCACGCCGACCATGCCGACCTGCTCGGACAGCAAAGCGGATCCTCGCTGGTGAACGCGCTTCGCAAGGGCACCGATGCCGCACTCTTGTTCGAAAAGCCGGAGCGGGGCGAGGGCGGCAACGCCGCCGGCTACAAGGAGGTCGTCGCGACCCTTCGGCAGTGGCGCCGGGGCGGCCGGGCGGCGGTCGCCAGCGTCCTGAACCAGGCCACGTACTACGAGATGAAAGCAAGGGCCGGCGTGGTCGGCGCGGCCATCGCTCCGGTTATCGACCAGGCGGTGCCCGCCAGCGTGCGAGTCCACCTGATCGGCCACAGCTTCGGGGCGCGGCTGGTCACGTCCTTGGCCAACACCTTGACCACGGTGCGCCCCGCGTCGCTTTCGCTGCTGCAGGGCGCGTTTTCGCACAACGGCTTCGGGGACAAGAGCAGCAAGCATGGCGGTGCTGCCGGCGTGGACGGGGCCTTCCGTCGGGTGGTTGCGGACCAGCGGATCAGCGGGCCGATCATGGTCACACATACGCGCAACGACACCGCGGTGGGCCTCGCCTACGCGCTTGCATCCACGCTGTCGCAGCAGGTCGCCAGCGGTCTGGCCGATGTCGCGGGTCGGTTGATCGGCGGACCGGAAGACCGCCACGGGGGGCTGGGCGCAAACGGCGCATTGTCGCTTCTGTCGGGAGAGTGGGCGGACCACGTCGCCCTGCCCGATGCGCCGACGCCTCGGTTTGCAAGCGGCAAGGTTCACAACGTCCTAGCCGACGCGATCATCGCCGATCACAACGATGTCAAAAATCCGGAGGTCGCTCGATGGGTGTGGGCGGCGCTGGCATGATCGCGGGTAAGCGGGAGGGGCACCGATGACGACCTTCCTCAAGCGCCACTATCTGAACGATGCGAAGCTTGCCCAGCGCGCGCTGCTGGAACTCCATCGCGCGCTGAACTCTGGCCGCCTGGTCGCGTTTACCGGTTCCCTGACCACGCAGCCTTGCGGCTATGGTACGTGGGACGAACTCATCGATGCGTACGGACGATTGGCGCAAGTCGCCCAGGATGCGCACGGCTGCGAAGACGCGCACGAGAGGATGGAAGCGGAGCTGGAGGCGATCCGGCAGGGCAAGCCGGTGTCAGCGACCCAGGTCGGCCATATCGCCGCGTTTCGCGCGTATGTCTCTCTGCCTCCGGAACAGCGGGCGCACATCGACCCCCGGGTGACGCTTGGCCTGTTCGAGGAACCGCTTGCCGGTCCTGACAGGGGAACGATGCCGATCTCCCGGCAATGGGGACACTGGGAGCTGGATCAGGTTCGTGAGCCGCTTCACCTGCTGTCCATCGCCATGGCTCGTTACTTCCGCAAACCCTATCGCAAGGTGGCGACGGATTCGGCGCAAGACGTGCTGGGGGCCTTGCTGAACGGGCTGGGCGTAAGGCGCGTGGCCACCTTGAACTACGACTTCGAAGTGGAGCGCCGCCTGATGCTTGCGGATCGGCAGGCCGACGGAGACTCGCCGTTCGATCAGCTGCGCAAGTTGCGCGCGATGGGTCAGCAGGACCTGTTCGACTGGCACTTGTCGAGCGGACAGATCCGCCGCCTGATGCCGAACGGTCAGGCCATAGAAAGCGACATCCTCAATCGCGAGCGGATCGACCGGATGCTGGAGTTCGCGGTGGGTGCGGACGATGTCGACCGCCACGTCCTGCATCTGCACGGGCGCGCGTGTTCCGCGGAGTCGATGATCCTCTCCTATCGCGACTACGACCGGCTGTACCGTCGCCAGGGATTGTCCAAGCTGCCGTTCGAGTTCGCGCAGCGCATCCTCATGGGCGGCAACCCGGTCCTGTTCGTCGGCCTGGGCATGTCGGAAAACGAGCTGAACGCAACGCTGCAGGACTTCGTCAGCAGCAGCCCCTACCAGCGCGCCGCGCCGACCTTCCTGCTGTGGAACACGCAGGAGCAGGACCGTGGCGCCAACACGGCGTTCGGAGAGCCGGCGAGCACGGTGTCGGGCGCGCAGATGCGCCGACTGGACCGGCTGCATCGGCTCGGTGTCCTCACCATCTTCGATACCGATCTGATGCCCTCGGGCGAGATCCCGCCGGCGGGGGACCTGCCGGCGCGGCTCGCCAGCATGATCAACAAGCTGGCGGAGCGTGCCGCCTGCATCGGCAGCCGCGAGGAATACACCGGAGGTCCCGCGTGGCGTCACATGATGCGCTCGCCCGCGAAAGGCGAGCCGACCATAGTGTGGCAGGTGGCGGGGACGTCGCGTCAGCTCGGGATCGAGGAGGGCGCCGTCAACCAGCAGGCGTTCGAGCGTCTGACTGCATGGATCAAAGACCATCGATCCGCCCCCGCACTGGGGATCATCGCCCGGCAGGGTTGCGGGAAGGGCTCTCTCGCCTGGCGGCTGGCACACGATGCGCAGGTCATCGGCGTCGCGCCGGAAGACACGATCCTGATCAATGCCAGCTTCAGCTTCGACACCGACAGCGTGCTCGACGCGGTGGCCCGGTTCCTCGATGAACGCACGATCGGCACCTATCTCGAAGGTGGCCAAGGCGGCGTGCCGAAGATGAGCCGCAATGCCTTCTTCCGGTCCTTGAGCACGGCCCATCACCGGCCCATCCTGATCATCGTCAACGGATGCGAGCGTTTCTTCAGCGTCCGCGGCGAGATGCTGAGCGCGGAGTTGCACGAACTCTTCTGGCGCTGTGCAACCGGCAAGCTGCCGTTCGTGCGATTGGTCTTGCTCGGCACCTCGCGTACCCGCAGTTACATCGAGACGCTCGGTCCACCCGTGCTGGAAGCGTCGGAGATCGGGCTGGAGCCAAGCTGGAGCGAGGAACTGCCGCCCATCCAGCGCTTCGACATCATTCGCCGGGCGTTCTGCAATCACGGTGTCGATCCGGCAAAGATCGCCCCCGGATCGAAGCGGCGGCTCGATCGCGCGGTGCTGGATGCGCGCGCCATGGGCGCGGCGCGGATCAGCGGCGATCTGGCGGAGCTGCGGCGCGCCTTCTTCGACCTCTACCTCGATCCTGCCGTTCTGGGGCAGCCGCTGGGCAAGCAGTTGGGGCTGGCGACCGACGTGATCCGCGCGCTTGCCTTTATCGGCCTGCCGGCGGAAGCCGCGGTGCTGGTTCATGTGCCGCGTCTGCGCCAACCCGCTCCTCGATCCGTGTCCGAAGTGGAAGCGGTGCTCACGGTTCTGGAGGGGCTAGGCCTGGTCCTGCGTATCCGCGGACATCAACCGCGCATATCGGGTGCGACCGAGACCGCGGCGAGGTTCACGCTGCCACGCCTGCTGATGACCGAGATGCGCGCGCGGTTCTCGGTGCCTCTTTCGGAAGCCAAGCTTTCGACTGCCTACAACATGTCGCTCTACGTGGCGCAGCCGGTGGATGGCTACATCCCGGAACCGGAGATCCACGACGAACTCGGCCAGATGGTGGATCGACTGCTTGGCGCCTATCGCGACGTGGCGCTTCGCGAGCCCAAGCTGGTGCATCCGGACGAGCGCGAGACGCTGGTGGCGATCAGTGCCGAACTCATGCCGCACGAGGATCGCGCCACCGTCGCCCACGGCGTACACCGGCGCGATCTGGCGAGGGAACTGGAGACTCTGGCCAGCGTCGCCAACATGCAGTGTTTCCGCGCCGCATTGGCCTTGATCCGCGGGTACTACACGACCACGGATCTCCTGACCCTGGATGTCGGCGATCGGCTGATCCGCGAGGATCGCGACCCCATCCTGCAGGAGCATGCCGAGCGACTGGACCGTCTGATCGACGCCTATGGCAAGATCGCGCTCGCTCGTCAGCGGCTGCGCACGCAGTTCGGGGACAAATTCGGCGCCAAGTTCGGCATGGTCGAGCCGCTCTATCCCGACGAACTGGTCTGGCTCCACAACGAGCGAGGAGTGATCCGGCTGGCGATGGGCGACCTCTACGAGGCACGCACATCCTTCCTGCGCGCGCTGGACATCAATCGCCTCCATGTGGAGCGCACCGACCGCTCTCATAACTGGCGTCGGATCCGCCTCAACCAGCTCGCCGTCGACATCGAGAGCGGCGAGATCGACTTGGCGCGGCGCAAGGCGGATGAGATCCTGGCGGTCAGCGAGGGGGCAGAATCCATCGGCAGCCGCGAGGACCGCCTCGCGATTGCAGTGGCATCGGGATATCGCGGATGGACCCACCAGCTTCATGGCAACGAGCGGGCGGCGCGGATCGATTACGACGCGGCCATCGCCTCGTTCGAGGCGGCCGAGGAAGCACGGGCCACGATCTATTTCGAGCGGCTACGCCATACTCTTTCGCAAGCGCATGACGATGGGGCGGGGCGCAACACACAACGCTCGCTGAACGCGGTGCTGACGGCAGCGCTGGCGACGCGGCAGATGGATCTGGTCTACCAGCTGCGCGTGATGCGATCGACCATCATCCTGGAGGCGAACGACAGCGACCGCGATTCCCGCAAGGCTGCTCGCCAGGTGCTGGAGGACGCGCAGACCTATGCCTTGCAGACGGCGGTCAATCGTGTTCGGGTGGAAGCAAGCATGGCATTCGCGGGCGCGCAGCAGGCCTCGGGCGACCATGAGGGCGCGCTCCGATCCGTATCGGATGCCATGATGGTGGCGACCCGTTACGGCATGGAGCTGCGCAAGATCGTGCTCCGGTCCATGATGGCGCGCATCATGGCCGAGCGCGGCCACCCGATCACCGCCACCAACCTTGCCGAAACGGCGATCCGGATGGGCAGTCGGCTGCGCTATGCCATCGCGATCAAGCATGCGGAGGAAACGCTTGCCCGAGTGCCGAAGATCTCTGCGCTGATGCAGGCACTCGACACGTCGTCATTACATCCGCGGTGATCGGCATCGACCGGGTAAAAATGTTTGCGGCAACCATGTGGCGGGGTGCTTTCGCCAAGCGACCGATCATCGCACCCGCTGGGCCGGGCAGCGCTCATCTGCTCCAGCCTCGAGAGCTGATGCCGACCGATCGAGTGATTGGGCCTGGGAAGCTTTCCGGCACCGTAGGCCCAAACGACCGGTCGCGATCGTACGATGCGAGCCGGCCTCGGTCGGTCGAATGCCGCTACGATGTCTTGCGAAGTTCCTGAGGCTTGTGAGCGGCTTCCTTGCCGCTCTTCGCGCTCTTGACGAGGTATTCGGGATTGTCCTTCGAGGCGGCCACCTTGTGTTTCTTGATGTGCGTCTCGCTGGTGAGCTTCTTCTCGACCGTGCCGTGCGTCTTGCCTTGGCTCGTGTCCCACTCGACCTTGTCGCCCTTCTTGAATGTCTTCGTCATAGTCAGCCTCGCTTCTTGAGGGGATCGTGTCCCCAGTTCATCAGGGAGTAGCGCCATCGCGAATGCTCGGTGTCCTTGGCGGGACCGCCTTGGGCCAAGTGCCGGTGCACGTAGCCGGTCACCTTGCGCATATGCTCGAGGTCGGCGGTGGTGAGATCCGCCTTTTTCTTGCGCTTGATCGCGACGATCTTGCGGCCGGAATCGTGACCGACGGACTCCTTGCTGCCATCGGCCTTCCAGCCGACGGCCTTGCTGTCATCCGTCTTGAGCCATGTCTCCAACTCCGACGCCGTCATGTTGACGGCCGCGTCGAACTCGTTGGCGATCGCATCGCGATCCAGGTCTTCTGCCGCGGCATGCTTGTGCTCGGTCATGGCGGCCTCTCTTGCTGCGGAATAACAATCGGTTGTCGCCGTCGCAGGTTCCTCGGGTGCACCAAGGGGTCACCCCGAGATATTCACGGAGCGAGCGGCCTTCCTCGAGATTCATCTGGCGTTCATGTTTACAGACGTAGTCGTTTACACATGTAAACAGCTAAGCGAGAACTCCATGGTCGATGCACCGCAACAACCGGAGAGGATCTCCGATGCCGAACACGCCGTCATGGAAGCCTTGTGGGACCGGGCACCGCTGACCGCGTCCGAGGTGTGCGACAAGGTCTGCGACGAGCGGAGCTGGAGCCTCGCCACGGTCAAGACGCTGCTCTCACGCCTCGTCGCCAAGCGAGCGGTGGTCACGGAACCCGACGGGAAGCGCTTTCTCTACTCACCCGGCATCGCACGCGAGTCCTACGTCGGCACGGAAAGCCGCCGGCTGGTCGATCGCCTGTTCGGCGGACGCGCCGCGCCGTTGTTCGCGCATCTGGCCCAGGCCGATGCCCTGACCGAGGATGACATCGCCGAGATCGAGGCGCTCTTGAAGGAGCTCAAGTCATGATCGCGTGGTTGACCGACACTCTTGTGATGACTGGCGTGCTGATGGCCCTGATCCTGCTCGTGCGACGTCCGGTCGGGCGATGGTTCGGGCCGAGCGCGGCCTATGCCCTGTGGGCCTTGCCGATGATCCGGCTGCTGCTGCCACCCCTCGTCCTGCCGCAAAGCCTGGCCATCGCCACGCCGACGCACTCCTGGACGCCTCCCGCGGATGCCGTAGCGGAGGTGACCGCGGCCAGTTACGCCTACGATGAGGGCAACGCGTCCTCCGTCGCCGATGCGGGCGTGACCGGGCTGCCCTGGGCGACGATCCTGGTGGCCGTATGGCTTGCGGGTGCGGTCGTGTTCCTGGTCCACCGCTTCTTCTCGTATCACGCGATGCGACGCGAGTTGTTGCGCGAGGCTCGTGTGATCGGGCACTCGGGCGCCGTACGGATCGTCGAGAGCAGCGCGGTGAGTGCGCCCGTGGCGTTCGGTGTGATCGACCGAGTGGTGGCGCTGCCTCGTGGGTTCCTGGCCGAAGCGGACTCGGATGCGTCCGACTTCGCGATCACGCATGAGCTGGAGCATCATGCCGGCAACGACCTTGTCGCCAACATCGCGGTGCAGCCGCTGTTCGCGCTGCATTGGTTCAATCCGCTGGCCTGGGTGGCGTGGCGCGCGTTGCGCAGCGATCAGGAGGCGGCCTGCGATGCGCGGGTCATGGCTGGGCGTTCGCGGCGAGAACGCGAACGCTATGGCCGGCTGATCGCTTCCTTCGCCGCCGGATCGCGCTTTGCCCTGGCCGCACCGATGGCGGGGCCGCTCAAGGGCGACAAGCCGATCATCCATCGCCTGAAAGCCCTGGTGCGCAACGACGTGCCCGAGCGGCACCGCCTGCTGGGCCGAAGCCTGTTCGCCATCTCGATCGTCGCGGTGCCGCTCACCGCCTCGGTGACGTACGCGGCGCAGGAGGCGGAAGAGAACGTGGCCGAGCCTCTCGCCGCGATCCAGCCGGCTGCGAACGACGCGCCGATCGCACCTGCTTCGTCGCATGCGGTGGAGCACGATGGTTCGGCCGAGGCCGGCGAGGCTCAGCAGCGGTGGTCGCAGCACCGGTCCGCCAGGCACGAGCAGGCGGCGGTTCAGGCCGGCTCCGAGCACCCTGTCTTCGAGGCCGAACTGGAGCGCACCGTCGCGCGGTCCATCGCTGGCGCCGACCTGGCCGCTGCGGATGCCGACCTCGCCGCGGCGAATGCCGTCCGGGCTGAGCGCGAGGCGGAGCGGTTGGGCCGCGATGCCGAGCGCGCCGCCGCTCGTGCCGAGCACGACGCGGCGCGGCAATCGCGTCTGGCTCTGGCGCAGGCGCCCAAGGTCTTGGAGACGGTATCGCCGGACGGCAACGTGCAGACACTGCGCATCGTCACGCCGGCGCGTGCTGGGCGGCCCCGGTTCACGCGCACCATGGTTCTGGACGGCAACTGTCCGGCGGACCAGCAGCACCAGGCTCGCGCGGCCGCCGGTCGGGCAATGGCTGAGTCGCGCGTATGCACCGGCGCGCCCGACACCTCGCGCCATGTCGCCCTGGCGCTTCGTCGCGCACGCGCCTCGGTCGCCGCAAACGGGCACATGCCGGCCAAGGTCCGCAGCGACCTCCTTGCGGACCTGGATGAGGAGATCGCCGAGGCGACGCAGGGGCACGACTGAAGGGTAGGGTGGGGCCGACTGATTGCCCCGGCAAGATCCTCCCCTGCAAGGGGAGGTGGCGCGCGCGGAGCGCGTGACGGAGGGGTGTCACCGCTTAGGCTGTGCGCGACCGATAGGGTTACACCCTCCACCACCAGCTACGCTGGCGGTCCCCCTCCCCTTGCAGGGGAGGATCTACGGTCACGGTCACGGTCACCAGCGCTCTGCGCTCTCAGTTCCAGCGGAGCTTATCCCGAGTGAGTTGCGGGCCGCAGGATACGCGCATCAGCGTTTGAGCAGGTTTACGACGTCGGCGCCGCAGCGGATCTCTCGGACCTTCCGCAAGATCGTCGCCAAAGCTTGCCGCGCTCACCGGGTTTGTTGGACGACAGGCTCCGACGTGAACACAGGCGTACGCTTCGTAGGCGAGGGCGAGGGCGCGGCTACGACTGCGGTGTCAGGCGTGATGCGGGCGTCGGTCCCCTTGGCGTCGTCTGCGCGCTTCTCCTGCTCGATGTGCTGCGCGACGATCGTCTCGGTAGCCGGGGACGCGGGATACGGGCAGTTGCGCGCCGCGCCGACGCCCTTGAGGAACCCCCGCCGGGCGAGACCGGCCTGGATCGCCCCGCGTATGGCGCGCTCCTGGCGGTTGGCGCCAGAGACTTCGCGGATCAGCGAACGGAACGGGATGAAGGTGCCCACCGCCCATTGCGCGATACGGCCCTTGCTCAGTCGCGCGCGCTCGGCCTGAGGCAGGTCCAGGTCCGGACCCAGGATCGCGTCGAGTTCGCTGACGGCGGCACTCAGCTGCTTGCACGTCTCGAGGTTCTGCAGCGCGTAGGGGCGCAACTCGGCTTCGGCCAGCAGGGCTGGAATCTCGGTGCGGCTGAGATTTAGGTCGGTCATCGGCGTCTTGGCGACGTCCACCACATCCGGCTCTCGATCCGTGATCGGGCGTGGCTCATCGCGAGCAAGCGCCGGTGCTGCGATCAGCGCGGGAACCACGATCGAGACCCAGCCAGTGCGCATCATGCTCCTCGAACCCAGCCGCTCCATGATCGGTAAGCTAAAGATCAGCTTTTCAGATCGGCGAAGGTGTCACAAGCTTCGTCGTTACCCGTTTCCAACCCACGCTTCAGCCACTGCATACGCTGCGCGCTTGAACCGTGGGTGAAGCTTTCGGGCGAGACTTGCTGGCCGGCGCTGCGCTGCAGGGTATCGTCGCCGATCGCGCTGGCGGCGGTGAGGCCTTCCTCCATGTCGCCGGCTTCGATCAAGTCGCGGTGCTGTCCCGCCCACACTCCCGCGTAACAATCTGCCTGCAGCTCCATGCGCACTTGCAGCGCATTGGCCTGGCTGCCGCCGGCCTGCTGCTGGGCGCTGCGGACCTGGTCGGCGATCCCGGTGAGCTTCTGGACATGGTGGCCGTACTCATGGGCGATCACGTAGTAGCGGGCGAAGTCGCCTCCTGCTCCGAGCTGCTTGTCCAGCTGATCGTAGAAGCTGGTATCGATGTAGATGCCCTGGTCGGCCGGGCAATAGAACGGCCCCATCGCGCTTTGCGCGGCGCCGCACCCCGAACCGGTGCCGCCCTGGTAGAAGTGCAGGGTCGGTTGTTCGAACGCGATGTTCGCCTTCTGGAACAGCGGCGACCAGGTGCGGTTCAGCGAATCGAGCGCGTTGCACGATTCCAGTGCATAGGCGTTGCGGTTGCAGATGGCGTTCGCATCGCTGGTGATTGGTTCGCTCTGCGAAGGGCCGACTTGCTGCTGCGTGCCTTCGATCGCGCCGATCATCTGCCCCGGATCGACCCCGAAGACCACCGCGCCGATCAGCGCGATCACCAGCGTGCCGCAGCCCAGCTTGCCCCCGCCGCCGCCCGGAAACCCGGAGCTACCCTCGGTCACGCGTATGTTGTTGGGGTCGAAGGGATTGAGTCTCACGCTGATACTGCCCCTTGTTGCTCGATACGTCCGGCGCGTCGGTCAAAGCGCGGCGGTGCGGCTTTGTTCCCTACCCGCGCAGCGCGCGGGCGTAGCGGTACGCGGGAGGTTCCCGCACGCACCGGCCGATCGGCTCCCGCCCGTGCGACAATGATGCATCGGTGGGGGTTTATTTGTCGCCCGCTCTTGATTCATGCTCCCGAAATCGTCCTAGTCTGCAAGCGTCAATCCGACTGGACTGCATGAACAGGGGCAAAGCGAGACTCGCCGGAAAGGCAGCGCTGAAATGCGCGATGCTGGCGCTTGCCCTGGCGATCGGCAGCGAACCCGTGCTGCCCGCTCCATCGTCCCGAGCCGATCGCGAACTCGAAGACCGGCTGCGCGCGCACATCAAGGTGCTCGCCAGCGATGACTTCGAAGGTCGCGAACCGGGCACCGAGGGCGAAGCGAAGACGCTGCGCTATCTCGGCAAGGAATGGTTCGACATCGGGCTGGTCTCGGGCACGAATGATCCGGGCCACGAGTGGTTCGCCCCAGTGACCCTGATCGCCAGGGAGCCGGCGGACCATGTCGCGCAGTTCCAGGTCAAGGGCCGCCGCTTCGCTGTGGCCAAGGACCAGGTGCTGGTGCTGACCTCGGGTAAGCGCAGCCTCGTGCGCGAGGCGCCGCTGCTGTTCGTCGGCAAGGCGAGCAGCCCCGAACTCACCCGCAACGAACTGGCGGGGCGCGTCGCGGTTCTGCTCGACGGCATCGTTAGCGAGAACAATCCGGAGGTCAGCGCCCGGCAGAACCAGCTGCTCGCCCAGGGCGCTTCGGCTGTGCTGACCGTGCTCGACGGCGAGCGCTCGCTGGAGCAAGTGGCCGCTCGCCGTGAGCGGACGGGCTATGCCCTCGCCGAGGAGACACTGGGCGGGGACCTGGAGGCGTTTGTCACGCGCGATGCGATGACGGCCTTGCTGAAGGGCACGGGGCGAACGCTGGACGACTTGTCGAAGGCGTCGACCCAGCCCGGCTTTGTGCCGGTGCCGCTGGACATCTCCGTGACGCTGGAGGCCACCACGCGCGAGACCACGATCCGGACCCACAACCTGATCGGCAAGCTGCCGGGGCGCAGACCGGAGACAGGCGCGGTGCTGCTGCTGGCGCATTGGGATCACTTCGGCATCTGCGCCGAGCCGCCGGCCGAGGACCTGATCTGCAACGGCGCGATCGACAATGCCAGCGGCGTCGCGGCCCTGACCGAGGTGGCGCGCCGACTGTCTCGCGGCCCGCAGATGGACCGCGATGTGTACTTCCTCGCGACGACGGCGGAGGAGCTGGGGCTGATCGGCGCGCATGCCTTTGCCGAGAACCCGCCGCTGCCGCCCGACCAGATCGTCGCCGCCTTCAACATCGACAGCGTGGCGGTTGCCCCGCGCGGCTCGCCGTTCGCCATCGTCGGGCGTGGCTTGACCGGCCTCGATGCCCAGATCGCGGAAGTCGCCAAGGCCGAGCGAGTCATGCTGCTTCCCGGCAGCGAGGCCAACGAGTTCGTCAAGCGCCAGGATGGCTGGGCCTTGCTCCAGCACGACATTCCCGCCGTGATGGTGACCACCGCCTACAGCAAGATCGACCGCATGCGCGCGTTCTTCGATGGCGACTATCATCGGCCCAGCGACGACTTGTCCCGCCCGCTGGAGCTTGGCGGCGCGGCGGACGACGTGCGGATGCTGACCGCGCTCACTCGCAGGTTCGCCGATCCGCGCCGGGTGCCATCAAAGGTGAAATGATGCCCTAGCGGTCGGCGCCCGGCTTGTTTACATGGGCCGCCACGAATCCGGACCGGAGACAAGGCACATCATGGAAATTTCGCTCGGGCTCACTTTTGACGATGTCCTGCTGCGCCCGGCGAAGTCAGACATCGTTCCGACGCAGGCCGACACCCGCACGCGGCTGACACGCGAGATCGGGCTGAACATCCCGGTCGTCTCCTCGGCGATGGACACCGTCACCGAAGGCGACATGGCCATCGTCATGGCGCAGATGGGCGGCATCGGCGTGCTTCACCGCAATCTCACGATCGAGGAACAATGCGCCGCGGTGCGCTCGGTCAAGCGGTTCGAGAGCGGCATGGTCGTCAATCCGATCACGATCTCGCCCAACGCCACGCTTGGCGACGCTCAGGCGCTGATGAGCCAGCACCGCATCAGCGGCATCCCCGTGGTCGAGCAACCGGGCGGCAAGCTGGTCGGGATCCTCACCAACCGCGACGTGCGTTTCGCCGCCAATCCGCTGCAGCCGGTGTCCGAGCTGATGACGCGCGACAATCTCGCGACGGTGGGCCTGGGCGTCACGCAGGAGGAGGCGCGCCGCCAGCTCCACCAGCGCCGGATCGAGAAGCTGCTGGTGGTCGACGACGATTTCCGCTGCATCGGCCTGATCACGGTCAAGGACATCGAGAAGGCGGTGATGTACCCCAGCGCCACCAAGGACGCCGCCGGCCGCCTGCGCGTCGCCGCCGCGACCACCGTGGGCGACAAGGGCTTCGAGCGTACCGAGGCACTGCTCGCGGCAGAGTGCGACGTGATCGTCATCGATACGGCGCATGGGCATAACGCCGATGTCGCCCGCGCGGTGGAGCGGGTGAAGCGCCTGTCGAACTCGGTGCAAGTGATCGCCGGCAACATCGCCACCGCCGAAGCAGCGCGCGCGCTGATCGATGCGGGCGCGGATGCGCTGAAGGTCGGCATCGGTCCTGGTTCGATCTGCACCACCCGCATCGTCGCCGGTGTCGGCGTGCCACAGCTCACCGCTGTCATGGAAGCGGCGGAAGAGGCCGAGAAGTCCGGCGTGCCGGTCATCGCCGATGGCGGCCTGCGCACCTCTGGCGATGCCGCCAAGGCACTCGCGGCCGGCGCATCGACGATCATGATCGGCTCGATGCTCGCGGGCACCGAGGAAGCGCCCGGCGAGACGTTCCTGTATCAGGGCCGCTCCTACAAGTCCTATCGCGGCATGGGCTCGGTCGGCGCGATGGGGCGCGGCTCGGCCGATCGCTATTTCCAGGGCGACATCAAGGACCAGATGAAGCTGGTGCCCGAGGGCATCGAGGGGCAGGTGCCCTACAAGGGGCCGGCGCGCGAGGTCATTCACCAGCTGGTGGGCGGGGTGAAGGCGGCGATGGGCTATACCGGCTCCGCCACGATCGAGGACCTGCGCCGCAACTCCAGGTTCATCCGCATCACCGGTGCAGGCCTGCGTGAGAGCCATGTCCACGACGTCACCATCACCCGCGAGGCGCCCAATTACCCGACGCGGTAAACATTGAGCTTGCCCGCCCAAGCACGTCCTCCGTTCGTGTCGAGCAAAGTCGAGACACGCCGGCGCTGCGCTCTCGTGTCTCGACTTCGCTCGACACGAACGGGATCGAGGGCTCGATTGCAGCGATGACACCCGCCGCCCGCGTCCAGGCTGCCATCGAGATCCTCGATCTGGTCATCGCCGCTGCCCGCAACAACGGCGCGCCGGCCGATCGGATCGTGTCCGACTGGTTCAAGTCGCGCCGTTTCGCAGGAAGCGGAGACAGGCGCGCGGTGCGCGACCTGGTCTTCCGCGCCATCCGCAGTTGCGGCGAAGTGCCCATGACAGGCCGGGCCGCCATGCTGCTGCTGGCGCAAGACGACGCAACCCTGTCCGGCTTGTTCGACGGTTCCCGCCATGCACCCGAGCCGATCCGCCCAGATGAGCCCGCGGCCGAACGTGGCATCGCGCCGGCCTGGCTCGTCGACGCACTGGAGCGGAGCGGCATCGAGGGCACCGAGGCGAGCGCCTTGCTCGATCGCGCGCCTCTCGACATTCGCGTCAACACGCTGCGGTCAGGCAGCGCCGAGGTCCCACCCGGAGGCGAGCGCACAGCGGCTCCGAACGGATGGCGCTACCCGCATGGTACGGCGATCGAGGCCACGCCCGCCTGGACGACAGGGACGATCGAGGTGCAGGACACCGGATCGCAGCTCGCCTGCGAGGCGGTGGCGGCGCGTGCGGGCGAGAGCGTGATCGACTTGTGCGCCGGGGGCGGGGGCAAGACCCTGGCGCTCGCGGCGGCAATGGACGGTTCGGGCCGGCTCCTCGCGACCGACACCGACCGCACCCGCCTGTCGCGCCTGCCGCCCCGCGCCGAACGCGCCGGTGCGGGCATGATCGAGACGCGCCTGCTCGATCCCAACCGGGAGGCCGAGCAATTGAGCGACTGGCAGGGCCAGGCCGATGCCGTGCTCGTCGACGCCCCATGTTCGGGCACCGGCACCTGGCGCCGCAATCCGGAGGCGCGTTGGCGCCTGACGCCGGCGCAGCTGCAGCGCTACGTGACAGTGCAGGCGCGGTTGCTCGACGTAGCGGCGGGATTGGTGCGCCCGGGAGGTCGGTTGGTCTACGTCACCTGCTCGCTGCTCGACGACGAGGGGGCGACGCAGGCGCAAGCTTTCCTGGATCGGGCCGGCTCCGGCTGGACCGCCGAGCCGCCCGTACTGCCGGCCGGCCGCCCGCGTGGCCCCGGTTTGCGCCTCACCCCTGCCCATGACGGCACCGACGGGTTTTTCATCGCGCGGTTTCGCCTGCTGTGATAGCGGTAGGGGAAATGACCAAGACATCGCTCTCGGCCAAGGACATCTTGATGCGCTACACCCCCGTTGCCCTCGCCCTTTCGCTGGCCGTCGCGATCAGTTCCAGCGTTCTCCACTCCGCTCCCGCCGATGCGCTCGACGCACGGGCAGCGGCGCTTCTGGCGCAAGGGCGCGGCGAGCTGACCGCAGGCCGGGTCGAGGGTGCCGTCAATGCCTTCGAAGCCGCGTTGACGGTCCAGCCTGGCAACGTGCAGATCCTGGTCGAGCTGGCGGCGGCCACCCGTCGCATGGGACTGCAAGGCAAGGCGATCCATTACTATCGCCAGGCGCTTGAGACTGACCCGCGCAACCTCTCGGCCATCGCCGGTGAAGGCGCCGCGCTGGCGGAGAAGGGGGCTACGGAAAAGGCCAACCGCAACCTCGCGCGGCTCAAGACGCTGTGTGGCGGCGACTGCGCCGAGACGCGCCAACTCGCGGCCGTGATCGCGCGTGGCCCCGCGCCCCGCGTGGTGAGCGCAGCGGCGATCACTCCCAAGCCGATCGTTTCCGAGAACTGACGAGGCGGGAAGGCGTAAGCAGGAGAGATCGCGCCGTGGCCAGTCCGAGCCCGGGCGATGGTGCGCTCAGATCAGTGGGCGGAACTCGTCCAGCACGGTGCGGTAGACGCGCTTCTTGAACGGCACGATCATTTCGGGCAGCAGCTCTGGCTCCAGCCACTGCCACTCGCAGAATTCCGGCGGCTTGTGGGCGTTGAGGTCGATGTCGGCATCCTGACCCTCGAACCGCGCCAGGAACCAGGTCTGGCGCTGGCCACGGTACTTGCCGCCCCACAGCTTGCCCATCAGGTGCTCGGGCAAATCGTAGAGCAGCTCCTCCTTGGTCTGGGCAATCAGGCTGACGTGCTCTTCCTTCACCCCGGTTTCTTCCCACAACTCGCGCAGCACGGCGGCGCGCAAGTCCTCACCCTTGTCGACGCCGCCCTGGGGCATCTGCCACCAGTCCCCTTCGCGATTGTCGATGCGCTTGCCGACGAACGCCTTGCCGTGGGCGTTCACCAGCATGACGCCCACGCAGGGACGATAGGGCAGGCGAGAGAAGTCGGTCATCGGTGTGGGTGATCTCGATCTGTGGAAGGGCCGGCGCGAGCGGCGGAACGGCATCCGCCACCGTGCGCGGTATCGACAATGGCGCAGCCACCGGCTCTTGACCAGCCGGATTTATCCGCCTCTAGCATGGCTGGAGTTTGGCCGGCGATGGATTTTCTAAATTGCCGCGTGGGTTGATCGCGCACAGAGGCGGTCTCACTTAGTTGGACAGGGCGGGGGCGCAATCGATAACGCGGCGCCGCGCTCGGTGATAGAGGACGATCATGGCTACCATTCCCGCCGATCAGGATATCGCGACCGTGGCGGAAACCGAGACTCCCGAAGCCGTCGTGGTGCGCTTCGCCGGCGACTCCGGCGATGGCATGCAGCTGACCGGCGGGCAGTTCACGCTCTCGACGGCGCTGGCGGGCAACGACCTGTCGACCTTCCCCGATTTTCCGGCCGAGATCCGCGCGCCGCAGGGCACGCTGTTCGGCGTCTCGGCGTTCCAGATCAACTTCGGCTCCAGCGAGATCACCACCGCCGGTGACGCGCCCGACGTGCTCGTCGCGATGAACCCGGCGGCGCTCAAGACCAACGTTCAGGCCCTGAAGCCCGGCGGCCTGATCATCGCCGACACCGGCGAGTTCAACAAGCGCAACATGGAAAAGGCGAAGTACGAGGCTTCGCCGTTCGAGGATGGCAGCCTCGCCAAGTGGGAGGTCATGGCCTTCGACATCAGCGCGCTGACGCTCGAGGCCGTGAAGCCGTTCGGCCTCGGCAACAAGGAAGCGCTGCGCTGCAAGAACATGTGGACGCTGGGGCTGGCCCTGTGGATGTTCGACCGCGATCGCCAGCCGCTGATCGACTGGCTGAACGGCAAGTTCGCCAAGAACCCGGTGCTGGCGCAGGCCAATATCGCCGCGCTGAACGCCGGCCATGCCTATGGCGAGACGGCCGAAGTCGCCGGACCGCTCAAGAAGCTGCATCTCGATCCGGTGCCGAGCGCGCCGGGGCTCTATCGGACGGTCACCGGCGCCGAGGCGATCTCGCTTGGCCTCGTCGCGGGCGCGCAGCTGGCCGACCTGCCGATGTTCTTCGGTGGTTATCCGATCACGCCGGCCTCCGCGATCCTTCACAACCTGGTGAGGATGAAGGAGTTCGGCGTCACCACCTTCCAGGCCGAGGACGAGATCGCGGCGATCTGCTCGGCGATCGGGGCGTCCTATGCCGGGCAGCTGGGCGTCACCTCCTCGTCGGGTCCGGGCATCGCGCTCAAGGGCGAGGCGATGGGCCTGGCGATCATGACCGAGCTTCCGCTCGTCATCGTCAACTCGCAGCGCGGTGGGCCCTCGACCGGACTGCCGACCAAGACCGAGCAGTCGGACCTCTACCAGGCGGTCTACGGCCGCAACGGCGACGCGCCGATGCCGGTGATCGCCACCCGCTCGCCCTCGGATGCGTTCGAGTGCGCGATCGAGGCAGTCCGCATTGCCACCGAATACATGACCCCGGTCATGCTGCTGACCGACGGCTACATCGCCAATGCGTCCGAGCCGTGGAAAGTGCCCGATCCGGCGACGTTTACGCCGTTTCCCAAGACCTTCCTGGAGGAAACGAACAACGCCGAAGGGCGCGTGCTGCCCTTCAAGCGCGATGACAAGGGCGTGCGCCCGTGGATCAAGCCGGGCACGCCGGGCCTGATGCACCGCATCGGCGGCATCGAGAAGGCGCTCGACAGCGGCAACATCGACTATTCGCCCGCCGTCCACCAGTCGCAGACTGACGCCCGCATGGCCAAGGTCGACGGCGTCGCGGCGAGCATCCCGGCGCAGGAGGTCACGCTGGGCGAGGCCTCGGGCAAGCTGGCGGTCGTCGGCTGGGGCTCCACGTACGGCCCGATCCATCAGGCCGTGCGCCGCGCGCGCCGCAAGGGTCTGGACGTCCACCACATCCACGTGCGTCACATCTGGCCGCTCCCCGCGAACCTGGGCGAGCTGCTGGCCAGTTACGAGAACGTGCTGGTGCCCGAGATGAACACCGGTCAGTTCAAGACCGTGCTGCGCGATCAGTTCCTGGTCGACGCGGTGCCGCTGAACAAGGTTTCCGGTCAGCCCTTCGCCATCGCCGAGATCGAGGCGGCCATCGCCAAGTTCTTCGACTCCGTGCCGGGCAACGAGGGCGGAGAGGTCTTGGTCAACGAAGGCCAGCTGCCCAGCCCCGAAGCGCACAACGACTGATATTGGGACGAACCCAGATGAACGACATGACCCCCATCCAGACCACGCTCAAGGACTGGGAAACCGATCAGGAAGTGCGCTGGTGCCCGGGCTGCGGCGACTACGCGATCCTCAAGGCGGTGCAGCGCACCCTGCCGGTGATCGGCGCCCATCCGGCGAACACGGTGTTCGTTTCGGGCATCGGCTGCTCGAGCCGGTTCCCCTACTATGTCGAGAGCTACGGCTTCCACACGATCCACGGTCGCGCGCCGGCGTTCGCGACGGGCATCAAGCTGGCGAACCCCGATCTCGACGTGTGGATCGTGACCGGTGACGGTGACGGCATGTCGATCGGCGGCAATCACACGATGCACGTGCTGCGCCGCAATCTCGACTGCCAGATCCTGTTGTTCAACAACGAGATCTATGGCCTGACCAAAGGCCAGTACTCGCCCACCAGCCGCCCCGGCACGACTTCGCCGACGACGCCACTGGGTTCCTACGACCGTCCGGCCAGCCCGTGCGCCTTCGCGCTGGGCTCGGGCGCGCGCTTCATCGCGCGGGCCTTCGATGTCTCCAAGGAGCTGTCGAACACGCTGATCGCGGCGCACGCGCACAAGGGCGCGGCGTTCGTAGAGATTTTCCAGAACTGCATCGTCTACAACAAGGACCGCTTCGACGATTTCACGACGAAGGGCACCGACGACAAGCAGCTGTGGTGCAAGCATGGCGAGCCGCTGCTGTTCGGCAATGCCAAGACCGGATCGATCAAGGGCCTGGCGCTCGATCTCGACACGCTGTCGCTCAAGGTCGTCGACGTGATCGACGGTGACTGGCAGGCTGCCGGGGTGGCGGTGCACAACGTGCGCAATCGCGGCATGGCGCACATGCTGGTCGAGATGCCGTTCGGCCCGTTCCCGATGGCGCTGGGCGTCATCTACGACGATCCCGCACCGACCTTTGAGGGCTCGGTCGCGCTGGAGCGGCAGCAGGCGACCGCGGGCAAGACGGCGGACCTCGGCAAGCTGCTGAGCAAGGGCCAGACCTGGACGGTCGAGCCCGAAGCCGCGCACGGACTGATGGACTGAAACCCTGGCCCTCTCCCCGGGTCGGGGAGAGGATAGCGCAGCTTGTCCCGCCAGGGACTAGCGTAGCTTGGAGAGGGGCCTACTCCGTCGGAGCGCACAAGCCCTTCTCCAACTCCGGCTAGCGAGCAAGCTCGCAAGCCTCCATATCCTCTCCCCGTCCGGGGAGAGGGCAGGCGAGGACAATGGATAATCTCACCCACAGCCTCGTTGGCTGGGCGCTCGCCGAAACCGGCCTGAAGCGCCGCAGCCGCAAGGGCCTGGCTGCCTGCGTGCTCGCGGCCAACATGCCGGACATCGACGTGTTCTTCGGCTGGGCGCCCTGGGAGCCGCTCGCGACGCATCGCGGCTTTACCCATGGCCTCGTCGGCGGCGTGCTGCTGATGCCGCCGCTGCTCGCCGGGCTGCTTTGGCTGTTCGACCGCTGGCAGGTCCGGCAGGGCGCGACCTTCAAGAGCGGGTTGCCGATGCGCTTCGGCTGGCTGGTGGTGCTGTGCTATCTCGGCGCGCTCACGCACCCGCTGCTCGACCTCCAGAACACATACGCCGTCCAGCTGTTCTCGCCATCCAGCACCGAGTGGTTCCACACGGACGGCTTGTTCATCGTCTCGCCCTGGCTGCTCGCCATGCTGGGGCTAGGCATCTGGCGGGCAAGACGCCGCGGTTCGGGCAAGCCGGCCGTGCTCTCGCTGGCAGCGGCGATAGTTTTTATCGGCACGAACGTCGGCATCTCCACGCTGGCCTGGAAGGCGTCGTCGATGGAGGTTCCGTACGCGAGCCCCGACCGTATCTTCGCGGCGCCCGAGCCGCTGGCGTTCTGGCGGCGAAACCTGGTCTGGCGGCAGGAGGGTACGATCACTTCCGGCCACTACAATCCGTTGCGTCATCCGTTCGGGCTGGATGGCTTGGGCCAAAGCGTGCCCGATCGCATGGCCGAGCCGGAAGCAAGAAGCGCAGCTCAGGCGACAGCCGAGGTGCGCAAGTTCCTCGCCTGGTCGCAACTCCCAATCGCCCGGATCGAACGCCAGGGTTGCATCGCCAGGGTGACCTTCGCCGATGCGCGCTTCAGCGGCCCCACCATAGGCCGCAACTTCGAGGTTTCGGCTAGTGTACCGTCGGCGGCGACGGGCTGTCCTCCGGTTCGCTGACTGCTTCCACCGCAGCCTTGGCGGGCCGGTATAGCAGAGCGCTCGCCAGGAAGGCCCAACCGACGCCGCCGAGCCAACCGGCCAGCACGTCGCTGGGCCAGTGTACGCCGAGCCAGACACGGCTCCACGCGATCACCAGGCTGATCGCCAGCGCCGCCATGGTGATAGTCATGCGTACCGACCGGCGCCGGCTTAATGCTGCCAAGGCGAGCGCGATGCTGACGTAGACCACGGCGGAGTTGAAGCTGTGCCCGCTGGGAAAGCTGTTTCCGCCCGCCTCCATCAGGTGCGGCACGATCTGCGGGCGAGGGCGGCCGACCAGGTGCTTGATGCCGCTGTTCACGACCCAGGCGAGCACCACCGTCAGCGCCAGCAGCAGCGCCTCCCGGCGCAAGCCGATAAAAAGCAGCGCTACGACCGCCATGATGGCAATGAGGTTGCGCAGCAGGACACCGCCGAGCGCCGTCAGGTCGCGCACGCCTTCCGCCAGTCCGCGAGGCCCCCCCGGGAGCAGGTCCGCGCCACGCCACAGCAGCATGCCGGCCTCGTCGATCGCGGTGGTCTGTCCATGCGCGACAGACCAGGCGATCGCGACGAAAGCGGTCCAACAGACCAGCGCCACGCCCAGCGACTTGCGTGGATCGAGCCGATGCCCGTACTTGGGCACCGCGATAATTTCGGTTTGACTGGCCATAAGGGCAGGGAACGCGCCGCAGGCAAGCTCGTTGCGCGTGGATGACTGGTTCGACCAAACCGCCGCGCATCGTCTGGTTGCGGCGCGACTTGCGGCTGGCCGATCAGCCGGCATTCTGTGCCGCTGCCGAGCAAGGGCCGGTCATCCCGGTCTATGTGCTCGATGACCAGCGGGCGGGCGATCGCAGGCTGGGCGGCGCGTCGCGATGGTGGCTCCACGGCAGCCTGGAAGCCCTGGACAAGCGGTTGCGGGACGCCGGCTCGCGGCTGGTGCTGCGGCGTGGCGACAGCGTCGAGCAGCTGGTGAGCCTGGCCCGCGAGGCCGGCGCCAGCGGCATCGACGCCATCCGTCACTACGAGCACTGGTGGCGCGAGGCCGAGGAGCAGCTGGCCAGCCAGCTCGAGCTGCACCTGCACGACGGCAATTACCTGGCGCCACCCGGCACGGCGACGACGGGTTCGGGGCAGCCGTTCAAGATCTACACCCCGTTCGCTCGCGCGCTGATGCCGCTGCTGCCTTTGCGCGACCCCTTACCGGAGCCGAAGCTTCGCGCACCATCGCGCTGGCCGCAATCGGACCGCCTGGCGGACTGGCACCTGCTTCCGACCAAGCCGGACTGGGCGGCCGGATTTCGCGAGGCCTGGGTGCCCGGCGAGGATGAGGCGCAAGAACGGCTGGAGCACTTCGTAAGCCACGCGAAGGATTATGCGAATGCGCGCAACATGCCGTCGGTCGATGGCTCTTCGCGCCTCTCTCCACGCCTGCACTGGGGCGAGCTGTCCCCCACGCAAGTCTGGCATGCGCTGGAAGGCGAGCATGGGGCGGGCGCCGACACCTTCCGCGGCGAGATCGTCTGGCGCGACTATGCGCAGAACGTCATTCTTCAGAGCCCGCGCTATCCGGAGGAGAGCTACCGCGACGGCTTCGCCCGGTTTCCCTGGCGCGATCCCGCCAAGGACAAGGCTGCTGCCGCCGACCTGCGCGCCTGGCAGCGGGGGCGCACAGGCTATCCTATAGTCGATGCCGGAATGCGGCAGCTGTGGACTACGGGCTGGATGCACAACCGCGTGCGGATGATCGCCGCAAGCTTCCTGATCAAGCATCTCCTGATCGACTGGCGCCACGGTGAACGTTGGTTCTGGGACACTCTGGTCGACGCCGACTATGCCAACAACGGGGTGAATTGGCAGTGGGTATCCGGCTCGGGCGTGGATTCCAGCATGTTCACGCGGATCATGGCCCCGCTGAGCCAGTCGGACAAGTTCGACGCAGGCGACTACATCCGCGAATGGGTGCCCGAGCTTGCCGCCTTGTCCGATGCCTCGATCCACGATCCTGATGACGAGGAACGGCCGAAAGCCTATCCAGAAAGGCGCATCGGACACCGCGAGGCGCGCGAGCGGGCGCTGGCTGCGTACCGCAAGGTCAGGGCGTAGACCACGCGTTTGCGGCAGCTGCGTCCGCCCGATTGCCAGCCGGCCTCAAGCGCTCCATATCCCGGAAATGAACGCGCAAGTTCCTGGCAGAGGGCACAAACTCGTCACCGCCGGGCGGTCGCTCGGCATCGGGCCGCAATGGCTGGCGCGGCTATGGTCGGGCGGGCTCAATCGCGTACTCGATCGCATCGATGCGGGACTGACACGCGGGTGGATCATGGCGACGCTGCCGGATGGGTCGACGCGGCTGCTGGGTGGTCGCGAGGAGGGGTTCGACTGCGTGGTCGAACTGCGCAACCCGCGCGCGCTGCTGCGGCTCGCCACGGGCGGTTCGGTCGGCTGGTACCAGGCGTGGGAAGCGGGTGAATGGACCAGTCCCGATCCGGTGCCGTTGTTCGCGCTGTTCATGGACAATGCGACGGGGCTGGGTGATGCCGCTCGGGCCCGTGGACCCTGGCGCCTCGCCGCGCGCTGGCTGCACCGCCTCCGTCGCAACTCGCGCAAGGGGGCCGAGCGCAACATCCACGCGCACTACGACCTGGGCAACGACTTCTACGCGCAGTGGCTGGGAACGACGATGTTCTACTCCAGCGCGATGTTCAGCCGGCGCAATGGGCCAAGCCAGCATGCGCAGTTCTTCAGCGAACTCGACGCCGGCCAGTCTGCCAAGGTCGCCGCGCTGGACGAGCGCCTCGCACTGTCGCCGGGCGAGCGCGTGCTGGAGATCGGCTGCGGCTGGGGTACGCTGGCCGCGTGCCTGGCCGAAGAGCGCGGCGTGCTGGTCGATGCGATCAGCCTTTCCGACGAGCAGCTGGACTACGCCGGCACGCGCTGGACGCCGCGGCAGGGTGCGGTCGATTTCCGCAAGCAGGACTATCGCGATGTCGCGGGCACGTACGATGCCATCGTCAGCGTCGAGATGGTCGAGGCGGTGGGGCGCGAGTACTGGGGCGAGTTCCTCGACTGCATCGCCCGCAATTTGCGACCGGGGGGCAGGGCGGCGCTGCAGTACATCTCGATCAGCGAGGAGCTGTTCGAAAGCTACGCGCACAGCGCCGACTTCATCCAGACCTACATCTTTCCCGGCGGCATGCTGTTGAACGAGCCGGAGTTCCGCACACTAGCCGAGGAGCGCGGGCTCACCTGGGAGGACCATCAGGCGTTCGGCCCTGATTATGCAAGCACGCTGGCGATGTGGCGCGCGCGGTTCGACGATGCGGTGGAGGAAGGGCGCTTGCCGGTCGGCTTCGACGAGCACTTCGTCCGTCTCTGGCGCTATTACCTGATGTACTGCGAGGGCGGGTTCCTGGGCGGCGGTATCGATGTGGCGCAAGTGACCCTGCGCAAACCGGTATAGGTGATCGGATCCGAGTGGTAGTCCGTCCTCCATTTCACGTTGCTCGTCATTCCCGCGAAAGCGGCAATCCACCTTTAGTTGGTTCCGTTTACGCGACCTCAGGATGACGAAGTGCGGATTTTCAGCCCTGCATGTAGATCCGACCCCTCGACGGACGCGAGCGACAGGACCGGGCCTCAGCCCCGGTAAACGCTCTCGCCCTGCCAGCGCAGCAGGATCGATTCGTAGAGCATCGGCCCCAAAAGGTCCTCGAACGCGCAGCCGACCAGGCCTTGCTCCCACCAGATCACCCGCGCCTGCAGCGCGTCCTGATCGGGAAGCGTGAGCCAGCACATCGTACTGCCGGGGATGCGCGAGATCGCCGTGGCCGAGAAGCCCGAGAGCGAGAGATTGCGCACGACCGTCTGGATCTTCTTGCCACCGGCCGGCCGCAGCGTTGCGGGGATGGATAGCCGCGTGCGGTGAGCGCTGCGGTCTTCCTGCGCTGCATAGGCGTACTTGTCGGTCTGCGTGCTGTTCATCATCGCCGTCCGCTCTGCCACGGTGACACTCAGGTCACCCTCTCCTAACAGGACATGGCAGAGGGTAGGTTGCCGCGATCTTACCGCGCAGGGTTAACGGTTTCGCGGTGTCCGGTCATAAATGGCTCTGACAAAAGGGAAACAATCCGGTCCGCGACCACCTCGGGCGGCTTGACCGAGCCGGGATCCTCTCCGGGGTAGGCGCGCGCGCGCATCGCCGTGCGCGTCGCGCCGGGATTGACGATGGCGACGCGGACCTTGGAAATATTCGCCACTTCCTGAGCATGGCAATCGAGCAGAACCTCGAATGCCGCCTTGCTGGAGGCGTAGGCGCCCCAGAACGGCCGCGGCGCCGTCGCGACAGTGCTGGTCAGGCCGACGATCCGACCATCCGGGCTGGCGCGCAGCATGTGGTCGAAGTTGGCGATGAGCGCCTGGGTCGCCAGGACGTTGACCGTCATCGCCTTGTTCCAGGCCTTCTGGTCGATCTGCGCCACCGACGTCAGCTCCGGCAGGAGGGCGGCGTTGATCACCAGGATGTCCAGCTTGTCCCAGCGTTGGCCCACCGCCGTCGCCAGGCGCGCGATGCCGTCGGGTTCGGCCAAGTCCACCGGTGCGATCGTTGCCGAACCGCCGGCGGCGAAGATTGCCTCCTCGACGGCCTCAAGGCCCTTGGTATCGCGTGAGGTCAGAACGACATGCGCGCCGGCTGCCGCCAGTGCCCTGGCTGTCGCTGCACCGATGCCTTTGCTCGCGCCGGTTACCAGCGCGGTCTGCCCCTCGAACATCGGTGAACTCACGCGACTTTGTGGACGGGCAGCGTGAGCAGGTCGGGCGATTCGCGCTCGGCCAGGTCGGTCAGCGAGGTCGGGTACTCACCGGTGAAGCAGGCGTCGCAGAACTGCGGACACTTGTTGTTGCGCTGCGCTTCGCCGACCGCGCGGTACAGGCCGTCGATCGACACGAAGGCGAGGCTGTCAGCCTTGATGAAGGCGGCCATCGCCTCGGTGTCCATGTTCGCGGCGAGCAGCTTGGAGCGCTCGGGCGTGTCGACGCCGTAGAAGCACGAGTGCCCTGTCGGCGGGCTGGCGATGCGCATGTGCACCTCCGCCGCGCCGGCATCGCGCATCATCTCGACGATCTTCATCGAAGTGGTACCGCGCACGATCGAATCGTCTATCAGGATGACGCGCTTGCCTTCGATGATGGCGCGGTTGGCATTGTGCTTGCGCTTCACGTCGGCGTGGCGCGCGCCTTCCGAGGGCTGGATGAAGGTGCGGCCCACGTAGTGCGAGCGGATGATGCCGAGCTCGAACGGAATGCCCGATTCGTGCGCATAGCCGATCGCCGCAGGAACGCCGCTATCTGGCACCGGAATGACGATGTCGGCGAGTGCGGGCGATTCCTTCGCCAGTTCGACGCCGATGTGCTTGCGCACTTCGTAGACCGAACGACCGTCCATCACCGAATCGGGGCGGCTGAAATAGACGTGCTCGAAGATGCAGGGGCGCGGTGCCGGGTTGCCGAAGGGACGGTGGCTGGAAATCGTGCCCTTGTGGTCGACCTGGACCATCTCGCCCGGCTCGATCGAGCGGACGAACTCGGCGCCGACCACGTCCAGGGCCACGGTTTCGCTGGCGAAGATCGTCGCTTCGCCCAAACGGCCCATGACCAGCGGCCGGATGCCGAGCGGATCGCGGCAGGCGATCATGCCCTGGTCGGTCATGCAGATGAGGGAGTACGCACCCTCGACCATGCGCAGTGCATCGACGAAGCGGTCGAGCAGGGTGGGATAGCGGCTGGTCGCGACGAGGTGGATGATCACCTCGGTGTCCGAGGTCGACTGGAAGATCGCCCCGCGCCGCACCAGTTCGCGCTTCAGCGCCGTGGCGTTCGAGATGTTGCCGTTGTGCGCGATCGAGAAGCCGCCGGCGGAAAGATCGGCGAACAGCGGCTGGACGTTGCGCAGGCCCGAGCCGCCGGTCGTCGAATAGCGCACGTGGCCCGAGGCCATCTCACCCGGCAGCGTCTCGGAAATAGACTTGTCCGCAAAGACTTGCGCGACGTGGCCGAGGCCCTTGTGCGAATAGAATTCTCGACCGTCGAAGGTGGTGATGCCCACCGCCTCCTGGCCACGATGCTGCAGCGCATGGAGCCCGAGCGCGGCGATGTTGACCGCGTCACGGGCGCCGATCACGCCGAAGACGCCGCACTCTTCGCGCAGTTTGTCCCCGTCGGCATCACGGAAGGGGTGTGTCATGTTCATGGATGTTTTCCGACCCGCGCGGCGCGTTTTCGCTGTCGGCGCATGTGATGGATGTGGGTTGAAAAAGCAAGAGGGCAGGGGCGCGTTGCGCGGCAGAGTGATGTTGCGCCGGTATGACAGCGATGCACCACTCCCCTCCACCACTCGCTTCGTCGATTGTTGAGAGAGACGTGGTACTGCGCGGCCCCGGTAGGCTCAGCAGGAACCACAAACCTGTCGCGTCGTTACACCCGATCATCCCGCCCGGCTGCTCGCTTGCCACTGCCGCGTGGACGACCTATTCGCCCTGCATCTTTCTTGTCACCGGACACTCGCTTGCTGCTTTCCCCTTTCGAATGGATGATCGCCAAGCGCTACATGCTGCCGGGCCGAGGCGAGGCATTCATCGCGCTCGTCGCCGGGATCAGCCTGGTCGCGGTCTCGCTCGGCGTCGCCGCGCTGGTCATCGTCATGAGCGTGATGAACGGCTTTCGTGCCGAGCTGTTCGACAAGATCGTCGGCCTGAACGGTCACGCCATCATCCAGGCCTATGGCGGCCGGCTGGATAACTGGCAGACAGTGCTGCAGGAGGTCCGCAAGACGCCCGGCGTCACTCGTGCCTCGCCGCTGATCGAGCAGCCGCTGCTCGCCACGTTCAATGGCCGGGTCGAGGCCATCCTGGCGCGCGGCAACACGCCCGAGGACATCCAGCGCCTGCAGCCGCAGCTCAAGGCGGGCAGTCTGGCACCGCTGCGGCCGGGCGCGGACCAAGTCGCGATCGGCTCGCGCCTGGCGCAGAACCTCGGCGTCCAGGTCGGTGACACGATCACGATCATCAACCCGCAAGGCCGCTCGACGCCCTTCGGCACCGTGCCGCGCCAGATCGCCTACCAGGTGGCGTCGATCTTCGAGATCGGCGTCTATGACTACGACCAGGCATTCGTGGTCATGCCGATACCCGATGCGCAGACACTGCTGCTGACGGGAGACACCATCGGCATGATCGAGGTGACCACCGTCGATCCTGACAAGGTGGGCGAGATCATGGCGCCGCTCACCCGGCGTCTGGCAGGGCAGGCGATCGTTCAGGACTGGCGGACGATCAACGCCTCGTTGTTCGAGGCTCTGGCTGTCGAGCGGGTGGCGATGTTCGTGGTGCTCTCGATCATCGTGCTGGTGGCGGTGTTCAACATCCTGTCCTCGCTGATCATGCTGGTGCGCGCCAAGACGCGCGACATCGCGATCCTGCGCACGATGGGCGCGACGCGGCGGTCGCTGATGAAGATCTTCGTCACCGCCGGCTTCTTGATCGGAGCCATGGGCACGCTCGCCGGCGTGCTGCTTGGCTTCGTGTTCCTGTTCTTCCGCCAGCCGATCGTGCGCGGGGTCGAGATCCTGACGGGGCAGAACCTGTGGGATCCCTCGATCCGCTTCTTGACCGAGTTGCCCAGCCGCACTGACCCTGTCGAGGTCACCGTGATCTGCGTGCTGGCTCTGGTGCTGAGCTTCCTGGCGACGCTCTACCCTGCTTCGCGTGCGGCGGGCACCGATCCCGTGCAGGTGCTGCGTTATGAATGACCGTTCGCTTTCTGGCCAAGTCGTCGTCCTGGACGATCTGACCCGCAGCTTCGAGCAGGGCGGCGTGCGCATCGACGTGCTGCGCGGCGTCAACCTGGCGATCCGTCCCGGCGAGATCGTCGCGCTGCTCGGGCCTTCCGGCTCGGGCAAGTCCACCATGCTCCAGGCGATCGGCCTGCTCGAAGGAGGGTTCGGCGGCCGGATCGAGATCGCCGGAGTGGACGCCTCGCGCCTCGGCAAGGACCAGCGCGCGGCCGTGCGCCGGGACCACATCGGCTTCGTCTACCAGTTCCATCACTTGCTCCCCGACTTCTCGGCGATCGAGAACGTGGTGCTGCCTCAACTCGTGGCGAACAAGACCCACGCCGAGGCGCAGGCGCGGGCCGGCGAGCTGCTGTCGGCACTGGGTCTCGCAGCTCGCCTGGACCATCGGCCCAGCCAGCTTTCGGGCGGCGAGCAGCAGCGTGTCGCGGTCGCCCGCGCGCTGGCGAACAAACCGCAGCTGGTGCTGGCCGACGAACCCACCGGCAACCTCGACGAGGCAACCGCCGATCGCGTGCTCGGCCAGTTCCTCGAGCTGGTTCGCGGCGAGGGCTCGGCGGCGCTGGTGGCGACTCACAACGAGCGCTTGGCCCGGGCGATGGATCGCGTGGTCCGCCTCCACGATGGTTTGCTCCACGAGGGCTTGCCCGAGGCAACGCAGTTGCGTTGATATACGTTAAGCCAATCGCCAAGTTCAGAAACACAGCGGCAAAACGCATCAGGAGAAAGCGATGAGCGACACCCCCACCACCATCGACGGCGAGCCCAGCCAGCCGACCAGCGCAGGCTGGAACGACGCTGCCGAGCTTCACAAGTGCGAAGATGGTGGCGGCTTGTTCCATCGCCTCAAGACGATCCGCCGCGGCACACTGGCCGAGCTGATCAGCTTCGTCCTCACCCTGCCCGAGGAAGATCAGGGAGACTATGCCATCCAGAAGGAAGGCGATCACCAGATGCGCATCGGCGAGATCCGCAACTTGTCGCGCCGCGCCGACTTTCCGGCGCGTGCCCACTGACAAACATCCGGCTTGCAGCTACTAAATATCTGAAGATTAAGCGTAGATTCGTCGGGATTGCACCGGGTGATGGGGTCGTGACGAGCGATCTCTCCGGCAAGCAAGCGACGTTTCAGCGCAGGTTCCTGCATCAAGGGGAAGGCGCAGCAGTGAAGACGATCGCCGACTTCGCGGTAACGGCCGGAAACGGCGCGCAGGTTTCGCTTGCCGACAAGGCAGGTAAGGTCCTGCTCGTCGTCAACACCGCCAGCCGCTGCGGCCTCACGCCGCAATATACCGGGCTCGAGGGCCTGTGGCAGGCATATCGGGATCGCGGGTTCGAGGTCCTGGCATTTCCGTGCAACCAGTTCGCCAATCAGGAACCGGCAGGCGATGCGGAGATCGCCACGTTCTGCGACATCCACTTCGGCCTGAGCTTTCCGCTGATGAGCAAGGTGGATGTCAATGGACCCGATGCGGCGCCGCTGTTCGAGTGGTTGAAGAGCGAAGCGCCCGGGATCATGGGAACGCGGGGGATCAAGTGGAACTTCACCAAGTTCCTGATCGGCCGCGACGGCAAGGTCGTGCGCCGCTATGCGCCTGCGGTGAAGCCGGAAAGCATCAGCCGCGATATCGAGGCGCTGCTGGGCTGACGCGCCTCGCGGCGTTCCGGACTGGACCCTTGAGAGTTTCGAGGGCGACGATCCCCTTGTGAGGGCGCTACGCTGAGTGCGGGACATGGCGAAACCGATCCCGGCCCTTGCCTGTGACGACGCCGGCCTTCAATCCACGACTTCCGTCCCGACCAACCTTGATACTGTCCGCCACGAGGGCCAGAACCACCCCATGGCTTTTGCGCGATTTGTGCCCCTTCGGATCTTCTCCAGCTTCACCATGCTCGATGGCGC
Source organism: Novosphingobium chloroacetimidivorans (assembly GCF_014204535.1). Taxonomy (GTDB): domain Bacteria; phylum Pseudomonadota; class Alphaproteobacteria; order Sphingomonadales; family Sphingomonadaceae; genus Novosphingobium; species Novosphingobium chloroacetimidivorans. Next base: position 30,868 of record NZ_JACHLR010000014.1, read on the forward strand.
GATCGAGCCCAAGGTGATTGCCAAGCTGGCCAAGGAGCGCAAGTTCCCCGCCGCGGCGATCTGCGACCGGAATGGGCTCTACGGCTCGTCGGCCTTTGCACCCGCCTGCAAAGGTGCGGGCGTACAGCCGATTATCGGCACGTTCCTTGCCGTGGCGCGCGACACCGCATCCGATGCGCCGATCGACTGGCTCGCGCTCTACGCGCAGAACGAAACCGGCTGGAACAACTTGTGCCACCTCGTCAGCCGCGCGCATCTCGATCGTCCGCTTGAGCGTGACCCGCACGTCGCCTTCGCCGACCTGGACGGCTACACCGAGGGTCTGATCTGTCTCACCGGCGCAGGCGAGGGGGCGCTCGCCCGCTTGCTGGCGGACGGGCGGGACATCGCGGCCGGGCAGATGTGCGACGCGCTGCAGCGGCTGTTTCCCGCCAGGCTCTACATCGAGATCGCCCGCAGCGGCGATCCGGTGGAGGATGCGTCCGAGGACGCGCTGATCGATCTTGCCTATGCGCGCGACGTGCCGCTGGTCGCGACAAATCCCGCGCAATATGCCGAGAAGCACTTCCACCCGGCACACGATGCGCTGCTGTGCATCGCCAACTCCACGCACATCGATGCCGCTGACCGGCCCCGCTCCTCGCAAGAGCATTGGGTCAAGCCGGCCGAGATGATGGCAGAACTCTTCGCCGACTTGCCGGAAGCGCTCGCGAATACGCTGGTGGTCGCGCAACGCTGCTCCTTCGCACCTCCCAAGCGCAAGCCGATCCTGCCCAGCCTGGCCGGCGACAAGCAAGGCGAAGAACGCATGCTGGCCGATGACGCCCGCGCTGGCCTCGCGCGGCGGCTGGCGCCGTACTGGCCCGAGACGACGGTCGAGGAACTCGATGCGGTCATGGCTCTGCCCCAGGCCGAGCGCCAGGCCGCCTGGCAGGCGCGGCTGCAGCCGCACGGCGTGCCGGACGAATTCCTCGTCTATGCCGACCGGCTCGATTTCGAAACCGGCATCATCATCAAGATGGGCTTTCCCGGCTACTTCCTGATCGTTGCCGACTTCATCAAGTGGGCCAAGGACAACGGCATTCCGGTGGGCCCGGGCCGTGGATCGGGCGCCGGTTCGGTGGTCGCCTGGGCGCTCACCATCACCGATCTCGATCCGCTCAAGCTCGGCCTGCTGTTCGAACGCTTCCTGAATCCGGAACGCGTCTCGATGCCGGACTTCGACATCGATTTCTGCGAAACGCGACGCGGCGAGGTGATCCGCTATGTCCAGGCCAAGTACGGCCATGACCACGTCGCGCAGATCATCACCTTCGGCAAGATGAAGGCCCGCGCGGTGCTACGTGACTGCGGCCGCATCCTGCAGATGAGCTATGGCCGGGTGGATTCGCTGTGCAAGATGGTGCCCAACCATCCGACCGATCCCTGGACGCTCGATCGTGCGGTGAACGGCGCCGCCGACTTCCGCCGCGAATACGACAACGACAACGAGGTGAAACGCCTCGTCGACCTGGCCCGTCTGCTGGAGGGTCTGCCGCGCAACTCGTCCACTCACGCGGCCGGCGTGGTGATCGGCGACCGACCGCTGTCTCAGCTGGTGCCGCTCTACCGCGATCCGCGTTCGGACATGCCGGTGACGCAGTTCGACATGAAATATGTCGAGGACTCCGGGCTCATCAAGTTCGACTTCCTGGGCCTCAAGACCCTGTCGGTGCTGCGCAAGGCGACCGACCTGCTCGAGAAACGCGGCATCTACATCGACTTGTCCACGCTGCCCTGGGACGATGCCGGTGTCTACGACCTGCTCAAGCGCGGCGACACCGTGGGCGTGTTCCAGCTGGAATCGGAAGGCATGCGCCGCACGCTGGCGGCGGTGAAGCCGACCAACTTCGGCGACATTATCGCGCTCGTCTCGCTCTACCGACCGGGCCCGATGGACAACATCCCGCTGTTCGGCCAGCGCAAGAACGGCCTGGCGCCGATCGAGTACCCGCATGAAAAGCTCGCGGTGATCCTCGGCGAAACTTACGGCATCTTCGTCTACCAGGAGCAGGTGATGCAGGCCGCGCAGATTCTGGCCGGCTACTCGCTGGGCGATGCCGACCTGCTGCGCCGCGCCATGGGCAAGAAGGTCCAGGCCGAGATGGACGCGCAGCGCCAGCGCTTCGTCGATGGATGCCGCGAGCACTCGCAGATCGACAAGGCCAAGGCCAACGAGCTGTTCGACTTGATCGACAAGTTCGCCGGCTACGGCTTCAACAAGTCGCACGCGGCGGCTTACGCGCTGCTGGCGTATCATACGGCCTGGCTGAAGGCGCACTACCCGCACGAGTTCTACGCCGCGTCGATGTGCTTCGACATGCATCAGTCGGAGAAGCTGGCGATCTTTGTCGACGACGCGCGCCGCAACGGGGTCGAGCTCGCCGCACCCGACATCAACATGTCGGAAGCCGAGTTCACCGTCGAGGAGACACCGGACAGCCACGCCGTGCGCTATGCGCTCGCCGGCATCCGCAACGTCGGCGAGAAGGCGATGGAGGCGATCGTCGCGGAGCGAGAGGCGAACGGCAAGTTCGTCAGCCTGGACGACGTGTTCCGCCGCGCGCCCGCCGGCTCGATGAACCGCCGGCAGCTGGAAAGCCTGGCCGCCGCCGGTGCGTTCGACGGGTTGGAGCCCAACCGCGCCAAGGTGCTCGCCAATGCCGACACGTTGCTGGCCGAAGCCGACCGCGCCTCGCGAGAGCGGGTGAGCAGCCAGCACGCGCTGTTCGGTGGTGACGAGCATGAGAAGCAGGGCCTGCGCCTTGTCGATTGCCCGCCGTGGAACCGCATGGACCAGATGGCCAAGGAGCGCGAGAACTTCGGCTTCTATTTCGCCGCGCATCCGGTCGAGCAATGGCGCAACGTCGCATCTGCGAACGGCGCGCGCACCCACGCCAGCCTGGTCGCAGGCGGCACATCGGGCCGGGCCGGAGCGGCGATGGCGGTGCTCGTCGAGAACGTCCAGAAGCGCAAGACGCGCAAGGGCAAGGACTTCATCCTGGGCGATTTCTCCGACCAGTCCGGCCAGTTCAGCGCCTCATGCTTCGAGGAGAGCCTGGTCGACAGCTTCGTGAAGTGGGCCAAGGATGGCACTTGCGTGCTGCTAACCGTCGAACTCGACAGCCCCAGCCCCGACGAGCCGCCGCGCGTCACCGTGCGCGGCGCGCGGCCGCTATCCGAACTCAAGGCCGATGCGCGGATGTGCCTCAAGCTGAACGTCGCCACGGTCGAGGCGGTGCAGGAGCTCGCGCTGCTGCTGCGCCCCGGGCTCAAGGGCTGCGGCGAGGTCATCGCGCGCCTGCAGATCGACGACGAGCAAGTGCAGGAGGTTCGCCTCGGACGAGACTTCGCGCTCGATGGCGACTTCGCCGACCAACTCGCTCAGATACCGGGCCTCAGCGAGATCTCGATCAAGCCGATCAAGGGCAGCGGCAGCCACTTGCGGCTGGTGGCGTGAGCTTCGGTACGGGGCTTAGCCTTCGAGGGCAGGGATTAACTTTACCCGAGCAATTGCCCTGACTTCGATCGAGGTCGTCGTCTGCGAATAGTTTGTGACCAAGACCATCGAGCTCGACCCAACTATCGATCAAGAGCTATTCATCGTCGCCCCCGCGCAGGCGGGGGCCCCGCTTAAACTTTCTCAAGCAGCGCTTGTGTCGAAGAAGCGGGGCCCCCGCCTACGCGGGGGCGACGGAGTGGAATGCTTGAGGCTTCGTTCCTCTTAAAGCTGCATGGGTCTGGAGGCGCCCAAGTCAATGCCACTCAGGCCCAACCCTCGGAACCGCGCTACGTCACGCAAGAAGTCCAACCTCACTTCACCCAGTCGAGTCCCAGTTCCTCGTAGAGGTCCTTGGACTCGGCCCAGTTTTCCTCCACCTTCACGTGGAGGAACAAGTGGACCTTGTGCCCCAGGATCGTCGCCAGTTCGTTGCGCGCGGCCTCGCCGATCGACTTGATCATGGCCCCGCGCTTACCCAGCACGATCGACTTCTGGCTCTCGCGCGCGACCACGATCTGCTGGCGGATCTCCACCGAGCCGTCCTTCTTGGGCGTGTAGGCCTCGTGCCGCACCGCCGTGTCGTAGGGTAGCTCGTCGTGCAGCTGGCGGTAGAGCTGCTCGCGCGTCACTTCGCAGGCCAGCAGGCGCTCGCTGGCGTCGGACACCTGGTCCTCCGGATAGTGCCAGGGACTCTCGGGCATCAGGCCGGCGAGATGCGCCTTGAGCTGCGGCACGCCGTCCCCGGTGAGCGCGGAGACGAAGAACACTTCCTCGAACGCGACCTTGCCGGTCAGGTCCTGCGCCAGTGCCAGCAGCGGCTCCTTGGCGGTCGCGTCGACCTTGTTGAGCGCCAGAAGCTTGCGCTCCTTTCGGTCCTTGAGCGATTCCAGCAGCGGCTCGAGCTCGTGCTTGCGCAGCTTGATAGGGTCGACCACCAGCAGGATCGCGTCGGCCTCTTGCGCGCCTTCCCAGGCGGCGGCGACCATTGCCCGGTCGAGCCGGCGCTTGGGCGCGAAGATGCCGGGCGTGTCGGCGAGGATGATCTGCACTTCGTCCGCTCCGGAGTGCTCCAGCGCGATGCCGAGCAGCCGCGCGCGCGTGGTCTGCGCCTTGGCCGAGGTGATCGCCACCTTCTGGCCGACTAGTGCGTTGACCAGCGTGGACTTGCCCGCATTCGGCGCGCCGATCACGGCGACGAGGCCGCATTTCTGGGTCATTGGAAAAGCTTTCGATTGAAGAAAAGCCCTTCACCCCGGCGGGGGGAAGGATAGCGCAGCTCACGCCCAGCGGGCGCTAGCGGAGCTTGGATGGGGGGGCTCGACGCCGAGAGGGTGGAGCCCCCCCATCCCACTGCGGCCAGGCTGCTGAACCGCCAAGCCTTCGTATCCTTCCCCCCGCCTGGGGGAAGGGATCGAATGCCGCCCAGGATCACCCGAACCTCGCCATGAACTCGGCCGCGGCTTGCGTCTCGGCGTCCTGCTTGCTGTTCGCCGTCGCCTGCGCTTCGCCGACACCGTGGACCGATACCGCGACGGTGAAGCGTGCCGCGTGATCCGGGCCCGAGCGGTCGAGCAGCTTGTATTCCGGCACGCGGCGGCGGTTGCCCGCGGCCCATTCCTGCAGCGCCGACTTGGGATGCTTGCGGCTGCCGGTCTTGCCCAGCACCGGCTCTTCCCACAGCTTGCGCACCATGACACGGGCCGCGTCGAAGCCACGCTCCAGGAAGCAGGCGCCGATCAGCGCTTCCATGACGTCGCCGAGGATGTTGTCGCTTTCCTGGCCGCCGTCGTCTCGCGCCTGCTTGCCGAGGCGGATGTGCGGCGCAAGGCCGATGCTGCGCGCGATGGTGGCGCAGGTGGCGCGGCTGACCAGGGCGTTCAGGCGCTGCGATAGCTTGCCTTCCGGGCCGTCGCCGCGCTCGAACAGCCAGTCGGCGATGGACAGGCCGAGCACGCGATCGCCCAGGAATTCGAGCCGCTCGTAGTTCCGCTTGTCCGCGGTGCTGGCGTGGGTCAGCGCCTCTTCCCACAGAGCCGTGTCGAGCGGCTCGCACCCAGTCTGCGCGCGAAGGAAGTCCAGGTTTTCAGGAGAAAGGGTCATCGTACGACCCGATCCTCGGCCAGGCTCCCGGACAGGAAGGAGGACAGGGGGCAAGAGGATCGGGCAAGAAAAGACTGCAAGATCAGAACGTCCCGCCGATCCGGCTCCAGCGCGCGGCGGTGAACCAGGTCCACGGCTTGATCCATTCCGCGCCGCCGTCGGTGGAGAACATCATAACCGACGCCTTGCCGACGAGGTTCGCCTGGGGGACGATGCCGATGCCTTCGCCCTCGATCGCCGGGAAGCGGCTGTCGAGCGAGTTGTCGCGGTTGTCACCCATCAGGAACAAGTGGCCGGCCGGCACCTTGAACACCTGCGTATCGTCCTGCGGCTGGGTGCCGAGGTCGAGCACGTTGTAGCTCTTGCCCTCGGGCAGGGTCTCCTGGAACTGCGGGTAGGAGCACGCCATCTGGCCGTCCGGCGTCTGCGTCTCGAACTCGATCGCATAGCAGCGCGTGTTCGGCGTGAGCGGCAGGATGAAGTTGCCGACGCGCTTCTTGGGCACGGCCTTGCCATTCAGGAACACCTGGCCGCCGCGGACCTGTACGCTGTCGCCAGGCAGGCCGATCACCCGCTTGATGTAGTCGATATCGTTGCCGGGCGGCGCCTTGAAGATGACCACGTCGCCGCGGTCGGGCTGGCTGGCGAAGATCCGCCCCGGAATCAGCGGCAGGCTGAACGGCAGCGAATATTTCGAGTAGCCGTAGGACCACTTGGAGGCGAGCAGGTAGTCGCCGTTCAGCAGGCGCGGCAGCATCGACTCGCTCGGGATATTGAACGGCGAGAAGATGAAGCTGCGGAACACCACCACCAGCACCACCAGCTTGAGCAGGAAAACAAAGAAGTTTTCCTGGCTTTCCTCCTTCTTGGGGGGAGCGGCCGGTGCGCCGATCGGTTGCGCGCTGGGGGGCGGGCTATCGGCGAGGTTGTGCGTGTCGGTCATCAAGCTGTCCATGTTGCTCGCCATGGCTCTCGTCAAGCGGCGTGCGCGGGCGAACGACACCACGGTGGTGCCGATCCCGCACAAGATCGGCCTTGGCCCTCGCAGGTGCAACAGGCATAAGGCGGCGCGTATGCGGGGCAGCGTGTCTGGCGCAAAGTGGGGAATGGCATGAGCGAGGCTACGGGTTCGGTGTGGAAGAAGCTGGCGGATCTCCCCAAGCCCACTCTGGCACAGCTGTTCGCCGAGGATCCCGCGCGGCTCGACAAACTGGCGACCCGCTTCGACCTGGGTGAGCAGGGCATCCGCTTCGATTGGTCCAAGACCCACCTGGACGATGCGCATATCGCCGCGTTCGAGCAGCTGGCGCAGGTGGCCGGCTTCGACGAGCATCGCCGGGCGCTGTTCGCGGGCGAGATCGTCAATCCCACGGAAGGCCGCGCCGCCGAGCATACGGCACAGCGGGGCGTCGGCAAGGACGAGAGCGTCGCCCTGGCGCACGGCTATCACTCGCGCATGGCGGCGGTTGTCGAGGCGATCCATCAGGGTGCGATGGGCGACGTCAGGCATCTGATCCACATCGGCATCGGCGGTTCGGCTCTGGGGCCGGCGCTGGCGGTGTCGGCGCTGGCGCGCGATGGCGCGATGGTCGACGTGCACGTGGTTTCCAACATCGATGGCACCGCGCTTGAAGCCGCCTTCGACGCCTGTGATCCGGCGACGACGATGCTGGCGATCGCGTCCAAGACCTTCACGACCACCGAGACGATGGTCAACGCCGCGAGTGCGATCGAGTGGCTGCAGGAGAACGGCGTCACCGATCCCTACGGGCGCGTCGTCGCGCTGACCGCTTCTCCCGAGAAGGCGGTCGAGTGGGGCGTGGACGAGACACGCATCCTGCCGTTTTCGGAAAGCGTGGGCGGCCGTTATTCGTTGTGGTCCTCGATCGGATTTCCGGTGGCGATGGCGCTGGGCTGGCCGGACTTCGCCGAGCTGCTGGAGGGCGCCGCCACGATCGACCGGCATTTCCGCGACGCCGATGGCGCGGCCAACCTGCCGCTTCGCGCCGCCTTCGCCGACCAGTACTACACGCGCCTGCGCGGGTGCCAGACGCGCGGCGTCTTCGCCTATGACGAGCGGCTGGCGCTGCTGCCCGACTATCTCCAGCAGCTGGAGATGGAGTCGAACGGCAAGTCGGTGAAGGCGGACGGCTCGCCGGTCGATGGGCCGACGGCGCCGATCACCTGGGGTGGCGTCGGCACCGATGCGCAGCACGCGGTTTTCCAGTTGCTGCATCAGGGCACCAACCTGGTGCCGGTCGACTTCATCGCCGCGATCGTGCCCGGCCATGATCTGGACCCTGCACACCATCGCATCCTTCTGTCCAACTGCTTCGCGCAAGGCGCGGCGCTGATGGCCGGCAAGCCGAGCGACGATCCGGCGCGCGCCTATCCCGGCGATCGCCCTTCCGCGACCATCCTGCTCGACGAAGTGTCGCCCGCCAGCTTCGGCGCGCTGATCGCCTTTCACGAGCACCGCACGTTCGCGAACGCGGTGCTGATGGGGATCAACCCCTTCGACCAGTTCGGTGTGGAACTCGGCAAGGAGATCGCCAAGCAGATCGAGAAGGGCGGCACCACCTTCGATCCCTCTACCGAGGCGCTGCTGGAACTGGCCGGCATCGCCTGAGAAGGCCCCGGATTTGCGAGCAGCGTTTACCAAGTTGCTGTGATTCCGCGTAGAACCCAGCCAACCGGGGGGCAAACATAACCCGGTAGGTCCTGCTCAACGCTCATCAGCCTTGAGACCTGGGTTCTATGCAGATTCACTTCGCTTCGGTTCGTAGCTTCGCGCTTTGTGGCGCCGGCGCCATGGCTCTCTCGGCTTGCGGTGGCGGGGGAGGGGGTGGCGGCGGATCGGTGGCCTCGACGCCCGCGCCGGTGTCCACGCCATCTCCGTCGCCGAGTGTCACGCCGACGCCGGGTCCCGCTCCTGCCCCGGTTCCCACGCCTGCTCCGCCCCCGAGCCCCACGCCGGCTCCGGGACCGTCGCCGACGCCCGCTCCGACGCCGAAGCCCGCTCCAACACCGGCGCCGTCCCCAGCGCCCACGCCGACACCGACACCAACTCCGGCGCCCACACCCACGCCGAGTCCGACACCAGCGCCCACGCCCACTCCGGCCCCCGCGGGCGGTATCGCGGCGCTGGTGCCCAAGGCAGACGTGGCGGTGCGATCGAGGGACGATGACGAGGAGTTCCGCCGCAACTACGACGCTTTCGAATATGTGCACGCCCTCTACGCGCTGGATCACGGTTGGACCGGGCAGGGCGTGCTGGTCGGCGTGGTGGACGATGGCGTGTTCGAGAACGCCGAGCTGACCGGGCAATTGTCCGCGCTCAGCAAGGACTTCGGCACCACGACCACCGGCAGCACGACCACGCAGCGCAACGTGGTGGGCGACAAGTTCTCCGATCACGGCACGATGGTCGCCGGCGTGATCGCGGGCCGCAATGACGAGAGCGGTATCCAGGGCATCGCGCCGGGCGCCAGGATCGTCGCGCTGCGGGTCAGCGACGTGAACACGACCACGAACGAGGAGACGCTCGGCCGCACGTTGCCGGCCGCGCTCGACTATGCGGCCGCGAACGGGATCAAGGTCGTCAATGCCTCGCTGGCGAAGGTCGATGCCAGCCAGCCGAGCGCAGGCTGGTCGAACATGGTCGCGCGCTACGCGGCCTCGGGCGGGCTGTTCGTGAACTCGGCCGGCAACGAGAGCGAGGCGAACGCAAAGGGCTACCTCGACCTCAACGACGCGAACCGCGACGGCTGGCTGTTCGTCACCGCCCTGGATGCGACCGAGGAGGGTGTTACGCTCGCCGACTACGCCAACCAGTGCGGCTCGGTGGCGATGGCACGCTGCGTCTCCGCCATGGGTTCTAATGCGACCATGGACGTGAAGGGTGAACTGGTGCTGTTCAGCGGAACCAGTTCGGCCGCCGGGCAGGTGAGCGGACTTGCGGCGCTGATCCTCAGCAAATGGCCGCAGCTCTCGGGCATCGAGGCGGGACAGGTGATCCTGAACACCGCGCACGACCTGGGCGCCGCGGGTATCGACCCGGTCTACGGTGCCGGCCTGATCGACGTGGAGGCGGCGCTCTCGCCCGTTTCGCCCAAGCTGTCCAACGGCATCGCGCAGACTTCGCTCAACGGGGCGTCGATGGTCATCCCGGAGGCACTCGGCGGCGGTGCGGCGACGAGCGCAGCGGTCAAGGGCATGCTCGGCAAGGTGACGGTTCTCGATGCCTACGGGCGCGACTTTCGTGGCAGCCTGGCCGGCCTCGTCGCGTACCCGGAGCGCCGCGAGGGCAGCTTCGCCCGTCAGGTCGCGGCGGGCGCGGGTGCTGGCAGCTCTTCCTTCGCCGCGCCGGGCTTCGCGGCACGCTTCGGCTACACGACTTTCGCAACCATTCCCAACACTCCCGTCCAGCGTGGCCGCATGACCTCGGGCGAGTTCGCGCTGACGCTGGGCACCACACGGTTGATCGGTTCCTATGCCGGACAGGACGCGGTGCAGGACGAGGCGATGGGCCTCGCGCCGGCTTCCGACGTCACGCTGGCCTATGCGCCGGGCGCGAACCTCTCGATGGGCGTGGAGCGTTCGCTTGCCGGTGGACGCCTCTCCCTGTCGGGGCTCTCCAGCGAGGGCGCCTATGGCTCGGCGCGAGGCGGGGTGCTGGGCTGGAGCGGCAAGGCGCTACGGGTCAAGGCAGGATACCTGACCGAGGACGGCACGCTGTTCGGCACACCCGTGGGATCGGGTGCGCTGCGCTTCGGCAATGGCGCGCAGACTGCCTTTCTCGAGTTGTCGCGCCAGTGGCGGGCAGGCGCTTGGTCGCTCGACACTTATGCGTCGCTGGGTGCGACCCGGCTCAAGATCGGCGGCGATACGCTGCTGACGTCGGCAAAGCCGATCCTGTCGCAACGCGCGGGTCTCTCGGCGAGCCATGCGGCCTTCGGCGGTCGCCTGCGCATGGGGTTGGCGCTGCCGCTGGTGGCGTTCTCCGGCTCGGGCGAACTGACTTATGCCAGCGGCTACGACCTGGGGTCGCGCTCGCTGGTCTACTCTCGCGAGCGTGTCGGCCTGACTGGGCGCTACGATCCGGTGCTGAGCTTGGGATACGAGCGGGGAGGGGCCGCTTCGTCGCTCCGCCTCGCCGCAGCGACGAACGCCGGCGGCGGCGACTGGAGCGCACTCGCCTCCTGGCGGATGACGCTGCGGTAGGCGGAGCCAGGCTCAGCTCAGTTCGAGACGGACCGCTCCAGACCACGCCGTGCAAGGGGGCGCCCCGTGGCCTTGAGCTGGGCGCTTGTGCTGCGCTGTCCCAACTGAGGCTGGCCGGTACCCGAGAGGTCCTCGCTCAGCAGCGCGGCCAGCTGCTCGCGCCCGAAGCTCCAGTCGCCCAGGTCCGAATCGGCGTTGATGTGGCCACAGGCACCCGCATCGACGAAGAGGCTGCCCCATCGCCGCGCCAGCGCCTGCGCGGTGTGCTGCCCCATCCAGGGGTCGTTGCGGCTGGCGATGAGGCGGCTGGGGAAGGGCAACGTCTCGGTCGGCGTCGGCGCGAAGCGGGCAACGCGCTCGTCGAGCGGGAAGAAGTCGACCTCAGGCGGGGCAACCAGGAGCGCGCCGATCACCGGCTGCTCATCGTCGCGCTGCGCATAGCGGGCCCACCAGGCGACGGCCAGGCAGCCGAGGCTGTGCGCCACGAGAACCACCGGCCGCCCCGCCTGGCGGATCGCCAGGTTGAGGTTGTTGATCCAGGTGTTGCGATGCGGATCGTCCCAGCGGCCCAGCTCGACCTTGGTGCAGTCGGCGTCCTGCTGCTCCCACCGCGTCTGCCAGTGCTCGGGACCGCTGCCGAACAGTCCCGGCACAAGGAGGATCGCCGGGCTCTGCGATGCGGTCTGTAGGCGCGGGTACATGGTGGCTCTCCGATGGTGACCGATCGCGACATGCGTCTGCCTCCGTCTACGCACCGCCATATACTCTAGTTCCACTATAGACAATACTCTTGCGTCTGACTGGCACCGGGCGGCGGCGGATGGAACGATGGGGCAAGCGGGAGCGAAGTCTGGCATTCCGGCCCGTCTCGCCGCATATGCGCAGCCAACCAGCTGGAGCGCGCAAATGCCTGAATTCGATTACGACCTCTTCACCATCGGCGCAGGTTCGGGCGGAACGCGTGCGTCTCGGGTCGCATCGGCTTACGGCGCGCGTGTCGCCGTGGCGGAGGAGCATCGGGTCGGCGGCACTTGCGTCATCCGCGGCTGCGTGCCCAAGAAGATGCTCGTCTACGGCGCGCACTTCGCCGAGGACCTGGAGGACGCCAAGCACTTCGGCTGGGACATCCCCAATCCGACCTTCGATTGGGTGCGCCTGCGCGACAACGTGCTGAACGACGTCGACCGTCTGAACGGCATCTACACGCAGACGCTGGAGAACGCCGGGGTTGAGGTGATCCACCAGCGTGCCACCATCACCGGTCCGCACGAGATCACGCTCGCGGACGGGACCAGGAAGACCGCGGCCAAGATCCTGGTCGCCACCGGCGCGCGGCCGCATGTGCCTTCGTGCCCTGGCACGGAGCTGGGCATCACCTCCAACGAGGCGTTCCACCTGGATGCGATCCCGCGGCGCGTGCTGATCGCCGGCGCGGGCTATATCGCCAACGAGTTCGCCGGCATCTTCCACCAGTTCGGCGCCAAGGTCACCCTGGTCAATCGCACCGACCAGCTGCTGCGCGGTTATGACGAATCGCTGCGCGATCGCCTGCTCCAGATCTCGATCATGAAGGGTATCGATTTCCGCTTCCACGCCGAGTTCCGCGGGATCGAGAAGACGGACGAGGGCTGCCTGCGCGTGTCGATGACCAGCCACGAGCCGATCGACGTGGACCTTGTGCTTTTCGCCACCGGGCGCGTGCCGAATGTCGAGGGGCTGGGCCTGGAGGAGGTCGGCGTCAAGCTCGACGACAAGAACGCGATCGTGGTGGACGAGAACTCCAGGAGCACGGTCGATCACATCTATGCGATCGGCGACGTGACCAACCGCGTGCAGCTGACCCCGGTGGCCATCCGCGAGGGGCAGGCGTTTGCCGACACCGTTTTCGGCAACAAACCGCACACGGTCGATTATTCCTGCATCCCGAGCGCGGTGTTCAGCCACCCGCCGCTCGCCGGAGTCGGTTTGACGGAGGCGCAGGCCAAGCAGAAGCTCGGCTCGGTCAAGGTCTACGAAAGCGATTTCAGGCCGATGAAGAACGTGCTGGCTCAGCGCAACGAGCGCTCGCTCTACAAGATGATCTGCGACGAACACACCGGCAAGATCGTGGGCATCCACATGATCGGCCCGGAAGCGCCGGAGATCATGCAGGCCGCTGCCGTCGCGGTGAAAGCGGGCCTCACCAAGGCGGATTTCGACGCCACCGTGGCGATCCATCCGACGATGGCGGAGGAGTTGGTGCTGCTCAAGTAGCCATCCTCCAGGCTTGCCGGCCCCACCTCGTCCCGGGCTCGACCCGGGACTGGTGGTCCGACTCCGGGCCTGGGCATACAAGTTCAGCCTTCACCCCGGCGATATCGTCTGCTGCGCTGCAGCAGCGGGTGTTAACCGCGCGATTAAAACTGTTGACGTGTCGTTGGCTTCCTGCCTTTAGCAAGGCACCAGTTCTCGCGGGGTCAAGGGGATCGCTATGTCAGCCAACATCGCCGAAATGGAAAAGCGCCGGGCCGCGGCACGCATGGGCGGCGGCCAGCGCCGCATTGATGCCCAGCACGCCAAGGGCAAGCTGACCGCGCGTGAGCGGCTCGAGGTCCTCCTTGACGAGGGCAGCTTCGAGGAGATGGACACTTACGTCGAGCATAACTGCGTCGACTTCGGCATGCACGAGCAGCCCAAGATCCCCGGCGACGGCGTGGTCACCGGATCGGGCACGATCAACGGCCGCCTCGTTTACGTCTTCAGCCAGGATTTCACCGTGTTCGGCGGTGCTGTTTCCGAGCGGCATGCGATGAAGATCTGCAAGGTCATGGACACCGCGCTCAAGGTCGGGGCGCCGGTGATTGGCCTCAACGACTCCGGCGGTGCGCGCATCCAGGAAGGCGTCGCCTCGCTGGGCGGCTATGCGGAGATCTTCCAGCGCAACGTGCTCGCCTCGGGCGTGGTGCCGCAGCTTTCGCTGATCATGGGCCCGTGCGCGGGCGGCGCGGTGTACTCGCCGGCGATGACCGACTTCATCTTCATGGTGAAGGACAGCTCGTACATGTTCGTCACCGGCCCGGACGTGGTGAAGACCGTCACCAACGAAGTCGTGACGCAGGAAGAGCTGGGCGGCGCGGTGACGCACTCCAGCAAGACTTCGGTTTCCGATCTCGCGCTGGAGAACGACATCGAGGCGCTGCTCGCCGCGCGCGACTTCTTCGATTTCCTGCCGCTATCCAACCGCGAGGAGGTGCCCGAGCGTCCCTGCGCCGATCCGTGGGATCGCCTGGAGGACAGCCTCGACACGATCGTGCCGCCGCTCGCCAGCCAACCCTACGACATGCACGAGGTCATCCGTAAGACCCTGGATGAGGGCGAGTTCTTCGAGCTGCAGCCGACCTTTGCAGGCAACATCCTGATCGGCTTCGGCCGGGTCGAGGGCAAGACCGTGGGTGTCGTCGCCAACCAGCCGATGGTGCTGGCCGGCGTGCTCGACATCGACAGTTCGCGCAAGGCGGCGCGGTTCGTGCGCTTCTGCGATGCGTTCAACATTCCGATCGTCACCTTCGTCGACGTGCCCGGCTTCCTCCCCGGCACCGACCAGGAGCACAACGGCATCATCAAGCACGGCGCTAAGCTGCTGTTCGCCTATGCCGAGGCGACCGTGCCCAAGATCACCGTGATCACCCGCAAGGCCTATGGCGGCGCCTACGACGTGATGAGTTCCAAGCACTTGCGCGGCGACCTCAACTACGCCTGGCCGACCGCCGAGATCGCGGTGATGGGCGCCAAGGGCGCGGTGGAGATCATCTTCCGCGGCCAGGACGCCGAAGGTATCGCCGCACGCACCAAGGAATACGAGGACCGCTTCGCCAACCCGTTCGTCGCCGCCAGCCGCGGCTACATCGACGAGGTGATCTACCCGCACTCGACTCGCCGCCGGATTGCGCTCGGCCTGCGCAAGCTGCGCAACAAGAGCCTCGAGAACCCCTGGAAGAAGCACGACAACATCCCGTTGTAACCCGCCGTTGTAGGAGGTCGTTCGCAGCATTATAATGAGGTTATAATGCTAAGGACATCGCGATGCAGACCGAACGCGTCACTTTCCTGACCACGCCCGCTGCCAAGGCTGCGCTTTGCTCGCGCGCCGCCGCGCAAGGGCTGTCGGTCGGGGAGTACATCCGCCGCAAGGTAGAGGATGACGATGATCTCACCCCGGCTCAGGAGGCCGAGTTGCGGATGCTGATCGATGCCGTGAACGAGGCCGTGCCCAAGATGAACGCATCCATCGACGAGATGATCGAGGCACTTCGCCATACTCGCGAGGATATGGACAAGCTCCTGGATCGGGAGGCCCTGGCTTGAGCACCTTGAGCGATGCCGTTTCGGCCTTGAAGAACGTGGTGCTCATGCAGGAGCGGCTCGATGTCGTCCGGCGCGAAATCCTGGAGATCTCGAGCCGTCTTGGACGCCTCAACGACAAGGTGGGCGGTCTCGAGCTGCGCATCGTAAGGATGGAAACATTGATCGAGGCCGCGAGCCGCGGAGCCGGGTCGTTGCCGCAAATCGAAGGACAATGAGGATCGCCATGGAAGACATCTATATCGTCAGCGGCGTACGCACCCCGGTCGGGGATTTCGGCGGCTCGCTCAAGTCGTTCATGCCCTCGGAGTTGGGCACCATGGTCGTCACCGAGGCGCTCAAGCGCGCGAGCGTCGAGCCGGAGGCGGTGCAGCACGTTGTCGTCGGCCAGGTCATGCCGACCAGCGCCAAGGACGAGATGCTCAGCCGCGTCATGGCGCTGAATTCGGGCATTCCGTCCGACGTGCCCGCGTTGACGCTGAACCGCCTGTGCGGCTCGGGCGTCGAGGCGATCGTCTCGGCTGCCCGCCTGATGATGACCGGCGAAGCATCGCTGACGGTGGCCGGCGGCGCGGAGTCGATGTCGAACGTGCCCTACCATGACCACGGTGTGCGCTGGGGCAAGAAGATGGGCGCGAACACCCAGGAAGACGCGCTGACGGTCGGCCTGTCCGACGCGATCGGCGGCTACCACATGGGCATCACCGCCGAGAACGTCGCCGAGCGCCACCAGGTGACTCGGGCCGACATGGATGCGGCCTCCGTCACCAGCCACCAGCGTGCCGCGAAGGCCATTGCCGAGGGCCGGTTCAAGGAGCAGATCCTCCCGGTCGAGATCAAGACGCGCAAGGGCGTCACCGTGTTCGACACCGACGAGCACGTGAAGGGCGATACCACGGCCGAAGTGCTTGGCGCGATGCGGGCGGCCTTCAAGAAGGACGGCACGGTCACCGCCGGCAACGCCTCGGGCATCAACGACGGCGCCGCTGCCGTCGTGCTCGCGACCGCCAGCGAGGTCGAGAAGCGCGGCCTTGCGCCGCTCGCCAGGATAGTCGCCTGGGGCCACGCGGGCGTCGAGCCCGAATACATGGGCGAGGGGCCGATCAAGGCCGTGCCCATCGCTTTGAAGCGCGCCGGGCTCACGCTCGAGCAGATGGACGTGATCGAGAGCAACGAGGCCTTCGCCGCGCAGGCCTGCGCCGTCGCCAAGGTGCTCGGGTTCGACCCCGAGAAGGTCAACCCCAACGGCTCTGGCGTCTCGATCGGTCACCCGGTCGGCGCCACCGGCACGATGCTGACGATCAAGTGCATGTACGAGCTGAAGCGCATCGGCGGCCGCTATGGCCTCGTCACGATGTGCATCGGCGGTGGGCAGGGCATCGCCCTCGTGATCGAGAATGTGGCAGGAGCCGAGCTGGAGCAGGCGGCATGAAGCTGGGCCGTCTCAACCACATCGGCGTCGCCACGCCCGATCTCGACGCAGCGATCGCGCACTATCGCGACGTGCTGGGCGCGACTGACATCACCGAACCGTTCGTGCTGGAAAGCCAGCAGGTGCGCGTGTGCTTCGTGAACACGCCGGGCGAGAATGGGACAGCCGGAACGCAGATCGAGCTTCTGCAGCCCACCGTCGCCGACAGTGCCGTAGGCAAGTGGCTGGAGAAGAACCCGCTCGGGGGGCAGCACCACATCTGCTACGAAGTGCCCGACATCCAGGAAGCCAAGGCCTGGTTCGAAAAGCTGGGCAAGCGCGTACTGGGCGAGCCGCGCATCGGTGCGCATGGCACGATGATCTTCTTCGTGCACCCCAAGGACATGGGCGGGCAGCTGACCGAGATCATGGAAACGCCCAAAGAGGCGCACTGAGTTGATGCAGGGAGGAGCGATCTTCCCGGCCAAGGCGATATTGAGGAACGAGGGCGATGAGCGACACACCCAAGACGACCGGGCCGACGATCGAGACGAACCTGGGCGAAGACAGCGGCGCCGCGCCTGATGCGCGCAAGCTGCCCGAGCCCTCGTCCAATCCCGATCTCGAGAAGTGGCGCGCCGCGGCCGACAAGGAGGTCAAGGGCAAGGATCTCACCTGGCACACGCCCGAGGGCATCGCCGTCAAGCCGCTCTATACCGCCGAGGACGTGACCGCCGATCCGGGCCTGCCGGGTTTCGCGCCGTTCACGCGCGGCGTGCGCGCCTCGATGTACGCGGGTCGCCCCTGGACGATCCGCCAGTACGCCGGTTTCTCGACGGCCGAGGAATCGAACGCCTTCTACAAGCGCAACCTTGCGGCGGGCCAGAAGGGCCTCTCGGTGGCGTTCGACCTTGCCACTCATCGTGGTTATGACAGCGACCACCCGCGCGTCACCGGTGACGTCGGCAAGGCTGGCGTCGCTATCGATACGCTCGAGGACATGAAGATCCTGTTCGACGGCATCCCGCTCGACAAGATGTCGGTCTCGATGACGATGAACGGCGCGGTGATCCCTATTCTCGCGTTCTTCATCGTAGCCGGGGAAGAGCAGGGCGTAGAGCGCAAGTTGCTCGACGGGACCATCCAGAACGACATCCTCAAGGAGTTCATGGTCCGCAACACCTACATCTACCCGCCCGAGCCGAGCATGCGGATCATCTCGGACATCTTCGGCTACACCAGCCGCGAGATGCCCAAGTTCAACTCCATCTCGATTTCCGGCTATCACATGCAGGAAGCCGGCGCGACGCAGGTGCAGGAGCTGGCCTTCACCATCGCCGACGGCATGGAATACGTGAAATACGGCGTCGCCTCGGGCCTCGACATCGACAAGTTCGCCGGGCGCCTCAGCTTCTTCTTCGCGATCGGCATGAACTTCTTCATGGAAGTCGCCAAGCTGCGCGCCGCGCGCGTGCTGTGGCACCGCGCGATGACGCAGTTGGGCGCGCAGGATGAGCGTAGCAAGATGCTGCGCACCCATTGCCAGACCTCGGGCGTGTCCCTGCAGGAGCAGGACCCCTACAACAACGTCATTCGCACCACGATCGAGGCGATGGCCTCGATGCTGGGCGGCACCCAGTCGCTCCACACCAACGCGCTGGACGAAGCGATCGCGCTGCCGACCGACTTCTCGGCGCGCATCGCCCGCAACACCCAGATCATCATCCAGGAAGAGACCGGGATGACCAAGGTGGTCGATCCCCTCGGCGGCTCCTACTACATCGAGGCGCTGACGCAGGAACTGGTCGACCAGGCCTGGGAAATCATCGAGCGAGTCCAGGCCGAAGGCGGCATGGCCAAGGCGGTCGCAGCCGGCTGGCCCAAGGCGATGATCGAAACCGCGGCCGCTGCCCGACAGGCGCGCGTCGACCGCGGCGACGACGTGATCGTCGGCGTCAACAAGTACCGCCTCGCCAGCGAGGACCTGCTCGAAACGCTGGAAGTCGACAACGCCAAGGTCCGCGAGGGCCAGATCGCCCGCATCGCCAAGACCAAGGCGACACGTGACGAGGCCAAGTGCCAGGCCGCGCTCGACGCCCTGCGGAAGGGTGCGGCCTCGCCTTCGAGCATCGAGAACAACCTGCTCGCGCTCGCGGTGGAGTGCGCCCGCGCCCGTGCCACCCTGGGTGAGATCTCGTCCGCGATGGAAGAAAGCTTCCATCGCTACGGCACGCAGCCCACCCCGGTGAAGGGCGTCTACTCGGCACCGTACGAAGGCGACAGCCGTTGGCAGCAGGTGCTGGACGGCGTCGCCGCGGTGGAGCGTCGCCTGGGTCGCAAGCCCAAGCTGCTCGTCGCCAAGATGGGCCAGGACGGCCATGATCGCGGCGCCAACGTGATCGCCTCTGCATTCGGCGACATGGGCTTCGACGTCGTCTCGGGTCCGCTGTTCCAGACGCCTGAGGAGACCGTGGTGCTGGCGCTGGACAACGACGTCGACGTGGTCGGCGCCTCCAGTCTCGCGGCCGGCCACAAGACGCTGATCCCCGAACTGATCCAGCGCCTGCGCGAGGCGGGACGCAGCGACATCAAGGTGATCGCGGGCGGCGTCATCCCGCCGCAGGACTACGAGTACCTGCGCAGCTCGGGCGTGCAAGGCATCTACGGCCCTGGCTCTAACGTCGTCGAGTGCGCCGCGGACGTGCTGCGCCTGCTCGGCCACAATATGCCGCCCGTGGGCGACGCGCTGCAGGCCGCCGAGTAAGACCACGCCGATGGCCGCTCAGCCCTCCTTTGCGACAGCTGCCGGGATCATGTTCCTGTCGGGTCTGGGCATTCCGGTCTTCGCGGCGCTGAACGGCGGCCTGGGCCGGCAGCTGGGCAATCCGGTGGCGGCCATGGTGATCACCTTTGTCGTCGCTCTGGTGGTGACATCGGCGGCGATGGCGTTCACGGGATCGCTGCCACCGATGGCGCGGCTGGGCACGGTGCCGCCACAATACTTCGCCGGCGCTGTCTTCATCGTGTTCTACGGTCTGGCGGTGACCTTTCTCAGCCCGCGGATCGGCGTCGGCAACGCGGTGTTCTTCGTGCTGCTGGGCCAGCTGGTGGCGGCGGCCGTGATCGACCACTTCGGCCTGTTCGGCGCGATCCATTTCGCCCTGACGCCGCGCCGCGCTCTCGGTATAGCGGTCATGACGCTCGGCGTTTGGCTGGCGAAGCGAACTGCGTGATGGAAATGACGATGACCGAACCCCGCACCGACTGGACCCGCGACGAGATCGCCGCGCTGTTCGACCTGCCGTTCACCGAGCTGGTCTATCGCGCCGCCGAGGTGCACCGGCAAAGCTTCGACCCGGCCGAGGTTCAGCTCTCGACTTTGCTGTCGATCAAGACCGGCGGCTGTGTCGAGGATTGCGGGTACTGCTCGCAGTCGGTCTCGGCCAACAGCGGTGTCAAGGCGACCAAGCTGCTCGAGGTCCAGCAGGTCCTCCAGCGCGCGGCCCAGGCGCGCGATGCGGGCTCGACCCGCTTCTGCATGGGCGCCGCCTGGCGCAACCCCAAGGACCGCGACATGCCCGCCATCATCGAGATGGTGAAGGGGGTGCGCTCGATGGGTATGGAAACCTGCATGACGCTGGGCATGCTGACGCCCGCGCAGGCCGACATGCTGAGCGACGCGGGGCTCGACTACTACAACCACAACATCGACACCTCGCCTGAGCGCTACGACCAGGTGATCACTACGCGCACCATGGACGACCGGCTCGATACACTGTCGAACGTGCGCATGGCCGGGATCAACGTCTGCTCGGGCGGCATCGTCGGCATGGGCGAGACGCGCGCGGACCGCGTCGGCTTCATCCACACGCTGGCGACGCTTCCCGATCACCCGCAATCGGTGCCGATCAACGCGCTGGTGCCGGTCAAGGGCACGGTGCTGGGCGACATGCTTGCCGACACACCGCTGGCGAAGATCGACGATGTCGAGTTCGTGCGCACCGTGGCGGTGGCACGGATCACCATGCCGGGCTCTATGGTGCGGCTCTCGGCCGGGCGTGAGAGCATGTCCGAGATGACGCAGGCGATGTGCTTCCTCGCCGGTGCCAACTCGATCTTCACCGGCGACAAGCTGCTCACCGCGCCCAACGCGGGCGACGACACCGACATGGCGATGTTCGCCCGTCTCGGCCTCAAGCCGATGGCGATCGACTTGAGGCCGGCCGAGGTCGAAGCTCAGCGCATGCCCAAGGGCTGCGCGAAGCTGGAAGCCGCCGAATGATGCGGTTGGCAGGATCGATGCTGCTGGCATTGGCCTGCCTCCTGTCCGGGGCGGCCCATGCCGCCGCGCCGGCTCCGCATACGGCGCCGCTGACCATCGGTGAGGCCCGGACGCTGGTATACGCGGACGGCGACAGCCGCGAGATCAACGTCTACCTGCCCGATGGCTATCGCACGGGCACGGAGCGCTATCCCGTGCTCTACGTGATCGATGGCGGACTTCAGCAGGACTTCCTGCACGTCGCCGGTACCAGCGCGCTCAATGCCGTGTGGGGCCGTTCGCTGCCGGTCATCGTCGTGGGCGTGGAAACGAAGGATCGCCGCGCCGAACTGATCGGCAGCCAAGGCACTGCCGAACAGCACAAGCAATATCCCACCGCCGGGCAGTCCGCCCGGTTCCGTGCGTTCCTGCGCGACAAGGTCAAGCCGCTGGTCGAGGCGAACTATCGCGCCAATGGTCAGGACGGCGTGCTCGGAGAGTCCCTCGCCGGGCTGTTCATCGTCGAGACCTGGCTGCGCGAGCCCGCCTTGTTCGACCGCTATGCCGCCATCGACGCCAGCTTGTGGTGGGACGGTCAGGCGCTGTCCAAGGCGGCAGCCGGTCTGCTCGCCGCCAAGCAGCCGCGCGGGGCCCTGTTCCTCACCTATTCCAACGAGGGGCCGGAGACGTCCGATGCGGCCGACCGCGTCGCTGCCGTTGCGGGGCCGCTTGTGTGCCTTGCGCCGCGTACCGACCTGACGCACGCAACGGCCTATCACACCCTTTCGCCGCAGGCGCTGCAATTCCTGTTCCCGACCGACAACAAGCATGACCCCGAGTGGGGCTTCGAGGTGCCATGTTCAAAAAGATCCTGATTGCCAACCGCGGCGAGATCGCCTGCCGCGTCATCAAGACCGCCCGTCGCATGGGCATCCAGACCGTCGCGGTCTATTCCGATGCCGACGCCCGCGCGCCCTTCGTGCAGATGGCCGACGAGGCCGTCCACATCGGGCCTGCCCCTGCCGCGCAATCCTACCTGATCGCCGACAAGATCATCGCCGCCTGCAAGCAGACCGGCGCCGACGCGGTGCACCCCGGCTACGGCTTCCTGTCCGAGCGGACCTCGTTCGCCGAGGCGCTGGCCGCGGAGGGCATCGCCTTCGTCGGCCCGCCGGTGAACGCGATCGCGGCGATGGGTGACAAGATCGAGTCCAAGAAGCTGGCGAAAGCCGCGGGCGTTAACGTCGTCCCCGGCTTCGTCGGCGAGATCGAGGATACCGAGCATGCCGTGCGCATCTCGGACGAGATCGGCTACCCGGTGATGATGAAGGCCTCGGCCGGCGGCGGCGGCAAGGGCATGCGCCTTGCCTACAACGAGCAGGACGTGCGCGAGGGCTTCGAGGCCACCAAGCGCGAGGGCCTGAACTCGTTCGGCGACGACCGCGTGTTCATCGAGAAGTTCATCCTCAACCCGCGCCACATCGAGATCCAGATCCTGGGCGATAAGCACGGCAACATCCTCTACCTGAATGAGCGCGAGTGCTCGATCCAGCGCCGCCACCAGAAGGTGGTGGAAGAAGCGCCATCGCCCTTCGTCACGCCCAGGATGCGCAAGGCGATGGGCGAGCAGTGCGTCGCCCTGTCGCGCGCGGTGGGCTACTACTCGGCCGGCACCGTGGAGCTGATCGTCTCGGGCGCTGACCCGACGGGCGAGAGCTTCTACTTCCTCGAGATGAACACCCGCCTGCAGGTGGAGCACCCCGTCACGGAAGCGATCACCGGCATCGACCTCGTCGAGCAGATGATCCGCGTCGCCGCTGGCGAGGAGCTGGCGTTCAAGCAGGAAGACATCGGCATCGATGGCTGGGCGATCGAGAACCGCGTCTATGCCGAGGATCCCTATCGTGGGTTCCTGCCTTCGACCGGACGTCTGGTGCGCTACCAGCCGCCGGTGGAAGGCTGGACCGACGACGGCGAGGCCAACGGCCGCCGCGGCATCGATGGCGTGCGCGTCGATGACGGCGTCTACGAGGGCGGCCAGGTCTCGATGTTCTACGATCCGATGATCGCCAAGCTGATCACCTGGGGCGCGACGCGCGACGAGGCGGCGGACAAGCAGGTCGCGGCGCTCGACACGTTCGAGATCGAAGGCCTGGGCCACAACATCGATTTCGTCTCGGCCATCATGCAGCACCCGCGCTTCCGCTCGGGCGAGCTTACCACCGGCTTCATCGCCGAGGAGTACCCGGAAGGGTTCACCGGCGCCGCTGCTTCCGACGAGATCAAGGCCAAGATCGCCGCGGTCGCCGGCTTCGTCGCCACCGCCCGCGCCGATCGTTCGCGCCGGGTCGATGGTCAGCTGGCCGGTCCGCTCGCGCCGCCATCGCAATGGACGGTGACGATCGACAAGGTCGCCTTCGAGGTCGAGATCGACGAGGACGAAGTGCTGGTGAACGGCCAGAGCATCGACCTTGCAATGGAGTACACGCCTGGCGATCGCCTGATCGAGGCGGAAGTGGACGGCGAACTGTTCGGCCTGAAGATCGAGCCGACCCGCGGCGGCTTCAAGCTCACCACGAGGGGCGCCATCCACAAGGTCGGCGTGCTGCCCACTCGTGTCGCGCCGCTGTCGGCCCACATGATCGAGAAAGTCGCGCCCGATCTGTCGCGCTTCCTGATCTGCCCGATGCCCGGCCTGCTGGTCTCGCTGAACGTGGGCGAGGGCGACAAGGTCGAAATGGGCCAGCCGCTTGCGGTCATCGAAGCGATGAAGATGGAGAACATCCTGCGCGCCGAGAAGTCGGGCGTGGTGAAGGCGGTCAACGCACAGGCCGGGCAGAGTTTGGCGGTCGACGCGGTGATCCTCGAGCTGGAATAGGATGCACCTCGACCACGACCCGGAGGCACCGCCAGGCGAGACGATCTCGTTCGACGACTTTCTCCGGGTCGACGTACGCGTGGGCACGGTGATCGCCGCCGAAGTCCATGACGGCGCGCGCAAGCCCAGCCTCAAGCTGCGGATCGACTTCGGCCTGGGCATCGGCGAGCGCCGCAGCGTGGGCCAGGTCGCCGCGCTCTACACGCCCGAGGATCTGGTCGGCCGGCAAGTGGCGGCCGTCGTCAACTTCCCGCCCCGCCAGATCGGCAAGGCGCTCTCCGAAGCGCTGACGCTCGGCTTCGCGGACGAGGAGGGCAGGGTGGTGCTGTTCTCACCCGACAAGCCCGTGCCCAACGGCTCACGCTTGTTCTGAAGGAGTTCGCCGTTGATCGTTGAGGTACCAAGCGAGCGGCCTGCTCACGCGCGTGTTGCGGTTTTCACGGCCGAGGCTCGATGAGCTTCGCCGAGCTTCTCGCCAGCGGCGATGGTTCGTTCGTCGTTCCGGAGAGCTGGCACCAGGGCCGGACGGCCTACGGCGGGTTCTCGTCCGCGCTCACCTTGGCGCAGGCGATGCACGTCGGCGGCGACTTGCCGCCGCTGCGCTCCGCCCAGATCGCGATGATGGCGCCGATCTTCGGTGAAGTGCAGGTGAGTGCCAGAGTCATGCGCGAGGGGCGCAACGCCACCTGGATCGCGGCGGAGATCACCGGCGACAAAGGCGTCGGCACCGCTGCCAACTTCGTGTTCATGCGACCGGTCGAGAGCAGCGTCGCGGTAGATGACGTTCCGCCGCCGACCGATCTCATCGCGGTCGACGAGGCTCGGCCGTTCGACAACCCGAATGCACCCGCCTTCCTGCGCAACCATTTCGACGTGCGCTTCGCGCGCCCGCGCCGTGACGGGCGCTCGGCCGATGTGTGCTGGTGGGTGCGGCCGAAGAGTTCGGAAGGACTCGACCCGGCCCTTGCCCTGTTGCTGACTGCCGATGGCCTGCCGCCGGCGGTCATGCCGATGCTCTCGGCCTACGTGCCCGTCAGCACCATGCACTGGCAGGTCAACCTGCTGACGGCCGCGCCGCAGACGCAGGATGGGTGGTGGCTGCTGCGCTCCTCCGCCGATTTCGCGCGCCAAGGGTGTTCGAGCCAGCGCATGCAGCTGTGGAACAGCGATGGGGAGCCGGTGCTTGCCGGCACGCAGTCGATCGCGCTGTTCGGGTGAGGGCTCATTAAGAGCAAAATTCTTGAATAGACGTGCGACACCGAGCAATCGTAAATCGGCGAACACCTGAACGAACACCTCGTCGCCCTCACGTAGCGGGCGGGCGACCACTCCGGAAGAACAAGCGGAGCTCCCGCCTGCGCGGGGGCGACGGGTGGGTTGAGGAATGGTTCGGCCTGCTTCCTGCTTCGAGTTGTCCAGCATCGGCGGTTTGGGGATGTCTCGTATGATGTTGCCCGGCGATAATCCCTCTCTAAGCACACCTTGACATTTGGAACCATTTAGGTTATACGCCCCGCATCCGCTCGGGGCAAAGTACACGCCCGGATCGGCGTTTCGGGTCGGCGCCGCGGGCGGAGAGATGCGACGAAATCGTGTCACGTTCCCCAAAGCGCTTGGCACCGGAGGCAGGCCTCACACCGACCGGCGCTTCCTTGCGAGCCCAGAGCCCGGTCCGCCTGCACTCCGAAGGGTCGAGCCGAGGTCCCCACGCCTATCGGCCGGTCGCACGAACGTGGCTTTCACCGCGCTCTCTGCGAAGAGCGCCCCGGCGCCGGCCCGATGTTCCCTCAGGCCTTCCTTCCGGCGTACCCCGCACTCGCCCGCGGGCGCTTGGGCGTGTCCGGCGTCAGTCGGCCAGGACGCGGCCGAGCGTCAGCTTCAGGACCGCAAAGGCGACCAGGCCCACCGCCGCGGCACCGGCGTGGAGCAGCCAGAACTGCACCGT
Source organism: Novosphingobium chloroacetimidivorans (assembly GCF_014204535.1). GTDB lineage: Bacteria > Pseudomonadota > Alphaproteobacteria > Sphingomonadales > Sphingomonadaceae > Novosphingobium > Novosphingobium chloroacetimidivorans. The sequence goes on from NZ_JACHLR010000014.1 coordinate 56,568, forward strand.
GTCCATCGTCGAGTACCACCCGCCGACCGTGCCGACGATCTTGTTGGTGGCGAAGAACGCCAGATAGTACAGGCCCACAACCGTACCGGTCAGTGCCTTGGGCGCCACCTTGGTGAACAGCGCCAGGCTGACCGGCAGAGTATGCGCGAAGCCGATCGAGTTGAGGATGTGGAACATGACCGGCCAGAACAGGCCGATCTTGCCCTCGCCCTGCGTCGCGGCGGCGATGACCAGGCACATCGCGCCCGCGACCGAGAAGGCGCTGCCGATGATCATCTTGCCCAGCTCGTCCGGCTCGCTGCCGGTGCGGTTGGCATGCCACTTCCAGAAGGCGGTGACGGCGACGAGCAGGGTGAAGCTGGCGGTCGCGTCGAGAGTGATCATCCAGCTGGTCGGCACGGTGCGGCCGAAGAACGTCAGCTGGAAGTGCTCGTCCGCCCAGACGAGGTAGGCGTTGAATATCTCCTGGTTGACCATCAGGGCCAGCGCCAGGATCGGGATCAGGAGCAGCAGCACCAGGAGGCGCGGCACGTCCCGGCGCTGCAGCTTGTCGCCCGGCATCCTGGCGGCCGATCGGGCGCGATTGTCGGCGGGCAGCCAGGGTTTGGCGTAGAGATAGAGCAGCAGGCCGGCGACCATCACCACGCCGGCGCAACCGAACCCGTAATGCCAGCCGACTTCCTCGCCCAACGTGCCTGAAACCAGCGGCGCGGCGATCACGCTGACCTGAATCGCGATGTAGAAGATCTGGAATGCCATGGCACGCCGGAGGTCGCTGGGGCCATACAGCTCGCCCACCTGAGTGGCGATGTTGCCCTTGAACAGCCCCACGCCGACCACCAGCGACAGCAGCGCGAAGAGGAACGCGCCCTCGAACGCCATCAGGAAGTGCCCGAGCGCCATGACCGCCCCGCCCAGGATCAGCGTGGTGCGCCGGCCGAGCCAGCGATCGGCGATGATCCCGCCCAGGATCGGCGTCAGGTAGACGAGGGCGGTGTAGTCCCCGAAGATCGCCGAGGCGAGGGGCTGGCCCTGCAATCCGCCGTACCATCCGTTCTGCAGCGCCTGCAGGCCCGCCACGTTGCCGATGTTCTCGGGCAGCAGCAGGTACTTGACCATGTAGAGCACCAGCAGCGTCTGCATGGAGTAGTAGGAGAAGCGCTCGCACCCCTCGACGAAGGCGAGGAAGCCGAGGCCCTTTGGGTGGCCGAGGAAGGCTCGGTCGGCTTTGTCGAGTTCGATTTCGGGCGTGGCTTCGGCGGCGGTCATGTCGTGTCCGGATGCTGGTCGAAGCGACCGGGTCTAAGCGGATGAGAGCGGGTTGTCATCGTGGTTGGCGGTGGGTTTGGTCATTTGCAGCGTGTGGGGGATGCGCGCGGTGCATGTTCGAGGGGCATGCATCTTTCATGCGCGAGCTCTCATCAAACTCTCTCGTCGCCCGCGCGCAGGCGGGGGCCCCGCTTGTTCCTCCTTGAGGAGTGCACATCCCGGAAGAGAGCGGGGCCCCCGCCTGCGCGCGGGCGACGGGGTGGGACTTAAGGTGCTGTGCTCTTTTCCTCCCGCAGCGAAATGGCCCTCGGGAGAGCAACCGGCAGCATGCCGAAGCCGGTCCAGGACGACGTGTGAGCCTAAGCGCAATAAGAAAAGGCGGCAGGTCCCGATGAAACCTGCCGCCCCATGCGCCTCCGGTCCGGAGGCACAAGGCCGCCCCCCGGTGGCAACTCTTGCCACGCTGCCGTCAGAACAGCGGGTATGTCACGCCATAATAACCGTAAACCTGCTGGCCGTAGATCTCATCCCACAGCGGATCGCGATCGCGGTAGCGCGGTGCGCCTTCGAGGCGGGTCTTGTCGAGATCGACGCAGTAGCCGGCCTGCTTCGCGTCGTAGGTCAGAAGCTCCCATGGCAGCGGGTAGTATTCGTTGCCGATGCCGAGGATGCCCCCGAACTCGAGCACCGCATACTCGACTCGGCCGCTCTGCTTGTTGACCATGAAGTTGCGGATCGTGCCGAGCCGCTCGCCCTGTCGATTGTAGACACGGGTGCCTTCGACCTTGTCGGAGGAGATGAGGCGTTCGGTTTCGCTGATCGCGACGGGCTCGGTCATGGCGTGCTCCCTGGCGCTGCTTACACGGGAACAACGTGCCAGCCTTGATCCGGGTTGCACGATTGAAGCACCTGGGCGCGCCAGACGCACGGCTTAGCGGGCGAGTTCCTGGTCCATGAATGCGGTCACGTCGGCCAGATCGACGTCGCGATCGAGGAAGGCCTTTCCGATCCCGCGCATCAGCACGAATGGCAGGGTGCCCGCATCCATCTTCTTGTCGTGCAGCATGTGCCCGACGAGCACACTGCCGTCGCAGTCGAGTCTCAGCGACTGCAGCCGCGCCGGCAGACCGATAGCTTCGATATGGTGTGCCGCGCGTTCGGCATCCTCGGCGGACATCAGACCCTTTCGCGCCGAGTAGCGCGCCGCCAGCACCATGCCGAGCGCGACCGCCTCGCCGTGGAGCAGGCGATCGGAGAACCCTGTCTGCGCTTCCAAAGCGTGTCCGAAGGTATGCCCCAGGTTGAGGAGCGCACGGGTTCCGGAGCGCTCGAATTCATCCTCGGCGACGATGCGCGCTTTGGCGGCGACGTTGTGCGCCACTGCATACTCGCGCAGCGCCGCGTCGCCGGCGAGCATGGCGGACGCATTCTGCTCGCACCAGGCGAAGAACGCGGTGTCGCCCAGCAGGCCGTACTTGATGACTTCGGCATACCCTGCGCGCAGCTCGCGCTCGGGCAATGTCGCGAGCACGTCGAGATCGGCCAGCACCAGCGAGGGTTGGTGAAAGGCGCCGACCAGGTTCTTGCCGGCCGGCGTGTTGATCGCGGTCTTTCCCCCGACGCTCGAATCGACTTGCGCCAGCAGCGAGGTCGGGATCTGGATGAAGTTGCAGCCGCGCTTCAGGATCGCCGCGCAGAAGCCGGTGAGATCGCCGATGACGCCGCCACCCAGTGCGATCACATGATCGCCTCGCTCGACTTCCAGCGAAAGCAGCCAGTCCACGGTGGCGGCGAGGCCTTCCCAGCTCTTGGTCTGCTCGCCCGCCGGGAGGATGCGCCATTGCGGCTCGTGCCCCGCCTCGCGCAAGGCCTTGTCGACCACCGCGCCCCAGTGCGCATGGACGTTGACGTCGGTGACGATCGGCACCGCTGCCTTGCGCAGGCGACTGCCACATTGCGCTGCGATGTCGGGCAACAGCCCCGCGCCCACGCGCACCTCGTAGGGTCGGCCGGCGATGTCCACGGAAATCACAGCCATTGCGCGATCCCTTGCAGCACGCGATTGACGGTCTGGGTGTGCGGCCCGCTGGCGCTGACCACGTGCACGGGCGCGAGAGAATAGTGCGGTGTGCGTTCGTCGCGAAGTCGCGAGAGGATCTCACGCGGGTTCCCGTCGCGCAGCAGCGGGCGGTTGTCCTTTCGCGCCGTGCGCTCGACCAGCGTGTCGACATCGCTGTCGAGCCACACTGCCAGCGCCCGCTCCAGGATCAGCTCGCGCGTTGCCTCGTTGCAGAACGCGCCGCCGCCGGTGGCGATCACGGTGCGCTTGCGCTTGTCGTCGGACAGCAGGCGCGAGATCACGCGGCGCTCGCCATCGCGGAAATACTCCTCTCCGAAGGTCGCGAAAATCTCGGGGATCGTCATGCGTGCAGAGGCTTCGATCTCGTCGTCGGCATCGACGAAAGGCCAGTGCAGCATGGCGCCCAGGCGCTTGCCGACGCTCGACTTGCCCACGCCCATCATTCCCACCAGCACCACGGGACGATCGATGCGCCGGACGAGCTGGGCGATCTCCGTCTCGGAAAAGCGGGGCTGTGGATGGTCCATTGCAGGCGCCCCTATAGATGCGCTAGGTCGGCGCGCAAGCATCCTTGAGGAAGTCGAGTGAAGGGTCGCGCGGGCAAGCGTAAGGTGAAGCGAGTGGTGTTCCTGGTCGTGGCCGTGCCGGTCCTGGCGCTGCTCGGCTATGCCTGGACCGATGGCGGGCGCCAGCCGTTGCGCGACATCGTCGAGCCGGTTCCCGTTCCTGGCCCGCATTCTGGAAACGCCAAGTGAGAGCATCCTTCCTCGTCGCCGGCACTGCGCTGGCGCTCACCTCGGCGCTGGCGCTGGCGCAAGGCGCGCCGGAATCGCTGCTGCCACCGGGCTTCAACGAGCCCACCGCCGCCCCTGCGCCGACGCCTTCGCCGCGTGCAACCTCGGCCAGGCAGGGGGCGCCGGCCCGACCCGCGGCGGCCGCGACCTCCGCTCCGGTGATCCAGGCGCTGCCGGGCGAGCCTGGCTTCTCGCTGCCGCTCGCGACCTCGACAAGCACCGTCGAGGCCGAGGGTACGCTCAAGCGATTGCCCTCGCTGGAGGAACTGGCGCGCATGACGCCGGAGGACTTCCAGAACCTGCTCGGCCTCAAGCCGGACTTCGACATGCCCGCCGGTGCACGCCGCGCCATGTCGCAAGTCGGTCTGATCGATCCGCAGGAAGGCGGGCTGGATGGCAGCGCCCTCGCCGGACAGAACGGACGGCTGATCCGTCTGGCGCTGGCCGCCAACCGCGGTGCGCTGGTGTCGCGCTGGGGGCACATCCTGCTGCGCCGTGCCTTGGCCACCCGGCTCGACGCCCCGCGCGGCATGAGCCCGCAGGACTTCCTGGCTCTGCGCGTCGGACTGCTGCTGCGCATGGGCGAGCCCGAGGCCGCGCGTGCGATCCTGCAGGACATCGATGCCGGCAACTACACGCCCGACCTGGGCGGAGTGGCGCTCGACACGTACGCGGCCAATGGCGACTTCACCGGCGTGTGCCCGGTGCTCGCCGTTCAGGGCGACGCACGCGACGACGCGGCATGGAACGTCGCCCGGCAGATCTGCAGCGCCTTCCGCGGCAATGGCGCTGCGGCGATCGCGCAACTCGACCGCTATCGCTATCGCGGCACCATGCCCCGCATCGACCTGCTGCTGGCGCAGAAGTACGCAGGGGCAGCCGGACGTTCGCGGCGGGCGGTGACGATCGAGTGGGACGACGTCGATGAGATGACGCCGTGGCGCTACGGCCTTGCCAACGCCGTCGGGCTTAACCCGCCAGACCGCCTGATCGAGGGCAATCCGCAACTTGCCTCGCTGACCGCCGTGACGCCGATGGTCGGCCTGACCCGCCGTGCCGCTGCGGCGGATCGGGCGGCCGCACTGGGCGTGCTGTCCAGCGCGGCGATGGTGGACCTCTATGGCCAGCTCTTTGCCGAGCCCGATGTCACCGGCGAGTGGTCCGACCGTGCCGAGAAGCTGCGCGACGCCTACGTGCTCGAGGATCCGGCCGGGCGGCTCTCCGCGATCCGCTCGTTGTGGGACGGAGTGAAGACCGCGCCGCAGGATTACTCGCGCAAGGTGCTGACGGCCTACGCCGCTGCGCGCCTGCCGGTAAACGAGGGCATGGCCGAAAGCGCCGCGCCGCTGATCGCCTCGATGCTCTCGGCTGGCCTGGATGCCAACGCGATGCGCTGGGCCAATGTCGTCAACGCCGGCAGCGAGGGCTGGGCGCTGCTCGTTCTCGCCGCCCCGACGCGCTCCTCCGAGGTCAGCTCGTCGGATATCGACACCTTCGTCGATGCGGACGCCAGCGAGGACCAGCGCAAGTCCGCGTTCCTTGTCGCGGGTCTGGCAGGCCTGGGTCGCATCGATACCGGCACTGCGGGCAGTTACTCGGCGAACATGAAGCTGGGTCTGGGCAGCAGCACGCGCTTCACCCAAGTGATCGACGGCGCCGCACGCAACCGCGACGTTGCGAGTGTCGCCATGCTGGCCGGCCTGGGCATGCAGGGAACGCGGTGGTCGCAGATGTCGCCGCGCTACCTGTACCACATCGTCTCGGCGCTGCGCACGGTCGGGCTCGAGGCCGAGGCCCGGATGATCGCCGCCGAAGCCGTGGCACGGGCCTGAGCAGGTCCTCGTCCCGGACGCCGGAGCGCGGGGCGATGGTGTGCTCGTGAGCGATCCGGTCGAGACCTTTCTTGCCATGCTCGCTGCCGAGCGGGGTGCCTCGCGCAACACCCTCGATGCCTACCGCCGCGACCTGGCGGCCACCCGCGAGGCGATCGGCGACCCGGCGACGGCGGACGGTGCGGCGCTGGCCAGGCTGGGTGAGGCATTCTCGGGCCTCGCCGCATCGAGCCTCGCGCGCCGCTGCTCGGCGCTGCGGCAGTTCTACGGCTTCCTTGTCGACGAGGGCCTGCGTGAGGACGATCCCTCCGCGGCGCTGCCGCGACCCAGAGCGCGGCGGCCCCTTCCACGCCTGCTCGGCCACGATGACGTCGCGCGCTTCTTCGCCCGCGCTGAACTCGAGGCCGAGGGAGATCGCCCGGAAGCCGTGCGCCTGCTCTGTCAGCTCGAACTTCTCTACGGCTCCGGCCTGCGCGCCAGCGAGTTGGTGTCCTTGCCGGTATCGGCCGTGCCGCGCGACGCGCCGTTCCTGCACGTGAGCGGGAAGGGCGGGCAGCAGCGGATGGTGCCGGTGAGCACGCGAGCGCGCCAGGCGCTGACCCGCTGGCTGCCGCTCCGCACCGGCGACTCCCGCTACCTGTTCCCCTCGCGCGGAGCGGCCGGGCACATGACGCGGGTCCGACTGTTCCAGCTGCTGCGCGATCTTGCCGCGCGTGCCGACATCGACCCGACGCGCGTCTCGCCCCACGTCCTGCGCCATGCCTTTGCCACCCACCTGCTGGAGGGCGGCGCGGACTTGCGCGTGCTCCAGACCCTGCTCGGTCATGCCGACATCGCCACGACCCAGATCTACACGCATGTCGAGAGTTCGCGCCTGGTCGCGCTGGTCAATGCCCGCCATCCGCTGGCAAGACCTGCCTCAGCCTAGCGGACGGGAACAAGGCCGCAGGCTTGCCGTTCACCGGCAAAGGGTCCGCGAAAGGGAGAAGCATGGCCGAGAAGCGCCGCATGTTCGCACTCAAGTCAGCCGTCGCCGTCAGCTGTGCCGTTGTTGCAGGCGTTGCCACAGTCGGCGTCGAGCCGGTCAGGGCCGCGGTGGAAAGTGCCGCTCGCGCCATTTCTCCGGCCGACAAGGCGCAGGGCGCCAAGGCCCATCCCGACCTGCTGGCCGAGTTCGGAGGCAAGCTAACCGGCCCGCAAGCCGCCTACGTCGAGTCGGTCGGCAAGACGATCGCGCTGCAGTCGGGTCTCGGCAATGCGCGGGAGGACTTCACGGTCAGCTTGCTCAACTCGTCGGTGAACAACGCTTTCGCGATTCCGGGGGGCTACGTCTACGTGACCCGGCAGCTGACTGCCCTGATGAACAACGAGGCGGAGCTTGCCGGCGTGCTGGGGCACGAGGTGGGCCATGTCGCCGCACGGCATTCAGCCAAGCGCCAGCAGGCCGCGACTCGCAATTCGATCCTGGGAGCCCTGGGGTCGGTCCTGGCCGGCGCGGTCCTGGGCGACAGCGGCTTTGGTCGGCTGGGGCAGCAGGTCTTCTCGCAAGGCTCGCAGCTGCTCACCCTCAAGTTCTCTCGCACACAGGAGCTGGAGGCGGATGACCTCGGCATCACTTACCTGCGCCGCGCCGGCTATGATCCACGCGCGATGGCGACAGTGCTGGAGAGCCTGGCCCGGCAGAATGCGTTGGATTCGCAGTTGCGCGGCAGTGGCGCCGAAGTGCCGCAATGGGCCTCGACTCACCCAGATCCCGCCTCGCGAGTGCGCACCGCCTTGACCCGCGCCGGCGCCGGCGCCACGGGACTGACCAACCGCGACAAGTTCCTCGCCGGCATCAATGGGCTGACCTACGATGACGATCCGCGGCAAGGCCTGGTAGAAGGCCGCAGGTTCACCCACCCCGACTTGCGGCTCAGCTTCGAGGCGCCGGACGGCTTCTATCTGGTGAACGGCGCCAAGTCCGTCTCGATCAGCGGGCAATCGGGCAAGGCGGAGTTCGCATCGGCCGCGTTCGATGGCAATCTCGACCGCTATGTCGCCGGTGTGTTCGCCAGCCTCACCAATTCCAATGCGGGCAGCGGCACTCCGCAGCTTGAAAGCACCACCGTCAACGGCATCCCTGCACGCTACGGCCTCGCGCGTGCGCAGACCAATAGTGGCACTGTCGACGTTGTGGTGTTCGCCTACGATTTCGGCGGCGGTAAGGCCTACCACTTCGCGGCGATCGCCCAGGCCGGGAATGCCGGCGTGTTCAACGGGATGTTCCGCTCGATGCGCCGGATTACGACCGCTGAGGCCGGTGCGGTCAAGCCGCGGCGCCTGACCGTCGTCACCGTAAAGGCGGGAGACACCGTGCAGTCGCTGGCATCGCGCATGGCCTACCGCGATGCGCCGGTCGACCGTTTCCTGGTGCTGAACGGGTTGCAATCCGATGCGCGCCTCACGCCCGGTCAAAAGGTGAAGCTGGTCACGTATTGAACTGGTGCGCGCATACGAGAAGGGCGGCAGGTTGCCCTGCCGCCCCGATCTCTTTGCTTAAGCCGAAGCTTAGCCGTTCTTCGCCTGCAGCGTCGACGAGGTCTTGGTGAAGGTCGAGGTCAGCGACGAACCAAGGCCGGCCATCGCGGTGATGGCGGCAACGGCGATGAGAGCGGCGATCAGGCCGTACTCGATGGCGGTCGCGCCCTTTTCGTCGCGGCGGAACTTGTTGATGAACTTCATGTGTAGTCTCCTGGGATCTAAACGTCTCTTGTAACCCGGTCCGTTCAGCGCCTGCCCCCCGGACGACTTGCTGAATAGGTGAGAAACCTGAAAATATGTTTAATTGCTCTGCTGTGCTTTTGCGGCTTCGGTGTTGACGTGTGTCCACATCTTGAGAGTCTCACTCGCCACGCCGCCGACCGCTAGAACGATGCCGAAGACGATGATGCCAAGAATGATTCCGTATTCGACGGCAGACGTTCCGCGTCGATCGGCAAGCAAGCGCTTGTAATATCCAGATATCCGCATCGCCGCCTCGCAACTTCCCCAATTTGCCGAAGGATGACACCGCAGCGTGAAGACTCCCTTAAGCTCTCGTTCCCGCCAGACAGACGGACATCAGGCGGTCTGGGTCACTGCCGTCGCTTTGGTTAATTCCGAGTGTCAGGTGCTGATGCAGCGCCGGCCCGATGCAAGTGCGCATGGCGGACTGTGGGAGTTTCCGGGCGGCAAGCTGGAACCGGGGGAGTCGCCACAAGCTGCCGGGATCCGCGAACTGGCGGAGGAGCTTGGCGTCGATATCCTGCCGGACGATCTCATCCCCGTAAGCTTCGCTTCGGGTGAGACGACCGGATCGGAGCCCCGGCGCCCTTTGATCATCCTGCTGCATGCCTGCCGGACGTGGCAGGGTACGCCGCAGCCGCATGCCGCAAGCGCGTTGCGCTGGTGCGACTGGCACTCGCTCGCCACATTGGACATGCCGCCCTTGGACTATCCCCTTGCCGAGGCACTGGGCAGGTTCTTCAGGTTCCAGGCGTCGTAGGCACTTGCAACCCGTCCATTCGCGGCTATGTGCACGCCTTCAATGCGCCCGTAGCTCAGCTGGATAGAGCATCAGACTACGAATCTGAGGGTCGGACGTTCGAATCGTTCCGGGCGCACCACATCCACGCCTCATCGCTGCGTCGAAATCTTCGGTGTTGCGTCAAGGCGATCGTGCTCAGGCGATCATCGCCGGGTACGTCGATGCAGCCGGTTTTGCGGCCGAGACCGACGTTTTCGGTGTGCATTTCGGATCACGAACACACCTGAGCGTTTCGGGGTGTCAATCGGCGCGCAAAAGGGACCCCCTATCGGCGTCCAAAAGGGACCCCCTTTGCGGCGTAGCGTGACAGGCATGACGGACGCAGCATTCGCGCTGCTCGCGGCGTAGGGAGGGCGTAGCCCGACCGGAGGCGCGAGCAGCGCGAGGCATCTTGTTGGGGGTGTTGGAGCGTCAGCTACGGTGTTTGAAGCGCCAGCTGTCGTTGCCGGTCTCGATGATGTCGCAATGGTGGGTGATGCGATCAAGCAGCGCAGTGGTCATCTTCGGGTCGCCAAAAACGGTCGGCCATTCGCCAAAGGCCAGGTTTGTTGTGATGATGACCGAGGTCCGCTCGTAGAGCTTGCTGATCAGATGGAAGAGCAGTTGGCCGCCTGAGCGGGCAAACGGCAGGTAGCCGAGCTCGTCGAGGACTACGACGTCGAGGCGGGAGAGTTGGGTTGCGAGCGCACCGGCCTTGCCAAGGCGCGTTTCTTCCTCAAGCCGGTTCACCAGATCGACCGTGTTGAAATAGCGTCCGCGGCCGCCGTCTCGCACCACGTTGGCGGTGATGGCGCTGGCGAGATGCGTCTTGCCGGTGCCCGTACCGCCGACGAGCACGACATTGCGCTGGCCTGGCAGAAACGATCCGCTGTGCAGCGAGCGCACCAGCCCTTCGTTGATAGGTGTGCCGTCGAAAACGAAGGCGTCGAGGTCCTTCACCGCCGGCAGGCGGGCGGCCGTCATGCGGTAACGCACCGATGCTGCATGACGGTGGGTCGTCTCAGCACGCAACAGATCGGTCAGGATCTCCATCGTCGTGCGCTTGCGTTGCAGCCCGGTGGTCACCGCTTCGTCGAAGGCTCCAGCCATGCCCTTGAGCCCGAGCGCCGTCAGGGTCTTCATCATTTCATGCCGCTGCATGGAGGCCTCGCAAGCTATCGTAGCGGTTGCAGTCAGCACGGGGTGGATGGCGCAGCATCAGGTCCTCGGGTGTGGCGATCGCCAGGGCTCGTGGCGGCTCACGATGTCGCGCCAGGATGTTGAGGATGATGTCGTCGCTCGTGACGCCCGCCAGCAACGCCTCGCGAGCGGCCGCCTCGACTGCCTCCAGGCCATCGTCGAGCACGGCTGACAGCACGCGCACGAACCGCCGGTCAGCGTCATCGCCAGTGCCCAGCTTGCGCCGCAACTTCGCCAGCGCTGGCGGCAACTCCCAGCCCTGGAATGGTGCGCCGTTACGCAACGCGCCGGGTTTGGTCACGAGCACCGGCAGGTAGTGCCAAGGGTCGTAGATGGTCCGATCGCGTCCAAAGCAGCGGGGATGATCGGCGACGATCTCACCGTCGCAGCGCACGACGATGCGGTCGGCGTATGCACGGACCTGCACCGTACGGCGAACCGCCTTGGCCATGACGGAATAGCGGTTGCGATCGAAGCTGATCAGGCATGTCCCGCTCACCGCATGCTCGCTCTCGTGGAAGCCATCGAAAGGGGCGACGATGGGTTGGAGCACGGCGCACTCGGCAGCCCATGCCTGGGCAACGGTCAGCTCCTTGTGCTCGGGATGCCGGTGCATATCGGCCCAGCGGCAGCACTCCGCCTCTAGCCAGCCATTCAGCTCCTCGATGCTGGCAAAGCGCAGACGTGGCTGGAAGAACCGCCCACGAGCCGTCTGCACCTGGTTTTCGACCTGGCCTTTCTCCCAACCGGCCGCCGGTGAGCAGGCTGTGGGCTCGACCATGTAGTGGCTCGCCATGACCAGGAAGCGCCGGTTGAAGACCCGCTCCTTGCCGGCGAAAACGCTCGTCACCGCCGTCTTCATGTTATCGTAGATGCCGCGCGTTGGCACCCCGCCGAAGAAGGCGAAGGCTCGGGCATGCGCGTCGAAGAGCATCTCCTGCGTCTCGCGTGGGTAGACTTGCACATACATCGCCCGCGATGCGCACAGCCGCACATGCGCCACTTTCACGCGCATCGGCTTGCCGGCGATCTCGACGTCCTCGTGGCTCCAGTCGAACTGGTAGGCCTCGCCGGGACGAAACAGCAGCGGGATGAAGGCCGGCGCGTTCATGACGTCGCGGCGCCGCGTCCGGCGCCACCGGGCGGCATAGCGACGCACCGCATCGTACGAACCGTCGAACCCCTCGCGCACCAGCAGATCATGGATGCGCGTAAGGCGCAGTTTCTCGCGCCGCGGCCGCGCCTCATCCTCTTCCAGCATCGTGTCGAGCTGGCCCTGAAACGGTCCCAGCTTGGGCAGCGGCTGAACCTCTCGCCGATATGCCATGTCCGCATCCGGTGCCCGGATCGCCTTGCGAACAACCTTGCGCGACAAATGCAGGTCTCGCGCGATCGCCTTGATGGCTTTGCCCGACGCGTGCTCGCGCCGGACCCTCAACACCGTCTCCAATACCAACATCCCGATCTCGCCGCCCGACACACCGCCAAGCGAGCAGCCTAAACCACCGAGATGAGGGGTCCCTTTTGGACGCCGATCACCCCGCTAACGGGGTCCTTTTTCCACGCCGATCCACATTTCGGGGCTCCCCTGCTCGGTCTGTCGTGGTTGCGGACCCAGCGATCCAGCCTTGTCCTCCGCAAACTCCAATCCGGCAGGATGTCGCTCGGCCGTGTAGCTGGCGGGCCGGAGTTCGCCAAGAAGTCCCGCATGGAGGACATGAACCACGCATCTGCAGAGTTGGATTCTCGCCCTCATATCCACATTCCAGTTGCTAATGAAAACGACTCGCAATATCGATCGCGGCGTTCACTGGAACCAAGGGGCTTATCACTATGTCATCGTCATCGGCGGCTGCACGCCGCACCTTCCTTGCGCTTTCCTGCATCGCGCCGGCGCTTGCGTGCCAGGCTCATGCCCAGCAGGTCGAGCGGGAGTTGGGTGGGGTCACCGTTACCGACAGCGCCATCGTCGAGGAGCCCGGTCGAAAGCTCGAGAGCCCGAAGCGCACACGCACGGTCCGCGATACGCCGCAGACGATCACGGTTCTGACCAACGAAGTGCTCGAACAGCAGAACCTGCTGACCTTGCGCGACGCACTTTCCACCGTCCCCGGCATTACGTTCGGGGCGGGCGAGGGTGGCACCGGACCTGGCGACAACATCACCTTCCGCGGCTACAGCGCCAGCAACGACATCACGATCGACGGCGTGCGCGACAGCGCTCAGATCACCCGCACCGATACGTACAACCTTGAGCAGCTCGAGGTCACGAACGGCGCCAACTCGGTGATCTCAGGTGCAGGCTCGACCGGCGGCAACATCAACCTCGTCACCAAGCGGCCGATGGCGGAGGATGCGTACCTGGCGACGGGCGGTGTCGGCACGGACGACTATTACCGTGCGACCGTGGACCTCAACAGGCGCGTCAGCGACAACATTGCGGTTCGGCTCAATGCCATGTGGCACCGCAACGACGTACCCGGGCGCGATATCGAGGACTACAAGCGTTGGGGCATCGCGCCATCGGTGACCTTCGGTATCGAAGGCCCGACGCGCCTGACGCTGCAGTACAACCACCAGGAGGACGACAACATTCCGCAGTACGGCGTGCCCTACTACAACGGTGGCGGCGTACCGGGCGTGCACCGCAGCGACTATTTCGGCTATCGCAACTTCGACAAGCAGAAGATCAATGTCGATCAGCTGACCGGCATCTTCGAGCACGAGTTCAGCGACACGGTTTCAATCCGCAATCTCGCACGCTGGCAGGACTCGCGCCAGCTCACCCAAGTCTCCCCACCACAGGGTACGTATTGCGTCGCGACCAGCAACGCCACGCCAACCGGTGCCGCCTGCACCGTAAACCTAGGCACGACAGCTGCGCCGATCCTCGCGCCCCTTCCGGTGGGCTACTACTACCCGACCGGACCGCGCGGAAACACGCGCGACACGCGCAACCAGCTGCTATTCGACCAGCTGGACTTGCGCGCGGTGTTCAACACCGGCGCGATCGAGCACACGATCAATCTGGGCGGCGCCGCCACTTGGGAGAAGTACGACCTCTATACCGGCAACTCGCTGCGCAACCCCGATGGCTCGGTGGTTTTTCCGCGCTACCCGCTGATCAACATCGCCAATCCAAACGAAGTGATCACCGGCCCGGCATCTGCGTTCTTCACCTATGGCAGCAACGTCTACGTCGGCGCGGTCAACTTCACCCCCGGCAGCCATACCGCGAGCGAGCAGACCAATGTCGCGGGCTACCTGTTCGACACGATGAAGCTGGGCAAGTTCGAACTGAGCGCTGGGGGTCGACTGGAGCGCAACGTCGGCACCAACTTCACGGACACCATCGCCACCTCGGGCACAGCGCTGGGCACCGTGACCGGACGTAGCGCCAGGGCGCGCAGCGCCGATACGCTGTTTTCGTACCGCGTGGGCCTGAACTACAAGCCGGTGGAGGCCGTCAGCCTGTACGTCGCTTACGGCAACTCCCGCACGCCGTCCAAGAACTCGGTCAACGGCTCGTGCACGACCGAGGTCCCGGGACAGATCGTTGCCAATACGAGTTGCAACATCAATCCTGAGTCCGCGAAGAACTATGAAGTCGGTGCCAAGGCCGAGCTGTTCGACGGTGGCCTGCTGTTGACCGCCTCAGCCTTCCGGAACGAGCGCGACAAATACGCGGTCAACTCGGGAGATCCGACGGTGCCCAATCAGCAGCTCGACGGCAAGTCGCGGGTCGATGGCATCGCGCTCAGTGCGTCGGGCGCGATCACCTCGGCGTGGACGATAACTGCCAACTACACGTATCTGAAGGCCAAGCTGATCCAGTCGGTTTCGGACTACTGCCTTGCCAATCCGGGTGCGACCAGCGGCAGCTTCACATGCAGCAACACCGTTGCCAATCCCAACCCCGGATCCGACCAGTTCCTGCCGCAGACGCCCAAACACTCAGGCAGCCTGTTCACCACGTATCGCCTGCCGTTCGGCCTGACGATCGGATACGGCTTCACGTACCAGGGCAGCTTCCTGCTTGCGGCCGCGACGCCGACTGCTGCCGCGGTCCACTCGGACGATTTCCTGATCCACCAGGGCTATCTCGCCTATGAGTTCAGCCCGAACATTTCGGCGCAGCTCAACGTCAAGAACATCGGCGACAAGCTGTACTACACCCGCATCCGCAACAATGGCTGGGCCACGCCGGGCGATGCGCGCTCGGCGGTGCTGACGCTTTCGGCCAAGCTGTAAGCAACGTGGCGGAGGGGCAGCGGTCGGCGGCGGTGCTAAGCCGCTCACCGGTCGCGCCTGCCTGAACCACGACGAAGAAGGGGCCGGACAGCGTGTGCTGCCCGGCCCCTTCGCGCACTCACGGGAGCGGCTTAGTTACCGGCAGGCGCCTCGGTCGCGGCCGACTGCGCGTTGGTGTTCGCCTTCGCGTCAGCACCGGCAGTCGCGGTCGAAGCGCTCTGCGATGCGGCAGCGACCGCCGACTTGAACTCAGCCGAGTTCATGGTCAGCGCCAGGCCGCCATCGGCGCCGACCGAGAGGTACTGCTTGGTGATCGTCACCGGATTGCCGTCGGTCAGGGCTACGGTCACGTTGTCACCCTCGACCTTCTGGACGGTGCCGACCTGCTGGCCATCCTTGCTCTTGATCTTGGCATCGGCGACCAGAGCGGTGTCCAGGGCGCCAGCGGTCTTGGTCTCGGCGGCGGCCACGGCGGCGTTCAGCTGTGCCTGCGTCATGCTGATGACGAGGCCCTTGTCGCTCTTCGCAATCGCGGAGACGGGCAGGGTAGCGCGCTTGGTGCCGGTGTAGACGACCGCATTCGTGCCTTCCAGCTTCTCGATCGTGCCGACTTCGCCACCTTGCGTGTCGAACACCTTGGCGCCTACTGTCGGCGTAGAAGCTGCGGCCGGTGCAGCGGCGGCGGGAGCGGCGCCAGCGGGCGCTGCCTGAGCGTGTGCGGCAAGCGGCGTCATAGACACGGCGGCGAGCGAAGCGACGATCAGCGATTTCTTCATTGCGAACTCCTTCGTAGTTGGGAAACCTGAGCTCAATAACACCGAACCGCCTTTGCTGTTCCGACCGGTCTACCGGCGGCGGCGCATGAGCAACGGCAATTGCCCACAATCCTAGGGGTTTGCGCTGGAGCCTACATGAACGGCTCGTTGGGCCGTGCCAAGGATAGGCGGAGGCGAGTACTTCGGACTTCTCGACGGAAGAGAGGACAACCATCCGCTTCGTTGCGTGAGGTACGACTTTGCCGTTGCATCATGTCGGAACGGCATCGGCTATTCGCGCTCACTCATCTTAGATACTGCCATTTTTGATCGCGCCATTGATCTACGACGATCCGCACCTTGTCGGGGGTAAATGCCGTGGGGGGGGTAAATGCCGCGAAGGGAACATAGCTTTTCCTTGATGCTTTTAGCGCCGAGGAGCAGGGCGGGCTTATGGAAGACACGGCAGGCGAAGAGGGGCATTCTCGCTCGGTGTGGCGCTATGCCATGGCCGACAAGGCGCACGTCGTGATCGATGCGGCCGATTATTTCGAGCTGATGCGCGACGCCATGTGCAAGGCAAAGCAGCGCGTCTTCCTGATCGGCTGGGACTTCGATACGCGCATCCTGCTTTCGGCAGGGCGGCGCTGGTGGAACCTGGGGAAGGGAAAGCGGTATCCCGCGCGTCTCGGCTCATTCATGCTTTGGCTGGCGCATCATACGCCCGAGTTGGAGATCCGCCTACTCAAGTGGAACGTAGCACTGCTCAAGTCGGTGCTGCGCGGAACCATGGTCATCGATCTGGTGCGTTGGGCAATGAGCCGATCAATCGATTTCAAGTTCGATTCCGCGCATCCGGTCGGGTGCAGCCATCACCAGAAGATCGTCGTGATCGACGAAAGGCTGGCAGTCTGCGGCGGCATCGACATGACCACCGACCGCTGGGATACCCGAGAGCATATCCACAAGGACAAGCGCCGCCGCCGCCCGACGGGGCGCAGTTACGGCCCCTGGCACGACGTGACGATGATGATGGAGGGCGAAGTGGCTGCCGCGCTGGGCGAACTCGGCCGCGACCGCTGGAAGGTGGCGGGCGGCGAGGACATGCCGCCGTGCAAGCCGCAGGACGAGAGTCCTTGGCCCGAAACGCTCCGCGCCGAGTTCGAGAACGTGGAGATCGGCATCGCTCGCACCCGCGCCAAGTGGGGGGACTGCGCGCAGGTTGCCGAGATCGAGAACCTGTTCGTCGAGCAGATCGCCCGCGCCAAGCGCTTCATCTATGCCGAGACGCAGTACTTCGCCTCCCGCCGCATCGCCGAAGCCATCTGCCAGCGCCTTATAGAGGAAGACCCGCCGGAGATCCTGATCGTAAATCCCATCACTGCCGATGGCTGGCTGGAGCAAGTGGCGATGGATTCGGCACGCGCTCGGCTCGTCAGGGCCGTGGGCGAGGTGGACCATGCCGGCCGGTTCCAGATCGTCGTGCCGCACACCTCGGGCGGGACGCCGATCTATGTCCACGCCAAGCTCACCATCATCGACGATGAGATCCTGCGCATCGGTTCGGCCAATATGAACAACCGGTCGATGGGGCTCGATAGCGAATGCGACGTGTTCATCGACGTGGCGCGGCCTGCCAACCGCGACGTCGGGCCTAAGATTACCGCGCTGCGGCACTCGCTGATCGCGGAACACTGCGGGATCGATGAGGATCGGGTCGCGTCGCTCATCGAAGAGCACGGATCGATGGCGGCGATGATGCTCGCCCTGCCGCGCGACGGCAAGCACGTGCGCCCGTTGGAATTGCCGGAGTTGAACGATGCCGAGAAGGCTCTGGCAGACAGTGCGCTGCTCGATGCGGAACGCCCGGGCGAACTCTTCGAGCCGATCGATCGGAAAGGTCTGTTCCGGCGTCGCGGTGTGTTGCAGAAACCAGGATTGCGTAAGCGCTTCTCCGCAGCGAGAAAGCGCGTCACAAGGAGCAAAGTGGGATGAGCAGCCTGGTCGGTCCTGATGAAGACGAGCCCACCGGCAAGCCCCCGGTGCCGGAAGATGTGCAGGATGCGATCCGCGCGCTGATCCGCTGGGCCGGCGACGATCCGGAGCGGGAGGGCCTGCTCGACACGCCCAAGCGCGTCGCCCGCGCCTGGCGCGAGTATTGCCAGGGCTACGCCGAGGATCCGGCGATCCACCTAGAGCGTATCTTCGAGGAAGTCGGCGGCTATGACGAGGTCGTGCTGCTGAAGGACATCCCGTTCCAGTCGCACTGCGAGCATCACATGGCGCCGATCATCGGCAAGGCGGCGATTGCCTATCTGCCGCGCAACCACGTGGTCGGAATCTCCAAGCTTGCCCGCGTGCTGCACGGCTACGCGCGCCGCCTGCAAATCCAGGAGCGCCTGACGGCGGAAGTGGCGCAGTGCATCTGGGAGAACCTCAAGCCGCACGGCGTCGCCGTCGTGATCGAGGCGAGCCATGCCTGCATGACCGCGCGCGGTGTGCGCACGCCCGGCGTCGGCATGATCACCAGTCGCATGATGGGCACGTTCCTCGACGACACGCGCAGCCGCACCGAAGTGCTCAAGCTGATGGGTTATTGACGCAGCATCCATCCGGGGCTTGAGCGCACGGGCTTGATCCGGCAAGCGCGGGGGCATGGTGCCGCCCCCTCCGCCAGGTGACGACGTAACGCAGGCCGCCGCGCAGGCAGGCAGACGCTCGGGCGCAGGCTGGGTCTGCGCGCTCGTTCCGGCAGTGTGCCTTGGCGTATTGCTGCTGCGCCCGGTCTGGGACGTCGACATCTTCTGGCAGCTCAAGCTGGGCGAGCTGATCCTGCAGCGGGGCGGCCCTATCCGCCACGAGCCGTTCGCGGTCACCCATCTGGGACAGGCACTGCCGACCGTGGCGTGGCTTGGCCAGGCAGTCTTCGCCTGGGTTCGGGAGCAGGGCGGCTGGACCGGGCTGCGCGTGTTCGACGCACTATGCTGGTGCGGCGGGTTCTGGGTGCTCGCGGCCGCCTGCCGCCGCCAGGGCGCCGCGGCTGGTGCAGTCGCGCTGGCGCTGGCGCTCAGCTTCATCGCGGCGCTTCCCGCCGCCAGCATCCGGCCGCAGACCTTCGGCGCGCTGTGCTTTGGCGCTCTGCTGGCTCTGCTCAAGCTTCAGCTGCGGACCTGGAAGACCGTGGCGGCAGGGACGGCGCTGCTGGTCCTGTGGCAAAACCTACACCCGTCGGCCAGCATCGGCGCCATGGCCTTGGCGGCACATGCGGCAGGTGGCTGGGCCGCCTGGCTACGTCATCGCGCCGAGGACAGTCGGAGCGCTCCGCCCTGGGCATCGGCGCTGCTGGTCCCGGTCGCCCTGGTAAGCATGTTCGCAACGCCGGATGGCTTGAACATCCTCGCGGTTTCGGCACGCAATGCGCAGGCCAGCATCGCAGTGGGCGCCAGCGAGTGGCTGCCGCTCTGGATACCTGCCAACCTTACCAATGCCTTGCCCGTGGGCGGGCTGACGCTGATCGCGCTGGGGATAGCCTGGCGTCGCAGGCATCGTGTGGCCTGGAGCGACCTGGCGGTCATGTTGGTCATGCTCGCCGCGACGGTAACCGCCTATCGCTTCGTCCTGTTCTGGGCGATCACCACCATTCCCGTCATCGCCGTCAGCGTGGGGCGTCAGCGCTTCGGTCAGTCGTATCGTGTGGCGACTTGGCTAGGCGTGGCGCTGGTCAGCGTCGTCACCTCGCTGATGTGGCCGACACGGTTCTCCGACAACCTGCCCCTCGCAGCCGTCGCGACACTGCGCGGCACGGAGGTACGCGGCACGATTTTCACGGAGCCCGAGTTTGGCGGCGTGTTGATCGATGCAGGCTATCCCCGCTGGCGCGTCACTCTGGATGGCCGATACTACCGCTACACGGATGGCGAGTGGAGCCGCTATGGCGACGTGCTCGCCGGCACTTACACCCTGCGCCGGATCGAGCGGCGCTACCGCCCCGCCGCCTTCCTGCTGCGCCCGAGCCATACCACGGCGTTGTGCGATGCCCTGGATCGGCCAGACAGTGGCTGGCGCCGGATCTGGCGGGATGAAGGCGCGGCGGTGTGGGTGCCGCGCCGCTGAGCCGATCGTCGCAGGGTTTCAGCCCGGCTCGCTCAGCCGCCGCGTGAGACGGGGATCAACGCGCCGCTGACGGCGCCTGCATCCGCGGACGCCAGCAGCACGATAACTTTCGCGATCGCCTCGGGCTTGACCCAGGTCGAGGTGTCGGCGTCGGGCATGTCGGCGCGATTGGTCGGAGTGTCGATGATGCTGGGCAGGACCGCGTTGACGGTCACGCTGGTTCCGGCCAGCTCCTCAGCCAGCGCCTCGGTCAGGCGATGCACGCCGGACTTCGACGCCGCATAGGACGCCATGCCCATCGCGCCCTTCACGGCGCCGCCCGCGCCGATGTTGACGATGCGGCCCGCGCCTGAGTTCTTCAACGCGGGCAAGGCAAGCTGGGTGATGGTGGCGTTGGTGAGCAGGTTCATGGCATGCATGCGCGAGAACGAGGCGATCGAGCCACCTTCCAACGTCTCCCAGGTGAAGCCACCCGCGACGTTGACGAGCACGTCGATGCCGCCATGCGCCGCCGCCACCTTATCGAGCGCGGCTTGCGTTGCGTTCGCCTCTGTCAGGTCGATCCCGCCGATGTCCACCGCACCCGCCAGAGGCTTGGTCGCCTCGGGAGCGAAGTCGATCCGCGCCACCTTGTCGCCCAGCGCGGCGAATGCCTCCGCTACGGCTTGCCCCAAAACTCCGAAACCGCCCGTCACGATGACCGACCGCGCCATACCACTCACCCCAGATAGATGTTCGCAACGGCAGAGGGAGCGATCGTGCACCGCTCCCTCCGTCGATCGTCAGAGCTTGCCCAGCATGTAGTCGGCCGAGCTCACCTCGAATTGGCCCGGCTGCTCGACATTGAGCTGCTCGACCACGCCGTCGTTGACGACCATCGAGAAGCGCTGGCCGCGCTTGCCCATGCCGAAGCCCGAGCCGTCCATGACCAGGCCGACCGCTTCGGCGAGATCGCCGTTGCCGTCCGCGAGCATGGTCACGTCCTCGCTGCCCGACGCCTTGTTCCAGGCGCCCATGACGAAGGCATCGTTGACGGCGGTGCAGGCGATCTCGTCGATGCCCTTGGCCTTCAGTTCGCTCGCCTTCTCCACGAAGCCGGGCAGGTGCTTGGCCGAGCAGGTCGGCGTGAAAGCGCCCGGGACCGAGAACAGCGCGACCTTCTTGCCCGCGAAGTATTCTGAAGCCTGAACCTGTTCGGGACCGCTCTCGGTCACCTTGGTCAGCTTCACGTCGGGCAGCTTGTCTCCAACGGCGATGGTCATGGCATTCGTCCTTTTGCAAAAGTGAATCGCTTGGGGCGCAGATATACGGTCCTGTTGCCCGGCGGCAACGCCCCCTGTTGGTTAAGGGAGATTAGTTCGCGCCGTTAAACCCACGGTAACCATGTGCGGACAATCCTGCTCTCGCGGCTGTAATGGCGTGGGAGGTTGAAGGAATGCGCAAGGTAGCTGGTGCCCGGAAGGCATTGCCCAGGCTGGCGGGGGTGCTCGCGTGCGGACTGTTCATCGCCACCAGGATGAGCCAGGCCGCCGCCATGCCGACGGTCGATGGCGCCGAACAGCTGCATCGTCTCGACGTCATGCTCCAGGTGACCAGCAAGCATTGCAGCGGATCGAGCAGCGACTTTCGCAGCGCCTATGCCGCGTTCTCGCAAGCGCATCGTTCGGCGATCGCGAAGGCTGCGCAGCAGTTGCGCGCGCAGCTCGTCCAGCGTCATGGCTCAATCGCCGCGGCTTCGGCCTTCGAGCGCATGAATGCACGTCTGGCCGCGCAGTACCGTGGTGGGCATCCGTGGCTCGACTGCGAGGAACTGCAGACGGTGACGCGCGGTCTCGCCATGGTGCAGGGCTCGGCGACCTTGATCGAGGCGGCGGATCAGATCCTCCCCAAGCGGCAGGCCACTCGCTTCGCGACGACACGGGACTGACCTGTGCTTCTGGAATGGCATATAAAGAAACCTTTATATTTGCCTCTCATCTCCGGCGACGCTAAGGGACGGGCATCCGAGGCGCGCTCGTCTGCGCGCCGCCCCGACGACGTACCAGGAGTGTGCCCGTGGCTACTGCCGAGCTGACCAAGGACTATGCCATCGCCGACATCGGCCTGGCCGATTATGGCCGCGCCGAGATCGCGATCGCCGAAACCGAGATGCCCGGCCTGATGGCGCTGCGGCAGGAGTTCGGCGCTTCGCAGCCGCTCAAGGGCGCGCGGATCACCGGCTCGCTGCACATGACGATCCAGACCGCGGTGCTGATCGAGACGCTTGTCGCGCTCGGCGCCGAAGTCCGCTGGGCCACCTGCAACATCTACTCGACGCAGGACCACGCCGCCGCCGCCATCGCCGCTGCCGGCATTCCGGTCTACGCCATCAAGGGCGAGAGCCTGGCCGATTACTGGGACTATGTCGGCAAGATCTTCGACTGGTCGAGCGAGGGCGACCCTGACCTCACCGCCAATCTCATCCTCGACGATGGCGGCGACGCCACCATGTTCGCGCTGTGGGGCGCACGTGTCGAAGCGGGTGAGCCCCTGTTCGAGCCCGGCAATGCCGAGGAGATCGAGTTCGTCCGCGCGCTGAAGAACTTCCTGCGTGAGAAGCCCGGCTACCTGACCGCCTCGGTCAAGGCGATCAAGGGCGTTTCGGAAGAAACCACGACGGGGGTCCACCGCCTTTACCATCTCGCCAAGGAAGGCAAGCTGCCGTTCCCGGCGATCAACGTGAACGACAGCGTCACCAAGTCGAAGTTCGACAACCTCTACGGCTGCAAGGAATCGCTGGTCGATGCGATCCGCCGCGCCACCGATGTGATGCTGGCCGGCAAGGTCGCCTGCGTCGCCGGCTTCGGGGATGTCGGCAAGGGCTCGGCCGCATCGCTGCGCAATGGCGGCGCCCGCGTCATGGTCACCGAGATCGACCCGATCTGCGCACTGCAGGCGGCGATGGAGGGCTACGAGGTCGTCACCATGGAAGAAGCGGTGCAGCGCGCCGATATCTTCGTGACCGCGACCGGCAACGAGGCCGTCATCACCGCCGAGCACATGAAGGCGATGAGGCCCATGAGCATCGTGTGCAACATCGGCCACTTCGACTCCGAGATCGCGATCAGCGCGCTCGACAACTACAAGTGGACCGAAGTGAAGCCGGGCACCGACCTGGTGGAGTTCCCTGACGGCAAGCAGATCCTGATCCTCGCCAAGGGCCGCCTGGTGAACCTGGGCTGCGCTACCGGCCACCCCAGCTTCGTGATGTCGGCCAGCTTCACCAACCAGACGCTGGCGCAGATCGAGCTGTGGACCAAATCCGAGCAGTACCAGAACAGCGTCTACGTGCTGCCCAAGCACCTCGACGAGAAGGTCGCCGCTCTGCACCTCGAGAAGCTGGGCGTGAAGCTGACGGTACTGAGCCAGAAGCAGGCCGACTACATCGGCGTGCCGCAGCAGGGGCCGTTCAAGGCCGATCACTACCGGTACTGATCGCGCCTCACCGTCGCACAACAACCTTCGTCATCCCCGCGAAAGCGGGGATCCATCTCCTGAACGGTCGGCATTTTAGGTCGCACCGAGGTCTCTCCGGAGGGCTCCGGAGATGGATTCCCGCTTTCGCGGGAATGACGAAGAATTATGTTGGTCCGACGAGCAGATAATTTCGTCCCCATACGCGACGCGCCCGTCCGCACGTGGGTGACGACGATGTGGCAGCCGGCCTGACGATCGTGACGCGCAACTGCCATTGTCATAGCCGCCCTCTCACCGCATAGCCGCAGGCGATGGACCAGGATCGCATCGTACCCGTTCTGCTCGGCCTGCTGCTTGCGAGCTGGACGATCGCGGCTGCCTGGACGATCGTCGCGGCGCGGCTGCGCCAGCGGCGTGCCGATGCGATCCAGCGTTCGGGCCGGCGGCTTGCCCGCATGGTCGAGGAATCGCCGGCGCTTCCCCTGCTGGTGCGTACCGATGGCCGCATCGAAGCCTCGCCGCGCCTGGCGCAGTGGCTCGGCCTCGATAGCGTGCCGCAGTTCCTCAGCGAACTCGACAGCGGCTCCAAGGGACTGAGGTCGGAGGCCCTGGCCGAGCTGACGCAAGCGGTCCTGCGCACGCAGAAGACCGCCGCACCCTTCCGCATGGTCGCGACGCCCCGTGGCTCCGATCGCAGCCTCGCCCTGCGCGGGCACCTTGCCGACCCGCAAGTCTCGCCCGGTGGCGCCGCGCTGGTCTGGGTGTTCGATTTCAGCGACAGCGAGAGCGAGCTCGTGACGCTGCGCCAGGAGGCCGCGCAGGCGCGTGGCGACTTCACGGCGCTCGTCTCGCTGATCGAAGCGGCCCCGATGCCGATGTGGTTTCGTCGGGCCGACGGCACCTTGAGGCTGGTCAACTCGGCCTATGTCGGCGCGCTCGGTGGCGAGAGTGCGGCGCAAGTCGTCGATAGCGGCGTCGAGCTGGTGGAAACCGTCGACGGTCTCAGCGCCGCCCAGGTCGCGCTGCAGGCCGCGGTGAAGGGCACGCCGATCGAGCGGTTGGTCTCCGTCACCATCGACAACCAGCGACGCGCATATCGCGTCCACGATCTGCCGCTCGGCACCGAGGGGATCGCGGGCTATGCCGTCGATGTCGAGGACCTGGAGGAGATGGCGCGCGCCTTCCGCGCCTTCCGCGAAGCGCAGCGCTCGATGCTCGACCAGCTCTCGGCCGGCGTCGCGCAGTTCGATGCCAAGCGCCGCCTGACCTTCGCCAACCGCCCGTTCCAAAGCCTGTTCAAGCTCTCGCCGACCTCGATGATCGACCCGCCCGCGTTCGAGCGCCTGCTCGACGCGGCGCGCGACATGGGTCGGGTTCCCGAAGTCCGTGACTTCCCCGCATGGCGCCGCGAGCGGGCGGCCTGGTTCGCCGCCAACGAAACGCAGGAAGAGGCCTGGCCGCTCGCCGATGGCACCCACTTGCGCATTGTCGCGCAGCCGGTGCCCGATGGCGGCCTGCTGTTGATCGCCGAGGATCGCACCGAGCAACTGCGGCTATCGGCCGTGCGCGACACCCTGCTGCGTACCCGCACCGCAACTTTCGACAGCCTGTTCGAATCCGTCGCGGTCTTCGCGCCGGATGGACGCATGCAGCTGTGGAACCGGCGTTTTGCCACCGACTGGGGGCTCGCGACCGACTTTCTCGACACCCATCCGCATATCGAGGCGCTGCTGGGCAAGATCTCGCCACGCCTGCGCGATCCCAACCAGGCCAAGACGGTGGGCGACGTGGTGCGTGCCGCGACGCTCGACCGTGCGCAGACCAGCGGCCGCATCGCTCTGGCCGATGGGCGCGTGCTCGAATTTGCCGGAGTGCCGCTGCCCGATGGCAACGGCCTGCTCACCGTGCTCGACATCACCGCATCCCAGAACGCCGAGGCGGCACTGCGCGAGCGCAACAGCGCGCTGGAGGAAGCCGACGCGATCAAGACGCGGTTCCTGGCCAACATGAGCTACGAGCTGCGCACGCCGCTGACCTCGATCGGTGGCTTTGCCGAACTGCTTCAGGCCGGCGTTGGGGGTGAGTTGAGCGAGGCGGGCGGCGACTACGTCAAGGCGATCATCGATTCGGCCGAGCGCCTGGGCGAGCAGATCGAGACGATTCTGGACCTCTCGCAAAGCGAGGCGGGTCTGCTGCCGCTCGCCAGCGAGGACATCGAACTGATGCCGTTGGTGCGCGCGGTGGTGGAGGAGCGATCCTTGCGCATCACCCGTGCCGGCCTCTCGCTGGACCTGCAAGGCAGCAACCTCATGGGCTCGATCAAGGGCGATCGACGCCGTCTTGTGCGTGCGATCGGGCACTTGGTCGACAATGCCATCGCCGCGACCCCGCAAGGCGGGCGCATCCTCGTCCAGGTCGCGCGGGAGAAGCAGGGCGGGCGCAGCGTCGCGCAGATCGTCGTGTCCGACAACGGGCCGGGCATGGACAGGGAGTCGCTCGCCCGCGCGCTCGACGGGCTGAAGATCGGTGTCGATGGCGCCACTGTAGAGCGCCGGCAGGGCCTGGGCCTGCCCCTCGCGCGGCAGTTGATCCAGGCGCACGGAGGCACGCTGCGGCTGCTGTCGGAGCCGGGGCAGGGCACTGCCGCCATCGTGGAGCTGCCGTGAGGGTCAAGCTTCCCGATCTGGCCGCCATGACGCACCTTGGCGCGCGGATCGCCCACGAGTTGCGCGCCGGCGACGTGGTGGCGCTGTCCGGCGATCTCGGCGCGGGCAAGACGACCCTGGCGCGCGCGATCATCTCCGGGCTGGGGCACGCGGGCGAAGTGCCGTCGCCGAGCTTCGCCATCATCGAGCTGTACGAGCCGCCCACGGTGCGGCTGCCGGTCGTCCATGCCGACTTCTACCGCCTCTCGCGCCCCAGCGAAGCCGAGGAGATCGGCCTCGACGACTATCGCGAGGGCGCGGCCCTGATCGCCGAATGGCCCGAGCAGGCCGGTGGCTTCGCGCATGAGCCGGGCTGCCTCTCGATCCGGCTGGAAGCTGAGGATGATGGGCGGATCGCCATTGTCGAAGCGGGGACGGATTGGCTAGGGCGGCTTCCATGGTAACGATCCTTTCGCGCTCGAAAGCCGAACAAGAACTCCGTCGTCCCCGCGAAGGCGGAGACCCCGCTTTTCTTCTGCCAGGGGGCGAAATGTCGCAAGTGAGCGGCCCCCCCGCCTTTGCGGGGGCGACGAGCATGTCTGGCACCGATCGTCTCGCAGTATCCTTCGCGAGGGCTGCGCGATGACCCTCCCTGCCGGCGTCGATACCTTCCTCGCCACGGCCGGCTGGCGCGATGCCGCGATCGAGCCGCTGCCCGGTGATGCCTCGTTCCGCCGCTACTTCCGCGTCAGCCGCGGCGAGGAGACGGCCTTGCTGATGGATGCGCCGCCCCCCAACGAGGATCCGCAACCGTTCCTGCGCGCGGCCCGTTGGCTGGACGCAAACGGCATGCGCGCACCGCGCATCCTGGCCGACAAGGCCGAGCAGGGCTTGGTGCTGCTGGAGGATTTCGGCACCGCCCGCATGCGCGACTACCTCGACGAGTACCCGGCCGACGAGATCGAGGTCTACAAGGGCGCGATCGACGCACTCGTCGCCTTGCGGGCGCTGCCTGCCGGTCCCTTCCTCGACTACTCGATGAGCGAGTACCTGCGCGAGGTGCGGCTGTTCACAGAATGGTACTGCCCGGCGCAGAACCTCTATGCCGACGCAGCGGGCTACACCGCCGCATGGGAGCAGGCGCTCGCCCCGCTGCTGCCGCGCCAGCGCCCCGGCGTCACCGTGCTGCGGGATTACCATGCCGAGAACATCATGCTGCTGGGCGCGCTCCACAAGCAGGGCCTGCTCGACTTCCAGGATGCCCTGGTCGGACACCCAGCCTACGACCTCGTCTCGCTGCTGCAGGATGCCCGGCGCGACGTTTCGCCCGAGGTGGAAGCGGCGATGATCGATCGCTACATCGCCGCGACCGGTGACAATCGCGACACGTTCCTGGCGGACTACGCCCGGCTCGGTGCGCAGCGGAACACCAAGATCGTCGGCATCTTCGTGCGGCTGTGGAAGCGCGACGGCAAGCCGCGCTACCTCGACCTCATCCCGCGTGTATGGCGCCAGCTGGAACGCGATCTGGCGCATCCAGCCCTCGCTCCGGTCGCGGCCTGGTTCGAGGTCAATGTCCCTGCGCACCTGCGTCAAGCATCCGGGGGGAGCTTCCCGGCATGAGCACCACTCTTGCCAGCGACACCGCCATGGTGCTTGCCGCCGGGCTCGGCAAGCGGATGCGCCCGCTCACCGCGACGCAGCCCAAGCCGCTGGTGCGCGTCGCGGGCAAGCCCTTGATCGACTACGCGCTCGACCAGCTCGATGCGGCGGGCATCGACAAGGCGGTCGTCAATGTCCACTACCTGGCCGATGCGTTGGAGGCGCACTTGCGCAAGCGCGATCGCGGGCCGGCGGTGACGATCTCCGACGAGCGCGACCTGCTGCTGGAAACCGGCGGGGGCATGACCAAGGCGCTTGGCCTGCTGCCCGATCCGTTCTTCGCGCTCAACAGCGATAACATCTGGTTGGAAGGTCCGCGCAACGCCTTCGCCGAGCTCTCCGCCGCGTGGGACCCGGAACAAATGGACGCGCTGCTGCTGCTTGTGCCGCACGCTCGTGCGCTCAACTACAAGGGCAAGGGCGACTTCCACCTGGATGGCCGGGGCCGCGTCTCGCGCCGGCGCTCGGGCCGTATTGCGCCGTTCATCTACTCGGGCATCCAGCTGGTCTCCCACCGCCTGATGCGGGAGGCGCCCGAAGGTGCGTTCTCGACCAACGTGCTGTGGAACCGTGCGATCGAGGAGGGGCGGCTCCATGGCGTGTCGCACACCGGCGTGTGGTTCGAGGTCGGCGATCCGCAAGCGGTGCGGGTGACGGAGGACTGGCTGACGCGTGTGTGAGCCAGGCGCGCCGCCGCTTCAAACCTTTGTTGCCTCGGTGCAGGCGGGGGCCCCGCTTCCTTGGGGCTCTGGTGTTCGGCTGAAGAATAGACGGGGCGCCCGCCTTCGCGGGGGCGGCGAGGAGAAGGACGTCGTAAGGCATCTTGACCGGCGAGTGTGTCATCTCGCCCATGCCTGACCGCCCCGGCCCCCAAGTCTACTCGATCGCCGCGCACCGTGGCTTCGCCGATGCGCTCGTCGCGGGTCTGGTTCCTCGCTATGCCGAGTCGGATTTCGGTCTTGCACGCCTGACCCTGCTGCTGCCGAGCCGCCGCGCGGTCCGCATCGTCACCGAGGCGATGGTCCGGCACTCGGGCGCCGGCATGCTGCTGCCGCGCATGACCGTCGTCGGGGACATCGACCTCGACGAGACGCTCGGCCCCTTGCTCGACCCGCTCGGCGCTGCCGACATCCCGCCTGCGGCCGACCCCACGCGCCGCTGGCTCCGCCTTGCCGAGCACCTGCGCACCGTAGAGGGCGAGGCGGCAGGCGCCGGTGCCGTGCTGCTGCGTCGCGCCTTCGAGATCGGGCGCAGCATGGATCGCCTCGCGATCGAGGGCATTGCCCCCGTGGATCTCATGTCGGACGAGGTGATCGGCCTGGTGGGCGAACTCGCCGAGCACTGGCGGGAGGCGACGCGCACGTTCCTGATGGTCCAGCAGCACTGGATCGCCGATCTGGCCGCTTGCGGCGAAGTCGATGCCCCTGAGCGGCGCAACCGGCTATTCGACTATGCTGCGCAGCATTGGGTCAAGGCGCCGCCGGCAAACCCGGTTGTCGCGGCAGGGGTGACGAGCGCCTCGCCCGCGCTGGCGAGGTTGCTGCGGGTGGTTTCGGAACTGCCGCGCGGAAGTGTGATTCTGCCCGATCTCGACCTGGCGCTCGACAAGGAGGTATGGGATGCGCTCGGCACCGCAGGCGCTCCGGTCGAGCCGGGCGATCCGCCGTTCGGGCGCAATGACGCGGTGACGCACCCGCAGTACCATCTCAAGCTTCTGCTGCACCGAATGGGCATCGCCCGCGATGAGGTGCAGACCTGGCATCGCGCCGGCCTAGCTGCCTCGCCGCCCGAGCGCAGCCGCGCGATCTCCAACTTGTTCCTGCCGCCCACACCTTCGGCGCGCTGGTCGCAGCTGGCGGCGAAGGATCGCCGGCTTGCGGGCGTTCGCCTGATGGAGAGTGCGACGCCCGCGGCCGAGGCCCAGGCGATCGCGGTGCTGATCCGCCAGGCGCTGGAAGTGCCCGAGCGCCGCGTCGCGCTGGTGACGCCCGACCGCAACCTGGCCGGCCGCGTGGTCGTGCAGCTCGGCCGCTGGGGGATCGTGGCGGACGATACCGCAGGACGGCCCCTGCCGCAGACGGCCGCTGCGCGCGTGCTGCTGCTGCTGGCCGAGCTGATCGCCGAACAGGCCGCGCCGGTGCCGCTGATAGCGCTGCTTACCCATCCGCTGGTCGCTGCGGGCGAGGAGCGGGCGATGTGGCTCGAGCAGGCCCGTGCGCTCGATCTGGCACTGCGCGGTCCACGGCCGGGACCCGGCCTGGAGCCGCTGCGAGCCAAGGCCGAAGAGGCGAGACTGGGCGAGTGGTGGACCGGGGTCGAAGCCACTCTCGCGCCCTTGTTCGTGCACGGCGAGGAGGCGTTGCTTTCCGAATTGATCGACGCCGTTGCCGCCGGCGGCGAGGCGTTGTGTGGTGAGGGGCTGTGGAGCCGACCCGACGGCCGCGCGCTCGCGCAGTTCGTCGAGGATCTGCGCGAGGCGGCTCGGCAGACGCAGAGCCGCCTCGACCCTGCGGAACTCCATGCCGTTCTGCGCGATGCGATGGAACGCGTCTCCGTCCGTCCGCCTTGGGGCGGGCATCCGCGCGTGGCGATCTATGGCCTGCTGGAAGCGCGGATGAGCCGCGCCGATCTCGTGATCTGCGGTGGACTGGTGGAAGGTGTATGGCCGGCCAGTCCCAGCCCCGATGCGCTGCTGCCGCCCGCCTTGCTGCGCGCGCTCGGCGTGCCCGGAGCCGACTTTCGCATCGGCCTTTCCGCGCACGATCTTGCGGCGGCGCTCGGCGCGCCCGAGGTGGTGCTGAGCTGGGCACGGCGGGACGAGAGTTCGCCCGTGATCCCCTCGCGCTTCGTGCTGCGGGTCAAGGCGATGCTGGGCGACAAGGCGGCGGCCGAGTTGGTCGAGCAAGACGCAGTTCGCCTCGCGCGCCTGATCGACGAAGCTCCGGCCGCCTCGCCTTATCCCCGTCCCAAGCCGATGCCGACGGCCGAGCAGCGCCGCGTCGCACTGTCGGTCACCG
The DNA here is from genome assembly GCF_014204535.1 of Novosphingobium chloroacetimidivorans. Classification (GTDB taxonomy): domain Bacteria; phylum Pseudomonadota; class Alphaproteobacteria; order Sphingomonadales; family Sphingomonadaceae; genus Novosphingobium; species Novosphingobium chloroacetimidivorans. The sequence continues at coordinate 87,189 of NZ_JACHLR010000014.1, forward strand.
GACTCGATCGCCTGCGCGGCGACCCTTATCAGTTTTATGCGAACGCCATCCTGCGGTTGCGAGCCCTCGACCCGCTCGATGCCGAGCCGAGCGCGGCGTGGAAGGGCACGGCGGTGCACGCCATTCTCGACCGCTGGCACAAGGCAGGCGAGCCGCCGGCAATGCTGCGCAACATCGCCGAAGAGGTGATGGACGAGCTGAGCGCTCACCCGCTGATGCGCGCGCTGTGGCGTCCGCGTCTGCTCGCCGCGCTCGACTGGGTAGGCGAGGAGATCGCAGGACAGCGCGCGAGCGGCCGCCGTGTGCTCGCCACCGAGGTCGATGGCAGGATCGAGTGGCGCGGCGTGCGCCTGCAGGCCCGGGCCGACCGCATCGATGCTTGCGAGGATGGCGCTCTGGCGGTGATCGACTACAAGACCGGCCAACCGCCCTCGGCGCGGCGGGTGCAGGAGGGCTTTGCGCTCCAACTCGGGCTGATTGGTCTGATCGCCAGCCATGGCGGGTTCAAGGACGCCGTCGGTGAGACAATCACCGGAGAGGCGCAGCGCTTCGAGTACTGGTCGCTTGCCAAGCAAGCCGGCAAGGAGCAGTTCGGATACTGGACCGAGCCGGTGCTGGAGGGCAATCGCAAGTCGGGCATCGCGCGCGATCGTTTTTTGCCAGAAACGATCCGCTACCTCGACGATGCGCTTGATCGCTGGATCCTGGGCGGCGAGCCGTTCACCGCGCGGCTCAATCCGGACCTGCCCGGATATGCCGACTACGACCAGCTGATGCGGCTCGACGAGTGGATCGTGCAACTGGGCGGGGAGGACGCGGCATGAGCGGCCCGCATCGCCTGCAAGGCAGCCAGATGCTCGCCGTCGCGCCGGAGGATACGGTGTGGCTGTCGGCGTCGGCAGGCACCGGCAAGACGCAGGTCCTGTCGAGCCGCGTGCTGCGCCTGCTGTTGCGGCCCGAGATCGAACCCTCGCAGATCCTGTGCCTCACTTTCACAAAGGCCGGCGCGACCGAAATGGCGGCGCGCATTAACGAGAAGCTGGCCAGCTGGGTGCGCCTCGACGACATCTCCTTGACCGGTGAACTCCAGGCCATCGGCGCGGTCTTCGGCCCGGACGATCGCGCACACGCACGCACGCTGTTCGCGAGCGTGCTCGACAGCCCGGGTGGTGGCCTGCGGATCGACACGATCCACGCGTTTTCGCAATGGCTGCTGGCGGCGTTCCCGCTCGAGTCCGGACTGCTGCCGGGCACGCGGCCGATGGAGGATCGCGAAAAGGTGCTGCTCGCGCGCCAGGTCCTCGCCGACCTGCTGGTTGCCGCCGAGGCGGACCCGCTGGGCGATCCGCAGCTGCTCGGCGCGGTGGCGGACCTGTCGCTCCGGATGGGACCGGATGCGGTGCAGAGCTTCCTGCTGCGCTGCGCCTCTGCTCGCGAGGCTTGGCTGGGTCCGGGCGGATGGCAGGAGCCGATGCGCCCCAACGTGCTGCGCCTGCTCGGTCTGCCGAGCGACGCCGACATCGGTATGCTGGCGCGGATGTGCAGCGACGATGCGTTCGATGTCGCCGCCTTGCGCCGCTGTCACGCGACGCTCAGCGCCTGGCCGACCGACACCGGCCGCGAGGGTGCCGAGGCGATCGCCGCCTGGCTGGCCGCCGAGCCCGAGGTGCGGGCCAAGGCGCTGATCGACCTCCACCAGGGCCTGTTCACCAAGACCACCGGCGCCCCCAAGCGGCTCGCCAACATCCTCAAGCGCGACCCGGACTACGAGGAGCACATCCTGCGGGTGGGCGAATGCATCGCCCAGGTGCAGGACCTGGCGGCGCTGCTGGCGCTGGCCGACCGGCTCGTCCCGGCGCTGCGCCTGGGTCGCGCCTTCGCGCTGGCGTGGGACGAGGCGAAGCGACGCGAGGGCCTGATCGACTTCGACGACCAGATCCGCCAGGCCGCCGCGCTGCTCGGGCGCTCGGAACTGTCCGAGTGGATCCGCTACAAGCTCGATCGCCGGTTCGACCACATCCTGGTCGATGAGGCGCAGGACACCAATGCGGCGCAGTGGGACATCGTGTTCGCCATGGCCGAGGAGTTCTGGGCCGGGGAGGGCCAACGCGGCCGCCAGGGCGAGGGCCGCCTGCGCACGCTGTTCGTGGTGGGCGACTACAAGCAGGCGATCTTCCGCTTCCAGGGCACCAGCCCGGAAAACTTCCGCAAGGCGGCCGAGCGCGTTCGCACGTGGATGGACGAGGCGCACGAGGCCGACCGCGAAAGTCCCGCGCACAAACGCGCCCGCAGGCTGCGCGACCTGGGCCTCGATCGCAGCTTTCGTACAGCGCAGGGCGTGCTCGATTTTGTCGACGGGGCGCTGATCGAGATCGGCCATGCCGGTGTCGGGCTCGATCGTCCACCAGAGCGACACGTCGGTCAGGAGCGGCCGGGCTACGTCGCGCTGTGGCAGCCGATCGGCGTCACCTCCGATGAGCCGGCGGACGAACCTGAAGAAGGCGCCGAAACCTGGCTGTCGCGCCCCGATCGCCAGCTGGCCGAGCGCATCGCGCAGCAGGTCAAGGCCTGGATGAACCCATCAGGGCCCGGCTTTCGCCTCCACAAGGGCGGTGAGCGGCGAGCCGGTCCGGGCGACGTCATGGTGCTGGTGCGGAAGCGCAAGGAACTGGCGGGGCTGATCGTCGCGCGGCTTCACGCGCTGGGCGTGCCGGTCGCGGGTGTCGATCGCCTGCGGCTCGGCGCGCCTCTGGCGGTTAAGGACCTCGTCGCCGCGCTCCGCTTCGCCGCGCAGCCGCTCGATGATCTGAACCTGGCGAACCTGCTCGTCTCGCCGCTCATCGGGTGGAGCCAGGAGGCCTTGCTGGCGCACGGCTATCGCGAGCCAGGACCCAAGCGCGCCTTGTGGGCGCACATGCGCGCTTCGTCGGACCCTTTCGTGCGTGAGAGCGTGGCGCAGCTGTTCGGCTTGCTCGATCTTGCCGACTTCGAGCCGCCGCATGTGCTGCTGCAGTGGTTGCTGTCCGGGCCTTGGCAGGGGCGCCGTAAGCTGGTCGCGCGGCTCGGGCGAGAGGCGAATGATCCCATCGACGAACTGATCAACGCGGCCCTGGCTTACATGGCAACCGGCACGCCCAGCCTCGCCGGTTTCCTCGCCTGGTTCGACGCGGGCGAGGGCGAGTTGAAGCGTGAGGCGGACAATGCCGCAGGGCTGGTGCGGGTGATGACGGTGCACGGCTCCAAGGGGCTGCAGGCGCCGATCGTGATCCTGGCCGACGCAACCGGCAATCCCGACGAGAGCCGTGACCGCGGGTTGGACTTGCCCGATCCGCATAATCCTGAACGCCGCATCCCGCTGCCGCCGCTGCGCAAGGAGGAGAAGACCGGGCGCATCGCGGCCGAAGCTGAGCGGGTGAAGGTCGCCGAGATGCAGGAGCATTGGCGGCTGCTCTACGTGGCGATGACGCGGGCGGAAGAGGCCTTGTTCGTCGGCGGTGCGCTCGGCCCCAGGGACAAGGGTCAGCCCGCGCCGAACAGCTGGTATGCGCGGCTCGCAGCGCTGTTCCCGCCTGAAGCTGGTGTCACCGACACGATCTGGGACAGCCGTCGCGACTGGGGATCTCCGCCCGAGGCGATGGCTCCCGAACCGCTTGCCGCGACCGCCGAACTGCCGCTGCCCGATCCGCTCCCGCCCATGCTGCTGCGTTCTCCTCCGGCCGAGCCGCTGCCGCCGAGGCCACTTGCCCCGTCGGCGCTCGGGGAAGAGGCCGCGCCCGATCCGCCACTGCCTCCCGGCGCCGCTCTGGACGCCGCAAGGCGTGGCACCTTGATGCACCGCTTGCTCGAGCGCCTGCCCGAGCTGCCGCCGGCGAGCCGCGAGGCGGCCGCCCGGCAGTGGCTGGCGCGCAACGCCGCCGATTTTGTCGAGGCCGATCGTGGGGCGATGCTGGATGCAACCCTCGCCATCGTCGGCGATCCGCAATGGGCGGCGCTGTTCGGGCCGGGGAGCCTTGCCGAAGTGCCGTTCTCGGCGGTGGTCGGCGGGCAAGTGATCGCAGGCAGCGTCGATCGCCTCCTGATCGGCCCGGACGCGGTGCGCATCGTCGACTTCAAGACGGCGCGTCGACCGCCTTCCGGGCTGGACGAGGTGCCAGTGGCTACGCTGCGCCAGCTGTCGGCCTACGTCGCGGCGCTGGAGCAGATCTACCCGGGCCGTCGCGTGGAGGCCGCGGTCCTCTACACCTCGACGCCGCAACTGATCGCGCTGCCGGCGGCGCTGCTGGAGACGCACAAGCCGCACTTGGCCGCGTCTCAATAAAGCTTTCGCAACCGCACATTGCTCCTGCGGCAATCGTGCCTAGATTGCTGTCCGACAATCCTTTGGAGTACCACCAGATGCCCACCGTAGCCGTGACCGACGCCAGCTTCGAGGCCGATGTCCTCAAGTCCGACAAGCCCGTGCTGGTCGATTTCTGGGCGGACTGGTGCGGCCCGTGCAAGATGATCGGCCCTTCGCTCGAAGAGATCAGCGAGGAACTGGGCGACAAGGTGACGATCGCCAAGATGGACATCATGGCCAACACCGAGGTGCCCGGCCAGATCGGCGTCAAGTCGATCCCGCTGATGGTGCTGTTCAAGGACGGCAAGCCGGTCGCGCAGAAGCTGGGCGCCGCGCCCAAGAGCGCTCTGAAGGGCTGGCTCGAAAGCGAGCTTTGACCTGCTGACCTCCCCTGTAAGGGGGAGGGGGACCGCGCGAAGCGTGGTAGAGGGGAGTCCCGGCATACTCAGAGCTTGCCGGAACGCGCGGCTTCAGGGTGCGAATCCCCACCACCACTCGCTTTGCGAGCGGTCCCCCTCCCCGGTGCGGGGAGGACAAGCGTATAGGCGCGCTGGCGACTGCGGGGTAACGCCTGTCAAGAAAGCAACGGCCTTGCGGTCGGCGGGGCAACCCAGAAGGCACGCCGAACTCGACCCCTGTCTGACTGCGAGGCGACCGGGTCGACGTTATCGTTCCAGCTTGGCGAGGCGCCCGGCCAGCACATCCCACAGCTGAGGGGTCGAGGCGCCGATCATGCCGCGGCGCTCCCATTCGTCGACCCGATAGGCAGTGCCGTCCAGGCGCGCGGCGCGGCCACCCGCCTCGTTGAGGAACAGCACGCCGGCTGCGTGATCCCAGGGCAGGGTGCGGTTGAAGACCGAGACGTCGTTGGTGCCCAGAGCCAGGCGCGGGTACTGTTCGGCCGCACAGCGCGGGATGTCGACCGTGCGATAGAGCGGCGCGATGTGCTTTTGAACGGCCGCGCGCTCTTCGGGCTGCATGTATCCGGTGGCGAGCGCTGCGACCGGCGGCTCCTCCCCGGATGATCGTGCGCTTATTCGGTTGCCGTCGATGAAGGCGCCGCCGGCCGAACTCGCATGGCAGAACCGGCCCGACAGGCAGTCGAGGATCCAGCCACCGATCGTCTCGCCGCCGTCCGCCAGCGCCACCAACACTCCGAACGGCGCCTTGCCTTCCGCGAAGTTGTTGGTCCCGTCGAGCGGATCAACAATCCAGCACAGCCCCTCTCGCAGACGTGCGAAGATGGCGGGATCGGCAAAGGCGGCTTCCTCGCCCACGATGGTCGCCTCGGGCAGGAGATCGGCGAGTGCGGCGCCGAGGATCTCCTCGCTCTCCTTGTCGGCCACGGTGACGACATCGTCCGGCGCCTTATTGACGATGTCGGACGCGGCGAGCGACTGGTAGCGTGGCAGGATAGCGGTCTGCGCGGCCTTGCGCATCGCCGCTTCGACTTGTGCGGTGAAGGTGGCGCTGAGTTCGGGGCGCTTCATGATAGCGGTATCGCCACTTGCTCGGCGAAACCCGGCCGCGTGCAGATGCGCTGGAACCAGGCTTGGATTGCCGGAAAGGGCGGTCGCTCGATCGGCAAGGCAAACCAAGTGTTCGCGTAGACGCCCATCGGAATGTCGCCAATGCCGAATTCCACCCCTGAGAGCCACGGCGTCTCGGTCAGGTAGCGCTCTATGACTGCAAGGTGCCTGGTGCACGCGGCGACCGAGGCTGCAATCAGCTCGGGACGGCGTTCTGCGGCGGGCTTGCGCACGTTGTGCAGGAAGGCGTCGCGTTGCGCGTCGGCATAGCCGAACTGCCAGTCCATCCAGCGGTCGCCCATCGCACGTGCGCCAGCATCGGCGGGCCACCAGCGCTCACCGCCGTACTGAGCGGCAAGGTAGCGCAGGATCGCGTTCGATTCCCACAGGGTGACCTTGCCGTCTTCGATGGTCGGGATCAGCGCATTGGGGTTCTTGGCGAGGTAGGCGGCGTCCATGCCGAACTGCCCACCGGTGTCGATCCGCTCGAACTCCAGTCCGAGTTCGACGGCGAGCCAGGCGACCTTCTTGACGTTGTGCGAGTTCAGCCGGCCCCAAATCGTCAGCACGGCGTCAGCTCCTGTAGTCGGCATTGATCGAGATGTAGCCGTGCGTGAGGTCGCAGGTCCACACTTGCGTGCGGCCCTGGCCCAGGCCGAGATCGACTTCGATCGTGATGTCCTGCCCCCGAAGGTGCGCGGCGACCGGCGCTTCGTCGTAGTCGGCGAGCGGCAGGCCCTCGCGCGCGGCCCAGATGCCGCCGAAACCGATCGAGAGCTTGTCGCGGTCGGCAGGCTCTCCGGCCTTGCCCACCGCCATGACAACGCGGCCCCAGTTGGCGTCCTCGCCGGCGATGGCGGTCTTGACCAGCGGCGAGTTGGCGATGGCAAGGCCGACGCGGTGCGCGCTCTCGTCCGAGACGGCGCCGGTCACGGTGACGGCGATGAACTTGCTCGCGCCTTCGCCGTCGCGGACGACCAGGTGGGCGAGCTGGCGGCAGACGTCGTGGATCGCGGCGGCAAAGGCATCGGCACCGGCATCGTCGAACGAGGCGAGCGGGACGTTGCCCGCCTTGCCGGTCGCGAAGGCGAGTACGGTGTCGCTGGTGGAAGTGTCGCTATCGACGGTGATGCACGAGAATGTGCGGCGGTTGGCTTGCGCCAGGCACTCCTGCAGGAACCCCGGGGCGACGGCCGCATCGGTGAACAGGTAGCCCAGCATCGTCGCCATGTCCGGCGCGATCATGCCCGAGCCCTTGATGACGGCGCTGATGTTGACCTTGGTGTCGCCGATCATGGCGGTGGCGGTCGCGCCCTTGGGGAATGTGTCGGTGGTGGAGATCGTGCGGGCGACCTCCTCCCAGCTGCACTCCGATGCGGCGAGCGCGTTGCTTACGCCCTCGCGCGCCTTATCCTTGGGCAGAGGCACGCCGATTACGCCGGTCGAGGAGACGAACACCTGGTTCGCTGCGCAGCCGAGATGTTCGGCGACCTGGCTCATGATCTGCTCCACCGCCTCGCGTCCGCGATACCCGGTAAAGGCGTTCGAGTTGCCGGCGTTGACGACCAGCGCGCGGGCGTGGCCCTGCGCGACGTTCGCGCGGCCGATTTCGACTTCGCTGGAGCAGCATACGTTGCGGGTGAAGACGCCGGCGACGGTCGTGCCCTCGGCTAGCTCGACATAGGTCAGGTCGCAGCGACCCCAGTTCTTGTACCCGGCGCGAGCCACGCGCGGGGTGACGCCGGAGATGGCGGGCAAATCGGGGAACGGCGTGGCGAGCGGGGAGACGGCGTCGGACATGGTGGGGCTCTAGTCCGAGGCGCTAATCGGCGCAACGCTGACGGCCAGCGTCGACCCTGGATTGACCCGGGTCGACGCACGTCGGCAATGTCAGCTCACTTGATCGGGCAATCCGGCGCCAGTCGCATGTCGAGGTAGTTGTCGACCGAGCGCATCAGGTCTTCCATCTCGTTCTCGAAAAAGTGGTTCGCGCGTGGGACTTCATCGTGGTGGATGGTGATGTGCTTTTGCGTGCGCAGCTTGTCGACCAGCTTTTGCACGGCATTGGGTGTCACCACCGTGTCCGCAGTGCCCTGGATGATGATACCCGAGGCCGGGCATGGGGCCAGGAAGCTGAAGTCGTACATATTGGCAGGCGGTGCCACCGAGATGAAGCCGCGGATCTCTGGGCGGCGCATCAGGAGCTGCATGCCGATCAGCGCGCCAAAGCTGGTGCCGGCGATCCACGTGGTCGAGGCCTCGGGGTGGATCGACTGCACCCAGTCGAGCGCGGCAGCGGCATCGGAGAGTTCGCCAATGCCGTTGTCGAAGCTGCCCTGGCTACGGCCGACACCACGGAAGTTGAAGCGCAGCGTGGCGAAGCCGCGGTTCACGAAGGTCTTGTAGAGGTGCTGCGTGATCCGGTCGTTCATCGTGCCGCCCGCCTGCGGGTGCGGGTGGAGGATCATGGCGACGGGTGCACGAGCGCGCGAGGCGGGCTGGAAACGGCCTTCGAGGCGCCCTTCGGGACCGGGGAAAATGACTGCGGGCATGTGATTCGTGAACCTGACTTGCTGACCTGAGCGCGGCGCCATAGCAGCGCCGACGGCTCGGGGGTGCCAAATGATGGGTGTTCGCTATATAGAACTCACGCTCCCGAAAACAACTTAGTCGCAAATGGCCCCGAAACCGCTCTATCTCGACCATGCCGCCACCACGCCGCTGCTTCCTGCGGCCCGCGACGCGTGGCTGGAAGGCATGGCGCTTTGGGCCAATCCCTCGAGCCCGCATGCGGCGGGGCGCGCGGCGCGAGCAGCGCTGGAAGATGCGCGCGAGCGGTTGAAGGCGGCGCTTGGATGGCACGGCGAGGTGGTAGTCACCTCTGGCGCGAGTGAAGCGTTGAGCATGGCGATGGGGCGGTCGACCGTGCCGCTGTGCGCGGTCTCGGCAGTGGAGCATGACGCGGTACTGCGCGCTGGGGGAGCCGTCCGGAGGCTGGATGTCGATCGTGACGGCCAGGTGTTTGGCGAAGTGACCGGGCCAGGATTGGTCGCAATCCAGCACGTCAACAACGAGACGGGTGTGATCCAGCCACTCGGCTCGCTGTGCGCTGCCATCAAGCAGAGCGGTGGCCGATCGCTCGCCGATTGCGCGCAGAGCGCCGGCAAGCTCTCGCTGCCGGACGCCGACATGATCGCGATTTCGGCGCACAAGTTCGGCGGCCCGATCGGCGTCGGTGCCCTGCTGGTGCGCGACTGGTCGATGCTCACGCCCTCCGGCGGGCAGGAGCGCGGCTATCGCGGCGGCACCGAAAATCTGCCCGGCGTGCTCGCGATGGTCGCGGCGCTGGAGGCGGACCGCGATTGGCTGGATCAGGCCGCTCTACTTCGCCGTGTGTTGGAAGAAGGCATCGTTGCCGCCGGCGGAACAGTCATTGCGGCCGCAGCGCCCCGGCTCGCGACGATCGGCGCCTATCGCATGCCGGGCGTGTCCTCCGCCGTGCAGCTGATCCGCTTCGACGCGCAGGGCATCGCCATTTCCGCGGGCAGCGCCTGCTCGTCGGGCAGCCTCAAGGCCAGCCACGTGCTCACCGCGATGGCCGTGGAAGGGGCAGGAGAGGTGGTGCGTGTCAGCATCGGGCGAGAGACGACCCGCGCCGACATCGACCGCTTCCTCGGCGCGTGGAGCGCGATGGCGCAGGGGCGCGCGGCGGCATGATCTACCTCGACTATCAGGCGACGACGCCCTTGGCACCCGAAGCGCGCGAGGCGATGCTGCCGTGGCTGGGAGGTCCGGACACGACCGGCTTCGCCAATCCGCACAGCCCCCATCGCCCCGGTCGCGCGGCGGCGGCGGCGGTGGCGGTCGCCCGCGACGAGGTTGCGGCCCTCTTGCCGCCGGGCGGGCAGGTGATCTTCACCGGCAGTGCGACCGAGGCGCTGAACCTGGCGATCTTCGGCAGCGGAGCGAAGCGCCTGGCGGTGTCCGCGATCGAGCATGCCGCAGTGCTCGACACCGCACGCGCCGTAGATCCGGGCGTGACGATTTTGCCGGTGAACGGCGACGGCGTGCTCGATGGTGAAACACCGATACGCGGCGTAGACCTGGTCGCGGTCATGCAGGTCAACAACGAGATCGGCACGGTGCAACCCATCGCGGAACTGGCGCAGGCTGCGAGGCGAGCAGGCGCATTGTTCGTATGCGACGCCGTGCAAGGCGCGGGCAAGCTCGCCGCGCCCGCCGATGCCGACATGATCGCGCTGTCGGCGCACAAGCTCTACGGTCCGAAGGGGATCGGCGCCCTCTGGTTACGAGATGGACTGTCGCTGGCGCCGCTGATCCACGGCGGCGGGCAGGAGCACGGCTTGCGCTCTGGCACGCTGAGCCCGGCCCTGTGCGCCGGCTTCGGCGTCGCGGCCAGGCTGGCACGAGAGCGGATGGACGCCGATGCCGCGCATGTCCGCGCGTTGTGGCAGGCGGCGCGCTCCCGGCTGTCTCGCTGGACGCTGAACGGTTCCGCCGATGCCCGCTGGCACGGCAATCTGAACCTGCGGCTCGATGGACTGGATGTCGGCAGGCTGATGTCGGACGTGCGCGACGTGGCCTTCTCGGCAGGTTCGGCGTGCGCCAGCGGCTCGGGGCGGCCCAGTCATGTGCTCACCGCAATCGGGTTAAACGCCGATCAAGCAAAATCCTCTATCCGTCTCGGCTTCGGTCGATATACTGAGCTACAAAAATTAGAGGATGCCTGCGCACGCATAGAGGCCGCAACCGCGGCGCAGGGAGTATGATAGTGTGAACGTCCGCTTCGTGACTCCTCAAGGAGAGATCATCTCGGCCGATGCGCGCGAGGGTGCTCGCCTGCTCGAAGTGGGCCAGGCCGCCGGCATGCCGCTGGAAGGCACGTGCGAGGGCCAGATGGCCTGTTCCACCTGCCACGTGATCGTCTCGCCCGATTGGTTCGAAAAGCTCTCGCCCGCCTCGGCGGATGAAGAGGACATGCTGGACCTGGCCGCGGGAGTTGCGCGCACCAGCAGGCTGTCGTGCCAGATCGAACTTTCGGGCGAGCTTGACGGGCTGACGGTGAAGATCCCCGGAGTGTCGCGGGATATGCAGTTCGGGTGAACTTGCCGATCCGCCGTTGAGGTCCTCCCCTTTAAGGGGCGGGAGACCGCCGCGAAGCGGTGGTGGAGGGGTGTCACCGCTCGCGTAGTGATCGGGCGATAGGGTTGCACCCCTCCATAAGTCCTGCGGACTGCCACCTCCCCTTGCAGGGCAGGATCTAAACTAGGCTTCCACCTTCGCGTTCACCGCCTCGATCAGCGCCTTGCTGAACGCCGGGATATCTTCCGGCTTGCGGCTGGTGATGAGCTGGCCGTCGATCGCCACTTCCTGATCGACCACGTTGGCGCCGGCATTGCGAAGATCGGTGCGGATCGAAGGCCAGCTCGTCACCGTCTTGCCCTTGACCACGTCCGCCTCGACCAGCAGCCACGGACCGTGGCAGATCGCCGCCACGGGCTTGCCCGCCGATACGAACTGTTTGACCAGCGAAACGGCCTTATACTGCAGGCGCAGCTTGTCCGGGTTGATCTGGCCGCCGGGCAGCAGCAGCGCGTCGAACTCCTCGGCGCTCACTTGGTCGAGGGTCTGGTCCACCTTCACGCTGTCGCCCCAGTCGGTGAACTTCCAGCCCTTGATCTCGCCCGGCTTCGTCGTCTCGGTCGGACTGGCGACCGTGGTTTCGATGCCGGCATCCTCCAGCGCCTTCTTCGGATCGGTCAGTTCCACTTGCTCGAAGCCGTCGGTCGCGATGATGAGGACCTTCTTGGCCATGGTATTCTCCTGTGTTCGGGGTTCGAGACAGGAATGAACGGCGCAAAACATCGGTTCCTGCGCTTCCGCTCGGCTCACGGTGTTGCTAGGGCGTTCCGGCCATGGTGAGCCCAACCGACGAGAAAGATCCCTTCGACGCCATCGTCGATGCACCGTTCGATGCCGCGCTGTCGGAGCGGTATCTGGTCTACGCGCTCTCCACCATCACCGCCCGCTCGCTGCCCGATCTGCGCGATGGGCTGAAGCCGGTGCATCGGCGCCTCCTGTGGGCGATGCGGCAGCTGAAGCTCGATCCGGGCCAGGCCTACAAGAAGTCGGCCCGTGTCGTCGGCGACGTCATCGGCAAGTACCATCCGCATGGCGACGCCTCGGTCTACGATGCCATGGTACGCCTGGCTCAGGACTGGTCGCTGCGCTATCCGCTGGTCGAAGGGCAGGGCAACTTCGGCAACATCGACGGCGATAACGCCGCCGCCTACCGCTACACCGAGGCGCGCCTGACCAAGACCGCGATCCAGCTCATGGCCGGGCTGGACGAAGGTACGGTCGAGTACCATCCGACTTACAACGGCGAGGACGAAGAGCCCGAGATCTTCCCGGGCATCTTCCCCAACCTGCTCGCCAACGGCGCCACCGGCATCGCGGTGGGCATGGCGACCTCGATCCCCAGCCACAACGTCGCCGAGATCATCGACGCGACGCTGATGCTGATCGACAAGCCCGAGAGCACCCATGCCGAGCTGATGCAGGTGTTCAAGGGCCCGGACTTCGCCACCGGCGGGCTGGTCGTCGACAGCCCCGAGATCATCAGCCACGCCTACGAGACCGGCAAAGGCGCCTTCCGGGTGCGTGGGCGGTTCTCGACCGGGCGCATCGGTGACGCTTGGGAGGATACCGGCATCGAGAAGCTGGGGAGCGGCCAGTGGCAGCTCGTCATCTCCGAGATCCCCTACATGCTGCCCAAGGCCAAGCTGATCGAGCAGATCGCCGCGCTGATCGGCGACCGCAAGCTGCCGATCCTGGAAGACGTGCGCGATGAGAGCGACGAGGCGATCCGCATCGTCCTCATCCCCAAGAGCCGCAACGTCGATCCGGAGCTGCTGAAGGAAAGCCTCTATCGGCTTACCGACATGGAGAGCCGGTTCACGCTGAACCTCAACGTGCTCGACGCTCACCGCACGCCCGGCGTGTTGGGCCTGAAGCTGCTCCTGCAGGAATGGGTCTACAGCCAGATCGACATCCTGCTGCGCCGCACCCGGCACCGGCTGGAGAAGATCGCAGCACGGCTGGAGCTCGTCTCGGGCTATATCATCGCCTACCTCAACCTCGACCGTATCATCGAGATCATCCGCACCGAGGATGAGCCCAAGCCAGTGATGATGGCCGAGTTCGAGCTGACGGACCGCCAGGCCGAAGCGATCCTCAACATGCGGCTGCGATCTTTGCGCAAGCTGGAGGAGATGGAGCTTCGCCGCGAGCACGAGGACTTGCTGAAGGAGCAGGCCGATCTGCAAGCCTTGCTAGACAGCCCGGCCCGCCAGCGCACGCGGCTCAAGCGCGATCTCGCCAATTTGCGCAAGGACTATGCCGAGACCACCGCGTTGGGTCGCCGCCGGACGACGATCGCGCAAGCGACCCCGACCGTCGCGTTCAGCATGGACGCGATGATCGAGAAGGAGCCGGTCACCGTCATTGTCTCGCAGCGTGCCTGGGTGCGGGCGGCGCGCGGGCATGTTCCGCTCGATGGCGATTTCAAGTTCAAGGAAGGCGACGGGCCTGCCTTCGCGCTCCATGCGCAGACGACCGACAAGCTGTTGATCGCGCTCGACAACGGCCGCTTCTATACGCTCGGCGCCGACAAGTTGCCCGGCGCGCGCGGCTTCGGCGAGCCGATCCGCACCATGCTCGACATCGATACCGAAGCACAGATCGTCGCCGTGCTGCTCTACAAGCCCAAGGGCCAGCTGCTGCTGGCATCGAACCTCGGCCGCGGCTTCGCGGCGGAGGCGGACGAGATCCTGGCCGAGACGCGCAAGGGCCGGGGCGTGATGAGCACCAAGCCCGGCGTCCGCCTCGCCGTCGTGCGCGAAATCCCCCCCGAGCACGACCACCTCGCCGTGGTGGGCGATAACCGCAAGCTGCTGGTGTTCAGCCTCGCCGAGCTGCCGGTGCTGGCCAAGGGCCAGGGCGTGACGCTCCAGCGCTACCGCGACGGCGGGATGTCCGATGCGATCACGCTCAAGCTGGAGGAGGGTCTCAGTTGGACGATGGGCGGGGACAGCGGCAGGGTGCGGGTGGAAAAGGACCTGCTGCCCTGGAAAGTCGCGCGGGGAGCGGCTGGACGCCTGCCGCCGCAGGGGTTCCCGCGGGACAACAAGTTCTAACCCGCGAACTGTTGCGCAAGCTCTGGACATAGACCCTCGCCTTTGCGGGGCGAGCGAAGCTGGGAGGCGATCGGGTGACGCGCCTCAGTTCCGCCTACCGGCCGAGCGGCAGCCGCATCCCGGCCATTTCGCTCACCCTTGCGAGTCATGCCCCGCGGTTGCCACGCGCAGCTTTGGAGCCGGTCGGTTCGATGCTGGGGTCCTGTGGATGATGAGGCACCAGAATCAGCGTGCGTCCTTCGACCCGCCAGCTTGCAAGGCGGGAAAGCAGGTTCATGCCGATGACGTTCGCCTCGCCCAGGCCCGGCGCCACCACCGCGTCGAGATCGCGCGCGACGACGTTGCCGAAGCGCAGCTCGTCCACGGTCGTGAGTTGCGCCTGGATGGTCCCGTTGGCGGTACGCATCATCACTGCCTGTGGCAGCGGCTTGGGCTTGAGCCCGGCGGTCTGGGCGATGGCGGGCGAGATCGCGGTGAGGGTGGCTCCGGTGTCGATGAGGAAGCGTCCTTCGACCCCGTTCAGCTTCGCGGTGAGCCAGAAATGTCCGTCGCGATCCATCGGTACGCGAGTCTCTCCGCCCTCGACCGACTGTGCGGGCATGCCCAGCTGCGGCAACGCAAGATCGTTGCCGGTGGTGAAGCGGGTCACTTGCGCAATCGTCAGCAGCAGGGCGCCCACGAGCCCGAGGTTGCCGAGACCACGCACGAAGCCACCGAAGATCGGCAGCGGCCGACGCAGCATGCCGCCCAGTGTCGCCACCAGGATCGAGACGATCGCCAGCGCGAGCAGCGGCTGCTGCGTGAGGAATGGGATCAGTCCGGGGAAGTCCACGTGTTGGCCCTAGCAGGGGCAAGCTGACTGCTTGCTGTCCACCCGGATGTAGGGAGCCGAAGTGCGGTTTTCATCGGGATGAGAGGTGGAGGTTTCCTTCCTCGTCGGTCTGATTGTCTTGCAACGAGTTAAATGCCCACCTCTCACCATCGTCATTCCCGCGAAAGCGGGAATCCATCTCCGGCCGGGTCCGTTAGCGCCATGGTCGTTGGAAAACGTTCATCCGCCGCCCACATGCGTCAAGCGCCTGCTGCGTTGGCTGACACCTCAGGAGATGGATCCCCGCCTTCGCGGGGATGACGATGGTTGAGGAGGCGCATGTCGGCCGGCGCCGGCGCGTCTCAACCGCCGAACACCTCGTCCAGCATCTCCAGGACTCTGCCGCGCGCCGGAAAGCCTTCCGCGACCCAGCGTTCTTCCACGGCGC
Organism: Novosphingobium chloroacetimidivorans; assembly: GCF_014204535.1. Classification (GTDB taxonomy): domain Bacteria; phylum Pseudomonadota; class Alphaproteobacteria; order Sphingomonadales; family Sphingomonadaceae; genus Novosphingobium; species Novosphingobium chloroacetimidivorans. The sequence continues at coordinate 102,535 of NZ_JACHLR010000014.1, forward strand.
GCAAGGTGCTGGCGACTTCGGGTCCGGCCTTGATCCCGCGCGCCACGATCTCGCCGCCCTTCAGCGGGAACTGCGGGACGTCCCACCCTTCCAGCGGCGCTGCCGACGCGCCGGCGAGCAGCAGGCGGTCGATCGCCTCGGCGCGGCCCAGGCGATAGGCGAGGGCACGAGGGTTCTCCATTGCGTCGGTGCGCGCCGCCGCCGTGACGATGCGCTTCTTCTGCGCGGCCGATAGGCGGAAGCGGGCCGCCACGTGCTCCGCCAGCGCCGGTTCGGCGGGCAAGAGTGCCGCCAGGCGGCGCAGCGCATCTGGTGCCACCTCCTGCGCGCGTTCCTGCGCGACGAGGGCCGCCAACGCATCGGGCCGCGCCTCCGGCAGGACCTGCGCCAGAACACCCAGCTCCGCCATGCGGGCAATTGTGGGCGCGGGATCGGGCAGGCCAAGGAGGTTCATCGTCTCCATGCCGATCCGTTCGCGCGAAAGGCCCTTCAGCGTCGAGGCAAGTTCGCTGCAGGCAGCCTCGGCCTCCGGATCGGCAGGCAGGCTCCCAAAGCGCGCCTGGAAGCGGAAGTAGCGCAGGATGCGCAAGTGATCCTCGCGGATGCGCTCGCGGGCTTCGCCGATGAAGCGCACGCGCCGCGCGGCAAGATCTGCCAGGCCGCCGAACCAGTCCGATATCTCGTGGGTGATCGGATCGGCGTAGAGCGCGTTGATGGTGAAGTCGCGCCGCGCCGCATCCTCGCGCCAGTCCGAGGCGAAGGCAACGGTGGCGCGGCGGCCATCGGTGCTGACATCGCGGCGCAAGGTGGTGATCTCGACCGGGCCGTCGGCCAGCACGGCGGTCACGGTGCCATGCTCGATGCCTGTGGGCACGTTGCGGATGCCGGCTGCCGTCAGTCGCTCTATGACCTGCTCGGGTCGGAGCGGCGTGGCGACGTCGATGTCCTTGACCGGCAAACCCAGCAGCGTGTCGCGCACCGCGCCGCCGACATAGCGCGCCTGACCCTCGCCCAGCGTCGCGATCAGGGCCGCGAGTGCAGGCCGTCTGGTCCAGGGTGCATCGGACAGCCGCTCAGCCATGCCAGCGCAGCCGTCCGGCGAGGTTATGCAGAATGGCGCCGGTGACGCCCCAGATCGCATGGCCGCGCCAGTCGATCTCGATGAAGGAATGAGTGTGACCCTCGTGCTCCAGGGTCTTCTGCTTCTGGTTGGCTCGGTCGAGCACGAAGTCGACCGGCGCCTCGAACCAGCTGGCGACTTCGGCGGGGTTGGGCACGATCTCGACATCGGCCGGGATCACGCTCAGGACAGGTGTGATCTCATAGCCGGAGCCGGTGCGGTAGAGGTCGCTGGTGCCGATGACCTGCACCAGCTCGGGTGGAATGCCGAGTTCCTCCCACGCTTCGCGCAGAGCGGCTTCGACCGGCGTTTCGCCCGGGTCGATGCGACCGCCCGGGAAGGCGATCTGGCCTGCATGCGCGCGCATCGTGGAAGGCCGATGGAGGAACAGCAAGCCGGGCCGCTCGCGGTCGGTCATCGCGATCAGCACCGCGGCGGGGGTGAAGCTCTCGATGTCGTCGATGCGCGGATCGAGCCACAGCGTCGGGGGTGCCGCCGCATGGCCTTCCTCGAACAGGCAGGAAACCCGGTCGAACAGCCTGGTCATTCGGCCACCAGCGGAAAGGTCACGCCCTGGCTGGACACGCTGGCACCGTCGCCGGACAGCGCGATCTCCGCCAGCTGCGCCCAGGTGCTGCGGTTGAGGCGTGCCTCGGTGCCATGGCGGACGGAGAGATAGACGGCCGGGTTGTCGGCATCGCCCGCTACTCGCAGCGGGTGGTCTGGGCCGGCGATGACCAGATCGTCGGTGTTGAGCCTGAAGGCCAGCGCGTCGCCGTCCTGTCGCACATCAATGGCGACGAACGCGGCGTCCTCCACCGCGATCGAGAGCCTCTGCGTGGGAGTGACGAGCCAGTGCTGGCCCTGCTCGTCGCGCAGGAGCAGCGAGGCGAACGCGCGCACCATCGCCGGGCGGCCGATGATCCCACCCTGGTGGTACCAGCGCCCGTCAGCGGCGATCCGCATCTCGCTGTCGCCGCTCTCGGCCGGCGACCACTTGTCGAGCGGGGGCAACTTGCGCGCCGCTACCAGGTCGGCGATCTGCGCGAGGGAAAGGCTGGCGAGCTCGGGCGGGGGTTCGTACGGCATTGCAATGGCGATGCCAGATCAGGGGCGGGGCAACAATGGGTTGGTGGCAGATCTCGGTAGAGCACTCGACCCGTGGCGACACCCCTCCATCAGCCGCTGGCGCGGGCTAACGCCTCCCCCATCCAGGAGAGGCCTCGATCAACGCAGCCACGGCCCCAGCGTGCCGCGTTCCGGCAATACCGCCGGGTTGCTGCTACGCACCAGCAGGCGGCTTTGCTCGAACGGGCCGGGCAGGCTCCAGCCGCCGGTGTGCTCGTTGGTGAAGCCCCAGAACCGGCCGTAATATTCCGCATCGCCGATCATCACCTGCGGCAAGGGCGCGCGTTCGTCGATGCCGGCGAGGCTGGCCGTCACCAGCGCCTTGCCGAAGCCACTGCCCTGCTGCTCCGGCAGTACCGCGACGGGGCCGACCATGATCATCGGATGCGCGCGTCCGTCCTCGGCATTGAGCGCGACAGGCCAGCACTGGATCGTGCCGACCAGCATCTCGCGCGCATCGAGCGCCGCGAAGCTGAGCGCGGGCAACCAGTCCACGCCCTCGCGCACCTTGTAGGCGGTGCGCTGGTGGCGCATCGGTTCGAAGGCGCGGTCGAGCAGCTCCTCGACGAGGGCGGGATCGACGTTGTCGAGCGGGATGATCGCGGCTTCGGACATGGCCGCGCGCCGATAGGGGCCGGGCTCGCGAATGTCGATGATTATTGCGGCGTCAGCTTGAGCAGGCGTCCCGCTCCGGACTCCTTGCCGTCTTCCAGCAGCCACACAGCGCCATCGGGTCCCTGTGCGATGTCGCGGATGCGGTGTTCCACCGGCGTTCGGGCGACTTCCCGAGCAGTCTCGCCATCGATGGCGACCCGCACCAGCACGTTTGGCTTCATGCCGCCGATCAGCGCTTGCCCGCGCCAAGAGGGGAACATGGTGCCGGAGTAGAACATGAAGTCGCCCGGCGCGATCACCGGGTTCCAGCTGATCGCGGGCTTCGCGAGATCGGGCCGCGTGCTGTTGCGCGGGATCGGCCGACCATCGTAGTGGTCGCCGTCGGAAACCAGCGGCCAGCCATAATTCTGGCCGGCCTTGACGAGGTTCAACTCGTCGCCGCCCGCGGGCCCGTGTTCCAGATCCCACAGCCGACCCTGCGCATCGAACGCCAGGCCGAGCACGTTGCGATGGCCATAAGTCCAGATCTGGTTCGATGGCGAGCCCTTGGCCGCGAAGGGATTGCCGTTCGCCGGAGTGCCGTCGAGGTTGAGGCGCAGCACCTTGCCCAGGTTGACGGAAAGGTCCTGCGCGGGCGTAAACTTCTGGCGCTCGCCCGACGCGACGAACAGGTACCGGCCGTCGGGCGAGAAGGCGATCCGGTGCGAGTAGTGACCCTGGCCGGTCACCTTGGGTTCCTGGCGCCAGATGACCTTGAGGTCCTGCAGCGAGCAGGCGAGCGGGGTGGCGCAAGCCAGCTTGCCGCGCCCGACGACGGCGCCGCGCGTGTCGCCGCTGCCTGCCTCTGCCCAGCTGAGATAGACCGTGCGACCATCCAGCGAAGTGCCGCCAGCGACAACATCAGGCCCAAACACCACGTCGCCAAGACCGCCCTGGCCGCCATAGGCCACCTTGGGCACGCCGCTCACCGAGCCGATCTTGCCGTCCTTCAGGCGGAATTTCAGCGCGCCCTTGCGCTCCGTGACCAGCAGGATGCCGGTGCCTTCGTCGAAGTCCATCGCCCATGGCTCGTCGAACTGGGCGATGGCCTCGGTCTTGAACCCGTCGGCCGGAGCGGGCGAGGCCTTTTCCCCCGAGGACGAGGCGCCACAGCTTGCGAGGCCGATGACGAGGGGCGATACAAGGGCGAGATAGCGGCCAGTGCCGTGCATGTCGGTCATAGTCCTTGGTAACGCACAACTCACCATCGGTTCCCCGCGCGTGGTATCCTGAGGCCGATTATGTCGTCGGGGTAGATGAAGCGGGGCGGGGCCCGCTGGCCGGACCTGTCGTCGCTGCAGCTGTCGTGCTGTGCAAGCCGCGCCCTGCCGGGCTCGACGATTCCAAAAAGCTCACGCGGGACAGGCGCGCGTCCTTGGAGGCGAGCATCAAGCGCCGGTGCCGCTGGGCTGTGGGTGTCGTCGATGTCGACCAGATCGACCAGCTGAACATTTTCGGCGCCACGATGCTGGCGATGACGCTCGCCGTGCGGGGGTTGTGCGAACAGCTGGGGACCGCCCCGCGCGAGGTGCTGATCGACGGCAACCTGACGCCGGCCGGGCGCCGGCCCGAATGGTGCTGGCAGGCCCGGCCGATCGTGGGGGGCGATGCGATCGAGCCATGCATCTCGGCTGCCTCGATCATCGCCAAGGAGCATCGCGACCGGCTGATGCGCGACTTGGCATCGGCGCACCCGCACTATGGCTGGGAGCGCAATGCCGGCTATGGTACGCCCGAGCACCTGGCGGCGCTGCGCCGCCATGGGCCGACGCCGCACCACCGCCGCAGCTTCGCACCGGTATCGCAGCTGAGCCTCGAACTGGAGACGCTGTCATGAACGGTTTTACTGTTGCTGACGTGACCGACCAGACGGGCAAGTGCTTCGTGGTGACAGGTGCGAACACCGGCCTTGGTCTTGAAATCTCCAAGACGCTGGCGATGCACGGGGCGCGGGTCGTCCTGGCTTGTCGCAACGAAGCCAAGGCCACGGCGGCCATGGCGGTGATCCGCAACCTGGTGCCGCAAGCGAACCTCGGCTTCGCGAAGCTCGATCAGGGCGACCTCGACAGCGTCGCCGCGTGCGCAGAGCAATTGCAAGCCGAAGACCGGATCGATGCATTGATCAACAACGCCGGGGTGATGATGCCTCCGCTGGAGCGGACCGCCCAAGGGCACGAACCGCAGTTCGGGATCAACCACCTTGGCTGCTTTGCGCTGAGTTGCCGTCTGCTCCCGAAGTTGGCACAGGCGCCGCGCGGCCGGGTGGTGGTTACGTCCAGCCTCGCGCATCATGGTGGAAAGATCGAATGGGACGACCTCGACGCCCACCAAAGCTATACTGATCGCCGCTATTCGGACAGCAAGTTGATGAACCTGCTGTTCGCGCTGGAACTGGGCCGCCGACTTCGAGCTGCCGGTTCTCCCGTCATCGCCGTCGCCTGTCATCCCGGCGTGGCGGCGACCGATTTGGGCCGCAACCTTGGCGCTTTCGGCAGGCTGATTTGGCCACTGGCGGGTACCCTCTTCAATTCAGCGGAGCAGGGCGCCGCGCCAACGCTTCAGGCCGCGACCCAGCCTGATGTGAAGCCGGGCGGCTACTATGGCCCGCAGCAGATCTTCGGCATGCGCGGCAGCTCAGGCTTGGCAAAGATCGGCAAGGTCGCGCTCGACCGAGAGGCGGCGAGACGCCTCTGGAACGTGTCGGTAGAGATGACCGGCGTCGATCCCCGACTGCCGGACGCTGCATGAGAAACTAAGGCGACTCGCGAGAAGGTGGCGAGTCGCCTCTTGACGGCGAGTCCCGGATGACTCACCCTAGGCGCTGTCAGTGGCGTCGGAGTGGGTGATGAGTCAGGTTCTCCTCAAGGAGCGAATTCGGTTGAGGACGCCCGCGCCGATCCCGCGCGAGCTGCTGCCGCTGGGCCAAATCCTCGATGGCGATTGTATCGAAGCCATGCGCTCGCTGCCCGATGCCTGCGTCGACATGGTCTTCGCCGATCCGCCCTATAACCTGCAGCTCGGCGGCGATCTCGCACGGCCGGACGGCAGCCATGTCGATGCGGTGACCCAGGCTTGGGACAAGTTCGACAGCTTCGCCGCCTACGATCGCTTTACCCGGGAATGGCTGACCGAGGCGCGGCGCGTGTTGAAGCCCGATGGCTCGCTGTGGGTGATCGGATCGTACCACAATATCTTCCGCGTCGGCGCGATGCTGCAGGATATCGGCTTCTGGATCCTCAACGACATCGTCTGGCGCAAGGCCAATCCGATGCCCAACTTCAAGGGCACCCGCTTCACCAACGCGCACGAGACGCTGATCTGGGCCTCGACGGGCGAGAAGGCGAAGTACACCTTCAACTACCGCGCGATGAAGACGCTGAACGATGAGCTGCAGATGCGCTCCGACTGGGTGCTGCCGATCTGCGGCGGGCCGGAGCGGCTGCGCAAGGACGGGCACAAGGTGCACCCCACGCAGAAGCCCGAGGCGCTGCTTTACCGGGTCATGCTGGCGACGACAGAGAAGGGCGATGTCGTACTCGACCCGTTCTTCGGCACCGGCACAACCGGCGCGGTGGCCAAGCGCCTCGGCCGCGAATGGATCGGCTGTGAGCGCGATGGCACGTATCGCGAAGCCGCGCGCGAGCGGATCGAAATGGCCCTGCCGCTGGACGAGAGCGCGCTCAAGACCATGCAGAGCAAGCGCACTGCGCCCAAGGTCGCGTTCGGCACGCTGATCGAAACCGGCTGGATCGCTCCAGGCACGGTGCTGACCGACCGCAAGGGCCGGCACACCGCCAGCGTACGCGCCGATGGCTCGCTGGTAAGCGGTACGCAAGGCGGCTCCATCCACGGGCTGGGGGCGGCGCTGCAGGGTGCGCCATCGTGCAACGGCTGGACCTTCTGGCACTTACAGCACGAGGGCGAACTGAAGCCCATCGACGCGATCCGCCAGCTGTACTTGCTGGCGACGGAGCCTTGAGGCCAGTCTGGTGAGACAACGCCTTTACCTGCGCCCGATCGCCTTCGCCGAGAGCCCGCAGAGCGAGCACGGTGAAACTGTGCGGCTCGGCGGATCGCTCGTCTGGGCAAGCCGTTTCGCGCTGATCACGCGCGAGGGCTCAAGGATTACGTCTCGCGAGCGGGTTTGCGTGGCAGACATCGCCTCTGCGCTCGCCGCGCTTCCCGACGATCTGGCGCGGCAAGGAGAGTCGCAGTTGGCGGCGTTCCGCAAGGTCCACGCACCGCTGGTGCTGGGTGCGCGCACGGTGCGGCTCGATCAGCCGCAAGTCATGGGCATCCTCAACGTGACGCCGGACAGCTTCTCCGACGGCGGACAGTTCCTCGACGATCCGCAGGCGGCGCTCGATCATGCCGCCGCCATGCTGGAGGCGGGTGCGGCGATCGTCGACGTGGGCGGCGAGTCCACCCGGCCCGGCGCCGCCGCCGTGTGGGAGGGGGACGAGATCAAGCGCGTCGTGCCGGTCGTGCAGCGGCTCGCAGCCATGGGTGCGGCCATCAGCGTCGACACGCGCCGACCCGCCGTCATGGAGACGGCGCTGGCGGCGGGCGCGCACTTGATCAACGACGTCTCGGCGCTGCGCCACGATCCCCGCAGCCTGGAGTTCGCGGCGCAGTCCGGCGCGTCCGTGGTGTTGATGCATGCACCGGGCGAGGGCGAGGACCTGCATGCCGGTGGCGCCTACGCCGATATCGTGCTCGACGTTTTCGATTGGCTGGCGGACCGGCGCGACGCTGCGATCGCGGCGGGTGTCGCACCCGAACGGATCGTGCTCGACCCCGGACTGGGCTTTGGCAAGTCGGTCGCCGGCAATCTGGCGCTGATGAACGCACTGCCGCTGTTTCACGCCCTTGGACATCCCCTGATGGTCGGGGCGAGCCGCAAGCGGATGATCGGCGCCTTGTCCAACGAAGCGCCCGCGCACCAGCGGCTCGGCGGATCGCTGACACTGGCGCTCAAGGCTCTGGATGCCGGCGTGCACCTGCTGCGCGTCCACGACGTGTTCGAGACGGTGCAGGCCGTGCGTGTCTGGCGCGGCCTGCGCGACGCGGCGCTCACCGACTTTGCGCAGCTACCCTCAAGCTAAACCGCGGATGAACCGCGCATTTCTGCGGGATGAACAAGGCCGGACCCATGCGTCTACTAGGCGACACATGGCTCTATTGACCGTCTGGCAGGCGCCGTTCGTCTTTTCGTCGGGAGGCATTTGGCAGGTCGGTACGTTCTTCGCTCGATGCTCGGGTTCGACCCGGAAAGCAAAGGAGACCGACCATGAACAAGAACCATGTGCTCGCCGCCCTGGCCCTCGTTGCCGCGCCGACCACTGCCATCGCGCTGCCGATGATGTATGAGGAACAGGCGGCGCACGAGGAAGAGAGCCGCATCATCCGTGCGCCGATCGGCGGCATCCAGAACAGCCGCTGGTTCGACTACCGCACCAACGTCAACGAGACGCGCAAGGAACTCGCGAGCGACTTGCGCCATGCCACCGACACCGAGGATCGCCGCGACGCTTGGGACGAGTACGGCACCGAACTGCGCCATGAGCGCGTGACGTACATCTCGCATATGGCGAAGAGGGGTTATCGCATTCCCCAGGTCTACGTCGGTGACTGAACGGGTTGTCACGCGCTGCCCATCGGGCGGCGGGAGGAGGGGGAGGGCGCAAGTCCTCCCCCTCATTGCGTTCGACGGTCACGAGACGACGTCAGAGGCTGTAGCCCCCGTCGCTGACAAGCACTGTCCCGGTCACGTTCCACGCCGCGTCCGACAGCAGGAACACGATCTGCGCGGCCATCTCTGCGGCTGTGGCAGGACGGCCCAGCGGCGTCGTCTCCGCGGCGAGTACGTCGAGAGCCGCCTGCCGGCTGCCGAGGTCCTCGACCATCTGCGCGAAGTGCGCGTTGCGGGTCCAGATCGGCGTGTCCACCCGGCCGGGCGCAACCGCGTTGATGCGTATGCCGTCGCCCGCATGCTCGGCTGCCGCGATCCTAGCCAGGTGCGCGACCGCGGCCTTGCTCGCCCCGTAAGCGGCGGTGCCGGCGATCGGCTTCAGGCCCGCGACCGAACTGGTCAGCACCGCACTGCGACCGCGCGCTTCGCCGTCGAGGGTCATCGCGCGCAGGGCCGACCGGAGGCTGAGGAACATGCCATCCAGGTTGACCGAAAGGATGCGCCGCCACTCGTCGAACCCCAGGCTTGTGATCGGTGCAGCATCTGCGACCCCGGCGTTGAGCACCGCGTGGTCGATTGTTCCGATGGATTGGTCTATCCTGTTCCACAGCGCCTCGTCGGTGACGTCGCCGATCCAACGCTGCACCGTGCAGCGGAGAGGCAGCGCATCCAGTCCGTCCGCGTCCTGGTCTACCAGGACCAGCCGCTCGATACCGGCATCGTTCAAGGCGCAAGCCACCGCAGCACCGATGCCCGAAGCCGCGCCGGTGACGAGCGCCGAGCGGCCGTTGAAGCTCGTGCCCGCCGTCATGCGACTTCCACGCGCAGCCGCTCGATGCGGGTGGTCTGCAGCTTCCAGCCATCGCCGCGGTCGGTATAGGTTTCGTGATAGCGTCCCCAGCCGGTCAGACGCGCAAAGGCGCCGCCTGGAGGCATGAAGAAGCGGTCGGTGAACGACCAGATTGCCCGCGCATTTCGAGCATCCTCGATTGTGATGTCGGGGTCGTGGCCTTGGTGGACCGAGACCACTTGCATGCCGACCGCCTCACGCACCGGCCAACTCTCTCGGCCGCGCATGACCACATTCATGGCTGGCATGTGGTCGATCCCGGTGACCGGGTCGGTACAGCAGCCCATGTAGTCGAGCACGCAATCCTCGGCGAGGATCGAGCGGACCTGCAGGCCGTCGCCACTGTCGACGCCGCGAAAGTAGCGCGACTTGACCTGGCGGATGGCCTCGGTCGCAGCGAGGCGCTCGCTTGTGTCCATGCATCCCTTCCTTGCTCTTGCGGGAAGGTCTGGACGGCTCAGGCGGCGTTGTCGATGCCCAGTTCGCTTAGCTTGCGGTACAGGGTCGACCGACCGATGCCGAGGCGTCGCGCAACCTCTGTCATGCGACCGCGATAGAGCCCGATCGCCAGCCGGATCACGTCCGCCTCGATCTCCTCCAGCGGGCGCAGGTTCCCGTCCGCAGTGTAGAGCATCACGCCAGAGCTGCTCTGCGCAGGTGCGGATGAGGATGTGGACTGCGTGGGGCCAAGGATGTTGAGAAGCTGTGGAAAGTCTTCCGCCGTGAGGGCGTCACCATCGCAGAACACCGCCGCGCGGAACAGCACGGCCTGGAGCTGGCGCACGTTGCCCGGCCAGTCGTAGGCGGCCAAGAGCGAGAGCGCGCCATCGGTGATCCCCAGTCCGCGCAGGCCCGGCTGCTCGCCGATGCGGGCGAGGAAATGGCGCGAGAGCGAAGGAATGTCGCCGATCCGCTCGCGCAAGGGGGCGAGGGTGACGGTGACTTGCGACAGCGCCTCGTGCAGTTCGGGCAGGAACAGGCCTTCGTCGACCAGTTCCTTCAGCGGCACGTTGCTGGCGGCGATCAGGCGCACGTCGATGCGGAAGCTGTGGCGCACGCCGATCGGCCGCACGTCGCCGCGCTTGACCGATTCCAGCAACCGCTCCTGCACGCTGAGCGGCATGCGGTCGATTTCGTCGAGAGCGAGAGTGGCGCCATCGCAATGCTGGAGCGCACCGATCTGGCGGTCGAACGCACCCGGAAAGGCGCCTTTCTCGTGCCCGAACAGTACGGACTCGATGGTGTTCGCCGGAGTGCCACCGATGTTGACGATGCGCAGCGGCATCTTCGCGCGGGGGCTGGCCGCATGCATGGCGCGGATCAGCATCTCCTTGCCCGACCCGCTCTCGCCCTCGATCAGCACCGGACCGTGACCGCGCGCAGCCTTCGCGGCGACGGCCAGCGCCTTGCGGAAGGTAGGCGCCGCGCCGATCATCGATTCGAAGTCGGGCGTGGAAGGCATCTTCTCGGTCAGGGGAGCAAGCTCGTCGCGCGGCGCCTCCTGCGTGGTGGCGACACGCAGGGCTTGCATCAGCCGGTCCGGAGCGACGGGCTTGATCAGGTAGTCGGTCGCGCCAGAGCGCATCGCTTCCACCGCCAGCAGCGGCGATGTGCTGGCGGTCAGCATCAGGATCGGCAGGGCAGGGCGGCGTGCCTTGAGTTCGGCGATCAGCGCGCAGGCATCGTCGCCGGGCACCCACTGGTCAAGGATGATGGCGTTGAGCTGCATGCCCTGGCGCGTGCCGAGCGTGGCGATGGCCGTCTCCGCATCCCGCGCGATGATCGTGCGCCAACCCTCGCGGGCGGCAAGCGCCGAGACGAGGCGGCTCTGTGCCGGCTCGTCGTCGATCAGCATGAGGAGGCGTGGTTCGAATTCGGCCATTGTAATGTGCGGTGTCGCCCTCGCCCCCGATCGGAACGGTGCCTGCTTAAGAGCACGCGAGTAAAAACCGGATTAAACGCGCGAATCTTTCTGGACCGAACTTACCGGATTGCCCTTTCGGACGCGGCAGGTCTTGAGCGCGGCTGCAGGCCCGGCTAGAGCCGGCACATCTGGTTCAAGCAAGCACAGGAAAACTTCTCCCATGGCATCAGGCAATGACATGAAGGCCGCAACGCAGACCTATGGCGGCTTCCTGACGCTGGTGAAGATCGGAACCGTGGCCTCCGTGATCGTCGCGGCCTTCGTCGTCCTGCTGATCGCGTCCTGACCGGGACCGTGCCCGTGGAGCGGCGGATCGCGGTTCTCAAGGAACGCGCTTCCGGGGAGACCCGGGTCTCCGCCACGCCCGAGACAGTCAGGAAACTGATCGGTCTGGGCGGCTCGGTCGCGGTGGAGGCCGGGGCAGGACTTGCCGCCTCGATCGCGGACGAGGATTATCGCGCTGCCGGTGCCCAGGTTGGCACGGCCGATCAAGTGCTCGCGGGCGCGCAGATCGTGCTGGGCGTGCAGGCGCCGGATGCGGTACTGCTCGCTCAGGCTGCACCCGGCGCATGGGTCGTCGCCATCCATGATCCGTTCGGCAGACGCGAGCGGGTCGACGCCCTGGCGGCTGCCGGGTTCGAGGGCCTGGCGATGGAACTGATGCCGCGCATCACGCGCGCGCAATCGATGGACGTGCTGTCCAGCCAATCCAACCTCGCCGGCTACAAGGCGGTGATCGCGGCCGCGGACATCTACGGCCGCGCCTTTCCGATGATGATGACCGCGGCGGGCACGATCAGCGCCGCGAAGGTCTTCGTCATGGGCGTGGGTGTCGCGGGCCTCCAGGCGATCGCGACAGCGCGGCGCCTGGGTGCGCAAGTCTCCGCCACCGACGTCCGCGCGGCGACCAGGGAGCAGATCCAGTCGCTGGGCGCCAAGCCGATCTTCGTCGAGAACGTCGCCGGGATCGAAGGCGAAGGCGCCGGCGGCTATGCGACCGAGATGTCGGACGAGTACCAGCGCGCGCAGGCCGAGCTTGTATCCAGCCACATCGCCAAGCAGGATATCGTCATCACCACGGCGCTGATCCCCGGCCGCGCCGCACCGCGCCTGGTCACCGACGCGCAGATCGCGACGATGAAGCCAGGCAGCGTGATCTTCGACTTTGCCGCGCCGCAAGGCGGCAATGTCGAGGGTACCGTGCCGGACCAGGTGATCGAGCGGCATGGCGTGAAGCTAATGGGCTTCGCCAACACGCCGGCGCAGCTGCCGGCCGATGCCTCGGCCTTGTATGCGCGCAACCTGCTGAACTTCCTCACCGCGTTCTGGGACAAGGAACAGGGCGGTCCGGTGCTGGACGACGAGATCGGCGAAGCGATCCGCCTGACGCGGGGCGGCCAGGTGGTGCATCCGAGGTTGCTGGGTTGAGGAGTGACGATCTCTGTCCTCCCGGGCCCGGGGAGGGGGACCGCGCGAAGCGTGGTGGAGGGGACTCGCGTTTTCAGCCGAGGCAAGCCGTCATCCGCGCGCGCGAGTTGCGCAAGACGCTCTCCAAGCCCGAATACCACCTGTGGCAGCATCTACGCCGCCGTCCGAGCGGCCTGGCGTTTCGAAACCAGCATCCGATCGGACCTTATGTCGTCGACTTCTGCTGTCTTAGCGAGAGGCTGGCGATCGAAGTCGACGGGATCGTGCACGACAGGGGCAGTCTGCCGCAGCGTGATCTCGAGCGCGATCGGTTCATCAAGGAAAACGGGTTCAGGGTGTTGAGGATCTCGGCTCAGCGCGTGCTCGCCGATGTGGAAGGGGTTGTCGCTGCGATTGTCGCGCGTGCGGAGACTCCCCTCCACCGTCCTGCGGACGGTCCCCCTCCCCGTGCCGGGGAGGACACGTAAATGGACTTCATCTCGATCCTGTCGATCTTCGTCATGGCCTGCTTCGTGGGCTATTACGTCGTCTGGTCGGTTACCCCGGCGCTGCACACGCCGTTGATGGCGGTGACCAACGCGATCTCCTCGGTGATCATCGTCGGGGCCCTGGTCGCCAGCGCCGCCGAGGGTTCGCCGGTGGCCAAGTGGCTCGGCCTTGCCGCGGTGGTGCTGGCCAGCGTCAACATCTTCGGAGGGTTCGCCGTCACCGAGCGGATGCTGGCGATGTACAAGAAGAAGGATCGCAAGTGAGCTTCGTCGGTCCGCTCGAAACGACGCCGTCCATGGCGCAAGTCGGCCTGGCCGAGCATGCGGTGAACCCGTGGGTGGCACTCGCCTACCTGGTTTCGGGCGTGCTGTTCATCCTGGCGCTGCGCGGCCTGTCGTCACCGGCGACCTCGCGTCACGGCAACCGGTTCGGCATGGCCGGCATGCTGATCGCGGTGGTGACCACGCTCATCACCCATGAGATCGCGAGCTTGCCAGAGATCGTGATCGCGATCCTGATCGGCGGCGGCATCGGTTTCCTGATTGCCCGCCGCATTCAGATGACCGCGATGCCGCAATTGGTCGCGGCCTTCCACTCGCTGGTGGGGCTTGCCGCCGTGCTGGTCGGCATCGCCGCCTACTTCAACCCCGAGGCGTTCGGCATCCTCGATCCTTCAGGGCTCGACATCCTGGCGCAGAGCCGGATCGAGATGGGCCTGGGTGTCGCGATCGGTGCGATCACGTTTTCGGGGTCCGTGATCGCATTTGCCAAGCTCAACGGCAACATGAGCGGTTCGCCGATCCTGCTCCCGGCGCGGCACGCGATCAACCTGGGCGTGCTGGCACTGATCCTGGTGCTGATCGCGCTGTTCCACTGGGACACACCGGTGCTGTTCTGGGCCATTGTCGGCTTGAGCTTCGCCATCGGGTTCCTGCTGATCATCCCGATCGGCGGCGCGGACATGCCGGTCGTCGTCTCGATGCTCAACAGCTACTCGGGCTGGGCCGCGGCGGCGATGGGCTTTACCCTGCACAACACGGCGATGATCATCACCGGGGCGCTGGTGGGCTCGTCGGGCGCGATCCTGAGCTACATCATGTGCCGAGCGATGAACCGCAGCTTCCTCTCGGTCATCGCCGGGGGCTTCGGCGCGGAAGCCGGGCCGGAGCAGCCACAACCAAGACCGATCGTCCGTGGAAGCGCGGCTCCGCCGAGGACGCGGCCTTCATCATGAGGGAGGCCGAGAGCATCATCATCATTCCGGGCTACGGCATGGCGGTGGCGCAGGCGCAGCACGTGCTGCGCGAGATGGGCGATCAGCTCAAGAAGCACGGGGTTTCGGTCAAGTACGCGATCCATCCGGTCGCTGGCCGCATGCCCGGCCACATGAACGTGCTGCTGGCCGAAGCCAATGTGCCCTACGACGAAGTGTTCGAGCTGGAGGACATCAACGGCGAGTTCGCCCAGGCCGATGTCGCCTTCATCATCGGCGCCAACGACGTGGTGAACCCGGCCGCCAAGACGGACAAGTCCAGCCCCATCTACGGCATGCCGGTGTTCGACATCGACAAAGCCAAGACGATCTTCTTCATCAAGCGCTCGATGGGCGGGCAGGGCTATGCCGGCGTCGACAACGACGTTTTCTACATGGACCAGACGATGATGCTTCTCGCCGACGCCAAGAAGATGGTCGAGGACATCAACAAGGCGCTGGCGGACTGATCCGACACCAATGCGCAAGGCGATCGTGCTGGTGCTGGGCTTGACGCTCGCCTGGTACCTGTTCCTGGGCGGCGGCTTGCAGCGCTACGAGCGCTATCATGTGCGCGGCGCGCTGATCGAGGCCGGCTTTTCCGACAAGCGCGCCGACTGCATGGCAAAGCGCATGGTGAAGCGCCTGTCGCTGTTCCAGCTGTGGAAGCTGCAGCGTTTCGCGCAGAACAAGCGATCTGTCGGCGCCTTCGTGCGCGGCGCGAAGCGGGTCGGCGACAGCGAGGCCGTGGCAGTTACCGTCAGTTCGGCGGCTTTGTTCGCATCCGGGCTCGTCCACTGAGCCTGAAGGGGTGGACGGCGACGAGGGCGGCAGGCTAGGCAAGCCCGCAAGCCCTTCAATTACGACCCAAGGAGACTTCGTGCGCAAGATCGGCCTGATCGGCGGCCTCACCTGGTACTCCACCAAAACCTACTACGATCACATCCAGCGCGGCGTCCAGGCCCGCGTCGGCAATCAGGCGAGCGCGCCGATGGTGATCGACAGCCTCGACAGCTCCAGCCTGATGCGCCTGTCCTCCGCCGAGGACTGGTCGCGCGCTGCCGGCGAACTGGCCGAGGCCGCCAGGCGCCTGGAGGGTGCGGGCGCGACCGCGATCCTCATCGGCGCCAACTCGATGCACAAGGTGTACAACCAGGTCGCCGCAGCGGTGCAAGTGCCGATCCTGCACATTGCCGAGTGCGTCGCCGATCGCATGGTAGCAAAAGGCGTGAAGCGCGCCGCCTTGCTCGGCACCCGCAACGTCATGCTCGAGAGCTTCTACAGGCAGAAGCTGATCGCTCGCGACATCGAGCTGCTGCCGCCCAACATGACGCGGGTCGAGACGCTGGACCGCATCATCTACGACGAGCTGATGCTGGGCAAGGCCACGCGCCAGGCCGAGCGCGAGCTGAAGTCGATGATCACTGTCCTGGTGCAGGAAGGCGCCGAGGCGATCGTGCTCGGCTCGACCGAGCTGGAGATGGTGGTGGACGTGGATGCCAACGTGCTGCCGATCTTCGACTGCACCGCGATCCATGCGCAGAAGGCGGTCGAGTGGATCGTAGGGTAATGGCGACGTGCGTGCAAATCCTCCCCTGCAAGGGGAGGGGGACCATGCGCAGCATGGTGGAGGGGACTCACGTCTCCGAGGAACCTGGGCGGCAAGGGAGAGTCCCCTCCACCACCAGCTGCGCTGGCGGTCCCCCTCCCCGTGCCGGGGAGGACACATGACCCTCGCTCCGTACGCCACCGACTGGACCCGTTCGCGCGGGCGTGAGTTCGGCCTCGAGAACGCACTGGCACGCGGTCCGCGCAGCCCCTACCAGCGCGACCGGGACCGCATCATCCACTCGATCGCGTTCCGCCGGCTCCGCTACAAGACGCAGGTCTTCATCGCGCCCGATGGCGACCACTATCGCGTACGCCTGACCCACAGCCTGGAAGTGGCGCAGATCGCGCGCGTGATCGCTCGCACGCTGGCGCTGGACGAGGACCTGACCGAAGCGCTCGCGCTGGCCCACGACATCGGCCACGCGCCGTTCGGCCATGCCGGCGAGGAAGCGCTGGACGGGGCCCTGCACGGGCATGGCGGCTTCGACCACAACGCGCAGACGCTGCGCACGCTCATGCGCATCGAATCGCCCTATTGCGAGCACGACGGGCTCAATCTCACCTGGGAGACTCTGGAAGGCCTTGCCAAGCACAACGGCCCCGTGGCGGAACCGGGCTGGGCACTGGCCGAGCTCGACGCGGCGTTCCCGATGGAGCTATCGACCTGGCCCTCGCTCGAGGCACAAGTCGCTTCGCTGTCGGACGACATCGCCTACGACAACCACGATATCGATGACGGCCTGCGCGCCGGTTTCCTCGACCTCGAAGAAGTCCTCGCCCACCCCTTCGTTGCAGACCATTGGCGCGAGGTCGAGCGACGCTATCCTTCGGCTCCGCGCGATCGCCAGGTGTCGGAGCTGATCCGCAGCCAGATCGGCTTCATGGTCAACGACCTGCTCGCCGAAACCGCCAGGCGCCTGGATACGATCGGCAGCCTGGCCGACATCCGCGCTGCCGATCGCGCGACCGCCGCCTTCTCGGACGAGCTTGCCGTCGCGGAGCGCACCTTCAAGCGCTTCATGTATGAGAAGCTGTACTACCACCCCGAGCAACTGGAGACGTCCCGCCGCGCCAAGGCAGTGGTCGCCGAGCTGTTCAGCGCCTACTCGCAGCAGCCGGTGCTGATGGACGAGGAGTGGATCGACGGCCTCCCGCGTCATGAGCCCGAGCGCAGCCGCCACATCGCCGACTATATCGCCGGCATGACCGATCGCTTCGCAATCGCGCGCCATGCCGACATCTACGGCGTCACGCCCGAGGGTCTGCGCAACGTATAGGCGGTTGTGAGCGCCTAAGCGGCAGCGTCAGCGCCCGGGCCACATCGCGAGAAACGCGTCCACCGTCGCTTCGAGTTCGGGGCGGGTGGCGCCGCCTTGCGCCTTGACCGACAAGCCGCCCAGTACCGTGGTGAGGCAGCTTGCCAGAGCCTTGGGATCGATGCTGTCGGGCAGATCGCCTTCGGCCTTGGCACGGGCGAACCGCGCCACCAGGGCCGCCTCGGACGAAGCGCGTCGGGCGCAGACATGTTCGCGGATCGACTCCGCTTCGGCGCAACCGACCACCGTGGCGATCACGCCCAGGCATCCCTGCGGATCGCTGCCGCCGCAGTGCGTGGCGAGGGCCCCGCGCAGCAATCGCTCCGCCACCGTGCGCGCCGTAGCTTCCTCTAAAGCCCTGTCAACGTAGGCCAGCTTGTCCCGCTCGTAGAGGTCGAGCGCCTTGCGGAACAGCGCTTCCTTGTTGCCGAAGCAAGCATAGAGGCTGGGCTTGGTGATACCCATGGCCTCGGTGAGGTCCGCCATGGACGCACCTTCGTAACCGTGCTGCCAGAACACCCGCAGCGCAGCCGCGAGGGCTTGGTCAGGGTCGAACTCGCGAGGTCGCCCGCGAACCGCAGTGGTGGCCGAACATTTCATACCGCCCGGTATCTAGTGATTGCGGGGCGTCGCGTCCAGTATTCTGCTTGCGTGACTTTGTCGCAGCTTGGTGACATGCGTGTCTTCTCTGCTCGCCTAGGGAACTTCCTCGGTCTAGGTTCGTTGCTGGCCGGCGGATTCGGGGGCCGCACATCCATGCCTGAGAAATCACGACGCATCCTGAGAAACGGTGACTGATGCAGCCGCAGGTGGGCTACGCTACTCCATTCCCATTCCTGAACAACGGCGGCGAACTTGCCCGCCGCATCGCAGGTCATGATTGGGCCTCGACCCCGATCGGTGCGATCGAACGTTGGCCGATCAGCTTGAAGCACACCGTCGGGCTCATGCTCGCCAGCCCGGTTCCCCTCGTACTGCTCTGGGGCGAGCAGGGCGTGATGATCTATAACGATGCCTATTCGGTGTTCGCGGGCGGGCGCGACTCCCGCCTGCTCGGCTCGAACGTGCGCGAGGGATGGGACGAAGTCGCCGACTTCAACGACAACGTCATGCGCGTCGGGCTGGCCGGCGGTACGCTGAGTTACAAGGATCACGAGCTTACCCTGCTGCGCCACGGGCGACCGGAGCAGGTCTGGATGAACCTCGATTACTCGCCGGTGCTGGGCGACGATGGCCGGCCGGCCGGGGTGATCGCGGTGGTCGTCGAGACGACAGACATCGTTCGAACCCGCAAGACGCTGGAGGAAAGCGAGGCGCAGCTGCGGTTCCTCGACGAATTGAACCGCGCCATCGCTACCAGTCTCGAGGCGGACGAGATCCTCGCGATCACGACTCGGATGACCGGGCAGCACCTCAAGCTCAGCAACTGCGCTTATGCCGACATGGACGAGGATGGCGATGGCTTCACCATCCGCGGCAACTGGCACGCGCCGTCATCGCCTTCGATCGTGGGTCATTACAGCCTTGCGGCATTCGGCCCGCTGGCGGTGCAGGAGCTGAATGCCGGCCGGCCGCTGCTCGTGCCCGACGTCACCGAACTGGGACCCGAAGCCGCCAAGACGTTCCAGGACATCGGCGTCGGCGCGACGATCTGCATGCCGCTGGTCAAGGACGGACGTCTTACCGCGCTGATGGCGATCCACGACGATGCACCGCATGCCTGGACCGACTACGAGCTCAGCGTGATCCGCGAGGTGACCGAGCGATCGTGGGCACACGTCCAGCGTGTCGGAGCCGAGGGCGTCCTGCGCGAGCGGGAGGCCTACAATCGCCAGATCCTCGACAGCGCCACCGATTACGGCATCGTCGCGACCGACATGGAAGGGCGCGTCACTCTCTGGAATCGCGGCGCGGCAGAAATGCTGGGGTGGACCGAAGCCGAAATGCTCGGCCAGCCGATCGATACCTTCTTCACGCCAGAGGACCGCGCAGTCGGTCGGCCCGAGGCCAAGCGGCGCGAGGCCCTGACCACCGGTCGCGCGCACGACGCTCGCTGGCATCTGCGAAAGTCCGGCGAGCGGTTCTGGGGCTTGAGCGAGATGACCCCGCTCAAGGACGCGAACGGCACGGCGATCGGCCTGGTCAAGCTGATGCGCGACCGAACCGCGGAGTACGAAGCCGAGGCCGCCCTGCGTGATAGCGAGGAGCGCTTGCGCCGCGCCCAGGCAGCGGGCGGCGTGGGCCTGTTCTCGGTCGACACGGACACTGACCTGATTACGCCGACCGAAGAGTTCTGCCGCATCTTCGGTGTCGAACCGAGCGACGAGCTGCCTGCAGCGTCGATACAACGCCTGGTGATCGACGAGGATCGCGCGCTCGTTTCCGACAGCGCGAGCCGTGCCGAAGGTCGCGCCGCGCTCGATGTGGAATACCGTATCCGGCGCGCGGACACCGGCGAGGAGCGCTCCATCGCGCGCAAGGCGGACTACGAGTATGATGCGGCCGGTAAGCCGATCCGTCTCGTCGGCGTGGTGCAGGACGTCACCGATCGCCTGCGCATTCAGCGCGCGCTGGAGAAGAGCGAGGCGCAGTTCAGCGCATTGGCGCAGAACATGCCCAACCAGGTCTGGACTGCGCGCGCCGATGGCTGGCTGGATTGGTTCAACGACCAGATCTATGCCTATAGCAAGGCGCCGCGCGGAAGCCTCGATGGCGATCGCTGGGTCCGCTTCGTTCATGCCGAGGACCGGGCGGCCATGCTCGAACGCTGGCGCATCTCGCTGACGACGGGCGCGCCGTTCGAAGCGGAGTTCCGCTTGCGTGACGCGGCCGGGAGCTATCGCTGGCACCTTGCGCGCGCGCAGCCTCTGACCGACGGGCGAGGATCGATCACCGCCTGGGTGGGCACCAACACCGAGATCGAGGCGCAGAAGCAGGCGGAGGCAGCATCGGTACAGGACCGTGAGCGGCTCTGGACGATCAGCCAGGACCTCATGCTGGTCTGCGACTTCGACGGGTTGATCACGGCGGTGAACCCCTCGGGTGAGCGCCTGCTGGGCTGGACGAATGCGGAGATGGTCGGCACCAACCTTTCGGACTTCCTGCACCCTGGCGACCTGAGCACCACGGGCGGCGAACTTCACAAGCTGTCCGAAGGGCAGACGACGTTCGCATTCGAGAACCGCTATCGAACCAAGGACGGCAACTATCGCCTGATTGCCTGGACGGCCGTTCCCGACAACGGCCGCATCCACGCCATCGGCCGCGACATCACCAACCAGCGTGAGATCGAGGAGGCGCTGCGCCAGAGCCAGAAGATGGAGGCCGTGGGTCAGCTCACCGGCGGCATCGCGCACGATTTCAACAACCTGCTGCAAGGCATCACCGGCAGTCTGGACATCATGCAGACCCGCATTGCGCGCGGTCGCTTGGATGACCTGGGTCGCTGGCTGGAAGGTGCGCGCGGCTCGGCCGAGCGCGCGGCTGCGCTGACTCATCGGCTGCTGGCATTCTCCCGACGACAGCCGCTCGATCCACGGCCTGTGCGCGCCAACCCGCTGGTCGCGTCGATGGAGGACCTGCTGCGCCGCACCCTGGGCGAGAACGTCGCGCTGGAAATGGCGTTGGACGACGACCTGTGGCTCACGCGGTGCGACCCCAACCAGCTGGAAAGCGCTATCCTGAACCTGGCGATCAATGCCCGAGATGCGATGCCCCATGGCGGCATGCTGACGATCGAGACCTGCAACACGCGGCTCGACGATCGCTTCGCGGCACAGCAGCGTGACGTGAAGCCGGGCCAGTACGTGTGTATCTCGGTGACCGATACCGGCACCGGCATGAGCCGCGAGACCATCGCCCGTGCCTTCGAGCCTTTCTTCACCACCAAGCCGACCGGGCAGGGCACCGGGCTGGGGCTATCCATGATCTATGGCTTCACCCGCCAGTCGGAGGGCCATGCGCTGATCTATTCGGAAGAGGGCGAGGGCACCACGATCAAGCTCTACCTTCCCCGTCATCGCGGCGAGGACGAAAGCCAGGTTCACGACGACGAGCCGTGCGAGGCACCCGGCTCGGAGTCGGGCGAAGTGGTTCTGGTGGTCGAGGACGAACCGGTCGTGCGCGGCCTCATCGTCGAGGTGCTGAGCGAGCTCGGCTACCGCGCGATCGAGGCGGTCGACGGGCCGCAGGGGCTTGCCGTGCTGCAGGCGCCGGGCAAGATCGACTTGCTGGTGACCGATATCGGGCTGCCGGGGCTCAACGGGCGACAGGTCGTCGACGCGGCCCGGCTGACGCGCAAGGACCTGAAAGTGCTGTTCATGACCGGCTACGCCGAGAACGCGGCGCTCGCTTCGGGCTTCCTGGAGCCAGGCATGGCACTGATCACCAAACCGTTCGCGATGGACGTTCTCGCCACCCGCATCCGGGAAATCATCGAAGGCTGAGCCGGGATGCCTGGACTTCCTGGCCCAGGTGGTCAGCCCAGCATTGACTTGAGCGCAGCTTCGACATCGCTGGTGGAGAACGGCTTGGGCAGCAACCCGGCGTGCCCCAGCCGATCGGTTTCGGCATTGGCGCCGTAGCCGGTCGCCAGCAGGAACGGCACGCCGCGCGCGCGCAGCAGTTCCGCCACGGGTGTGGACACGACGCCCTGGCCCAGGTTCAAGTCGAGGATGGCGCAATCGAGGGTCTCGCTCTCGGCCAGGTCCATCGCCTGCTTGAGAGATCCCGCGGGGCCGACCACCTGGTAACCCAGATCGTCCAGCATATCCTCGAGCATCATCGCCACCAGCATCTCGTCATCGACGACGAGGACGCGCTTGCGCTCGCTCATGGCCGCAGCCCTAGGCAAGCGGCAAGGTTCGGCGATCTGTAAGGCGCGTTCAGCATGGGAGGCCGATTAGGATGGTATCGCGTAATTGGAAAGAGCGGTGTGAAGGGCCATGCTCCGCTCGTCATCTCCAGCCGCCCACGCGTGCCTGGCGACGGGCATGGAGCGACGAGACCAGCGCGATGGCCACGATCACGACAGGGAAGATGAGCGCGTCCGGTCCCTTGTAGGAGAGCAATCCGAAGCCGAAAACCGTCCAGCTGAACTGGAGTACCACGGCCACCGCCGAAATCGCGAACAGGATCCAGGCCACACGTCGGCGCATCAGCAAGGCCACGGCGCCCGCCAGGCTGGAGAACACGGCGACCGCGTAAGCCGTCCAGGCCCAAGCCGGCATCGCCGCAAAGGCGCGCGCGGTGACCGGATCGCCCAGGGTGGCCGGCTCGGCCGTCGCCTGCATCGCGAAGGCGGCGACGCCAGCCAGGCTCCACAGCAGGATCAGGATCGCCACAAGCCGCATTCGCTTCATCGTCCAGCCCCCTGCACCCAGCGCCCCCACCTTGCGTGCGGAGCGTCGGCCGGAACTTTGCCGTGGCCGGAGCCTTCTGACAATCGCCTACCGTCCGGTCCGCACGGGCGGTGACGGACTATAGAGGAGACGCTCTTCATGCTCGACAAACAGGTGCCCGACGTCACCCTCAAGACCCGCGTCCGCGACGAGAGCCTCGACGGGCCGAACCCCTTCCGCTGGCAGGACATACGCATCCACGAGGCATTCGCCGGCAAGAAGGTGGTGGTGTTCTCGCTGCCCGGCGCCTTCACGCCGACGTGCTCCAACGAGCAATGCCCAGCCTTCGAGCGTCTCTACGAGGATTTCCGCGCCGCGGGCGTGGACGAGGTCTACTGCATCGCCGTGAACGACGCCTTCGTCATGTACCAGTGGGGCAAGAACCTGGGCCTCAAAAAGGTGAAACTGCTGCCCGATGGCTCGGGCCACTTCACCCGGCGAATGGGCATGCTGATCAACAAGGATCACCTCGGCTTCGGCTTGCGCTCGTGGCGCTATGCGATGGTGGTCGAGGACAACCACGTCACCGCCTGGTTCGAGGAGCCCGGCATTAACGACACCGGCGAGGACGAGGACCCTTACGGCGAAACCGCCCCCGAGAAGGTGCTGGAGGCGCTGCAGGCAGGACGCGTGTGAACGAGCCCTCGCCGGCGACGACCGGGGAGGCGGCGCCGCTTCGCCGGCCACCTCTGCTGGTGACGGGCGAGCTGCCGCCAGATGTGTTCGCCTGGGCCGATGGTCTGCGCCGGGCGCACTTCCCGCCCGAGCGCAACCGCCTGCGCGCCCACGTAACGCTGTTTCACGCGCTGCCTAACGGTGTCGAAGCGGAACTGCGCCAGATCCTGGGCGACCTGGCCGCAGCGCCACCACCCCAGGCGCGCATCTCCGGCCTGATGAAGCTGGGCGGCGGCACCGCGCTGGCCATCGAGAGTCCGGAGCTCGTCGAACTGCACGGCCACATCGCCGAGCGCATGCACGGGTTGATGACCCGGCAGGATGCTCAACCGCTCAAGCTGCACATCACCATCCAGAACAAGGTGACTTCGCAAGCCGCCCGCCAGCTTCAGGACGAGCTTGGGCCCACTCTGGAGCCACGCGCCTTTCGCTTCCATGGCTTCGGGCTCTACGCGTACGAAGACGGCCTGTGGCGGCCGATCCGAACGTTCGCGTTTCGGGGCTGATCGGGTGAGGGTCTGGTAGCGGAGGAGGGCTTCGTTCGATCCCCCCGGTAGGATCAGGCCGCACCTTCACGCTCACAGCACAATGATGCCCGCTCGCGGATCAGCGCCCCTGCCAGCGCTGCTGCCGCTGAAGGCCGCCCAGTAGATCACGGGTTGGCGCGGTTCCACTCTCGTTCAATCCCAGCAGCTTCGCGGCGGCTTCGCGAGCGAACACATCGTCGGGATCATGGTGAAGCATGGTCTTCAGAAAACCCCGCGCCCGAGCATCACGACGACGCCCAAGACCGATGATCGCTTCGTATCGCACATCTGGATCTCCATCTTCCAGAAGCTCGGCAAGCGCCACTCGAATCTCGTCATCATCAGCATCGCTCTGCTGACCAAGGCCGAAAGTCGCCCAGTTTCGCACATCCGCATCCCGGTCCCGCATCAGCGTTAACAGGACCCGATTGGCGTCTGGCGTGTCAACCGCGCCCAACGCGACGGCCACCGCATACCGAATGCCGTCATCACTATCGGCGGCAAACGGCATGATATGCGGGGAAGCACGCGTGCGGTCGAGATGCTGAAGCGCGAATATCGCCGCAAACTGAACCTGCCGAGTCTCGTCGGTCAGCAGGCGGAGCGCGGCAGCGAAACACTCTTCTGGGAATGTGCGGTCAGGGATGCCGAGTTGACCAAGGATGTCCGCTCCTCGCGCGCGAACCGCAGGCTCGGCGTGGTAGGTCAACGCGAGAGCGCGGTCGAACACCTCCTGCGAACCCCGGTAATGGAGAGCAGCGATGGCATCCCACGCGGCATCATCATCGGGCTGGAAGGCTGCTTCGAAGAGATCATCAACGGATCGGCGGTCATCTGCCGGGAGCGTCATGCCTCTCACGCCGCGAGCGCGCGATACACGCTCGTCCTGCCAATGCCGAGCAGCCCAGCAATCTCGGTGGGGCTGATGCCCTGACCGTGGAGCTTACGAACCTTGGCGTAGTCGATGCTGGCAGAGCGCCCCTTGTAGCGCCCCTCCTGCTTTGCGCGCGCAATGCCCTCCGCCTGCCGTTCCGCACGGAGATCAGCCTCAAAGGAAGCGACAGCGCCGAGGATGGCGAGCGTGAGCTTTCCGGTCGGCGTTGTCGTGTCTACGCCCGCCTGCGCAAGGCACCTGAACCCGACGCCTTTTCCCTCCAAGGTGGCGAGCAGATTATGAAGGTCTTGCGTCGAGCGCGCAAAGCGGTCGAGGCGAGTCACCACGATGATGTCGCCAGCCCGTGCGGCCTTGATCGCGTCATTCAGAGCCAAACGGTCAGCGGCCTGCCGCCCGGACTTCTTCTCCGCATAGACCTGCTCGCATCCAGCGGCGCGCAGCGCCTCGCCCTGAACAGTCAGGTCTTGGCCGGTGGTGCTCACTCGTGCGTAGCCGATCAACATCGCTGTGTCCCAAATACCCTATAGACCCAAACGGTATGTTCCAAAAGGGTCCATGCGTCAAGCTATTTGGAACAGATTTGATGCCGTGCCAAATGCCCGACCGGGTATACCCAAAAGGACTCGGATCACGGCCACGAGAAACGGAAGATGACGCCCTCGTAATCGCTCTCGAAGTCAAACCACACCTGATCCGGCGTGGCGGTCCATCGCTTGGCCCAGCGATGCTCGCAGTTGTCGCGACACCAGATTTTCATTTCGTGCCGCCGCTGATCGGGATCGACAGCTTCGCGTAGCGACAGCCTCACGGAACGCGCGACGACGAAATCCGATTTGTCATATCGGACCTTGATGCCAGCAAGCCAGTTCATGCTGGTCGCCCGCCTTCAGTATATAGTATAGGATAACTATTAAGTGATGATGTGGTATACATAGGCTCAATATACGACACATCGACACTCGACGCATTATTCTTCTCGCACGGATCAGTCATGGCCTTTCCACTCATGCGGAAGCGCATGGACTGCCAGCCCTGTGAGAAGCGATCAGCCCAGTCATAATATTCCGCCATCCAAGGGGCAGGCCAGAAGTCGAAGCCGCCGCCCATCCATCTCCCGGCACGATACTTCGTCGAGTAGCGAACAGCGCCGCCGATGTTCGCTTCCACGCTCTTGTCGGCGTAGAACGGCTGGACATGAACCCGGCGTTCTCCCGGCCATTGGGTCGCGAACGCCGCCTGTGCTGCCTGCCAGTCGATCGCCGGGTGATAGGCGACGCCGTGGATGTGGACCACCCACGCCGGTCCACCGTCCGCACGCCAGCACGGCGTGTTCAGTCCAGCCAGCATGGTTCGCTGCTGCGTGCCCAGCACCGCCATGTCATCGTAGACGATCGGGTCGGCTTCGACCCATCCGGTGAGCGCCACACGATCCCAACGCGAACTCGCCCGACGCATCGCGTTGACGCGGTTGCGGAGGTCGCTCTTGGCTTTCAGCCAGATGGGGCCGATGTCGTCGGCTTCGCTGGCGACGCCGAACATGATCGTGAACATGGACAGGTCGGCATTCGTCGCATCGCCCAGCGCGGCGGATAGCTGGCGCTCCTGCTTGCGCGTGTAGCGCCCACGACAGCGCACGCACGCGGGTGAGTGGCACCGCCACTCGTTCCACATCCAATGTCCGTCCTCGCCGCACTTCGACAGCCGCTGGCGCAACGGCGACGGCCATCGGAGGGCCGCGACCATCGCTTTCTGCGCGCGCTCTTGGTCGGCGCGCCCGCCTGCTGCTGGTCCGGTCATGACGGCTTGATCGCCGCCATCGCGTTGTCGGCGCTCTGGATCGCATCGTTGGCCGTGCGGATCGTGTCCTGATAACGGAACGCCGCGTCGGTCTTCTTCTTCCGCGCGCGGTTGCGCTTCTCCGTTGCCTTGCGCCGCTTTTCGGCATCGCGTCGCGCACGCTCGGCGGGCGTCAGTTCCTCGAATAGTTCATAGTATCGCATGATCGTATTTACACGCGATGATTTGGGTTTCATTTTCATCATGGCGCGATGATCTCATCGCGTCGGTGGTCATCGCAATATTTATTTTCTACCTGATGTCGAAATCAAATAATGCGGCGCGATAATAGTCCGATGTAAAAATGGAGAATGAAGCGTGCGTTTCCTTCTTCGAGCATTGATGAGAGCGAGGATTTCTTCCTCGACCTCATCCGTGCGCTTGCCCGTGAGGCAGCGAAGAGAGACCACGACTCATCTGAATCATCGAAACTGGAATCTTAGAGCATTTTCATGATGGGCGGAATCGGAGGGGGATTCCCATTGAGCCGATCGTGTGATTCATAGGCAGCCTCACGAAGGAGGCAGCG
Organism: Novosphingobium chloroacetimidivorans; assembly: GCF_014204535.1. Classification (GTDB taxonomy): domain Bacteria; phylum Pseudomonadota; class Alphaproteobacteria; order Sphingomonadales; family Sphingomonadaceae; genus Novosphingobium; species Novosphingobium chloroacetimidivorans. The sequence continues at coordinate 129,860 of NZ_JACHLR010000014.1, forward strand.
ATGGGTTGGCGATCGGGTCAGAGCTACTCGCAGGATTTGCGCGATCGTGTGCT
>NZ_JACHLR010000015.1 GCF_014204535.1 Novosphingobium chloroacetimidivorans
TCCGTCAAATCAAACCGCGCCATATCAATCCCCTTCTCGGAGAATGAATCAGATCGCCGCCCCTTTGGGAATCCTGTTTATGGGTATGTGACCTAGACCAGCGCGAACACGCGCCCGGCGAGCCAGCCCATCCCGATCGAGACCACGACCGCCATCAGTCCGTAAAGCAGTCCATACTGGTCCGAGAACGCCGCGATCGCGCGCTCCACGCCGATCTTGCGCACTTCGACCGTGCTGCTCGCCGACGCGACCACGCGCCCCTTGCTGACCGCGAACGTTTCGGCGGTATATGTACCGATGGGCACGCGCGACGGAAGGCCGATGCGCGCCTGGTAGAGCACTTGCTCGCTGACCTTCACCGCGCCTTCTTCCTGCCGGTAGAGACCGTTGCCCGAGTTCAGAGCGACGAGCCCGGACGCGAAACGGGCCTGCTCGTCCGGATCGATCGAGCCGATCGGCGAAAGCTGCAGCCACTTGAGGCCGAGCTCGTAGATCGCGGCCGTCTTGTCGTCCACGATCTGGTCGATCGGCCGGGTGGACGCTATCGCGTAATAGGACGGAGCGGAGCGCAGTTCGGCACTGTCGACGTTAATCCAGATCCCGGCGACCTTCTGCTTTTCGCGCACGACGATCGACTGGGTCGGCCCCTTGAGCACGACGATGATATCGTAGTCCTGCGCCGCGCGCGTGCCCTCGGGGTTGAGCACGGCGCCGAACAGCAGCAGTTCGGTCCCCGTGAAGCCCTGGCGCAGCAGGACTTCGTGCTGCGAGACTTCGGGCACCAGGATCGGGTCACGCGCGCCCCCCAGGACCAGCAGAAGCAGCAAGGCGAGGAGCGGCCTCAAAGCGGGGCCACCGTGTAGATCTCGTCCGGCCGATAACCAAGACCCAGCGCCATCCGCAGCGCCACCATGAGGACGATGACCGCGAGCAGCAGGCGCAGCTTCACGGGACTGGCCTTCTGCGCGAACTGCGCACCGATCTGCGCGCCGGTGACCGAACCGATCAGCAGCAAGGTGGCGAGCACGATGTCGACCGCCTTGGTGGTCAGCGCGTGCATCATCGTGGTCGCCATCGTCACGAACAGGATCTGGAACAGCGAGGTGCCGACGACGACGTTGGCGCTCATGCCCAGGATGTAAAGCATCGCGGGCACCAGCACGAAGCCACCGCCGATGCCCATCAGCATCGTCAGAATACCGGTCGCCACGCCCAGCAGCAGCGGCGCCAGCGGCGAGATGTAGAGGCCCGAGCGATAAAATCGCCAGCGCATCGGCAGGTTGGCGACGAGCGGATGGTGACGCCGCTTGCGCGCGGGCAAGGGAATGCCGGTGCGCTCGGCCCGCAGGGTCTGGATGCTCTCGCGCGCCATCAGCCCGCCGATCGAGCCGAGCAACACGACGTAGAGGATGTTGATGACCGTATCGATCTGGCCGAGCCGCTCCAGCAGGTTGAACAGCAATGCGCCGATGCCGGTGCCGATGATGCCGCCCGCCACCAGCACGCCGCCCATCTGGTAGTCCACCCCGCCCCGCCGCGAATGCGCGAAGGCACCCGAGACGCTCGCGCCGGTCACCTGGCTGGCGGCGGACGCGGCCGCGACGGTGGGCGGTATGCCGTAGAATATCATCAAGGGCGTGGTCAGGAACCCGCCGCCGACGCCGAACATGCCCGAAAGCAAGCCGGTCAGCAGCCCGAGGCCCACGATGATGAGCCCGTTGACCGACAGGTTGGCGATAGGCAGGTAAACGTCCACGACCCAGCGTCGCTAGCCTACCCATGTGGCCGAGGAAAGGCGCGTCGCAGCATCCGGCGTGGCTTTATACGCTTCGCGGCACGGCTTGGCCCGCGGCTGCCTGGTCCAAGGCTATCGCTCGGATCCCCTGCCCTCGCCCGCACCCGAGGTCGCCAGGTCGCGCTCGACATGGCCGAGCGAGGTCAGCCTAGAAGCCGGTCGCCACGGTCAGAGCCGGCCCGGAGTCGGGCTCCGCGTTGCCGGCCACGCGAAAGCGGTAGTCGAGGGCGACCCGGCCGAACATCTTGGACGTCAGCGGCATCGTCACCGTGGCGCCCGGTCCGGCGTCGAGGCGCGAGGCACCTTTCTGGATACCGCCCCAGGCACCACCGCCGACCCTCGCCTCGATGCGGCCGACTGTCAGCAGCGAGCGGTCGACCCGCACCTGACCGTCCGCGAAGGGGGTAGCGTAGCGTCCGCCGACGTAGCCTGCCTGACCATAGACTTCGGCCCGCAAGGCGCCAGGAAGCGCCAGTGGCGGCACCTCTGTCACTGCGAGCACGGCTGGCTGCACCCGGCGCGACCCGTTGGTATCGGTCACCCGGCCTTCGATGGCGGCGACGATCGGGATGGCGGGCAAGGGCCGCCCGGAGAAACCCAGCGCCGCCGATGTCTCTTGGATGGCACCGAGCGATGTCGTGGTGCGAGCGTAGACCGTCGGTCGGTGCGCGTCCTGGCGACTCAGGCGATAGCGAAAAACAGCGCCGGTCTGGCTCGCCCCATACGTCGCCGGCAGCGTGCCGGCGGCCGGGGCAAAGCCGTTGTCCTTGCGCAGCAGGGCCCAAAAGTCGCCTGACCAGCGGCTGCGCTCCCTCGTCAGCCGATCCATGCGCCCGCCCAGCAGCGTTCCCGGCTCGCCCAGGCGAGCGGGCGCTGCCGGGAGCGGCGAGGTGGCGAAGGTGCCGAACTGCTCCTCGCGACGGAATGCCGCGATCGGCCGATCCTGCGGGAAGCCGGGGTAGAAGCCGGAGCCATCGCTGGCCGCCAGAGTGGCTGATGATGGACGCACAGCTGATGCGTCCTGCATCGGTCCGGCCCCATAATAGACAGGCACGTACTGGACGCGGGGTGCGAACATCGTGGGCGGGGCGGCGTAGACTTGCAGCGGATAGGCCTGGCTCGGGTATGACAGCGGTCCCACGTAGTAGCCCGCGCCGCGGGGCTCGAGCCGGACATCGGCGGCCGCGGCCGTGGCGGTGCCGACGGTCAGCACTGCCTCGGGCAGGTTGAGCCCACCTTCCGAGAAGCTGGTGATCCTGGCGCCGGTCCAGCCGAGCAGCAGCGCACCGAGCACCACCAAGGGCTGTCCGCGCAGACGACGAGCGGACGCGTTCATGCCGCGGCCTGCAGCGTTGCGGGATGGTGGCTGTGCTCGGTCTTGTCCCAGACCACCGCCGCACCTCGCAGCGTGCGCATGTAGGACACGAGCGCGCGCCGGCCGGCCATGATTGCGATGATGTTGGCGACGAACATTCGCGGGATCGAACGCAGGCCCTCGGCCAGGCCGTATTCGCGCGCGGTGAAGGCCAGGCGCATGGCGATGCGCCAGAGCATGCTAGCGAGACACACCCAGAGCATGATCTGGAGCCCGGGGGATGTGCGAGCCGGCACCACTAGGCCTGCCAGCTTGGCGACGAACAGCACGCCGGTGAGGCAAAGCCACGCATAGGCCGCCGCGAGGACCACCGCCATCAACGGTCCGCGGCGGTCGCGCAACCGCATCCACACATCGACCGGACGCCGCGACCAGCCCAGGCGATCCCAGCCCTGCAAGGCGATGCCATGAATCCAACGCGTCTTCTGGCGCACCGCCGTCTCCAGCGTGGCCGGAAAATACGCGCGGGTTGCGACAAGCCTGCCGTCCGCATCGCGTTCCCGAAGGAAGCGCGAGCGACCGCCGCCGTGCGAGAACAGGAGGCCGAGTTCGTAATCCTCGGTCAGGCACTCGGATGCGAACGGGCCGTTGCCACCCTCCGCTTCGCGCGCGGTAGCGAGCGAGCCCAGTCGCTGGCGACCGAAGCCGCAGCCTACACCTGCCGCCGGAATCGGCGCGCCCAGGGCGTCGCGCACCACCAGCGTCTTGCCGTGCGCCTCGGCGAACTCGTCCGAGTAGTGCCCCGCGATCCAGGGCGAGCTTGGCTGCGGCTCGGGCAGAACCGGCAGTTGCACGAAGTCGGCATCGGCAAGGCCCGCAGCGATCACCGCGATGGCATCGGGGTGCACCATGTCCTCCGCATCGTGCATGACGACGCCGGCAAAGCGGCGACGCTCACGCGCTTCGTCGGCGCACATCGCGCGGTAGACGCGGTTCAGGCAGTCGGCCTTGGTGGTCGGGCCGGGCCGGTCGTGGATCACGATGCGCAGGCGCGGATCATCCCCGGCGCCCGCCATGGCCGCGGCGACGGTCGCCGGATCGTTGCCGTAGCAGCCGACATAGAGCCGCAAGTCGCGCTGCGGCCAGACACGCAGCGCATGGCCGATGGTATGGCCGATCACCTGCGACTCCTTCCAGGCCGCGATGAAGACCGCGATCGCGCGCGGGTCAGGCCGTGCAGCGCAGGGCTTTTCCGCCTGCTTGCGAAACAAGCGCAAGAACAACCAGACGCAATCGACGGCGAATTCGTCGAGGGCACCGAGCACGAACCAGAACGCTGCGAAATACAGCAGCTCCTGCTCCAGCAGCTGCACAATCGACAGCATCGTCCGCAACACGTCTTCAGGCATGGTCTGAACCCCCGAAGCGCATCGTACGAATACTGAGTGAGTCGTGCTATTTACAATTCTGTAACCACGTTTCAGGCGCGCTTACGTAACGCCCGCGGCTTGTCTTGCGGTCCGACGCTCGCGGCACGGGAACGTTACCCCGCTACCCAGCCAAGCCTATCGCCTCAGCCGGTAAACGCACACGCTCCACTTTGGATGAAGGGTCGCTTACCGGCCTGCCCCTCGCTCACCAGCTTCCGACGTTGGGCATGCTCGCCCAAGGCTCCCGCGCCGGCAGGCGGCCGTCCTGCAGCAGCTCTACCGAGATGCCATCGGGCGAGCGCACGAAGGCCATGTGCCCGTCCCGCGGGGGGCGGTTGATGGTGACGCCGGCATCCTGGAGGCGCTGGCACGTCTCGTAGATGTCGTCGACGCGATAGGCCAGATGGCCGAAGTTGCGGCCGCCGGTGTACTCCTCGGGATCCCAATTGTGCGTCAGCTCGACCTCAGCGACGCCCTCCTGGCCCGGTGCCGCCAGGAAGATGAGGGTGAAGCGCCCTGCTTCGTTGGAGACGCGGCGCACCTCCTGCAGTCCGATCAGCTCGAAAAAGCGGATGGTCGCATCGGGATCGCTCACGCGGATCATGGTGTGGAGGAATTGGGTCATGCGCAGCCTCGATCATCGGTTCTGGCGCGAGCGTGTGGCGCCCACGCGTGTCAAGCGGGGCAAGTGCCCGAACAAGCGCGGTTTCGCAAGGCGAGGCGCTCTTGCAACCTTTGGGAACACTGTTGCTTTTCGGGCACTTGTTCAGGATCAGGCCACGTCTTGCCCACTAAGGCGCGAGCGGATATGGTGCAGCGCAACACGATGAAAAGCTTACTTCGCAAGCTCACAGGCCGATCCGCGCAGCCACCTCGGCTCACCGCGCCCGCCGCGACGGCGCCTGGAACCCGGGTCTACGCGGTAGGCGACATTCACGGCCGGCTCGACTTGTTCGAGGAGATGATCCGCTCGATCGAGGCCGACGATGCCAGCCGCAAGCCGGCGCGCACCAGCGTCGTCCTGCTTGGCGACTTGATCGATCGCGGCCCGGACAGCGCCGGCGTCGTCGCCCGTGCCCGTGCCTGGGCCAAGGAGCGGGCGATCAAGCTCATCATGGGCAACCATGAGGAAATGTTCCTCGACAGCTTCAGCAAGCAAGGCATCCTGCGCAGCTTCATGCGGTTCGGCGGACGTGTGACCCTGCTGTCCTATGGCGTGCCACCGCGCGTGCTGGCCGAAGCGGATGGCGAGGAACTGCAGCGGATCATGGCGGACGCCGTCCCGCAGGAAGATCGCGATTTCATCGCCGGGTTCGAGAAGATGGTGCGGTTCGGCGATTACATCTTCGTCCATGCCGGCGTGCGCCCCGACATGCCGCTCGAACGCCAGACCGGACAGGATTGCCGCTGGATCCGCGAGCCGTTCCTCAGCCACGACGGCGATTTCGGCGGCATGATCGTGCACGGGCACACGGTGACCGAGCAGCCCGAACTGATGCACAACCGCATCGGCATCGACACCGGCGCGTTCATGAGCGGCAAGCTGACCGCGATCGGCCTCGAGGGCACCGAACGCTGGCTGATCCAGGCCTGCGAGCAGGAAAGCGGCAAGATCGCCTCGTTTGCGCAGGCAGCCTGAACGCATTTCGACGGCACCCGGTGAGATAAACGGTCTTACTCTCCGTTAAGCTTATCTTGTCGACTATCCCTTAGGCCCATGTCAGGAATTCTTGGTGTGGGTGATGCACGTCGATCTTCTGACACTTTACTGCCTTGCTGTCGGCACCCTCCTGCTAAGCGCCGCGATGACGCTGTGGGAGTGCCCGGCCCGGCCGAAGCGCTCGCGAGAGATGGGCGTGCTCGCCGGGGGCTACTGTGCCCTGGCGCTGGGCTGCGCGATCGCCACCGCCAGGGCCGCGCTCCCAGGGGCCTGGGGCGCCGCACTCAGCAACGTGACGATGCTCGGCGGCTATCTGCTGGTGCTGGACGGAGTGGCGGCCCTCGACGGAAGGCATCACCGACCGGCCAGCATCGGCCTCCTGGTCCTGTCCGCCTGTACCTGGGCCATCGGTGGCGCGGTTTGGCAAGCGCAAGTCTGGAACTACCTGAGCGCGCTGCCGATCGCCGTCGTCAGCGCCGCAACGGCCTGGGAAATGCGTCGCAACCGGTCCATGGGCACCATGCGCGCGCATCGCGTCGTCATCGCGGTGGCAGGCATCCACGCGCTGTTCTATCTTGCCCGATGCTTTGCCCTGCCCGTGCTGGCGGCCGCCTATGGCGCGCAGGCCGTGACGGTTGCGGGCAAGCTGACGATGTACGAAGGCGTGCTCTACTCGGTCGGACTGCCGATGGCGCTGCTGGCGTTGATCCGCGAGGAGGCGCATGCGCAGCTGCTGGAGGCGTCGCACACCGACTACCTGACCGGGCTCGGTAACCGGCGCTGGTTCTTCGAGCAGGGCGAGGCGTTGCTGTTTGACCAGCGAGGCGCCGCGGTGCTCGCCTTCGATCTCGATCACTTTAAAGCGATCAACGACCGGCATGGCCATGCCACCGGCGACCAGGTCCTCAGCCACTTCGCCGATGTCGTGCGATCCGTGGCCGGTGCCGACGCTCTGATTGCACGAATCGGCGGCGAGGAGTTCGCAGCCGTGCTGCCGGGCCATGATCGCCAGCAGGCGAGTCTCGTCGGCGAAGCGGTCGCGAGGCGATTCGCGGCCGTCGTGGTGCACGATGGGCATGACGAGCCTGTCAGCGCCACCGTGAGCATCGGCGTGGCCGAACTCGGCTGCGACGGCCTCGATCTCGGCTCGCTGCTCTCCGCAGCCGACCAGGCTCTATACCTGGCCAAGGCGCGGGGTCGCAACCGCATCGAATTCGCACCTTCCCCCATCTCCGCGGCTGCCTGACTCGGGCACTTGTCGCCATCCATTGCTCCCTGCGCAGGCGGGGGCCTGCTGCTTGTGAACGGGCGCGAGCCAACGAGGAACAAGCGGGGTTACCGCCTGCAGGGGGGGACGACTGGTAGGTCGCGGGACAAGTCGACCGCGGCGTAACTTGCGCCCATCCCTTCATCGTCGCACGGAATACGCCGGGGAGCCTGTAAGCCGGGTTCTGTCTTGCGGTCGGTATCCGTGGACCCAGCCCGCATGGGCAGCCATTCCTCTTACGCGGCGCATCGCTGCACCGCTCCAGCGACCAACCCGGGCTGTCGGGTCCGAAACAGACCCGCCTTTGGCCAGAAGCCTCGGCGCGCAGCCCCTATTCGGTCTTGCTCCGGGTGGGGTTTGCCATGCCGCTTGCCGTTACCGGAAGCGCGGTGCGCTCTTGCCGCACCCTTTCACCCTTACCTTGGCTTTGAAAAGCCTTGGCGGTCTGCTCTCTGTGGCACTTTCCCTAAGCTTCGCAGTTCCGAAGAACCACTCGCCCGGCGGGCGTTACCCGCCACCCTTGTTTCGTGGAGCCCGGACTTTCCTCGGCACCTCAAACGGGGTGACGCGGCTGCCCGGCTCCCCGGCGCGGGGGCTCACCTAGCACGACCGGTGTCGCGTTCCAACAGGAGCTCGAGCAGGATGCCGCCGATCTCCCCGTCGATCTCGCCATCGATGTACTCGGGCCGAAAGCGGCGCTGGAACGCGGCGACGGCGGCGCGGCCGTCGATGATGTCGTAGCCGAACCGCTCCAGCGCCAGGTAGAACGCACCGGGGTTGTCGTAGAACAGGTTCATCTTGGCCTTCGGGATCTCGAGCGCGAGGCCCAGTTCCCCCAGCCGTGCCCAGTCGAAGTACTCGCCCGGATCGACCTTGCGCGCTGGCGCCACGTCGGAGTGACCGACCACGTTGGCGCGCGGGATGTCGTGGCGGTCCATCATGTCGGCGAGCAGCGGCAGCAGCGCATCCATCTGCGGCTCGGGGAACGGGCGATAACCGAACTCGTGCCCCGGATTGACCAGCTCGATGCCGATGCTGGCCGAATTGATGTCGGTCACCCCGCGCCAGTATGACTTGCCCGCATGCCAGGCACGCTTGTCCTCGGGCACGAGGTTGATGACGGTGCCATCCTCCTCGATCATGTAGTGGGCCGAGACTTGCGAGGATGGATCGCACAGCCGCGCCAGGGCTTCACCCGAGGTGCGCATGCCGGTGTAATGCAGCACCACCATGCTGATCGGCAGCAGCCGATCGTTGAAGTTGGGCGAGGCGATGACCTTGTTGACCAGCCAGCGGTTCATTGGTGCGCCCCAGCCTCCCCTCGCTCGCCGCCGAACCCGTCAGGCCGCGTCCGGCAGCATCGCGCCCAGCACCAGCGCGTCGTCGCCCAGCATGTACTGCAATTGCCCGCCCACCGTCCCGGCCAGCGCGGCCAGCATTGCCGATGGCGCGGTGCGGCTGGACAAGTCGGATGCGGGCAGCTGCGCTTCGAGAGCACGACCGATGTCCCGGTCGAACGCGATGCGCGGACCTTCGGCACGCACCACGATCTCGCTGGCGCCCTCCCGCTGCTCCGCCGCGAGGGAGAGCACTCCGCCGCGCGGCAGCGCCTCCATGCCGATCAGCGCGAAGTTCAGCAGCGTCTTGATCGCAGGCTTGGGCAGGGCGTCGCTGCCGAACGCCCATTCGACGGTGATGCGCGGGTTGTTGGCGACCAGCGCGTCGACGAGCACGCGCGCCTCGTTCACCGGCACCAGTTCTCCGAACCCGCCCGCCGCGCCGAACGCGAGGCGGAAGAACTTGAGCTTGTCGGCCGAGATCCGCGCGCTTTGCTCCAGCAGCTCGAAGCAGCGCTGGCGCATCTCGGGGTCCTTTTCGTCCGCGAGCAGTTCGAGCCCATTGCTCAGCGCACCCACGGGGCTCAGCATGTCATGGCACAGGCGCGAGCAAAGCAGGCTGGCAAGGTCGAGCGCACTGGTGGTCATGGGATCGATTATCCGTTTCTTTGGCCGTTGTTCGTCTCGGCGCCGAGAGGCCGCCGGCGCTCTAGCCTTCGACAACCTGACAGGAAAGTGGCGTAAATCCATTCCCGCTATCGCGCCAGAATGCAACCTTGCCACCTCCGACTATGGCCCAGACGCGCAAATCGCCGGTGGAATGTTCGCAGTCGGTGGCCGAGGGCACCGGGTGGCCGCTGGGGTGCGAGTGGTAGTAGCCCAGCACTTGCGCCCCGCCGGCTCGTTCGGCCTTGTGCGCGGCAAACAGCGTCACCGGATCGATCTCGAAGCGGACCAGCGGTTCGGTCGAGACGTTGGCGGCAGGCAGCGCCTCGTCGATCCGCTCGCCCTTTCCCAGCAGCACGCCGCAGCACTCCTGCGGAGCCGCACGCGCCGCTTCCTCCAGCAGTGTGGCCATCGCGCCACTTGTCACTTCCAGTGCCATGCCCACGTACTAAGCATGCCAGGGGGGTCGCTGCACATCGAATTCACGCGCTGTGTCGCGCGATTTTCCGGTTCACGCGGAGGCGCGGAGACGCGGAGAAGTGGCAGGACGGTATTCGCGCAGAGACGCCGGGGCACCGGCCAACAGGCTTCGGCCGCCCGGCCGCTACTCTGCATCTCCACCCCTCCGTGTGAATTCCCTTCGGGTACGAGAGGCTGATGACGAACGCTCCTCTCACCGGAATTACAGGGCCAGAACAGGCCCGTCTCGACAAGGCGCTCGCCGAAGCTACCGATCTCTCACGCGAGAGGGTGAAGGCGCTGCTCGCAGAAGGCCGCGTGACGCTCGCCGGTGTCGTCGTCACCCAGGCATCACTGAAAGTCGCGCCGGGTACACCCTTCGCCATCGACGTCCCCGCGGCCGCGCCGGCCGAGGCCGAGGCCCAGGACATCCCACTGGTCATCGCCTACGAGGACGAGCACCTCATCGTCATCGACAAGCCCGCCGGGCTCGTCGTCCACCCGGCTGCCGGCAACCTCGACGGGACACTGGTCAACGCCTTGCTGCATCATTGCCGCGGGCAACTCTCTGGAATCGGCGGCGTAGCGCGGCCCGGCATCGTCCATCGTATCGACAAGGACACCTCGGGCCTGCTCATCGCCGCCAAGACCGACGTTGCCCATGAGGGACTCGCGCGGCAGTTCGCCGACCATTCCATCGTACGCGCTTACCGGGCTGTCGTGTCGGGTCACCCTCGCCAGCCGGCTGGCCGTATCGAAGGAGCGATCGCCCGATCGAGCACCAACCGCAAGAAGATGGCGCTGGTCGAGGACGGTCGCGGCAAGCATGCCGTCACTCACTACAAGGTTGTAAAACCACTGAAATTTGCCGCCTTGGTAGAGTGTCGCCTGGAAACCGGACGCACGCATCAGGTGCGCGTTCACATGGCGTCAATCGGTCATCCGCTATTGGGAGATCCGACTTATGGACGCACACCAGCCCAGCTGCGGCCGCTTCTCCAACGGCTCGAATTCCACCGCCAAGCGCTTCATGCTGCGGAACTCGGCTTCGTCCATCCCGTTAAAGGAGAAACGGTCCACCTCGTCAGCCAGTTACCGGAAGATATGGTAACTCTGATCGGGGGATTGCAAGACTGAAATCGGATATGTGTGCTATACTGCACAGGTGGCCCCAAGTTAAGACGCCGGCATGGGTCTTCGACCGTGGGCCGACACAGAAAGGACGGATCACGTGACTAAGGAACGCAATCTGCCAGCCGTTCCCTCACTCGGGGGCGAGCAGAGCCTCAACCGCTATCTCTCCGAGATCAAGAAGTTCCCGGTGCTGGCGCCAGAGCAGGAATACATGCTCGCGCAGCGCTACCGTGAACATGAGGATCGCGAGGCGGCGGCGCAACTGGTGACCAGCCATCTTCGCCTCGTAGCCAAGATCGCCATGGGCTATCGCGGCTACGGCCTGCCGGTGTCCGAGCTGATCTCCGAAGGCAACATCGGCCTGATGCAAGGCGTCAAGAAGTTCGAGCCGGAGCGCGGCTTCCGCCTTGCGACCTACGCGATGTGGTGGATCAAGGCCTCGATCCAGGAGTACATCCTGCGCTCGTGGAGCCTCGTCAAGATGGGCACCACTGCCGCGCAGAAGAAGCTGTTCTTCAACCTGCGCCGCATGAAGAAGAACCTGGATGCCTACGAGGATTCGGACCTGCATCCCGAGCACGTGGCGGCCATCGCGACCAAGCTCGGCGTGTCCGAGACCGAAGTGGTCAACATGAACCGCCGCATGATGATGGGTGGCGACGCTTCGCTCAACGTCTCGCTGCGCGAGGAAGGCGAAGGCCAGTGGATGGACATCCTGCAGGACGACAATCCGCTGCAGGACGAGATCGTGGCCGAGGCCGAGGAGAAGACCGTGCGTCATGACCTGCTGGTCGAGGCCATGGACTCGCTCAACGAGCGTGAGCGCGACATCCTGACCGAGCGTCGTCTGACCGACGACCCGAAGACGCTCGAGGAGCTGAGCCAAGTCTATCACGTCAGCCGCGAGCGCGTGCGCCAGATCGAGGTGCGCGCCTTCGAGAAGCTGCAGAAGGCAATGAACCGCATCGCTACCGACAAGCGCCTGCTGCCTGCTCTGGGATGATGCCGGCGATCTGAGACTCAGACCATGATGCGCTAAGAGGGTCGTCCGCAAGGGCGGCCCTCTTTCGTTGTGCTTGCCCTCACCGCCGGTCGCGGCACGCTGCCGTGATCCCAGCGGAGCACCGGCATCACAAGCACATGACCGCCGTCGGAGGCTCCCCGCACCGCAGCCGGGCTTGGCGCGCGTATGCCCATGCTGCAGGAGCGCTTGAGTCAGCGTCTGCAGCACCTGTCACGGCACCTCAGCGATGCGCGCTGTCCCGAAGGCGAGTTCACCGCAGGCGACGTGCTGATGGCATTTGCGCCGCCGGGGTCGGGGCATTTTGGACGGCCACCCTAATCTCATCGACTGTCATGCTCGCGCCGATCAGAGGCGGGCCTACAACTGCGCCTAATCCGCGCAACGCGCCATGTACTAGAGTAACCAAGGCAATCGTTAACGCACTCCCACTGCGAAATGCATCCATCGCTCACAAGCATCGCTCGGTCGCATGACAGGAACAAAGACCATCGCTGAAGCGTCGCTCCTACAACAGCCAAGCACACGAACAATGGAGAGATACTAATGCGTAAGATGCTTCTTCTCGCCGCCGCGGCCATCATGGTTCCGGGAGCCGTGAGCGCACAGTCTAACGTCAACGATCCAGCCGCAAACCAGCCCAATTCGTCGACAACGACGAATGCGCAATCCGGAATGGGCGACACCGCCAATCCGATGGCCAGCGATACCAGTGCACAACCGAGCGGCGCCATGGACAACAGCGCGTCCAGCTCGACCGCGGGCAGCGCCATGAGCTCCAGCATGGATAGCGCCGCACCCTCGACCAGCGCCGCGGATGCCGGCATGTCGACCGACAGCGCCACCAGCGGCACCGCGGCGACCCCCTCGTCCGACATGAGCGGCACCGCCTCCGCCGATGCGACCTCGCCCAGCGCGTCGATGAACAAGTCCTACCCCACTTGCACGCGCACGCTGCGTGACTCGTGCCGGAACCCCGGCGGCAAGTGAGCCGCTGACGCCGACTGAGTGAGGTCGGGAGCAGGAGCGGGCAGCGCGCGGCGCCGCCCGCTCTTTGCTTATGCGCGGAAGGTCAGCTGCGCTCGCCGCTGACCTTTGCCGTCCCGAACATACCCATCTTGCACTTGCCGGTGATCGCATCACCCGCAAGTTGCAGGTCGTACTTCAGCGTGATCTTCATCGGCTTTTCGACGGCCAGATTGAACTTGGCGTTGCCGTCGCTCCAGGTGCCGCCGGAGAAGTCCTGCCGCCCCTCAGGCGCTTCGAGGTAACCCGATAGCGCTCCGCCCTCCACGTCGAAGTGCGCCTTCATCGCCTGCGGACCCATCGGCGTCTTGAGCACCATGTTCCAGTCACCCGCGATCGTCGCGTCCTGAGCTGGATGCACCCCGCCCGGCAGCACGACAGCGTCGACCGGCGGAACCTGTCCGCTGGTTGGATCGGGGGCCGGTACATCGGCCATCTGGGCAACCTCGACAGCGGTGCCATGTCGGTGCGCGCGGGTGCCTGAGACATCGCGCTGCTCGATGACGTCGAGAATGCGCGCCGGTGTCAGCGGCAGCACCAGTTCCTCGATCTCTCCGAACGGGCTGAGCGCATCGGCAATGGCGTTGACCAGCGTAGGCGGGCCGATGATCGCGCCGCCCTCACCCACGCCGCGCATGCCGCCGATCGTCTTCGACGGCGTATTGGCGTGGACGTACTCGAACACCGGCACGTCGGTGATCGCGGGCAGCAGGTAGTCCTTGAACGTGGCGGCAGTCGGGTTGCCCCGCGCGTCGTACGGCATGTCCTCCAGCAGGACCATGCCGATCGCCTGTGCGAGCCCGCCGGCAACCTGGCCCTCGACCACCGCGGGGTTGATCACGGTCCCGCAGTCTTCCGAGGCGATCCAGCGCAGGATCTTTACGAAACCGGTCTCGGCATCGACTTCGACCACGCAGGCATGCGCGGCGCTGGTCATCGTCATCGGCGGCGGCTGGTAGCGGAACTGCACCTCCAGGCCGGCTTCGAACTCGGGCGGCAGGCGGTGGGGCTCGCCGTAGGCGATGTTCGCCAGCTCCCCGATCGGCCGCGACATTTCGGGCGCGCCGGCGACATGCACCATGCCTTCCTCGATCGACACGCTTTCCACCGACGCATTGTAGAGGTGCGCGGCAAGCGTCTTGACCTTGTCCGCCAGCATCTCGGACGCGCGGATCGCCGCGCCGCCGCCGATCACGCCTTGGCGGCTGCCCGCCGCACCCGGGCCGAAGCCGCCACGGGTGTTGTCGCCCTCGTAGACGGTAACGTCCTCGTAGCGCACGCCAAGGCGGTCGGCGATGCACTGCGCCATCGTCGTCGCCGTGCCGTGCCCTTGCGAGTGCGTCGACATCGTCGCGGTGACTTTGCCGGTCGGCTCGATCCGTACTTGCGCGAGTTCGCCCGTCATCGGCGCCATCGATCCGGCCGATCCGGTCGGTTCGATATAAGCAGCGATGCCAAGCCCCAGGTACCGGCCTTGCTGACGTGCCTCCGCCTGCTCTCGGCGAAAGGCGGGCACGTCGAAGTGCTGGATCAGCTTGTCGAGGCACTCGCCCGGCGTGATGTCATCCACCGGGATGCCCATGCTTGATGTCGACGGCTGATCGCTCAGATAGACAAGGTTGCGCCGCCGCAGCTCGATCGGATCGATGCCGATCTTGCGCGCCGCCTTGTCGAGCAGCGTCTCGCGCACCAGCGACTCCATCGCCCACGGCCCGCGATAGGCAGCAAGCCCGTTGGTGTTGGTGTACCAGCCGCGCGAGAGGAAGCTGTAGGCCGGCATCTTGTACGCCGGCCACATGAACATGTGCACGGCGATGTTGGCGTCGGCGCCCTGCGGATAGGCGCCATTGTTGCAATCATAGATGCTGTGCGCGCCCAGCAGCCGTCCCTCGTCGTCGAAGGCGACGTCCAGCTTGATCTCCTGCTCGCGTGCCTGCGGCGAGGCGGTCAGCGCCTCGTAGCGGTCCTCGGTCCACTTCAGCGGACGCGGGAACAGCATGGCCGCGCAGACCACCGCGCACTCCTCCTTCCACGGCGTATTCTTGAGGCCGAACGAGCCGCCCACGTCCTTCGCGATCACCCGGATCGCGCCCTCGGGCAGGCCGAGCGCGGTGCTGAACCAGCGCGCGATGTTGTGCGGGCTCTGGCACGTGATGTAGAGCGTCAGCTCTTCCGGCCCCTCGCGCGTGGCGAGCACCGCGCGGTTCTCCATCGGCGCCTGCGAGATGCGCTGGTGGATCACCGTCTGCGTGATTAGGTGCGCGGCGCCCTCCAGCGTGGCCGCAAGCTGCTCGGGTACTTCGTCGTCGCCCATCTCGACCGAGACGTTGCTGTCGGTGTCGGGGTGGATCGGCTCGCCTGTCATGGCCTGGGCGATGGTGACGACCGGCTCCAGCTCCTCGTACTCCACGGCGATCAGCGCCGCCGCATCCTCGGCGATTGCGCGGGTCTCGGCGATGACCAGTGCCAGCGGGTCGCCCACGTACTGCACGTAGCCGTCCGCCAGGGGGGTAATTGGCACCTCCGATGGCGTGAAGAAGAAGCTCATCATCGTGAGCGGCTGCCTGGCGATATCCTTGGCCAGCATCATCGCGTGGACGCCGGGTATGTCGAGCGCGGCACTGGTGTCGATCGACACGATGTTGCCGCGCGCAATCTGGCTGCGCGCGAAGGCGACGTGCAGCGTGCCGGGCAAAGTCACGTCGTCAGTGTACTGGCCACGACCGGTCAGTAGCCGCGCATCCTCCTTGCGGGGCACGCGCTTGCCGATCCAGCGCGCCGCCCCAATCCCGTGGGCCTGGGGATCCGCCTCGCTCATGCCGCGCCTCCTTCGACCAGGATCTTCGCCGCCTTGCGGATGCCCTGGTAGCCGGTGCAGCGGCAGATGTGCCCCGACATCGCGGCGATCAGCTCGTCCTCGGTCGGCTTGCAGTCCTCGGCGGTGAGCGCGGCGAAGGTCATCACCACGCCCGGCGTGCAGAAGCCGCATTGCAGCCCGTGCGAATCGCGCATCGCCTGCTGGACAGGGTGCAGAGTGCCCTCGGGATCGGCCAGGCCCTCCACCGTCGTCACCTCCGAACCGTCCGCCTGCACGGCCAACACCAGGCACGAGCGCACGGCGCGCCCGTCGACCACGACGGTGCAGGCTCCGCACACGCCATGCTCGCAGCCCAGGTGCACGCCGGTGTAGCCCGCATCCATGCGCAGGAAATCGCCCAGCGAGGTGCGCGCTTCGACCGTGCCGGTCTGGCGGCGGCCGTTGATGGTCATCGAGATCGAGTGGTCGCTCATGCGGGTTCTCGCAAGCTGAGGGCCTCGCGCAAGGTCCTGGCGAAAGTGCGCCGGCCGACGGTGCGGCGGTATTCGGCGCTGGCGTGATGGTCGTCGAAGGGCGCGGTGTCGGCGATGGCAGTGGCGGCGAGCGCATCGGGGTCGAGATCGTCGAGACTCTTGCCGACCAGCGCCGCTTCGAGCTGAACCATCGCCACCGGCGTCGGGCCCATTCCGAACCACGCGAGACCGGCGCGGCCAACCGTGCCGCTCTCCACCACCGCAGCGCCCACCATGCCGACAAGCGCGAAGTCGCCCGGACGTTGCGCCACCTCGCGGAACAGCACGTGGTGACTCTCCGGCCAGTCGGGATAGACGATGCCGGTGACCAGTTCGTCGGGCTCCAGCACGGTCATGTAGGGACCGACATAGAACTCGCGCGCTGGAACACGCCGAGTGCCCCGCACGGAGGCGATCTCGATCGTGGCGCCCAATGCCACCGCGGTCGCCGGCATCTCCGCCGCAGGTTCACCCAGCGCGATCGAACCCCCGACGGTGCCACGGTTGCGCGTCTGGTGATGGCCCACATGGCTCAGCGCCTTGACGAAGGCAGGCAGGTGCCGCGCCAGGATCGTGTCCTGAAGCGCATCGGCCTGCCTTGTCGCCGGGCCGATGCGTGTGCCACCATCAATGCGGGTGACCCCCGAGAACCCTTCGATGCCGTTGATGTCGACCAGGATGAAGGGCTGGCTCATGCGCAAGTTCAGCAGCGGCATCAGCGTCTGGCCACCGGCGATCACGGTGGCGCCGCCGCCAGCCTCGGCGAGCACGCGCAAGGCCTCCTCGATCGTGCGCGGGGCGACGTAGTCAAACGGTGCGGGCTTCACGTGCGCCCTCCCCGCCGACCCGCTTCGTAGCCTGCCGCCGCAGCCAGGATCACCAACACCGCAACGGCGAGCGCGACGACGCCGTGGTAGTGGCTCCGCCCCAGCATGAAACCAGTGAGCACGGCCAGCACGAGCGCCACCACCCACGGCCAGAGCGGCGCCGGGCTCACCACCGACGAAGCCGCTGCGACAGGAGCGGACGGAGCCATGGTCGGAACCGGTCCGAGAGGCGCCGCAGCCGGAACCACCGCCTCGCCATGCTCCGGCGTTGCGGCTGCAGGCTCGCTGCCCCCCGCCACCACTTCGCCGAACTTGGCGAAGAACTTGCCCGCCAGGTTCTTGGCCGTCGCGTCAATGATCGGGCCGCCGAGCTGCGCCATGCGTCCGCCAACTTCGGCATCGACATCGTAGGACACCAGCGTACCGCCGCCCGGCGCGTCGGACAGGCGCACGCGCGCACCGCCCTTGGCCGAGCCGGCGATCCCGCCATTGCCCGAACCCGTGATCGTGTAGCCGTTCGGTGCGTCCAAGTCGGACAGCGCGACATTGCCTTTGAAGCGCGCGCCGATCGGCCCGATCTTGACTTCGGCGACGGCCACGAAGCGGTTCTCGCCATCGCGCTCCAGGCTTTGGCACCCCGGAATGCACTGCGCCAGCACGGCGGGATCGTTGAGCGCCTTCCACACTTCGTGTCGGTCCGCGGCTATTAGCTGCTCACCCGTCATGCGCATTGGCTACTCTCCCATCGGCAGGCCACGCTTGCACGACCCAGCGATCCACACTGGCTCATTTCATCGCGCGAGTGCGTCGCTAATGCAAGCCCGCAGCGGAAGAGGGATGCGCGATCGTCGGTGCGTTAGGACCCTGAACCAGCGCAACACCTCGAACCCACGAAGAATGGGACAGCGGGCCATCCGGGCGGCCTGAAGTGTACCTCTTGCACGAGGGCGGGGCATGACTGGTAGTGGAGAACAGCCGCCTTTGCGCCTTTGAGCGCGCCAATTCTTCTGTCCCTGTCACCTGTGGATGCGATCTTGCCGCCCGATGGCCGCACCCTCTAGGGTGAAGCCATCGCGCCAGCAGGGGATCTCACAAGCGCATGTTGCGTCTCGCCGCCAAGATCGTGTTCTGGTTCGTCGCCATCAGCATCGGCCTGACCGTGCTGTTCCGCTTCGTGCCGCCGCCAGTGACCGTAACGATGCTGGTCGACGCCAACGGCATCACCAAGGACTGGACGCCGCTCAGCCGTATCGACCGCAACATGGTCGCCGCCGCAATCGCCGCCGAGGACGGCAAGTTCTGCAGCCACAACGGCTTCGACACGATCGCGATCGAGCAGGCGATGGAACGCAACATGCGCGGCGATCGCATCCGCGGCGGCTCGACGATCAGCCAGCAGACGGCCAAGAACGTCTTCCTGTGGCAGGGCGAAGGCTGGACGCGCTACGTGCGCAAGGGCCTGGAGGTCTGGTTCACCTTCCTGATCGAGAGCCTGTGGGACAAGCGCCGGATCATGGAGATGTACCTCAACGTCGCCGAGACGGGCATCGGCACTTACGGGGTCGAAGCCGGCTCGCAGCGCTACTTCGGCATGTCCTCGGCGCATCTCACCCCGGCGCAGGCGGCGCGCATGGCCGCCGCCCTACCCAGCCCCAAGAAGCGCAGCGTCAAGAACCCACGCGGCTTTACCCGGCGCTACGGCAACTCGATCGCGGCCCGCATCGGCGTGGTGAAGCGGGGCGGTCTCGACGCCTGCGTCTACGATTAAGCTTGAGCGAGCGGCGCGTCTAACCGGTCAGGCATTGCGCGCTGTTGCGAATGTACAAAGGCTGCGCCGTATGCTGCCATCCGCGCATCTCGCGCAAATGAAAAAGGGGAGGCTTTCGCCTCCCCGATCCCAAGCTTAGATGATCCGATCGATCAGAAACCCATGATGAAGGTCGCGCTGACCGCCCGTGGCGAGCCAAAATTGACGAACGTGCTGGAGTTGCTCGCGAGCGTGTCCAGGCCGCCGCTGAACGAACCGGCGTAGAACTCGTCGAACAGGTTGGTCACGTTGAGCTGGATCTCGCTCTTCGCCAGGCCGAGCTTCTCGAGCTTGTAGCGCAGGTTGAGGTCGACGACCGTGTAGCCCTTGAACTTCGCACCCGGGAAGATGAGGGTCGGGGTGGACCCAACCTGGACCGTCTGGATCTCGCCGTTCAGGTCGTTCAGGAAGCGCGATCCGGTGTACTTGGCCTGTGCGCCGACCTGGAAGTCACCCACGTCCAGCTGCGCGCGGCCGCCGAACAGCCACTTGGGTGCGGCCCGTTCACGCTTGCCCGACGTGCGCAGGTACGCGATGCCGCCCTGCACATAGCACAGGTTGGCGCGTGCGAGGTCGCTGGTAGCCGCGCAGCTGCTGGTCACCGTGTCGTTCTGGATCTCTGATTCGATCCACGATCCGAACGCATAGAGCGACAGTGGCTCGATCGGGCGAACCGAGACGCTGGCATCGACGCCGTACTTCTTCACCTTGCCCAGGTTGGTGTCGGTGGCATTGCCGTCGATGTCATAGGCGGTGACCAGACGGTTGTTGTAGCCCGAATACCATCCGGTGACGGCCGCCTGTACCTTCGACGACTGATAGCGCAGGCTCAGGTCGAAGCTGTCCGACGTTTCCGGCGTGCGATACGAGGTTTCGTCGTTCGCCGGGAAGAAGAAGGCATTGTACAGGGTGTCGGTGCTCGGAACCGAAAGGTTCTTCGCATAGCTCGCTGCGATGCTGACCTGCGGCGTGATCTTGAAGACCGCGCCGACGTTCGGAAGGATCTTGTCGTACTTCAGCTTGCGCGATTGCGGAAGCGCCGCACCCGACGGGCGACCCGTGACGGGGTTGAACGAGTAAGGATTGGCAGCAGCGTAAGCGGCGGCCTGATCGTCAGGCACGCAGTTCACGAAGGCGCCGGAGGCGCCGCCGGTGCTCGTCGTGAAGCAGTTCTGGTTCAGGTCGCGCGTGAAGAACGGCGCACGAACGCCGAGCAGCACCGTCAGTCGATCGTCCATGAAGCCGCCGCGATACTCGCCCGCGATCTGGTGCAGCGTCGCGAAGGACTTGCGATCACGCTTCTGAAGGATGTTGCCGGCGCGATCGACCAGTGGATCGTTGACGGCAAAGACATCGGTCGGCTCGCCATTCAGCAGCAGGCTTCCGGCCTCACCGGTCTGGCGGTGCTTCGCACGGTCGAACGAATACGACAGACGAACCCGGTTCGTGTCGTTGATCTCGTATGCGAGGTTGGCGATCGCAACGTAGCGGTTCGTCTTGGTCTGGCTCGGCTGGAGCACAGTCAGGCGGTCCGACTCGGTGCTGCCGTCGATGATGCCGTTGCGGTTGGTATCTACGCCGAGATTGCCGTCGTTGTTGAGGTCGCGACCGAAGTAGAACGCACCGCCATAGTTACCGGTGAACCCGCGACCGCCGCTCAGGAAGAAGCCCTCGTTCGCGGACGTGGTGCCACCACCGTTGGCCTTCACGTACTGATAGGCGCCATCGACCGAGAGCGTCAGCTTATCGGTCAGATGAAAGAGCGAAGCCAGACGCACGTTGCCGGTGTTCGAGGGATTGTAGCGACGCTCGAAAGAAGTGCCGCACGTGTTGGGCGTGCCGCTCAGGCTCACCGTGCAGGGGATGCCACCCGGGATGTTGTAGAACCGGCCGCGCTTGTCACCGCCGAACGCGTTGGGTCGCAGCGGCGATCCGCCGAAATTGTTGCGGTTCTCGTTATAGTGTCCGGCGATCTGGATGAAATCGCCATCGACGCCGATCGGCTGGTAGACCTTGCCGTTGAACTGCTTCTTCTCGACCTGACCATAGTCGGCGAACGTGGCGCCATTCCGGGCGTACGAGCCCGCGAACCAGGCCTTCGTGCCGATCGAGGTGAACGCACCTGTCTGAACCATGCCGAAGAAGCGCTGGAACGAACGGTCCTCGCCACCCGAACCCTTGGCGGCGATGTCGCCGTAGCTCAGGCTGGTGAGCGCGCCGAATTCGTCCGACGGGGTGATGGTGTTGATGTTGACGGTGCCGCCCACGGCTGCGGCCGTCGGGCTGTCGACGTCCGTGGAACCGAGGTTCACGTTGACCGTCTCGACCAGTTCGGCATCGACCTGCTGGTTGCTGTAGATCGCATAGTTGCCGGAATCGTTCAGCGGGATACCGTCGAAAGTCTGGGAAATTCGGCTCGAGTCGAAGCCGCGGATGGTGAACGAACCGCCGCTCGAGCCCCACGGATCGTTGTTCGTGAAGCTGACGCCGGGAACCAGGTTGATGATTTCGTTGATCGACTGGCCTGCCCGCTGCGCATCGATGATCTCGCGCCCGATCTCGACCTTTGCCTTGGGCGAATCGGGAATGCGGATACCGGCCACGTCGCCAAGACGGCTGCCGGTGACGACGATCGCGTCATCGAAGTCGGCCGAGCCGGTCGACTGTGCGTAAGCCGGGACGGCCGCAGCGGCGATACCGATCGCCAGCGTGCTCGTCGCCTGCGCGAGAACAGTGTGCAGTTTCATTCGTGGACCCCTGTGAAGGATATTTCGCTTAGTTGGCGGTGCTGATGGCGTCGCCGCGGCATTGCTGCAGCTGCTAAGAGCAGCGATCTATGACACTATCCTGACACGTTGCACCCAAAACTGCACACAGTGGCGCATTTTTACCGCTGGAGAGTTAGCACCAACCGGGATCGAGTGTTTTATTTCGATAGATCAACATCTTAAATCACTGATCACCAAGCGCACCTGCTGCAAAGATGTCACACCAATCGTCGGCGACTCGTGACACACACATGCCTTCCGAGCGTCATCCAATCTTAATACTTGCGGGCTCGCGGGGCTCGGTGCGAATGCACTTCACGATGAGCCTCTCGCACTCGCACAACCATCGGACAGGTCCTGAGCATGGCTCTGGCCACTCGCATGGCCACCACCACCATGCCACCGCGCCGGCACCCGGAGGCGGCTCGGCTTTCGCGCTCGCGATCGGCCTCAACTTGGCCTTCGTGCTCGCGGAGAGCGCCGCTGGCATTCTCAGCGGATCCATCGCGCTGGTCGCGGACGCGGGGCATAACCTGTCGGACGTGCTCTCGCTCGTACTTGCGTGGGTCGCGAGCACGCTGGCGCGACGGGCGCCGTCGGACCGGTTCACCTATGGGCTGAAGAGCTCCTCCATCCTCGCCGCCATCGCCAATGCCGCACTGCTGTGGGTGGCGGTGGGCGGTATCCTGGTGGAGACGATCCGCCGCCTGGCCGAGCCGGCGCCGATCGGGGGCATGACGATGATCGTGGTCGCGGCGGCGGGCATCCTGGTCAACGGCGCCTCGGCTCTGCTGTTCGCCAAGGGCAGCAAGTCGGACCTCAACTTGCGCGCCGCCTTCGTCCACCTGATGGCGGATGCCGCGGTCTCGGCGGGCGTGGTCATCGCCGGAGTGCTGATCCTCGCGACCGGCCTGGCCTGGATCGATCCCCTCGCGTCCTTGCTGGTCACTGCCGTGATCGGCTGGTCGAGCTGGGGCCTGATGCGCGACTCGCTGCACCTAGGCCTGCTCGGCGTCCCTGCCAGCATCGACCTTCGCGAGGTCCGCGGTTTCCTCGAAGGACTGCCCGGAGTGACCCGCGTGCACGACCTGCATGTATGGCCGATGAGCACGACCGAGGCTGCGCTGACGGCGCACCTGGTGATGCCGGAGGGGCAGCCGGGCGACACCTTCCTCCACAAGGTCGCGCACGATCTCGATCTTCGCTTCGGCATCGGCCATCCCACCTTGCAGATCGAGCTCGGCCACGGCGACTGCGCGCTTCAGAGCGAGGGAGTGATCTGACCGGGCCGTTCAGCCCACGAACTCGAGGCGTGCGTCGAAGAAGGCCTCGCGACGCCATGAGCTCTACCATGTGGTCGGTGACGTAGCGCAGCGTGGCATCGCGGTCCTCCGCGGGAAGATAGTTCTCCGCGAACACCAAACCGCCGAGCGCATCCTTGTAGAGCCGGCGACACCGCGCGATGTCTGTCATCGCGTGGATCGTATGACAAGCAAGGCGGCGACACTCGGATACAATATCGCGATTGCGGGGCACCCGTGGGATGCTACGCCTCGACAAGGTCGAACTTGGGGTCGTGTGCCATGAGAACAATGCATCTGCGTACAGCCCTGCTGCCGCTCGCGCTGGCTGCCGGGGCCCTTGCCGGACCGGCGTGGGCCGATTCCAAAAGCGACTTCCAGGCACGATACGACCAGCTGGAAAAAGCCATGGAAACGCGCGAGCCGGAGCAGGTGCAGCCGTTGGTGACGCCCGACTACAGCGTCACCGATATCGGCGGACGCAAGCAGGACCTGGAAGGGATGCTCGATCGCCTGTCGATGATCCCCGTCGATCCGGAGCGGCGCGAGAAGGTCACCATCGACTCGGTCGAGTTGCATGGCGACACCGCAGAGGTGCTCAAGCACCGCGAGCGGAGCGGCACGCGCGAAGGACCTGACGGCAAGGAGCACACGATGAGCTTCGTCGTCGCTTCGCGGGACGCCTGGGTGCAGAGCCCCAAGGGTTGGCTGCTGAAGAGCAGCGAAGCCCAGACGATGACGATCACGCGCGACGGGCAAGTTGTCCGCCAGATGAAGCAGGGCGATCCGATGCCGCTACGTGGCATGCGCCGCGGTGGCCGTGGGCCAGGCGGCGACGGCATGACACCGCCTCCCGGAGGGCCGCCGCCTGCCAGCGATGGTGACTGAAGCCTGACGAAGCTAAGTGAATTCCCTAGGCACTTCGTCATCCCCGCTCAGGCGGGGATCCATCTCCTGAGGTCGCTTAGCGGGAACCACCTGCAAGTGGACTTCCGCCTTCACCGGCAGGGCAAAATCTAGACGTTCGGACCGGTCCGCGATCCGCCGGCTGATACCCCGGCGCTAGCAAGCTCCAAGACTGCCGCTGGTCGTCCTGACCGCGCTCCAGCCTAGCCCTTCTGCTGCACCACGCAAGGCATGGACAGGAGGAACGTCGGCCTCAGGCTGCTTCCTCGGCCTTGTCGCCCTTGTGCACGCGGATGGGTTCCTTGCGGCCTTCCACCACGTCCTTGTCGACGACGACTTCGGCGATGTGGTTCTCGGTCGGCAGGTCGAACATCGTGTCGAGCAAGATGCGCTCGACAATCGAGCGCAGGCCGCGCGCGCCGGTCTTGCGCTCGATCGCCTTCTGCGCGATCGCCTCGAGCGCGTCGTCGGTGAACGTGAGTTCCACGTCCTCCAGGTCGAACAGCTTGGCGTACTGCTTGATCAGCGCGTTCTTGGGCTCGCGCAGGATCTTCACCAGCGCGACGATGTCGAGGTCTTCCAGCGTTGCGATGACGGGCAGACGGCCGACGAATTCGGGGATCAGGCCGAACTTGAGCAGATCCTCGGGCTCGGCCATCTGGAGCAATTCGCCGATGCGGCGCTTGTCGGGATCGGCGACATGGTTGCCGAAACCGATCGAGCGCTTCTGCAGGCGATCGGCGATGATCTTGTCCAGACCGGCGAAGGCGCCGCCGCAGATGAAAAGGATGTTGGTCGTGTCCACCTGCAGGAACTCCTGCTGCGGATGCTTGCGGCCGCCCTGCGGCGGCACCGAGGCGGTGGTGCCTTCCATCAGCTTGAGCAGCGCCTGCTGCACGCCCTCACCCGACACGTCGCGCGTGATCGAAGGGTTCTCGGCCTTGCGGCTGATCTTGTCGATCTCGTCGATGTAGACGATGCCATGCTGCGCCTTCTCGACGTTGTAGTCGCTCGCCTGCAGCAGCTTGAGGATGATGTTCTCCACGTCCTCGCCGACGTAGCCGGCTTCTGTCAGCGTGGTCGCATCGGCCATGGTGAACGGCACGTCGAAGGTCTTGGCCAACGTCTGCGCCAGCAGCGTCTTGCCCGAACCGGTAGGACCGACCAGCAGGATGTTCGACTTCGAGAGCTCGACATCGCCCGACTTGCCCGAGTGCTTCAGCCGCTTGTAGTGGTTGTGCACCGCCACAGAGAGTACGCGCTTGGCGCGGTCCTGGCCGATCACGTAATCGTTGAGCGTCTCGCAGATCTCGCGCGGGGACGGCACGCCGCCGTCCTTCTTGCCAGCGATCCCGGCCTTGGTCTCTTCGCGGATGATGTCGTTGCAAAGCTCGACACATTCGTCGCAGATGAAGACCGTGGGCCCGGCGATCAGCTTGCGCACTTCGTGCTGCGATTTACCGCAGAAACTGCAGTACAAAGTGCTCTTGGCGTCAGATCCGCTCAATTTGGTCATTCTCGTTCTTGCTGCCCCGGCGCGGGGCGACTCGCCACCCTTACTCTGCAGGTGGCCTGTTGATCAATCCTAGCGCGCGATCCTTGCGGCGAGGTGAAGGGTGGCCTTGCGGCCACCCGAGGTTCTATCACTTTGTCTCTTCGGCCTTTTCGGCATCCGGGCGGCTTTCGAACACCTTGTCCACAAGGCCGAAGGCCAATGCTTCGTCGGCCTCGAGGAAGGTGTCGCGATCCATGGCTTTCTCGATCTCGTCCAGCGACTTGCCGGTGTACTTGACGTAGAGATCGTTCAGGCGGCGGCGCATCCGCAGGATCTCGCGCGCCTGGATCTCGATGTCCGACGCCATGCCCTGTGCCCCGCCCGAAGGCTGGTGGACCATGATGCGCGCGTTCGGCAAGGCAATGCGCATGCCCGGCTCACCGGCGGCGAGCAGGAAGCTGCCCATCGAGGCAGCCTGGCCGATGCACACGGTCGAGACGCGCGGGCGGATGTACTGCATGGTGTCGTGGATCGCCATGCCGGCCGTCACCACGCCGCCGGGCGAGTTGATGTACATCGAAATATCCTTGGAGGGGTTCTCGCTCTCCAGGAACAGCAGCTGCGCGACGATCAGCGAGGCCATGTGGTCCTCGACCGCGCCGGTGATGAAGACGATGCGCTCGCGCAGCAGACGCGAGTAGATGTCGAAGCTGCGCTCGCCGCGGCTGGTCTGCTCGACCACCATCGGCACCAGCGCGCCCGTCACCGGGTCTTGCGTGAACTTACCCTGGGCGCCGCTTGCGCCGAACAAGTCGATCATGGAGGTCCTCTTCAATCTGGAACCGCTATGTCGCGTGCTGACCGCTCGAGTTCAAGGGGATTAACCGAGGTATCGGCAGGGCGGGTGGCATGTGGCTGGGGATTGTTCCGGTTCGTGCAGGGATGAGGCTAGTGCCGCCAGCCGGCGCGTGGCGCTTCGAGGTGCCCCAGCGTCGGGCGAGCATACCAGTAGCCCTGGTGATAGCGGACGCCCAGTTCATGCAGCGCATGCGCTTCGGCCGGCGTCTCGACGCCTTCGGCGATGAGGAGCGTGTCGAGCTCGGCGCAGAGGCCGACCATGGCCGAGACAATGGCGCGCCGCCGACGATCTGTGTCGATGCCGCGCACCAGTTCCATGTCGAGCTTGATCTCGTCCGGATAGAACCGGGCGAACATATCCAGGCCCGAATGGCCGGCGCCGAAATCGTCGATCGCCACGTTGAACCCGATCTGCTTGTAGGTATCGATGATCGAGGAGACATGTTCGGGCGAGCCCATCTGCTCGTTCTCGGTGAACTCGAAGATCAGCCGGTCGATCGGCATACCGACCTCACGGGCGGTCTTGAGCGTCAACTGGATGCAGGCCATCGGCGAGTAGACGGCGTTGGGCAGGAAGTTGATCGACAGCCTCGCGTCGCTGCTCATCAGCCCCGCAGCCATCGCGGTCTCTATCGCCTTGACCCGGCAGGCCTGGTCGAAAGCGTAGCGATTGAGGTCGTCGACCTTGTCCAGCACGGACGCCGCGCCCGATCCGTCGGCGCCGCGCACCAACGCCTCATAGGCGAAAACCGTGCCGGTGAGCGTATCGACGATTGGCTGGTAGGCCATCTCGAAAGCCACGTCGAACCCGGTGCCGTCACGGCAGCCGCTGCAGATACGCTCCATCTTCATGCGCGATGGTTAACCGCCGTATCGCTAAAAAAACATGAAGATGCCGCAACTTAGATTGAACCCCTTCGCAAACTATGTCGCCTGGACGCAAGAAAGGCGCCGTCGGGTTCTCCGCGGCGCCTTTCGTTGCAGGTCACCGGCACGGCAGAACCGCGCCGGCAAGCCAATCAGTCTTCGGTTTTCGCGGCAGCCTTTTTGGCCGGGGCCTTCTTCGGCTTGGCCTCGCCTTCGGCCGCGACGTCGCCCTCGTCAGCTTCGGGCTTCTTCTTCGCCGCCGCCTTCTTCGCAGGCTTGCCTTCGGCTTCCGCGCCATCGTCGGTCGCCGGCTCCGCTGCCTTGGCCTTCTTGGCAGGTGCCTTCTTGGGCTCGGCATCGATCACGGCTTCGCCCGCCTCGGTGTCCGTGGCGGCCTCTTCACCGGCTTCGGCCTTCTTCGCCTTCTTGGCGGCGGCCTTCTTCGGCTTGGCGTCGGTCTTCACCTCGTCGGCATCGGCCTCGATCGCGGCCTGCAGCTCGTCGCGGGTGACTTCACGCTCGGTGACCTCGGCCTTCTCGATCAAGAAATCGACGACCTTGTCCTCGTAAAGCGGAGCACGCAGCTGGGCGGCGGCCATCGGATCCTGGCGCACGTAGTCAACGAAGCGCTCACGATCCTCGGGGCGGTACTGCTGCGCGGCCTGCTGCAGCAGCATCTGCATTTCCTGCGCCGACACCTCGACGCCGTTCGCCTGGCCGATCTCCGAGAGGAGCAGGCCCAGACGCACGCGGCGCTCGGCGATCTTGCGGTAGTCGTCCTTTTCGGCCTCGATCTCGGCGCGCGCGGCTTCGGGGTCTTCCTCGTTCGCGGCTTCGTTCTGCAGCTGCTGCCAGATCTGCTCGAACTCGGCCTCGACCATGGTCGGCGGCACGTCGAAGTCATGACCGGCGGCAAGCTGGTCGAGCAGCTGGCGCTTCATCTGGGTGCGGGTGAGGCCGGCGGTTTCCTGCTCGAGCTGGCCGCGCAACAGGCCCTTGAGCTGGTCGAGGCTGTCCAGGCCCAGCTGCTTGGCGAAATCGTCGTCGATCTTGGTCTCGCCGGGCACCTTCACTTCGTGCACGGTGATGTCGAAAGTCGCTTCCTGGCCCGCCAGGTTCTCGGCGCCGTAATCCTCGGGGAAGGTCACGGTGATGGTGCGCTCTTCCCCGGCCTTGGCGCCGATCAGCTGCTCCTCGAAGCCCGGGATCAGGCGGCCCGAGCCGATGACGATGGCCTGGCCCTCGGCCTTGCCGCCCTCGAACTCCTCGCCGTTCAGCTTGCCGACGAAGTCGCACAGCACCTGGTCGCCATCCGCGGCGGCGCGATCCTCGACGGTTTCGTAGCTCTTCTGCTGCTCGGCGAAGCGCTGGACCTGCTCGTCCACCGACTCTTCGCTGACCGGCACGGTGAGCTTCTCGAGCTTGAGGCCGTCAATCGCGGGCGCCTCGATCTTGGGAAGGACTTCGAGGCTGACCGACAGCTCGGCGTCCTTGCCCTCTTCGTAGCCTTCGCCGAGCGAGACGTCGGGCTGCATCGCAGGACGCAGCGCGTTGTCGGCGACGAGCTTGTCCATCGCTTCCTTGATCGAAGTCTGCAGAGCTTCCTGGTGCAGCGCCGGGCCATGCATCTTCTTGACGAGGTTGGCCGGGACCTTGCCGGGGCGGAAGCCGGGCATCTTCATCTGCGGCGCCATGCGCTTCACTTCGCCCTCGATGCGGGCGGAGATCTCGGTGGCGGGGATGGTCACCGTGTAGGCGCGCTTCAGCCCCTCGTTGGTGGTCTCGACGATCTGCATTGGTCCGATGCCTTCCTGTACGCGTGGCACTGGGCATCCTCGCAGCGGCGGAAACTGGTGCGGGCGAAGGGACTCGAACCCCCACATCTTTCGATACTGGTACCTAAAACCAGCGCGTCTACCAATTCCGCCACGCCCGCAAAGAAACCCGTGGTCTGAAACTCAAGGGACGTGCCCTTATAGCGCGCGGCCGCTTTGGGCAAGGGTCGCAGCGAGGCGCCGCAACTTGGCCGCGCGCGAGGCGTTGATAGGGCAAGCAAACGCAAAGGACATGCTCATGGCCACCGACCCCGGCGCCCCCTCCCCCGACATCGACCGCCCCGACGTGGCGCCCGACGAAACTCCCGTGCCGAACGAGCCGAGCCAGCCCGGCACGCCGGACGGCCCGGACGAGTTTCCCGGCGAAGCGCCCAATGTCGACACCCCGGATCAGGGTCCGATCGAGATGCCGCCACCGATGGAGGCCTGAGGGCTGTCGATGTAACCTGAAGCCGGCACGGCCGATATCGATCGTTCACAACCCAACCGTCGTCCCCGCGCAGGCGGGGACCCCGCTTTTTCCTTCGGCGACGTTGCGCTTTAGGCAAGACAAGCGGGCCCCCCGCCTGCGCGGGAGCGACGGGGTGGTGAGGTCAGGCGATGTGGTTCGATCTGAATAAAGCTAATCGAACCAGCCTACTTCCCGCCCAGCGCCGCCAGCCGGAGCAGCAGCCCGCTTACCACTGAACCCTGCGGCTTGCGCGCTACCGACGGCACGCCCGGGCATTCCAGGCACATCGCCTGCATCCCCTGACCGGAGAGCATCGCCTCCGCCTGGCCCAGCGCCGCGCCCAGCTGCTCGCGCTGGCGACGCGCGGCCATGGCGGCGATGTCACCACCGGCATCGCGGCGCTGGTACATCTGCAGCAGCAGCGCGTTGAGCGGGTCTTCCTTGCGGCCGATGTACTGAACGTGCCACGCATTGTTGCCCAGCTTGGCCGCCTTGGCCGCATAGGCGAGCGCAGCATCGAAGTCCCCGAAGGCGTCGACCAATCCGTTCTGCCGCGCGCGCGTGCCGGTCCAGACGCGACCTTGCGCAATGGCATCGACCTGCTGCGGGGTCTTGCCGCGCGCCTTGCCGACCAGGCCGAGGAACTTCGCGTAGGCATCCTCGATGCCCATCTGCACCATCTGCTCCAATTCAGGCGAGAGGCCACCCATCAGGTCGGGCTGCCCCGAGAGCGGCGTGGTCTTCACTCCACCCGAGTTCACGCCGATGTCCGCCAGCGCCCGCTCGAACGTCGGCAGGATGCCGAACACGCCGATCGAGCCGGTGATCGTGCCCGGCTCGGCGAAGACGTACTGCGCCGGCGTCGACACCCAGTAACCGCCGCTTGCGGCCAGGTTGCCCATCGAGGCGACGATCGGCACGCCCTTCTGCTTGTAACGCTCGATCGAACGACGGATCCGCTCCGAGGCCAGCACCGAGCCGCCTGGCGAATCGATGCGGACGACCAGCGCCTTGATGTCGTCATCGAGCGCATCGTCGAGCGCCCTGGCGATACGATCGCCTCCTGCCGTGCCGGGCCCCGCATCGCCGTCGACGATGTTGCCGGCGATGGTCACCACACCGATCGCCGCGCCACCGGTCTTCTCCGGATGGGCCGCGAGGTAGGTCGCCAGCTGCGTGCCGACGAGTGCGCCCGAGGACGTCTCCGCGACCTTGCCTCCGGAAAGCTGCGCCACGCGCGCCGCGAAGTCGCTTGGGGTGCCCAGCTTGTCGACCAGCCCGGCCGCTTGCGACGCCTTGGCGAAGTTGCCGCCCGACCGCCGCAGCCAGCCAATTGGGTCGCCGGTGACAAGCGCGAGGTTCGCCTTGGGCCGCGCCTTCTTCACGTCCGCCTGCCAGCTGCTCCACAGGCCGCCATAGAGGTCGGAGTAGGATTCGATCGCCGCCGGTGACGGTCCGTCGCGCGTATAGGGCTCGACGAAGGTCTTGTAGGTGCCGACACGGAAGACGTGGGCATTGACTTTCAGCTTCTGCAGCAGCGTGCCGAAGTAGAGATTGTTGCCGCCCGGCCCCACCGCCATCGCGCCGCCCATCGGGTTGACCCAGGCCTCGCTCGCATGCGCGGCGAGCTGGGTGCCGTCATCCGCATAGGTATCGGCATAAGTCAGCACAGGCTTGCCCGCGGCGCGCACCGCGTCCATCGCCGCGCCGATGTCGCGCAAGTGGACGAAGCCGCCGCCGGTGAAACGCGACAAGTCCATGGCGACCAGCTTGATCTTCTCGTCGCGTGCCGCCGCGCGCAGGGCACGCTGGATGTCGCGGGCGCGCACGTCGGTCGGCAGTTCGGCATTGGTGGTCTGCGCCAGGATCAGGTCGGAGGTGGTGACATCGGCGGTTTCCTCCACCACGGCGCCGTCCAGCTGGATCACCAGCGCTCCCTCGCTCACCTTCCCGGGCGTCGGCCGCATGGAGAGGACAGCGTAGAGCAGACCGAAGAACAGCAGCAGGAACATCAGGACCAGCGCGTCCTTGATCCCGACGAGCAACTTCCAGACCTTGCGCGCAAACGTCATTCAAACCTGCCTTTCCAGCGCGCCTTAGACGAGGAACGCCCGCATGGGAAAGGCGGCAGAAGGACCTGCCCTTCCCGGCACGAGGAGGGGATCGCTCGCGGAGCGATGTGGTGGTGGGGAGCCGCGTCCTCACAGCTGGCTGGGAAAGCTCTCGTCAAGCCGACATTCCCCTCCACCATGCTTCGCATGGCCTCCCCCTGCCGGGGAAGACAGACAGGCCAAGATCCTCCCCTTGCAGGGACGATCTTGGGGACAGCAGCCTGCACCCTCTTGAGCCCGCCTCTCGCCGTCCCTAAGGCCTCGTCTTCGATGACAGCGCCGACCTACATCTACCCGGCAGGCTCCGCGGCCTTCCCGCACCGCGGGCTCGTCGGCATCGCCGGACTGGCGCCGCACGAGATCCACTACATGCTCGACGAGGCCGAGCAGTGGGTCGAGCTGAACCGTCAGGCCAAGAAGACGCGCGACCTGCTCGCGGGTCTCACCATCATCAACGCCTTCTTCGAGAACTCGACGCGCACGCTGCTCAGCTTCGAGATCGCCGGCAAGCGCCTGGGCGCCGATGTCGTCAACATGGCCGTCGCCACCTCCAGCGTGAAGAAGGGCGAGACGCTGATCGATACGGCGATGACGCTCAATGCCATGCACGCCGATGCCATCGTCATACGGCATGCCAGCTCGGGCGCGGTGCAGCTGATCGCCGACAAGGTCGATTGCCCGGTGCTCAATGCGGGCGACGGGCAGCACGAGCACCCGACGCAGGCCCTGCTCGATGCGCTGACGATCCGCCATGCCAAGCGCAACTTCAACGGCCTGGTCGTCACCATCTGCGGCGACATCCTGCACAGCCGCGTCGCGCGGTCCAACATCCTGTGCCTCACCTCGCTTGGCGCCGAAGTACGCGTGTGCGCGCCGCCCGCGCTGATGCCCGCCGAGATCGAGCAGATGAACGTCGCGGTATTCCATGACTTCGGCGCGGCGCTGAAAGGCGCGGACGTGGTGATGATGCTGCGCCTCCAGCTAGAGCGCATGCAAGGCCAGTTCATCCCCTCCCCGCGCGAGTACCGCCATCTTTACGGTTTGACGCTCGATCGCCTGGCGACCGCGCAGCCCGACGCTCTGGTCATGCACCCAGGCCCGATGAACCGCGGTATCGAGATCGACAGCAACGTCGCCGACCATGTCGAGCGCTCGCAGATCACCACCCAAGTCGAGATGGGTGTCGCCATGCGCATGGCCTGCCTCGACGTGCTGACCCGCCGCGTGCGCGGTGTCGAGGGCTGGGCTATGGACGACGCACGATGAGCGCCGCCGCACCGCTGACGATCACCAACGGCCGCCTCGTCCTGCCCGACGGCAGCATCACCCCCGGCGCGGTGCGCTGCGAGGGCGATCGCATCGTCGAAGTGGGCGCTCGGGTCGCGTCGCAATCCGGCGACCGCGTGCACGACGCCAAGGGACAGCTGATCGCCCCGGGCCTCGTCGACTATGGCGTCTTCGCGATAGACAAGCCGGCGTTCCACTTCGGCGGCATCACGCGCGCGGCGCTGATGCCCGACCAGAGCCCGCCGCTCGATCGTCCTTCCAGCGTGCGGTTCGCCGCATCCTCGGGCAAGCCGGACTTCTGGGTGCACCCCCTCGCCGCGGCCACAAAGGGCCTGGAAGGCGAAAAGCTGGCCGAGATCGCGCTGATGCGTGACGCCGGCGCGCGCGGCATCGCCACGGGCCGGCAGTGGATCGGCGACTCGGGCACGATGCTGCGCCTGTGCCAGTACGCCGCCATGCTCGACATGACGGTGTGCACGCATGCGGAGGACGCTGGCCTGGTCGGCAGCGCGGTCGCGACCTCGGGCGAGATGGCCACGCGTCTGGGCCTGCCCGCCGCGCCCGCGCAGGCCGAAGCCCTGGCGATCGCCCGCGACCTGGCCATCGCGGAGATGGCCGGCTGCGCCATCCACTTCCGCACCGTCACCACGGCCGCCGGCCTCGACCTGGTTCGGGCCGCCAAGGCGCGCGGGATGCGCGTGACCGCCGGTGTGACGCCGGCCTATTTCATGCTTTCGGACCTCGCCACCGCGCAGTTCCGCACGTTCGCGCACCTGTCCCCGCCGCTCCGCTGGGAGAGCGATCGCAAGGCCGTGCTCGCCGCGTTGGCCGATGGTACCATCGATGTCGTCGCCTCGGGCCACGACCCGCGCGGCCCCGAGGACAAGCGCCTGCCCTTCGCCGATTCGTCGCCCGGCATGGCCGGCGCCGAGACGCTGCTGCCGCTCACCCTGACGCTGGTGCGCGATGGCGTGATCGGCATGGCGCACGCGTTCGAACTTCTCTGCGCCAACCCAGCCAGCCTGCTGGGTGTCGGCGCCGGCAAGCTCGAGGCCGGAGCCGAGGCCGACATCGCGGTGATCGACCCAGATCGTCCATGGATCGTCGATTCGGAAAAGATGGCCGCCAGCGCGGGCAACACGCCGTTCGATCGCCAGCCCGTGCAAGGGCGCGTCTCGGCGCTGTTCAAGGGCGGCGCGAAGGTCGGCTGATCGCCGCCTTGCTCGCAGCTGCACCCCTGACAAAAAAGCCCCCGCCACTGGGGCGGGGGCGTAGTTGGCTTCACATGGGGGTGAAGATCGAGAAGACCTAGCGGCGCGCGAGGCGCTGGGCAACAGCGCCCAAGGCGCCGGGAAGCTCGCGCTTGTGGGCATAGGCGAGGCAATCCTTGCCGCTGCCGCGCACCGACGAACACTTCGAGCGCGCCGAAGCCATATCGTAGCCCGCGGCCGCGACACGCCAGTAGCGGCGGCCGTTTACCGTCGCCTGGGTGATCCGCAGCTCGCGGTCCTTGAGGCTGGGATCCTGGCGCACGAAGATGCCCCAGGCGCGATGCGCGCCCGCTTCCGTGGTGAACGAGCCGAGTTGCACGACATGGCTCCCTTGCACCACCGGCGCGGCGGCGCGACGCGGCGCACCGGCCTTCGGCTTGGGCGCCGCAACCGGCGTTACAAGCTTGGCGCGCGCCATGCGCTGCGGGGCCGGCACTGGTGAAGCGACGTCCTGCACCACCGGGCTGGAAACGAACGCACGCACAGCAGGCGAGGCTGCCGCCAGCGCCGTCGGCAGTTCGGGCTCTGCGGCGGCCGGGAGCTCAGCCTGAGGCTCCACCATCGCGAGCGCCGGAGCATCGGCCCCGACAGGCGGCAGTTCCGACGCTGTGGGCGCTGGCGACTCGCTGACGGCGAGTGCGGGCGTGGCCGGTGACGGGTTCAGCGCCAGCTGAGACGGCACGCCCGGATCGCTGCGGAGGGGCGCGCCGATCAGCGCGGCCACGCGGGACTGCTGCGAGCCCACGCTCGCCTGCAGGGCCCACTCGCTGATGCGTGCGTCGATCTGATCGACCGGCACGTCCTGCGAGGCGATCACCCGCGCCTCGGGCAAGTGGCCGTCGAGCGCGAAGGCATATGCCAGGTTCTGGCGATGCTTGGGAGTATTGTCGCCCTGCTTGATCGCAGCGCTCAGGATCGCGACGGCCTGCGCAGGCTGTCCGGCGAGCGCCAGCGCCAGCGCATAGTCGCCGACCGGCATTGCCTCACGCCACTGCCCCAGCAGCGTGACCGCCTCGGCGTTGCGGTTCGAACCGATGTAGGAGAGCGCCATCCCGAGCGCGGTTGTCGGCGCCTTGTCGCCCAGCGCGATCGCATCCTCGAACGCGGTGCTGGCGGACACGAATCGGCCGGCCGAAAGGTAGCTCTGCGCAAGGCGCGCGCGGTTCTCCGCGCTTTGCGGCTGCTTCGCGACTGCGCGCTCGGCGGCGACGACCTGCTTTTCGGCCTTGGGATTGACCTGACCCTGGCCACCCGCGACAATGTTGCCCATCGGTCCAGCAAGCGCGAAACCGGGTGCGGCTACACAGCCGACCGCAAGCGCCGCCGCCAGGGCCGAGTGCATGCCGGTACGGCTCAGCACCAGATTGTTCAGTCTGGCCAGCTGTCGAGCCATGAGCGTGTGGGCCTGCATCGCGAACGGATCCCCCTGATCGACTTCGTCTTCGCTCGCGACGCCATGTCGCAAGCAAATTCCCTGAGAGGGGGCAATCGCAGATCGTTCCTAATTTACGGTTAAGCGCTTTGGCGTCCGCGCAGGCATCTACGGGTATCTGCGCATAAAGGCTTTGCTAAGCACTTCTTCACTATGGCACTTAACCTAGGCCACGCGAGGCAGACGTGCGGTTCGTACGATTGGCGGGGCACGCGGTGCGAAAGGATAATATCTTGGTCGTAGCAGTTCGAGGGTCGAGCAAGGCTCGCCTTGGCACGCTGGTCGCAGCGGGCCTGCTGGCCGGAATTACCGGCGTGGCGCATGCCGACGTCAAGGCCGGCGTAGACGCCTGGAGCCGCGGCGACTTCCCCGGCGCCGTGCGCGAGTGGCAGGCGCCTGCCGCTGCCGGCGATGCGGACGCGCAGTTCAATCTGGCCCAGGCCTACCGGCTTGGGCGCGGCGTGCCCAAGGACCTTGGCCGGGCCGAGCAGCTGTTCGGCGCCGCCGCCGCCAAGGGCCACCTCCAGGCGAGCGACAACTATGGCCTGCTGCTGTTCCAGCGCGGCGAGCGAGCGCAGGCGATGCCTTACATCCGCTCCGCCGCCTCTCGCGGGGATGCGCGCGCGCAGTACATCCTGGGCCTCGCGTTGTTCAATGGCGACGGCATGCCCAAGGACTGGGTGCGCGCCTATGCCTACCTGACGCTCGCACAGCAGCAGGGCCTGCCGCAGGCGAGCGGCGCGCTGGCGCAGATGGATCAGCATGTCTCCATGGCCGATCGCCAGAAATCGGTCGCCGTCGCTTCGCAGATCGCCGCCGAAACCGAAGCCACCCGCGCCCGCCAGCTTGCCGCGGTCGACCTGGGAACCGCACCCGGCCGGACTGCGGTCGACGAGACGCCGGCTGTACCTGCGAGCAGCCGCGCTCCCTCGGTGGCCACTGTCGAGCGCGCGGTCGCCGAGGCGGAGCGAGTCGCCGGCCGGTCCAGCCCGGCCAGCGCCGGAGCCGACTACACGATCACCAAGCCCCGCGTGGCTGCGGCCGCACCGCCCGCTCCTGCCCGCACGCCTGTCCCGGCCCCAAATCGCGCCCCTGCCCCAACTCGCGCCCCCGCCACCGCTCGGCCCGTTGGCCCTGCGATGCCGTCCCCGGCGCCAAACGCATCGGGTGCGTGGCGCGTGCAGCTCGGCGCATTCGGTGTGGCGGGCAATGCCGAAGCGCTGTGGGTCCGCGTTCGCGGCCGCCCCGAGCTTGCGGGCCATGGCAAGCTGCTGGTGCCCGCCGGCAGGGTCACCAAGCTGCAGGCCGGCGGGTTCACCAGCCAGGCCGACGCCGCAGCCGCCTGCGCCCGTCTGAAGAGCGCCGGCTTCACCTGCCTCGCCACGCGCGACTGAACGGTCTAGGCTGGGCGACCCATGCGCGTCGCCTCGCTCGATCTCATCCGCGGCGTCGCGGTCCTCGGCATCCTGGCGATCAACATCGCCGGGTTCGCCGGGCCATCGATCGGCACGCTGAGCCCCAACCTGCCCACGCCCGGCGGCATCGGGAACGAAGCGGCCTACGCGTTCGGCTTCGTGCTGTTCGAGGGCAAGATGCGCGCGCTCTTCGCCATCCTGTTCGGGGCAGGCCTGGCGCTCTTCATCAATCGCGTTGAGGCGCAAGGTCGCGACGGCGACCTCCTTCAGGCGCGGCGGCTGGGGTGGCTGCTGCTGTTCGGGGCCTTGCACTACTATCTGCTGTGGTGGGGCGACATCCTGTTCGCCTATGCCGCCTGTGGCCTGATCGTGCTGCTGCTCCACCGGCTGCCGCCACGGATGCTGGGCGCCGGCGCCGCCGCGCTGTTCGTGGTCATGCACCTGCCGGGCCTGCTCGCCAACCTGCCGATGGTCGACGCCGAAGAAGCCGTACGCCTGGGCACCGCCAATCCCGAGCAGACGGCGGCCGTCGCCCGCTACGGCGACTATCTCACAGCTGCCTTCCAGCGCGAGATGGAGCAGTACACCGGCGGCTACCTGCACATCCTGGCGACCAGGATGCAGGACCATCCGCTTTGGCCGCTAGGGTCCGTGCGCGACGGCTTCGGCGAGTACGTCCCGCTGATGACGTTCGGCCTGCTCCTGCAGCGCAGCGGCTTTTTCGCCGGAGCCTGGCCGCTGCGCACAATGGCACTGCTGGGGAGCGGCGCGACGCTGGCCGGGTTGAGCGCTACCCTGCTGTCGCTTGGCTGGCTGTGGGAACGGCATTTCCCGCTGATCGCGATGGACACTTCGCTGCGCTATGGCCTGGCCCTGCCGCACCTGGTCACGGCGATCGGCTATCTCACCCTGCTGGTGCTGGCGACGCCATGGCTGGGCCGCACCCGGATCGGCCAGCGGCTCGCGGCGGCGGGACGAATGGCCTTTTCCAATTACCTCGGAACCAGCCTGGTCATGACCGGGATCTTCTACGGCTGGGGCCTGGGCCTGTTCGGGCAAGTCGATGCCCTCTCACAATGGCTCTTCGTGCTGTTCGGCTGGGCGCTCATGCTGGGCTGGAGCGCGCCATGGCTGCGGCACTGGCGGCGCGGACCGCTCGAATGGCTGTGGCGGTGCCTCACGGAAGGCAAGTTGCTCTCCAACCGCGCTTAACTGCTATTGCGATCCATTCGCACGTGAGTATATTGCGATTCGAGAGGAACACGCATGTACGTCTGCATCTGCAACGCGATACGGGACTGCGAACTGCGGCAGGCGGCGCGCACCTGCCGCGGCGATGCGGAAAGCCTCTACACCGCGATCGGCCGCCCGCCCCAGTGCGGCCAGTGCCTGGAAGAGGCAGCAGACATCATCGATGAAGAGAGGATGTCCGCGCTGCTTCCGGTGCCAGCATCCATGACTGCCACGCTCGCCAAGGAGGGCCGCTTCCAGAGCATCGCCACCTAAGCGCGAATCACTCTCACGTTGCTACGGCCACTCCGTGAAGCTAAGGACCCGCTTCACGGAGCGAAGGAGTATATACGCCATGAAGGGCGATCCCCAGGTCATCGACTTCCTGAACAAGGCGCTCCTCAACGAGCTGACCGCCATCAACCAGTACTGGCTGCACTACCGCATGCTGGAGCATTGGGGCGTCAAGAAGCTGGCCGACTACGAGCGGCACGAGTCCATCGACGAGATGAAGCACGCCGACGTTCTGGCAGAGCGCATCCTGTTTCTTGACGGACTCCCGAACTTCCAGGCCCTTGGCAAGCTGCGCGTCGGCGAGAACGTGGAGGAAGTGCTCAAGGCCGACCTCGCGCTGGAGCACGACGCGCTCCCGCTGCTCAAGGAAGCGATCGCCCACTGCGAGGCGGTGCGCGACTACATCAGCCGCGAGATCTTCGAGCGTATCCTCGAGAGCGAGGAAGAGCATGTCGACTTCCTGGAAAAGCAGTTCGACCTCATCAAGCTGATGGGCATCCAGAACTACATCCAGCTCAACAGCCCCTCGGCCGGCGAAGGCAGCACCGACACGGGCGCCTGAGCGCTCGCAGGACGTTTGAAAGAACAGCGTCGTCCCGGGCTCGACCCGGGACCGGTTGCAACATCTCGCGAACTATCGGTAACGCCAATTCATCGTCGCCCCCGCGAAGGCGGGGTCCCGCTCCTTTGATCTAGCGCCAGCATAGTAGAACAAGCGGGGCCCTCGCCTTCGCGGGGGCGACGAGTGGGTCGAACCAAGCGCCCCGCGCTCGCGCCTCATCACTGCCGAGACCGGTCCCGGGTCAAGCCCGGGACGACGCGACGTCACCTGCTGGCGTCTATTTCACCCGGTACCTGTCGAACCACGCCAGGATCGCCGCGGCTTTGGCCGCCGATTGCGAGGGCCGTGCCGTCAGTCCGCCGTGGCTGGCGCCCGGCACCTTCACCAGCGCCGTCGGCACGCCCTTGATCTGCAACGCGGCGTAGTACTGCTCGGACTCGCTCACCGGAGTGCGGTAATCCTCCGAGCCCACGACCACCAGCGTCGGCGTCTTGACGTTGCCCACCAGGCTGAGCGGCGAGCGGCTCCAGTAGCTCATGGGATCCTCCCAGGGCTTCTTGTCGAACCAGTAGCGCGAGGTGAAGGTCGTCGCATCCATGGTCAGCGCCTCGCTGATCCAGTTGATCACCGGCTTCTGCGAAGCGGCCGCCTTGAAGCGGTCGGTCTTGCCCACGATCCAGGCGGTGAGCACGCCGCCGCCCGAGCCGCCGGTCACGAACAGGTTGTTCGGATCGGCGACACCATCGGCGATCGCGGCATCGACCGCGGCCATGAGGTCGTCGTAATCCGTACCCGGATAGGCCCGGTCGATCAGGTTGGCGAACTCCTCGCCATAGGACGTGCTGCCGCGCGGGTTGGTGTAGAGCACGGCATAGCCATGCGCGGCATAGAGCTGGTTGTCGGTCGAGAATGCCGGGCCGTATGCCGAGTTCGGGCCACCATGGATCTCCAGGATCAGCGGCACGCGCTGGCCGGGCTGCAATCCAGGCGGTGTGACAAGCCACGCATCGATCGCGCGGCCATCAGGTGCCGTCACCGGCAGCTTGCGTACCGGCGCCAAGGCCTTGGCCGATTTCCAGTTGGCGTTGAGGTTCGTCAGTCTTCGCCCTTCGACGTACACATCGGCGGGCGCGTCCGTGCCACCCGCGGTATAGGCGACCTTGCCGCCGTTCGAGACGCTGAACTCGCCGCCGGTATAGGGCCTGTCGTAGTGCGATCCGCCGGTCAGCCCGTCCGCCACCAGGCGCACCGAGCCATCGAGCCCTACACGCGCGACGCGCTTCTTGCCGTGATCGTCGTACGAGACGTAAAGCTGCGAGTTGCCGACCCAGCGCACCGTCTCGATCGAGCGGTCAAGTCCGGCCGTCAGCGGCCGCACGCCGGTGCCGTCCGCATTCATGACGTAGAGCTCGGTGTTCTCGTAGCTGCGATTGACGTCGTCGAAGCCGAGGTAGGCCACGTGCTTGCCATCGGGCGAGACCATCGCCTCGCCATCCGGACCCTGGCGCGATGTCAGCGCGGTCACCGCGCCGCTCGCCACATCGACTGCATAGACCTCCGAGTTGTTCGCCTCGCGCTGCCACTCGGGACGTCGGTTGCCCGAGAACACGATCCTGGCGCCATCAGGGCTCCACGAGAGCGGGCCGGCATCGTCGTAGTCGCCGAAGGTCACCTGGCGCGGCGCGCCGCCTTCGGCCGGGACCACGAAGACATGATCGAAGCCGGGCTTGGCGTAGCCACCACCATCCGCGCGATAGGCGACGCGGTCGATCACCTCCAGCTCGTCGGCCCACTTGGCGCCTTCGGGCTTCTCCGGCGCTTCTCCCAGCTTCAGCCCCTCTCCCGGCACCCGCATGGTGTAGGCGATGCTCCGGCCATCGGGTGACCAGGCAAGGCTGCCGGGGCTGTCCGGCAGGCCGGTCACCTTCACGCTGCGATCGGTGTCGACCCACATGACATAGAGCTGCGCCGCACCCTCGCCGTCCGACGACACGTAGGCCAGTCGCCTGCCATCGGGCGACCAGCGCGGCGACCGGTGCGAGCCCTTGCCGGCGACCAGCGGCGTCTGCCGGCCGCTTGCGAGATCGACCAGCCAGATCGTCGGCACTTCCTTGTCGGTCATCACGTCTGCCGTCATGCGCACGTAGGCGACGCGCGAGCCATCCGGGCTGATCTGCGGATCTGTCGCGCCCACGAGCCCGAACAGGTCCGAGCCGCTGAAGCTGCGGTTCGTCCCCGCCGGCGTCGCGGCCTGCTGCGTGGCGGAGGCAGTCTCCTGCGCCTGCGCGGTGGCGAGTGGGACCATGATAATGGCGCTCGCCGCCAACAGGAGTGCTTGGGAACGGCGCAAATCGGGTCTCCGAACGAGGGCTTCGGCGGCAGAGTGCAACGCCCTTGCGACGAAATCCAGTGCCGCGATCGCGGGTCCTGAGCTTGCCGCCTGCGGCACACGCCGGCCCTCCCGATCCCAACGCTTCGCCGCTTCCCTAGTCCGGCGCCTGCTCCTAAGGTCTGCCGCATGACCGACGGCGAACACCGCAGCTTCCGCTTCGAGGACGGCACCTTCATGGGGGTGGTCCTGGTGGTCACCCTGCTGTTCGCCTGGCTGATCTCGTCCTACTTCGGCGCGATCCTGTGGGGGTTGGTCGCGGCGATCCTGTTCGAGCCCGCGACGCAGCGACTGGCCGAGCGCCTCAATGGCCGCAAGAGCCTCGCTGCCGCGTTGGTGCTCCTGCTGATCCTGGCGCTGATCGTCATGCCCGCCCTGCTGCTCGGCTCCAGCCTCGTGCAGGAAGCAGCGACCCTCTACGAGCGAATCCGCAGCGGTCAGCTCGACATCCCGAACATGCTGAACCACCTGCGCGACGCCCTGCCGACGACCGTGCGCCGCTTCGTCGATCGCCAGGGCTGGTCGGACTTCGACTCGCTGCGCCGCATGCTCGGGTCGGGCGTGGCGAACGGCTTGCAGGACATCGCCTCGCGCGCGCTGCTGGTCGGGCAGAGCGCGCTGAGCTTCCTCGCCGCCATGGGCGTCATGCTCTACCTCACCTTTTTCCTGCTTCGCGATGGGCGGCGCTATGGCGATCTCATCCGCACCGCCCTGCCGCTGCGGACCGCCACGCGCGACCGGCTGATCGACCACTTCGTCGTGGTGGTGCGTGCCACCATGAAGGGCACGGTCGTGGTCGCGCTGGTGCAGGGCTTGCTCGGGGGCGTGATCTTCTGGTCGCTGGGGATCGAGGGCGCGCTGCTGTGGGGCACGATGATGGGCTTCCTCTCGCTCCTGCCCGCCGTGGGCACCGGCATCGTCTGGGTGCCCGTCGCCATCTACCTCCTGGTGAGCGGCGCGTGGATCAAGGGCGCGATCATGATCTTCTGCGGCGTCTTCGTCATCGGCCTGGTAGACAACCTGCTGCGCCCGATCCTGGTGGGGCGCGACACGCG
Organism: Novosphingobium chloroacetimidivorans; assembly: GCF_014204535.1. Classification (GTDB taxonomy): domain Bacteria; phylum Pseudomonadota; class Alphaproteobacteria; order Sphingomonadales; family Sphingomonadaceae; genus Novosphingobium; species Novosphingobium chloroacetimidivorans. Next base: position 42,602 of record NZ_JACHLR010000015.1, read on the forward strand.
CATGCCCGACTTCGTGGTGCTGATCGCCACGCTCTCGGGTCTGGAGCTGTTCGGGCTGAGCGGCTTCATCGTCGGCCCCGTCATCGCCGCCTTGTTCATCGCCGTTTGGAACATGGCGATCGAGCAACGCGCGCCGGCGATGGCGGAACTCGCGACCACGGTGCCCGACGAGGACACTCCCGGTCGGCACGCCTGATTGCTGGCGCGCGTCCAAAGTGTGACGGCATTTTGACAAGATGCTGGTGCAAGCAACCGTGATTGCCTAGGAGCGCCCCGTGCCCAAGCTCACGCGCCCCGCCCTTTCCTGCCTTGCCGCGCTGCCGGCGATGGTTTCGCTGCCGGCTTTGGCCGCGCAGGAAGACGAGCAGCTCTGGCTGCAGACCAACGTGCATGTGCCGCTGGACAGCGGCACCCGCGTCACGCTGGAGCAGATCGCCCGCTTCGGCGACCGGCCTGACGGGCTCTACACCACCGAGTTCGGGGCCTTGTTCGGCCAGAAGATTTCCAAGTCGCTGGAGTTCGGCTTCGGCTATCGCCATGTCGCCTTCCACAACGGCAACACCAATCGAGACGAAGACCGCTTTCGCCAGCAGGTGATCGGCACTTTCGGCCGCTTTTCGACCCGCTTGCGCCTGGACGAGCGCTTTCATCCCGGCGGCGACGAGATCGGCTTCCGTCTGCGACCGCTGGTGCGTTACAACCATCCGCTGAACGACAAGGGCCTGGTCCTGTTCGTCAGCCACGAAAGCTTCATCATTCCGAACACCACGCGCTGGGGCCAGCGCCGCGGTTACGAGCGGATGCGAAACCAACTGGGCTTCGCCGTGCCTCTGTCCGCCAAGGCGAATGCCGACATCTCCTACCTCAACCAGTATCGCCTGGCCCGCGGCGGCGCGCGGGCACAGATGGACCACGCACTGAGCCTTCAGCTGACCATCAACCTGGCCGCCAAGAGCAAACGAGCCGACCTCCACCAAGGCGACTGACCCGGATGCAAGAAGGGGAGGAAGTCTTGCGGCCCCCTCCCCTTCTCAGCGTTTTTCCGCGAAGATTACTGGGCCAGGCCGGCCGGGACCATCTGCTTGGCGTGAGTGAGGTGGCGCTCTACCACGGGCACGGCGGTGGCGGCGACCTGCTTGAGCGCAACGTCGGTGCCGTCGGTCGCGTAACCCTTGTGCAGCGCCCAGGCGGCCTGGTGCGCGGCGGCCTGCTGCTGCAGGTAGAGGTCGTCGAAGCTGGCCTTGGGCGCCTTCTTCAGCAGCGCGATCTTGGCGGCGTTCTCGGATGACAGCTTGGTGGACGGGCGCGCGATCGTGCGGTCGTCGTTCTTCAGCGCGGCCATCAGCGCCTTGGTGGTCTGCGTGTGATCGGCGATCATCTCACGCGCGAAGCTCTTCACGTCGTCGCGCTTGCTGCGGGTGAGCGCGAGCTTGCTCGACTGGACCTCGTACATGTCCGAATCCGCGGCGATCTTCACGTAGTCCGTCGCCGAGGTGCCCGTCAGCGGCGAGACGCCGGCGTCGGACGCTGTGAGAGTACCCTGGGCAAACGAGGGCGAGGCGATCGAGAGGGCAAGTGCACTTGCAAGAATAGCTTTGCGAAACATCAAGTTTCTTCCTTTGACAGCAACTGGCGCAGAACGGCCGTGGCAATCGAAAGGTTCCAGCTTGACGATGCTATGACTTGAGCACCCTGCGATGGTACTGGCGAAACGAAAGTAGCGCCTCTGCGCCTCTCCGAAGGTACCCGAGCCTGACGTAAGACGTGCAACTTGCATCAAGGTCCGCAGAGGGGCCTCCGCATAGCACTCCGCCCCGCCGTCAGCCTTTGGCGAACGGGTTCTTGGGGCTGCGCAGCGTCAGTCGGATCGGCACCGCGTCGAAGCCCAATTCACGCCGTATGCCGTTGATCAGATAGCGCTTGTAGCTTTCGGGCAGCGAATCGAGCCGGGTGCCGAACAGCACGAAGCCGGGTGGCCGGGTCTTGGCCTGCGTGATGTAGCGCAGCTTGATCCGCTTGCCGCCCGGCGCCGGCGGGGGATTGGCGTTCAGCGCATCGTCGAACCAGCGGTTGAGCGCGGCGGTGGGCACGCGGCGGCTCCATGCCTCGCGAATTTCGAACGCGGCCTTGATCATTTCGTCCAGGCCCTTGCCGGTGCGCGCGGACACGGCCAGCAGCGGCACGCCGCGCACTTGCGCCAGCCCTTCGTCAAGCGCGCCGCGGATGCCCTGGAACAAGCTGGACGCGCCCTCGGCCACGTCCCACTTGTTGATCGCGATCATCAGCGCACGGCCTTCCTCCAGCACCATGGACGCGATCTTGAGGTCCTGGTGCTCCAGCCCGCGCGTGGCGTCGAGCAGCAGCACGACGACCTCGGCGAAGTCGACCGCATGGCGCGCATCGGCGACCGAAAGCTTTTCCAGCTTCTCGACCACGTTGGCCTTCTTGCGCATGCCGGCGGTGTCGATCAGGCGGACAGGGCGCACCTCGCCGTTCTGTTGCGTCCATTCCCAATCGATCGCGATCGAGTCGCGGGTGATGCCCGCTTCCGGCCCGGTGAGCAGGCGATCCTGGCCGAGCAGCTTGTTGATCAGCGTCGACTTGCCCGCATTCGGACGACCGACGATGGCGAGCTTGAGGGGACCGCGCAGCAGCGCCTCCTCGTCGAACTCCTCGTCCTCCTCCTCGACCTGCAACGGCTCAAGGTGCGGCACCAGCGCTTCGAACAAGTCGCCCATGCCTTCGCCATGCTCGGCGGAGATCGCGACGGGATCGCCCATGCCGAGCGAATACGCCTCCAGCAAGCCGCTCTCGCCGGCGCGCCCTTCGGCCTTGTTGGCAAGCAGGATGATGGGCACTTTGGTGCCGCGCAGCCAGCGGGCGATCTCTTCGTCCAGCGGCGTGAGCCCGGCGCGCGCGTCCATCACGAACAGCGCGACCTCGGCGGTTTCCAGCGCAGCCTCGGTCTGCTGGCGCATGCGGCCCGGCAGGCTTTCGGCGTCCTCGTCCTCCCAGCCCGCGGTGTCGACGATCTGGAACTTGAGGCCCAGCAATTCGGCATCGCCGAACCGCCGGTCGCGCGTGACGCCGGGCTGGTCGTCGACAAGCGCGAGCTTCTTGCCGACCAGTCGGTTGAACAGCGTGGACTTGCCGACATTGGGTCGGCCGATGATGATCACCTGGGGTGCTGGCATGATCGGCGGGACGTGGCGGTTTGTGCCGGTCTTGGCAAGTCCCGCGCTCCGGCTGCGTCATGGCGGGCGCGCGAACCTCGCCCGAAACGGATCGTTTGCCGCTGGATCGCGGCCACCAATGCAGTGCAGCCGATTCTATGCGGCAAAGATGGCTGCGGATCAGCAGGGTTAATGGGGGCAAGATGGCGGTCTGTGACCATCAAGCCGGCACGAAACTGCCATTGCACGGCAATATCTTGCCGCGGCGTTTACCCTTGCTGGATACCATGCCTGTCAGAGTAGCCCTAACCAGCCGGTGCGATTAAGGGCGCATGAGGGGCAGAAATCTCACATGCATCGTCGGCATGCTGGTCGCAGGCGCGCCGCAGGTCCACGCCAAGTCCGCCATTCCGCTCTATGAGCCGGCGGGCGGTGGCGGTCCGATCGCCGCCATGCCGGGCGTGCTGCAGTGCGTGCCGTTCGCACGCGATACGTCCGGCATCCGCCTCTACGGCGACGCGCATACCTGGTGGAATCAGGCCGAAGGCAAGTACGCCCGTGGCCGCGCGCCCCGTCCCGGCGCGGTGATGGCAATCGAGCCGCACGGTGGCTCGCAGTTGGGCCATGTCGCGACGGTGCGCCGGGTGGTGAACGCGCGCACGATCCTGATCGACCATGCCAACTGGTCCGCTCCCGGCAAGATCGAGCGCAGCGTCACCGCCGTGGACGTGTCGCCCGCCAACGACTGGAGCGAGGTGCGGGTGTGGTACGCCCCGATCCAGAACCTGGGCGGCGGGCACTGGCCGGTGTCGGGATTCATCTACAACAGCAGGCCGGCTGCGCCGCCTGCCAAGGTCCTCGCGCCGGCGAAGCTGGTGAAGACGTCGACCCTGGTGAAGTACGTGCCCGGCAAGACCAGGGTCCGCTTCGGCGTCGATCCGCTGTTCGTCGCGGCGGCCTCGCCTCGCAGCATGCCCGCGGGGGCGACAAAGGCTAGGCAGTCGCCAGTGCGGGTGTCCTCGGTGCGCGCGGCGTCCGTTCGCCTGGCCAAGACGAGCGGCCGCAAGGACCCCATCGGCGCGATCATCGCCAGCGCGCGCTGACCACACCCCTCGTCACTCCCGCGCAGGCGGGAATCCAGCTCCCGTGTCCTCGTGTGACATCACGGCAGTGTGGCGCACCGCGCGTGCTGCACGGATCCGGCCCGCCTCCACCGTCAGCTAACCGTAAACCTCCGGAGATGGATTCCCGCCTGCGCGGGAATGACGAAGGAAGGGACGAGGGGAAAAGGGGGATGGAGCCCCCCTGTCGCCTACTTCGCGACCGGCGCGTCCTCGCCCAGATCCTCGTACCATGCTTCCACCGGACCGCTCAGCTTGAGCGTCAGCGGCTGGCCATGACGGTCCTTGGTCTTGCCCGCCTGCACCCGGATCCAGCCTTCCGAGATCGAGTACTCCTCGACATTGGTGCGCACCGCGCCCTTGAAGCGGATGCCGATGCCACGCTGCAGCTTGTCGGCATCGAAATGCGGGCTGCGCGGGTTGATCGCCAGCCGATCGGGCGGCACGTCCGGACCGGCAGCCGCGGTTTCGGCAGCGTTGGTTTCGGGGGCGAGGTCTTCGGGGGTGTCTTCGCTCATGGCCGCTCGTTTAGAGTCGATTGCCCGCTTGTCAACGCAAGCCGCCTCGGCTAGGGGCGCGCCTTCCGCATGGTAGCGGGCGCGTAGCTCAGCGGTAGAGCACACCCTTCACACGGGTGGGGTCACAGGTTCAATCCCTGTCGCGCCCACCAGGCTGCAGCCTGGAACCTCCTCACATCTCGCGTTGAACGTCACATCCGCGTTGAAAGGGGCCGCCCTAGCGGGTAGGCGCGCGGCCATGCACGATATCCGCCTCATCCGCGACGATCCCGCCGCCTTCGACGCCGCCCTCGCCCGCCGCGGGGTCGAGGCTGTTTCGGCACGCATCCTCGCGCTCGACGAATACCGCCGCGGCGTCGCCACGCGACTGCAGGAAGCGCAGAACCGCCGCAACGAAGCGTCCAAGTCGATCGGCACGGCAATGGGCAAGGGCGACAAGGATACGGCCGAGGCGCTCAAGGCCGAGGTCGCGCAGATCAAGGACCTGCTGCCCGCGCTGGAAGCCGACGAGCGACAGCACGACGAGGCGATCCGGGCCGAGCTCGCCCGCCTGCCCAACCTGCCCGCCGCCGACGTGCCCGAAGGCGCGGATGAATCGGACAACGTCGAGGTCGCCCGCTGGGGCACCCCGCGCGAGTTCGCGTTTACGGCCAAGGAGCACGCCGACATCGGCCCCGCGCTCGGCCTCGACTTCGAGACCGGCGCCGCGATCTCCGGCGCGCGCTTCACCTTCCTGCGCGGACAGGTCGCACGGCTTCACCGGGCTCTCGCGCAGTTCATGCTCGACACCCAGGTCGACACGCACGGCTACACCGAATGCGCGCCGCCGCTGCTGGTGAAGGACGATGCGGCATTCGGCACCGGCCAACTGCCCAAGTTCGCAGAAGACCTGTTCCGTACCACCGATGGACGCTGGCTGATCCCGACGTCCGAGGTCTCGCTGACCAACTCGGTGCGCGAGCAGATCATGGGCGCCGATACGCTGCCCTTGCGCATGACCGCGCTCACCCCCTGCTTCCGCTCCGAGGCGGGCGCGGCGGGTCGCGACACGCGCGGGTTCATCCGCCAGCACCAGTTCGAAAAGGTCGAGCTCGTCACCGTCTGCAAGCCGGAGGAGAGCGCCGCCGAGCACGAGCGCATGGTCGCTGCCGCCGAATCGATCCTGAAGGCGCTGGAGCTGCCTTACCGCAAGATGCTGCTGAGCGCCGGCGACATGGGCGCCAGCGCGCGCAAGACGTTCGACCTTGAAGTCTGGCTGCCCGGGCAAGCCGCCTATCGCGAGATCAGCTCGGTCTCGAACTGCGGCGACTGGCAGGCCCGGCGCATGAACACACGCTTCAAGCCCGAGGGTTCGAAGAAGACCGAGTTCGTCCACACGCTGAACGGCTCGGGCCTCGCGGTCGGACGTACGCTGGTGGCGGTGCTGGAGAACTATCAGGACGAGGACGGGTCGGTGCGGGTGCCCGAAGTGCTCAAGGCCCGCATGGGCGGGATCGAGCGGCTGGTGCCGGCTTGATCATCCGACCTGTTGAAACCTCCCCTCGTCATCCCCGCGAAAGCGGGGATCCATCTCCCGAGGCTGCCTAAAAGGAACCACCTGGAGATGGATTCCCGCTTTCGCGGGAATGACGAAGTTCTATCTCGGCCACGTTCTCTCTAGGATCATTCCATGCGCATCCTGCTCACCAACGACGACGGCATCAACGCCCCCGGCCTCTACGTGCTGGAGAAGATCGCCGCGCAGCTGTCCGACGACATCTGGATCTGCGCGCCGTCGGAGGAGCAGTCCGGCGCCGGCCATTCGCTCACGCTGAATCGTCCGGTGCGCCTGCGCGAGCATGCGCTCAAGCGCTTCTCCGTCACCGGCACGCCGACCGACGCGGTGACGATGGGCCTCAAGAAAGTGCTGCCCGGCCCGCCCGACCTGATCCTCTCGGGCGTCAACCGCGGTGCCAACCTTGGCGACGACGTGACCTATTCCGGCACCGTGTCGGCAGCGCTGGAGGGTGCGCTCGCCGGCATCCGCTCAATCGCGCTCAGCCAGGTCTATACCCGCGAGGATATCGGCGAGGACGTGTCGTTCGCCGCGGCCGAGGCGTGGGGCGCGAAAGTCATAGGACCTTTACTTAACGAGCCATTTGCCAGCAGGACCTTGGTTAATGTAAACTTTCCTCCGGTGGCGGCAGCAGACGTCAGGGGGATACGGGTGGTTCGTCAAGGTTTTCACGATTATGCACGCGGCTCGCTGGTCGAAAGCGTCGATCCGCGCGGCTTTCCATATTTCTGGTTCGGCCTGCACGGGATCGAGCACACGTCGGGACACGACACCGACCTGGAGGCGATTTCGGACGGTTTCGTGTCGGTCACGCCGCTTCACGTCGACCTGACGCACGAGGCCTCGCTGGCCAAGCTCGCCGGGCGCTACAGCCAGTGAGAGGGCTTCGTTTCCTCATCGCGGCGGCATTGCTGCTCCTCTCCTCGCTACCCCTCTCCTCGCCGGCGCTCGCCGCCGAGACCGAGCACGTCGTGGGCGAAGGCGAGACGCTGAACGGCATCGCCAATCGCGCGGGCGTGACGGCCAAGGCGCTGGCGGATGCGAACGGCCTCAAGGCGCCCTTCGCGCTGCGCACAGGGCAGAAGCTGAAGATCCCGGTTACGGCGGCGGCGAAAGCTCCGACGAAGGCGGCTGCAGCGGCCAAGCCGGCGCTCGCCGCCAAGCCGAAGGCACCGGACAATCCCGCTCTGGTCAAGGAGAGCGTACACCTCGTCAAGGAAGGCGAGACGCTGGGCGGCATCGCCAACCGCGCCAAGGTGCCCCGCGTGCTGATCGCCGAGGCCAATGGCTTGACCCCGCCCTACGATGTGCGTCCCGGCCAGAAGCTGCTGATCCCGCGCACCCGGCATTATGTGGTGAAATCGGGCGATACCGGGTTCGATATCGCCTATCGCCATGCCGTGCCGTGGAGCCAGATCGCCGTGGCCAATGGGCTCGACGCGAACGCCGCCGTGGTGCCCGGCAAGGAACTGCTGATCCCGACCGTGTTCGACCCGCAGCTGCCCTCGCAGGCGGACAAGGTCGCGGTGAAGACGGCGGCGACGGCCAACGCCGTCGCCAGCGCTGCGGTGGCCGCGGCCAGGGCCCCGGCAGGTCGCAGCGCGCCGCGCTTTGCCTGGCCTCTGGAGGGCACAGTGCGGCGCGGCTGGAAATCGACCGCTGCGGCCGATCATCACGACGGGCTCGACATCGTCGCCCCGACCGGAACCGCCGTGCGTGCCGCGGCGGCGGGCACGGTGCTGTTCGCCGGGCCGGAGGCGGACCAGTTCGGCAACCTCGTGGTGCTCGACCATGGCGACGGATGGAACACGGCCTACGGCTTCCTCAGCCGCATCACCGTGAAGAAGGGGGCGAAAGTGGCGGCCGGAGAGCGTGTCGGCCTGATCGGCAACTCCGGCAAGGCGCGCGGCACGGAGCTGCACTTCGAAGTGCGGCAGGACGGCAAGCCGGTCGATCCCGAACCGGAGCTGCCCAAGGCACCGTGATCCGTCACTTAATCTGACGATCCCCCTGTACAGCGGCCGCGCAAAATGATCAGCCTGCGCCGATGAGACGCCCCCGCCATCAGCGCCTGACCAACCCGCTGCGCCGTGCGCTGGCGGTGCCCGTCTGGGCCGACCTTGCCCTGCGCCTCGGCGCCGCGCTGGCGCTGGTGTTCTTCGTGGTGATGATCCACTGGCTCGACCGGGGAGGCCTGAAGGACACGCACGACGGCGCGGTCAGCTTCCTCGACGTCGTCTATTTCACGATGATCTCGATCACCACGACTGGCTTCGGAGACATCGCACCGGTCAGCGACAAGTCTCGCCTGATCGAGGCGGTGATCGTCACGCCGATACGCTTCGCGGTGATCTTCATCTTCGTGGGCACCGCCTATCAATTCGTGATCAGGCGCAGCTGGGAGAAATGGCGCATGCGCCGCATTCAGGAGAATCTGGCCGGGCACATCGTCGTGCTCGGCTACGGCGTCAGCGGCGCCGAGGCGGTCGGGGAGCTGATCGCGCGCGGCACGACACCGTCCGAAATCGTCGTCATCGACGCCGCCGAGGCTCAACTGCGCCAAGCGGAGGAGGTCGGCTGCAACGTGCTGGAAGGCGACGCCACCCGCGACGAGACGCTGCGCGCGGTGCGCATCGACCAGGCCCGCGCGGTGCTGATTTCGGCGGGGCGCGACGACACCTCGATCCTGATCATCCTCACGGCGCGGCACATGGCGCCGGGCGTGCCGATCACCGCCGTGGTGCGCAACGACGACAACGAACTGCTCGCCCGGCAGGCCGGCGCCGACAACGTCATCAATCCGGTGCGAATCACAGGACTGCTCCTCGCCGGCTCCGCGCAGGGGCGGCACGTGTCGGAATACCTGTCCGATCTCGCCTCGGTTGGCGGGCGGGTGCAGCTGGTGGAGCGGCCGGTGAGCGCGGAGGAAGTCGGCAAGCCGCTGTCACAACTGGCGAGCGGCGGACGCGGCTTGCGTATCTACCGCGGCGGCAAGGCGATCGGCTTCTGGGAAGAGGGCGCACAGCGGCTGGAACCCGGCGACCAGATCGTCGAGATCGCGCCGACGTGCGAGGAGGAGAGCAAGCCGGTGTCGGGTTGAGGCGAACTTCCTTGCGAAATCGCTAGCCTATTTCCACCGTCGCCCCCGCGCAGGCGGGGGCCCCGCTACTTTCTTCCTCGGTGGTGAAGTAGCAACAAAAAACGGGGTCCCCGCCTCCTCGGGGACGACGTGTAAGTGTCTGGTACAGCCAGACATGTAACTCACCCCAGCAACCAGAACACCACGCCCATCGCCAGATACGCCGCCAGCCAGAACCCGCAGTCGAGCACGCGCCGCATCGGCTCGGTGCCGTTGCGCGCATGCGTCAGCCATACCGCCGGAATGACGAAGAACAGCGCCACGCCGCCCGTCTGCATGAAGTAGAGCCAGGGCCTGGCGTCCAGAACCGCCGCGCCGATCCGTGCGAAGTTGTGACCCAGCATGATCGCTGCCAGCAGGAAGATCACGCCTGCCAGCCAGAACTTGCCGCTGCCCTGCACACGCCCGCTCAGCAGCGGTCGTCCGGTACGGAACAGCGGTCCGTTCCACACGAGCCCGACCGCGAGCGCCAAAGCCGCCGCCAGCACCACCGCCAGCCAGTTCACCGGACCCATCAGCCTCTCCTCCCCTGTTTGTTCTCTACGGTAGCGAGAATCGGCGAAGAGGTATATGGGCCCGCGTTCCATGGCATTAGAACTTCCCTCAGCCCCCAAGGTGGGCATGGTCAGCCTCGGCTGCCCCAAGGCGCTTGTCGATAGCGAGCGCATCCTCACGCGCCTGCGCGCCGACGGCTACTCCATGAGCGCGGACTACCAGGGCGCCGACGTGGTGCTGGTCAATACCTGCGGCTTCCTCGATTCGGCCAAGGAGGAAAGCCTGGCCGCCATCGGCGAGGCGATTGCCGAGAACGGCCGCGTCATCGTCACCGGATGCATGGGCAACGAGGCGGAGGTGATCCGTACCCGATTCCCGCAAGTGCTAGCGGTGACCGGCGCGCACCAGTACGAAGCGGTGGTCGAAGCGGTGCACCAGGCCGCGCCGCCCGAACTCAGCCCCTATCTCGACCTCATCCCGCAAGCCGCCGCGGACGAGCGCGGGATCAAGCTGACGCCGCGCCACTACAGCTACCTGAAGATCTCGGAAGGCTGCAATCACGCGTGCGCCTTCTGCATCATTCCGCAACTGCGCGGGAAGCTGGCCAGCCGCCGGATCGACGCGATCCTGCGCGAGGCGGAGAAGCTGGTCGCGTCGGGCACGCGCGAGTTGCTGGTGATCAGCCAGGACACCTCGGCCTATGGTGTCGACATCGGCCACGAGCCGCGCGACTTCCACGGCACGCCGGTGCGCGCGCACATGACCGACCTTGCCCGCGAACTCGGCGGCTTGCGCGCACCGGACGGCCAGCGCCCCTGGGTGCGGCTGCACTACGTCTACCCCTATCCGCATGTCGATGCGGTGATCCCGCTCATGGCTGAGGGGTTGTTGACGCCGTACCTCGACATCCCGTTCCAGCACGCCTCGCCCAGCGTGTTGCGCGCGATGAAGCGCCCGGCCAACGAAGCCAAGGTGCTCGACCGCCTGCGCAAGTGGCGCGAAATCTGTCCTGACATCGCGATCCGCTCCAGCTTCGTTGTCGGCTTTCCCGGCGAAACGGAGGCGGATTTCCAGTACCTGCTCGATTGGCTGGACGAAGCGCAACTAGACCGCGTCGGCGCCTTCCGCTTCGAACCCGTGGAAGGTGCAACCGCCAACGTCCTGCCCGACGCCGTTCCGGAAGAGGTCAAGGAAGAGCGCTACGCCCGCATCATGGAAAAGACCGCGGCGATCAGCGCCGCCAAGCTCGCGGCGAAAGTCGGCCGCGTGCTGCCGGTCATCATCGACGAGGTCGGGGAGCCCGACGAGGACGGCGACATCGGCGCCACCGGCCGCTCTCAGGCGGACGCGCCGGAAATCGACGGCGCGGTCTACTTGCGGCAGGTCGATTCTTCCACCGCACCGGGCGACATCGTCGAGGTGCTCATCGAGGATGCCGACGCGCACGACCTCTATGGAGCAGTAGTTACCACCTGAGCCTTGTTGCGAAAACTGCAACTCAGGCGTTTTCTTTCGCACTTGCAGCATGACGTAATCGTCAGCATAAAGGGCGTGCCTTTCAGGCATCCTCTCCCAAACTTTCAAAGGGCTGGTCTTCGGACCGGCCTTTTTTTTTGGCCTTGGATCTTCTCCTGCAAGGTGATGTTGCGCTTGCGAGGTGTGAGGGGCGCCACCGCTCGGAGAGTGCGCGGGCGAGAGGGTCGCGCCCTCGGTCGGCTTGCAGACTGCCACCTACGTTGGAGGGATCTGTCCTCCCCGGTACGGGGAGGGGGACCGCGCGAAGCGTGGTGGAGGGGAGTCTCCGCAAGGCGTGAGGCTGCCGGCGGGTTCCTCCAAGGTTTGCGGCAGGACGCGAGTCCCCACCACCACCAGCTTCGCTGGCGGTCCCCCTCTCCGCATCGGGGAGGACAGCCTTGATCCTCCCCTGCAAGGGGAGGTGGCGCGCCTGAAAGGCGTGACGGAGGGGTGTCACCGCTGGCGGAGTGCGCGACCGAGAGGGTTACACCCCTCCACCACTCACTGCGTGAGCGGTCCCCCTCCCCTTGCAGGGGAGGATCTAGGAAGCTGACAACTCGCCCACCTCTGAAGAGGGAGGGGTGGGCACAACTCGACCTCCGCCGGCGAATGCGGACCTTACGCCAAAAGGAAAAACTCACGACGGACGTGCGGCCGGCGCGGCCTGGCGCGACAGGCTTGGCTCGGGTTCCGGTTTGCGAACGGCTGGCGGGGGAACACGAAAGCGTGCCGCCAACTCGGCCTTGTTCGTGCGAAGCGCCGGCGGGCAAGGCTCGCGGGAACTGTGCCGGCTCCGGGCTGGAGTGCAGCCTCCAGGCGGGATAAGGCTTCGCATCTGGGGTGCAGGCGCCCGTCTCTAGGCGCCGGCCGCATGGTGCGGGGTTGGTCGAATGAGGCCTCGCTCACCCGCACCCGCCGTGTACCGGAGCCGAGCTTTCACTTGACTTCAGCGCTGCGGCATATAACCTAAATGGTTCACCATGTCAAGCCGGATCGTTGACCCCGCCCCCATCTTCCGACAACATGCCACGCCGGTTGCGTCAGGCATGGCACACCGTCAGCGTCGGCGCGCGGTGCTTGATGCGGCCGGACATGGCTCGGCCCAGGTCGATGCCGGATCGCTCGACCAGGCGGTATGTCAGGCTTGCCAGCAGGAGTGTCACTGTCATCGAGAGCGGCACCGCCCAGGCGGAAGGCACCACGCTGCGTATGGCGTCGTAAGTCTGGCCGTGCACGAGATAGACCGAGTAGCTGATCGCCCCCAGGTACGCCGCGATGGGATTGCACAGTAGCGGGCTGGCGCGCGCCCGTGGGATCAGCACCACCAGCAGGAACAGCGTGAGGCCGAACAGCCATGGGTACAGCGCCTGCGCGAATCCGACGCGGGCATGGCTGTGCAACTGGAAGGCGAGATAGAACGAGGGCACCAGCAGCAGCACGAACAAGGCCACGCTTGCCAGGAAGTGCCGCAGCCGCATTTCGCCTTCGGTAAGCAGGAACGCCTTGTAGCCGATCACTGCGGCATAGAGCATGAAGATCCGCCCGGCGGGGATGCGCACGCCAGTGGCCAGAGTCACCACCAGCGTGATCAGCGTCACGCCCACGATCGCGCGCTCCAACCGGCGGGCGACACCGGTGCGGCAGGTGGTGATGAAGACCGCGAACAGGCCGTACCACAGGAACTCGAGCGGCAGCGTCCACGCGGCACCGATGATCGGCTTCTCGCCCACGTACTCGGACACCAGCAGCAGCGCGGCGATCCAGCGGACGGCGTCGAACGTGGGGCGAGCGGCGAGACCCAGCCCAGTGACCTGATAGAAGGCAAACGGCACCAGGCACACCAAGTACAGGGGGTAGATCCGGCTGACCCGACGTATGGCGAAGTCGATCGGATTGAACCCGCGGGTCACCGAGAAGGGGATGATGAAGCCGCTGACGAAGAAGAACAGCGCGACCCCGGCGACACCTGGCTGGAGGGTTCGGACCACCTGCGTCATCACGCCGGTGCGGTGCTCGAAGTAGTGCTGTAGCACGACCATGGCAGCAGCGATGAAGCGCAGGCCATCGATGTAGGTGATGCGGCTGGTGTTCGTGGTCACACGTTGGATGGTATTAAGGGCGGCGCGGCAGCGGAATACGGGTAAATACAGGGCTAGCGAGCGACTTGATCCACGGTGGAGGCATCGTCGCCCCGGGTCGAGCCCGGGGCGACGTGGGCCTTCTTGCATTGCGTTTTGCCGATCCTGCCGCTAAGGGCCGGCGCTTCGCGGTGCCTCGGCGCCGTGGATTCGCGCGGGAGGAAGGGGCAGCCTTTCCGTTTGACCGCTTAACATGAGCCGGGGCCGCGCCTCGGCGACAGTGTGAAAGGAGGCCCCTCGTGGCCAAGAAGATCAACGGTTACATCAAGCTGCAGGTTGCAGCCGGTGCCGCAAACCCCTCGCCGCCGATCGGTCCGGCGCTGGGTCAGCGCGGCGTCAACATCATGGAGTTCTGCAAGGCGTTCAACGCGTCGACGCAGGAGCTCGAAAAGGGCATGCCGATCCCGACGATCATCACCGTCTACTCGGATCGCAGCTTCACCTTCGTCACCAAGACCCCGCCGGCCTCGTTCCTGATCAAGAAGGCCGCCGGCCTGAAGTCGGGCTCGAAGACCCCGGGCAAGGCGTCCGCCGGCACCATCAAGCGCTCGCAGCTCGCCGAGATCGCCCAGACCAAGATGGCCGACCTCAACGCGAACGACATCGACCAGGCAACCAAGATCATCGAAGGCTCCGCGCGTTCGATGGGCCTTGAAGTGGTGGAGGGCTGATCCGATGGCCAAGCAGACCAAGAAGCAGCAAGCCCTCGCCACCAAGCTGGGCGACAACCAGCAGCTCTATCCCGTCACCGACGCGATCACCCTGCTGCGTGACCTGGGCACCGCCAAGTTCGACCAGACTCTCGAAGTCGCGCTGAACCTGGGCGTCGATCCGCGCCACGCCGACCAGATGGTCCGTGGCATGGTCTCGCTGCCCGCGGGCACCGGCAAGACCGTGCGCGTCGCCGTGTTCGCCAAGGGCGACAAGGCTGCCGAGGCCGCTGCCGCGGGTGCCGACAAGGTGGGCGCCGAAGACCTGATGGAAGACATGCAGGCCGGCAACCTCGACTACGATCGCGTGATCGCGACCCCGGACATGATGGGCGTCGTCGGTCGTCTGGGTAAGCTGTTGGGTCCCAAGGGCCTGATGCCGAACCCGAAGCTGGGCACCGTGACGCCGAACGTTACCCAGGCGGTCAAGGACGCCAAGGGCGGCCAGATCGAGTTCCGCGTCGAGAAGCAGGGCATCATCCATGCCGGTCTCGGCAAGCTCTCGTTCTCGGACGCCGACCTGAAGACGAACTTCGACGCTTTCGTCGACGCCATCGTCAAGGCCAAGCCGTCGGGTTCCAAGGGCAAGTACGTGAAGAAGATCACGCTCTCGTCGTCGATGGGCCCGGGCCTGAAGATCGACACGACGGAAATCGCCGGCGCCTGACGCCAGCGCTTCCTAGCTGACAAGAGCAGGCCGGCGGGAGCGATCCCGCCGGCCTTTCTCGTCTTGGTTCCAGCAGCTTGGCGTTTCAAAGTGCAATTCGTCGCTACTATCCCGCATGCTGGCGCAAATAGCGGCTGCCGCGCGGCCCATCGGCAATCCGGGACTCCCGGAGCAGGCGAAAACGCCTTATATTCAAGGCAATGCTACACTCCCTTATGATCGGACGACGTGGGCTGGTGATGTCCGGCGCGGCTGCTGCCGTGAGCGCGCTCGCGGGCTCGTCGAAGCACTTGGTGGCTCCGGCAGCCAAGCCGACGGCTGCGCCTCAGGCGCCTTCATTGGCGCAGGCCCGCCCTGCAATGGTTCCCGCGGCACCGACACCCGAGCCACAGATCGTACGCGAGGCGCTCGCGGCGCTTGACGGGCACGGACGCCGGGTGCCGCATCATGACCGCATTGCCGTCGTGGACTTTTCCGTGCCCTCGGCGCAGCCGCGCATGAAGGTCATTGATATCGCCTCGGGCAAGGCGAAGGATTTCCTCGTGGCGCATGGCTCCGGATCGGACCCCGGGCACACCGGCTATCTGCACAAGTTCTCGAACGTGCCCGATTCAAACGCGTCCAGCCAGGGCGCCTTCGTGACCGCGGACTACTACGTGGGCAAGCACGGACGCTCGCAGCGCCTGCTCGGGCTGGATCCGACAAACAACAATGCGTTGGAGCGTGCGATCGTGGTGCACGGCGCCTGGTACGCCAACGCGGACATGATCCCCGCGCACGGCAAGCTGGGCCGCAGCCAGGGCTGCTTCGCCGTCGGCGAGACCGAACTTGCGGCACTGTTCGAACATCTCGGCCCCGGGCGGATGATCTACTCGGCCAAGGCCTGAGCCCGCGCGCTCCGCAGAGCCCGCTTCGGAACAGGGGTTTACCCCCGAGCGTTAAGCACCTGGAATCACGGGAGCAGGCGCTTGAGACATCACTTACTTCTGACGTGTGCGGCGTTGATCGGCCTGTCTGCGTGCAACCAGGTCGCTCCTGGCGGGGACAATGGCAAAGACGGCCAGCAGGCGGCCGCACCCGCAGCGGCGAACCAGAACGCGGACCAGTACAAAGGCTTCGTATTCACAGACGCGCCTGAGGCTGGACAGCCGTTCCAGGCACCGGCCAACATGGCGATCGAAGTGGCGCTGGATCGGCTCGGCTTCTCGTCCGGCGTGATCGACGGCAAGGCGACCCGGCTGGACACCGCGGCATTGAAGGGCTTCCAGCTCGCCAACAACCTGCCCGAGACGGGCAAGCTGGACGATGCGACCAAGCAGGCGCTGGGCGCTGCGGCTCAACTGCCCGCGACACGGATGGTGACCATTCCGGAGGAGTTCGCGCGCGGACCGTTCAAGCCGGACCTGCCGAAGGAAACGGGAAAGCAGGCCGGCTTTGACCACCTGTCCTACCGCAACCTCAGCGAAGCGCTGGCCGAACGCTTCCATACGACGCCCGAGATGCTGGCCGCGCTGAACGGCGGTCCGGGTGCGAAAATCGGAGCGGGCACGGCGATCCGCGTTCCCAATGTGGCGGACGCGGATGTGACGAAGCTGGGCAAGGATGAGCGCGGCTGGAACCAGACGCTGCTGACGCTCGGCGTCTCGCCCGAGCAACCGCAGGCCGACCGGGTCGAGGTCTCCAAGTCCGCCGGGACGCTGCGGGCCTACGACGCCTCGGGCAAGCTATTGGTGCAGTTCCCGGTCACGACCGGCAGCAAGCACGATCCTCTGCCGCTGGGGGACTGGAAGATCCTGGGTGTCAGCAAGAACCCGGACTTCCATTACAATCCCAAGCTGTTCTGGGACGTGAGCGATTCCAAGAAGGACGCGCTGCTCAAGCCCGGTCCGAACGGGCCGGTCGGCGTAGTCTGGCTCGATCTGTCGAAGGAGCACTACGGCATCCACGGCACCGGCGAGCCCGCCTCGATCGGGCAGAGCGAAAGCCATGGCTGCGTACGCCTGACCAACTGGGATGCGGCGCGGCTTGCGCAGATGGTCAAGGCCGGCACCAAGGTCGTGTTCAAGGCCTGAGGTGGCATCGCGCGGCGTGGCGGCCGCGCGATCCTCCCGCAACGGCCGGAGTAGCCGCCCCATTTACGACATGCGCGAACCGGTGTACTCGCAGTGCTGTACACCTGTACAGCACAAGTTCCGGGAGCTGCGGCTGATGGCCATTCACTTCGAAAATATAAAGCAATTCATCGGCTCGCGTGTGTCGTGGGACGATCGCGCCGACGTGTTCACGCCCGACGCGGCAGACGCGATTCGCCAGAAGGTGGAAGAGCGGACTGTCCTTGTCTTCCCGCAGATCGACCTGACCGACGAAGAGCAGCTCAAGATCACCGACCTCATGGGCGGCAAGGTCCGCCTGACCGGCCGGTTCAACAAGCAGGACAACGACGAGGACGTCTACCAGGTCACGCTGGACGAAAAGATCAACCCTCAACCGGAATATGTGCTGGGCACCTTCTTCTGGCACATGGATGGCATCACGGTCGACATGCCGCCGCCGTTCGCGACGCTGCTGTCCTGCCGGATCGCGCCCGACAAAGGTGGCGAAACCGAGTTCGCGAGCACGTACGCGGCCTATGAAGGCCTGCCCGACGAGGAGAAGGATGCGCTCGAGGGGCTGAAGGCGGTCCACTCGGTTCGCGCCAGCCTCTCGCCGATCGCGGACGCCATACCCGAGAAGCACCGCGAGAAGGTTCTGGGCATCGGCCTGATCAAGGAGCACCCGGTGATCTGGACCCATGCTTCGGGTCGCAAGTCGATGGTGATCGGCACCACCGCAGACCATATCGTCGGCATGGATATACCAGCCGGCCGCGCGCTGCTGATCCGACTGCAAGAGTGGGCGGCCCAGCCGGCCTTCTCGCTGCGCCACAAGTGGACCAAGGGCGACTTCGTAATCTGGGACAACACCGGCGCGATGCACCGGGCGATCCCTTACGACAAGTCGACGGGCCGCATGATGCACCGCACGTCGATCGCCGGCACCGAGGCCGTGGCAGCCTGATCATGACGTCGTCCCGGGCTTGACCCGGGACCGGTTTCGGCAGTGATGAACCTGTCGGCGAGATGCTGGCGATGGGGGCATGGACGGACGACGCCGCGGACGGTGGTGGCCGGGGTGTAACCCTATGGTCGCGCACTCCGCCGATGGTGACACCCTCCGTCAGTCCTGCGGACTGCCACCTCCCCTTGCAGGGGAGGATCTGATGGTGCTTAGCGTCCGGGCTTCGGAGGGAACTGCTTGGGCAGCGAATGGCGGTGGGATTTGGCGTCCGATCGCCAGTCCATATCTTCGCCGGCAACCTCTCGTCAGGCCGAGACTCCCCTCCACCACCTTCGGTGGTCCCCCTCCCCGTACCGGGGAGGACAGCAAGGGTTCTTGCTTGGAATGGCGGATCGGATATCCGCTGTTCTGGCTTGCCGCGGAAGCGCGGGGGCCGGCTCAGTTCGCCGCGAGGTTTGCTGCGGTGTAGCACTCGATGACGTACGCCAGCGGCTTGCCGTCGGGCAGCAGCAGCCGTGCGCGGTGGGTTGAGATCGTGCCGGCGGGACAGGTGTCTGCCCGGCCCGGGACCGTCGGCAAAGGAACCCGGCGGAAGGCGAGCGCTGCCACCACTTTGCCGAACGGCGTGTCGGTGGTGCGCAGCGCATCGCGCATCTCAGGCGTGAGGCGTGCGGGAACGTACCAGTTCCAGGCGATCGAAAGCGCCTTGTCGCCACAGGACAAGCGCACGTGGCGGATCGCCACTGCATCCCTGGCATCGACACCGAGCCGCTTGCGCACCTGCGCCGAAGCTCGGCCGGTCGACGTGCCCAGACTTTGCGCCCGGATGATCGCCGGCGTGGCGATGCGGCGGCGCCCGCACCACTCCTCGAGCGCGCGGGTCGCGCTGTCGTGACGGGCCAGGACCGCTTCGAAGGTCGCAAGAGGAACCGTGGACGGGTTCGCGGCCAAGGCGGTGGCAACCCCGACGGTAGCAGTCATGAGCATGCCCGGCAGCGCCTTTCGTCCAGCTATTCATGACCCCTAGCAACTTGGGCTTGATCCCCGCTTCCGCTCGACCTTCGTCCGACTACCGCCGCCGAGCCGCGGTAGGAGAGATAACGAAGGGTTCCTGAGCCGGGCCCGTGAACAGAGCGCTAGATGCCGCCGACGACGGCAGCCTTGTCGATCGCAGCCAATCCCTCGGCCAGGGCCCGGGTACAGGCGGCGAGCTGATCGGCCTCGGTCGAGCGGACGACGAAGTTGGCGCCCGTGCGGCCCTCCCGCCAGAAGGGATAGCTGCCGATCTGGCAGCCGGCATGCGCCTTCTCGGTCTGGCGCAGCAGGTCGGCGACCTCGCTTTCCGCGACCCACGAACCGATCGTCTCGGTCAGCAGAGGCGCGCCACCCTCCAGCGTGCCGGTGAGCGCCTCCAGCATGCCGGCCGTGATCTGTGGCACTCCCGCCATGATGAACAGGTTCTGGAACTTGATGCCCGGTGCGCCGGTGTAGCGATTGGGGATCAGCTCGGCGCCCTCGGGCACGCGCGCCATGCGCAGGCGTGCATCGTTGAGGCCGCCGCGCGTCTGGTAGTACTCTTCCAGGATCGCGCGCGCTTCGGGATGGACGATGACGGGCACGCCCACCGCCTCGGCGATCGCATCGACGGTGATGTCGTCGTGCGTCGGCCCGATGCCGCCGGTGGTGAAGACGTAGTCGTTGCGCGCCCGCAAGGTGTTCACCGCCTCTATGATCGCGCCGGTCACGTCCGCCACGACCCGCACTTCGGAGAGGCGGATGTTCTGCACGCCCAGCCAGCCGGCGATCTGCGCGATGTTCTTGTCATGCGTGCGTCCGGAGAGGATCTCATCGCCGATCACGATCAGCGCTGCGGTGTAGATGCGGGAAGATTCGGCCATGGGAGCAAGGCCTAGGACAATTGGCGTTCGCCTGCCACCCGCACGCGCAACATCTGGCGGGCTGCCATCGTCGTCTTGCTTGCCCGCGGCGGGATCGCCATCAGCCCGCCAGCAGCACTGCCGGAGCCTCGATCAGCTTCTTCAACGCCTGGGCGAAGCTCGCCGCGTCCCAGCCGTCGACCACGCGATGGTCGCAGCTCATGGAGATGTTCATCAGCTTGCGCTTCTCCACCCGCTCGTGCCCGTCGGGCCCGGCCACGTACATCGGCCGCTCGACGATGCGGTTGGGGCCGATGATCGCCACCTCCGGACGGTTGATGACCGGCGTGGTCGCGACGCCGCCCATCGGTCCCAGCGAAGTGACGGTAATGGTCGAGCCGGACAGCTCGGCGGACTTGGCGCTGCCGTCGCGCGCGGCTTGCGCCAGGCGGCCGATCTCGGCGGCGAGCTGCCACAGGTTGCGATCCTGCGCGTCGCGGATCACCGGCACCATCAGGCCCGCCGGCGTCTGCGCGGCGAGCCCCAGGTGCACCGCGCCATAGCGCGTCACCACGCCCGCCTCGTCGTCGTAGTGCGCGTTGAGCATCGGGAACTCGGGGATCAGGCGGCAGATCGCGGTGATCAGGAAGGGCAGCATGGTCAGCTTCGGGCGATCTCCGCGGCTGGCGTTGAGCTGCGCCCTCGCCTCTTCCAGCATGGTGACATCGTACTCCTCCACATAGGAGAAGTGCGGGATGTTGCGCTTGGACGCGGCCATGTTCTCGGCGATGCGGCGGCGCAGCCCGATGACGCGGACCTGCTCGTCCCGCCCCTTGCGACCGGCCGGCTGGAACCCACCTGCGGCGTTGTAGGCGAGGAACTGGTCGAGGTCGGCATGGCGCACGCGGCCATCCTCTGCGGGGCGCACTTCGCCAAGATCGATGCCGAGGTCCTGCGCCCGCTTGCGCACGGCAGGGCTGGCGAGAACCTTGGCCGCAACCTTTGTGCGCGGGCTCACCTCCCTCTCCTCTGAAGGGGAGAGGGTCGGGGAGAGGGGCTTTTTCTCCACGGCGGGGCGCGGTGCCGGCCCCTCTCCCAACCCTCTCCCCTTCAGAGGAGAGGGCTCAGGATCGGCCTGGATCGCCCTGTCGGCATCGCCCGCATCCGGGTTCTCGGCCTCGATACGCTCTGCGATCACCTCCGCCTTGGGTGCGGGCGCTGTCGCGGCGGAAGGATCGCTTGCGCCCTCCTCGTCCTCGCCCTCGGTTTCGATCACCACCAGCGGCGATCCGATGGCGATCACGTCGCCCTCCGCGCCGGCGACCTCGATCACCTTGCCCGAAACCGGGCTTTCCATTTCGACCGTCGCCTTGTCGGTCATCATATCGGCGACGCGGTCGTCTTCCTCGACCATGTCGCCCACCTTGACGTGCCAGGCGACGATCTCGGCCTCGGCGATGCCCTCGCCGATGTCGGGCAGGCGGAATGTGTAGCGGCCCATCGGATCAATCCTTCAAGAGCCGATCGACCGCCTCGCCGATGCGGACGGGACCGGGGAAATAGGCCCACTCAAGGCTGTGCGGGTAGGGAGTGTCGAAGCCGGTCACGCGCTCCACCGGCGCTTCCAGGTGGTAGAAGCAGCGCTCCTGCACCAACGCCGAGAGCTCCGCGCCGAAGCCGGACGTGCGGGTCGCCTCATGTATCACCAGACATTTGCCGGTCTTTTCCACAGAGGCTTGCACAGTCTCGATGTCGAGCGGCACCAGCGTGCGCAGGTCGATGATCTCGGCGTCGACGCCCTTTTGCGCCAGCACGGCCTCGGCGACGTGGATCATGGTGCCGTAGGCGAGCACCGTCATCGCCGAACCCTCGCGCACCACGCGCGCCTTGCCGAGCGGGATCTTGTAGTATCCCTCCGGCACCTGGCCGCCGGGATGCGCCTTCCAGGTTTTCGAGGGGTTGTCGTAGTAGCCGTCGAACGGACCGTTGTAGATGCGCTTGGGCTCGAAGAAGATGACCGGATCGTTGTCCTCGATCGCGGCGATCAGCAGCCCCTTGGCGTCGTGCGGGGTGGACGGGATGACGGTCTTGAGGCCGGCGACATGGGTGAACAGCGCTTCGGGGCTCTGGCTGTGGGTCTGACCGCCGAAGATGCCGCCACCGAATGGCGAGCGGATGGTCATCGATGCGGTGAACTCGCCAGCAGAGCGGTACCGCATGCGGGCCGCCTCTGACACGAGCTGGTCGAGCCCGGGATAGATGTAGTCCGCGAACTGGATCTCGGGCACCGGGCGCAAACCATAGGCCGCCATGCCCACCGCCGCGCCGACGATGCCGCACTCGTTGATCGGCGAATCGAACACCCGGTGCTTGCCGTATTTCTTCTGCAGACCGGCGGTCGCCCGGAACACGCCGCCGAAGTAGCCGACGTCCTCGCCCAGGATCACCACGTCGGGATCGCGTGCCATGGTGATGTCGAGCGCCTCGTTGATCGCCTCGATCATGTTCAGCGCGCGTGCGGGCGCGTCCGCCAGGCTGACGGGCTCTTCCTCGATCATGAGCGCGACTCCGGCACTTCGGGCTTCCAGTCGGGGAACTTGGTCCGGCGCTCGCGGATGGCCTGATCGGCCTGCTCTTCCAGGTGCCAGGGCAGTTCCTCAAACACGTCCTCGAACATGGTGTGGAACGGGTGGTGCATGCCGTGTCCCAGGATGCCGTTCTTCTCGGCCTGCTTGGTCGCGGCCTTGACCTCTTCGGCGACTTCGCGGTCCATGGCGGCGTGCTGGTCCTCGGACCATTCGCCCAGAGCGATCAGGTGGCGCATCAGGCGGGTGATGGGGTCGCCGAGCGGCCATTCCTCCCGCTCCTGCACCGAGCGATAGGCGCTGGGATCGTCGGAGGTGGAATGCCCCTCCGCGCGATAGGTAAAGTGCTCGATCAGCGTCGGCCCGCCGTTGGCGCGGGCACGGTCGGCGGCCCACTGCATCGCCGCATAGACCGCCAGGATATCGTTGCCGTCGACGCGCAGGCCGGCGATGCCATAGCCCTCGGCCCGCGCCGCGAACGTCGCCCGCTCGGCTCCGGCGAACCCGGAGAAGCTGGAGATCGCCCACTGATTGTTGACGATGTTGAGCACCACCGGCGCATTGTAGACGGCCGCGAATGTCATCGCAGCGTGGAAGTCCCCTTCCGCGCTCGAGCCTTCGCCGACGAAGGCGGTGGCGATGCGCGTGTCGCCCTTGATCGCACTCGCCATCGCCCAACCGACCGCTTGCGGATACTGCGTCGCGAGATTGCCCGAGATGGTGAAGAAGCCGTAATCGCGCGCCGAGTACATCACCGGCAGCTGCCGGCCTTTCAGCTTGTCGGCCCGATTCGAGTAGATCTGGTTGACCATCTCGACCAGCGGATAGCCGCGCGCGATCAGGATCCCCTGCTGGCGATAGCTGGGAAACACCATGTCCTCGCGGTCCAGCGCAAAGGCGGTTGCGATCGAGATCGCCTCCTCGCCGGTGGACTTCATGTAGAAGCTGGTCTTGCCCTGGCGCTGGCTGCGGTAGAGCCGATCGTCGAAGGCGCGCGTCAGCGCCATCGACCGCAGCATCCGGCGCAGCGTCTCGGGATCGAGCTTGGGATCCCAGGGGCCCACCGCGCGGTGCTCGTCATCCAGCACGCGGATCAAGTCGACGCACAGCGGCTTGGTTTCGATCGGATCGCAGGTCTCGTCGGGACGGGTCTGGGCGCCCGCTGGCGGCACCACGATGTGCGAGTAGTCGACCTGGTCGCCGGGGCGGAACCGAGGCTCGGGAACGTGCAGCTGCAACGGCGGCAGGTTGCCGCGAGATCGCGCAGGTGCAGAGCCGCTATCGGCCATCGTCGTCTCCCTAGTCGCGAAGCCCCACATTCGCTGGTGAAGCTTTATTCCAAGTGGGCGTCATAATATTTCGTGCCAGCGCAATGTCAATCAGACCGCGACCGGTGCCGCGATGTGCGCCTGGGGTGCATATCCCCTCACCTCCAGGTCCTCGATCCGATAGTCGAACATGGACGCAGGACGACGGGTGAAGCGCAGCGTGGCGGAGCCCTCCGGCGTTCGGGCAAGCTGCTGTTCGACGAGCGGCGCATGGTTGAGGTACAAGTGCACATCGGCTCCAGTCCAAACGACCTCGCCCGGCTCAAGGTTGCACTGCTGCGCCAGCATGCGGGTCAGCAACGCCAGCGACCACATGTTGAAGGCGAAACCGAGGCCAAGGTCGCAGCTCCTCTGGAACAGCATGCCCGAAAGACGGCCGTTCGCGACATGGAACTGGTAGGTCTTGTGGCACGGCGGCAACGCCATGGCGTCCAGCTCAGCGACGTTCCAGCCTTCGATGATGTGGCGGCGGCTGCCGGGATTGCGCGTCAGGCTATCCACCACTTGCGCGACCTGGTTGATGCCCGGACCGCGGCGGAACAGCCCGTCCCCCTCAGCCTGATAGGTGGGCCAGTCGACCCACTGCTTGCCATAGACGGGCCCGAGATCGCCCCAACGCGCAGCAAACGCCTCGTCCTCGACGATCCGGCGCGAGAACGCGGCGCAGTCGATCTCGTCGCCAGTCTCGCGCCGATAGCGATCGAGCGGCCAGTCGGTCCAGATCTCCACCCCTTGCGCGCACAGCGGGCGGATGTTGGTTTCGCCGGTGAGGAACCACAGCAGTTCCCTGCTGGCGGTCTTCCAGTAGACGCGCTTGGTGGTGAGCAGCGGCATGGCGCCGTGGGCAAGATCGAAGCGGATCGTCTCGCCGAACAGCGACCGCGTGCCGACACCGGTGCGGTCGACCCGCTCGTCGCCATGTTCCCAGATGCGGCGCATCAGATCGAGGTACTGCCACTCCCAGTGGCGCGTGGGCTGGTTCATGCAGGACTGGTTAGGCCCGTGTGGCGACGGTGCCAAGCGGGCCGAGTGCTCCCGTGATCGCGCCTGGAGCGACGATGAACATATTCCACCAACCCGCTTGCCCTGCCCGGATTCGCTCTCTATAGGCGCGCTCCTGCCTCGAGCCGGTGCAAGCCGGATTTCGATCGGTCGGGGAGTAGCTCAGCCTGGTAGAGCACTGTCTTCGGGAGGCAGGGGCCGGAGGTTCGAATCCTCTCTCCCCGACCATTTCACCACCATTTTGCTGAATGCCGTCGCGACGCATGCGCGATCCCCCCGTTGGGGCGCATGCCGCATCGCGCCTCGTGGCCTGGTTAACCTGCTTCTAAGCATTCCCCTGTACGTCGTGGCTTCCGGGCCGGGAAGGGGTGCGCGCATGGGTTTGTCGGACTGGCTGATACGGAAGGTCGATCAACTGCACGGCAAGGCGCACTACTTCGTCGCCTCGATCGCGCTGATGGGAACGCTGCTGGTCGGCTCCTCGCTGATCGCCTGGCGATCGAGCGAGGAGCAGCGCCATCTCGCGACCGCCTATACCCAGACCTTGCGGGTGCTACGCGCCGCCAACGAGGTGAAGATCGGCACGCTCAATACATTGCGCGGCGAAGGCGGCTTTCTGCTCACCGGTGAGGGAAGCGAACTGGAATTCTACTTTTCCGGTCGCCGCCGATTGGCGCAGAGCCTCGACGAACTCGACCGCTACGCCGTCGGGGGGGAGGAGCAGAAATCCATCAACAGGCTGCGCCACGAAGTCGGGACGTTCCTGATGAGCGTGGACGAGGTCGTGCGCATCGCCCGTGCCGGGCGCATGAACGAGGCCCGATCCGCGGTCGGTCCCGCCGGCATCCGCAGCGGGATTGCGGCCATCGATAGAACGGCGGACGGCATTCTCGAGAACGAGCGAAGCCGGCTCTTCGATCTGCGCTCGCATGTCGAGCGCGTCACCCGCACGCTGCTGCGGTTCTTCTACCTCATGTCGTTCGCCGGGCTTTGCCTGCTGGTGCTGGCGGTGCTTTCGGCGGTGGCCCTGCGCCGCTCCTTCGCCCGCGAACGCAGCTACCAGGCCGAATTGCGCAAGCGCGCGGAAACGGACGAGCTCACCGGTGTCGCCAACCGGCGCGAGATCCTGGCCTACCTCGACAAGCGCATCGCCGAGGCACGGCGGCTCAACACGCCACTCTCTTTCGCCATGTTCGACATCGACAACTTCAAGCGCGTCAACGACACCCACGGTCACGCGGTCGGGGACGAGGCGATCCGCCACGTCGTCAGCCATGCGCAGGGGGCCACCCGCATCAACGATCGCATCGGCCGCATGGGCGGCGAGGAGTTCGGCGTCGTCCTGCCCAAGTCATCGGAAGACAACGCCTATGTCGTGTGCGAGCGCATGCTGAACCGCCTGCGCGCCAATCCTTTCGCGGCCGGCGACGACCTCCAGCTGATGGTGACGATCAGCACCGGCATCGCCAGCCTTACCGACGAGGACGACGCCGCCAGCCTGATCGAGCGCGCGGACAAAGCGTTGTACGAGGCGAAGCGAAGCGGGCGCGATCAGGTGCGGATGGCGGCCTGACGCTGCTCTGAGTATCTGCCCCTGCCTCTTCACCCGCCTCGCAACAGCTGCACGCCCCAGTCCCGCTCGAACAGGTAGAGCAGCAACCGCGCCGCCTCTCCGCGTTCGCCGGCGAGGCCCCCATCGCGCTCGATCAGCAGGCGCGCATCGTCGTGGGCGATCGGCAGCAGCTTCTGGATCTGCTCCAGCGTCGCGACCCGGAACGGCGTGTCGCCCGACTGGCGCGTGCCCAGCAGTTCGCCGCCGCCGCGCAGTTCCAGGTCCTCCTCGGCGAGGCGGAAGCCATCCTGCGTCTCGCGCATGAGGGCGAGGCGCTTGCGGCCCGTCTCGGAGAGTTCGGCGCCACGCAGCAGCAGGCAGACCGACGCCGCCTGTCCGCGTCCCACGCGCCCGCGAAGCTGGTGAAGCTGCGCCAATCCGAAGCGCTCCGCCTGCTCGATGACCATCAGAGTCGCATTGGGCACGTCCACGCCCACCTCGATCACGGTGGTGGCGACCAGCAGCTTCGCCCCGCCGGAGGCGAAGCGCTCCATCGCTGCGTCCTTCTGCTCGGGCCGCAGCTGGCCATGCACCATGACGACATCGTCGCCGAACCGCGCCTTCAGCCCGGCGTAGCGCGCCTCGGCCGCGGCGATGTCGTCCGCTCCCTGGTCGCCGCCGCCCTCGCGCACCATCGGACAGACCCAATAGGCCTGGCCGCCGCCCTCCAGGTGCCTGGCCAGCGCGCCGAGCACATCGTCCATCCGCTCGACCGAGACCACCCGCGTGTCGATCGCCTGGCGTCCGGGCGGCAGCTCGTCGAGGCGCGAGACGTCCATCTCGCCGTATTGCGCCAGGGTCAGCGTGCGGGGGATCGGCGTCGCCGTCATCGCCAGGAAGTGCGGCGTGCGCCGGCCCTTCTTGGCCAGCAGCAATCGCTGGCTGACTCCGAAGCGGTGCTGCTCGTCGATCACCGCCAGCGCCAGGTTCTTGTAGGCCACCGCCTCCTGGAAGATCGCATGGGTACCGACCAGGATGTCGATCGAACCATCCAGCAGCCCCATCAGGATCGACTCGCGTGCCCGGCCCTTGTCGCGGCCGGTCAGCAGTGCGATCTCCACTCCGGTGCCCTGCGCCATGCGCATCAGCGTCTCGTGGTGCTGGCGCGCCAGGATCTCGGTCGGCGCCAGCATCGCGGCTTGCGCGCCCGATTCCACCGCGATCAGCATCGCCGAAAGCGCCACGACCGTCTTGCCCGATCCGACGTCGCCCTGCAGCAGCCGCAGCATCGGCGCGGCTTGCGCAAGGTCGCCCTCGATCTCGGCGATGGAGCGCGCTTGCGCGCCGGTGAGCGCGAACGGCAGCTTCAGCTTGGCTCGCAAAGCCCCGTCACCCACCAGCGGCGTGCCCTTCTGCGAGCGGTTGCTCATCCGCACCAGCATCAGCGCCAGCGCGTTCGCCAGCAGCTCGTCGTAGGCCAGGCGATCGCGCGCGAGCGGGTCCATGCGGCGGTGCGCCGTCTCCAGCGCCTCGCGCCAGCGCGGCCAGCCCATGCGTTCGACCAGCCCCGGCTCGCACCACTCGGGCAGCTCGGGCGCCACCTTCAGCGCCTGTTGCACAAGGCCGGTGATCCGCCCCAGCGTCATGCCTTCCGACAGGCCGTAGACCGGCTCACGCACTTGTCCAGCGAGCCCCGAGGCGCTTTCCGCCACGTGATCCGGATGCACGATCTGCAGCATCTGCCCGTACTGGTCGAGCCGCCCGGCCACCCAGCGCTGCTCGCCCACCGGCAGTGCCTTCTTGCCCGAGTACGCCGCGCGGCCGAAGTAGCTGATCGCGCAGACGTTGCCGCGCGCATCCTCCGCCAGGACACGGAACGGCCCGCGCCCTGCGGATGAGCGATGTTCCCGCACGGTCAGCGCGACGATGATGTTCTCGCCCACTGTCGCCTCGTCGAGATCGGCCACCGCGTGGCGCTCCACGAAGCGTTCGGGCAAGTGGTAGGCGAGGTCGCGCACCCGGGTGAGGCCGAGCTTTTCCAGCGGGCGCATCAGCTTGGGGCCGACGCCGTCCAGCGTCTCGGTCTCTCGGAACAGGGGGTTGAGCGCTTCGGGCCGCATGCGCGCCTCTTAGCCCGTGTGCGGAGCGTTTCGCCAGAGCGCAAGGGAACGACACGCCAGGCCAGCTCTTCTTCACATGCATCAAGAGAGACAAAGGAGGCCCCATGCTCTTGCCCCACGGAACGTCGATCGCCGTCGCCGACGGAACCAAGTTCGAACTCTTCCGCAACACCGGCACCGAAGCGGAGCCCAAGCTCACCGCGCAGGACACGCCTCAGCTGGAGCTGACGAACTTCAGCGCCGGCGCGCACCGTTCCGACACCAGCGAGGGCTTTTCCGCCCGCACCGGAAACGGCGCCAACGATCAGCTGGACGAGAGCGCGCATGCGATCGCCGTGGCCGACTGGCTCAACCATCAGGTGCTGACCCATAAGATCGACAAGCTCGTGGTGATCGCCGACCCCAAGTCGCTGGGCGAGATGCGCAAGCGCTATCACAAGCAGCTTGAAGGCGTGCTCATCAAGGAACTGTCCAAGACGATGACCGGCCGTCCGGTGGCCGAGATCGTCACGGCCTTGAAGGGCTGAGGAGGAAGCTTTACGCCTCGCCGCCCTGACCTCGTCATCCCCGCGAAGGCGGGGATCCATCTCCTGACCTCGCGTCACTGGAAAGACCTGGAGATGGATTCCCGCCTTCGCGGGAATGACGAAGATGAGGAGCGGCGGGACGAACGGGATAATGATCCCGGTGGCCTACTGACAGCACCGCTTGCCCACCCCCTAAAGACGCCCTACTTCGCGGCCATGTCTTCACCCAATCCCGGCCCGGAACTCACTCCCCGCCTCGCCCGCATGCGCTTTCGCGCCTGGCACCGCGGCACGCGCGAGGCCGACTACATGATCGGCTGCTACTTCGATCGCTTCCACACCGAGTGGAGCGACGAGGACGTGCAGTGGTTCGAGGACCTGATCGAGGAAGACGACGTCGAGATCATGGCCTGGGCGCTGAAAACCGAAGCGGTGCCCGAACGCTTCGCCGGCGCGCAGATGACTCGGATGCAGGTCCTGGATTACGTCGACATCCCGCGGTGATGCAGACGTAGCGCCATTGCCCCTCCACCACCGCCTACGGCGGCGGTCCCCCTCCCCGAGACAAGCTCGGGGAGGATCTGGAACGGACTGAAGTCCTCCCCGAGCTTGTCTCGGGGAGGGGGACCGCTCGCGCAGCGAGTGGTGGAGGGGGAATTCGCACAATCCCCGCACCAACCGGAACACTTGCCGAACGCAGCCCACCACCCTATCGGGCACCGGAACCTCTAGCGCCGAAGCCCAGTTCCCCACCCACATGCCCGATCTCAACCGGATCCTGTCCGCCAAGTCCCCGCTGACCCTGTCCTCCGTCGTGCGCGGGGCGCAGCCCCTGGTCATGGCGGACCTGGCGCGAGCGGTCGGCACCAAGGCCCGCGCGGTGTTCGTCGCCACGGCCGAGGCGGAGATGCGCGCGGTCGCCGACGCGGCGGTGTACTTCGCGCCCGAGCTGGAGGTGATCGAGTTCCCGGCCTGGGATTGCCTGCCCTACGACCGCGCCAGCCCGGCCCTGTCGGTCAGCGCGCGGCGGTTGTCCGCGCTGCACCGTCTTCAGGCCAAGCGAGAGGGCCCGCAGCTCCTCGTCACGACCGTCAACGCCCTGCTCCAGCGCGTGCTGACGCCGTTCCGCATCCGCGAGTCCGTCAAGCTGCTGATGCCGGGGCTGGAGATCGGCCACGAGAGCCTGATCGCGCTGCTGCGCCGCCAGGGCTACCAGCGCAGCGACACCGCGATCGACGCGGGCGAGTTCGCCGTGCGCGGCTCGATCTTCGACATCGTGCCCTCCGGCCTCGAACAGGGTCTCCGGCTCGACTTCTTCGGCGACGAGCTGGAAACGCTGCGCCTGTTCGACACCTCGACCCAGCGCTCCACCGGGCCGGTCGACGGCCACCTGCTGCTCCCCGCCAGCGAAGCGCTGATGGACGAGGACACGGTGAAGCGCTTCCGGGCGCGGTATCGTGAGATGTTCGGGGCCAACGCGACGGCCGACCCGCTCTACCAGGCAATTACCGACGGCCGCCGCCTCGCCGGCATGGAGCACTGGCTGCCCTTGTTCGAGGAGCGGCTGACGACGCTGTTCGACCACCTGGGCAAGGGCGACCTCATCGTCTTCGACAATGCCGCGCAGGCGGCCGGCGAAGAGCGGCTGAAGGATATCGAGGACTACCATAAGTCACGCCTCGAAACCTCCGGGCAGAAGGCCGGCAGCTACCGCCCGCTCGCGCCCGAAGCGCTCTACCTGACGCAGGCCGAGCTCGACACTTGCGCCGCCAACTGGCCGGTGCACCGCGCCGATCCCTTCGCCCAGCCCGAGAGCGCCAAGGTGCTCGACTTCGGCTTCGGCAACGCGCGCGACTTCGCACCCGAACGCGCGCGTGGCGACAACGTCTACGAAGCGGCCGCCCAGCACCTCCACAAGGTCGCCAAGTCGGGCAAGAAGGCGCTGTTCGCCGCCTACTCGAAAGGCAGCCGCGCACGCATCGTCTCGATCCTGGGCGAAGCGGTGGCGCCCGAGCCGGGCCTCGCCGAAAGCTGGCAGGACGCGCTCGGCAAGGCGAGCAAGAGCCGACCAGCGGCGCTGGTGCTGCCGCTGGAGACCGGGTTCGTCAACGACGAGCTGGAGATCGTCACCGAGCAGGACATCCTGGGTGACCGCCTCGTCCGCCGCAAGAAGAAGCGCAAGGACGCCGACGCCTTCCTGGCCGAACTGGCGGCGCTGACACCGGGCGACCTCGTGGTCCACATGGATCACGGCATCGGCCGCTACGAAGGCCTGCAGTCGATCCCCGTCGGCAAGAGCCCGCACGACTGCGTGATGCTGACCTACGGCGGCGGCGACAAGCTCTACATCCCGGTCGAGAACCTCGACGTGCTCTCGCGCTATGGCTCCGAGAGCGAGGGCGTCGTGCTCGACAAGCTGGGCGGCGAAGGCTGGCAGCGGCGCAAGGCGCGCCTCAAGGAGCGCATCCGCGAGATCGCCGGCGCGCTGATGAAGACCGCCGCCGAGCGCGCCCTGCGCCAGTCGCCGGTGATGGAGCCGGACAGCTCCTCGTACAACCAGTTCGCCGACGGCTTCCCCTGGCAGGAAACCGACGACCAGGAGCGCGCGATCGACGATGTGCTGGGCGATCTCTCCGCCGGCAAGCCGATGGACCGCCTGGTCTGCGGCGACGTCGGCTTCGGCAAGACCGAAGTCGCGCTGCGCGCCGCGTTCGTCGCCGCCATGTCCGGTTACCAGGTGGCCGTGGTCGCGCCGACGACGCTGCTGGCGCGCCAGCATTTCTCCGGCTTTTCCGAGCGGTTCTCCGGCTTCCCGCTGCAGGTCGGCCGCCTCTCGCGCCTGGTGGGCGACAAGGAGATGAAGGCGACGCGCGAAGGCCTGGCGAACGGCACCGTCGACATCGTCGTCGGCACCCATGCGCTGCTGTCCAAGTCGGTCACGTTCAAGCGCCTCGGCCTCGTCATCGTCGACGAGGAGCAGCGCTTCGGCGTCACCCACAAGGAGAAGCTGAAGCAGCTGCGCACGGACGTGCACATGCTGACGCTGACCGCCACGCCGATCCCGCGCACGCTGCAGATGGCGATGAGCGGACTGCGCGAACTCTCGACCATCCAGACCCCGCCGGTCGATCGCCTGGCCGTCCGCACTTACGTCATGGAGTGGGACGAGATGGTGATGCGCGAGGCCCTGCTGCGCGAGCATCACCGCGGCGGCCAGAGCTTCATCGTCGTGCCCCGCATCTCCGACATGGCCGAGATCGAGGAATGGCTCGCCAAGGCCGTCCCCGAGATCAAGGCGATCTCCGCCCACGGCCAGATGAGCGCGGGCGAAGTGGAAGAGCGGATGAGCGCCTTCTACGAGGGCAAGTACGAGGTGCTGCTTTCCACCACCATCGTCGAAAGCGGCATCGACATCCCGCGCGCCAACACCATCATCATCCACCGCGCCGACCGCTTCGGCCTCGCTCAGCTCTACCAGCTGCGCGGGCGGGTCGGCCGATCGAAGCTGCGCGCCTATGCCTACCTGACGACGCCCGCCAACATGGCGCTGAACGAGGTCGCCGAGAAGCGCCTCAAAGTGCTGGGCGATCTCGACAGCCTGGGCGCGGGCTTCCAGCTCGCCAGCCACGACCTCGACATTCGCGGCGCCGGCAACCTTCTGGGCGACGAGCAGTCCGGCCACATCCGCGAAGTCGGTTTCGAACTCTACCAGTCGATGCTGGAGGACGCGATCCTGATGGCGCGCGCGGGCGGCAATGCGCTGGAAAAGAGCAACGCCGGCCTCAGCCCGCAAATCACCGTCGAGGCGCCGATCCTCATCCCCGAGGACTACGTGCCCGATCTGGCCGTTCGCATGGCGCTCTATCGCCGCCTCAACGACGCCGAGAGCACTGCCGAGATCGAGGCGATGTCCGCCGAGATGATCGACCGCTTCGGCCCGCTGCCGCAGCCGACCGCCAACCTCGTGCGCCTGATCGAGATCAAGCGCCAGGCGATCGACGCGCATATCGCCAAGATCGACGTCGGCGCGCGCGGCTCGCTGGTCAGCTTCCACAACGATGCGTTCCCCAACCCCGCCGGCCTGATCGCCTACGCCGAGCGGCTGGAAGGCACGATCAAGCTGCGGCCCGACAACAAGCTGGTGATCACGCGCGTCTGGGGCGATCCCAAGGCGCGTCTGAACGGATTGTACCAGCTGACCAAGGGGCTGAGCCAGGTTGCGAAGAAGGCGGCGTAGGGCTCGCCGTCGTCCCTCACCCCTCTTCCTTCGTCATTCCCGCGAACGCGGGAATCCATCTCCGGCCCCATCCGCAAGCGCGACGGTGCCGACAAGACGAGCCGGGACGCGGAACTCACAAGTTTACTTCCACCGCCGAGGCCGCTTGAACTGCAAGCTCGGAAGATGGATTCCCGCGTTCGCGGGAATGACGAAGTTGTGGGATCGTTCCTTTAGACAGCTGCGCCGGGCTTACCCAATCGCAAGCATTCTCGCGTAACTCAGCGCCATGGGCACGCTCGCTTCCTCCACCCAGCCGACCTCCGCAGCGGACGGAGCGCGAAACATCACCCTGCCCACCCCCGCAGCGTTGGCCATCATCGCCGCAACCACGCTGCTGTTCCGCCTCGGCAGCCTGTTCCCCGAGCAGATCGACTGGGACGAGTGGAGCTTCATCCTGATGGGCGCGGACGTCGCCAGCGGCCACCTGCCCTTCGTCCACCAGTTCGATCTCAAGCCGCCGCTGATCTTCTTCCTGTTCGGCGCGACGATTGCGCTGTTCGGCAAGAGCCTGCTCGCCATCCGCCTGCTCGGAAGCCTGTGCGTCGTGGCGGCGGCAAGCCTGGTGTTCCTGACCGGCAAGCGGCTCGCCGGACCGTGGCCCGCGCTGGCCGGGGCGCTGGTCTGCGCCGTGCTCGCCTCGGCCCCGTTCGGCCTCGCTACCAGCTCCGAGCTGCCCGCGATCGCCTTCCTCGGCGGCGCCGTGTGGCGCCTCGGCCGCGCGCCGCTGAGCAACCGCGATGCCGCGCTGGGCGGGCTGTTCGTCGCTCTGGCCGTGCTCACCCGCACAAATCTCGCGCTCGTCGCGCTGGTGGTGGGAGCGGTGCTGATGGCTGCCGCAGTGCTGAAGCGCGCGCAAGTATCCCGTACGGCATGGCTCGCCTACGCCGTCGCCGGCCTGCTGCCGCCGACGCTGCTGGTGCTCGCCTACGCCATCGCCGGAGAGCTGGCGACGCTCAAGCTGGCGATGATCGACGTGCCGCTCGCCTACTCGGGCCAGCTCACGGCCATGCAGGTGGCGCGCGACCATGCCATGCAGCTTTACTACACCGCTCAAGCCGCACCGCTGCTTTACGGCCCGCCGGTGCTGCTGACCCTCGCCGGAGCGGTGTTCGCAGGACTGCGGATCGTCAGGCGCGAGGGCGAGACCTGGCCGCTCGTCCTGCTCTGCGCCACGAGCGCGGCGGTCATGGGCTCGCTGCTGATCGGCGGCGCCGCCTATCCTCACTACTGGCTGCAGCTGATGCCCTTCGCGGGTCTGTTCGCGGCCCTGGGTGCCGAAGGGCTGACCCGGACCGCGGCGCCCTTGCGGTTCGTCGCCGCGGCGCTGGTCGCACTACCGGCCGCTGTCGCACTCGTCACTGCCCTGCCCGCCGCGCGCGAGGCATATGGTGCGCCTCGCCCGATTGCGCAGGCGGCCGCATACATCCGCGAGAGCGGCGGGCCGGCACCGCAAGTCTGGGCTTTGCACAAGCACCTGGTGCACTGGTACCTCGACGCACCCCAGCTCTCGCGTGCCGGCGTCCACCCGGACAACCTGGCCCGCCGGGCGATCATCGATACCCTGGCGGCGCATGGCTATGTCGGCCCCGACGAGGTCGGCCGCCTCATGACATTGCGACCCGAGTTCGTCGTCACCGATGCCGGGGGCAAGGGCCTCGCCTGGGTGCGCGCGGACGGCAAGCCGGTGGATGCCTGGCTCGCCGCATCCTACCGCGAGGACGCGCAGTTCGGCGATGTCCTGATCTACCGGCGGCGCTAGTCTGACCGGCACACTCTACGCGGAAATGGCGACCAGCTTGGCGAACATCTCGGCGCTCATCGGCTGCGCCCGCACGAAGCCTTGGTAATACGCACAGCCTTCGGCCGCGACGCGCGTGCGCTGGGCCTCGCTTTCGATCCCCTCGGCGATGACCTCCAGGTCAAGCGCCTTGGCCATCGCCACGATCGCGCGCAGCACCGCCCGGTCGCGCCGGTCGCGGTTGATCCCGTCTACCATCGAGCGGTCTAGCTTGATGTAGTGGAGTGGCAGCAGCTTGAGGTAGCGGAAGTTGCAGAATCCCGCGCCGAAGTCGTCCAGTGCCAGGCGGATGCCGTTGGCGGCGAACTCGGCCATGATCTGCGCCGCCAGCCCGACATCGACGATCAGCGACTGCTCGGTGATCTCCAGCGTCAGCCGATTGGGGGGGAAGCCGGTTTCCCGCAGCTTGTCGAGCAACTGGCGCGCATAGCTGCCGAATGCCAGATCAGCGGCCGTCACGTTGAGCGACAGGCGCAGCTGCGCCGGCCAGGACTGCGCCAGGTCGAGCGACTTGCGGGCGATGTGGCGCGAGAGCGGCACGATATGATCGGTTCGTTCGGCGATGGCGAAAAGCGCGCTGGCGCCGATGCGACCGAGCTCCGGATGATTCCACCGCGCGAGCGCTTCTGCCCCAACCAGCCGATCGTCGGGCAGGCTGAACTGCGGCTGGAACAGCACCTCGATCTCGTCGCGCTCGATCGCCGCGAGCAGATCAGCTTCCAGCTGCGCCGAGGAACGGCCATGCGGCGTCGCCTCGCCATTGGCCCAGACGATGCGCGCGCCTTGCTTGAGGGTCGCCTGGCTCAGCGCCTGGCCCAGCCGATCGAGCATGAGGTCGACCGCTTCGCCCTCCAGCATGCGCACCAGCGCCAGACGCGGCGACAGACGCAATGCGCCCGATGGCATCGCAATCGGCCGCGCCACCACTTCGGCCAGCTCGTCGGCGACCAGCTGCCAGCGCTCGCGGCTGCAGGGCTCGGCCGCCAGCAGCAGGAACGAGCCGCCCCCGGCGCGCGAAACCAGCCAGCGCCCTTCGAGCTCGCCCGCGGCGAAGTTGCTCATCCGCGCGGCGACTTCCTCCAGCGCCTCGTCGCCGGCAGCCTCGCCGTAGGCGAGGTTCACCGCGTCGAACCGGCGCAGGCCGACGAGCATGGCGTGCAGGTGGGCGCTGCCCTCGTCCAGCCCTTCGCTGGCCAGCCATTCGCCGATGCGGTCGCGCGCGCTTTCCAGCCCGGAACTGCCGAAGAAGCGCTCGCGCGGCGCGGGCGCGTCGAACACGCCCTCGCCCACGTGCTCACCTGTCGGCAGCCCATCGCTTGTCTGTTGTGCCTGCCGGTCCGCGCGCATGGGCTCTCATAACGCGAAAGCCCTTGCCAAACACGTCTAAATTGGACAGCCCTTGCGCCCCTAAGCGGGACACGACGGGTCCGCGATGAGGATCGTCGATGAGCGTGGAACCCCGGCTGGCCCTGATCGTGTCCGACAGCCCGCGCGCGCAGGCGGGCGCCGAGGCGCTGCGCCGCTCGCACGACTGGGTCCCGCCCACCGAGGCGGACGTGCTGGTCGTGGTCGGCGGCGACGGGTTCCTGCTTCATGTGCTGCACGAGATGCTCGACTGGGACCACGTGCTGCCGTGCTATGGGGTGAACCTGGGCACGGTCGGCTTCCTCATGAATGGGCCGCACGATGCCCTGCATCCGATCGGCCAGCGCGTGGCGCAGGCGCATGCCGTGTCGGTCCGCCCGCTGGAGATGCATGTCGTCGACCAGCACGGCAAGGCGTTCTGCTATTACGCCATCAACGAGGTGTCGCTGCTGCGCGAGACGCGGCAGACCGCCAAGCTGGAAGTGCGCATCAACGGCAAGGTGCGGATGGAGGAACTGGCGGGCGACGGCATCCTCGTCTCCACCCCGGCCGGCTCCACCGCCTACAACCTCTCGGCCGGCGGGCCGATCCTGCCGCTTGGCTCGCGCATGCTGGCACTCACCCCGCTCAGTCCGTTCCGCCCGCGGCGCTGGAAAGGCGCGATCCTGCCCGAAAGCGCGGAAGTGGAGTTCCGCATCCTAGAACCCAAAAAGCGCCCGGTCGCGGCCGTGGCGGACCAGAAGGAAGTGCGCCAGGTGCGCGACGTGAAGATCGTCGCCTGTCAGCGCAAGGAGTTGACGCTGCTGTTCGATCCGGGCGAGAGCCTCGAGGAGCGGATTTTCGCCGAGCAGTTCCAGGTCTGACCTTCACCGCGCAAACACGCTTGCCAAACGAATCCACCCTGTTATACGCGCACCCCTGCCCGACGGTGGAGACACCCGGGCTGCTCCCCGATAGCTCAGCGGTAGAGCATTCGACTGTTAATCGAATGGCCGTAGGTTCGAATCCTACTCGGGGAGCCAAGTTCTCACCATCGTGACAAGCGAGAACCCAGCGTCATCGGGGCGCTCGGGATAGCGTGCCGGTGCGTTCAGCCGGCTCTCGGCTCGAAAACATTGAAGATCGCGTCTGCCGATCCGACCGTCTCCTCACCCACGCGGAACAGACCGCGCGTGAAGACCATGCGGCGAGTTCTGCGCACCACCTCGGGTGCGCAAACCAGCAGGCTGCCGACCTTCACACCGGCTGCGAAATTGTAATGCAATTGCGCGGTCGAGCAGTTCGGCGCTCCGATCGCGTCGACCACGGCGAGCCCGAGCGCGATGTCGGCAAACGTCATCAGCGCGCCGCCGTGCACCATTCCCATGTGGTCGTTCGCCACGGCATCGCTGCATGCCAGGCAGACCTCGCGGGCTCCCGGCTCGCCCCGCGCCCAGATCGGGCCGATCGCGGCCGAGAAGGCGCGCGTCGGCAGCGCCGACCAGCCTTGCGCCGCAAAGTCCGCCTGGCCCATGGCGACCGTCGCGCTGCCTCAGACCTGGTTGCCCAGCCCCGCTGCGTGCTTGGCGGCGATCCAGCCGAAGGTCATCGACGGGCCGACGCTGGCACCGGCGCCGGGATAGACCTTGCCCATCGGCGAGGCGGTCGCGACGCCACAGGCATAGAGCCCCTCGATCGGATTGCCCTCGGCGGTGAGCACCCGTGAGTCGCTGTCGCACACGACGCCGCCGTACGTGCCGACGTCACCCGGCACCACCGGGATCGCATAGAACGGGCCCTTCTCGATCGTGCCCATGCATTGGTTGGGACCGTCCTTGAAGAACGGATCGCCCAGCCAGTTGTCGTAGGCGCGCTCGCCGCGGTGGAAGTCTTCGTCCTTGCCGCTGCGCACGAAGCCGTTCCAGCGATCGACCGTCCCTTTCAGCGCCGCCGGGGGAACCTTGATCGCCTCGGCCAGGCCTTCGATGCTGTCGGCGCGGCGCATCCAGCCGGACTGCAGCCACTTGGCCATGTTCTTCTTGGCCGTGCCAATACCGGCAACGCCGTATTCATCCATGAACTGCTGGTCCATGATCGCCCAGCTCGGGATCGCCGGCACCGTCCGATTACGGATCAGCATGTTCTCGCAGAACTCTTCGTACGAGCCACCTTCGTTCATGTAGCGCACGCCCGACTGATCGACCTGGATCGCGTGCGGCTTGCCGGTGGTGCCCTGCGTGCCCGGCTTGACGTAGGCGGTGTCCCAGCCGGGCGCCTCGCTCATCTGGAAGCCGACCATCTGGTCCATCTGGCCCAGCGCGGCGCCCTTGCGCTCCAGTTCGATGTGCATGTCGCCGTGGTCGGTCTCGATCCCGTTCGACCACTCCTTGCGGGTGCCGGGCATGTACTTGTCGCGCATGGCCTGATTCTGCGAGAAGCCTCCGGCGTTGATCAGCACCCCCAGGTTCGCGCCGATGCGCCAGGGCTTGCCGTCCTTCACCGTCACGACGCCGAGCGCCTTGCCGTTCTCGATGATCACTTCGTTGACCGGCGAGTTCACGCGGATGTCGGCGGCGTTCTTGTCCAGCACCGCCTTCAGCATCCGGCCCTGCAGCGCGGCGCCGGCGGTGACCCAGTGCTTGCCGGTCAGCTTGCCGAGCACCAGCTTGAATGCGATCTTGAAGAAGATCTTCTTGATCTCCCACGAGTGTTTCATAAACGGCAGCCTCATGCCGTCGTCCAGCCGAGCGGGCACTTCGAGGAAGCC
This sequence comes from Novosphingobium chloroacetimidivorans, assembly GCF_014204535.1. Lineage (GTDB taxonomy): Bacteria > Pseudomonadota > Alphaproteobacteria > Sphingomonadales > Sphingomonadaceae > Novosphingobium > Novosphingobium chloroacetimidivorans. Next base: position 81,869 of record NZ_JACHLR010000015.1, read on the forward strand.
CTTGCGCAATTTGGACTCCCAGGCCCCCAGTTCCTTCTTGTCGAAGGGCAGCGCGGTGACCGTGCGGCTGGTCTTCACGCCGCCGGGCACCTCGTCGTAATAATCAGGCCAATAAGTCGATCCACGCTCCAGCTGCACGCCCTGGCCGACGATGAAGTCTACCATGCGCCGCGCCTGATTGACGTAGGCGCGGCGGCGCTGCGGGCTGGTGCCGGGCGTGTCGGGCGCATCGCCGACCAGGTTGTCGAGGTACTCGACGCCCTTCTCCACGCTGTCCTCGCCCGGGTCCATGAAGCGGTTGGCCGGGATCCACATGACTCCGCCCGACTTGCAGGTGGTGCCGCCGACCCATTCCGCCTTTTCCAGGATCACGACCGACTTGCCCGCCTGCTTCATCAGCAAGGCAGAGCTCATCGACCCTGCGCCGCTGCCGACCACCACCCAGTCGAACGTCTCGTCGAATTGCGCCATGAACATCTCTCCGCGTGGCCTGTCCGGCCCTGTGCTGCGCGACTGTTCAGCACGATCGCCTCCGCTGCGCAATGGCACGCATAGCGCCACGGCGATGCGCGCGCACAGATTGCAGTGGCCCTGTGCGCGAGCGTGGCTATGACAGCCCCCATCGAGAGGGAGAGACGCCGATGACCGACACCGCCCCGGAGCTGCCGAAGCTCGAGACGATCGTCCTGGCGCGCGAGGGGCGCCTGCTGCGGATCACGCTCAATCGTCCCGAGGCGATGAACGCGGTCAACCTGAAGCTCCATGACGAATTGGCCGAAGCGCTGTGGTTCGCGCAGGGCGATACCGGTTCCGACGTGATCGTGCTGACCGGCGCCGGCCGCGCCTTCTCGGCCGGAGGCGACCTCGACCACATCGAGCACAATGCAAGGCACCCGCACCTGTTCGACCACGAGGCGCGGATCGCCAAGCGGATCGTTTCCACGCTGCTCGACATCGACAAGGTGGTGGTCTGCCGCCTGAATGGCCATGCCGTCGGCCTGGGCGCCACGCTTGCGCTATTATGCGACGTGATCTTCGCGGCCGAGAACGCCAAGATCGGCGATCCGCACGTCGGTCTGGGCCTTGTTGCCGGCGATGGTGGCGCGGTGATCTGGGCGCAGCGCATCGGCCTCACCCGCGCCAAGGAGTACCTGCTGACAGGCGACCTGCTCCCCGCCAGCAAGGCGGCAGAGATCGGCCTGATCAACCACGCGGTCCCGCTGGACGAGCTGGATTCGCGGGTCGATGCCTTCTGCGACAAGCTGCTCAAGGGCGCGATGGTCGCGATCCGGGCGACGAAGGTCCTGACCAACCTGGAGCTCAAGCGGCTGGCTACCGCCTTGATGGACGCCGGCATCGCCTACGAATCGGTCAGCGTCCGCAGCGCCGATCACCTGGAGGGCATCCAGGCGCTCAAGGAAAAGCGCGCGCCCAACTTCATCGGTCGCTGAGGTCTTGACCCGTCCAGGCGACTGAGGCGATAGCGTCGACCCATCGGGCTTGAAGCGGACGCCCGTTCAGACGGTCATCGTCCAAGTCCGCTCCAGACGCTGCGTTTGCGGCGAAGGAGCGCGTGTGTGACGAACCAAGATGCCGGTCTGCGTGGCGAGTCTCTGCCGGATGGCGGAGCCGTCCCTCCCATCGCCCTGCCCGCCTTGTTCCTGAAGTTCCTGCGCTTCGGCGCGCTCGCCTTTGGCGGGCCGGTCGCCCAGATCGCGATGCTGCGCCAGGCCCTGGTCGAGGAGGAACGCTGGATCGACAAGCCGCGCTTCAACCGGCTGCTGGCGGTGCTGCAAGTTCTGCCCGGCCCCGAGGCCCACGAGTTGTGCGTTCACCTGGGCATGATCGCCCGAGGACGCGCCGGGGGCTTGCTGGCGGGGCTCGGCTTCATGCTGCCGGGCTTCGTGCTCATGCTCCTCGCCGGGTGGGCCTACGTGACCTGGGTAGCGGGGCGCGCGGGTTGGTCCGGCATCCTCCTGGGCGTGCAGATCGTCGTGCTGGCGGTGATCCTGCGCTCGGTGGTGCGGATCGGTCAGCACATCATCGAGAACCGACTGCTTGGACTGATCGCGTTTGCCAGTCTGGCCGCCACGCTCCTGGGCGCGCCGTTCTGGATACCGCTGCTCGCCGGTGGGCTCGCCTATGCGCTGGCGAAGCGGCCTGCCCTGGTGATGCTGGTGGTTGCGGTCGCGGTCGGCCTTGCGGTCGCAGCCAGCCTTCTAGGCGTCCCGGTGGTGCAGCCCATCCCCCTGGCACACACGTCGGCGGGTGCCGGCGCCCTGTTCCTTGCAGGGCTCAAGGGCGGCTTGCTGACGTTCGGCGGCGCCTACACGGCGATCCCCTATGTGCGCGCCGACACCGTGGGGCGTGGCTGGATCGGCGACGCGGCCTTTCTGGACGGGATCGCTCTGGCCGGCGTGCTGCCCGCGCCTCTGGTGATCTTCGCGACTTTCGTGGGCTACGTGGCCGGCGGCCTGGAAGGCGCGCTGATGATCACCGCAGGCATGTTCCTTCCCGCGTTCGCCTTCTCGCTCATCTTCTTCGAGCGGCTCGAGGCGGTGATCGAGCACCCGGCGCTGCACCGCGTGCTGGAGGGCGTGGCGGCGGCGGTCGTCGGCGTGATCGCCGCGACTTTCGTGCACCTGGCCCAGGCGACCGCAGGCCGAGTGATGGTGCCGGTCCTGGCGCTCGTCCTGTTCGCAGCCGCCCTTGCCGCGGCCTGGCGTCTCAAGGGAGCCTGGGTCACGCCCGCCATCATGCTGGCAGGCGCCCTCGTGGGCTGGTGGCTGTTGACGACTTAGCTTTCGATCGACGCAGGTGGATGCGGCACCCGATCCAGCTTTGCTGGATCAGCGACGAACGTCAGTCCTTCGGCTTGAGCGTCACCCAGATGTCCACCGGCGCCACGAACTTGCCCGGCGCGGGCTTGCCCACGTCGATCCTCTCGGCCGTGACCAGTTCGCCGGTCTCGAGATTGAAGCTGACCCAGGGCTTGGGCATGCGCCCGAACGTCATCTTCTGGATGGGGCGGCCGGTTACGGTGTTCATGATGGTGGCTACGATGCTCATCGCGGCCCGATAGCCATGTGCGCGGGCCGCCGTCCACCGCGCGCACGTCGCTATCGACAGACTTGCATCCGGAGGCATGCTCCTCGCGCAAAACGCATCCGTCGCCCCATTGACGGTGTGCACTGCAGCATCCCATGTCCCGCGCTCACCCGAGCCGGAGATGCCGACGCCGATGACCCAGGCCCGATCCGCCGCGCACCCCGCGCTCGTCACCCTCGCGCTCGCCGTCGGCGCCTTCGCGATCGGCACCGCCGAGTTTGCGGCCATGAGCCTGGTGCCGTTCTTCGCCGCCGACCTCAAGATCGACGAACCCGCCGCTGGCCATGCGATCAGCGCCTATGCCCTTGGCGTGGTGGTCGGCGCACCGGTGATCGCGGTCCTGGCCGCGCGGATCGCCAGGCGAACCCTGCTGATCGGACTGATGGCTGTGTTCGCGCTCGGCAATGCCTTGAGCGCGGTCGCGCCCAGCTACCATGCGCTGCTGCTGTTCCGCTTCCTGGCCGGCTTGCCGCACGGCGCCTACTTCGGCGTGGCCGCGCTTGTCGCCGCCGCGCTGGTCCCCGCCGACAAGCGCGCGCTCTCGGTCGCCCGCGTGATGACCGGGCTGACCGTCGCCACGATCATCGGCGTGCCGATGGCGAACTGGCTCGGGCAGGCGTTCGGCTGGAGGACCGGCTTCATCCTGGTGGCAGTGCTCGCCATAGTGACGATGGCCTTGGTCGCACTCTACGCGCCGGTCGGCGAACCCAGCCGCGAGGCGAGCCCCTTGCGCGAACTGGGAGCCCTGCGCCGCCCGCAGGTGCTGTTGACGCTGCTGACCGGCGCGGTCGGCTTCGGCGGGTTCTTTGCCGTCTATACCTACATCGCCTCGACCCTGATCTCGGTCACGCGCGTGTCGGAGATCTGGGTCCCGGTGGTGCTCGCGGTGTTCGGCGTCGGCATGACCATCGGCAATCTCGGCGCTGGCTGGGCGGCCGGCTTCGGCCTCAACCGCACCGCCATCGCCATCATGGTATGGACCGCCGCGGCGCTGGCGTTCTTCACCACGTCCACCGGCAATCTGTGGACGATGACGCTCGCGGTGTTCCTGATCGGCCTTGGCGGCGGGCTCGGTTCCGTGCTGCAAACGCGGCTGATGGACGTCGCGGGCGATGCCCAGGCGCTGGCGGCGGCAGCGCATCACAGCGCCTTCAACATCGCCAATGCGCTGGGCCCGTGGCTTGGGGGGCTGGCGATCTCGGCAGGCTATGGCTTTCCATCGACAGGCTGGATCGGCGTGGCGCTGTCGCTTGGCGGCCTGGCGATCTTTCTCTTCGCCCTTGCGCTCGAACGGCGCTCGTCAACACCGGAAGTCCGATCGGCGTAGAGGCGAAGTCGCCCCTTACAGCGACCTAAGAAGCAAAGTTCGGACCGTCGACGCCACTGGCGTCGTTCTTGGCATTGCCCACCTGGAGCGATCGGCACGGGTGCGGCAACTTCATGATGCCCCGCCTCCATCAATCCTTAACTACTTGGAAGCACACCGGCTGGCGACTGATCTGCATTCCGAGGGAACGATGATCGACTTGCAGAACGTCATCCTGGAGATGATCGCGAAGGGCGAGTCGCTGAGCGACACCGCCGAACGCCTGTGCCGCGAAGTCGAGCGCCTCATCCCCGATGCGATCTGTTCGATCTTGACGGTCGATGCCGAGGGCAGGCTGGAGTCGCTTGCTGCCCCGAGCCTGCCGCAGACATACGCCGATGCGATTGCCGGGATCGCGATCGGCCCTCACGTCGGCACATGCGGCGCGGCAGCCTTTCACGGCCGGGACATGGTCAGCGAGGACATCCGCAACGACCCATCGTGGGACGGCTATCGTGATCTGGTGGTCCCCGCCGGATTCCTGGCGTGCTGGTCCCATCCGATCTTCGACGCGCAAGACCGGGTGATCGCCACCTTCGCCTTCTACTATCGCGAGCATCGCGGACCCAGCGAGCGCGAGCGCGCGATGGCAGAGCAATGCGCGCGCCTGTGCACCATCGCGCTCGACCGCCATCGTCGCGTCCTGGAACACCATCGCCGGGCGACCATCGACGATCTCACCGGACTGCTCAACCGGTCGGCCTTCGACGCCGCGCTGACCCGGCTCGACTGCGCGATCCCGGGTGCCTGGGCACTGGCGGTTATCGACCTGGACAACCTCAAGGTCGTGAACGACACCTTCGGGCACGCTGCGGGCGACACCTTGCTGCAACACGTCGCCGCTCGGCTCGAGCGAGCGGCACGGCCCGAAAGCGTCTACCGGCTTGGGGGCGACGAGTTCGCAGTGATCCTGACGCATGAGAGTTCGTTGCACGACCTCGACGCGACCGTGACCGCGTATCTGGCAGCGCTGAGCCCCAACGCCGATTGCGGCGGCAACGTCATCGGGCCGCGCGCGACGATCGGCCTCGCCGTGCTTGCCTCGGGCGACAGGACGGCCGAACGCGTGCGCCAGAACGCCGACTTCGCGCTCTACCATGCCAAGGAGACCGGGCGTGGCGGCTACGTTCGCTACTGGCCCGGAATCGGCACGCGCATGACACGCCGGCTGACGGCGGTCCGCGAAGTCGATGCGGCCCTGCGCGAAGATCGGATCGAAGCCCACTACCAGCCGATTATCCGAATCGAGACCGGCGAAATCGTCGGGCTGGAGGCGCTGTGCCGCATGCGCCTGGGTCAGAATCTCGTGACGGCCGCGGCCTTCCACGAAGCGACGACCGATGCGCAGATCGCCAGCGCGCTGACGGAGCGGATGATGCAGCTTGTGGCCGCCGACCTCAGATCGTGGTTGAACGCCGGCATCCCGTTCCAACATGTCAGCGTCAACGTCTCGTCGGCCGACTTTCATGGCCTCACGATACTCCCCACGGTGCTGGAGACGTTCGGGCGTGAGAACGTGCCGCTGAAGCATGTCATCCTGGAAGTGACCGAACTGGTCTACATGGCGGACGATGCCGGCGTCGTGCAGAAGGCGGTGGCCAGATTGCGCAAGGCCGGGCTCGAGGTTGCGCTGGACGATTTCGGCACCGGCTATGCCTCGCTCACCCACTTGATGACGGTGCCGGTCGACTACATCAAGATCGACAAGACTTTCGTCGACCGCATCGTCGATCACATGCCGAGCATCGCCATCGTCGAGGGCATGATTGGCATCGCCCACAAGCTGGGGATCCGCGTCGTCGCCGAAGGGGTGGAGACATCCGAACAGGCGCGCCAGTTGCTCGCACTGGGCTGCACCATGGCGCAAGGCTTCTTCTATTCGCCCGCGGTCAGCGCGATCGAAGCGGGCGCGATGATGCTGGCTTCGGCCGAGGGTGTTGCGGAGCCGCTCCCCAACGCGAAGTGGCGGGTCGTCTAGGGAATGATGCCGCGCCCGATGCATCTCTGCGGGTCAGATGGCCGGACCAGCCGTCACCGCCCCTGAGACGCTCGGATCGTGGCGACGACGAGCACGGTGGTGGACAGCAGGATGCCGCCGACCAGGCCGGCAATACCGAGCAGACCGGCGGGGGTCACGTCCACTTCGGCTTTCAAGATCACGCGCTTGCCGATGCGGACAAGCGAGCGGGCGGTCTGGCGTTCGGCAAGCGGGCTCATGCCGGTGACAACGTTCCCGCTCGCCTAAGGTTCTCGCCCTTGCTCAGCTTGGCAGCACCGGATCGCCGAGCGCCTGGAACACGGCGGTGTAGCAGGTGCCGAAATCCTGCGCGTCGCTTTGCGTCAGCTTGCCGCTTTGTGCGGCTTCGCCCATCTGGCCCAGGAACGCCATCGGATCCTCGGCTTCCCACTCGTAGATGGCGAGATAGGGATTGGTGTCGGAGCCCATCAGCTTGGCGACCAGTTCCCACCGGCTTGCCTGCGCGAAGCCAAACTGGTTGACCAGCTCCGGCAAGTGGCAGTTGTTGTACCAGTCGTGGAATTCCTGCTCGCGGCCCGGCTTGGGCGTGGTGAGCGCGATCATCCTCATCTTGACCATTCTTGCGGCCTCCTCTCGATTGCGGCGGCACCATCGGCAATGCGACCGCCGCTGGCAAGCACCGCGGACGCGAGATCGTGCGGGCGTCGGCGCCGATCGGGTCATATCGGCGGCAATACGCGTGTCACTTTGAACACGTCTTCGCTTCACCCGTCACGCAAAACCACGTAGTTCTACGAGGATGAAGCGGTACAAGACGATATCCCTGATCGACGCCGACTTCCGTCGCCGCGCAGAGCACTCGAAAGCGCTCGCCGGCAGTCGCTTTCACATCGAACCCTACGAAAGCGTGGCGGAGTTCCGTCATCAAGGCAGGGCCGACACACTGATCCTGCTTCACGACGAAGGCACCGCGCTGGAAGACATCCTGCGCGATATGCGAGAGCGCGACTATTGGGCCCCCGTGCTCGGCTATGGCCAGGTGCTGGACCCGGTGCGCTGTTCGCAAGTCATCCTGCGGGGCCTTGTCGGCTACCTGCCCAACCCGTTCGATCGCTACGACATCGAGGCATTGCTGGACGGCGCCGGCGAGCAGCTGACCAAGCTGATCGACTTGCGCTTCGGTGCGGCGGATGCCCGGCAGAAGATCAAGACGCTGACCAAGCGCGAGGCGCAAGTGCTGGAAAGGCTGCAGGCCGGCCTCACCAACCGCGAGATCGCGGACTCGCTGGAGATCAGCCCCCGCACGGTGGAGATCCACCGCGCCAACATGCTGCGCAAGATGGACACCAAGTCCGCGCTCATGGCTATCCGGATGAGCGTGCAAGCCTCGATCACCGAGTGACCTGCGCCCTGGCGGCTCAGGAGTGAACGGCGGACGGCCCGAAGCCGAACCCTTGGCGATCTACCCCGGCGCTGCCGTCGCATGGATCGGCACGCGGAGTTCGCCGCCGAACGCCTCCAGCGCCAGGGTGAGCTTGCGCAACCCCTGCTCGCTCAGCCTGAGGTAGGTGCGGCGCCTGTCGTGTATGTCGCGAATGCGCTCGACAAGACCGCAGCGCACCAGCTCGTCGATCTGCCGCAGCGCGGTGGAGTGCGACGTGCCCGAAGCGACGCATGCACTGCTCACCGGAACGCCCATGCCCTTGGCTTCCATGACGAAAAGATCGAGCAGGATGTCCCAAGCGGGCTCGCCGAAGATCGGGCCGAACAGGCGATCGCGCTGCCGGCGGCAGCGGTAGATCCCCTCGGCAAGCTCGCCCCATCGCCCCAGCGCCTGGTTGCGTGCGCGCTCCGCAGCCGGAACGGGTGGGGCGATCCTGCCATCGCCGGAGCCCCGATCTTCGCGATAGCTGTACTCTCGCCGCATCTGCTCGGCTATCGCGATCAGTTCTGCGGTCAACCTCTCCAGTTTTTCGCTAGGCATCGTCTCGCGCCCGCTTTGTTGCCGCCCCGCAAACCTTTCCTTCTGCTTGCGCCGCCGAAAACGGACCGGCGCTTGATGATCATTACGCGCAGGTGCTCTGCCTGTTCCTGGTACCTAGGGCGATTGCGTAAGTATCACGCGAGAGTGGCTCGATCCCATCGATGCCGCGCACCGTGGCGGCGGCCAAGGACCAGGCCGGCGATGACAAGCACCAGTCCCGCCATGGCTGCGAGCCAGGCCGCGCGTTCCAGTCCGGTCGCCTCGAGCCGGGCCTCCACTCTGTGCCGGCCTTCGGGCACCGTGCAAGTTGCCATGGCCGAAGGTCGCGGCGAATGGGCCGGCTCGATCCATGGCCCGCCATCGGTGCGGCAAGACCAGCCCGTGAAGCTGAACTGGTGCAGCGCCACCACCACCGGCGAACGCGCGTCGACGATCATGCGTACATTGCGGTAGCCGAGGCGATAGCTTCGCACCTCGCCGGCGCCCCTCAGGATGGCCCCGTCGATCGGGCCAGGCAGACCGAGGTATGGCCCCAGCACGTATTCCGAGCTGTCACCCGGCTCGGCCAGGATCTCGGCAATGCCCGGCAAGTCCTTGCTCGCCTGGCGCAGCGCCTGAACCCCGACCAGACCCAGGTCGACCAGCAACAAGGCCGGTATCAAGCCCCACAGCAGCCAAGCGCTTCGCGGCTTGCGCTTGGCAATCTCGGTCGCGGCGATCGCCACCAGTCCCGCGAGGACGATCGTCTGCACCCCGAACAGGCGGAATGGAAACTGGATGCGGCTCAACGGAGTCTGCAAGCGCCAGAACCAGCGCGACGCCTCGGTATTGAGAACGGCGACGAGGATACATGCGCCCAGCAGTATCGCCGCCTCGCGCCTGTGCTTCGAAGCCGTGGCGCGCGCCACGGGCACATAGAGCAGCACGCCCAGGCCGGTGCCAAGCAGAACCAGAACGATCGTCATCTGGTACATGGCCGGATCGACCCAGGGCCTGCCGGAGAACAGCAACCAGTTCAGGGGATTGTTCCGCTCGCTGAACTCGGGCGTGTGCAGCAGGCCGAGCAGGCCCAGCGCCGTGGCGACACAAGGCGCTCCGATCATCAGCCCCACGAGCGAGGCACCCACGCCGCGCGCCAGCAGCCGGGCATCGCGCGGCCAGGCGGCGATCGCGAGCCACGCGCTGGATAACAGCAGCCCGATCAATGCGCTGGGCACATGGCAGTAGAGGATCGTGCCCACGCTCAGCGCATAGCCGGCGAAGCCGCCACGGCGACGGTCGCGCAGCCACGTCGCGAACATCAGCAGCCAGGGCATCAGGCTGATCCCGGCAAGCTCGGCCAGAGCGGCGCGCTGGTAAAAGTCGAAGAACGCGCGATATGGCCACAGCACGAAGACGGCGGCTCCGAGCGCCGCCAGCCTGGCTTCCAGTCGGTGCGCCCGCAGCCATCCGAAGCAGCCCACGGCACCCAGCGAGGCAATGAGCCAGACCGACAGGACGAGTCGCTGCGGCGCCTGGGTCGGGTCGGGCAGGATCGGCAGGAACAGGGCGCCGCCCCATTGCAGCAACGGCGGATAGTAGAAGAACGAGGGAGAGCCCATCGCGCCGTTCATGGTGGGCAGCCAGCGCGGGAACGGCTCGCCCCGCCACACCAGCGGCGCGAACTGAGCCTGCCAGCGCAAGTGGACCGCTGCGTCGCCGACCATGCCCCACACCCCGCACAGCGCCGGCAGGGTCATGACGAACGCAAGTGCGCAGAGCGCCAGGCACGCACGCGTACGACCCAGTGCGCAGCCTTGCGTGTAGCCGGGGCCTTGGCCCACCGTTCTCATTGCACGTCCCCGGAAATACCCATGCGCCACCCTCGCATGTCTACCCGGCTCTTGCATCGCAGCCCTTGCCACTGCAAGTCCGGCTTGCGATGGTCGAGCGCCGCTGCCTGTACCTTGACCCGTGGCGAGACTCCGTTTAAGGGCGCCCATCCCTGTGGGTCCGCTCGCACGGGATTGGAAAGACATAGAGCTGAACATTGCCGCGTGCGGGAGGGGTCCTCCGGTCGCATCGGCAAAGTAATCCGGCGGGTGCGTCGGGTGGAGCGTTTTCGGCTCACGTGTTGGCGAATTCATGCGACATGGCGCTTGTGCCGGGTCGCGTCGCCGCTCGTGACATCCGGCATTCTCTTCCCTCCCTCCTCGCCACACCAGTGGACCGGGGTGCGACGGGTCCGTTCCGCGCTACCTCTCGTGAGATGCGCGGACCGGATCCATCGCACTCCCTTCAGGAAGAAGAGATCAATGCCCACTATCAACCAGCTGATCCGCAAGGGTCGCGAGCCGCAGAAGGCCAAGTCGAAGGTTCCTGCGATGGAGCAGAACCCGCAGAAGCGTGGCGTCTGCACCCGCGTCTACACCACGACCCCGAAGAAGCCGAACTCGGCGCTTCGCAAGGTCGCCAAGGTGCGCCTCACCAACCAGCGCGAAGTCATCACCTACATCCCGGGTGAAGGCCACAACCTGCAGGAGCACTCGGTGGTCCTGATCCGCGGCGGCCGCGTTCGCGACCTTCCCGGCGTGCGCTACCACATCCTGCGCGGCGTGCTCGATACGCAGGGCGTCAAGGACCGCAAGCAGAGCCGCTCGAAGTACGGCGCCAAGCGTCCGAAGTAAGGTTTCATCGCGCTGAGGCCGGCACCGGCCCGCTCCTCCACCCAAACACCCGTACTTGGGTTTTTGTGGGAGGCCGGGTGGGGGAGCGGGCCGGTGCCGCAAGGCAAACCCGGATGGGTTTGCCGCACTCCGAAGGAGTTCAATCAAATGTCACGTCGTCGTCGTCCCGAGAAGCGGGAAATCCTGCCCGATCCCAAGTTCGGTGATCTCATCCTGTCCAAGTTCATGAACAACCTCATGTATGACGGCAAGAAGTCGGTCGCCGAGGCGATCGTCTATGGCGCCATGGAGACCATGGAAACCCGCGCCAAGGCCGATCCGGTGCAGCTGTTCCACTCGGCCCTCACCAACGTCGCGCCGCAGATCGAGGTCCGCAGCCGCCGCGTCGGCGGTGCGACCTACCAGGTCCCGGTCGAGGTTCGCCCCGAGCGCGCCCAGGCCCTCGCCATCCGCTGGCTGATCACGGCGGCGCGCAACCGCCCCGAGACGACCATGTCGGCGCGCCTGTCGGGCGAGCTGCTCGACGCCGCCAACAACCGCGGCAACGCGGTCAAGAAGCGCGAAGACACGCACCGCATGGCCGACGCCAACCGCGCCTTCTCGCACTACCGCTGGTAATCGGCGCTGGTAAGCTGCGACGGCCGGGCATGATGCTCGGCCGGGCTGCGCTCGTCATCGCGGCGTCACACTTTTAATCGAGGGGTCGGGAACCTATCTTACGCGTGGTTCCTCTCCCCCGCACACCCAAGGACTAAGATCATGGCACGCAGCCATCCGCTTTCGATGTACCGTAACATCGGCATCATGGCGCACATCGACGCCGGCAAGACGACCACCACCGAGCGCATCCTTTACTACACCGGCAAGTCCTACAAGATCGGCGAAGTCCACGACGGCGCCGCGACCATGGACTGGATGGAGCAGGAGCAGGAGCGCGGGATCACCATCACCTCGGCTGCCACCACCTGCTTCTGGACCTCCGAGGGCCAGGAATACCGCATCAACATCATCGACACCCCCGGCCACGTCGACTTCACCATCGAAGTCGAGCGTTCGCTGCGCGTGCTCGACGGTGCCGTGGCGTGCTTCGACGGCGTTGCCGGAGTTGAGCCGCAGTCCGAGACGGTGTGGCGCCAGGCCGACAAGTACGGCGTGCCGCGCATGTGCTTCATCAACAAGCTCGACCGCACCGGCGCCAACTTCAAGTACTGCGTGCAGTCGATCATCGACCGCCTGGGTGCGACCCCTGCGGTGCTGTATCTCCCGATCGGCATGGAAGCCGACCTCAAGGGTCTGGTCGACCTGGTGAACAACCGCGCGATCATCTGGAAGGACGAAGCGCTGGGCGCCGAGTTCTTCTTCGAAGAGATTCCCGCCGACATGGCCGACGAGGCTGCCGAGTACCGCACCAAGCTCATCGAGCTGGCGGTCGAGCAGGACGACGATGCCATGGAGAAGTACCTCGAAGGCGAAGAGCCCGACGCGGCGACGCTCAAGGCGCTGATCCGCAAGGGTACGCTGGCGCACGCGTTCGTGCCCGTGGTCTGCGGCTCGGCGTTCAAGAACAAGGGCGTGCAGCCCCTGCTCGACGCCGTGGTCGACTACCTGCCCTCGCCGCTCGACATTCCCGACGTCCAGGGCGTCAAGATGGACAGCGACGAGAAGGACAGCCGTCCGCCCGAAGACGGCGCGCCGTTCTCGGCCCTCGCCTTCAAGGTCATGAACGATCCGTTCGTCGGCTCGCTCACCTTCATCCGCATCTACTCGGGCACGCTCACCAAGGGTGGCTACCTGAACTCGGTGAAGGACAAGAAGGAGAAGGTCGGCCGTATCCTCGAGATGCACGCCAACGACCGCAAGGACATCGACGAGGCCTTCGCGGGCGACATCGTTGCTCTCGCGGGCATGAAGGAGACCACCACCGGCGACACCCTGTGCGCCGAGCGGTCGCCGATCGTGCTGGAGCGTATGGAGTTCCCCGAGCCCGTCATCGAGCTGTCGGTGGAGCCCAAGACCAAGGCCGACCAGGAGAAGATGGGCGTCGCGCTCAATCGTCTCTCGGCCGAGGATCCCTCGTTCCGCGTCTCGACCGACCACGAATCGGGCCAGACGATCATCAAGGGCATGGGCGAACTTCACCTCGACATCATCGTCGACCGCATGCGTCGCGAGTTCAAGGTCGAGGCCAACGTGGGTGCGCCGCAGGTGGCTTATCGCGAGTACCTCGCGAAGCCGGTCGACGTCGACTACACCCACAAGAAGCAGTCAGGCGGTACCGGTCAGTTCGGCCGCGTGAAGGTCAAGGTCACGCCGGGCGAGCGCGGTTCGGGCATCACCTTCACCGACGAGATCAAGGGCGGTAACATTCCGAAGGAATACATCCCCGCGATCGAGAAGGGCATGCGCGAGACGGCAGCCTCGGGTCAGCTGGTCGGCTTCCCGATCATCGACTTCGACATCAACCTCTATGACGGTTCGTACCACGACGTCGACTCGTCGGCTCTCGCCTTCGAAATCGCCGGTCGCGGTGCAATGCGCGAAGTGGCGTCGAAGGCGGGCATCAAGCTGCTCGAGCCGATCATGAAGGTCGAAGTCGTCACCCCGGAAGAGTACCTGGGCGACGTCATCGGTGACATGAACAGCCGTCGCGGCCAGATCCAGGGCACAGACACCCGCGGCAACGCGCAGGTGGTCGAGGCCATGGTCCCGCTCGCCAACATGTTCGGCTACGTGAACCAGCTGCGCTCGTTCACGCAGGGCCGTGCGAACTACTCGATGTTCTTCTCCCACTACGACGAGGTCCCGGCGAACGTCGCGGCCGAGGTCAAGGAGAAGCTTGCCTAAGCGGCGAGATCATTCTAGGGGCGGCGCCTGTTTCAGTGGGCGTCGCTCATTTCCCACAGAACCAAAATCAAGCGAACAGAAGGTTTGAACAATGGCGAAGGCTAAATTCGAGCGGAACAAGCCGCACTGCAACATCGGCACCATCGGTCACGTCGATCACGGCAAGACCACGCTGACGGCTGCCATCACCAAGGTCATGGCCGAAGCATTCGGCGGTGAAGCGGTTGACTTCGCCAACATCGACAAGGCTCCCGAAGAGCGCGAGCGCGGCATCACGATCTCGACCGCGCACGTAGAGTACGAGACCGAAGCGCGCCACTACGCGCACGTCGACTGCCCGGGCCACGCCGACTACGTGAAGAACATGATCACCGGTGCTGCCCAGATGGACGGCGCGATCCTGGTCGTGAACGCAGCTGACGGCCCGATGCCGCAGACCCGCGAGCACATCCTGCTCGCCCGCCAGGTCGGCGTGCCGCAGCTTGTCGTGTTCATGAACAAGGTCGACCAGGTCGATGACGCCGAGCTGCTCGAGCTCGTCGAGCTTGAAGTGCGCGAGCTGCTCTCGTCGTATGACTTCGATGGCGACAACATCCCCATCGTCATGGGTTCGGCCCTGGCCGCTCTGGAAGGCCGCGACGAGAACATCGGCAAGGAGAAGATCCTCGAGCTGATGAAGGCTGTCGACGATTTCATCCCGCAGCCGCCCCGTCCGACCGACAAGCCCTTCCTGATGCCGGTCGAGGACGTGTTCTCGATCTCGGGTCGTGGTACGGTCGTCACCGGCCGCGTCGAGACCGGCATCGTCAAGGTTGGCGAGGAAGTCGAAGTCGTCGGCATCCGCAACACCCAGAAGACCGTCGTCACCGGCGTCGAGATGTTCCGCAAGCTGCTCGACCAGGGTGAAGCCGGCGACAACATCGGCGCGCTGGTCCGTGGCCTGAAGCGTGAAGACGTTGAGCGCGGCCAGGTTCTGGCGAAGCCCGGCACCGTGACCCCGCACACCGACTTCGACGCCGAAGTCTACGTGCTGTCGAAGGAAGAAGGCGGCCGTCACACGCCGTTCTTCGCGAACTACCGTCCGCAGTTCTACTTCCGCACCACCGACGTGACCGGCGAAGTGATCCTCCCCGAGGGCACCGAGATGGTCATGCCCGGCGACAACGTCACGATCTCGGTAAAGCTGATCGCGCCGATCGCCATGGACGACGGCCTGCGCTTCGCCATTCGCGAAGGCGGCCGCACCGTGGGTTCGGGCGTGGTTGCCAAGATCACGAAGTAAGCTTCACAGCTCTTCGGGTCTGACCTGAACAAGAGGCCCGGCTTCCGAAAGGAGGCCGGGCTTTTTGGTGTGAGCCCTCCTCTCCCCGTCGGGGAGAGGATATTCTCCCAATCACCCCTTGCGCGAATCCTCTCACACACGTAAAGGCGCGCTTCGAATTTCTCCGGGGCACAGGCCCCTTTGCTCTTTCTCATCGGTAGGGACATGGAAGCTCAGAACATCCGCATCCGCCTCAAGGCGTTCGATCATCGCGTGCTCGACCAGGCGACCGGCGAGATCGCCGACACCGCCCGCCGCACCGGCGCCCTGATCCGTGGCCCCATTCCCCTGCCGACGAAGATCGAGAAGTTCACGGTCAACCGTGGTCCTCACGTCGACAAGAAGTCGCGTGAGCAGTTCGAGGTCCGTACCTACAAGCGCCTGCTCGACATCGTGCAGCCGAACGCCGCCACCGTGGACGCGCTGATGAAGCTCGACCTGGCCGCCGGCGTGAACGTCGAGATCAAGCTCGCGTAATTCGCGACTAGCCGACGCAAGAGTTTTGGTCTAACGGCCACATTCCTTCCGGACTCCTCGAGTCCGGCTCTGGCAACCCAGTTGCTACGAGACAGAGCCACGGCGACCTAGCCGCCGCGGACACAAGGGATACCTCCGGGAGCACGTCTCTCGGGAATGCGTCCCCCGTCTCGCTTCCGTACGGCCCTTCGGGTTTGTCAGGGAGCACCCAGCCCGGACGGGGGCACGCATCGCACCAGGGCTGGACACGCCTGTCGGGATGGTCTCGGCAGGCCTCTGTGAGGAGACTGGTCATGCGCACCGGCGTGATCGCAAAGAAAGTCGGGATGACCCGGCTGTTCCAGGAAGACGGCAGGCACGTGCCCGTTACCGTCCTGGCACTCGAAGACAATCAGGTCGTTTCTGTCCGCACCACCGATGTCGACGGCTACGTCGCCGTCCAGCTGGGTGCTGGTGAAGCGAAGCAGAAGAACGTTGCCAAGCCGCAGCGCGAACACTTCGCCAAGGCGCAGGTCTCGCTCAAGCAGCGTGTCGCCGAGTTCCGCGTCGCCGACGACGCCGTCCTCGAAGTCGGCGCCACCATCGCCGCCTCGCACTTCGTGCCCGGCCAGCTGGTCGACGTTGCCGGCCACACCCAGGGCAAGGGCTTCCAGGGCGCCATGAAGCGCTGGGGCTTCGGCGGCATGCGCGCCACCCACGGCGTGTCCATCTCGCACCGTGCCCACGGTTCGACCGGCAACCGCCAGGATCCGGGCAAGGTCTTCAAGAACAAGAAGATGGCCGGCCACATGGGCGACCGTCAGCGTACCCAGCAGAACCTCGAGATCGTCCGCGTCGACGACGAGCGCGGGCTGATCTTCGTGAAGGGCTCGGTGCCCGGCTCGAAGAACGCCTGGCTGACCGTCTCGGACGCCGTCAAGGTCGCTCGCCATGCGGAAGCGCCCTACCCCGCCGGCCTCAAGCAGGCCGCCAACAGCAATGACTCGGCTGCCGAGACGCCCGCGGACGTGACCGCGGCGCCTGAGGCGACCGAAGGTCAGGAGGGCTGATCAAGTGAAGGTACAGGTCCTCAATCTCGATGGTTCGACCGGCAACGGCGAAGTCGAGCTCTCGGATGACGTGTTCGGCCTCGCGCCGCGCGCCGACATCCTCCACCGCGTTGTCACCTGGCAGCTCGAGAAGCGCCGTGGCATCGCCCGCGCCACCCGCGAGCGTTCGGACGTGGCCCGCACCGGCAAGAAGTTCGGCAACCAGAAGGGCGGCGGCACCGCCCGTCACGGCGATCGCGCTGCCCCGGTGTTCATCGGCGGTGGTAAGGCTCACGGCGCCCGTCGCCGCGAGTTCAACCCCTCGCTGAACAAGAAGGTCCGCGCACTCGGCCTGAAGATGGCGCTCTCGGCCAAGGCCCAGAACGGGCTGATCGTGGTCGACACGCTCGACGTCACCGATGCCAAGACCAAGACCCTCGCCGGTCAGTTCGCCAATGCGGGCTGGGGCAAGAAGGTCCTGGTGATCGACGGCGAGGCCGTGAACGAGACCTTCGCGCGCGCCGCCGGCAACCTCGTCGGCGTCAACGTGCTCCCGGCTCTCGGCGCCAACGTCTACGACATCCTGAAGCATGACACGCTGGTGCTGACCCGCGCCGCTGTCGAGAAGCTGGAGGCGCGCTTCGCCGCCCCCGCGGGAGTGGCTGAATAATGGCTAAGAACCAGCAAGTGGATGTCCGTCACTACGACGTGATCCTCTCGCCCCACATCACCGAGAAGTCGACGATGCTCTCCGAGCACAACGCCGTCGTCTTCAAGGTGGCGGACAAGGCAAGCAAGCCCGAGATCAAGGCTGCGGTCGAAGCGCTGTTCTCCGTCAAGGTGACCGGCGTCAACACGATCGTCGTCAAGGGCAAGACCAAGCGCTGGCGCGGTAAGGAATACCGTCGCAGCGACGTGAAGAAGGCGATTGTCACGCTGGCCGAGGGCCAGTCGATCGACATCACCGAAGGCGTACGGGGCTGATCCGATGGCACTCAAGCAATACAACCCGACGAGCCCCGCCCGCCGCGGCCTGGTCCTCGTCGACAAGTCGAGCCTGCACAAGGGCAAGCCTGTCAAGGCGCTGACCGAAGGCAAGCACAAGACCGGCGGCCGCAACAACAAGGGTCACGTGACCTCGCGCGGCATCGCCGGCGGCCACAAGCAGAAGTACCGCTACATCGACTTCAAGCGTCGTAAGTGGGATGCGCCGGCAACCGTCGAGCGGCTCGAGTACGATCCCAACCGCACGGCGTTCATCGCCCTCGTCAAGTACGAGGACGGCGAGCTGGCCTACATCCTGGCGCCGCAGCGCCTGGCCGTGGGCGACCAGGTCGTCGCCGGCGAGAAGACCGACGTGAAGCCGGGCAACGCGATGCTCCTATCGCAGATGCCGGTCGGCACGATCTGCCACAACGTCGAGATGAAGCCCGGCAAGGGCGGCCAGATCGCCCGTTCGGCAGGCACCTACGTGCAGGTCGTCGGTCGTGACCGCGGCATGGTCATCGTCCGCCTGAACTCGGGCGAGCAGCGCTACCTGCGCGGCGATTGCATGGGCACGGTGGGTGCGGTGTCGAACCCCGACAACGCCAACCAGACCCTCGCCAAGGCCGGTCGCAAGCGCTGGATGGGCCGTCGCCCGCTTACCCGCGGTGTCGCCAAGAACCCGGTCGATCACCCGCACGGTGGTGGCGAAGGCCGGACCTCGGGTGGTCGTCACCCGGTTACGCCTTGGGGCAAGCCGACCAAGGGTGCTCGCACTCGCCACAACAAGCAGACGGACAAGATGATCATCCGTTCGCGTCACGCCAAGAAGAAGAGGTAAGTCACGATGGCACGTTCCGTCTGGAAAGGCCCCTTCGTCGACCTCTACCTTCTCAAGAAGGCCGAAGTCGCGCAGGATGCCGGCACCCGCGCTGGTCCGATCAAGACCTGGTCGCGTCGCTCCACCATTCTCCCGCAGTTCGTGGGCCTGACGTTCCAGGTCTACAACGGTCACAAGTTCATCCCCGTCGCGGTGAACGAGGACATGGTCGGCCACAAGCTCGGTGAGTTCGCGCCCACCCGCAGCTTCCCCGGCCACGCTGCCGACAAGAAGGGCAAGCGCTGATGAGCAAGCAAGCTGCACCCCGTCGCGTCGGCGACAAGGAGGCTCTGGCCGTCAACACCACGATCCGTGGTTCGGCCCAGAAGCTCAACCTCGTTGCCGGCCTGATCCGCGGCCGCCGCGCCGAGGACGCCATGAACATCCTGGCGTTTTCGAAGAAGGGCATGGCCGACGAGGCTCGCAAGGTTCTCGCTTCGGCGATCGCCAACGCCGAGAACAACCACAACCTGGACGTCGACGCGCTCGTCGTGGCCGAGGCTTCGGTTGGCAAGTCGATCGTCATGAAGCGTTTCCACGCTCGTGGCCGCGGCAAGTCGACCCGGATCCTGAAGCCGTTCTCGCGCCTTCGGATCGTCGTTCGCGAAGTCGAGGAGGCCTGAGCCATGGGTCACAAGTCCAATCCCATCGGTCTGCGCCTGCAGATCAACCGCACCTGGGACAGCCGCTGGTTCGCCGAAGGCGAAGGCTACCGCACGCTGCTTGAGGAAGACCTCAAGATGCGCAAGTTCATCATCGAGACCCTGCCCCAGGCAGCGATCTCCAAGGTGGTGATCGAGCGTCCGGCAAAGCTGTGCCGCGTGTCGATCTATGCCGCCCGTCCGGGCGTCATCATCGGCAAGAAGGGCGCCGACATCGAGAAGCTGCGCAAGCAGCTCGCCGCGATGACCAAGAGCGACGTGAAGCTGAACATCGTCGAGATCCGCAAGCCGGAAGTCGATGCCAAGCTGATCGCCCAGGGCATTGCCGATCAGCTGATCCGCCGTGTCGCGTTCCGCCGCGCCATGAAGCGCGCGATGCAGTCCGCGATGCGCCTTGGCGCAGAGGGCGTGAAGGTGATGTGCTCGGGCCGTCTCGGCGGCGCTGAGATCGCCCGCGTCGAGCAGTACCGCGAAGGTCGCGTGCCGCTTCACACGCTGCGTGCGCACATCGACTACGCCGACGCCGAAGCGCTGACCGCATACGGCATCATCGGCATCAAGGTCTGGGTCTTCAAGGGCGAGATCCTGGGCCACGATCCGACGGCGCAGGAACGCCTGATGATGGAGGCTCAAACCTCCGGCGTCCGCCCTGCCCGTTGATTTGGGCCAGCTGAGCTTAGGATAGAGTTAGCACCATGCTGCAACCGAAAAAGACCAAGTTCCGGAAGGCCTTCAAGGGCCGCATTCACGGACTCGCCAAGGGCGGCACCGATCTGAACTTCGGTTCCTACGGCCTCAAGGCCCTGGAACCGGAGCGGATCACCGCTCGCCAGATCGAAGCGGCTCGCCGCGCGATCACCCGCCATATCAAGCGTCAGGGACGTCTGTGGATCCGCGTGTTCCCCGACGTGCCGGTTTCGAAGAAGCCCGCCGAAGTCCGCCAGGGCAAGGGCAAGGGTGCCAACGAATACTGGGCCGCCCGCGTCAAGCCGGGCCGGATCCTGTTCGAGCTGGACGGCGTTGCCGGTCCCCTCGCCGCCGAGGCCTTCAGCCGCGCCGCGATGAAGCTGCCGATCAAGACCAAGGTTGTCGCTCGCCTCGGCGACACGACCCACCTGGGAGGCGAGTGATGGCCAAGTTCGAAGACCTGTCCACCAAGACCGACGACCAGCTCAAGGATGAGCTGTCCGATCTGAAGCGCGAGCAGTTCAACCTGCGTTTCCAGGCCGCCACGAGCCAGCTCGAGCGTCCGGCCCGGATCAAGGAAGTGCGTCGCGACATCGCCCGGATCAAGACGCTGCAGACGCAGCGCTCTGCCGACGCGGCGAAGTAAGGAGACCAACGATGCCCAAGCGTATCCTGACGGGGACCGTGGTTTCCGACAAGACCGACAAGACCGTGACCGTGCTCGTCGAGCGCAAGGTGAAGCACCCGCTCTACGGGAAGATCATCCGCCGCTCGAAGAAGTACCATGCCCACGACGAAGAGAACGCCTACCAGACCGGTGAGCGCGTTCGCATCGAGGAGACCAAGCCGATCTCCAAGACCAAGTCGTGGAAGGTGCTCGATCGCCTGCAGGCGAGCAAGGGCACCGCGATCGAGGCGAACCTCGACGTGGACAACGCCCGCTAAAGTGGGTATGGGCGCCGATCCCTCGGCGCCCTGCCCTCGTTTTGCAGGTCACGAGAGATTTTTTGGAACTGCCGGACTGGTTCCGGCAAGCCGTTGAGAAGGAACCGGATCGATGATCCAGATGCAATCCAATCTCGACGTCGCGGACAACAGCGGCGCTAAGCGCGTCCAGTGCATCAAGGTGCTGGGTGGCTCTAAGCGTCGTACCGCAGGCGTCGGCGACATCATCGTGGTGTCGATCAAGGAGGCGCAGCCGCGCGCTCGCGTCAAGAAGGGCGACGTTCACCGCGCGGTGATCGTGCGTACCCGCAAGGACGTGCGTCGCGCCGATGGCAGCGTGATCCGCTTCGACAGCAATGCTGCCGTGCTGATCAACAAGAACGAGGAGCCGATCGGCACTCGTATCTTCGGCCCCGTGGTCCGCGAGCTGCGCGGCCGTGGCTTCATGAAGATCATCAGCCTTGCGCCGGAGGTGCTGTAATGGCCGCCGCTAAGATCAAGAAGGGCGACAGCGTCGTCGTTCGCTCGGGCAAGGACAAGGGCCGCACCGGCACCGTGATCCAGGTCATGCCGAAGGATGGCAAGGTCGTGGTCGAGGGCGTCAACGTTATGACCCGTCACCGCAAGCCGAGCCAGACCAACCCGCAGGGCGGCATCGACCGCCTGCCGGCGCCGATGGCGATCAGCAAGGTCGGCCTCGCCGATCCCAAGGACGGCAAGGCGACCCGCGTGCGGTTCGAGACCAAGGACGGCAAGAAGGTCCGCGTGGCCGTGAAGTCCGGAGAGACGATCGATGGCTGACAAGTACACCCCGCGTCTTCGTAGCAAGTACGAGGCCGAGATCGCGAAGGCGATGACCGAGAAGTTCGGTTACAAGAACGTGATGGAAGTCCCCAAGATCGATAAGATCACGCTCAACATGGGCGTGGGCGAGGCGAGCCAGGACAAGAAGAAGGTCCAGACCGCCGCTGCCGAGATGGAGGCGATCGCAGGCCAGAAGCCCGTGATCACCAAGGCTCGTAAGTCGATCGCGCAGTTCAAGCTGCGTGAGGGCATGCCGATCGGTTGCAAGGTGACCCTGCGCCGCGAGCGCATGTACGAGTTCCTCGACCGTCTCGTCACGATCGCGATGCCCCGCATCCGCGACTTCCGTGGCCTGAACCCCAAGTCGTTCGACGGCCGTGGCAACTATGCCATGGGCCTGAAGGAGCAGATCATCTTCCCGGAGATCAGCTACGACAAGATCGACAAGGTGCGTGGCATGGACATCATCGTCACCACCACGGCGAAGACCGACGACGAAGCGCGCGAGCTGCTGCGTTTGTTCGGTTTTCCGTTCCCGGCCCCCGAAGCGGCCGCAGAAGAGAAGCAGGCCGCGTGAGCGGTCTTAGGTAAGAGAGCTTAAGTCCATGGCGAAACTGAGTTCCGTGAACAAGAACGAGCGTCGTAAGAAGCTCGTCAAGAAGTATGCCGGCAAGTACGCCGCCCTCAAGGCGGTTGCCGACGATGAGTCGCTCGACGAGACGGAGCGTCTGATCGCCCGCCTCAAGCTGGCCGAGATCCCGCGCAACGCCAACCCGACCCGGGTTCGCAACCGTTGCGCCACGACCGGCCGTCCGCGCGGCTTCTACCGCAAGTTCGGGATCAACCGTATTGAGATCAGGAACCTTGGCAACAAGGGCATGATCCCCGGTCTGGTCAAGTCGAGCTGGTAAGGATTATCTGAAATGGCTTTGACCGATCCCCTGGGTGATATGCTCACCCGCATCCGTAACGGCCAGCAGGCGAAGAAGGACTCCGTCCTGTCGCCGGCCTCGAAGCTGCGTTCGCGCGTGCTCGAGGTGCTGCAGCGCGAAGGTTACATCCGCGGCTTCAGCGATGACGCCACCGGTGCCCACCCGCAGCTGCGCATTGAGCTGAAGTATTTCGAGGGCGAGCCTGCGATCAAGCACATCGCTCGTGTTTCCAAGCCTGGCCGCCGCGTCTATTCGGGTTCCAAGGAACTGCCGATCGTGCGCAACGGCCTTGGCATCACCATCGTCTCGACGCCGCGCGGCGTGCTCTCGGATGCCGAAGCACGCAGCCAGAACGTCGGCGGCGAAGTGCTCGCGGAGGTCTTCTGATGAGCCGCATCGGCAAGCGTCCGGTTGCCATCCCGAGCGGCGTCACCGCCGACATCAAGGATGGCATCCTCTCGGTGAAGGGCCCCAAGGGCACCCTCACCCTCACCATGCGTGACGAGATCAGCTACACGCTCGACGACGGCGGCATCCTGGTGAAGCCGGCCAACGACACCAAGGAAGCACGGGCTTTCTGGGGCATGCAGCGCACGCTCGTGTCGAACCTGGTCGAAGGCGTCACCACGGGCTTCACCAAGACGCTCGAGATTACCGGTGTCGGCTACCGCGCGAACGCCCAGGGCAAGACCCTGAAGCTGCAGCTCGGCTACTCGCACGACGTCGACATCGCGGTGCCCGAGGGCATCGAGATCAAGACGCCGGACAACACCACGATCGAGATCTCCGGCAACGACAAGCAGAAGGTCGGCCAGATCGCGGCCGAGATCCGCCGCTGGCGCAAGCCCGAGCCTTACAAGGGCAAGGGCATCAAGTACCGTGGCGAGTACATCTTCCGCAAGGAAGGGAAGAAGAAGTAATGGCCAAGCTCAACCTCTTCGATCGCCGCAAGCGCCGCGTCCGCACGTCGCTGCGCGCGCGTTCGGGCAGCCGCCCTCGCCTGTCGGTGCACCGCACCGGTCGTCACATCTACGCGCAGATCATCGACGACGCGCAGGGCCGCACGCTCGCAGCTGCCAACACGCTTGGCGCCAAGGGCACCGACATGGAAGCCGCGACCCGCGTGGGCCAGCAGCTGGCCGAGAAGGCCAAGGCTGCCGGCGTCACCGCTGTCGTGTTCGACCGCGGCGGTTTCCTCTTCCACGGCCGCGTCAAGGCGCTGGCCGAAGCCGCCCGTGAAGGCGGGCTGGAGTTCTGATCATGGCAGACGAGAACAACAACGAGCAGCCCATCGCGGCTGAGGCACCCCAGGGTGTTGACAATGCTCCGGCCGCCGGTGGCGGCTACCAGGGCCAGGGTGGCGGCCGCGGCGGACGTGGTCCGGGCGGCGGCAACCGTGGCCGTGGCGGCAACGACCGTGGCGGTCGTGGCGGCAACGATCGCGGTGGTCGTCGTGACGACCGTCGTGGGCGCGGCGGCGACGATGAAGGTGGCGAGGAGCTGATCGAGAAGCTCGTCCACATTAACCGCGTCTCCAAGACGGTGAAGGGCGGCAAGCGCTTCGGCTTCGCGGCGCTGGTCGTAGTGGGCGACGGCAAGGGCCGCGTCGGCTTCGGTCACTCCAAGGCGCGCGAAGTGCCCGAGGCGATCACCAAGGCGACCGCATCGGCCAAGAAGAAGATGGTTCGCGTTCCGCTCAAGGAAGGCCGCACCCTGCACCACGACGGCAAGGGCCATTTCGGCGCCGGCAAGGTCAACGTGCGCACCGCGCCTGCGGGTACCGGCATCATCGCCGGTGGTCCGATGCGCGCCGTGTTCGAGAGCCTGGGCGTGCACGACGTGGTGACCAAGTCGGTCGGCACCTCCAACCCCTACAACATGATCCGCGCCACGTTCGACGCGCTGACCAACCAGACTTCGCCGAAGTCGGTCGCTCAGCGTCGCGGCAAGAAGGTCGCCGACCTGCTTGGCCGCGGTGGCGCTTCTGAGGTGGAGGCCGAGGCCGCTGCCGAAGCCATCGCGGAGTAATCGATCATGGCTACCATCAAGATCAAGCAGATCGGCTCGCCGATCCGTCGCCCGGAAGCTCAGAGGAAGATTCTGATCGGCCTAGGCCTGGGCAAGATGCATCGCGTCGTCGAGCTCCAGGACACCGCGGAAGTGCGTGGCGCCATCGCCCGCCTGCCGCACATGGTGCAGATCGTCGACTGATCACACGATCCGCCGATGTGAACGAAATAGCCCCGGCCGCAAGGTCGGGGTTTTTTCGTTCAGCTTTATGCTGCCGCAACGGTCCCTATCGCGCGTCCACCCTGATCGACCTGCATGAAAGCGGGAGCCGAACGATATGTGGAAGCTGGGGGCGACTGCTGGCGCTCAAAGGCATCACGCAGGTCAAGGTCTGCTCCTTCCACGAACCCATTGCCACTGGAGAACTGACGCAAGCGCGTCTGGACGGCCGCTGCATGCCGAGCAGCACGCGAGCTGCCAAAGTCCTATTGCCCCGCAGTCGCGACCTTTCTGCGACCTTCCTGCTCCCCGTAGGAGTACGCAGGCGCGACTTCGCGCTTCGTCAGCCTTGGGCCGCTACGGCTTACTTCAGGAAGACTGAGGACGATGACGCATGCCAGAGCGGAATAGCGGGATGCTCGCGCACGGCGAGTGGCTCGACGCCTTGCGCGACCTGTCGCTGTGCTGCGCCGTCAGCGAAGGCGACGAGGCTCAGGATCGCGTGCGCGAGATCAACGCGTTGCTGCTGGTGGCACCGGCCCGGTCACTGATCGATGGACTGCGGCCGATCGGCGTTGCCAGGGTCGAAGCGCTGATCGACGCCGGCGCTTGCGAAACGGCGATCATGACGATGCTGGAGGCAGGTGCGGGATTCCTGCTGTCCCGCGGCAGCGACGGGCAGAGCCTTGCCACCGTCGCTCTTCCCGGCAGTGCGCACGAGGCGTCCGGCGCGGGCGCCTCTCCCACGCTTGCACTGGTCGGCGCCTTGGCCGATGCGCTGGCAAGCACCGCGTCATACGAGCGGACGACGGGACGTCCAAGAGCTCTCGGCCGGCGTCATGCGCTGCATTGAAATCGGGCGAGTTGCGGGTCTTCCCTTGCCCCGGATGGAGCGAGGATACGCAGGCTTGGAAAGCTTGCTTCCTGGGCGGCGTTGGCGAGGAGCGCGTGGCCTTGGAGCATCAAAGCCCCCCCCTCCAAGCTGCGCTAATCCCCGGCGGGACAAGCTTCGCTCTCCTCTCCCCACGAGGGGAGAGGGCAAACGAGAGAGGCTCAGTCTAGCTGCGTCCGGTTGCCGATCAGGCTTGGTGCCCCTCGCCCTTCCATGAACTCCGCCAGATTGCGGTGAAGGTTGATGACCTTCTGCTCCTGATGCGGGTTCGGCAGCGGGCCGCGGAAGCCGGACGACTTCATGCCCTTCTGCACGAACTCCATGTTGGAAAAGTCCTGCGCCAGGACCGCCCCCCAGTTCTCACCGGTGGGTTCGGCATAGACCCACTGCGTCTCCGGCGCCTCGCCCTCGGGGAAGCGCTCCAGCGCATAGCTTTCGAACACGCACTTGTTGGGATCGTCGCCGTAAGGCCGGACGCGATAGCACAGCGCGAAAGTCTCGCCGTGGAGGATGTTCTGATTGGGGAACAGACCCCAGGCGAGGCCGCCTTCCTTCTTGATCTCTGGCGGCACCTCGGGCCAGATCACGCCACGCGCGGCATCGTCCGCCTTTGCCGACTTGATCCAGTGCGCGATGCACTCCTGCGGCGTAGCGGTTTCGGGCAGTTCGTCCTTGAGGCGGCTCGCGGCATTCACCAGCGTCTCCGTCGAGGCGGAGTAGTTCACCGTCTCGTAGTTTTCGCGGATCAACTCGTAGGTGGAGACGCGCGGATCGTCGCCCTTGCCGGCGCGCGTCGTGCCCGCGCTCTCGCTCATCTGGAACTTGGAGTCGCGCGTGTCGTAGCTCGACACCGAGTGCAGGCCATACTGCTTGGACAAGGCGTAATAATCACCATAGGCGAGCAGCTGCGTGTGCGTGCCGGCGACATGGTAGGGTTCCAGGAACGCCTCGATCGCGGTCTTCCAGTTGCACTCGTAGATCGCCCACTGGCGCCACTTGTACTGCATGCCAGCCAGGTCGAAGTGCGACAGGATCTCGCCCGCGCGGCCCATCCAGTCCTTCAGCGAAGGCGCGTCCGGGTCCATGTTGATGTAGATGTAGCCCTGCCAGGTATCGACCTGAACTTCGGAGAGGCAGGTCATCTCGGGCGTCAGCTTGTTGCCCCAGTCCTGAGGGTCGAGGATGTAGGTGTTCTCCCCCTCCAGGTTGAAGGTCCAGCCGTGGAAGCCGCAGATGAAGTTCTTGCGGTTAGAGCCGCGCACGTCGTGAACCGGCGTCTTGTGCGCGCTCGTGGCGCTGGGCAGGAAGTCAGGGACGCTGACGAGCTGGCGGCCGCGGTGCGGGCACACGTTGTGGAACGCCTTGAGCGTACCATCGTCCTTGCGCAGGACGATGATCGACTCCTCGGCCACGTTGTAGGTCAGCCAGTCGCCCGGGTTCGGCAAGTCGCTCTCGCGCTCGACCATCTGCCATATCTTGGGCCAGAGCAGGCGCTTCTCCGCCTCGACATAATCCTTCGAGAGGAACGCCTCGGTCGGGTAGGTGACCAGGCGCTCCGCATCCATGTCCTGCGCGGTGATGTTCGGCACGGCGAACGTCTCGGGCTTGTTCATTGGCATCTCCCATGCAGGCCGCGCAGGCGCTCTTGTGTCGAGCGCTTCTGAACGCGGACAATCCGCTATTCAACACACCTGTTTATTAAGGGTGTTTGAGGGCGATTGCCAGCGAGGATTTCAGCCAAGGGGACGATGGCCTGCCGCACAAGCGCGAAAAGGGCGGGCGACCATGGCCGCCCGCCCTTCCCTGTCACTGCATGATGCGCTCAGAGGGCGATCACACCGCCATCGTCCTTGGTGATCGCGACCACCGCCGAGCGCGGCCGCACCGTCGCGCCGACCGCAGGGTTGCCCTGCGAGTCGGGCCAGTGGCTCGAAGGAGCGGACGGCGTGCCGTCTTCACCCGGGTGCTGGATGCCGACGAACAGCGTCCGGCCATCCGGCGTCGAGTCGATGCCGGTGATCTCGCACTGGCTCGGTCCGACCAGGAAGCGGCGCAGCGTCGCACTGCTCGCCGCCGCGCCGGCGATCGTCGCCTGGGTGGCGGTTGCGCCCGTCGAGTCGCGGTTGGTGATCGTCTTGGCGCCGCCGTCGCCGACGCTGCCGGGGAGAGCCGCCAGCATCTGGTTGTTGGTGCGATCGGTGAAGGCGCCATCGTCGGTCTGGATCCACAGCACGGGCTTTACGCCCCCGGCTGCGTTGCTGGTGCGCGAGAAGAACAGGCCGTCGGGGCTGGAGAAGTCGTTGTCCGCGGTCAGGCCCGAGATGTTCACGTTGGCATCGGCCTGCGCCGAGTCCGCACCGAAGAGGTAGATGTCCCAGCGGAACGTCAGCGACGCGGTATCGTCGCCCGCCTCGCGGATGCGGATGATGTGGCCGTTGGGGTTGCCGAACTGGTTGGTCGGCTGCGGCGGGGTCGCCGGATCGGGCACCGGCGCCGTGGAGCCCTTGGGATCGTTGTAGTGGCGCGGATTGGCGGCATCGGTCCGGTTGAGCGGACGGCTGGCGGCGTTGGTGTTGGTGAGCGTCAGGTAGATCTCACCGGTGTTCGGATTGCCCTCGGTCCATTCCGGCCGGTCCATCGGCGTGGCGCCGAGCGCGTCGGCGGCCAGGCGGGTGTTGATGAGGATGTCGGCCTGATCCACGAACGTGTAGGCCGGCGTGCTGCCCGAAGCCGGACGGGCCGGAACCTGGCCGAACACCAGCGGCAGCCACTGCCCGGTGCCGTCGGCATTGAACTTGGCGACGTAGAGCGTGCCCGCGTCGAAGTACTTGTCTCCCATCGCCAGCCGGTTGGTCGCGCCGGCGTCGGCGGAGGCGTAGGTCGCATTCGAGACGAACTTGTAGAGGTATTCGTTGCGCGCGTCGTCACCCATGTAGACGCCGACCTTCTTGCCCGACACGGCGCGGACGAACGCGCCTTCGTGGCCGAAGCGGCCCAGCGCGGTGCGCTTGCGCGGGGTGGAGGCGGGATCGTACGGATCGATCTCTACCACCCAGCCGAACTGGTTGGGCTCGTTGCGGAAGTCCTGCAGGGCGCTGTCGGCGGTCGCGGTGGCGTTCCACCGGGTGTAGAGCGTGTCGGTCGTCGCTACGAAGGACCAGCGATAGCTGCCGCTCGTGCTGGTGACACCGAAGCGGGCCAGCGACGTGATCTCGCGCGCGGTGCGCTTGCTGGTGGCGGGCGCGATGTCGCCGGCGTCGCGGCGGAAGTAGCCCGCCCAGTTCTCTTCGGCGGTCAGGTTGGTGGCCCAGGGCGTGAAGCCGTTGGCGCAGTTGTTGATGGTGCCGCGACCGCGCGTGCCGTCCGGCGAGTAGACCGTGCGCAGCTGCGCGTTGCCGGCGGCGGGGCCGCTGAACTGCATGACCGTGGCTGGCGTGATGCGGCGATTGAAGCTGCTGGTGGGCACGTAGCTCCACTTGCGCCCGCCGGCATCGACGTATTCGGCGACACTGACGCCATGCGCCATCATCTCCTTCAGCGCCTCGGCTTGCGGCCGCGCGCCGCTGGTCACGTTGGTGGGGCCGTTCGGGTGCAGGTACTGCACGTTCAGGTTCTCGTGGTTCTGGACCATGAGACCGCGCGTGTTGCTGTTGTCGTCGCGCGCACCGGCGCTGCTCAGGCCGAAGAAGTGGAGCGCGTCGCCATGGTCGCCGATGCGCTTGTCGAAGTCACCGTCGGTGCCGTTGTTGGCATAGGCCGAGACGCCGCTGGCGAGAGGGTCGCCCAGGCGCGTCATCACGGTGACGGTGTAGCCGGCCGGCACCGTCACGACGTCGTTGAGGTTCTTGGGCACGGCGGCGAAGCCGAGGACCGCCGGGTTGACGCGCACGGTGCTGCTGGCGGTCGCGGTGCCGCCGCGCTGCGTGGGCGCATTGTAGGTGAACACCAGGTCGGTCGCGGCCGCGACAGCCGGTGCGATGAAGGTGGCGGTGGTCCTGTCCACCGTGGTCAGCGTGACCGAGGGACCGCTGGTCTGGGTCCAGGTGCCCGGGAGGACGTCGGCGGCGGTGGTGGTGGTCAGCGTGACGATGCGGCCGGCGCTGGTCGCCGCGACCGAACCGGGGGTGACCACCGGGCTCTGGTCGACATCGTCGCTGCCGCCGCAAGCCGAGAGCATCGTGGTGCCGAATACGGCCATGCCGGTGGCGCCCAAGCCGCCCATCAGCGTCTTGCGGCGAGAGTAACGTTCGGCTGCAAGGCTCTCGAGCGAGGGAACCAGGCTCGTGTTGGTGTCGACATCACCGTCTGTGTAGCCGGTGATCAAATAGCGGTCGGTCATGGTGTCCCCCTTCGATGGTGATCTCGGGGCGGACTCTTATGGCCGATCCATGACAGGATTGCGCAGTTGGCGTGACAGTTCCGCGTCAGTGGCGCATGCGACGAGGTGAGCGACTATGGCGATGGGTAGACGCCGGCGAGCACCCGGTCGAAGTGTTGCCTGACCATGTGGTTGCAGGTGCAGGCGCGCTGCTCCAGCTGCGACGCGTCCATGATCTCGATGCCGCCGCGGCGCGTGCGGACCAGACCATCGGCCTTGAAACGCTGCACCACCCGGCTGGCATAGCTGCGGCCGATGCCCATCATCGAGGCCAGCTGTTCCTGCGTCATGGTGATGTCGTTGCGCCCGATCCGGTCGATCGCGGCGACCAGCCACTTGGCCGCGCGCTGCTCGATCGTGTGGATGGCGTTACACGCGATCGACTGGAACACCTGCGCCAGGAGGCAGTCGGCATAGCGGGAGAACAACGCGCGCAAGGCGGGTGAGGCCTCCTTGGCGCGGTCGAGATCGCTGGCGAGGATGCGGTAGAATTGGCCGCCCTGCATGACGCTCGAACGCGCGTAGGCCGGTGCGGCGCCCTGGCTGATGATCCCACCCAACGCGCCTTCCCGGCCGACCATCAGCGTCTCCACCGCGACCCCGCTGTCCAGCAGCACGAAGAACGAGGCGATCGCCCCGCCGCGCGGAAAATAGCAGTAATCGACCGTCTCGCCCGGATCGTAGAGGATCTTGCCGGTTTCCAGCCGGACTTCGCTCAATCGAGGGAGCAGCAGCTCTCGATCTTGCGGCCGCAGCGCCTCGAGCAAATCACTGCGTTCCGACATCGGCATCTCCGCAAGGCCACATGGATCGGCCGGGATGAAGGGGATTGGTTCCAGAAACGGCACGCCAGCAACGAAGTTCCGTGCTGTGCATACAAGTGAGCACAGGCATCGCTCTTTGCGTGGTAAAGTCCTGCACCCAAGTGCGCGATCGGCCCGGTTTGGCTCACGGCAGCGCTGCCGCGCCGCGCATTTCATTGGACAATTGCGGCGCTTGACCCCAATGAAGCCGACGGAGATTTAGCCGCTTAACATGCAACCGCTTCTCACCCATCTGCGCGATGCCACCGCGGCTTCGCACGCGTTGCTCGATGCTGCTTTCGGCTCCCTGGAGATGAGCGACCGCGCGGACTACGTGCGCTTCCTCAGTGGCCACGCGATCGGCCTTGCTCCGCTGTTTGGCAATTTCCGGGCGTTCGTCGAGGATGACCTGGGCCTCGCTTGCCCGGACTACCTCGGCATGCTGCACCAGGATCTCGCGGCGCTCGGCATCGATGGTGCGGAGTTGCCCAGGATCGCAGCCGCCGGCGGCCTCACGCACGCGGCCACCGGCTATGTCATCGCGGGCTCGCGGCTCGGACTGACGATGATCCGCCGCCAGGGATACTGGGGCGCCGCGCACGCACTGCCGTCTGCCTACATGGAAGACGAGCGCGGCCTGGCGATCTGGAAGGACGCCGTCGGCTGGCTGAAGCAGCGCGAGCTCGATGATGCACAGGCCGAGCGAAACGCTGCCGTCGCCGCCTTCGACACGTTCCGTGCGGCGTTCGACGCCAGCGCGACGATCAACGCACGCTGAGCGCAATGGCCG
This sequence comes from Novosphingobium chloroacetimidivorans, assembly GCF_014204535.1. Taxonomy (GTDB): domain Bacteria; phylum Pseudomonadota; class Alphaproteobacteria; order Sphingomonadales; family Sphingomonadaceae; genus Novosphingobium; species Novosphingobium chloroacetimidivorans. The sequence goes on from NZ_JACHLR010000015.1 coordinate 113,627, forward strand.
ACATGGGGCATCAGGTCGATCTCTCGACGTGCGACCTCGAGCCGATCCATATCATCGGCCGGATCCAGAGCTTTGGCTGGCTGATCTCGTTCTCGCACGACTGGATCATCAACCACGTCTCGCTGAACGTCGCGGAGATCTTCGGCACGAAGCCGGACGACATGATCGGGCGCGCCGCGACCGACTTCATCGCGCCCGACGCCTTGCATGACATACGCACCCGCCTCCAGATCCTGGGAACCGCCGACGCGGTGGAGCGAATGTTCAACATCGATCTGATCCAAGGCTCGCGCAGCTTCGACGTGGCGCTTCATGCCTCGGGCCAGTCGTTCGTGCTGGAGATTGAGGAAACCGAAGCCGGCCGCCGCCGCGACTACGTCAATTACGTAAGGCCGATGATAGACCGCCTGCGCAAGTCGGCGACGACCGAGCAGCTATGCGCCAGCGCCGCGCGGCACTTGCGCGGGCTGACCGCCTTCGACCGCGTGATGATCTACCGCTTCGAAGGATCGGGCGCGGGTGAGGTCATCGCCGAGAGCCTGAACGGATCGGTCGACAGCTTCCGCGGCCTGCACTTTCCGGCCTCGGACATCCCGGCACAGGCGCGGCGGCTCTATGCGCGCAATATCCTGCGCATCATCTCGGACGTCGACGATCCGACGGTTCCGATCATTCCCGCCACCAACCCCAACGGCGATCCGCTCGACCTGTCGATGAGCGGGCTGCGCGCGGTTTCGCCGATCCACATCGAGTACCTGCGCAACATGGGCGTGAAGGCATCCATGTCCGTGTCGATCATGCGCCGTGGCAAGCTCTGGGGGCTGATGGCGTGCCACCACTATGCGCCGCTGCGCCTGTCGTACTCCGTGCGGACGGCAGCCGAGCTGTTCGGCGAGTTCTTCTCCTACCTTCTCGATCAGAAGGAGAGCGACACCGCCCTTGAAAAACGTGGCGCATCGATGCGCCTGCACGACGAGATCATGGCTCGCGTGGCCGGCGGCGACACGCTCCTCAACGCGTTCGAGGATTTCGCCGAGTCCATCGGCAAGGTGATCCCCTTCGATGGCGTGGTCGGTTGGGTCGATGGCCAGTTCATGGCACGTGGCGCCACTCCAACCGAGGCGGAGTTTGCCGGGCTCGCCCGGTTCCTCAACACCGCAGGTGCGCGCACGGTCTGGTCGAACGACAACCTTGCGCGGGTCTACGAGCCGGCCAAGGCCTTCGCCGATCGCGTCGCCGGCATCCTCGCGCTCCCGGTCTCGCGCACCCCGCGCGACTATATCGCGCTGTTCCGCAAAGAGCAGCTGAAGGAAGTTTCGTGGGCGGGCAACCCGGAGAAGACGATAGAGCTCGGACCCAATGGCCCGAGGCTGACCCCACGCAAGAGCTTCGAGCTGTGGAAGGAAGAGCGCCGCGGTTTCGCACGGGCATGGACCCCGGACGAGATCGCGGCGGCGGAGTCGCTGCGGATCACACTGCTCGAAGTGGTCCTACGCCTCGCGGATTCGGCGCATCTGGAGCGTGAGCAGGCGAACAAGCAGCAGGACATGCTCATCGCCGAATTGAACCACCGCGTGCGCAACATCCTCAACCTCATCCGCGGGCTGGTCACGCAGTCCAAAGAGGGCGCCGAGACGATCGACCAGTTCGCCGAGATCATCGGCAGCCGCATCCACGCCCTCGCTCGCGCGCACGATCAGGTGACGCAGACCGACTGGTCGCCGTCCTCGCTCTACAATCTCATTCGCACCGAAGCGGCCGCATACGCCAGCGACAGTGCCGACCGCGTGCGCATCGACGGGCCGGACGCGATGATCGCGCCCGCCGCCTTCACCACGCTCGCGCTCGTGATCCACGAGATGATGACGAATTCGTGCAAGTACGGCGCCCTGTCCGATACGCCTGGGAGGGTGGTCATCACCATCAGCCCGGGCGACGACCGATCGCTCGAAATCGACTGGCATGAAATGGACGGCCCGCCGGTCGAGGCACCCACACGGCGCGGGTTCGGCTCGACGATCATCGAACGCACGATCCCGCATGAGCTCGGCGGGGCCGCCACGGTGGACTATCCGCCCGAAGGCTTGCGCGCCGTGTTCCTGATTCCGACCGAACACATCGCCACATACGATACGCCGATGCCCTCGCCCGACGAGCCGCCCGCCACCACCGGCGACGTGCGCGAGAGCGCGCCAGAACTCTTCTCGGCATGCGCGCTGATCGTCGAGGACAACGTCATCATCGCCATGGAGGCCGAGGACGTGCTGCGCACGCTGGGCTTCCAGGATTGCCAGATCGTCGGTTCGGTCCACGCCGCCTTAACACTGCTCGACACCGCTACGGTCAGCTTCGCCATGCTCGACGTGAACCTCGGCAAGGAGACCAGCGAGGAGGTTGCCGCGGTACTCCACCAGCGCGGCGTGCCGTTCATCTTCGCCAGCGGCTATGGTGACCGTTCGCTCGCCACATCGCGGTTCGAGGGCGTGCCCGTGATTACGAAGCCCTATACCGAGCGCGATATCCGGTCCGCCATCGCCAGGCTGCAGGCCCACTGACGCACGTGCGGCGGCGCTAGGCCTTCAGCTCCTCCAGGAAGTCGATCAGTCCCCGCTCCTCGCTCGTCAGCCATTGCGTCGTACGCGGTAGCTTGTCGGGGATCGTCGGTGCACCCTCGCCACCTTTCGCAGCGGCGACCACGGCAGGATGCACGTAAGACTTGCGCGCGATCGTTGGCGTGTTGCCGAGCCGCTCCGACACATCGGTCATCAGGTTCTTGAGCGAAATCCCGGGTTCCTCGACGAGGCGGCCGAATGCGAACGAACTTGCAGCCCAGGTGCGGAAGTGCTTGGCGGTGAAGGCATCGCCCATGGTCTCTTGGATATATTCGTTCACATCATGGCTGTGCACCGGAGTCGGCGCACCATCGTCGTCGAGATACTGGAACAGGTGCTGGCCAGGCAGGTCCTGCATGATCCGCACGCAACGCACCAGTTTCTTGTCGTCGCAATCGATCTCATGCATCTTGCCCGACTTACCGCGGAAGCGCAGCCGCAGCATGCCACGGTCGATCCTGGCATGCCGGTTGCGCAGCGTAGTGGCACCGAAGCTCTTGTTCTCCTTGGCATATTGCTCGTTACCGACGCGAATGGCGCCCGTATCCAGCAGCGCCACGATCGTCGCGATCGCTCGCTCGCGGGTCAGCTTGCGCGAGGCGATATCCTCGGCCACGCGCTTGCGGATAGCAGGCAGCTTGCGTGCGAACTGCGAGCACAAGTCGAACTTGGCGGCATCACGCTCCTCGCGCCAGTTCGGATGGTAGCGGTACTGCCTGCGGCCCCGTGCGTCGTACCCGATTGCGAGGAGGTGCGCGTCGGGGTCCGGGCAGTACCAGCAGTTCTCGTAGGCAGGCGGCAAGGCGATCCGGTTCAACCGGTCGATCTCTTCGCGATCGGTGATGCGCTTGCCCTCGGGTGTGAAGTACCCCCACTTGTCGCCACGGACCTTGCGCCGCGTGATGCCGGGTTCGGTATGATCGACGAAGCGCAACTGGGGCATGTCTTGCGTTTAACTTTCTGAGTTTCCGCCTCAACGCACGAGCCACCGCGAAGTTTTCGCATGGGCTCAGGAGTGCTGCACCAAAGGGCACTCGCACCTGCCTCCATGCGAACATACATGGAACGTATGGCCCGTATGTCTCTCAAGGATAAGCTCGAAGTCCTGGCTGACGCGGCAAAGTACGATGCATCGTGCGCGTCGTCGGGCACGTCCAAGCGCGACAGCAGCAAGGGCGGCATTGGCTCGACCGAAGGCATGGGCATCTGCCACGCCTACGCGCCCGATGGCCGCTGCATATCGCTGCTCAAGATCCTTTTGACCAATTACTGCCAGTTCGATTGCCACTACTGCATCAATCGAAAAAGCTCTTCGGTGCGGCGGGCGGCGTTCACCGTGCAGGAAGTGGTGGATCTCACCATCGGCTTCTACCGGCGCAATTACATCGAGGGCCTGTTCCTCTCTTCGGGTATCATCCGCAGCCCCGATCACACGATGGAGCAGCTAGTCGAAGTCGCGCGCAAGTTGCGCGAAGAGCATGGCTTCAAGGGATACATTCACCTCAAGACCATTCCCGATGCCGATCCGGAGATCGTCGCGCAGGCAGGTCTCTGGGCCGATCGGGTGTCGATCAACATCGAGCTGCCCACCAGCGGTGCGCTCACCCGTCTGGCTCCCGACAAGTCGGAACAGCGCATCACCAGTACCATGGGCGACATGAAGAACGCGATCGTCGAGGCGAAGGACGCATCGCGCAAGTTCAAGTCGGCGCCTCGTTTCGCTCCGGCCGGGCAGTCGACCCAGATGATCGTCGGGGCCGACGCCGCGACCGACGTGCAGATCATCGATCGCGCCTCGTCGCTCTATCGGGGCTACGGCATGCGGCGGGTCTACTACTCCGCCTTCTCGCCCATCCCAGATGCCAGCGCCGTGCTGCCGCTGATGCGCCCGCCGCTGATGCGCGAGCATCGTCTGTACCAGTCGGACTGGCTTCTGCGCTTCTACGGCTACGAACCATTCGACATCCGCGATGCCTCCGACGGAGGCATGCTGCCGCTGGACATTGATCCGAAACTCGCCTGGGCGCTGAAGTTCCGCGATGCTTTTCCGGTCGACGTGAATCGAGCCGAGCGCGAGCGGCTGCTCCGCGTGCCGGGCCTGGGCGTCAAGGCGGTCAAGACGATCCTCGCCACTCGTCGCTATCGCAAGCTGCGGCTCGACGACGTCGCAAGGCTCACGCAGTCGATCGCGAAGGTGCGGCCCTTCATCGTTACCCTGGACTGGCGTCCCACCGTGCTTACCGATCGCAGCGATCTGCGCAGGCTGCTCGCCCCTGCGCAGGAGCAGCTGGAGCTTTTCGCGGCCTGAGAATCGTTCGCGGGAGAAACAGTTCGGCCCGGCGGTCCGTTGTCCCGACAACAAGGAGACGCACTATGGCCGACGCACGTATTTTCCAGGATCTGAAAGCCGACCACGACCGGCATCGCGCTATGCTCGCAGCGCTGGGCGACGCACCCACTCAGAAGCGCTCCGATTTGTTCGAGGAGCTGCGGGTCGAACTGCAGGCGCATGCGGCGGCCGAGGAAGAGTCGCTCTATGCCACCATGCTGGCCGTGCCCGACCTGCGCGACGATGCGCGCCACTCGGTGTCCGAGCACAAGGAAGTGGACGACTACCTCGGCGAAATGGTGAAGCTCGACCCCGCCTCGGCGGAGTGGACGGAAACGTTCGAGAAGATGCGCCACCGCTACCTCCACCACATCGATGAGGAGGAAGAGGACATGTTCCCCGAAGCCTCCAAGAAGCTGAACGAAATGGACGAGGCGCGGCTCGCCAACATCTTCGAGGACCGCAAGCCCAAGGAGCTCGAGCTGGCGGAGGAAGAGAAGCCGGGTGACGAGCGCGATTGATCCGCTCACCCAGGACACGATGCGCGCGCCCCCCGCGCGCGTCGTGCGCCTGGATGGTGAGGATGACTGGGACGGCTGGCGCGATGCCGCCCGCCGCTTCCTCGCTGCTCGCGTAGAGCCGGAACGCATCGTCTGGCACGCGGGGGAAAGCGCCGACGACCTCTTCGCCGATGGCGACGACACGCTTCCCCCCGAGCCGCAGCTCGAGATGCGCGTACCGCGGCACTTTCCACAACTGGCACAGAGTGCGCTGCTCCACTCCGACCCTGAGCGGTTAGCGCTGCTTTACCGACTGCTGTGGCAGATCACGGAGCATCCCGGGCTGCTGTCGGACCAGGCCGACCCCTTGGTGCGACGCGTCGAACTGATGGCCAAGGCCGTCCGCCGCGACATTCACAAGATGCATGCGTTCGTGCGCTTTCGTGAAGTCGAGACCCCAGCAGTCGATGACGGCGCACCGACCTCACGCTTCGTCGCCTGGTTCGAGCCTGAGCACCACATCGTGCGCGCCACCGCCGGCTTCTTCGTGCGGCGGTTTGCGCAGATGGCCTGGTCGATCCTCACGCCCGAACTGTGCATCCATTGGGACGGGAAGGTCCTGACCGAGAGCCCCGGCGCCGACCGGTCGCAAGCTCCGCGCGAGGATGCTTTGGAAGAGATGTGGAAGGCGTACTACGCCTCCATCTTCAACCCCGCGCGGCTCAAGATCGGCGCGATGACGCGCGAGATGCCGCGCAAGTATTGGAAGAACCTGCCGGAGGCGCAGCTGATCGCTCCCCTGATCGCCGGCGCGCAGGCCCGTGAGGCACACATGGTCGCACAACAGGTCGCTCCCGCCGAGCGCGCTGGTACATTGCATGCTCTTGCCGAGGAGGCACAAGGCTGCCGCCGCTGTCCGCTTTGGAAGGGCACCAACGGCTGCGTCTTCGGCGAGGGGCCGGGCGATGCCCGCCTGATGATCGTAGGCGAGCAGCCGGGCGACGAAGAGGACAAGGCCCATCGCCCGTTCGTCGGGCCGGCAGGTGGGGTGCTCGATCGCGCACTGGACGAGGCCGGGATCGATCGCGGAGAGGTGTACCTGACCAATGCGGTCAAGCACTTCAAGTATGTCATGCGCGGCAAGCGCCGGCTCCACCAGAAGCCCGACGCGCCGGAGATCGATGCGTGCCGCTGGTGGCTTGACCAGGAGATCGGCCTGGTGCGGCCGCGCGCGACCGTAATGCTGGGCGCGACCGCGGTTCGCGGCGTGACCGGGAAGACGGCGATGATCGGCAAGGCGCGCGGTACGCCCATGCCGCTTGCGCAGGGCGTGGGGATCGTCACGTGGCATCCCTCCTACATCCTGCGCCTGCCCGAGCGCGATGCGGCCGATCGTGCCTATGCGGGCCTTGTCGAGGATTTGCGTCTTGCCGCCGAACAGGCAAGCACCGGCTAACATGGTTCCAGACCGCCCGCGCGGGCAGGGAACGTGGGCACCTGCCTTGCGTTAATCGCCTTGAAGTTGCGAACAGTCGTGAGGAGACAGACGATGGACAAAGACACGCGCGAGACGTTCTGGAAGGCCTTCGAAGACAGCCCGTTCATTATGATGCGGCTCGAAGGTTCGAGCGAGCATGCCGAACCGATGACCGCGCAGCTCGACCGCGACGCGCATCATGCCATCTGGTTCTTCCTCAAGCGTGACAACCGTATCGCGGCCGGCGGCGAAGCCATGGGCCAAGTCGCGACCAAGGGCCACGACGTGTTCGCCTGCATCTCAGGCGTGCTTGTCGAGGAGAACGACCAGTCCATCCGCGAGAAGCAGTGGAACACCGTCGTCGAAAGCTGGTTTCCGAACGGAAAGACCGATCCCGAAGTGCTGATGCTGCGGTTCGACATCAAGGATTCGGAAGTCTGGACTGCCGACATGTCGATCAAAGGCAAGTTCAAGATGTTGACTGGCATTCCGGTAAAGCCGAGCGAAGCTGGCGAACACGCCACTGGTCCGGTCTGAAACGACAAGGCGCTCGCACATGCGAGCGCCTTGAAGCTATGTTGGGTTGACCAAACTGTCCTGCGCTATCGGGGGACCTCGTCATCAAGCTCGTGATGTTTGTTGATCTGTCGCGGAGCTCAGCATGCTTGCCGGACATGAGTATGCCCATCAACGGCTACACCTAGCGGCTTTTTATGCAGTCGTTTGGTGGCTGCGAATTCGGTCCGCTACGTCATCGCCAATTTAGAGCATTTTCGGTTTAGTCGAATGCATACCCGGAGTTCTGGAGATAGTTTAGGCACTCTTCTGGGCTGAAGGCATCGAGCGAGGTGCCGATGGTGGTCCAGAGCGCGTCTCTTGTTCTCGCGGCGGCCTTTCGCAGGAGGGCCTTGAGCTTGGAAAAAGCTTGTTCGATCGGGTTTAGGTCCGGGCTGTATGGTGGCAGGTAGAGGACGCTTGCGCCCGCAGCTGCAATCGCTTCACGAATGCCGGCGACCTTGTGGGCTGCGAGATTGTCCATCACGACCACGTCGCCTCGCGAAAGCACCGGCGCAAGGAACTGCTCGACGTAGGCGCGCAACGCCTCTCCCGTCATTGGGCCGTCAAGCACCAGCGGTGCGACAATGCCGGTCGAGCGCAGGCCGGCCAGGAAGGTGGTGGTCTTCCAATGCCC
>NZ_JACHLR010000016.1 GCF_014204535.1 Novosphingobium chloroacetimidivorans
GGGGTGTAACCCTCTCGGTCGAGCACTCCACCAGCGGTGACAACCCTCCGTCACGCCTTTCAGGCGCGCCACCTCCCCTTGCAGGGGAGGATCTGTCCTCCCCGATGCGGGGAGGGGGACCGCTCGCGCAGCGAGGGGTGGTGGGGACTCGCGTCCTGCCGCAAACCTCGGAGGAACCCGCCGGCAGCCTCGCGCCACGCCGAGACTCCCCTCCACCACGCTGCGCGCGGTCCCCCTCCCCGTGCCGGGGAGGACAGATCCTCGTGGCAGTCCGCAGGCGAGACCGCGCACTCCGCCCGCCTCCTCAACCTTGCCGCAAAAACCACACCTTCGCTGCACTGCAAAAAACCGCTTTACGCCGGCCCCGCGAATCGCTTACTTAATCGGTGTCGCGGTTCGCGTGGTGGCCCAAGGATGGGTCGCTTCCAGAACGCACCGCTCACACTTCAACAATACGTGGCAACGCAGCCGCCCGACCTGGTCCTCGGACCTCATGTCGTGGCGGCTTTTTCGCGTCTGTCGCATGGCGAAACGGGGAAAGCATGGCTCAGCTTCGGGGGAACACATTCAAGCGGCGCGCGGTGCTGGCGGCATTGCTGGTCAGCGTCTCGCTGGCGGGCTGCGGCAAGAGCGGCGCGCCCACGGAGAACAAGGCCGCCACCGCAAACGGGATCGAGAAGCCGAACCTCAAGCTGGGCTTCATCAAGCTGACCGACATCGCCCCGCTGGTGATCGCCAAGGAGAAGGGCTTCTTCGCGCAAGTGGGCCTGAACGTCACGCTGGAGCCGCAGGCGAACTGGAAGGTGCTGCTGGACGGTGTGGTCGCCGGCGATCTCGACTCCGCGCACATGCTGGCGGGCCAGGTGCTCGCCTCGGGCGCGGGGATCGGCGCCAAGACCAGGCTGATCACGCCCTTCAGCCTGGACATCAACGGCAAGGCGGTGACCGTATCCAACCAGGTCTACCAGATGATCGCCGGCAGCGTGCCCAAGGGCCAGCCGGTTTCCGCCTCGGTGCTCAAGCCGGTGGTCGAAAGCTTCAAGGCGCAGGGCAAGCCGTTCAAGCTGGCGATGGTCTTCCCGGTCTCCACCCATAACTACATCCTGCGCTACTGGCTGGCCGCCGGGGGGCTGAACCCCGGCTTCTACCTGCCGGGCGACACCGCGGGCACGACGGGCGCGCAAGTCCAGCTCTCGGTCACGCCGCCGCCGCAGATGCCGGCGACCATGGAGGCGGGCACGATCAGCGGCTATTCCGTGGGCGAGCCGTGGAACCAGGCCGCCGTCGCCAAGAAGATCGGCGTGCCGCTGATCGTCGACCCCGACATTGCCGGCACCACCGGCGACAAGGTCTTCGGCATGACGCAAGCGTTCGCCGACAAGAACCCCAAGACCGTCCAGGCCATGCTGCGCGCGCTGATCAAGGCATCGATGTGGCTGGACGCGGACGGCGGCAGGAACCGGCCCGAGGCGGTCAAGCTGCTGGCGAACAGCAAGTACGTCGGCGCCGACGAGAAGGTGCTGCTGGCCTCGATGACGGGCAAGTTCACCTTCGCGCCCGGCGACACCCGCGCGACGCCCGAGTTCAACCAGTTCTTCGCCAACCAGGCGAGCTATCCGATGTACTCGGACGGCATCTGGTACCTGACGCAGATGCGCCGTTGGGGCCAGATCGCCCAGGCCAAGCCCGACCAGTGGTACCTCGACACCGTCAAGGCGACCTACCGCCCCGACCTCTACGATCAGGCCGCCAAGTCGCTGGTCGATGCCGGCAAGGCCAGGGCGGAGCAGTTCCCCAAGACCGACGGCTTTCGCAACCAGACCCACAAGGCGATCGACGGCGTGCCCTTCGATGCGCACCACCCCGCCGCCTACGCCGCCGGTTTCGCGATCGGCCTGAAGGACGGTCAGAGCGTCACCCCCGCAGGCGTGAAGTGAGGACAGACCCATGAACGCAGCCACCCTCCGAAAAGACGAGTTCACAATGGCCGAGCCGATCGCCGCTCCAGCCCGGATCGCGCCGCCAGCATCGGCTCCCGCAGCCGCGCGCAAGCTGCCGTTCGGGCTCAAGCTGCCCAGCGGCAAGGCGGCGTTCGAAAGCGCCTGGCCGCCGCTCGTCGGCATCGCGGTGTTCCTGACGCTCTGGGCCATGCTGGCGCCGATGGTCGAAACCTCGCTCGGCGCGCTGCCCGGACCGGGGGACGTGTGGAACGCCTTCGTCGGCCTGCTCGGCGAATACGCCGCCGCGCGGACCGAAGCCGCCACGATCGAAGCGGCCGGCTCCATCTATACCGGCCCGCCGACTTTCGTGGACCAGATCTTCACTTCGCTGCAGACCGTGGGCGCGGGATTCGTACTCGCCTCCATTGTCGCCGTGCCGCTGGGCCTCGTCGCCGGCATGTCGAAGCGGATCAACGCCGCGATCAACCCGCTGGTGCAGATCATGCGCCCGATCAGCCCGCTCGCCTGGCTGCCGATCGTGACCATGGTCGTCTCCGCCTCGGTCACCAGCGACGATCCGACCCTGCCCAAGAGCTTCGTCATCTCGGCCATCGTGGTGATGATGTGTTCGCTCTGGCCCACGCTGATCAACACCGCGATCGGCACCGCCTCGATCGACAAGGATCTGATCAACGTCGGCCGGGTGCTGAAGCTCGGCTGGTTCGCGCGGCTGACCAAGCTCGTGCTGCCGAGCGCACTGCCCTACATCTTCACCGGTATGCGCCTGTCGCTGGGCGTGGGCTGGATGGTGCTGATCGCGGCCGAGATGCTTGCGCAGAACCCGGGCCTCGGCAAGTTCGTGTGGGACGAGTTCCAGAACGGCAACGAGCAGTCGCTCAGCCGCATCATGGTGGCGGTGGTGGTGATCGGCCTGATCGGCTTCCTGCTCGACCGGGTGATGATGGTCCTGCAGCAGCTCGCCAGCCGCAACCACGCCGTCTGAGAGGGGGAGAGACCATGACCACGATCCTTTCGATCCGCGGCCTGTCCAAAAGCTACACCGGCAAGACCGGCGCGGTGACCCAGGTGCTCGATAACGTCGGCCTGGAAGTGGAGGAGGGCGAGTTCATCGCGATCCTCGGCTTCTCGGGCGCGGGCAAGACCACGCTGGTTTCCGCCATCGCCGGGCTGATCGAGCCGGACGCGGGGCAGATCCTGCTGCGCGGGCAACCGATCGACGGGCCGGGCAAGGATCGCGGCCTGGTGTTCCAGTCCTATTCGCTATTCCCGTGGCTCACCGTCGAGAAGAACGTCGCGCTGGCGGTGGATGCGGTGCACAAGGACCGCTCGCCCGCCGAGCGCGCCGCGTTGGTGCGCCAGAAGATCGAGCTGGTCGGCCTGGGCCATGCGATGGATCGCAAGCCGGCGCAGCTGTCGGGCGGCATGCGCCAGCGCGTCTCGGTGGCGCGGGCCCTGGCGATGGAGCCGGAAATCCTGCTGCTCGACGAGCCGCTGTCGGCCCTAGACGCGCTGACCCGCGCCAAGCTGCAGGACGAGATCGAGCGTATCCGCAAGGAAGAGCGGCGCACCATCATCCTCGTCACCAACGACGTCGACGAGGCACTGCTGCTGGCCGACCGCGTCGCGATCCTGACGCCCGCCCCGGCAGCGCGGATCGGCCGTATCTTCACCGTCGACGTGCCGCGCCCGCGGGATCGCGAGGCGGTGAACGACAACGCGCACTTCCAGGCCTTGCGGCGCGAGATCGTCGGTTATCTCGGCATGCTGAACGAAGGCGGCAGCGCCGGCGAAAGCGCGGTCGCGCTGCCCAAGGTCGAGCCGATCGACTTGTCCGCGCTGCGCCTGCCCAAGGCTTACACCGACGCCGCCCGGTCGGCGGTGGAGCGGCGCTACCTCGAGTTCTTCAAGCTCAACAAGGTCTATCCCACGTCCAAGGGTCCGCTGACCGTGGTCGAGGACTTCAACCTGCTGATGGACAAGGGCGAGTTCGTCTCGCTGATCGGCCACTCGGGCTGCGGCAAGTCAACCGTGCTGACGATGGCCTCGGGGCTGAACGCCATCAGTTCGGGCGGCATCGTCCTCGACAACCGCGAGATCAGCGTGGCCGGGCCGGACAAGGCGGTGGTGTTCCAGGCGCCCAGCCTGATGCCCTGGCTCACCGCGCGCCAGAACGTCGCGCTGGGAGTCGAGCGAGTCTATCCGCACGCCACCAAGGGCGAGCGGCGCGACATCGTCGACTATTACCTCGACCGCGTCGGCCTGACGGACAGCAAGGACAAGCTGGCGGCCGAGATGTCGAACGGCATGCGCCAGCGGGTCGGCATCGCGCGGGCTTTTGCGCTCTCGCCCCGGCTGCTGCTGCTCGACGAGCCTTTCGGCATGCTCGACAGCCTGACGCGCTGGGACTTGCAGGACGTGCTGGTGGAGACCTGGAACCGCACCAAGGTGACCGCGATCATGGTCACCCACGATGTCGACGAGGCGATCCTGCTCGCCGACCGGGTGGTGATGATGACCAACGGCCCGAACGCGACCATCGGCAAGGTGCTCAAGGTCGACCTGCCCCGCCCGCGCGACCGCAAGGCGCTGCTGGAGGATCCCAGGTTCTACCAGTACCGGCAGGAGGTGCTGCACTTCCTGGCCGAGTACGACCACGGGCCGGCGAAGGCGGCGTGACGCCATAGATCCTCCCCTGCAAGGGGAAGGGGACCGCCGCTGAAAGCGGTGGTGGAGGGGTGTCACCGCTGGCGGAGTGCTCGATCGAGAGGGTTACACCCCTCCGTCAGCCGCTTCGCGTCTGCCACCTCCCCTTGCAGGGGAGGATCTGAGCGAAACAACACTGCCGCGGGCATAGCCGCCCGCCTTTCAGGCAGCCGACACCGGGCGTGAGGGAGCGCCCGAACCGCGGCAGGCAATGGCGCCTGCCTTCCGGTCCCATCCGGGGCCTGGCGGAGCGTGGACGCGCCCGCCTTGAGGGAGGCAGTGCACTATGAAGATCGAGCAACCCATCGCGCCGAGAACTGCCGTCGTCCCCGCGCAGGCGGGGACCCCGCTTGTTCTTCCATCGCCGCGCCGGAGCACAAGAAGCGGGGCCCCCGCCTCCGCGGGGGCGACGAAAGTATCAGCGTCGGTTGTAGTTGCCGGAGTGATGGTAACGCTCGCTCTCGCCACTCCCGCTCACGCCCAGCCGGGCGACCCGGTCAAGATCAGCGACCCCCTTACCATCGATCCGATCGTCGAGGGCCGCCTGCGCTACGAGCATGTCGACCAGGACAGCCTGAACCTCGATGCCGACGCCGTCACCATGCGACTGCGCGCCGGCGCAGAGCTGAGATCCGGCAACTTCTCCGTGCTGGCGGAAGGCGAGGGCACGCTGGCGCTCGACGACAATTACAATGCCTTCCCGTTCGCGGTGCCGCGATCGAGCCAGCGCCGCCCCGGCTACTCGGTGGTTCCCGATCCGCAGAACGTCGAGCTCAACCGCCTCCAGCTGGCTTACAGGAACAACGGCAATGCCCTGACCCTTGGGCGTCAGCGGATCAACCACGACGACCAGCGCTGGGTCGGCTCCGTCGGCTGGCGCCAGAACGAGCAGACTTTCGACGCCGTGCGCGGCGAGGGCAAGCTGGGCCCGGTCGTGCTCGACGCGACTTATGCCTGGAGCCAGCGCACGATCTTCGGCGAGGATGCGGGGCCGCGCCAGGCCTACGACGGCAACCTGTTCCTGCTCAACGGCGGCGTGAAGGCCGGCCCGGTGCAGGTGAAGGCCTTCGCCTACCTGCTCGACTTCGACGACCCGCTGCAACTGGTGAACTCGACCCAGACCTTCGGCCTGCGTGCGCAGACGGTGCTGCCGGTCACGCCCAAGGTGAAGATCGACCTGCTGGGCTCCTACGCCCGACAGTCCGACTGGAAGAGCAGCCCGCGCGATTACGCCGCCAATTACGGCTACGCGGAAGGCGGGGTGACCGTCTCGGGCCTGCGCCTGGGCGGCGGCTGGGAAATGCTGGGATCGAACCGCAACGTCTCGGTGCAGACGCCGCTCGCCACCCTGCACAAGTTCAACGGCTGGGCCGACGTGTTCCTCACCAACCCGGCGCAGGGGCTTCAGGATGCCTGGGGCTCGGTCGGCTACAGCTTCAGCCAGGTCAAGGCGGTGCAGGGCCTGAACACGCAGGTGATCTACCACCAGTTCGACAGCGACAAGGGCGGCATCGAATTCGGCACCGAATGGGACGCGCAGGTCGCATTCAAGGTCGGGCGTTACGGCTTCCTGGCCAAGTACGCGAACTACCAGGCCGCGAACGCGCGCACGGCGGACAAGGAGATCCTCTGGCTGCAGGCTGAGTTTGCGTTGTAAGGTGGATCGCCCCTCCACCCCCGCCTGCGGCGGCGGTCCCCCTCCCTGAGACAAGCTCGGGGAGGATCTAAAACGGCCTGAAGTCCTCCTCGAGCTTGCTCGGGGAGGGGGACCGCTCGCGAGGCGAGTGGTGGAGGGGCAGGGACCTCACCGCAACTCTGCTGCACTGCAAAAACACCTTGCCCCCAAGTAGGCGAATCGCTTACACTCCAGCCAAGCGATCGAGCGCCGTCCGACGAAGGACGATCAGCGCCTCGCCCACCCACTGACAGACGCGTGGCAATGAAGCCGCCCGTGATCCTCTCGAAGGATCGCTGGCGGCTTTTTTCGTTGTGCGCGTCGCTGACGGAGACGCGATGTGAATGCACCGATGACCTTCGACACAGGAGCGCCTCCGCCCAAAGGCTCTAGGGAGCGGCTCGTCGTGATCGGCAACGGCATGGCCGGCTGCCGCGCCGTCGAGGAGATCCTAGCCCGCGATCCGAACCGTTTCGAGATCACCATCTTCGGCGCCGAGCCGCGGGTGAACTACAACCGCATCATGCTCTCGCCCGTGCTCGCCGGCGACAAGAGCTTCGACGAGATCGTCATCAACGGTGCGGACTGGTACACCGACAACGGCATCACCCTGGTATCGGGCGACCGGGTCGACCACATCGACCGTGCGCACAAGTGCGTCGTCGCCCGGTCCGGCCGGGTCGAGCCCTACGACACGCTGCTGATCGCCACCGGCTCCGACCCGTTCATCATCCCCATACCGGGCCACGATCTGGACGGCGTGGTGACCTTCCGCGACTTGGATGACGTCGACAAGATGCTTGCGGCCGCCGAGAAGGGCGGGGATGCGGTGGTGATCGGCGGCGGGCTGCTCGGCCTGGAAGCGGCGCACGGCCTCTCCTTGCGCGGCATGAAGGTCACCGTCGTCCACCTGATGCCGACGCTGATGGAGCGCCAACTGGACGAAGCCGCCGGCTACCTGCTCAAGACCGAGTTGGAGCGTCGTGGCCAGACCATCCTCACCGGCGCGAACACCAAGGCGATCCATGGGCTGGACGGGAAAGTCGTCGGGATCGAGCTGGAGGACGGCACCAGGGTCAAGGCCGACATCGTCGTCATGGCCGCCGGTATCCGCCCCTCGACCGGCCTCGCCAAGGCCGCCGGCCTGGAGTGCGAGCGCGGTGTCATGGTCGACGACCACATGGTCACCTCCGACCCCGACGTGCTCGCGGTCGGCGAATGCGTCCAGCACCGCGGGCTTTGCTACGGCCTCGTCGCGCCGCTGTGGGAAATGTGCCGCGCGCTCGCCGACCATGTCACCGACGCGCCTAGCGGCTACCTCGGCTCTGTCACGTCGACCAAGCTCAAGGTTTCCGGGATCGACTTGTTCTCCGCGGGCGACTTCTCGGGCGGCGAAGGCTGCGAGGACATCGTCCTGCGCGACGCCGCGCGCGGCGTGTACAAGCGCGTGGTCCTGAAGGACGACAAGCTGGTCGGCGCGGTGCTCTACGGCGATACCGCCGATGGCTCCTGGTACTTCGATCTGCTCAAGAAGGGCGAGAGCGTTGCCGATCTCCGCGAGGGCCTGATCTTCGGGCAGGCCTTCGCTTCCGGGGGCGCCCTCGCGGACCCTAATGCCGCCGTTGCCAACCTCTCGGACGAGGCCGAGATCTGCGGGTGCAACGGCGTTTCCAAGGGCACCGTGGTCAAATCGATCCTCGCCGGTGCTTGCTCGCTCGACGCGGTGCGCTCCACCTGCAAGGCCTCGGCCAGCTGCGGGTCGTGCACGGGCCTAGTCGAATTGCTGCTGAGCCTCACCATGGGCGAGGACTACGGCGGCGCTCGCGAGGTGAAGACGCTCTGCAAGTGCACCAGCTTCGGCCATGACGACGTGCGCCGCCTAATCGTGGAGAAGCAGCTCAAGTCGATCCCGCAGGTGATGCAGGAACTGCACTGGTCGACGCCCGACGGCTGCGCCTCGTGCCGCCCGGCGCTCAACTACTACCTGCTTTGCGCGCTGCCCGGCGCGTACGTGGACGATCAGAAAAGCCGCTTCGTCAACGAGCGGATGCACGCCAACATCCAGAAGGACGGCACCTATTCCGTGGTCCCGCGCATGTGGGGGGGCCTCACCAACCCGCGTGAATTGCGGGCGATCGCGGATGTCGTCGAGAAGTTCAACGCACCCATGGTCAAGGTCACCGGCGGCCAGCGGCTCGACATTTTCGGGATCAGGAAGGAGGACCTGCCCGCCGTCTGGGCGGATCTCAACGCCGCGGGGATGGTCTCGGGCCACGCCTACGGCAAGAGCTTGCGCACGGTGAAGACCTGTGTCGGCTCGGAATGGTGCCGCTTCGGCACGCAGGATTCCACTGGCCTTGGCGTCAAGATCGAGCAGATGACCTGGGGCAGTTGGATGCCGCACAAGTTCAAGATCGCGGTCAGCGGCTGCCCCAGAAACTGCGCGGAGGCGACGATCAAGGACTTCGGCGTGGTCTGCGTCGACTCGGGCTACGAGCTGCACGTCGGCGGCAACGGCGGCATCAAGGTGCGCGCCACCGACTTCCTGTGCAAGGTCGCCACCGAGGAAGAGGCGATGGACGTGTGCGCCGCCTTCACGCAGCTCTATCGCGAGGAGGCGCATTACCTGGAGCGCACCGCGCCGTGGATCGAGCGGGTCGGCCTCGATCATATCAAGTCCAGGCTGCTCGACGATCCCGACGCGATCCGGCGCTACGCCGCGCGCTTCCGCTATTCGCAGCAGTTCTCGCAGGACGACCCCTGGGCCAAGCGCGCCTCCGGAGAACGCCGCGACCTGCACGCCCACATCGCGACCGTCCGCCCGTTGGTCGTGACCCCTGAGATGGAGAACGCCTGATGCACGGCGATTGGCTCGACATCGGTCCCAAGACGCAGATCGAACCCGGCACCGCGCGCACCCTGCCGGTCGAAGGCGGGGAGGAGATCGCCGTGTTCCACACCATGCGCGGCGAGTTCTTCGCGCTGGTGAACGCCTGCCCGCACAAGCAAGGCCCGCTCAGCCAGGGCATCGTCCATGGCGACGTGGTGACGTGTCCGCTGCACAACTGGAACATCTCGCTGAGGAGCGGCAATGCCCTGGGCGCGGACGAGGGCTGCGTGCCGACCATCCCGCTGAGGGTGGATGCAGGGCGCATCTACCTCAAGCGCTCGGCGGTGCTGTCCCCGCGTGCGGTTCTGGCGTGATGCCTGTCCTCCCAGATCCGGGGAGGGGGACCGCCCGCAGGGTGGTGGAGGGGATTCGCGTCCTCCGGCGACCTTTGGAGATGGCGAGACTCCCCTCCGTCACGCGCTCCGCGCGCGCCACCTCCCCGGTCCGGGGAGGACAGCAATGATCAACACCACCTGCGCCTACTGCGGCGTCGGCTGCGGCATCACCGCCACCGTCACCGGCCCCCGCTCGGTACAGATCAAGGGTGACGCCGAGCACCCCGCCAACCACGGCCGGCTGTGCTCAAAGGGCACGCACCTGGGCGAAACCGTCAGCCTCGAAGGCCGCCTGCTCCACCCCATGATCGGCGACAATCGCGCCACTTGGGACCAAGCCCTCGACCTCGTCGCCGGCAGGATGCGCGACTGCATCGCCGAGCATGGTCCCGATTCGGTCGCCTTCTACGTCTCGGGCCAGCTGCTGACCGAGGACTACTACGCCGCCAACAAGCTGATGAAGGGCTTCGTCGGCAGCGCCAACATCGACACCAACTCGCGCCTGTGCATGGCCAGCGCCGTCGCCGCGCACAACCGGGCCTTCGGCGAGGACGTGGTGCCGTGCTCGTACGAGGACCTGGAGGAGGCGGACCTGATCCTGCTGGTCGGCTCCAACACCGCCTGGTGCCACCCGGTGATCTGGCAACGCATCGAGGCGGCGCGCGAGAAGCGCGGCACCAGGCTGGTCGTGATCGACCCGCGCCGCACCGAAACCGCCGAGCAGGCGGATCTCTACGTACCAGTCGCGCCCGATGGCGACGTGGCGCTGTTCAACGCACTGCTCGCGGAGATGCGGGAGCGCGGGCTGTTGGATGAAGGCTACCTCGCCGAACGCGTCGAGGTGGATGCGGGGTTCTGGTCCGAACTTGCTCCTTACCGTCGCCCCCGCGCAGGCGGGGGCCCCGCTACTTGCGGCACAGGGCAGCGCGTGGACCAAGAAAGCGGGGCCCCCGCCTGCGCGGGGGCGACGGCGAGTTTTGCTGCCGAGCTTGCGCGCCAAGCCGGCATCCCCGCCGCCACCTTCACCCAGCTTGCCGACCTCGTCGCCGCCCACCCCCGCACCGTCACCCTGTTCAGCCAGGGCGCCAATCAGTCGGTCTGCGGCACCGACAAGGGCAACGCGATCATCAACCTCCACCTCGCCACCGGCCGCATCAACCGGCCCGGCGCGGGACCGTTCTCGATCACCGGCCAGCCCAACGCCATGGGCGGGCGCGAAGTGGGCGGGCTCGCCAACATGCTCGCCTGCCACCTCGGCTTCACGAACGATGAGCGCGATGCGGTGGCGCGGTTCTGGCAGGCGCCGAACATCTGCACCGGCCCGGGCCTCAAGGCGGTCGACCTGTTCCGCGCGGTGCATGAC
The DNA here is from genome assembly GCF_014204535.1 of Novosphingobium chloroacetimidivorans. Classification (GTDB taxonomy): domain Bacteria; phylum Pseudomonadota; class Alphaproteobacteria; order Sphingomonadales; family Sphingomonadaceae; genus Novosphingobium; species Novosphingobium chloroacetimidivorans. Next base: position 10,928 of record NZ_JACHLR010000016.1, read on the forward strand.
GGTCGGATCAAGTTCCTCTGGGTCATGGCCACCAACCCCGCCGTTTCGATGCCCGACAGCGGCTTCGTGCGCGAGGCGCTGGCCCGCTGCCCCACCGTGGTCGTCTCGGACGTCATCGCCGACACCGACACCGGCCGCTTCGCCCACATCCGCCTGCCCGCGCTCGCCTGGGGCGAGAAGGACGGCACCGTCACCAACTCCGAGCGCCGCGTGAGCCGCCAGCGCGCCTTGTTCGCGCCACCGGGCGAGGCCCGCGCCGACTGGCGGATCGTAGCGCAAGTCGCCGAACGGCTGGGCTGGGGCGAGCACTTCGCGTGGGACCACCCTGCGGGCGTGTTCCGCGAGTTCGCCGCCATGACCGGCCTTGCCGCAGAGCGCGGCAAGGTGCTCGACCTCACTGCCCTGGCCAACCTCGATGACGCGGCCTACGAGACCATGGCCCCGTTCCAGTGGGGCGGCGCTTACCCGCTCGCGCACGGCTACCCGACGCCGAGCGGCAAGGCCCGCCTCGTCAGCGTCGCGCCGGCAGAGCCGCATACCGACAGCGCCTACCCGCTGCGCCTCAACACCGTGCGCTACCGCGACCAATGGCACACGATGACGCGCACCGGCCTCTCGCCGACGCTGTCGCAGCACCGGCCCGAGGCGCTGCTCGAAGTGCACCCGCAGGATGCGCTGGCGCAGGGGCTTTCCGATGGCGGGCTTGCCCGTGTCGAGAGCGCCAGCGGCGCCAGCGTGTTCCGGGTCCGGGTCACCGCCACGCAGCGGCCCGGCGAGATCTGCGTGCCGATGCACTGGACAGACGCCATGGCCTGCGGTGCCCGCGCTAACCGGCTGCCGGGGCAGGGCACCGACCCGATCTCCGGCCAACCCGGGTTCAAGAACGCCGCCGCCCGCGTCCAGCCGGTCAAGCCCGAGTGGCGCGCCTTTGTCGCGAGCCGAGAGGCGATCGCGCCAGCGGGCCTGCTCTACTGGAGCCGCTCGCGCATCCCCGGCGGCTGGCTGACCGAACTCGCCGGAGAGGGCGCGGTGGACCTTGGCGCGCTGTTGCCTGCGGGCGAGCGCGTCGAAGTGGTCGACGTGGCCCGTGGCATGCGCCGGATCGTGGTACAAGGCGGGGACGGCAGCCTTGCCGCCGCGCTCTATCTCACGCGTTCGGGCGACCTGCCGCGCCGGGACTGGATCGCCGCGCAGCTCGGCGGGGGCGAGGCCCACCCGGTCGAACTGCTTGCCGGCCGCCCCTCGACGCCGATGGTGGAACGCGGTGCGATCGTGTGCGTCTGCCACGGCGTCGGCGAAAAGGACATCGCCGCCGCCTTCGAGGTCGGCGCCGCCACTGTCGCGGCGATCGGCGCGGCGACCTGCGCGGGCACCAATTGCGGCAGCTGCCGTCCGGCGATCGCGCGGCTGCTGGAAGCCTGCAACGCCCGCGAGAGGGAGGCCGCCGAATGACGCGCTCGTCCAAGGATTTCGCAGCCGATTTCCCGAAAGGCTCGGTCTGGCTGGTCGGCGCCGGTCCCGGCGATCCCGAGCTGCTGACTCGCAAGGCAGAGCGGCTGATCGGGCAGGCCAGCGTCGTGTTCTACGATGCGCTGGTCGGTCCCGAGGTGCTGGACATGGCACGGGCGTCCGCGCGGCTGGTGCATGTCGGCAAGCGTTCGGGCCGGCATTCGAAGGACCAGACGACGATCGACGCGCTGATCGTTGAGGCGGCACTGGCCGGCGAGCGGGTGGTGCGCCTGAAAGGTGGCGATCCCTCGATCTTCGGCCGCGCGACCGAGGAACTGGAAGCCTGTCGCGCCGCCGGGGTGCAGGTGCGCGTCTGTCCCGGCGTGACCGCAGCGAGCGCCGCGGCGGCGAGCCTGGGCGCATCGCTGACGCTGCGCGGCCTCGCGCGCAAGCTGACCTTCGTTACCGCGCATGCCCGTGCGGGTGAGCCGCTCGATCTCGACTGGACGCGTCTGGCCGATCCCGAAGCGACCCTGGCGGTCTACATGGGCAAGGCGGCTGCTGGCGAGGTATCGTCACGGCTGATGGCACAAGGCCTTGCGGGTGACACGCCCGTCGCGCTGGTCGAATCGGCCAGCTTGCCCGAAGAGCGGGTGTTCTTGACGCGGCTCGATCTGCTGGCGCTCAGCGCGAAAACGGCGCTGGGGGACGGTCCGGCGCTGCTCCTGATCGGTGAGGCGTTGCGGGCGGTGTCATCCCGACGCGAGCTGAAATCCACCACCACGTCATTCCCGAGAAGGCGGGAATCCATCTCCTGAGCTCCCGATTGGCGCTACGGTGAGTTGCCGCGGGGCGATGCCGCTGCCCTTCGACCCTGCCCTTACCGTCGAACCATCGGCGCGTACCGGAGATGGATCCCCGCCTGCGCGGGGATGACGAGCATCTTGGGGGTAAGAGGAATCTGCGGGGCCGGGACCACGTGTGATCGACCCGGTTCCTACATTACCCCAGCAGCCTCTCGGCGATCCTGCGCACGTCGGCGCCCATGTCCGGCCGGTCGAGCGCGATCGCCAGCGTCGCCTCCACGAAGCCCAGCTTGGAACCGCAATCGAACCGGCGGCCCTGGAAGGTCACCGCATGGAACGGCTGCGTGTCGATCAGCTTGGCCATCGAGTCGGTCAGCTGGATTTCGCCGCCGGCGCCCTTGTCCTGCGTGGCCAGCAAACCCATGACTTCGGGCTGGAGGATGTAGCGGCCCGAGACGATTAGGTTGGATGGCGCCTCGTCCACCTTGGGCTTCTCGACCAGGCCCTTGACCTCGGTCAGGTTCCCCTTGCTGGCACCGGGCGCGATCACGCCGTAGCTGGAGACGTCCTCGCGCGGCACTTCCAGCACCGAGATCAGGTTGCCGCCCACTTCGTTGTAGGCCTCGATCATCTGCGCCATGCAGCCGGGTTTGCCGTACATCAGCTCGTCGGGCAGGAAGATTGCAAAGGGCTCGTCGCCCACCACCGCGCGCGCGCACCACACGGCATGGCCCAGGCCCAGCGGCACTTGCTGGCGCACGGTGGTGAGATTTCCGGGCTGCATCCGCGTCGATTCGAGTGGATCGAGCGACTTGCCGCGACCGGTCATGGTCGCTTCCAGCTCGTACGCGGTGTCGAAATGCTCGACGATGGCGGTCTTGCCGCGGCCGGTAACGAAGACGAATTCCTCTATCCCAGCCTCACGTGCTTCGTCGACCGCGTACTGGATCAGCGGGCGATCGACGATCGGCAGCAGTTCCTTGGGGATCGCTTTCGTCGCGGGCAGAAATCGCGTGCCCAGACCGGCAACGGGAAAAACGGCTTTTTTGACGGGCTTGCGAAACTGGGTGTCGGACATCGGCGCTTCAATCCCCTGTAAGCGGCACTCTGTGGCATGTGGAACTCTATGCTGCACTGCATCTTAAAGCGGCATCGTCTTAGCAAGGCAATTGCTTGCAGACGATGGTTGCGATTGCGTGAACGCCGCGGTGCATCATCCGTTTCGGAGCGACCGGCCGTGTGAGGTAACGGCCTGGCCTTGTGCCCGGCCGCGCTCGCTTGCTGCCTGTCACAAACGCGCTAAAGGGCCGTGATGGACAAGATCATCATCGAAGGCGGCAAGCGCCTCTCGGGCACCATCCCCGTTTCCGGCGCCAAGAATGCGGCACTGACCCTGTTGCCCTGCGCGCTGCTGACCGACGAGCCGCTGACGTTGCGCAACCTGCCGCGCCTGGCCGACATCGACGGTTTCCAGCACCTGATGAACCAGTTCGGCATTTCGACCACGATCGCCGGTTCGCGGCCGGAGGACTTCGGCCGGGTGATGACGCTGGCCGCCACCCGCATCACCAGCTCGGTCGCGCCTTACGAACTGGTGCGCAAGATGCGCGCCTCGATCCTGGTGCTCGGCCCGATGCTGGCGCGCATGGGCGAGGCGACCGTGTCGCTCCCCGGCGGCTGCGCCATCGGCAACCGCCCGATCGACCTGCACTTGAAGGCTCTCGAAGCGCTGGGCGCGACGATCGAGATGGCGGCGGGCTACGTGCGCGCGATCGCGCCGGACGGCGGGTTGCCCGGTGGGCGCTACTCGTTCCCGGTGGTTTCGGTCGGCGCGACCGAGAACGCGCTGATGGCGGCGGCGACCGCGCGCGGCAAGTCGACGCTACACAACGCCGCGCGCGAGCCGGAGATCGTCGACCTGTGCAACCTGCTGGTGGCGATGGGTGCGCAGATCGAGGGGATCGGCAGCAGCGACCTCACCATCCACGGCGTGCCGCGTCTCCATGGCGCCACCTACCGCGTCATGCCGGACCGGATCGAGGCGGGCAGCTATGCTTGCGCCGCCGCGATCACCGGGGGCGAAGTGACGCTGACCGGTACGCGGATCGAGGAGATGGATGCGACCATCCAGGCGCTGCGCAGCGCCGGCGTGCATGTCGAGCCACGGCCCGAGGGGCTGCACATCGCCGCCGATGGCAAGCTGCGCGCGGTGACCCTGGCGACCGCGCCGTACCCGGGCTTCGCCACCGACATGCAGGCCCAGCTGATGGCGCTGCTGTGCATGGCTGAGGGATCGAGCGTGCTGACCGAGACGATCTTCGAGAACCGCTACATGCACGTGCCCGAGCTCAACCGCATGGGCGCGCGGATCGAGACGTCGGGCCGCACTGCCATCGTCCACGGCGTGGGCAAGCTGCACGGCGCCGAGGTCATGGCGACCGACTTGCGCGCCTCGATGAGCTTGGTCATCGCGGGCCTGGCGGCGGAGGGGGAGACGCAGGTCCACCGCCTTTACCACCTCGATCGCGGCTATGAGCGGCTGGAGGAGAAGCTCTCGCTGCTCGGGGCACAGGTCGAGCGCGTCGGCGGCGAGTAACGCAGGAACCGGCCCGAGCCCTCGCGCGTTTCACTTGAGAAAATCCGAGAGGAGTACGTCATGGGCTTGATCAGGTTGGCACTCGCCGGCGGTGCCGGTTACGCATTATACAAGTATGCCACCCGTCAGGACACGGGCGAAACCCAAGGCAAGGCGGCCTATGCCGGCTCTATCGGTGGTCCGACCGGCAACTTCTCACAAGTGCGCGACGCCGGTCCTCACGAGATGTCGAATGCACCCAAGACCTGGAACAGGGTCGACGAAGCCAGCGACGAAAGTTTCCCCGCGAGCGACCCGCCCGCAAACTACTGAAGCCCTGAGAGGATCGCCAACGAAACGGGCGGCGGGCACGCATCCGCCGCCTTTTCGTATGGGCATGAGACACAGAGCCGCAGGCGAGGGTCACGACGTAGTTAGGTTTGGCCCTCTCCCCTCCCCCTCGTCATTGCGAGCGTAGCGAAGCAATCCACGGCAACGGCCGCCTCCTGCCGATTCGTCGGACCTCTGGCCCGTAACGACGGCGAAGCCTTGCGAGATATCAGCTCAGCGCCCGCCCCATGGAAATCCGCGCTTCCTCGCCGAAGCCCAGCTTGCGGTAGAATTCGGCCACGGACTGGTTGCCCGCGCGCACCTGAAGGTTGACCTTGACGCAGCCGAGCTCGGCCAGTCGGCGGCAGGCTTCCTCCACCAACGCCCGGCCGATGCCTTTGCCACGATGTCCCGGATCGGACGCGACGGCATAGAGCCAGCCACGATGGCCGTCGTAGCCCGCCATGATTGTGCCGAGCACCCGGCCGGCTGCGTCTTCGGCGACCAGCAGCAGGCCGTCGCCCAGCGCAAGCTTGGCGGGGATGGCGGCGGCGGCACGGTTGCGCGGCGGATCGTCGGGAAAGCACGCCTGCCACAAGGCATCGACCTGGTCGAAGTGGCGCGGCTGGTAGCCGATGACCTTCATGTCGAGACGAGCCAGACCCGAATCGCCCCGGCCAGGCCGGGCGGGGTCTCGGCCTCGAGCCGCTCGGCATCGATCCGTGCGACCAGCGCATTGATCGGCACACCCTCGGCGCTCGCCCGCGCACGCAGCATGTCCCAGAACACCGGCTCCAGGCTGATCGAGGTCTTGTGCCCCGCGATCTCGACCGAGCGCTTGACGGGAGGATGGAACGGCACGGCCATGCGCCAGGGTAGCGTGCGCCGGAGCAGGCCGGCAAGCCTCTGGCGAACATCCGGGCGATCCGCCATCCTGCACCCCCATCGTCGACAAGGGACATGCCCATGCGATTCGAATTGATTGCCGGCCTGGCGCTTGCCGCAACTGCCATGCCTTCGCTCGCACAACCCGCGGCGCGAGCGGCCCTGCCGCCGGAGATCGGCAAGCTGTACGGCCAGCTCGGCAAGGCGATCACGACCCATGATGCGGCGGGCGTGAAGGAGGTTTGGGCGGACGACTTCGTGGTCAACGCGCCCAGCAACACGATCCTCCATCGCGACGAGGTGATCGCGGCGATGGACGGTGACTTGCTCGACTATAGGGACTTCAAGAAGACCATCGCCTACGTCGGGGTGCAGCCCGCACTAGTGATCGTGATGGGACATGACACCATGGTCCCGCTCAAGGGGCCGGGCGCCGGCAAGCAGGTGTTCCGGCCGTTCACCGACGTCTGGGCCAAGCGCGGCGAGCGGTGGTGGCTGGTTGCCCGGCAGGCGACGATCGCAAGCGCGACGCCTTAGCGCCGTGGCCTGAGGTTGGGCTTTCAAGTGCCTGCCTGCCGGAGTTGGAGGGAGCCTGGCGCGTTCAGACAACGCCGATCGGCGTCAAGAGCTGTCGGGCTGCGTTCTGTCCACTTCGACTGTTCCGACCACCCCGCCGCCCCCGCGCAGCTGGGGTCCCCACTTGTTCTTTCCGAAGCAGGACTGTCCGAGAAGAAGCGGGGCCCCCGCCTGCGCGGGGGCGACGAAGGTGGGTGTCTGTGTCATCACGTGAGCGGGACCAGCCGGACAACGGCAGATCCGCCGCCGCTACATCGGATGGCGGCCGTGCCTGCCACGTTGCGGGCACCAGCGCCTCACGCGCAAAGTCGAGGGACGCAGCCGGCAAAAGCGGTCACGTCTGTTCTGTCTACCTCGGTTCCGACCAACCCGTCGCCCCCGCGCAGGCGGGGGCCCCGCTTGTTCTTCCCGAAGCAGGACCTGTCCGAGAAGAAGCACACCTCCGCGTACGCGCGCAGCAGAGGCATGCGCCGCTTGCCCGACGGTAAGCGCGGGCAGGCAACGGCAGATCCGCCGCCATGAAGTCCGACGGGTGCGGCGGACCAGCTGCCCGCCGCACCCCGGCCGGGACGATGACTGCCGCCATCGCGGCACCGGCGCGTAAGTTGCCGTTCTGGCGAACGGCTGCCTCACGCGCCTGCCATCGTCAGTACATATGTTGCCCGCCGTTGATGCTCAGCGTCGATCCGGTCACGAAGCCGGCGTTCTCGCTGGCCAGGAAGCCCACGGCGCGGGCGATCTCGTAGGCGTTGCCGAGGCGGCCGACCGGGATCTTGGCGACGATCTTCTCCAGCACCGGCTCGGGCACCGCGGCCACCATGTCGGTGTCGATGTAGCCGGGCGCGATCGCGTTCACGAGCACGCCGAACTTGGCGCCTTCCTGAGCCAGCGCCTTGGTGAAGCCGTGGATCCCGCTCTTGGCGGCGGCATAGTTGACCTGGCCGTACTGGCCGGCCTGGCCGTTGATCGAGCCGATGTTGATGATCCGGCCCCAGCCACGGTCGCGCATGCCCGAGAAGGTCGCCTTGGCCATGTTGAAGCAACCGCCCAGGTTGATCCGCATGACCTCGTTCCAGTCCTCGAACGACATGCGGTGCAGTGTGCCGTCGCGGGTGATGCCGGCATTGTTGACGACGATGTCGATCGGACCGACCTCCGCCTCGACCTGCTTGCAGCCGGCAAGGCAGGCCTCGTGATCGCCCACGTCCCACTTGTAGACGGGGATGCCGGTCTCCTCGGTGAAGGCCTTGGCCTTCTCGTCATTGCCCGCATAATTGGCCACCACGGTGTGGCCGCGGTCCTTCAATGCGAGGGAAATGGCCGCACCGATGCCTCGGGTGCCGCCGGTAACGATTGCTACGCGTGCCATTGAGCTGCTGTCCTCGCCAAGCGTTCTCACTCCCACACCTTGCTAGGGGCAGGAGCAGGACAGCACAAGTTGCTCCGAAGGTCTGTCATGACATGCCGTGCATGGAATATGCTGCGGCGGCTTGGCGCGGCGCCGGTCAGAAACTGAATTGCGTACCCACATAGACCGCCTGGCTGTCCTGCTTGCCATCGGTCAACGGTGTGAGCCGCTCGCGCTCCTGCGAGTAGCGAACGCCGGCCGTCACGGCCAGGTTGCCGGTGACGCGATAGGCTCCGCCCAGGTCCACTTCGCTGCCGTCGACTCCGAACGTGCGCGGCGCGCGGCCGGTGGTGGCCTTCTCTTCCAGGCTGATCCGGGGCGAGAAGCGCGAGTCGTCGCCCTTGGAACGCGACGGTGCCAGGCTGTATTTGTGCAGGTCGGGCAGGTCCATGGCGGTCTTCGGCGGCGCGGCCTGCTGGGTGATGTCCTGCGCGAAATTGCGATAGCCACGCGAAACGCCCAGGCTGAAGCCGGTCGGCGCGATCCGCAGGTGGCTGGCATCGCCGTCCTGCTGCGCCAGGCTGCGTCCGCGCACCGTGATCGCCCGCGCCGCCGCTCCATCGACTCGCACGGCGACGGTGACCGCGCGCTCGGACTGGTTGGCGATTCCCGCCGGGGTGAAGGGAAACAGCTGCCCCTTCGCCAGCGAGCGGATCGCCAGTGCGCGCGACAGTCCGTGCGAGGGCTGGGCGACAGGTGCCGGCTCGATGCTGGGGCCAGCCTCGTCCTTGGCGCTGAAATCCGCGGTGAACGCCAGCACGGCGCTCGGCAACGCCAGCAAGGTCACGGCGCCGGCGAGCAGCACCGACGCGGTGGTTCCGCCCTTGCGATCCTGCCCCGCCTTCATCCTTATGTTCCTCATGACGTCCAATCCGGTCCACTGACGGACTCTGCTTGTCGATCGCCCGCTTAACACATTCTGATGCGAGACGACAGGCAACCGCGCTCGGCGGCTGCGGCGGACGGGAACAGGGCGCACTTGCCGGGTCGGCGCGGCGGCGATAGAGGCTGAGGATGAGCGGGCAAGCGCACACGCGCGCCAAGCCACCCGCGAGATACAGGAAACTGGGAACGACGATGACAGTCCGCAGCGCCTCAAAACTCGGCACGACTCTCGCCCCGGTGCTGCGCGCCGGCCTCGGCCTCGCGCTCGTCGCCGCGCTCGGCGCCTGCGGCGGCAAGAAGGAAGTGCGCAAGGAAGTCGCGCCGACCCAGGTGACGACGATCGGTGTCAACAGCTACCTGTGGCGCGCCAGCCTCGATGCGCTGTCGTTCATGCCGCTGCTGCAGACCGACAGCAACGGCGGCGTGATCGTGACCGACTGGTATTCCAACCCCAAGAACCCCGGCGAGCGCGTGAAAGTCTCGGTGACCATCCTGGACGCCGATCTGCGCGCCGATGCGTTGCGCGTCGCCGCCAGCCGCGAAGTGCAGCAGGGCGGTGGCTGGGTCGCCGCGCCGGTGCAGGCCGCGACCGTGCAGAAGCTGGAAGACATCATCCTCACCCGCGCCCGCGACCTGCGGCGCAATTCGGTCGGCTGAGAGGGCGGCGGAGCCACGCCTTATACTTACCTTCGTCATCCCCGCGAACGCGGGGATCCATCTCCTGACGTCGCGTAACCGGAACCACCTGGAGATGGATTCCCGCCTTCGCGGGAATGACGAAGCTGTGTAAGTGGCGCGCATGCCCGCTGGAGAATCCCCGACAATGACCGAGCGGTTCGACCCCGCCACCGCCGACACGCGCTGGCAGCGTGTCTGGGACGAGCGCCAGTGCTTCGCCGCCGACGACGCCAGCCCCAAGCCGCGCAGCTACGTGCTGGAGATGTTCCCCTATCCCTCGGGGCGCATCCACATCGGCCACGTGCGCAACTACACGATGGGCGACGTGCTGGCCCGCTACAAGCGGATGACCGGGCACGAAGTGCTCCACCCGATGGGTTGGGACGCGTTCGGCATGCCGGCGGAAAACGCGGCGATGGAGAAGGGCGTCCACCCCGGCGGCTGGACTCGCGAGAACATCGCCAACATGAAGGCGCAGCTGAAGCGCCTGGGTTTCGCGCTCGACTGGAGCCGCGAACTGGCGACCTGCGAGCCTGAATACTACGGCCACGAACAGGCGCTGTTCCTCGACTTGTACGAAGCAGGCCTCGTCTATCGCAAGGAAAGCTCGGTCAACTGGGACCCGGTCGACCAGACCGTGCTGGCCAACGAGCAGGTGATCGACGGGCGCGGCTGGCGCTCGGGCGCGCTGGTGGAGAAGCGCAAGCTCTCCCAGTGGTTCCTTAAGATCACCGACTTTGCCGAGGAACTGCTCGAAGGCGTGCAGAGCCTCGAGAACTGGCCCGACAAGGTCAAGCTGATGCAGGAGAACTGGATCGGCAAGTCGCGGGGCCTGCAGTTTCGGTTCAAGCCGATCAACTTCGCAGATGAGATCGAAGTCTACTCGACTCGCCCCGACACGATCTTCGGCGCCAGCTTCGTCGCCGTCGCCGCCGAGCATCATGTGGCGCAGGCCATTGCCGCGAACTCGCCGGAGGCGCAGGCCTTCATCGAGCTGTGCAAGCAGGGCGGCACCACCGCCGCCGAGCTGGAAACCGCCGAGAAGCTGGGCTTCGACACCGGCCTCAAGGTCCGCCATCCGTTCACCGGCGCGGACCTGCCGGTGTGGATCGCGAACTTCGTGCTGATGGACTACGGCACCGGCGCGGTCATGGGCGTTCCGGGCCACGATCAGCGCGACTTCGAGTTCTCGACCAAGTTCGGCTTGCCGATCGTGCGCGTGGTCGCCGCCGATCCGGCTGACGCCGACAAGCCTTTCGGCGGTGAGGCGGAAGCGGGCGACGGCGTGCTGGTCAACTCCGATTTCCTCACCGGCATGAGCGTCGCCGACGCCAAAGCCGCCGTCATCGGGCGCGCCGAGTCGGAAGGCTGGGGCGAAGGCAAGACGGTATGGCGCCTGCGCGACTGGGGCGTCAGCCGCCAGCGCTACTGGGGCACGCCGATCCCGTTCATCCACTGCGAGGCCTGCGGCGTGGTGCCCGTCCCCAAGGACCAGCTGCCCGTCGTGCTGCCCGAGGACGTCGACTTCCAGACTCCGGGCAATCCGCTGGTGCGTCATCCCACCTGGAAGCACGTCGACTGCCCCGACTGCGGCAAGCCGGCGGTGCGCGAGACCGACACGCTCGATACCTTCGTCGATTCGTCCTGGTACTTCCTTCGCTTCGCCAGCCAGCCGGGCGACAAGCCGTTCGACCGCGAAGCCATCGCGAAATGGCTCCCGGTCGAGCAGTACATCGGCGGCATCGAGCACGCGATCCTGCACTTGCTCTACGCCCGCTTCTGGACCCGCGCGCTCGCCCGCATCGGCAAGATCGAGGTGAAGGAGCCGTTCGCCAGCCTGTTCACCCAAGGCATGGTGACGCACGAGACGTACTTCCGCATCGACGATGCCAACGGCCAGCCGGTCTACTTCAGCCCTGCGGAAATCGAACGCGGCGGCGAGTCGGCCAAGCTGTTGGCCGATGGCGCTCCGGTTGAGATCGGCCGCGTCATCAAGATGTCGAAGTCGAAGAAGAACGTCGTCGATCCCGACGCGATCGTCGCAACATACGGCGCCGACGCGATCCGCTGGTTCATGCTCTCCGACAGCCCGCCCGAGCGCGACTTGCCGTGGTCGGAAGCCGGCATTGAAGGCTGCGCCCGCTTCGTCCAGCGTCTGTGGCGGCTGTTTGCGCAGTTCGACGCGAATGCCACCGGCGAGGACAAGGCAATCGACCGCAAGCGCGACCAGACTGTCGCGCTGGTGGCCGAGGACATCGAGGCGCTGTCGTTCAACAAGGCCGTCGCGCGTATCTACGAACTGACCAGCGCGGTCGAGAAGGCCCAGCCGTCCGCCAGCCGCTCGGCCGCGATCCGCACTCTCCTGCTGTTGGTCGCGCCGATGATGCCGCACCTCGCCGAAGAGGCCTGGGGCACGATCGGGGGCGAGGATCTCGTCTCGCTCGCGGCCTGGCCAGCGGTCGACCCGACACTGCTGGTAGAAGACGAGGTGACCATCGCCGTCCAGGTCAAGGGCAAGCTGCGCGACACCCTGACCGTTGCCAAGGGCACGTCCAGGGAGGAGCTGGAGGCGCTTGCGCTCGCCAGCGACAAGGTGCAGCGTGCGCTCGACGGGGCCGAGATAAGGAAAGTCATCGTGGTGCCTGACCGCCTGGTCAACCTGGTCGCATGAGGCTCCTTGCTGCGGCTCTGTGCGCCCTGTCGCTCGCCGGATGCGGGCTGCAGCCGATGTACGCCGGCGGCGGCAACGGCACCGTCGCGCGCGGACTGGCCGGGATCCAGGTCGCGGCCATCGATGGCCGCGCCGGCTGGCTGGTGCGCAATGCGCTGAACGACAAGCTCGGCGGCTCGACGAGCGAGGCACCGCGCTATCGGCTCGACGTGCGGCTCGACGACAGGCTCGAAGCTTTCGGCTTGCTGAGCGACGACACCGTCAGCCGCGAGCGGCGGACCCTGCGTGCGCGCTATCAACTGGTTGACCTCAACGACAATGCCATCCTGCTCGATGCCACCGCCGGCTCGGACGCGGGCATCGACGTGATCTCGTCCGACTACGCCACGGTCGCGGCCGAGCAGACCGCGCTCGAAAACCTTGCCAGGGACATCGCCGACCGCATCGTCACCAGTGTGGCGCTGCAGCTTCGCAAGGGCGCGGCCCCGTCGCGCTGAGGTGATCCGCGCGTGAAGGCGACTCAGAAGGATTTTGCGAGCCTAGCGCCCAAGGCCGCAGCCTTGGCGCGCGTGTTCTTTTTCTGCGGCCCCGACGAGGCCGGTGCCGCCGACGCCGCCGCGCGCATCGTCTCGCTGCTGTCCGACCCCGGCGAGCGGATCGAGTTCTCCGGTGCCGAACTGCGCCGGGACCCGGTGCGGCTCGGCGACGAGGCGCGCTCCACGTCGCTGTTCGGCGGCACCCGCCACATCTGGATCCGCGCTGCCGGCGACGACGCGCACGATGCTGTCGCCAATTTGATCGAAGGCGATGTCGACCCCTGCCCGGTGCTGATCGTGGCGACCGGCGCCTCGGACAAGTCGCGCACCGCCAAGCTCCTGGCCACCCGGCCCGACGCGCTGGTGGCGATGTTCCATCCGCCCGACCTGGGCTCGGTCGCTGCCAGCGTGCGCAACCAGGCCGGCGCGGCGGGCTTACGGCTGAGCAGCGACCTGGCCGAGCGGATCGCCCGGGGGGCCGGACTCGATACGCGACTCGCCCGCTCGGAGATTGCCAAGCTCGCGCTCTATTGCGACGCCAGCCCCGAAAGCCCCCGCACGGTCACCAGCGATGACCTGGAGGCGATCGGCGCGCAGACCTCGGACGACGACTTCGCGCCGATCGTCGACGCGGTGATGGGCGGCAAGCGCGAGCGGCTCGGCCCCGAACTGGCGCGCATGCGCGCCATGCAGATCTCACCCGTGGGCATCCTGTTGGCGATCGAGCGGCGCGTGGCCCAGCTCGCGGCGCTGTCCTCGCGCATGGGGCCGGGCCAGAACCTCGCGCAGTTCCTCGATGCCGAAGCGAACGCGCGGCGAATCTTCTGGCGCGACAAGGCGGTGCTCGGTGACCAGCTGCGCGCCTGGCGCGGTCCGCGACTCGAACGATTGGTGCAGCGAATCCTCGCCCTGCACCAGACCATGCTTGGCAACAGCGCCGATAGTGAACTGCTGCTGGCACAAGAACTTGCGACAATAGCGCGGCTCGCCGGTTCCGAATTGACACGTAAACGCCAGGCACTCTGATCTTGGCGAGAACCTTGGCATTGCATAAGATTTGTTAGGGGATTATACCTGTTGCACTGCAGCAAAGCAGTGTCGACGTGGGCGAATGGGAACGCATGACGGCGCTGCGGGGTAAAACCGGTTCAGGGAGCCAAGAGCGAATGAATGCGCCGTTCGCAGTGCGCCCGCTTGCGGGTATCGATACGGCCGCCGACGAGCTGGTCGTCGCACCCTCGCTCGAGCGGCGCAGGTTGCAGTGCTACCTTGCCCTCATGGTGGGCGATATCGTCTCGATCTTCGCCGGCTTCGGACTTGCCGGCTACTTGTTCTCGGGGATGGTCGGGCTCTCGGATGCCCTGGGGCAGAGCGAACTGCTCCTGCCGGTCTTCCTGACCATCGCCTTGTACAACGGCTCGTACTCGGTCGCTGCCCTGCGCGATTCGTGGGTGGGTATCTTCCGCTCGCAGGCGGCGCTGCTGCTCTCCGTTGCTGCCGTGGTGTTCATCGCCTTCTTCGCCAAGGCCTCGTCCGACTTCTCGCGGCTGGGCTTCAGCAGCGGCACCATCTGCACCATCCTGCTCCTGCTATGGATGCGCCTGCAGATGCGCAGCTTTACGCAGTTCCGCTGCGGCTCCAATCCCTACAACGAACTCGTCATCGACGACGGTGGCCCGCGCGTCGACATTCCCGGAGCGATCCGCGTCTCGGCCAATGCGATGGGGCTCAAGCCCAACCTCAACGACCCGCACATGCTCGACCGCATCGGCCTGGCGCTGCGCAACATCGATCGGGTTATCGTCAGCTGCCCCGCCGCACGCCGCGCCGACTGGGCGATGATGCTCAAGGGTGCCAACGTCGATGGCGAAGTGCTGGACGACGAAGTGGCGCGCCTTGGCGCACAAGGCGCTCGCGTTCACAGTGGTCACGGGCTGCTGCTGGTGTCGGCGGGCCCGCTGGGCCTGCGCGACCGCATCATCAAGCGCCTGCTCGACGTCTCGTTTGCCGGTACCGCGATCCTGATGCTCTCGCCGCTGCTGCTCGCCGTCGCTGCCGCGATCAAATTGCAGGACCGCGGTCCGGTGTTCTTCGTCCAGCGCCGCATGGGCCGGGGCAACCGCTTCTTCAACATGTACAAGTTCCGCTCGATGACGGTGGCGCTGTGCGACAGCGAGGGCAATGTCTCCGCCTCCAAGGGCGACCAGCGGATCACCCGGGTCGGCCGCTTCATCCGTTCCACCTCGATCGATGAACTGCCGCAGCTGTTCAACGTGCTGCTGGGCGACATGAGCCTGGTAGGCCCGCGGCCACACGCGATCGGCTCACAGGCGGGTTCCAAGCTGTTCTGGGAAGTCGACTTGCGCTACTGGCAGCGCCACAGCCTCAAGCCCGGCCTGAGCGGTCTTGCCCAAGTCCGCGGATTCCGCGGCGCGACCGAGAAGGAATCGGACCTGGTGTCGCGCCTGCAGTCCGATCTCGAGTACCTCGAGGGCTGGACGATCCTGCGCGACATCAAGATCATCTTCCTGACCTTGCGCGTGCTGGTCCACGACCGGGCGTTCTGACGCGGCCGTCGGCTTCGCGCGCCCAATCTTCGTCATTCCCGCGTAGGCGGGATTCCACCCTCCTGAACTCACGCCGCTGCGCAGCGGCGCACGCGCGGTCCGCAAGCGCATGCCTGCACTTACCGACGTGTAACAGGAGAGACCTGGAGATGAATTCCCGCCTTCGCGGGAATGCCGAAGCGGGTGGTCGCTACTGCTTCTTGGGCACGCTGAACGTACCCGTCACCCGGCCTTCCGCCGAGGACACGCCGCTGTTCAGGTCCACCACGAAGCGGTTGCCGTGCAGCGTGTCGCCACCGCCGCGCTTCAGCGAGGCGTTGCCGACCATCGTGATGATGCGGCGATTGAAGTCGTAGATCCCGACATCGCCGGTCGCCGTCTCGTCGTTGCGGTTGACGGTGACGCCGCCACTGGCGGTGATGCGCTGGATCTGCATTGAGCCGGCATTGGTGAAGTCGACGACCGTTCGGGTCGCGCGCAGTCGCAGTTCCGCCTGCTTGATGTCGACGTTCCCGGACAGGACGACACGGTTCTGCTTGTCCTGCAGCTCGATGCGGTCCGCGGCGTAGTCGACCGGCGCGTTGCTGTTGTGGCCCGCGAGCGCCTGCGCACCCAGTTGCTGCACGCCGACCACGCCGAGGCTCGCCACGGCACCGGCCAGAATCGCGCTGCGAAGGCGGTTGCGCGTCATTTCGGGATCCTCAGCTTGCCGGGCGTCATGCGCAGCCGGGCGTTACCTTCGAGCTTCACGGTGCGGTCTTCCAGATTGGCGACGATGCGGTCGGCGCGGAACGTGCCGGTCGGCACCGATCCCGTGACCCCGCCCGCGCCGACTGCGTTCTGCGACTTGATGTCGACCGCCACGTTGTTGGTCCGCATGCGATAGCCGTCGGACGCGGTGAAATCCACCGGTCCATCCACTGCGATCTTCTCGGTGTCGTAGTTGTAGGCACCGGTAGGCGCACGGATCTCGGCCGGCCCGTCGGTCAGGTTCAGCCTGGCGATCAGATCGTTGAGGCGCACCACCGGCACGGCTGCGGTCTGCTGGACGGCGTTGCCCGCGGTCACCACGAAGGGCCGCCCCTTGTTGTCCGCGCCCTTGTAGGCCGCATCCGCCACCTGCACACGCTCGTTGGTGATCGCCACCTTGTTGCGGTCCAGCAGGAAGCTGATTTCGCCGCGCGGGGACAGCGGCACCAGGATCATCACCGCGGCCATCAGGCCAATGCCGGCGGGCAGGGCCTTGCCGAGGAAGCCGACCATGCGATCGTGCGAGCCGCCGGGCGCCGCGAAGTGGCGGCGGCGATCGCGGACCTGGTTGGCTTGCAGCGACACGGGAAGTCAGGCCGCTTCGTGGCTGAAGATGTCGTGGTCGGGCCAGCCGGACAGGTCGAGCCGGGCACGATGCGGCAGGAAGTCGAAGCAGGCCTGCGCCAATTCGGTCCGGCCCTCACGCGCCAGGCGCTCGACGAAGATGTCGCGCATGGCATGCAGGTACCGCACGTCGCTGGCGGCATACTCGCGCTGCGGCTCGGAGAGCTCTGCCGCGCCCCAGTCGCTCGACTGCTGCTGCTTGGAGATTTCCTTGCCCAGCAGCTCGCGCACGATGTCCTTCAGGCCATGCCGGTCGGTGTAGGTGCGGGTCAGCTTGCTGGCGATCTTGGTGCAGAACACCGGCGCCGCGGTGGTGCCGAGATAGTGCTCGATCGCGGCAAGGTCGAACCGGGCGAAGTGGTAGAGCTTCAGGCGCTCGGGATCGCCGAGCACGGCGCGCAGGTTCGGCGCGGCATAGTCGCTGCCGACGCGGAAGCGCACCAGGTGTTCGTCGCCCTGGCCATCGGAGATCTGGACCACGCACAAGCGGTCGCGCGGGGTGATCAGCCCCATGGTCTCGGTATCGACGGCGACTGGGCCGGGGGCCAGGACGCCTGCGGGGAGATCTTCTTCGTGGAGGTGGACAGCCATAAGCCTAGGATGCTTAAGGCTTGCCCTTCGCTTTCGCAATGGGCGCATCCGTCATGAGCACTCTCGATCCCGCCGGATTGCTGCCGCCAAGCTGGCAGGCCGCGTTGCAGCCGGTGCTGGAG
This sequence comes from Novosphingobium chloroacetimidivorans, assembly GCF_014204535.1. Classification (GTDB taxonomy): domain Bacteria; phylum Pseudomonadota; class Alphaproteobacteria; order Sphingomonadales; family Sphingomonadaceae; genus Novosphingobium; species Novosphingobium chloroacetimidivorans. The sequence continues at coordinate 28,381 of NZ_JACHLR010000016.1, forward strand.
CGGCCGGAAACGCAGGCGCTGCTGGGGTTTCTCGATGCGGAGGAAGCGGCCGGCAAGCGAATATACCCGCCGCGCGAGAGCCGCCTTCGCGCCTTCACGCTGACGCCGCTGGACGCGGTCAAGGTGCTGATCCTGGGGCAGGATCCCTATCACGGTGCCGGGCAGGCGCACGGGTTGGCCTTTTCTGTGCCCGACGGCGTGAAGGTCCCGCCCTCGCTGCGCAACATCAACAAGGAGATCGCGGCCGACATCGGCGGCGCGGTGCCGGTCGGCGGCAACCTGGAGCGCTGGGCGCGGCAGGGTGTGCTGCTGCTCAATACCTCGCTCTCGGTGGAGGAGGGCAAGGCCGGCTCGCATGCCAACCGCGGGTGGGAGGCAGTGACGGACGCGGCGGTTGCGGCGGTCGCGGCCAGGAGCGAGCCTTGCGTGTTCCTGCTCTGGGGCAATCACGCCCAGCGCAAGGCCCAGCGGGTGCCGGGGCTGATGGACGGGCGGCACCTGGTGCTGATGGCGCCGCATCCCAGCCCGTTGTCGGCAATGACCGGGTTTTTCGGTTGCCGGCATTTCAGCCGAGCGAACGCGTTCCTGGGGGCGAACGGCCGCGAGCCGATCAACTGGACCTAGCGTCGTCCCGGGCTCGACCCGGGACCGGTTTCGGCAGTGATGAACCTGTCGGTGCAGCCACCGAACTCGCGACATGGCGAAACCGGCCCCGGGTCAAACCCGGGACGACGGGTCTTCAGGCCAAAGCCCCGGCGACCACATCTCCCAGCACATAGTGGCTCATGGAGCCGCCCTGCGTCAGATCGCCGAACGCCGCCCGGAATTTGCCGAAGCTTTCGAGATCGCGCGCCGCAACGTGGTCCTCGATCGAGGTCCAGACCACGTGGAACAGGAACTTGCTCGGGTTCTCGACACCGCGGCCGAATCGCACTTCCACCGCGCCCTTGCAGGCTGCCAGGTCGGCGAGACCGCCTTCGTTCATGGCGGCGGCAAAGGCGTCTTCCTGGCCCGGCCTGACTTCGATCTCGGCGATTTCCAGCAGCATCGTGTATCTCCCGGTTACGCTATAGCGTCGTCCCGGGCTGCCTGCCCTCGCGCAGGCGAGGGAGTCGGGACCGGTTCCGCCATCGTGCGAGCTTGCCGGCGCAAGCTTTCGAGGTTCATCACTGCCGAAACCGGTCCCGGGTCAAGCCCGGGACGACGGGGCGTTAAGGTATCGCCTCAGCGCGGAAGTTCGGAGACGCCCATCAGCGCTTCGTCGACCGCGCGGGCGCACTGGCGGCCTTCGCGGATCGCCCAGACCACCAGGCTCTGGCCACGGCGCATGTCGCCGCAGGCCCAGATCTTGTCGTCGCTGGTGCGGTACTCGAAGACGTTCGCCTTGACGTTGCCGCGCGGGTCGAGCTCGACGCCCGACTGGTCCAGCATGCCGGCCGTGCGCGGGCCGGTGAAGCCCATGGCGAGGAGGATCAGATCGGCCTGCAGCGTGAACTCGCTGCCTTCGATCTCGACCATCTTGCCGTCCTTCCACTCGACGCGCACGCATTCCAGCCCGGAAACCTGATTGCCGCCGACGACACGCTTGGTCAGCACCGCCCAGTCGCGCTCGCAGCCTTCCTGGTGACTGGAGGAGGTGCGCAGGCGCAGCGGCCAGAACGGCCAGCTCATCGCCTTGTCTTCGATCTCGGGCGGCTTGGGCATGATCTCGATCTGGGTGACCGAGAGCGCGCCCTGGCGGTTGCTGGTGCCGACGCAATCCGAGCCGGTGTCGCCGCCGCCGATGACGATGACGTGCTTGCCGGTGGCGGTCAGCGAACCGCGAGGGGCGGCGCGCAGCTCATCGTCGCCGGCATTGCGCTTGTTCTGCTGGGTCAGAAATTCCATCGCCAGGCGCACGCCGGGCAGCTCGGCACCCGGGATGTCGAGCCGGCGCGCTTCCTCGGCGCCGCCCGCGAAGACGATCGCGTCGAAGTTCTCCTTCAGCGAATGGACCGAGATCGTCACGCCCACTTCCATGCCGGTGCGGAAGGTGACCCCTTCGGCTTCCATCTGCATGGCGCGCCGGTTGATGAGGTGCTTCTCCATCTTGAAGTCGGGGATGCCGTAACGCATCAGCCCGCCCAGGCGGTCGTTCTTCTCGAACACGGTGACGGTGTGACCGGCCCGCGCCAACTGCTGCGCGGCGGCGAGGCCGGCGGGGCCCGAGCCGACGACGGCCACGGTCTTGCCGGTGCGCTTGGCCGGCACTTGCGGGCTAATCCAGCCGTTCTGCCAGCCCTTGTCGACGATCGCGCATTCGATCGACTTGATGGTGACGGGCTGGTCGATGATGTTCAGCGTGCAGGCCGCTTCACACGGCGCGGGGCAGATGCGGCCGGTGAATTCGGGGAAGTTGTTGGTCGAGTGCAGGACCTCGAGCGCGTTCTTCCAGTCGTTCTCGTAGACCAGGTGGTTCCAGTCGGGGATGATGTTGTTGACCGGGCAGCCAGTGTGGCAATGCGGCACGCCGCAGTTCATGCAGCGCGAGGCCTGGGCCTTGAGGTCGGCCTCCGGCAGTGGGACGATGAACTCCTTGTAGTTCTTCAGCCGCGCTTCCGGCGCTTCGTAGCCGCGGTCGTGGCGGTCGAGTTCGAGGAACCCGGTTTCCTTACCCATCTTGAGATACTCCCCGTGAGCGCCGATCCCGACGACGCTCCCGCATCATGGCTTATGCCAGAAATTGGGGGCTCCGGCGAGGCCGGAGCCCGAACTTGCGCTTACTCGGCAGCCACCGAAGCCGCTTCCAACCGTTCGGCCTCGAGCTGTTTGAGCGCCTTGGCGTAGTCGCGCGGCATCACCTTCACGAACTTGCCCACCGCATTGCTCCAGTCGTCGAGCAGCGCGCGGGCGCGCTTCGAGCCGGTATGCAGGTGGTGGCGTTCGAGCAGCACGCGCAGGCGATCGGCGTCGTGGCGCAGCGGATCGCCCATTCCGGCGTCGTTCACGCCGTTGGTGCGCTGCTGCGGCCGGCCGGCGCCGTCATCCTCGTCCCGATCGGCGCTGATCGGCAGCAAGTCGACCATCGCCTTGTTGGCGAGCTGATCGAACACGCCGTCCTCGTCGTAGACGTAGGCAATGCCGCCCGACATGCCTGCCGCGAAGTTGCGGCCGGTGTTGCCCAGCACCGCGACGACACCGCCGGTCATGTACTCGCAGCCATGGTCGCCGCAGCCTTCGACCACCGCGACGGCGCCCGAGTTGCGGACGGCGAAGCGCTCGCCCGCGACGCCATTGAAGAACGCCTCGCCCGCGATCGCGCCGTAGAGCACGGTGTTGCCGACGATGATGTTGCGCGTCGGGTCACGGTCCACGTGGCCGGGCTGGCGCACGATCACGCGGCCGCCCGAGAGGCCCTTGCCGACGTAGTCGTTGGCGTCACCCGTCAGGTCGAGCGTGACGCCGTGGGCGAGCCAAGCGCCGAAGCTCTGGCCTGCGACGCCGGTGAGCTTCACGTTGATCGTGTTGTCGGGCAGGCCGGCATGACCGAAGCGGCGCGCCACTTCGCCCGAGAGCATGGCGCCCACCGTGCGGTTGACGTTGATCACCGGCTTCTCGATGCGGACCGGCTGACGGTTGTCCAGCGCATCGGCGCTGGCTTCGATCAGCTGGTTGTCGAGCGCGTGCTCCAGCCCGTGGTCCTGGTGCTGCGACCAGTTCAGGGACGGGCTGTCGCCCTTGCCGGGGTTGTAGAGGATCTTCGACAGGTCGACGCCCTTGGCCTTCCAGTGCGCGATCACCTTGCGGGTATCGAGCCGGTCGACGCGGCCGACCATCTCCTCGATCGTGCGGAAGCCCAGCTCGGCCATGATGGCGCGCAGTTCCTCGGCGACGAAGAAGAAGTAGTTCACCACGTGCTCGGGCTGGCCGGTGAAGCGCGCGCGCAGCACCGGGTCCTGCGTCGCGACGCCGACCGGGCAGGTGTTGAGGTGGCACTTGCGCATCATGATGCAGCCGGCCGCGATCAGCGGCGCGGTGGCGAAGCCGAACTCTTCCGCGCCGAGCAGCGCGGCGACCGCGACGTCACGACCGGTCCGGATGCCGCCGTCGGCCTGGACCACGATGCGGCTGCGCAAGTTGTTGAGCAGCAGCGTCTGCTGCGTCTCTGCGAGGCCGATCTCCCAGGGCGAGCCCGCGTGGGTCAGCGAAGTCAGCGGCGAGGCGCCGGTGCCACCCTCGTAGCCCGAGATCGTGACGTGATCGGCGCGGGCCTTGGAGACGCCCGCGGCCACGGTGCCGACGCCCACTTCGGACACCAGCTTGACCGAGATGCGCGCCGCCGGGTTCACGTTCTTGAGATCGTGGATCAGCTGCGCGAGATCTTCGATCGAGTAGATGTCGTGGTGCGGCGGCGGGCTGATGAGGCCGACGCCCGGCGTCGAGTGGCGCACCTTGCCGATGGTCTTGTCGACCTTGTCGCCCGGCAGCTGGCCGCCTTCGCCGGGCTTCGCGCCCTGGGCCATCTTGATCTGGATGTCGTCGGCGTTGACGAGATACTCGGTGGTCACGCCGAACCGTCCGCTCGCGACCTGCTTGATCGCCGAGCGCATGGTGTCGCCGTTGGCCAGCGGGGTAAAGCGATCCACTTCCTCGCCGCCTTCGCCGGTGTTGGACTTGCCGCCGATGCGGTTCATGGCGAGCGCCAGCGTGGTGTGCGCCTCGCGGCTGATGGAGCCGAAGCTCATCGCGCCGGTGACGAAGCGCTTGACGATCTCCTTGGCCGGCTCGACCTCGTCCAGCGGGATCGATTGGCCGGGCACGAACTCCATCATGCCGCGGATCGTCAGCATGCGCTCGGACTGGTCGTTGATCGACTGTGCGAATGCCGCGTACTTCTCAGGGATATTGCCGCGCACCGCGTGCTGCAGGTTGCCGATGTTCTCGGACGTCCAGGCATGCTCCTCGCCGCGCACGCGCACGCCGTAGATGCCGCCCACATCCAGCATCGACTTGTAGACCGGGTTGTCGCCGTAGGCCGCGGCATGGCGAGCGACGGTTTCTTCCGCGATCTCCAGCAGGCCCGCGCCTTCGATGGCGGTGGCGGTGCCGGTGAAGTACTTGTCGACGAACTTGGTCTGGAGGCCGACCGCGTCGAAGATCTGCGCACCGCAATAGGACTGGTAGGTCGAAATGCCCATCTTGGACATGACCTTCCGGATGCCCTTGCCGATGGCGTAGACGTAGTTCTTCTGTGCCTGCCGCGCCTCGACCGGCAGCTCCTTGCGGACGCGGATCGCCTCGATCGTCTCGAACGCGAGATAGGGGTTGATCGCCTCGGCGCCGTAGCCCGCGAGCACGCAGAAGTGGTGCACTTCGCGCGCCTCGCCGGTTTCGACCACCAGGCCGGTCTGCATGCGCAGGCCCTGGCGGACGAGGTGGTGGTGCACGGCGGCAGTGGCCAGCAGCGCCGGCATGGCGATGCGGTCAGGCCCCTGCGCGCGGTCCGACAGGATCAGGATGTTCTTGTCGGCCAGCACCGCCTCGGTCGCGGTCCAGCACATTTCCTTGATCGCGAGTTCGAGCCCGGCGGCACCGGTGTTCGCGTCCCAGGTCATGTCGATCGTCGTGGTGCGGAACGCGCCGTCCAGTGCGGCCTCGACCGAGCGGATCTTCGCCAGTTCCTCGTCGGTGAGGATCGGCTGGCTGACTTCCAGGCGCTTGTGCGTGCCGGCCACGTGGCCAAGCAGGTTGGGACGCGGGCCGATCATCGACACCAGGCTCATCACCAGCTCCTCGCGGATCGGGTCGATCGGCGGGTTGGTGACCTGGGCGAAGTTTTGCTTGAAGTAGTCGTAGAGCAGGCGCGACTTCTTCGACAGCACCGGGATCGGCGTATCGGTGCCCATCGAGCCGATCGGATCGTCGGCATTGACGGCCATCGGCTCGAGGAAGCGGCTGGTGTCTTCCTGAGTGTAGCCGAACGCCTGCTGGCGATCGAGCAGCGTGCCCGTGGGCTGCGGGATCTCGGTCAGCTCGGACTCGATGACGTCGAGGTCCTCGAGCTTGTACTGTGCCTGGTCCAGCCACTGCTGGTAGGGCTCTTCGGCGGCGAGCTGGTTCTTCAGCTCCTCGTCCTCGATGATGCGGCCCTGGTCGAAGTCGATCAGCAGCATGCGGCCCGGCTGGAGCCGCCACTTGCGCACGATGTTGTCTTCCTTGATCGGCAGCACGCCGCTTTCGGACGCCATGACGCACAGGTCGTCGTCGGTGACGAGGAAGCGCGCGGGCCTGAGGCCGTTGCGGTCCAGCGTGGCGCCGATCTGGCGGCCATCGGTGAAGGCGACGGCGGCGGGGCCGTCCCACGGTTCCATCAGCGCGGCATGGTATTCGTAGAACGCGCGGCGCTCGGACGTCATCAGCGGGTTGCCGGCCCACGCCTCCGGAATGAGCATCATCATCGCGTGGCTGAGGCTGTACCCACCCGCAAGCAGCAGCTCGAAGGCGTTGTCGAGGCACGCGGTGTCCGACTGGCCATGCGGGATGAGCGGCCACATCTTGTCGAGATCGGCGCCGAGCAGGTCCGATTCGAGCGTGCGGCGGCGCGCGTTCATCCAGTTCACGTTGCCGCGCACGGTGTTGATCTCACCGTTGTGGGCCATGAAGCGGTAGGGGTGCGCCAGCTTCCAGCTGGGGAAGGTGTTGGTGCTGAAGCGCTGGTGCACCAGGCCGAGCGCCGAGACGCAGTCCGGATCGCGCAGATCGTCGTAGAACGATCCGACTTGCGTCGCCAGCAGCAGGCCCTTGTAGACGACCGTGCGGGTCGAGAAGCTGGGCATGTACAGCTGGGCGATGCCCGGCAGCCCGTGCTTTTCCGCCATCTGCGCCAGCGGGTTCTGCGTCTGCTTGCGAATGGCGAGCAGCTTGCGCTCGAACGCGTCCTGATCCGCGCAGTTGAGGCCGCGCGCGACGAAGCACTGGCGGATCACCGGCATGGATTCGATCACCGCCTTGCCCAGGCCTTCGAGCGTGGTCGGCACGTCGCGCCAGCCGATCAGCGACTGGCCTTCCTTGGCGATGAACTTCTCGAACGTCTGGGTGATCAGGTCGCGGCTGGCCTGGTCCTGCGGCATGAAGCACATCGCCACGCCGTAATCGCCGGGCGCGGGTAGCGAGAGACCTTCCGCGTCCGCCCACTTGCGGAACAAGGCGTCCGGCGTCTGGATCAGGATGCCCGCGCCATCGCCCAGCAACGGGTCGGCGCCGATCCCACCGCGGTGGTCGAGGTTTTTGAGGATCTCCAGCGCCTGCGATACGATGGCGTGCGATTTGATGCCTTTAATATGGGCGACAAAGCCCACACCGCAGGAATCATGCTCGTTGCGCGCGTCGTAGAGGCCCTGGGGCTCCGGAAATCCCATCGATAAATACCCGTCCTGTCATTTGCCGGGCCAGCCCTGCTCCTCCGGGCGACCGCAAGCAGCCGTCCGCGAAGGACGCGAATCGCACCGATGCGATCCGCGGCAAGTTGACCCGAACTCTCCCCATGACGATTGCGGGTAATATTTGCAACTGCGAAGCCCCCAGGCACGGAACGATCCGGCCAGACGACGGGGTGGGTTGTGAAGCTTTGTTGCCTGCCGATCCCGAGGAAGGCAGCCGATCAGGCGGCGCCGCTCATCCGCTGCAAGGTGGCAAGAGCCGCGCGCAGAGCCTCCTCGGTACGATCGCTCGTCGCACCCGGAGCATCGAACGCGCGCGGAGCTGCGGGCCTGGGCTGGTCTTCATCGGGATCGCCGGCGCCTGGGAAGGCGATCACAGGCTTGGCTGCGGGCGTTTCGCTATCCTGTGCGGAGGGAGCAAGCGTCGGCCGAGTAAGGTTGCGCAGCGAGGAATAGCCAGCTGCCAGCGCATCGTCGTCGCTGCGGCCGATCTGCCGCGGCGGAACGTAGCCGGGCAATGCGTCATCGGCGGCCTCCGTGGGAACCGCGCGCAGCGCGGCGGGCAGCTCGAGAACGGGCGTGGCAGGCATTGCGGGCGCCTCGGCGGGAGCCTGCGCGGCGCTGTGAACCTGGCCAGCCCGGCGACGCGCGATGGTAAGCGCCAGGCGTTCCAGCAGCTCGACAGGCGACAAGGCGTCAAGCGGGGCCGACGCGATGCGCTCCGCAGCGGTCATGTCCTTGACGGCCGGAGCCTCGGGAGCCTCCATGGCCGGGGACGGGGTGATCGGGGCCTCCATGGCCGGAGCCTCGGCACTCGCGGCGGCGACGATGTCCTCTTCGCGCGGCAAAAGATCGAAACCGGGTCTCGGGGCGCTCTCCTCATCGACCGACCGGCTGGGCGCAGCGTGCGTGTAGACGTCGAACAGGCGCTCGGCCGACGCTGCCTTCTCGCCAGGGCGTTCAGGTGCTTGAAGCTCGGGCGCGTCGATGGGCTTGGCCTCAGCGGCCGAGTCGAGCTGCAGCGGCTCGCTGCGGCGGACCCAGGGTTCTTCCTCGAGCGCCGCGTCGAAGCTTTCGAGATCGAGATCGGCGACGTTCAGGATGGGTAAGGCGCCTGGGACCGGCGCGTGATCGTCGAAGCGCTCTTCCTGCGCAATCGCGGCCAGCTGGCGGCGGCGGATCGTCGGGACGCTCTCGGGCTCCTCTTCAAGGTCCGCCGAATCGACCGGTAGATCCTGGCGACCCGCACCGAACAGCGCGACAGGCGAATCGCCCTCATCCGCGGCGATGGGGACAGCAGAAGCACGGCGGCGGCGCGCGGTGGCCTGCGGCGCGGGCTTGGCAAGGCGGCGGGCGACGACGAAACCGACCAGGCAGCCGATCGCGGTCATCATCAGGGCCAGCAGGATGCGCGTGGTGGTGCCCAGCGGCGGCGCGGCCATCGGGATTACACGGTCGATGCCGGTCACCAGCACCATGTGCTCGATCAGGCCGGGGCGAATCGCCACGCTGCAAAGGCCGAACAGCGCGCCGAACCACAGGACCACCGTTACCGGGAACAGCGGATGGCTGGTGATCGGCGGCCTGGCTGCCGGTTTCCTGCGCTTTGCTTCGGCCAAAGTCTTACCCCAATTGCAGCGGCGAGTGCGGGAAGTGCCAGGCCTTCGAAGGGTCTAAGCGGCTGCCCCCAGCCTCGGTTGAGCGTTCAGGCCTAGGAGGGTTTGGTAAACAAGTTGATAACGCGCGGCATTGCGAGCCCAATCGTGACGATCCTCGACGTGGCGGCGACCGGCCTCGTGCATGGCGGGCCAGCGCCCAGGGTGCGTCAGCAGCGAGGCGAGCGCGCCGGCACAGGCCTGGGCATCGTCCGGCGCGAACAGGCGACCGGTAACGCCGTCCTCGATCAGCTCGCGGTGGCCGCCGACGTCCGAGGCGCAGACGATCTTGCCCTGGGCCATCGTCTCCAGCGGCTTCAACGGCGTGACGAGATCGGTAAGCCGGCTGTGCTTGCGGGGAAAAGCCAGAATGTCGGTCAGCGCGTAGTAGCGCCCGACCTGGTCGTGCGGAACGCGTCCGACGAAGCGGATCGCCTGGGCCGCGGGCGACTCGGCGGCCTGCCTCCGCAAGGCCTCCTCGCATGGCCCCCCGCCGACGAGCAGCAGGCGCGCTTCGGGATGATAGCGCACCAGCAGTTCCATCGCTTCGATCAGCATATCGAGGCCTTCGTAATCGTAGAAGCTGCCGATGAAGCCCACCACGGGCCGCCGCCTGCCGGAGGCATCGAGCAGGTCGAGCTCACGTCCGAGATCGAGATCGGGCTCGGGCGGCGTGCCGAACAGCGAGAGGTCGACACCGTTGGGAACGACCGTGATCCGTTCGGCCGCCGTGCCGCGTGCGATCAGGTCGCCGCGCAGGCCTTCGCAGATCGTCACGATCGTATCGGCATGGCCGACGACGAAGTTCTCCAGCCGCCGTGTCAGGCGATAGCGCAAGGAGCCTGCCCGGGTGACGCCGTTGCCGACGGCCGCATCTTCCCAGAAGGCGCGGATCTCGTAGACCAGCGGGATGTCCTGACGGCGAGCGACGCGAAGCGCCGCCTGGCCGCACAGCGCGGGCGAGTGCGCGTGGATCACGTCGGGGCGCCAGTCTTCCACCACCCGCTCGATGGCGTCGGCGAACAGCCCGACCTCGCGCCATTCGCGCAGGCCCGTCATGCCACTGGCCTGGCCGGCGGTACGGTGGAACAGCAGCCCGTCCGCCTCCTCGGCGGCGGCGCTCGGCATGGTGTGCCGCAGACCGGTAATGCCGTGCACTTCGATGCCCAGCCGCTGCTGCGCCTTCAGGATCGCACGCGTGCGGAAGGTGTAGCCGCTGTGCATGGGCAGCGAGTGGTCGAGGACGTGGAGGACCCTGATCATGGCGCATTGTCTAGTGCAGGAACGCTTAACGCGCCGTCAACTCGATCCCGCTAACGCTGCCCGCCATGGTCGACATGTTCGCCTTGTCCGTTGCGCATGGGTTGCTGGTGCTGGCCGGCATCCGGCTGTTCCTGCGCGACGACCTTGATGCCGAGGGCAGCGCGAAGCGGGCGTTCGGCTGGCGACGCAAGGGCGTGTCGAAGCAGGACTCCGGCAGCGATGCGGAGCCGCGGTCGTGATCGACCTGTGCCTTACCGCCTTCCTGTGCTTCTACCTTGCGCTGGGCTGCAAGCGGCCGTTCCTGTGGGTGCTGGCCTATCTCTATGTCGACATCGTCGCGCCGCAGATCATCTCGTGGGGCATCCTCTCGCACATCCCGACGTCGCTGATCTTCTTCGCCGCCGCCTTCGCCGGCTGGCTGTTCTTCGACGACAAGACCGATTCGCGCTTCTCGGGCCGGCAGGCGCTGATCTTCCTGCTGCTGCTCTACTGCGGCTATTCCACCCTGGTCGCGGACTTCCCCAAGGAAGCGGCGGAGAAATGGTCCTGGGTGTGGAAGGCGCTGGTCTTCGCGATGTTCCTGCCGCTCACCCTTCGCACGCGGCTGCGGATCGAGGCGGTGATCCTGGTCATGGTGCTGTCCGCCAGCGCGATCATCATCGACGGCGCGATCAAGACGATCGGCGGCGGTGGCGGCTACGGCGCACTGCGCTTCTTCGTCGACAACAACACCGGCCTTTACGAAGGCTCGATCATCAGCTGCGTGGCGATCGCCATCATCCCGCTGATCCTGTGGCTGGCCAGGCACGGCACCGTGTTCCCGCCCGACTGGCGGGTCTGGACCTTCGCCGGGGCGCTGATCTTCGCCTGTGCGCTGATCCCGGTCGGCACCCAGGCGCGCACCGGACTGATCTGCCTCGGTATCCTGGCGGTCCTCTACTTGCGGACGGCCAAGCACCGGTTCCTCATCGTCGCGCTGATGTCGGGGGCGGTGGCGCTGGCCGTGCCATTCCTGCCGGCGTCCTACACCGAGCGCATGGGCACGATCGAGAACAACCAGTCCGACAAGTCCGCCAGCACGCGCCTCGCGGTGTGGAAGTGGACGCTCGGCTATGTCGGCAGCCATCCGTTCGGCGGCGGCTTCGAGGTATACCTGGGCAACACCCTGCGCTTCGAGACGGTGGTGGCGCAGACCAGCGGCAGCACCACCATCCTGCGCACGCAAGTGCAGGAGGACAGCGGCCGCGCGTTCCACTCCAGCTATTTCGAGATGCTGGGCGAGCAGGGGATTCCCGGTTTCCTGCTATGGTTGACGCTGCAGATCTCGGGCCTGCTGCAAATGGAGATGATCCGCCGCCGCTGGCGCAAGCGCACCGGCGCCGACGAGCAATGGCAGGCGCCGCTCGCGGTGTCGCTGCAGCTGGCGCACGTGATCTACCTGTTCGGCTCGCTGTTCGTGGGCATCGCCTTCCAGCCGTTCATCCTCATGCTGATCGGCGTGCAATGCGGATTGTGGACCTACTTGCGCCGGGTCGAACCCAAGCTGGCCGGACAACTGGCGCAACGGCGTGCCACACGGGTCCGGACGAACGCGGTAACCGCCTGAGTTCTGCTCCTCCCCGAATAAAGGGAGGAAACCGCTGCCAGGCGAGTGGTGGAGGGGTATGACCCCGTCGTCCGAACAGCAGGCCAGCGGGGACACCCTTCCGCCAGCGGCTCCGCGTCTGCCACCTTCCCCTGAAGGGTAGGATCTTCGGCTACCAGTCGCTCGATCCGTTTACGTCGGCAGACCGGATCCATCCCATTCAACGGCTCAGTGCTTGCGGACCAAGTGGCTGAAAAGCCACCACTCGGCTGCGTCGTCTCCCTGCCTTGGCGTTTACAACGAATTAACCTTTAATCTTCATACGTCTCATGGTTAATTCGCGGCAGCACTCTTTCGGAGCGCGAAAAGGTCGCACACTTCGGGGCAACCAAAGGAAAATCGAATGCGTGTGCTGTTGATCGAGGACGAGCCGACAACCGCCCGAGCCATCGAGCTCATGCTGACCGCGGAAGGCTTCAATGTCTATTCTACCGACCTTGGCGAAGAGGGCCTCGATCTCGGCAAGCTGTACGATTACGACATCATCCTGCTCGATCTGAACCTGCCCGACATGCATGGGTACGACGTGCTGAAGAAACTGCGCGTCGCCAAGGTGCAGACGCCGGTGCTGATCCTTTCCGGCATCTCCGAGATGGACAGCAAGGTGCGCAGCTTCGGCTTCGGTGCCGACGACTACGTCACCAAGCCGTTCCACCGCGAAGAGCTGATCGCCCGTATCCACGCCGTGGTGCGCCGTTCGAAGGGCCACTCGCAGTCGGTGATCAAGACCGGCAAGCTGATCGTCAACCTCGACGCCAAGACCGTCGAAGTCGACAGCGCCCGCGTCCACCTGACCGGCAAGGAATACGCGATGCTGGAGCTGCTCTCGCTTCGCAAGGGCACGACGCTGACCAAGGAAATGTTCCTGAATCACCTCTACGGCGGCATGGACGAGCCCGAGCTCAAGATCATCGACGTGTTCATCTGCAAGCTGCGCAAGAAGCTGGCTCACGCCTGCGGCGGTGCCAACTACATCGAGACCGTCTGGGGCCGCGGCTACGTGCTGCGCGATCCCGACGAGCAGGACGTGGCTGCCTGATTGCATAAGTTACCCGTGGGGTGATGCGAGCGGCTCGTCCCGACTGGGGGGACGGGCCGTTTTCAATTCAAGCATCGCACCAAGACGCGGAGAAGAAGAAAGTGCGCGCGCAAAGGTGCAGAGGGAGGAAAGCAAAGTACGCATCGCGGCGAAGCCGCACGCGCTGCATCCTCTCTGCGCCTCTGCGCCTCTGCGCGCGCTCACGCACCCTTCTCTCTCCTCCGCATCTCCGCGCTTCCGCGTGAACCACCTTGCTTTCCCGCCCACACATCGGTAAGCGCGCGCCCTTCAATCGGCACGATCGCATCTCGCTTTTAGAGATTCGCGCGCCGGCCTGGCGAAAAGGGCTGCCAGGGCCGGCCGTACGTGTCCCCGACCAAGGAGACGAAAATGCCCAAACTGAAGACGAAGAGCGGCGTCAAGAAGCGCTTCAAGCTCACTGCCACCGGCAAGGTGAAGCATGGCGTGGTCGGCAAGCGCCACCGCCTGATCAGCCACAACGCCAAGTACATCCGCCAGAATCGCGGCACCGACGTCATTTCCGACGCCGATGCGAAGACGATCAAGAAGTGGGCGCCCTACGGGCTGGGCTGATTAGGAGCGCATAGACAATGAGCCGTATCAAGAGGGGTGTTACCACCCGCGCCAAGCACAAGCGGATCCTGGACCAGGCCAAGGGCTATCGGGGCCGCCGCAAGAACACCATCCGCATCGCGCGTCAGGCCGTCGAGAAGGCCGGCCAGTACGCGTACCGCGACCGCAAGGTGAAGAAGCGGACCTTCCGCGCACTGTGGATCCAGCGCATCAACGCTGCCGTGCGCAACGAAGGCCTGACCTACTCGCAGTTCATCCACGGCGTGAAGCTGGCCGGCATCGAACTCGACCGCAAGACCATGGCGGACCTCGCCATGAACGAAGGCGGCGTGTTCAGCACGGTGATCGCCCAGGCCAAGGCCGCGCTTCCCGCGTAAGCGCTGCAGGCTAGCGAGACAGACGAGGGCGCGGGTGGTGAAAGCTACCCGCGCCTTTTTCTTTGTGCTGCTCCCTCAACCAAAAGAACCTCGTCATTCCCGCGAACGCGGGAATCCATCTCCAGGTGTTTCCTGTTACGCGAGCTCAGGAGATGGACTCCCGCGTTCGCGGGAGTGACGAAGGGGAGGGTAATGCACGCCGTGTTCCAGCCTTGCGTCTATCTCATGGCGTCGCATCGCAACGGCACGCTCTATGTCGGTGTCACATCGAACCTCGCGCAAAGGGTGCACCAACATCGAGAGGGGTTGATAGACGGGTTCACCAAGGACTACGGCGTGCATTACCTGGTCTGGTATGAGCAGCACGCGACGATGGAGCACGCAATCACGCGTGAAAAGCGGCTCAATAAGTGGGCGCGCGCATGGAAAATCGAATTGATCGAGGAAGCCAATCCGGACTGGCGCGATCTGGCGGTTGATTTCGGGTTTGACGCGTTGCCGCCGCACCGGGATGTCTGACGTAAGGTCAGGAAATGGGTTCCCGCCCACGCGGGAATGACGAAGGTAAGGTACGTTGTGATTGATCTAGATACCATCCTGGCCTCGATCGCCTACGCCGGCTCGCTGGACGAAGTCGAAGCCTTGCGCGTCAAGCACCTGGGCAAGCAGGGCGACGTTTCCGCCCTGCTCAAGACGCTGGGCGCCATGAGCCCGGACGAGCGCAAGGTCGAGGGCCCCAAGATTCACGCCCTGCGCGAAAGCGTTGCCGGGGCCTTGGCCACTCGCAAGGCCGCATTGGAGAACGCCGCGCTCGAAGAGCAGCTGGCCTCCGAGACGATCGACCTCACATTGCCCGCACCCGAAACGCCGCGCGGCAGCGTGCACCCGATCTCACAGGTGATGGACGAACTCGCCGAAGTCTTCGCCGATCTCGGCTTCGCCGTCGCCACCGGCCCGGAGATCGAGGACGACTGGCACAACTTCACCGCGCTCAACATGCCCGAGAGCCATCCGGCGCGCGCAATGCACGACACGTTCTACTTCCCCGACCGCGATGCCGAGGGCCGCGAGATGCTGCTGCGCACGCACACCTCGCCAGTACAGATCCGCGCCATGATCGAGCAGGGTGCGCCGATCCGGATCATCGCGCCAGGCCGGGTCTATCGCTCGGACAGCGATGCCACGCACACGCCGATGTTCCACCAGATCGAAGGCCTGGTGATCGACAAGGGCATCCACCTCGGCCACCTGAAATGGACGCTGGAGACCTTCCTGAAGGCCTATTTCGAGCGCGACGATGTCGTCCTGCGCCTGCGCCCCAGCTACTTCCCGTTCACCGAACCTTCGGTCGAGGTCGACGTCGGCTACACCATGGTCAATGGCAAGCGCGTCGTCGGCGGCTCGGAAGGCTGGATGGAAGTGCTGGGCAGCGGCATGGTCAACCGCAAGGTGATCGCCGCCGCCGGGCTCGATCCGGACGAGTGGCAGGGCTTTGCCTTCGGCACCGGCGTCGATCGGTTGGCCATGCTGAAATACGGCATGGACGATCTGCGTGCCTTTTTCGACGGCGATGTCCGCTGGCTTTCGCACTACGGCTTCTCCGCGCTCGACGTGCCGACCCTGTCGGCCGGCGTCGGCACTGCGGCCTGAGGTAACGACCATATGAAGTTCTCGCTCTCCTGGCTGCGCCGCTATCTCGACACCGACGCCTCGGTCGATGCGATCTGCGATGCGCTCAACGCCATTGGCATCGAAGTGGAAGGCGTCGAGGATCCTGCCGCCAAGCTCTCGGGCTTCCGGGTCGCCCGGGTGCTAACCGCGGCGCGCCATCCCGATGCCGACAAACTGCAGGTCCTCACCGTCGACACCGGCTCCGGCGAGCCGCTGCAGGTCGTCTGTGGCGCTCCCAATGCTCGGGCGGGCCTCGTGGGCGTGCTCGGGCTGCCCGGCGCGGTGGTGCCGGCCAATGGTCTGCAGCTCAAGAAGTCCGCCATCCGCGGCGTCGAATCGAACGGCATGATGTGCTCGACCCGCGAGCTGGAACTGGGCGACGATCACGACGGCATCATCGAGCTGCCTGAGGATGCGCCGGTGGGCACCTCGTTCGCCGAATACCGTGGCGTCGATCCCGTCATCGACGTATCGATCACCCCCAACCGGCCCGACTGCATGGGCGTCTACGGCATCGCGCGCGATCTTGCCGCCAAGGGGCTCGGCACGCTCAAGCCCGTCCCTGCAGTCAACGTCGCCGCGACTTTCCCGTGCCCGATCGAGATCCGCACCGACGATCCGGAAGGCTGCCCGGCGTTCTACGGCCGCGTCATCAAGAGCGTGCGCAATGGTCCTTCGCCGCAGTGGCTGCAGGATTTCCTCAAGTCCGCCGGACAGCGCCCGATCTCGGCGCTGGTGGACGCGACCAACTACGTCATGCTCGCATATGGCCGGCCCGCGCATGCGTATGACCTAGCCAAGCTGACCGGCGCGGTCGTCGCCCGCCGTGCGCGGGACGGCGAGCAGGTCATCGCGCTGAACGGCAAGACTTATGCGCTCGACGCCGAGATGACGGTGATTGCCGACACGGTCGGCGTGCACGACATCGCCGGCATCATGGGTGGCGAGCACTCGGGCTGCGAGGAGAGCACCACCGACGTCCTGCTGGAGATCGCCTACTTCGATCCCGAGCGGATCGCCCGCACCGGGCGCAAGCTGAACCTCACCTCCGATGCGCGCAGCCGCTTCGAGCGCGGGATCGACCCCACGTTCCTCGATTCCGGCCTCGATATCCTTTCCGGGCTGATCCTGGAGCTGTGTGGCGGCGAGGCTTCCGAGATCGTCCGGGCGGGCGCCGCGCCGTCAACACCCAAGACCGTCCATTTCGATCCCGATCTGACCGAGCGGCTGGGCGGCGTCGCCATCTCGCCGCAGCGGCAGCAGGCGATCCTGGAAAGTCTCGGCTTTGGCGTCGTCGCGGAAGAGGCGGGCTTCGACAAGCGGTGGATCGTCACCGTCCCGGGCTGGCGGCCCGACATCGACGGTGGGCCAGACCTGGTCGAGGAAGTCGTGCGCATCCACGGCATCGACGAAGTGAAGAGCGTTGCCCTGCCGCGCGCGGACGGGGTCGCGCGGCCGACCGCTACTCCGGCGCAGAGGCTGGAGCGGCGGGTGCGCCGCGCCGCAGCCGCACGGGGCCTGCACGAGGCGGTGACCTGGTCGTTCCTGCCGGTGGCCGAGGCCGAGCACTTCGCGGACGGTGAGGTTTGGACGCTGGCCAATCCGATCAGCGAGGACATGAAGGCCATGCGCCCATCCTTGCTGCCGGGCCTGCTCTCGGCCGCCAGGCGCAACCTCGACCGTGGCGCGAAGGGGCTGCGCCTGTTCGAACTCGGCCGGCGCTACTTGCGTGGGGGCAGCGGCGCCAGCGACGAACGCCTGGCGCTCGGCCTCGTGCTCGCCGGCGAGAAGAGCCCGCGCGGCTGGGCAACGGGCAAGGCGGCCAGCTTCGATGCCTATGACGCCAAGGCCGAGGCCCTCGCCTTGCTGGCCGAGGCCGGTGCACCGGTCGACAAGCTGCAGGTGATGGGAGAAGCCGGGGCGCAGTTCCATCCCGGCCAGTCGGGCACCTTGCGGCTGGGGCCCAGGACCGTGTTGGCCCGCTTCGGCATGCTGCATCCCGCGACCGCGCGCCAGTTCGACCTGGAAGGTCCGGTGGCATTGGCCGAGTTGTTCCTCGATGCGATCCCCGCGCGCAAGTCTGCCAGCGGATTCGCCCGCCACGCCTATGCGCCGCCCGCGCTGCAGCCGGTTACGCGCGACTTTGCCTTCCTGGTGCCATCCTCGCTGCCTGCCGCCGATCTCGTGCGTGCGGTGCAGGGCGCGGACAAGGCGAACATCGTCGCGGGCCGCCTGTTCGACGACTTCCGTGGTGCCGGTGTGCCGGACGGCCACAAATCGCTCGGGATCGACGTGACGCTCCAGCCCGGCGAGAAGAGCTATGCCGAGGCAGACCTGAAGGCGATTGCCGACAAGGTCACCGCCGCCGCCGCCAAGCTCGGCGCGACGCTGCGGGGATAGCGCCATGAGCGAACTCGTCTCGATCGCATCGGATAAGCTGACCGCGCGCATCAATCCCTTGGGTGCGGAGCTGTGGTCGCTCGCCGACGCGGACGGGCGCGAGTACATGACCGATGCCGACCCGGCGTTCTGGACCGGCCACGCGCCGATCCTGTTCCCGATTGTCGGCATGGTGCGCGATGGGCGCTATCGCCTGGGCGACGCCAGTTACGCGATCCCCAAGCATGGTGTCGCCCGGCACTCGCACTTCGACGTGGTAGCGGCCGAAGCGGACAGCGCTCACTTCCGGCTCGGCGACACGCCCGAGACCCGCGCATCGTACCCGTTCGCTTTCATGCTCGACGTGCTGTTCCGTCTCTCAGGTGCGACGCTGCAAGTGGAAAGCCGCGTCACCAATCTTGGCGATCAGCCGATGCCGTTCAGCTTCGGCTACCACCCGGCCTTCGCCTGGCCGCTGCCCGGCGGCGCGGCGAAGGAGGATCACCGGGTGGTATTCGCCGAGCCCGAGCCCGGCCCCGTAAGGCGCATCGATCCGGTGAGCGGCCTGCTGCTTGAGCAGAGCTTCTCCTCGCCGGTCGAGGGCGACACCCTGGTACCGACCGCTGCTCTGTTCGAGGCGGACGCACTGATCTGGGATCAACTTGCAAGCCGTTCCGTTCGGTTCGGCGCTCCGGGCGGTGCGTCGCTCCAGATTACCTTTCCGGACATGCCGATGCTGGGCATCTGGCAGAAGCCGGGTGCCAACTACCTTTGCATCGAACCCTGGCAGGGGATCGCCGATCCCATAGGCTACGACGGCGACTTTCGCGACAAGCCGGGCGTGCTCACGCTTGCCCCGGATGAGGCACGAAGCTTCCGCATGGGCGTGACCGTGACGCAGGAGACCGCATGAAGACTGCACTTATCACTGGCGCCACCTCGGGGATCGGCGAAGCCTGTGCCCGGGCCTTCATCGGCGCCGGCTGGCAGGTCGTAGGCACCGGACGCCGCACCGAACGGCTGGAGCGCCTGGCGGCCGAACTCGGCGAGCGCTTTCAGCCGTGTGTCTACGACGTGCGTGACGAAGCGGCGCGCGATTCGGCTCTGGCCGCGCTGCCCCAGGCGTTCCGCGGCATCGATTGCCTGGTCAACAACGCCGGGCTGGCCCTCGGCAGCGCCAAGGCGCAGGATGCCGATCTCGATGCCTGGCGCACGATGATCGACACCAACGTCACCGCGCTCGCCTCGCTGACGCACAAACTCCTGCCGCAGCTGATCGAGAGGCGCGGCGCGATCGTCATGCTCTCCTCGGTCGCCGCGACCTACCCTTACACCGGCGGCAACATCTACGGCGGCACCAAGGCCTTCGTGCGCCAGTTCGCCTTGGGCTTGCGCTCGGACCTGGCGGGAACCGGCGTGCGCGTAACCTCGATCGAGCCGGGCATGGTGGAGACCGAATTCACCGTCGTTCGCAATGGCGGCGACCAGGCGGCTTCGGACAACTTCTACGCGGGCGTGAACCCGCTGACCGGGGCGGACATTGCCGATGTCGTGCTCTGGGTCGCCACGCAGCCGCCCCACGTCAACATCAACGCGCTTGAGGTCATGCCGGTGAACCAGTCCTTCGCCGGCTTCCAGGTGGCGCGCGAAGGCTGACCGCCGGCGCGGGAGCGCAACGTTGCGGGAGCGGCCCGGCACCAGTATGGGCCGCGCATGAGTTCCCATGACAACCGCCGTACGTTCGCCATCATCTCGCATCCCGACGCGGGCAAGACCACGCTGACGGAAAAGCTGCTGCTGCAGGGCGGCGCGATCCACCTGGCGGGCCAGGTCAAGGCGCGCGGTGCGGCGCGCCGCGCGCGGTCCGACTGGATGAAGATCGAGCAGCAGCGCGGCATCTCCGTCACCAGCTCGGTCATGACCTTCGAGCGCCAGGGCATTACCTTCAACCTGCTCGACACGCCGGGGCACGAAGACTTCTCGGAAGACACCTACCGCACGCTGACCGCGGTCGATTCCGCGATCATGGTGATCGATGCCGCCAAGGGCATCGAGCCGCAGACCCGCAAGCTGTTCGAGGTCTGCCGCCTGCGCTCGGTGCCGATCATCACCTTCATCAACAAGGTCGACCGCGAGGGCCGGGCCTGCTTCGACCTGATGGACGAAGTGGCCGACATGCTGGCGCTCGACGTGTGCCCGATGTCCTGGCCGGTCGGCATGGGCGGCGTGTTCGAGGGCATCTACGACCTGGAGACCGGCAAGGTCAGCCGGCCCGAGGGTCCCAGCCGCGAGTTCCTGGGCAAGGTCGATCAGGACGTCACACTGCCGACCGAAGTCGCGGACGAGATGGAGCTGGCGCAGGGCGGCTATCCCGAGTTCAGCCTGGAAGACTATCGTGCGGGCAACCTGACGCCCGTCTATTTCGGCTCCGCGCTAAAGAACTTCGGCGTGGCAGAGCTGATCGACGCCATCGCCCGCTATGCCCCGCCGCCGCGTCCGCAGCCCAGCGAACAGGGCACGATCGAACCGTCGAAGGACGAAGTCACCGGCTTCATCTTCAAGGTGCAGGCCAACATGGACCCGATGCACCGCGACCGGATCGCCTTCATGCGGCTCGTCTCCGGCACCTTCAAGCGCGGCATGAAGCTGACGCCGTCGGGCCTGGGCAAGCCGATCGCGGTGCACTCGCCAATCCTGTTCTTCGCGCAGGACCGCGAAATCGCCGACAGCGCCGAGCCGGGCGACATCATCGGCATCCCCAACCACGGCACGCTGCGCGTGGGCGACACCTTGTCCGAACGCAACGACGTGCGCTTCACCGGACTGCCCAACTTCGCGCCCGAAATCCTGCGCCGCGTGCAGCTGAAGGACCCGACCAAGACCAAGCAGCTGAGGAAAGCGCTCGACGACTTGTCGGAAGAGGGCGTGATCCAGGTGTTCTATCCGGAGATCGGTTCTCAGTGGATCGTCGGCGTGGTCGGCCAGCTGCAGCTCGAAGTGCTGATCTCTCGCCTGGAGGCCGAGTACAAGGTCGAGGCGATGCTGGAGCCGGCGCCGTTCGACACCGCGCGCTGGCTCAAGGGCACCGACGCGGCGCTGAAGACCTTTGCCGACTTCAACAAGATGAACCTGGCGCGCGACCGCGATGGCGACCCGGTGTTCATGGCGCGATCGGCCTGGGACGTGAGCTACCAGCAGGAGCGCAATCCGGACCTCGCGTTCAGTGCCACCAAGGAGCGCTGAGGGCAGCTGTCGCGACCTGACACGACGACGACACTTGCCTCCGCTCCTCCCGTGATCGTCATTCCCGCCTATGCGCGAATGACGAAGTCGGCAGTTGTTTTTCGAAGTTCCGCGCTCGGTGTCACGCCCAGCGCGCAACCATCGCCCGCAAAGCCCGCCATCCAAGGCTCACCGCTCCGCTCGACACGGCACCGACCGCCAGCCCTGCGCCGACGTCGCTTGGGTAGTGGGCGCAGCGGGGGATCTGCGCCACCGCCACTGCTCCGGCGCCGATCATCGCCGGCAAGCGATGCTCGGGGTAGACCGCGCTATATGCCGAAGCCACGGCCATGGCCCCGGCGCTGTGACCGGACGGAAAGCTGCTGTCCTCCTTGTCGCGCGAACGGCCGGCGCGCGGCTTTTCGTCCTCGCGATCGGACGCGCTGCGTGGGCGTCGGCGGTCCACGCGGCGCTTGACTGCGTTCTTCCCCGCCGTCGCCACTTCGTGCGCGACGAGCATGCGGGCCCCGGCGCCGACCATCCGAGCGTCGCGCCGCACCAGTCCGAGCAGCAGCACGCCCGCGCACAAAATCCGCGCCTGCGGCTGATCGCCCACTTCGCTCAGCGCTCCGGCGAATCGCACGGCAAGGTGGCCGCGCTTCTGCTCGGCAGCTGCACGGGCCTTGTGATCGATGTCGAGGACTGCCCTGCCGGCGTCCCGCGCGTCCTGTTTCTTGCTCATCACCCGCACCAACACCCGGGCGCAGCAAACGTGCCGCTGCCCTTTGGACCGAAAGGCGCCCGCGCGGAACAGGAGCGGGATTCGAGAATTATGGCTCGGGCGGACTGGGCCTGCCATGCCGCCGCCAGCTCCTCTTGCGGACAGTCAGCCACCGTCACGTGCCCATCACTTTCGCCAGCTACAACATCCACAAGGCCGTCGGGCTCGATCGTCGGCGCGATCCCGACCGCATCCTGGCGATCCTGCGAGAGATCGACGCGGACGTCATCGCCCTGCAGGAAGTCGACCGGCGCTATGGTCGGCGGATGAGCACGCTGCCGCTCGAGGCGATCCACCACACCGGCTACAAGCCCGTTCCCTTGTCGATGAAGCCCGATAGCCTGGGCTGGCACGGCAATGCGCTGCTGATCCGTCGCGACATCGAACTGATCGAGGCAGTGCCCGTGCCACTGCCGGTGCTGGAGCCACGCGGGGCCATCCGCGCGGACGTGCGCATCGATGGCCGTGAGATCCGCGTCGTCGGCATGCATCTCGACCTCTCCGGCCTGCGCCGCCGTCATCAGGTGCGCTCCGTCCTGATGCATGCGGCGGCTTGCGCGCAGTCCATGCCGACCGTGCTGATGGGCGACATGAACGAGTGGGCGAGCCACGGCGGCTGCTTCCGCGAGTTCGATCGGGCGTGGCAGGTGCTGGCGCCCGGCCGCAGTTTCCCGTCCCGCCGGCCGGTCGCGGCGCTCGATCGCATCATCGTCTCGGACGGGTGCGAAGTGGTGGGAACTGGAGTTCACCGCAGCGCATTATCGGCAGTCGGGTCTGACCACCTGCCTGTGTTTGCCTCGCTGAACCTGCCTAATAATTAGGCACTCTGCTCAGGAATGGAGCGTCGTCTATCCACTGGGCGGCAAGCTTCGACGCAACCGCTGCTGTTTTCCTACCGAAAAGTAAACTGGCACGCAGCTTGCAACCCCTAGTCTACCGGCATGCGGCCGGGGGCTAACAGGGGATAGGCATGAAGTTCATCATCGCCATCATCAAGCCGTTCAAGCTCGACGAAGTCCGGGAAGCCCTCGGCGCCATCGGCGTCGCCGGCATGACGGTTTCCGAGGTGAAGGGCTTCGGGCGGCAAAAGGGGCAGACCGAGATCTACCGCGGTGCGGAGTACTCGACCAACATGCTGCCCAAGGTGAAGATCGAGGTCGCCGCACCGGACGATCTGGCCGGCAAGATCGTCGAGACGATCCAGCAGGTCGCCAGCACCGAAGCCATCGGCGATGGCAAGATCTTCGTTCTCGACCTGGCCTCTGCCGTGCGCATCCGCACCGGCGAGTCCGGCGACACCGCGCTCTGAGGGGGGTATCCATGATGAACCGCAAGCTTCTTAGCGGCATCGGTGCGACGATCGCGTCGCTCGGCGTCGCTTCCTCCGCCTGGGCACAAGCTGCCGCCGGCCCGGTTAAGGCGCCCGACGCCGCCGCTGCCGCCGCCATGATCAACAAGGGCGATACCGCCTGGATGCTGGTCTGCACCGCACTGGTGCTGATGATGTCCATCCCGGGACTCGCCCTGTTCTACGGCGGCCTGGTCCGCGCCAAGAACATGCTGAGCGTCTGCATGCAGGTGTTCATGATCGTCTCGGTCGCCGGCCTGCTGTGGGCCTCGATCGGTTACTCGATCGCCTTCACCTCGGGCGGTGAGAACCACTTCTTCGGCGGCCTTTCCAAGGCCTTCCTGGTCGGTGTCGACGCCACCACCGTGGGTGCGACGTTCTCCAACAACGTCTACATCCCCGAACTGGTCTTCGTGGTCTTCCAGATGACCTTCGCGATGATCACGCCGGCCCTCATCGTCGGCGCCTTCGCCGAGCGCGTGAAGTTCAGCGGGTTGCTGGTCTTCGTGGTGCTGTGGTCGATCCTGGTCTATTATCCGATGGCGCACATGGTGTGGTACTGGGCGGGCCCGGATTTCCTGGCCGACGCTCCGACCGACTCGGGCCTGCTGTGGGGCTGGGGCGCGCTCGACTTCGCGGGCGGCACCGTGGTCCACATCAACGCCGGTATCGCGGGTCTTGTCGGCTGCCTCTTCATCGGCAAGCGCCATGGCTATCCCAAGGAGCCGATGCCGCCGCACTCGCTCGTCATGACCATGATCGGCGCGAGCCTGCTATGGGTGGGCTGGTTCGGCTTCAACGCCGGCTCCAACCTCGAAGCCAACGGCGTGACCGCGGTCGCCTTCGTCAACACCATGCTCGCCACTTGCGCCGCAGCCGTCGCCTGGTCGCTGGTGGAGCAGTTCCACCACGGCAAGGCCAGCGTGCTGGGCGCGGTAACCGGTGCCGTTGCAGGCCTGGTGGCGATTACCCCGGCTGCCGGCCTCGGCGCGCCGATGACCTCGATCGTGCTCGGCCTCGTCGTCTCGCCGATCTGCTACATCTTCGTCACCCAGGTGAAGATCAAGCTGGGCTACGACGACAGCCTCGACGTGTTCGGCGTGCACTGCATCGGCGGTATCGTTGGCGCCATCGGCACCGGCATCGTCGCTTCGCCGGCGCTCGGCGGCCAGGGCGTGTTCGACTACACGCAGTTCCCGGCGGCGTTCGATCCGGCCAGCTACTCGATCAGTGGGCAGGTCGTGACGCAGATCAAGGCGGTGCTGTTCACCCTCGTCTACTCGGGCGTGATCTCGGCCATCCTCTACTTCATCGTCGGCAAGACCATCGGTCTGCGCCCGTCGATCGAGGACGAGAACGCCGGCCTCGACATCACCAGCCACGGTGAGCGCGCCTACAACTACTGATTTCAAGAGCTTGGCGGGGGCGGGGATAACCTCCTCTCCTCCTTCTCCTCTCCCGCCATCCGTTGTTCCTCCTGCGAACACAAACTGAAAAGGGCCGGAGCCAGGCGCTCCGGCCCTCTTTTCGTTGGTCTTCCTGGAGAGAGGATTCAGCGCGCCGAAGCGGCGAGCAAGTCCATGATCTGCCGCACCGGCGACACGTCGTATCCCGCCTGCGCGGCCCTGGCGGCAACGTCGTCTAAATCGGCGCCCTCCTTGGCCTGGGCCAGCGCCCACAGCAGCGTCGAGCGCGTGCCCGACCGGCAATAGGCGAGCACCGGGCCCTGCGTGCGATCGAGCGCCTCGGCCATCGCCGTCACTTGCTGCTGCGAAAACCCGGCATGGGTGACCGGAATGGCCACGTAGTCGATGCCGGCAGAACGCGCCGCTGCTTCGATGTCCGGACCGGGGACCTGATCCTCGCTCTCACCCTCGGGCCGGTTGTTGACGATCAGCGTGACGCCCAGGGCCTTGGCCTGCTCCACTTCGGCAAGGCCGATCTGCGGGCTGGCATAGACGGTGTCGGTAAGCTTGCGAAACATGGCGGTACTCGGCTCCTGCGCATCGCCCAAGGGCGGAAAGGATGTGCGGTCCTAGCACAGGCTGGGTTCATTTCGACAAGTGCGGCGAAAACCCCCGCATTTCTGTTCGCCAAGGACTTGCGACTCGTATATAAGCCGAAATCGCAGGAAAAGGCCGCATGCTGCGGGTCACTTGCCCTGACGCCCGGCGCGGCTCGTCCACGCGGCCGGGCGACTGCTTATGGGGCGCATCGAAGGTTTGTTCGTAGAGATGGGTTTTGACAGAGGACGTCGCGGTAGGGGACGCGACAAGCGCGATCGGTTCGGCGAAGACGAAGGTGGCTTCGATCCCTTCTACGCTGGCCAGGACCGGTTCGGCGGCGGCGGCGGCGGTGATCGCTTCGGCGGCGGTGGTGGCGGCGGCTTCGGTGGCGGTGCCCCGCGCAGCGGTGGCTTCGGCGGCGGCGGCGGTGGTGGCGGCTTCGGCGGCGGTCAGCGCGGCGGCGGCGGCGGTGGTTTTGGCGGCGGTGGCGGCGGCGGTGGCCGCGGCATGCCGGCCCAGGTCGTCGGCCAGGGCAAGGGCGTCGTAAAGTTCTTCAACGCAGCCAAGGGCTTCGGCTTCATCCAGCGCGATGAAGGCGGCGACGATGTGTTCGTGCACATCAGCTCGGTGGAGCGGGCCGGCCTCGAAGGTCTGGCGGAAGGTCAGCAGCTGGAATTCCAGCTCGTCGATCGCGGCGGCAAGATCTCGGCCAGCGACCTGGTCGTGGTGGGCGATGTCATCCCGGTCGAGAAGCGCGACGAAGCACCTCGCGACTCGGCGCCGCAGCGTCAGCTCACCGGCGACAAGGCGACCGGCACCGTCAAGTTCTTCAACTCCATGAAGGGCTTCGGCTTCATCACCCGTGACGATGGCCAGCCCGACGCATTCGTGCACATCAGTGCGGTCGAGCGTTCGGGCATGTCCGGGCTCAACGAAGGCGATCGTGTCGAATTCGACATCGAAGTCGACCGACGAGGCAAGTACTCGGCGGTCAACCTCGTCCCGCGCCAGGGTTGATCCTGCCCGCACCCCCTGCGGTCGTTTGACCGCAGGGCTGCAAACACCTAAATGCGCGCAGATGGCGGTCCACAAGGGCCGCCATTTGTCGTTTGCGATTCCCGAATGAGCACCACACTGCCCAAGACCTAGGATACCCGGCCATGTCGATCACTCCGCTGATGCCTGTCTACCCCCGGTGCGACGTGCGCCCCGTGCGCGGCGAACACTGCCATCTGATCAGCGAGGACGGCCGTCGGTTCCTCGATTTCGCCAGCGGCATCGCGGTGAATGCGCTCGGCCATTCGCATGAAGGCCTGATCGCCGCGATCCAGAAGCAGGCGGCGACCCTGATGCACGTCTCCAACCTCTATGGCAGCCCCCAGGGCGAGCACCTGGCCCGTCGCCTTGTCGACCTGACCTTTGCCGACACCGTGTTCTTCACCAACTCCGGCGCAGAGGCGGTGGAGTGCGCGATCAAGACGGCGCGCGCCTACCACCAGCACGATGGTTCGGCCGAGCGGTTCGAGATCATCACCTTCAACAACGCTTTCCACGGCCGCACGCTGGCAACCATCAGCGCGTCGAGCCAGGACAAGATGCACAAGGGCTTCCTCCCGCTGCTGCCGGGCTTCCGCTACATCGAGTTCAACGATCTCGAAGCGGCGAAGTCCGCGATCGGGCCGCACACGGCCGGCTTCCTGGTCGAGCCGATCCAGGGTGAAGGCGGGATCCGCATCGCCGACGACGCCTTCCTTCAGGGCCTGCGCGCGCTGTGCGACGAGCATGACCTGATGCTCATCCTCGATGAAGTGCAGAGCGGCGTCGGACGTTCGGGCACGTTCTATGCCTACGAGCAGTTCGGCATCGAGCCGGACATCCTGGCGACGGCCAAGGGCATCGGCGGCGGCTTTCCCATCGGTGCCTGCCTCGCGACGGAGAAGGCGGCACGCGGCATGGTCGCCGGAGCGCACGGCTCCACGTATGGCGGCAACCCGCTCGCCATGGCCGCGGCCGAAGCGGTGCTGGACGTGATCGCCGACGAAGCGTTCCTCGCTGGCGTGCGCGCCAAGGGCGATCGACTGCGTTCGCGCATCGAGCAGTTCCTGGGCAATTATCCCGAGCTGTTCGAATCGGTGCGGGGCCGCGGCCTGTTCATCGGCCTCAAGATGAAGATCGAGCCGCGTGCCTTCGTCGCTCACATGCGCGACCATCACGGCCTGCTGACCGTCTCGGCGGGCGATAACGTGGTGCGCGTCGTTCCGCCGCTGGTGATCGACGATACGCATATCGACGAGTTCATGGAGAAGCTCTCGGCTGCGGCCGCAAGTTACCAGCCGGCAGAAACGGCATGAGCCGTCCTGCAAGGAGCCGGCGCCACTTCATCGGCCTGTCCGACGCGGGTGGCGATGCCGTCGCGGCGATTCTCAACGACGCGCTCGACCGCAAGGCCGCGCGCCAGGACTGGACCAAGGGGCGCCCCGATGCGGACGCGCCCCTGGCCGGCCATGTGCTGGCGATGATCTTCGAGAAGAACTCGACGCGCACCCGCGTCTCGTTCGACATGGCCATGCGCCAACTGGGCGGCAGCGCCTTGATCATGGAATCGGGCAGCACGCAGCTCGGCCGCGGCGAAACCGTGGCCGATACCGCGCGCGTGCTCAGCCGCATGGTCGACGCGATCATGATCCGCACCGACGATCACGCCAAGATCGAGGAACTGGCGCACTATGCCGACGTGCCTGTGATCAACGGGCTGACCGATTTGTCGCACCCCTGCCAGATCGTCGCCGACTTGCTTACGGTCATCGAGCGCGGCTTCGCTCTCCCGGGACTGCAGGTTGCCTGGCTGGGCGACGGCAACAACGTCGCCAACTCTCTGATCGAGGCGGCCGGGCTGATGAAGTTCACCGTGCGCGTGGGTGGCCCCACTGGCTACGAGCCCGACCCCACTTTCATCGCCGCCGCGCAGGCGGCTGGCGGATCGGTCGTGCTGACGCAGGACGTAGACGAGGCGATCCGCGGTGCGCAGGTGGTCGTCACTGACACCTGGGTCTCGATGGGCCAGGCTGGTGGCGATGCGCATCTTGCGGCCATGGCGCCCTATCAGGTCGATGCAGCGCTGATGGCGCGCGCTGCGCCTGGCGCGGTGTTCCTGCACTGCCTTCCCGCGCATCGCGGCGAGGAGGTGACCGCAGAGGTGATCGACGGTCCGCAGTCGGCGATCTGGGACGAGGCCGAGAACCGCATCCACGCGCAGAAATCGATCCTGCGATGGGCCTTGGGCCAGCTGTGAGCGCACACGAGGATAGGGTTCGGTCGGAGCGTATCGGCTTCGACCAGGTGCTGGGCTTCACCATTGCGGACCGCCATGCGCGCGGGCGCGTGCTGCGGCTCGGGCCAACGCTGGAAACGATCCTGTCCGCGCACGATTACCCGCCCGCGATCAAGCATCTGCTGGCCGAAGCCTTGATGCTGACCGCCCTGATGGGATCGCTGATGAAGGAAGAGGACGGACAACTCACCCTGCAGGCACAGGCGCAAGGTGGGGCCGTTGACCTGCTGGTGTGCGATTATCTGGGCGGCGCTCTTCGTGGCTACGTCAGCCACGATCCCGAGAAGTGCAAGGTGGTCGGCACCAGTCCGCGGCTGGAGACGCTGTTCGGCGAAGGCTATCTGGCGATCACGTTCGATCTTGCCAGCAGTGGCGAGCGTTACCAGGGCATCGTGCCGCTCGAAGGCGATTCGCTGACCCGCGCATGTGAAGCCTACTTCGCGCAGTCGGAGCAGGTGCCGACGTTGCTGCGGGTCGGCATTCGTTCCGAAGGCGCGCATTGCGTCGCGGGCGGGCTTCTGGTGCAGCACTTTCCCGAAGGCGAGGAAGGACGCGAGCGGCTCCACGCCAAGGAAGACCATCCGGAGTGGGAGCATGTGGCGATCATGGCCGGCAGCACTCGGCATGATGAGCTTGTCGACCCTTCGCTGTCTCTCGAGGATCTGCTGATCCGCCTCTTCCATGAAGAGCGCGAGGTGCGCGTCGAGCCGCTCTCGACACTGTCACGCGGCTGCCGCTGCACGGTGGAGCACTACCAGTCGATCTTGTCGCGGTTTCCCGAGGACCAGCGCGCTGAGATGCGCGATCCGGATGGAACGATCCCGGTCGACTGCGCATTCTGTTCGAAGATCATCCGCGTCCCGGTGTAAGCTCGGCGCGGATCAGCGACCAGCCGTTCGTCGATGAAATCGGGCGCTTGGACGAGAGTTGCGCGCGTGGTAGATGGTACCCGCGCGACAGGGACGTCCAGCAACCGCCGCGACTATCCAGGACCATGACAAGGATGAAGGCCAAGACCGCCCTGACCTGTGCTGCTGCCGTGATCTGTGCGGGTGCCGCAATCGCGTCCGGCTCGGTCGTCGCGCAAGTGCGCTCCCTGGCGATGCTCGATAAGCTGGAGCAGGGAGACTGGGAACTGCGGCTGCATGACGAGGCCTCGGTCCCGCGCCGCATCTGCCTTCGCGATGCGCGCCGGCTCATCCAGTTGCGTCACCCCGGGCAGAGTTGCAGCCGCATCACCGTCGAGGATACCGAAAGCCAAGTGACGGTGCAGTACACGTGCCGTGGTCACGGCTATGGCCGCACTCAGATCCGGCGCGAGTCCGACAGTCTGGTGCAAATCGACACGCAGGGGATCGCTGAGGGGTTGCCGTTCGCCTTTGCCGCCGAGGCCCGGCGGGTGGGCGCCTGCACGAGCTGACCGCCTGCAGCCGCCGGGGGCTTTCGCCAGCCGGGCCGAAGGCCTACATGGCCGCGCATGCCAGACATCGCCAATCCGACCGGCCGCGCGGCCGTAGTGCTTCTTTCCGGCGGCCTCGACTCCATGGTCGTGGCCGGCCTTGCGCGCGAGGCCGGCTACCAGGTCCACGCGCTGACGATCGACTACAATCAGCGGCACCGGCGCGAGATCGACGCGGCACGGACCATTGCCGAGAAGATCGGCGCCGTCCGCCATGTGGTGCTTCCGCTCGACTTGCGGCAATTTGGAGGGTCAGCCCTTACGGATGACATCGCCGTGCCGAAGGATGGCTTGGGCGACGACATTCCGGTCACTTACGTACCCGCGCGCAACCTGGTGTTCCTGTCGCTGACGCTCGCCTGGGCCGAGGCGCTGGGCGCGCGCGACATCTTCATCGGGGTCAACGCGCTGGATTATTCCGGTTATCCGGATTGCCGACCCGAGTTCATCGCGGGCTTCCAGCAACTGGCGGAGCTTGCGACCAAGGCCGGCGCGCAGGGATCGGCGTTTACAGTCCACGCGCCTCTGCAATTCCTGGGCAAGGCGCAGATCGCGGCGGAGGCGGATCGGCTTGGCCTTGAGCCGGCGATGAGCTGGTCGTGCTACGATCCCACGCCGGAGGGTCTGGCCTGTGGGCTGTGTGACAGCTGTCGCTTGCGCAAGGCTGGTTTTGCCGAGGCGGGTGTCATCGATGGTACCGTCTACGCGGCGTGATGCGGGTGTTGACGGCAGAGGCCGGGTTCTAACGATTACTCCATATACCCGCGCGCGATTTGGTAGCCGTTCGCGCGCGCCTTCCGCTCGTGGGATCTGCCCTGAGGTGGGATGCGTCAACAGACCGCCTTCGATCCAATCTCCAGGCACGCAGATTTCGAGGGACCCGGCGGGTTGGCGGGGACCGGCGCCGCACCTGATCGAGCGTCGTTGAGGCGGGATCCTGGGCAAGGCAAGTATCCGGCGGGATCCGCTGCCTTGTCGTGAACCATATTGAGCGGACGGTCCGTCGCGCCCGGCGCCAGTTGGCGATCTGCTCTTGCGGACGATGTGAACGACCTGCCGCAGTCGAGCCGCTCAGCACTCCATCTGCATCGGACAAAAGAAAAGGGGCCGGATTTCTCCGACCCCCTTGTCTTTGTACCGTTGCCGGTCGCTTACATGCCCGAACCCGGACCGTAAGTGATCTCGACGCGACGGTTCTGCAGCTCGCGCACACCGTCCGCAGTCGGGACGCGCGGGTTGCTTTCACCGAAGGCCTGGCTCGAGATCGAACCGTCGGCAATGCCGTGGCTGGTGAGGTACGAACGCACAGAGGCGTTACGACGCTCGGACAGACCCTGGTTGTACTGGGTCGAACCCGAACGGTCGGTGTAGCCGGCCAGCATGATCGGCACGCTCTCGCAGTTCGCGTAAGCGCTGACGGCGCTGTCGAGAATGGTCGCAGCCTCAGGCGTGATGTCCGACTTATCCCAGTCGAAGAACACGATGTACGGACCCTTGTTGCAGACCGGAGCCGGCGGCGGGGGCGGAGGAGGCGGCGGCGGCGGCGGCGGCGGCGGCGGGGGAGCAACCGGCTCTGCACCACCGAAGTTGTAGCCGATCGTGCCGAGCAGCGAGTGCGAACGGAAGCGCGTCTCGATCGGAGCGCCGAACGATCCGACCAGGTCGACGTTGTCGGCGTTGAAGAAACGATACTTCAGGCCGAGGTCGATGTTCTCCGTGATCGGAGCGCGAACGCCCGCGAGCAGCTGCCAGGCGAAGCCGGTGTCGTTGTCGTCGAACGGGGTCACGCCCGGGATCGTGGCGTTGTAGTGGACGCGAGCAACGCCCACGCCGCCGCCGGCGAAGCCCTGGATGCCGTCATCGGCACCGAAGTCGAGCAGGCCGTTGACCATGAACGACAGCGCGCTGGCATGGCCCGACGCGTCGAACGTACCCAGAGCGGTGGTGTATTCGTCGTTCTTCGCACGACGGTAGCTGCCTTCGGTCTCAAGGCGGAAAGGACCGAAGTCGTAACCGATCGAGACGCCGCCATCGAAGCCGTACTTCGAATCGAGCGACGAGGCGTTGTTGATGCCGGCGATGTCGAAGTTCGAATCTTCGACGATCATGGCGCCGAAGCCACCTTCGATGTACCACGCGTCGTCGCGCGCAAAAGAAGGCGTGGCGATGGCCGTAGAAGCCAGCGCCAAGCCAATAACGAGTTTCCTCATATTATTCCCCTATTCAGAGATTTGGAGCCACCGAGTAATCGAGCATCTACCCCCTCCGTAGACTCTGCGCAAGCGCACAGTGACCGTGACTGTTGCAATAACATCACGCCGACTGAGGTCGAGAGCCGTTCGCAAAGGCTATGTTGCTGAGCGAACAACACAATCGATCCCTGTTGGTTGCCACTGCCGTCAAGCAGGGGGTAGAAGACCAGAAGCCCGGAGAGCCAAGAGCAGCGCTCCGATAGCGGCCCGAGCCTCGCTATCAACCATCAAACCTCCTGATGGTTCCGGAATGGCCGCAGCTTTTTGCCAGCCATCGGAAAATAGGGCGAATTGCCCGCTCGTCTGGTCATAGACGCGCATGCCCGGGACCGGCGCGGCGAACAGCCATTGGCCGGCCTGGCGCATCGCGATCGCATGATCATGACCTGCCCATTCACCGGTGGCGGCGGGGGCGACCAGCCATGATTGTCCGTCGGGGGCGATCGTCGGCGGCTCGGTGCTCTCGCCCTCGATGGCAGCATGCATCAGTGCATCGATCCGCGCCAGTGCCTCGTTGTGGAATACTTCCTTCTGCGCCTGCGCGGCGAACAGCAGCGGCAAGCCGTGGCGGGCCGTGGTGGCGGTGAAATCGAGAGCATCGGGCATGGTCGGTCTCCGAAGGATGCGAATCAGGGAAGGCGGGCGAGTGGCAGCGGGAGCGAGAGGGCATGGGTGCCCTGCTGGCGGACCTGCAGGGTGCACGGGCCGAGGCTCTCGAGTTCGGCGGCCTGCGATGGCGAGAGTTCGAGTGCCGGCGCCTGCGTCTCCCAGGAGCGCAACGTGGAGCCTGCGCCTTCGCAGGTGACGAGATAGCGCTCGGCCTCCTCGATCAGCGGCACGTCGACGCCATCGCTCCACCGCCATCGTCCGCGAGCACGCCGCGTCCAGCGCAAGTCGAGGCTGCCGTCCGCACGCCGGCGAGATCGGCCATGCACGGGCGCCAGCGGCCGACGAGCGATGCCGGCGAGGTGCAACGGCGAGCTTGTCGGTGCGGCGTCTCCGCGCCCTAGCGCCAGCACCGTGTCTTCGCCCTCGACCAGCGAGGGCAGCGGCGTGCCGCGCGCATCGATCAACGCGAAGGCCTCCGCCTCGACATGGGAGGCGATCGCGGCCTCGGTTCCGCCAAGCCCCCGCAGGAAGTGGGCAAGGCGCCACCTGCCGCTGCCGAGCGGTTCGACTTGGGCGAACTGGACCAGCTCCTCGCCGATCAGCGCGAGATTGGCGCCCATCGCGAGCTGGTCGAGACTGGCCGGTGCGAGGACCGCGTCGGGATCGGAGAGCGCCACGATCGCCAGGGAGGTGCGATCGAGTAGCAACGGGTTTGCCGGGGCGAGCGGCATTTCCAGCCGTCCGATCACGGAGCGGGCCCGCGCGGCGGGACCGAGCGGTCGCAACTCGCCGTCACGCCCATCGGCATAGAGCGCGGCGCCGCTCCAGCTCGCGCCGGTCGCGCCGACGAATGCGACGGCCTGCGAGGCCTGTCCCGTTTGGGCTGCTGGATCCCAGGGCAGTTCGAGTGCGACCAGCCGCGTCTGCGCTGGCGGCAGGTCGGCAGGCGCGGGGAAGTTGGTCGAGGGCGCTGGTGGCGGTTCCAGGTCGAGCGTGTCCACGCGGGCGAGCTCGAGTTCGACTCCGCTCTCCCGCCACTCCCAGGTTTCGACGCGCCAGGTGCCGCTGCGATCGGGCAACCGCACCAGCGTGCCAGGCGCCACCGCGCTGTCGAGCGTGCAGCTGCGCCAGGCGACCCGCTCGCGTGCGCTCTCCCGCCGTTGCGCCATGCGTTCGACGAGCCTGCGCGCCTCGGCGCTCTCCAGCGCTGCCGGCAGTTCGAGCATGTCGGGCTGACCAGGTGCGGCACGGCCGCTCGCGTGCTGGGTGCCGGGCTGGAAGTCGCGCGCGACGTCGAGGTAGCGCAGGACGGCGGCAGGCTGCGCCGCGGCGGGCGAACGCCGGCGGACCATGCCTCCGGAAGGCGCGAAGGCATCGTCTTCTACCGCTGTGGCGGGCGGCTCGAGCAACAGGAGCTCGGTGGCGGTGTCAGCCAGGCGCAAGCGCAGGCCTTCGCCGCTGGCATCCAGGGCCAGGGGCAGGACGTCTGCCAGCGTCGAGAGGCAGGAGGCGAGATCGTCCTCGACAAGCACGCCGGCAAAGCCGGTGAGGTCGGCCGTCACCGTCGCGTCGCTGACTGTTTCGTCGACAAGCGCCCCCAGGCTTACGCCATCGTCGGCCACGACCTCGAAAGTGAGCGCGGGCACGCGGTTGCCGAAGCTTGCGAGCTCGAGCGCCTCGAACACGACATAGGCCAGGCCGCGGAATGCCGGGCAGCGGGCTTCGCCTTCGCTGGCGGCGATCAGCGGGTCGAGGGGCTGGTCCTCGCTGCCAAGATACACGCGCAGGGCGCCGCCGACCTTGAGATCGCCCGCAGCGCCGCGCAGCAGCTTGCCGTCGGCCCAGACGCGGCCGAGCGACCGGATGGGCCGGCTCGACAGGACGATGGCGAGGTTGGCGGCATAGCTGTAGGTGGTGGTGGCCGGCTGACCCTTGGCGCCGATCACTTCGGAGTGCTCCTGCAGCTCGGTCGCCCAGACGATCGCGCCGGGTACGCGCATGCGCCCGTGCACGCGCGGGATCGCCAGACCATAGCTGGAGAGCGAGACTTCCAGTTCGCGCAGGCGCGGTCCGCGGCGGCGTCCGGTGCCGAGCAGCGCATCCTCGAACTGGCGGCCCGCGAGCGCGCCGATGGCGCCGCCCGCCGGTCCGGCGAGCGCGTTGCCAAGGGCACTGAAGACGATGGTGGCCATGAAGGTGAGTCCTCAGAAAGCGGGTGGGAAGCGCCAGTGGCGCGCGATGGTCCAGGTCGGATCGCCAGAGCCGACGACGACGCGGCCGAGCCCGGCATGGGCGTGGACGATGCGCCCGCTGGCGAGCGCCACGGCGAGATGCGGCTGGATCGGCGAGCACTGGGCGAGGAGCACGTCACCGGCGATCGTTTCACCCGTGACCACGGCTAGGCCCAGGCTCGCGGCCACCTCATCCGCAGCGGCGAGCCCGAGCCGGCGCAAGCCGAAGGGGCGAGGCAGCGCGACGCTTCTGCCCGTCGCGGCCAGAGCGGCAACGACCAGCCCCAGGCAGTCGAGCCCGGTCGCCGGATCGCGTCCGTGCAGGCGAAAGCGTGTGCCCGCGAGCGCCTCTGCGGCTTTGGCGAATTCGGTGCCGATCATGCGAGCGGCGAGGGGTAGCGGGCGAGCAAGTCGTTGCCCGGCAGGAACGGCTCTCCGCGAAAGTTGGCGGCGTTGCCGAAACGGGTGGCGCAGGTTTCCAGCGTATGGTCGCAGCCTTCGCGTACCAGGGCCCGCGCGCCGACGGGGATGAGCGGCTCCGGCAATCGGTCGAGCACCACGGCGCCGTGTCGATCCGCGCCGCGGATCAACACCGTCGTGCCGGCTCCCGACCCGTCGAGCCACTGGAGCGTTCCGCCCACGAGATCGGCGACCGGGGTGTCGCATGCCAGAGTCACCGATCCGGTCGTCCGATCGCTGCCGGTGACGCTGGCCTCGTGCATGAAGAAGGCCGGGCTGAGGTTGCACCCGGGCCCGCAGAACGCGGCGCGGCAGGCCGGGCTGGTGCGCGGGACGGCGCTGCGCAGCAGGTCGGCCTTGCGCGAGACGAGTTCGGCGGTGAAGCCGCCGTCCTCCTCGCTCACCGTGCCGAGCGTCCCCGTCCACACGGGTTCGTGTTGGCCGGTCTCCCAGTCGATCAGGCCGATGCGCACGCGCGCTGCATCGTAGCGGCCGGCGGCGAGGTCGGCCGCGCTGATCGCGTCGTGGCTGAGCGCGCCCGCCACTTCGGCGCTGTCTTCGTCGAGGCCCGCGCTGCGGCGGACGGCCGAGGGCACCATGCCGGGCGAGGCGCGATGCAGCACGCCCTCGAACCACAAGTCGCGATCGTGCGAGGTGAAGCCCAACGTCACCCCGTCGCGCCGCAGGATGCGCCAGTAGGTGGCGACCGTCTCCAGCGGCCGGGCGAACCAGGCGCGGCTCATGCCGCTTCCCGCACTTCGACGAGGGGCACGCTCGGCGCTTCTCCGGCGGCGAAGGCGGCGCCCGACACGTCGAGGCGATCCTCGGCGAAGCGCACCGGCACGTCGAACAGGAAGCCCGCGCACACCTTCGCACCGTCCGGAACCGGCGCGGCGAAGACGATCGTGCCGCCGGCTGCCAGGCTCCAGCCCGTGGCGATAACGCCATCCACGCTGACGCGCACGGAGCTCGCCACCGGTCGGGTGATGCGCCGCACTTGCGCCTCGTCGCCCTCGCCGTAGCGCTTCACCAGGGGGAAGGTGCCGCGCGTGCCATCGCCGGTGCCGATCGCCTGATCGAGCATCGTCGGCGTGCCGGTCATCGCACGGGAGCTGAAGTCGTAGGGATCACGTAAGCGGAACCCGCGCGCCGGTCCTCGCCGCGCGCGGAAGAAGGCGATCAGCGTGCCGATCTCCGCTTCGGACCGGACACCCGGGCCGACATCGAAGCGCAGCCTGGCGTCTGACCACAGTGCATTGCGGCGCTCGAAGCCCGAGGCGGTCACCGCGACGGTGGTCGAGAACTCGGGGCTGGCGCTGGCATCCTGGCCCAGCGCCAGCGGGTAGGGCACATCGTCGAAGTCCTGCATCGGAGGCTCTCCTGAGGGGGGAAGGCGCAAGAACCCGTCGCGCGCCACTTGCGGCAATGCCCAGACGACGATCTCATGCGGGGCGCGGGTCAGCGCTTCGTCGATCCCGGCATCGATCGCCCGCCAAGCCGGGTCGTTGCCGGCGTTGAGTACGAAGCCGGCGAAGTAATCCTGCTCGGCAGGTGGGTAGCCAAGCCGGGTGTTCACCAGCGCATAGGCATCGCGGCGATGGGCGTCAGCACCGGCGGTGAGCCAGTCGTAGTCCTCCACCTGCAGCCTGTCGAACGCCGGCGCGGCCCAGCCAAGCGGCATGTTCGCCCGCAGGGCCTCTGGCGTGTGGGGCGCAAGGATGGTGGGCGTGAAGACCAGCAGCAGCGACTCGAGCGGATCGGGCGCCACGGCTGCCCGGGCAGCGACGACCAGCGCGGCGGTCGATTGCGCCAGCAGCGCGCCCGCCTGGTCGAGCAAGGCCGTCTGCGCGGGACTGAGCGGTTGGCGCAAGTCGGGGATCGCCACCGGCGTGCCGCCAAGCGCGCCCGTGGCAGCCTGGTCGTAGAGGCAGATGCGCCCGTCGCTGTAAGTCCACCACCACGGCTCGCCGACCTGGAAGCGGACGTCGACACCTGCCGCCTGCATCAGCTGGGCAAACGCCGCCGCGACCGACTGCAGCCACGCCATCGCACCCGTATGTGCGGGCGACAGCAAGGTCGAGGGTGGTACCCAGCCGGTCAGCGCCGGCTCTCCGGCAAGGTCGCGCTGCATCCACCCGGGCGGGCAGTGCTGCGCCAGGAGCTCGTAGGAAAGGGAGGCGACCGGCGAGAAGCCGAGCCGGTTGCATTCGGCGAAGAACGCGGCGTGCCAGACGCGGGTCGGCGTGTTCAGCGGATCAGCGCCATCGGGCGGCAGGAACGCGCCATCCCGGTGCGCGAGCCGGAAGTAGTGGCTCATGCCGACGTAGTGCACCACCGAGCCGCGGTAGCCGAGCTGGCGCACGTTGCGCAGCAGCCGCGCCGGTGTCTGCACGCCTTCGTCGTCGAAGCCGGTGGCGATGGCGAGGCCGGTGGGGGGAACCGCAAGGGTGCCGATCTCCAGCATGGCAGCTGCGCCTTCGCAGCGGATCTGCGACAATTCGACCCAGCCCTCGACCTCGGTGGGCAGAGGGTCGCTGCTCGTTGCGTCGTAGCCCGGAGGGGCGAGCGAGACGAACAGGCGGTCGATCGCACCGGGCCAGACCGGGTCCGCATCGGCCGGCAGTGCGAAGCCGCCCACCAGCGCGGAGAACGACAGCACCACGTGCGCGTCGTCGGGCGTGCCTTGGGCATAGTTCCACAGCCGCACGTACCAGGTCCGCGGCGCGCCGGCGGTATCGCGGCCCTCGATCGTCAGCGTCGGCCCATTGATCTGATCGAGCGCGATCACCCCTGCCGAGCGCCAGCGGAACGAGAGCGTCGCCCCGGCATAGCTGGCCTGCTTGGCATAGCCGAGCAACGGATGGTCGAGCCGGTCCTCGCTGTCCCAGATCAGCCCGGCAAGATCGGCGCGGCGCAGGAACGCCAGGTCGACGCGCAGCGCATCAGGTGCGGTGGAAACCACACTGGCCATCATCGGGCGCGGGAAGTTGACGGTCCAGAATCGCGGGTCGAAGCGCTGGATCCAGTCGCTCTCCTGCCCCTCGCGCGTGCTTGCGAGCCAGAATGCCATGGTGTTGCCTCGTTGGTTAGGAGTGGGACATTGGTGCGAATGGCTTGGCTCTCTCGCCGCCCGAACATCGTCTTCGTCGCGGGAATGACGATTGTCCGAGGGATCTACCCCGACAGCGCCCGCCGCACGGCGCTTGCGACCTGGCGGGAGGAGCGCTGCAGCGATCGCGGCGCACTGGACCCCGCTGGCGCAGCAAGGTTGATCGACACGCGCACATCGCGTGCCCGCGACGCTGCGGGCTCGATCCGGCCCGCGCTGGTGGGCACGAATACCTCCGGCCCGCGCTCGCCGACCATGTAGCCTCGTCCCGGTGCGACATTGCCGCCGGTCGCGCGCCCGGGCAGTCCCAGCAGCGCGCCGGCAATACCGGATAGGTCCAGCCCGCTGCCCGCACCGCCGCCGCCGATAAGGCCCTTGAGCGACTGTGCCGCGACCGCTTCCAGTGCATCGAGCGCCACGCGCTTGAGGTCGTCGAAGCCGAGGCTACCCTTGCGGATCGCGCCGGTCAGTCCGCGTTCGAGCACATCCCCGGCGCGGGCGAAGCCGGCCACGAGGTTGCCGTCGACGCTGGCGCGCATGCGCTCGACGTCGCGCGCGAAACCCTCGGTGCCGGCGCGCACCTCGACCAGCAGAGTGTCGACGGCGTCATCCATGATCTTGCTCCATCAGGCGTCGCAGGGTTGCCGCGTCGATCGGTGGGGAAGCGTCGCGGGCAAGCGCGGCAGTCAGTTCGGCGAGGGTGGCGTGCCAGAACACGTCGGGCCGCCAGCCGAGGCGCCGCGCGGCCACTCCGCTCAGTGCCGACGCCATCGGACCGAACCGCTCGCTCATGGCTCGCCGCCGAGGATCTGCCGCAGCAGCACGCGCAGGGGTGCGGCTGCGGCGGCGAGGCCGAGCGCGAGCACCGCATCCCCGAACGCCTCGCGCGAGAGGTCCTGCCGGTCGGCCAGGCAGTGCCAGAACAGACCGGCGAGTTCGGCAAGGCGCAGCTCGCCCCGCGCCGCACGCTCGACCAGCGCGAACAGGGGCCCAAGCTCTTCCTCGGCCGCCACCAGCGCGCCGAAGCTGGGGCGCAGCACCAGTTCGCGCCCGGCGAGCGACAGCGCCGCCTCGCCGCGATAGGGATTGGCGGCGCTCATGCCGGCACCACCTGGCCCGAGCTTTCGAGCTGCAGCGTGTAGTTGCGCTCTCCGTTGAAATCGCCGGCATAGTCCAGCCGCTGGACCAGGAAGCGCCCGCGCAGCCGCTCGCCGTCCTCGAAGGCCAGTTCGTAGTCGTCCAACGTGCCGGCGAGCGCATTGGCGCGCAGCTTGGCCTCGGCCGCGCTGCCCAGGAACACGCCCGCCGCGCTGACCGAGACGGCGCGCACGCCTGCACCGGAAAGCAGCTCGCGCCAGCCGGCGCTGGCCTTGTTGGTGATGACCACGGTTTCGCTGGTCACGCTCATCTGGGTGGTGCGCAGGCCGGCGACGGTTTGGTAAGCCGGCGGCACGGCGCCATCGGCGATCTTGAGAAGGAAGGCGCTGCCTTTCTGGGCGGGCATGTTCAGGTCTCCAGTCTGGGTGGCGGTGTCAGGCGGCGAACACGCGAAAGGCGTACTCGAGCAGGATGGCGCGGCGGCTCTCGCCCCGCTGTTCGGCGCGTGCGCGCAGGAAGCGGGTGGAAGCCACCCGGAAGCCGGCCTGCGCTGAAGGCAGGCTCTCGATGCGGGCCTCGATCGCATTCGCAAGTTGCGCGCCGGCATCCGGCACATCGCCGCGGCAATGCAGTTCCAGCGCCACCCGCACTTCGCGTCCGCGGATGGTCTTGGTGCTCCAGTCGGTGCTGGCGCTGGCCGCGATCGCCAGCCAGGGCAGGCTGGTCCGCTGCGGTGCTTCCTCGTCCACGGCGTTGAGTTGCGCGGTGAGCAGCGGGTCCGCCTTGATCCAGGCAAGCAGCGCGGCGCGCACAGGCATTTCCATGGTCTATCCTTTCGCGAACAGGGGCCAGAGCAGCGCGGCGTGGCGCCAGCGCCCGGCGCGAGAGGTTCGCTGCGCCGCCACGCGCGCCTGGGCGAGGGCGGCGGCATGGGCTTCGAGGCGCCGGGTTAGAGCGGCGAAGCCGGGGACTTGCGCGATCATGCGAGGCGCAGCCGGCGCCAGGGCCGCCACAGGGCGACCACCGAGGCAGGCGGCAGCGGCGCTGCGCCCGAACCCTCGCGCTCGCGATGCTGGTGCGCGGCCAGGCGGACGACGCCATGCCGCAGCGCCTCGGGCAAGCCGTCCCACTCGGGCGCGAGGCCGGCGACGAAGCGCACTGCGATCCGGCCGGCTCGCGGGAAGCGGATGCGCAGGGCGCCGGTGCCGTCCGCACGCAGGTCGATCTCGTAGCGGTCCGCGTCGAGCAGGGTGCGGGTGCCATCGCCGTCGACCTGGTCGACCGCGACGATGGCCTGCACCGGCCGGGTGCCCAGCGCCTGCCAGCATGCGTGAGAGGGGAGCCGTTCCTCGCAAGTCTGTTCCAGCAGCATCGATCCGGTGAAGCTCTCGGCCGTCTCCAGTGCGCTGGCTAGCAGGGCCCGCAGCGGCGCGTCGTCGGCATTGATGGTGATGCCGAGCCATTGCTTGAGCTCGGCCAGCGCCGAGCCCGGCGGCACGGCAGGGGTGATGATCGTGCGGGTCATGGTGTCTCCGATTGTGTCCTCCCCGGTCCGGGGAGGGGGACCACCCGAAGGGTGGTGGAGGGGACTCGCGGCCTCACCAGACCTTGTGCGCTGGCGAGAGTCCCCTCCGTCAGCCGCTCACGCGGCTGCCACCTCCCCGATCCGGGGAGGACAGGCTCAGGCCGAAATCTTCAGCAGCTTGATCGCGTCGCTATCGAGCACCTGGCCGCCGATCCGCTTGGTGGCGTAGAAGTGGACGAACGGCTTGTTGGTGAACGGATCGCGCAGGATCGAAGTCGCGCTGCGCTCGGCGATGAGGTAGCCGGCGCGGAAGTTGCCGAAGGCGATCGGCACAGTGCCTGCCGCGATGTCGGGCATGTCCTCGGCTTCGACCACCGGATAGCCGAGCAGGCGGTCCGGCTGGCCGGCGGCGAGCCCCGGCTGCCATACGAAGGCGCCGTCGCTGGTCTTCAGCTTGCGCACTTCGGCCAGCGTCGCCGCGTTCATCACCCAGCTCGCACCCTGGCGATGCCCGGACTTGAGTGCATGGACGAGGTCGATCAGCTTGTTCTCCGGCTCGGCGCCAAGCCCTGCTGCGGCCCCGGTGGCGAGGAACTGCAGCGTGCCGAAGGCGCGCGTGGCATCGTCCGTTGCCGCCGAAGGTGCGTTCAGGAAGCCGCGCGGCCGGTTGGTGCCATTGCCGTTGACGAATGCGGCGCCTTCCGCGCGGGCGAACTCCATCGCGATCTCGTCGGCCAGCCAGGTTTCGAGGTCGAAGGCGGCATCGTCGAGCATCGCCTGGCTCGCGGCCGGGTTGGCGTAGAGCTCGCCCGAAGGCGGGGCGATCTCCGCGAACGAAGGCGTCGCCGTTTCGGGCCGAGCCGCCGTCTCGCTCACCCAGCCCGACGCGGTGCCGCCCGTGGTGACCAGCTTGCGGTAGCCGGCGCTGCCGGTCTGGACCACCTGGGCGATCGAACGGATCGGGCTGATGTCCTTGAGCCGCGCGCCGATCAGCGCGTCGATCTCGCGCGGGACGGCATAGCCGCCATCCGCCGCGACCGCGCCGGACAGCGACTTGACCTCTGCCTCGCGGCCC
Organism: Novosphingobium chloroacetimidivorans; assembly: GCF_014204535.1. Classification (GTDB taxonomy): domain Bacteria; phylum Pseudomonadota; class Alphaproteobacteria; order Sphingomonadales; family Sphingomonadaceae; genus Novosphingobium; species Novosphingobium chloroacetimidivorans. The sequence goes on from NZ_JACHLR010000016.1 coordinate 70,927, forward strand.
TGGCGCAAGTAGCCATCGACGAAGCTCTTCACTTCGATGCTGGCGGCGGCTCCGCCGATAAGTGGACGCGCGGCGCGGCCCATGCGGTCGAGGCGGGTCTTCACGTCTTCCACGTCGGTGCGCAGGGCATCGACGGCGGCGTCGGTGGCGTCTGCTCGTGCGACGAGGTCGAACGAGGCTTCGAGGATTGCGGTGTCTTCCATGGGTTCTCACTTTCCTTTGGAGGTAAAATCTTCGTCGCCCCCGTGGAGGCGGGGGCCCCGCGTCTTGCGGAGGGGGGAGCGGCAGAAGCACCAGCGGGGTCCCCGCCTGCGCGGGGACGACGGCAGGTCAATTCGAAGTGAAGAGATGCACCCGCGAGCCATATTGCAGCGGGTGGGTGACGAGGCTGACCTCCAGCAGTTCGACGGCCAGCAGGTCGCGCCCAGCCGCGCAGTACGCGGACTCCCGGGCATGATAGCCAAAGCTCAATCCCGTCACCGCGCCGCGCTTCAAGGCGAGCCCGGCGATTCCCTCGGCGTTGTCGATCGCCGCGATCACGCGCAGCCCGCGTGCGTCCTCCGCGACATGCTCGACCCAGCCGACGCGCTGGTCGGCACGGTGCTGCCAGAACAGCGGCAGCGGATCGCGCCGGTGCGCCAGGCTGCGCGCGAAGGCTCCGGGCCTGATCGCATCGCGATGCCCGTCGCGCCGCCCGAACAGCGCCGCATAGCCGGCAAAGCGCAAGGTCACTTGAGCAGACCCGTCGCGCCGAGCCGCACCGCCAGGCCCAGCAGCAGCACCGCACACAAGCCGCGCACGATCCAACCGAGCGCCGCGTTGCGCGCGCTCGCCTTGGCATCGCGCCAGGCGCGCAGCAGCTCGCGCAGTTCGGAGACGTCACGCGAGGCACGCGCATCGTCGAGGCCGATCGAGGCGAGGGTGCGCTGGGCGCCCAGTTCGCTGGCCTCCTCCACGATCGCGCGCAGGGTCACGAGATCGGCACCTTCGCCGCGCGCCTGCGACAGAAGACCCGCGAGCATATCCTGGTTCATGATTTGTTCCCTTCAATTTTTGCCGGCAGGCCCAGCAGCGCCCGCTTCTCCGCCGGATCGAGGAAGTCGGCGGCGCTGACTTGCGACCACAACCGCTCGCGGTCCTCGGCCAGCGCGGGCACGCGATCCAAGTCGATGGCGAGGCGCTCGTCGGCGAACCATGGCGCCAGACCCTCGGCCAGGGCGCCGAGCAGCTTGGCGGCGAGCGGCAGCAGGGTGAGCCGCCACAGCGCCCGGTTCGCCTCGCGATAGTTGGCGTACGTTGCGTCGCCCGGCAGGCCGAGCAGCATCGGCGGCACTCCGAAGGCGAGCGCGATGTCGCGCGCGGCGGCGGCCTTCAGCGTGGCGAAGTCCATGTCCGCCGGGCTCAGCGCCATCGCCTGCCATTTCAGCCCGCCTTCCAGCAGCAGCGGCCTTCCGGCATTGGCGGCGCCCGAGAAGGTACGGCCCAGTTCGTCGCGCAGGCGGTCGAACTGTTCGCCCGTCAGCGTGGCGCCGTCACCGCCGTCGTAGACCAGCGCGCCGGAGGGCCTGGCCGAGTTCTCCAGGATCTGGCGGTTCCAGTCCGCCGCGGCATTGTGGATGGCGATCGCCTGCTCGGCGGCGACCAGGCAGCCGGCGCCGTGATGATCGTCCGCCGGGTGGAAGTGGCGGACGTGGATCAGGTTGGGCGCGCCGTCCTCGTCTTCCAGCGGGATGGTCACGGGTCGACCGCCGACGGTGTAGGTCCAGGCGGCGGGCCAACCATCCGGGCCAGCGACGACGCTCATCCGCTCGGGGCGCAGGGCGAACAGCTCGATGGGGAAGCCGCGCGCATCCTTCAGCACCTGGACGAAGGCATTGCCGTGCAGCAGCAGGTGCGAGGCGAGCGTCTCCGTCAGCGACTGCCCGGCGCTGGTCGCCCGAACCAGCGCGCTCAGCTTGGGGTCGGCGGGAAGCAGCGGCGCGCCGGCGATCCCCTCCGCCACCAGCCGCACGGCGCGCTGGGCGACCGGGTTCTCCAGATAGGCGCGGCGGACGGCGGCATTGTACTCGAACGGCGCGCGGCCGTGCTCGGTGGCGAAGAGCCAGGGCGAGGCCGACCCGCGCGCCAGCGGCACCCGGCGCTCCGCGCCCTTGAAGGCGGTGACGATGGCTTGGACGAACGACATGTATTCCCTTTCCTGGTTCCTCCCCGGAACGGGGAGGTGGCAGCCCGGAGGGCTGACGGAGGGGTCGAGGCCTCTCCGGCAAAAATTTGCTTGCGGTCGAGAGCGCCCGACCCCTCCACCACCAGCTGCGCTGGCGGTCCCCCTCCCCGTTCCGGGGAGGAACTCTAAGCCATCCGCACCCGAGGCTCGGGCCGGCGTTCCAGCATCAATTCGCTGAGCGCCCAGACCAGCGCGTCGGCCCGGTCGGGGGAGCGGCCGGGGCCTTCGTAGCCACCCCCCGCGATCAGGCCGCACAACTCGTCCTCCAGCAGGGGGAACACGCCGGCATGGCGCACCCGGCCCGCTTCGTAGAGCGCGGCGACCGGCTCCGCCCGCGCGGTCTTGGCGCGGCTGGCGTGCACCAGCTTGACCGGGAGCACGATGCCGCTGGCGTTCAGTACCGATCGCACCATCTCGCCGCCCTGGTTGGCTTCGGCGACGACGCGGTCGGCCTGCCAGGCTTCGCTCGCCGCCGCGACCTTGCGGGCCCAGCGCTCGGGGCTGGGCTTCAGCAGCGAGGCATCGGCCAGCACCCGCGCGATCCCGTCGCCGCCTTGGGCAACGACCACGATCCCGCAGGCATCGCCGCCGCTGGAGGCGGGCGGATCGACGCCGACCACCACGCGCACCGGCTCGGATCGCGCGGTTTCGCGGCAATCCTCCAGCATGGCGCGCGTCCACAAGGCGCCGGGCAAGTCCTCGATCAGTTCGCCGTCGAGTTCCTGACGCCCCAGCAGCGAGCGGCCGAAACTGCGACGCACGTCGCGCAAGTAACGGTCGGGCAGGTTGCCCAGGTTCTCCTCGGTTCGGCCATGGGTGACCGCGAGTTCGTCGCCGGGCCCGGCGAGCAGCCGCCGCAGCAGTGGCACCGCCCGAGGCGTGGTCGTGGCGACCAGCCGCGGATGCTCGCCGAGCCGCAGGCCGAGCAGCAGGTTGTCCCAGGCCGAAAGCGCGCGACTGCCGGCATTGTCCCACTTGGCGATTTCGTCGCACCAGGCGTGGCTATGCTGGGGGCCGCGCAAGGACTCCGGCTCGCCGGCCGAGAACAGCAGCGCCTGCGCCCCGTTGGGCCAGGTCACCCGCCGCAGCGAGGGTTCGTAATGCGGTCGGCGGCGTGGCGGGCAGACGGCCAGCAACCCGCTCTCGCCCTCTACCATCACCGCGCGCGCCTCGGGCAGAGATGCCGCGACCAGGGCGATCCGCGCCGCGGGTTCGGCCTCGGCGACCGCGCGGACCCATTCGGCGCCGGCGCGGGTCTTGCCGAATCCGCGACCGGCCATGATCAGCCAGGTGCGCCAGTCGCCTTGGGGAGCAAGCTGCTCCGTGCGAGCCCATAGCTCCCAATGCCAGATGAACTCCTTGCGCTCCTCTTCGGACATCCGCGCCAGCGCCTCGCGGCGCGCCTTTGGCTCCATGTCGAGCAGTGTCTGCAGCCGCCTGGAGTTAGCCATCGGCGTTCTCCTGTGCTTCGGCGGCGGGAACCCGCGCGGCGCGCAGACGGTCAATACGCACGTTGATGCGCTCCAGGATCGCGCCGGTGTCCTCGACGTCGCGGAGCGCCTGCTGGCGGACGACCGAGTCCCGATGCGCCACCAGCAGGCGCAGCGCGGTGGCATTGTCGAACACGCGGGTGCCGCGCTTGGCGCCGCTCGCCGGCTTGATCTCGCCATCGCGGAGGCGCTGGACGAGCGCCATCTCGAGGTGCTCGTACCCCTCGCACAAGGCTTCCTGCCAGGCGCGGTAGAAGTCAGGGTCGCGGCGGCGGGCGTCGTAGACCTTGGTGGGCGACACATCCGCCGCGCGGGCGGAGGCGGCGACGTTGGAGGTGGTGGCGAGGTGCGCCAGGAACACGGCGTACCAGCGCTTGTCGGCGGGCGTGCGGAGCGCACGGCTCTTCGCCGGCACTTTCGTGTCCTGCATGGGTCTTTTGTCCTGGCTTGGCGGCTAAGGAACCGGCGGAAGCGGTTCGCTGCGGTGTTCCTGTTATGTACCTACACAGCGTGTCGAAGTCAAGCAAAAAGTACCACATCGGTTACGCAGTTGCGTCGTGTCGGTTTGCTGCTAGGCACACGGGCAGGGAACCGCGTGAGGGCGGTCATCGGGGACATCCACATGCTGCGCCGCCTGTACGACTGGACCTTGGCCAAGGCCTCGCACCCGCACGCCACCTGGTGGCTGGCGGCGTTCGCCTTCATGGAAGCCAGCTTCTTCCCGGTCCCGCCGCATCCGCTGCTCGGCCTGATGTGCCTGGCCGAACCGAAGAAGGCGATCCGCTTCGCCGCGATCGCCACGCTGGGCTCGGTGCTGGGCGGGCTGCTCGGCTATGCGATCGGCGCACTGGCCTACGAGGCGTTCGGACAGGCGCTGCTGAACGCGCTGGGCCTGGCAGAAAGCTTCCCCAAGGCCGCCTGCTACTTGCGCGAGTACGGGGCCGAGATCATCATCGTGAAGGGCGCCACGCCGATCCCGTTCAAGCTGCTGACGATCACCGCCGGGTTCATCGGCATGAGCCTGCCGGTGTTCATCGGCGCCAGCGTGATCTCGCGCTCGATCAGCTTCATGATCGTGGGCGTCCTGTTCCGCCTGTTCGGCGCCCCGATCAAGAAGTTCATCGACAAGTATCTGGGCCTCGTCACCATCGGCTTCGTCGCCCTGGTGGTCGCCGGCTTCCTCGCCATCGCGCTGCTGGGCCACGGCGACGACAAGACCAACGAGGCGTGCGAGACGAATCCGGCCGCGGTACGGGCTTGAGGGTGCTTGGGCTGAACTGACCAGATCCTCCCCTGCAAGGGGAGGGGGACCGCCAGCGCAGCTGGTGGTGGAGGGGTGTAACCCTCTCCGTCAAGCACTCCGCCAGCGGTGACACCCCTCCGTCAGTCGCTGACGCGTCTGCCACCTCCCCTTGCAGGGGAGGATCGGCAAGGGCAGACCTCTCCCCAGAGGAGAGGGCCAATGAACGAGACCACACTCGTCGAACTGATCGACCGCCACGAGATCCACCAGGTCCTGCTGCGCTACGCCCGCGGGCTGGACCGGCTCGACCGCGAGCTCGCCCGTTCGTGCTACTGGGACGACGCGATCGAGGATCATGGCCACTTCGTCGGCACACCCGACGCTTTCGTCACCTGGGCGGACGGCACGACGCTGATGTTCGAGGCAACCCAGCATGCCATCCTGAACCACGTCTGCGACTTGCAGGGCGACGACGCTTTCTGCGAAACCTACTACCACTTCTCCGGCGTCAGCGCCGAGGGTCCGCACTTCATGTCGACGGGCCGCTATGTCGATCACCTGCAGAAGCGCGGGGGCGAGTGGCGGATCGCCAATCGCGTGACCTTGGTCGAAGGCACCTACGACGTGCCTCGCGCCGAGATCGCGCCGCATCCGTCGACTGCCTACACCCCCGAGGCGCCGTGCCAGGCCACGCGCGACCGCAACGACGTGAGCTACCACCGCCCACCGGTGCCGCGCCGACCGGCTTGACCGCCTTCACGGATATGTCATCATCCCCATGCTGCACCGCGTGATAACGGAGCGGTGCGAAGGAGGGTTATGGCGCGAAGCGACTTCCTCATGCAGCTCGAAGGCTACGGCCTCACCACGGTCGAGGTGCATTACTACCTGCCCGATTATCCTAAGCTCCTGCAGCTTTTCGCCTTTCAGCAATACGATCTGGCGCCCCGCTTTCCGGAGCTGCGCAAGTTCCTCGATCACTGGCGACGCGAGATCGAAGGGCCGCTGCATTCCGTCCGGATCGCCCACCAGCACCTGATCGGACCGAGCGAGTGGCGCGCGGTGGACGGCGTCATCGCGATCCACTGACCGCAGGGTACGAGTGCGAAGGAACGCAAGGCCGGCCTGCGGGTTGGTGCGGGATCGGACACCTGCCTCCCGGAGACCATAATGCCGCTCAAGATCTGCGTCCTAGTCGGTTCGCTGCGCGAGGGATCGATCAACCGTCGTCTTGCCGAGGCGCTGATCCACCTCCCGCAAGCACGCGAGCACGAATTCGTCCATGCCGATATCGGCAGCCTGCCGTTGTACAGCCAGGACCAGGATGAGGATTCCCCTGCGAGCGTGGTCGCCTTGCGCGAACTGGTGAAGAGCTGCGATGCCGTGCTCTTCGCCATGCCGGAGTACAACCGCTCGATCCCCGGCGTGCTCAAGAACGCCATCGACCACGGCTCGCGTCCCTGGGGCCAGAGCGTGTGGAAGGGCAAGCCGGCGGGCGTCATCGGCGCCTCGCCCGGCCCAATCGGCACCGCGATCGGACAGTCGCACTTGCGCATGGTGCTCGCCTACCTGGACATGCCGGTGCTCGACCAGCCCGAAGCGTACATCCAGTGGAAGGACGATCTCATCGCCGAGGACCACACGATCCACGAACGGTCGCAGGAGTTCCTGGCCGGCTGGATGAAGGCCTATCTCGCTTTCGTGCAGAAGGAGATCGGCGCCGGATCGCCTCAGCCGGCAGCCTCAACCTAGCCCCAGGAACAGCCCCGCCAGCGCCGCGCTCATCAGGTTGGACAGGCTGCCCGCCGCCAGCGCCCGCATGCCCAGCCGGGCGATTACGGGGCGCTGGTTGGGGGCGAGGCCACCTGTCACCGCCATCTGGATCGCGATCGACGAGAAGTTGGCGAACCCGCACAACGCGAAGGTCACGACGCCGACCGTCCGGGGCGAAAGGCCGGTGTCCTTGCCCAACTCGATGAAAGCGACGAATTCGTTGAGCACGATCTTGGTGCCGAAGAGCCCGCCGGCCTGCAAAGCTTCAGTCCAGTCGGGCGTCGCCAGCAGGTAGAAGACGGGCGCGAAGATGTAGCCCAGCAGCAGCTGGAAGGTCACGCCGCTGGCGCCGAAAAGTCCCGCGACCCAGCCGACGAGCCCGTTGGCAAGCGCAATCAGCGCCACGAAGGCCAGCACCATCGCGCCCACGGCGACGGCCAGGCCGACACCGGTCTGCGCGCCCTGCGCGGCGGCCATGATGATGTTCGCGGGTCGCTCTTCGTCGTGCGGGACTTCGACCGGGATGTCGCTTCGCGTGTCCACCTCGTGCACGCCGGGCTGGTGGGTCACGTCGGCACGGTTGAGGGCCGCTGCGGCCATGCCGGCGGGCGGGCTGTCGTTATCGACCAGGGCATCTGCATTGGCGATGTCGTTCAGGCGGGGATCGGGCATGATCATCTTGGCCATGAAGATGCCGCCCGGCGCCGACATGAACGCGGCGGCGACCAGGTAATCGATGCGGATGCCCATGCTGGCATAGGCGGCCAGGATCGTGCCGGCGACACCGGCGAGGCCGACCGTCATCAGGCAGAACAGCTGCGAAGGCGTCAGGCTGGCAAGGTAGGGCCGCACCACCAGCGGCGATTCGCTCTGCCCGACGAAGATGTTGGACGCGGCCGACAGGCTCTCGATCTTGCTGATCCCGGTGATCTTCTCAAGGCCGCCGCCGATCCAGCGGATCACCAGCGGCATGATGCGCAAGTAATAGAGGATCGAGATCAGCGAGGCGAAGAAGATGATCACCGGCAGCGCCGAAATGGCAAAGCTGGTGCCGCCGATCTCGGGACTTGCGATGTTGCCGAACAGGAATTCGACGCCGGCATGCGCATAGCCGAGCAGGCTTTCCACGCCGACGGCCGCGCCCCCCAGCACCGTGCGGCCGAACGGCACGTAGAGCACCAGCGCCGCAAAGCCGGCCTGCAGCGCAAAGGCGGCGCCGACCACCCGCAGGCGGATCGCCCGACGATCGGTGGAGAGCAGGAAGGCGGCGAGCATGATCAGTCCGATGCCAAGGAGGCTATAGGCTACATGCATCGAACGCGGGTTCCTGGATCGGATTGAAGTTGCCGGGGAAACTAGGCGGGGCTTGGGCTGAGGGCTAGCGGTTTCTCTGCGGATGGCTGCGCAGTGTTGCCAGCCCCTCCGCCACCGACTTCGTCGGCAGCGCGCCACGACTCAACCCTCTATCCCGAATGCGCCACGCCCGTTAAACCCCGGCGATGCAGTCCAGTCCCAAGTCCGTCACCATCCCCCGCGCCCTGTTCGTCATCTCTCTGCTCTACGGCGGCCTCGTCGTGCTGGCCGGCGTTCTCGGAACCAAGCTCGCATCGCTCGGTCACTGGCCGGTGCTGGGCGACCTCGCGGTGGAAAGCGGCATCTTCGCCTTCCTCATGCTGGTGGTGATGTCGAGCGCGGTGGCGGAACTCTACGGCCAGGCGACGGCCAACCGGCTGGTGCGCTTCGGGTTCATCCCGCTGATCGTGTCGATGACGCTGCTCTCGCTGGTCATCCACGTGGTTCCGCCAGCGCCGTTCTGGGGCGATCAGGAGGCCTTTGCCCGCCTGCTGGGCCAGGGCGCACGGATGCAGTTCGCGGGCCTGTGCTCCTATGGCATCTCGCAAACCCTGAACGTGTACCTGTTTTCCAAGCTGGCCGGCGGGCGGGGCAAGCTGCTGATCGTGCGCGCCTGGATCGCCAGCCTGCTGAGCCAGGTGGTCGACACCGTGATCTTCATCACGCTCTCGTTCTGGGGCACGGTCGATGCGTCCGGCCAGCCGATGCCGATCGGCGCGATCATGGAAGGGCAGATCATCTCCAAGCTGGTGCTCTCGACGATCATGGTGCCGCCCTTCATCTACCTCTTCGTGCGGCTGGGGCGGCGGCTGGACGCCACGAGATAGAGGAGAGCCGGTTCACGCCTCTGCGCCTGTGCGCGAACCTCTTTTTATCTTCAATTCCGCGGCCCCTCGCCCTAAGCCGCGGCCACGATGACTCAGCCCCACGACCCCGCCCTGCTCGCCAAGGCCGCCACGCTCGTCGACGCGCTGCCCTACATGCAACGCTATGCCGGCCGCACATTCGTGGTGAAGTACGGCGGCCATGCGATGGGCGATCCCGATCTGGCGCGCGATTTCGCCGAGGACGTGGTGCTGTTGAAGGCAGTGGGCATCAACCCGGTGGTGGTCCACGGCGGCGGGCCGCAGATCGGCGCGATGCTCAAGACCATGGGCGTCGAATCGCAATTCATAGATGGCTTGCGCGTCACCGACGCGAAGACCGCGCAAGTGGCCGAGATGGTCCTGTGCGGGGCCATCAACAAAGAGATTGTCGGCTGGGTGGCGCAGGCCGGCGGCAAGGCCATGGGCCTGTCGGGCAAGGACGGCGGCATGGTCACCGCCCGCAAGGTGGAGCGGACCGCCAAGGACCCGGACAGCAACATCGAGCGTGTGGTCGACCTCGGCTTCGTAGGTGAGCCGGACATGATCGACACCAGCGTGATCGAGACCGTGTCCGCAGCCGGCATGATCCCGGTGATCGCGCCGATCGCCGCAGGGTCCGACGGGCAGACCTACAACATCAACGCCGACACCATGGCCGGCGCGATCGCCGCGGCCCTGGGGGCCGCGCGGCTGTTCCTGCTCACCGACGTCGCTGGCGTGCTCGACAAGCAGGGCGAGCTGCTGACGGACCTGAGGCCCGCCGACGTGGCGCGCCTGCAGCAGGACGGCACCATCTCGGGCGGCATGATCCCCAAGCTCGAAACCTGCCTCATGGCCGTGGAAGCCGGGTGCGAGGCTGCGGTCGTGCTTGACGGGCGTGTCTCACACGCCATGTTGCTGGAAATATTCACACAGGAAGGCGCCGGCACGCTCATCCGCGCGGGCTGAAAGCGTTCCGTGGGGAGGAACCCCGAAGCGAAGGGCCGATGCGAGATCATGCCAAGCCGAGCTGCTAGACTGCTGCCGATCCTCCTTGCCGGATCGCTTGCCGCTCTTTCCGCGTGCAAGAAAGACGAGACTCCCGCTTCTGCCGAACCGCTGGCGAGCGAAAGTGTGGTGCCGACCGACGTCGAAACACTGCCAAGCGGCGAGGCGTCCGCCGGCAGCGAAGGCGGCATCGCCGCCGGGCTCGATATGGGCGCGCTGCAAGAGCGGCGCGATCCGGAACGGCTGCTGCGGTTCTATACCAATGCGCTGCGGGTGGGGGACTGGAACTCTGCGGCCAAGGCCTGGGCGCTCGACGCCTTGATGACGCCGGAAAAGCTTGAGGCCGAGTTCGGCGGCGCGGCTGGTCCGAAGGTTGCGGTGGGTCGCGGTGACTCAGGCGCGGCCGCTGGATCGCTCTACTATGAGGTGCCGGTCACCATCGATTTCCAGGACGGGCGCGAGTCGCGTCGTGGGACGATCGTGCTGCGCCGGGCGAACGACGTGCCTGGCGCCAGCGAACTTCAGCTGGTCTGGCGGATCGAGCGCAGCTCGATCGTGGGGTAGCGGCCGAAGTCGTCTGCCCCTGGCGGCTGTCCCTAGCGGTTGACGATCAGCGCGGGCGCGCTCGCCTGGTGATAGCCTGCGACCCATGCGGCGCGGTCCTTGGGCGTCCGGTACGGATTGCTGGACAGCGGCAGTTCGGCCAAGGCGGCCTTGATCCCCCAGAGATGGGCATGAGCGACGTGGCGGGCAGGAGCGACGGTGTTCAAGCAACACTCTCTTGATTGGTTCAGACATCTCGCAAATGCGGCAGCAGGATCGTCGATCCCGGCTCTGAGGCAACCGGAAGGCTCGGTGCGACGAGATGCCTGGCCGCTTCGCAGGCGCGGAACGACCATGCGGCACGAGCACGGCAAGCCCCGCGCGCTAAGCGGATATGATATCTGATCGGGATCACCGCATGCGATCCGTTGGAGCGGGCGAAGGGATTCGAACCCTCGACCCCAACCTTGGCAAGGTTGTGCTCTACCCCTGAGCTACGCCCGCTCGAACGATCGCGACCCGCTGCCTGAGTGGCGGTGGGCCGGGGTGAGGCGCGCAACTAGCAACGCTTTTCGGAGGCCGCAAGGCAAAAAAGCATCTCCTGTGAAGATCGCCTGGAACGCTGCTGGCTGGCGCGCATTCGCCCTTCACAAAGCGGCCCCGGATCGCGATCTAGGGCGCAGAACGGATCTCTGTGGGAGCACGGAACTTTGGCGAGCATGGGCCTCAACCTCGAAGAGCAGAAAGCCGTGGACCGGTTCCGCCAGAACGTGGCCGAGCCCTCCATGACCAAGCTCGTCATCCTCGACTTCTGGGCCGAGTGGTGCGGCCCGTGCAAGGCGCTGACGCCGGTGCTGGAGAAGGTCGCGGCCGAGTACGCCGACAAGGGCGTCGTGCTGGCGAAGGTCAACGTCGATGAAGACCAGTTCATCGCCTCGCAGTTCCAGGTCCGCTCGATCCCGACGGTCTACGCACTGTTCCAGGGCCAGCCGGTCGCGGACCTGACCAATGCCCGCAGCGAATCGCAGCTTAAGGGCCTTCTCGACCAGTTGCTCGCCAAGCTGCCGATCCAGCCGGGTGATGAGCCTGCGCCCGATCTCGCCCCCCTGCTGGCGATGGGCGAGGACGTCCTCGCCAGCGGCGACGGCGAACGCGCGGCTGGCATCTACGCACAGATCATCGACATGGCGCCCGAGAGCCCCGAGGCCCATGCCGGCCTGCTGCGCGCGCTGATCCTGGCGGGGCACCTCGACGAGGCGGAGGCCCTGCTCGCGCAACTCGATCCGAAGCTGGCCGCCGATCCTCAGGTGGAACGGGCCCGTGCGGCGCTCGAACTTGCCCGGGAGAAGCCGGACGATAGCGAGCTTGCCGCGCTGCGCGCCGCCGCCGCCGAGCGTCCCGCCGACATGGACGCGCAGCTTGCCTTTGCCGGTGCGGCCTTTGCCGCGGGTGATCGCGACGAGGCGGCGGCGACGCTGCTGGCGATGATCCGTGCCGATCGCGAGTGGAACGAGGGCGCTGCCAAGGCCAAGCTGCTGCAGATGTTCGAGGCGATCGGCCTTGAGGATCCCTGGGTCGCCGCAACGCGCCGCAAGCTTTCGACGATCCTGTTCGGCTGAGCGGGTGGCGCGCGTCTCGATCTTCCCCTTGCCCGGCGCGATCCTCTATCCGGGGTTGCAGCTGCCGCTCCACATCTTCGAGCCGCGCTATCGCGCGCTGGTCGGCGACGCCCTGGTGCGCGACCGGCTGATCGGGATGATCCAGCCGCAACGCCCCGTGGAAGGATCTCCGTTGTTCGAGATCGGGTGTCTGGGTCGCATCGGCGACGTCGAGGCGATGGAGGACGGGCGCTACAACGTGATCCTGGAAGGCCAGTCGCGCTTTCGCATCCTGCGCGAACTCGATGTCACTACCCCCTTCCGTCAGGTCGAGGCCGAGCTGCTGCCCGAGCCGGAGAACCAGTCGCTCGCCGCGGTCGAGCGCGCCAGTTTCGAGCGCGAGGCGCGCCGCTTTGCCGACGCGCAGGGCTACAGCGTCGACTGGGACCAGGTCTCCCGGCTGGACGACCAGTCGCTGATCAACGGCGTTTCACAGATCGCGCCCTTCGATTCCGCCGCCAAACAGGCGCTGCTGGAAGCGAACGGCGTTTCGGAACGGTGCGAACTTTTGGTGCAACTGATGCAGTTCTTCGGCCGCCGCTCTGACGGCGATGACGGGAATGGGGTCACGCTGCAGTAGGAAAGCGCTCGCTGCGCAAGTCGCCCCGGGACGACTTCGACTAACCGACCATCGCCTCGCGCAAGCCGTCGATCACGTACTGCGCCGCGAGCGCTGCCAGCAGTACGCCGAGCAGCCGCGATATCACTGCTTCCACCTGATCGCCCACCAGCCGCATCAGCGGCAGCGCCGCGATCAGCGCCAGCAGCGCGCAGAGCAGCACCGCGGCGAGCGCGGCGAGGATCACCAGCGTCGCTTCGGTGCCTTGTGCCCGGCTCATCAGCAGCATGGTGGTGGCGATCGAGCCTGGCCCCGCGAGCATCGGCATCGCCATCGGGAATACCGAGACGTCGGGGATCTCTGGCGTCTCCTCGCCATGCGCGCGCACTTTCTCGGCGCGCTGGTTGCGGCGCTCGGTCCGCTTTTCGAAGACCATCTCAAGTGCGATGAGGAACAGCATGATGCCGCCGGCGATGCGGAACGAGTTCAGTTCGATATGCAGCGCCGCCAGCAGCTTCTCGCCGAACAGCGCGAAGACGAACAGGATGCACGCGGCGATGAAGCAGGCGCGCACGGCCATGGCGCGGGCCTGGACGTGGCTGGCGCCGCTGGTCAGCCCCGCGAAGATCGGCGCGCAGCCCGGCGGGTCGATCACTACGAACAGGGTGACGAAAGCCGAGACGAACAGCCCCATGAGATCGCCGCCGATCATGCGGGCGGACACACGGCTGCGGGTTGCGGCGCGGCGACACGCTTCTCCAGCACGGGTTCGAGCGGCTTGCCGGCCCCGCGATAGAGGCTGACGGTCAAGGCGCGGCTGCAATCGGCCGCGACGGTGACCGCCCAACTGAGCGTGCGATCCTCGCTCCACCCGCCGCGCGTGCCGGCCGGGAAGGCAGGCGCGGGCACCGCCGACGCTGGTACGGCTGAGGCGGCGGGAGCAGGCGGGCGCGCCTGCCTGCGATCACATCCCGCGACGCTGGAGGCGATCATCTCGGGGGCGACGAGCGGTGTCTCCAGCGTATCGCCCTGATCCATCACCCACTTGTACTCGCCATTTTCCTGACGCTGCCATACGGTGGTGAAGTAGCCCTGCGAGCCGTCGGCCCGCTGCCAAGGCCCCATGTTGACCGCAAGCGTGCCGTCGCAGCTGAGCCAGGTCTGGTGCGGCTGCCAGGCGACCGAGGCCGGCGGGTTCTTCTGCCGCTTCAGCCAGTCGCGCGCGTTCACCGCTTGAGGCACGAACATGACCGCATCGTCCGCGGCGGTCTGGCGAAAGGCCGTCCATTGGCCCTTGCTCTGGGCGAGCCGGGCAAAGGCGATCTCGGCTGCGATGGCCTTGGCCGGGCTCGCGAACCGTAGCTGCGGGCGCCTGGGCTTTGCGGTGGCGACGCCCGCCATGCCCATGGCGACGATCGCCAGCCCGAGCGTCCAGGCCTTCACAGCGCCTCGGCGGCGAGCGGAACCCCGGCGTTGCGGTGCGCGGCAACCAGCGTGTTGCGCAGCAGGACCGCGATTGTCATCGGCCCGACGCCGCCCGGCACCGGGGTGATCGCGCCCGCGACTTGCGCCACGCCTGCATAGTCGACATCGCCCACCAGCCGTGTCTTGCCTTCCTCGGCGGCGGGCACGCGATTGATGCCGACGTCGATCACGGTGGCGCCCGGCTTGATCCAGTCGGCCTTGACCATCTCGGCCCGGCCCACGGCGGCAACGACGATGTCGGCGCGGCGCACGACCTCGGCCAGGTCCCTGGTGCGGCTGTGCGCGACGGTGACGGTGCAGCTTTCGCCCAGCAGCAACTGCGCCATCGGCTTGCCGACGATGTTGGAGCGCCCGATCACCACCGCGTCCAGGCCCGACAGCGAGCCCAGGCGATCCTTCAGCAGCATCAGGCAACCGAGCGGCGTGCAGGGAACGAAGCCGGGCTGGCCGACGGCGAGGCGTCCGGCGTTGATGACGTGGAAGCCATCGACGTCCTTGTCGGGGCTGATCGCGGCGATGACCTTCTGCTCGTCGATGTGCGCGGGCAGCGGCAGCTGGACAAGGATGCCGTCGACCGCTTGGTCGGCGTTCAGGCGGGCGACCAGCGCCAGCAGGTCGGCCTCCGATGTGTCGGCGGGCAGCTTGTGCTCGAAGCTCTCCATGCCGCTGGCGAGGGTCTGCTTGCCCTTGGATCGCACGTAGACCTGGCTTGCCGGGTCTTCGCCGACAAGCACGACAGCAAGGCCGGCCCTGCGGCCGGCGGCGCGCTCGAAATGGGCGGCGGCTTCCGCCACGCGCAGGCGCAGGCTTTCGGCGAAGGCCTTGCCGTCGATGCGGTTACCGGGCAGCCCCTCGCTCACAACGCCCCCGAGACCGAGGCCATGGCCAGGTTCTTGAGGATGATGCGCAGGATTTCAAGCCCGACGATCAGCACCAGCGGCGAGAAGTCGATCGATCCGGTGTTGGGCATGATGCGGCGGATCGGGCGGAACAGCGGCTCGAGCAGCGCATTCACGGCCTTCCATACGGCCGCGACGAAATCGTTGTGGATGTTGACCACGTTGAACGAGATCAGCAGGCTCAGGACGAACTGGACGATCACCAGCATCACGATGACCGAGATGATGTAGCCGACGATCTCGAACAGGGTGAGGAAGATCAAGGATCAAGCCTTTCGCTTGGGGGCAAAGCCCGCTGCCAAAGCCCGCTGATAGCCGAGCGCACGGGGGCCGGGCAAGCGCGGTGCTGGCGATCCGGCGAGAGGGTGGCCATATCGAGCGCGTGAGCACACCGCTTCTATCTCACCCCTGTTCGTGCCGAGCGCAGTGGAGACATGCGAGCGCGGTGCCAGCGCGTCTCGACTTGGCTCGACACGGACGGGGAGGAGCGGGCCATGTTTGACCTGTTCGATCTGCCGCTTGTGCCCGGCCTCTCCAGCGCCACGGACATCATCACGCCAGTGGAGGAAGCCGAACTCATCGCCCGTATCGATGCGGAGGCGCTGCTGCCGTTTAAGTTCCAGGGCTGGGAGGGCAAGCGCCTGACCCACTCGTTCGGTTGGTCCTACGACTTCGAGGACGGCCGCTTCGCGCAAGCCGCGCCTATCCCCGAATGGCTGCTCTCCATCCGCGCCCGGGCCGCTGCGTTCGCCGGGCTCGATGCGTCGACGCTCGTGCAAGCCCTGCTGATCCGTTACGATCCGGGAGCCGGCATCGGCTGGCACAAGGATCGGCCGGTGTTCGAGCATGTCGTCGGCGTGTCACTCGGCGCGGAGGCGAGCATGCGGCTGCGGCGGCGCAAGGCGGGCGGGTTCCAGCGCGTGTCGCTGCCGCTGCCGGCACGGTCGGTCTACCACTTGTCCGGTGAGGTGCGGCATGGCTGGGAGCACAGCATCGTGCCGATGGAGCATCGCCGCTGGTCGGTGACGTTCCGGAGCCTGGCTTGAAGATCCTCCCCTGCAAGGGGAGGTGGCAGGCGCGTAGCGGCTGACGGAGGGGTGCTACCGCTGGTGGAGTGCGCGACCGAGAGGGCTACACCCCTCCGTCACGCCTTGCCGGCGCGCCACCTCCCCTTGCAGGGGAGGATCTCGTAAGGCATCCGGTCACTTATCCGCCAGTTCGATCCAAACCGGTGCGTGGTCGCTGGTCTTCTCCCAGCCGCGGACCTCGCGATCGACTTGCGCATCGACCAGCCGCGCCGCCAGCGGCGGACTGAGCAGCAGGTGGTCGATCCTGAGGCCGGCATTTCGTGTGTAGGCGTTCCGGAAGTAGTCCCAGAAGGTGTAGATCGTCTCGCCTGGATGCAGCTTGCGCAGGGCGTCGGTCCAGCCTTGGTCCAGCAGGCGGGCGTAAGCGGCGCGTATCTCGGGCGCGAACAGCGCGTCGTCCGTCCAGCGCTCGGGCTTGTAGACGTCGAGCTCGGTCGGCATCACGTTGAAGTCGCCCGCCAGCATGACCGGCAAGCCCGAGGCGAGCAGGCCGTCCGCATGGGCGATCAGTGCCTCGAACCAGGCGATCTTGTAGTCGAACTTGGGGCCGGGCCGCGGGTTGCCGTTGGGCAGGTAGAGCCCGCCGATCAGCACGCCGTTCACCGCCGCTTCGATGTAGCGGCTCTGCGCCGGGTCGGGATCGTTCGGCAGCCCGCGCCGTGTCTCGTGGATCTCCCCGACACGGCTGAGGATGGCGACGCCGTTCCAGCTCTTCTGCCCGTGCCACACCGCCTGGTAGCCGGCGTCGGCGATCGCGTCGGCCGGGAACCTGGTGTCCGGCGCCTTGAGCTCCTGCAACACCACTACGTCGGGCGCGGAGCTCTCCAGCCAGCGCAGCAGCACCGGCAGGCGGCCGTTGACGCCGTTCACGTTGTAGGTCGCGATCTTCACGGCGGGCAGCTCCTGGCTCGCAGCGCAGAACCGCCGGTGCCATCGGCGGGTTCCCCGCCGGCGCGGTCAGCCAGCCAGGCCCATCCCGTCCTGCTGACGGTCGATCTCGTCGGGACGCGGCACGATGATCGTCTTGCCGCTGAACTGGACGAGCCCCTGGCGTCGCAGTTCGGAGACGACGCGGTTCACATGGACCGGGGTCAGGCCCACGACATCGGCGATGTCCTGCTGCGTCAGCGGGATCGTGCAAGGCTGGCGGACGCGGCCGTTCTGCTGCAGGCGGCTGTAGATCTCGGCGAACAGCGCCGTGATGCGGCCGTTGGCCGAGCGGCGGCCGAGACTGACGATCCAGTCGCTCTGCCGGTTGAAGTTGGTCATCAGCGCATCGATCAGTTCGGAAACGCCTTCGTCGCTGGCGTTGCGGATCGATCCGAGCGGGATCTCGGTCGCGATCACGTCGGTCAGCGCGACGATCGAAAGCTCTGCTTTGCTCGAGATCACCCACTGCGGCTCGCAGACGTCCCCGGGAAGGTAGAGCGCGGTGATCTGGCGGCGACCGTCGGGCAGCAGCGTGTAGCGGCATGCCCAGCCCTCATCCAGGCGGTAAACTCTGTCTTGTGCCTCGCCACCCAGTGCGAGATGCTCGTGCCTCCGGAAACGGCGTAACGGCTCTTTGCCCAGACCGGACTTCATCAAGTATCCTCAGAAAACCCCAGAGCGCGCTCTGTGGCGCATTTCCGACGGTGGACTGATTTACCCACGTTAAGTTGATGAAAAAAAGAGTCGGATGGGCCCTTATCGCAAGGGAGAGCCGGTGTACGCCTGGCCATCCGGCGGCCAGAGCGGGCGCGCCTGCCGCAGGCTTGCGGAACATGCGGCAACCTGCGGCTTTGTGCGCGCATGACGACCGACCCGCAGCCGTGTCGATCGGCGGCCCGGCTGTCCACTAACGCGTCGTGCGCCTGCTGCGTCACGATCGGTGACAAAGGGGAAGATCGCCCATGTTAGAGCGCCATATCCTGAAGCTTCAGGCCCGTGCGCCGGTCCTGGCCGAGTACGAGCAGGCTCTGGGCGAACTGATCTCGGAAACGCGCGACTACGCGGCCGACCAGATCGTCGTTCCGGCTTATGTCGAGCAAGTGCACAGCACTCTTCTGCTCGAAGGTTTCATGTGCCGTTACAAGGATCTCGCCGACGGGCGGCGGCAGATCACGCAGGTCCATGTGCCGGGTGACTTCGTCGACTTGCACAGCTTCACGCTCAAGTATCTCGATCAAGACGTGATGACGCTTACCCCCGTCAAAGTAGCACTGTTCCCGCATGAGGGCCTGCGGCAGGTGACCGAGCGCTATCCGGCGCTGGCGCGCATCTACTGGTTCAACACCAACCTGGACGCCGCTATCCATCGCGAGTGGGAGCTTTCGCTCGGCCGTCGCAAGGCCCGGGCGCGCATCGCCATGCTGCTCAGCGAATTGCAGGTGCGGCTGGGCATCGTCGGCCTGGGAGACGATGCAGGTTTCGATTTCCCGCTGACCCAGGTCGAGATCGGCGAGTGCACCGGCCTCACCAATGTCCACGTCAACCGGACCGTCCGCGAGCTGCGCGAGGCGGGCGTTGCCGAATTGCGCCGCGGCCGCGCCGACATTCTCGACAAGGCGGCGCTCTGGCGCGAAGCGGAGTTCGACCCGCGCTACCTCTACCTGCAGAAGCGCGAACGCTGAGCCCGTCACAGCCTCACGCAAGGTTGCAGCGCGGCCCCGGCGGTCTACATGCACCCACCGATGACCAGCTTGCTCCGCCTCGCCCTCACGTTCGTCCTGCTGCTGAGCGCGGTCTCGCCGGCATTCGCGCAATCGCAGGCCCAGACGCAGACGCTGGCGCAGACTGCGGCGCAGATCAGCCAGGCCGAAGGCGAGGTGCGCAGCGTCGATCGCGCGCTCGACGGCGGCGTCGATGTCGACGAGCATGACGATCTGCGCGCCAAGGCTCTCGCCGCGCAGCAGGCCGTGCGGGCCTCCGCCAGCAATCTCGAACAGCAGCTGGCGATCATGGATGCGCGCATCGAAGGTCTCGGCCCGGTCGCGAAGGGCACGACCGAGGCGCCCGAGATCCTGCGCGAGCGTCAGCGCCTCGCGCAGAACCGGGCTGCGATCGATGCGGCGATCAAGCGCGGGCGTCTCGTCGATGTCGAGGCGCAGCAGCTCATCGACGAGATCGACCGCAGCCGCGCCGAGCAGCTGAACGAGACGCTCTCCACCCGGGCCCATTCGCCGCTGATGCCCGACTTCTGGAGCGCGGTGGTCTCGGCCCTTCCGCGCGACGTGCGGCGGGTCGACCGCTTCGTCTCGCAAGGTGCTGCGCAGTTGTTCGGGCGCTGGCAGGAAGGCGTGCCCTGGCCGATGGTGCTGGGCCTGCTGGCGGCCGCGGTGCTGCTGTTCCCGGCGCGTATCAAGCTGCGCGAGCTTGGCCAGCGCTACCTGATCGGGACGGCGCCGGGCCACCGCATCCGCCGCTCGGGCTTTGCCTTGTGGCGCCTGCTGGTCGGCACCCTCATGCCCACGCTGGCGGCGGTGGCGTTGGTGCAGGGGCTGCGTTGGTCGCAGATGCTTCCTGCGCGCTGGAGCGGCTTGCTCGACGGGCTGGTGCTCGCGAGCGGGTTCGCCGCCTTCACCGTCGCGGTCGCCGGCGCGGTGCTGATGCGCACCCAGCCGACCTGGCGCGTCGCTCCGATCTCGGACGAGACGGCCAGCCGCCTGCGCCCGCTCGCCTGGCCGCTGGCGATCATCGCGTTCCTCAGCATCCTGGTGGACTCCTTCAACCATGCGGTGGGCGCCAGCCAGGCGGCTTGGACTGCGGCCGAGGTGATCGAGGCCCTGCTGCACTTGCTCTGGATCGGCACGTTCCTGCGCGTCCTTGGCCGCTTGCGCGCGAACCGTGCGGAGCGCGAGGAGGCCGAGGGTGCGCCGGTCAGCGGCACGGGCCTGGGCGCGCTGGTGCTGCTCGCCTGGTTGCTGGTCGGGGCGGCGCTGGTCGGCCTGGCGATCGGCTACGTCGCGCTCAGCCTGTTCGTCGCGCGGCTGATCATCTGGATCGTGCTGACAGGCTCTGCGCTCTATCTACTGATGAACGGTGCCGACGATGTCGCGACCACGGTGTTCAGCCGCAACAGCCGGCTCGGCAACACGCTGGTGCGCAGCGTCGGCTTGCGGCCCAGCCTGGTCGATCAGTTCGGCGTCCTGCTCTCGTTCGTCTTGCGGCTGGTGCTGGTGCTGGTGGCGCTCGGCCTGGCGCTTTCGCCGTTCGGCGGGGGCGGCGGGCTGACCAGCCTGTTCGGCCGGCTCGGTACGCTCTCGCAAGGGATCGCCGTCGGCGGGATCGAGATCTCGCCCGGCGCCATCGTGCGCTCGATCCTGGTGCTGGCGATCGGGCTTGGCGTCGTGCGCGCCTTCATGTCGTGGCTGGACAACCGCTACCTGCCCGCGACCGACCTGGATGGCTCCGGCCGCAATTCGGTGAGCCTGGTGGCGCGCTATGTCGGAGTGGCGCTGGCGATCATCTGGGCGCTGGCTTCGCTCGGCATCGGCATCGAGCGGATCGCCCTGCTGCTTTCCGCCTTGTCGGTCGGCATCGGCTTCGGCTTGCAGGCGATCACCCAGAACTTCGTCTCGGGCCTGATCCTGTTGGCCGAGCGTCCGATCAAGATCGGCGACTGGATCCGCGTCGGCACCGACGAGGGCGACGTGAAGCGCATTTCGGTGCGCTCGACCGAGATTACGCTGCCGGACCATTCCACGCTGATCGTTCCCAACTCGGAGCTGATCACCAAGTCGGTGCTCAACAAGACGCTGGCGAGCCCGCTGGGCCGCTTCCAGATCCAGTTCTCGGTGCCGCTGGAGAGCGACGCCGAGCGCGTGATCGCCATCGTCACCGAGCTGTTCGCGCAGGAGGCGGCTGTTCTAGACGATCCTGCGTCCAAGGTTTTCGTCGACGCGATCACCGATGGGCGCATCCTGTTCAACTGCTTCGCCCATGTCGCATCGCCGAGGGACGCGTACGGCGCGCGCAGCAACGTCCTGCGCAAGCTGCTGGCGCGGTTCCGGAGCGAGGACATCGACATCGGTACGGTGCCGCAACGGTTGGAGCTCGCTCCCGCCGAGTTCGACAGGATCGCCGCCGCGCCCGATCCGGACGGCAGCAAACCGGGCTGACCTGCGTTCACTCGCTGCAACCAGCTACAAGCCCAGGAACAAATCAGGGTGCTCCAGCAGACCATCGACGGCTCTCCCGTTTCCGATCCGCATGTGAAGGAGGGCGTCGCCGCGCAGCCGGTCGAGCTGGACTTCAACGTCAAGCGGATCGAGACGGTCACACTCAGCGGACCGCCCGCGCTGATGGCCCGTGACTTGATGAGCCCGTACATCTGGCGCGAGCCCGACGGCCGCTGGGGCATCATGGTGCGCGCGGTCGTGCGGCCGGGCGAGCCGCTCACCGATACCGGCGTGATCTGGGCCGGCTGGAGCGATGACGGTCTTGCCTTCACCATGCTCGATGCGCCCTCGATCGTACCCGGCCCCGGCGATCACGACGCCGGCGGAGTCGAGGATCCCACGGTGGTCCGGCGCGAGGAAGGATACCTCGTCTACTACTCGGGCGTGCTCGCCGACCATGCGCATGGCGAGCTGTCCTACGCCACCGGCCCCTCGCTCGACCGGCTGACGAAGAGCGGCGTCGCGCTGGCCTCGTCGAAGTCCGAGGGCAACACCAAGGAAGCCACCGTCGAGCGGATGGAGGACGGTCGCTGGCGCCTGTTCTACGAATATGCCGCCGACGAGGCCTCGCGCATCGGCGTCGCCGTCGGCGAGGATGTCGCCGGGCCCTGGACGGAGCAGCCGACCCCGTTCATGCCCCGTGCGAACAGCTGGGACGACTGGCATTTGTCGACCGGGCCGCTGCTGCTCGACGATCCGAGCACGCCGGTCATGTTCTACAACGGTGCTACCCGCGATGCGCGCTGGCGGATTGGCTGGGTCGCCTTCGATGCCTGCTGCACGCATGTCGTCGCGCGCGGGATCGAACCGCTGATCACACCGCCGCCGTGCGACGATCGTACTGCGACCGACATCGCCTTCGCTGCATCGGTCGTGGTCGCCGACGGGGCCATCTGGCTGTACTACTCGCTGGAGGATCGCCGCCTGGCCCGCGCGCTGATCCGCCGCAGCTGACGCGGGAGCCATCGGCGGCACCACGGTTTACGCCAGGATGTCGATGGCGCTGGTGGCAGGCTTCTGGGGAATGGTCGGCGGCTCGGCGCTGTTGCTCGGCGCGGGTATCGCCTACCTCGTGCAACTGCCGCAGCGGTTGATCGCCGCGATCATGGCGATCGGATCGGGTGTGCTGATC
The DNA here is from genome assembly GCF_014204535.1 of Novosphingobium chloroacetimidivorans. Lineage (GTDB taxonomy): Bacteria > Pseudomonadota > Alphaproteobacteria > Sphingomonadales > Sphingomonadaceae > Novosphingobium > Novosphingobium chloroacetimidivorans. The sequence continues at coordinate 93,386 of NZ_JACHLR010000016.1, forward strand.
TCGGCCGTCGCCTTCGATCTGATGGACGAGGCGTACAAGCGCGGCGGCTTCGATTCGACGGCGCTGGGCTTCGTCGGCGGGGCGCTGGCCTATACTTTGGCCAATGTCGCGGTTTCCAGGGCGGGTGCTCGGCACCGCAAGCGCTCCGGCTCCAATCCCGATCGCAGCCAGCCCTCTGCCGACAGCGGCTCCGGGCTCGCCATCGCCATCGGCGCCCTGCTCGACGGCATTCCGGAGTCGGTGGTGATCGGCGTCAGCCTACTCGAGGGCGGTGGCGTCAGTCTGGTCACGGTTGCCGCAGTGTTCCTCTCCAACGTGCCCGAAGGCTTGTCTAGCGCTGCCGGCATGAAGCGGGCAGGGCATGGGCCGGGCTACATCTTCGGCGTATGGGGCGGCATCGCCGTGCTCTCCGGCCTGGCCGCCTTGGTCGGCAACGTGACGCTGGCCGACGCGACGCCCGACGTGATCGCCGCCACGACCGCGATCGCCGCGGGCGCGATCCTGGCCATGCTCGTCGACACGATGATTCCCGAGGCGACCGAAGAGACGCACGAATTCTCCGGCCTGATCACCGTGGCGGGCTTCCTGCTGGCGTTCATCCTCTCTAAGATGGGTGGCTGAGGAAGGCCCGAATAGCGTCGAATCGGCCACGGGCCTTGTGTCTTGGCGCTTAGAGGCGCATGGAGCCGCTCTTCATGACACCATCATCCGTTCCCCCGCTTCTTTCCGAAGCGCTCGCCGCGCGCGGTTATTCCGCGCTGACCCCCGTCCAGAGTGCCGTTCTCGAGCCGGAGGCGGAAGGGCGTGACCTCATCGTCTCGGCACAGACCGGCTCGGGCAAGACCGTCGCCTTTGGCCTGGGCATGGCCGCACAGCTGTTCGCAGATGGCGCGCTGCCGCCTGCGGGCATGCCGCTGGCGCTGATCATCGCCCCTACGCGCGAACTGGCGCTGCAGGTCAGTCGCGAACTCAGCTGGCTCTATGCCGCCGCCAATGCCCGCATCGCCTTCTGCGTCGGCGGCATGGACCCCTCGAAGGAGCGCCGCGCGCTGGCGCAGGGCGCGCACGTCGTCGTCGGCACGCCGGGACGCCTGCGCGATCACCTGGAGCGTGGCGCGCTCGACCTCTCGGCCTTGCGCGTCGCCGTGCTCGACGAAGCGGACGAGATGCTCGACATGGGCTTCCGCGAGGATCTGGAGCAGATCCTGGACGGCACTCCGGACGAGCGCCGCACGCTGCTGTTCTCGGCGACGATGCCCAAGCCGATCGCCGCACTCGCCAAGCGCTACCAGCGCGACGCCCTGCGCATCTCGACCGTGGGCGAAGAGCGTGGCCACGGCGATATCGCCTATCAGGCGGTCACCGTTTCGCCGTCCGACATCGAGCATGCCGCGATCAACCTGCTGCGCCTGCACGAAGCGGACACGGCGATGCTGTTCTGCGCCACGCGCGACAACGTGCGCCACCTCCATGCCAGCCTGACCGAGCGCGGGTTCGAGGCCGTCGCGCTCTCGGGCGAGCACAGCCAGAACGAGCGTAACGCCGCGCTCCAGGCCTTGCGGGACCGCCGCGCGCGAGTCTGCGTCGCCACCGACGTGGCGGCGCGCGGCATCGACCTGCCGACGCTCAGCCTGGTGATCCACGTCGAGCTGCCGCGCGATGCCGAGACTTTGCAGCACCGCTCGGGCCGCACCGGACGCGCGGGCAAGAAGGGCACCGCCGTGCTCATCGTGCCCTATCCGCGTCGCCGCCGCGTCGAAGGCATGCTGCGCGACGCGCGCGTCCAGGCCGAGTGGATTTCCGCGCCGACGCCGGAGGACATCCGCGCCAAGGACCGCGAGCGGACGCTCGAAGCGCTGCTGGCACCCGTCGAGTTCGACGAGGAGGATCGCGAGCTTGGCGCCCGCCTGCTGGCGGAGCGCAGCCCCGAAGATATCGCGGCCGCCCTGGTGCGTGCCTATCGCTCGGCGCTGCCAAGCCCCGAGGAGTTGATCGAAGGCACGCCCGAGGCGCGCAAGGCCGCGCAAGCCGACAAGCATCGTCCCGGGTTCGAGGACGTGGTCTGGTTCCGCATGGACATCGGTCGCCGCCAGAATGCCGACCCACGCTGGGTGCTGCCGCTGATCTGCCGCCGCGGCCACGTGACCAAGGGCGAGATCGGCGCCATCCGCATCGCCGCGACCGAAACCTGGTTCCAGATCCCGCGCAACACGGCCGGCAAGTTCGCGGCTGCCGTCGCCCGCACTGCCGGCGCCGATGGCTCGGACGAGAGCGGCGTGCGCATCGAGCAGGCCGAGGGCGGTCCGGCCGAGACGCCGCGCCAGAATGCCAAGCACAACGCGCGCCAGTACCGCAGCGGCCCGGCGCGGGACGGTGGCGGCGGTGGTTCGCGTGGTCCCGCTTCCGGCAAGCCGCATCGCAAGGGGCCTCCCCGCCAGCGCGGCTGACGCGCCTTGCACTTGAGGCAAGGCGGCACTTTCTGCCTTGCGGTGCGCTCGGCCAGGCAAAAGCAACAGCGCCCTCGTCCACGGTAGAGTGCAAGCTCACCTGATCGCGCTTGTCTGATCGCTATAGATGCGTGACCCCGGCGCATGTATACGCTCAATCAAGGGAAGTAATGCGATAGGTGGGGTGATCGCGTGTCTGTTGTGGGGAGCGCCCGGCCGGCGAGCGGTCCTGGCAGCATCGGCGTTGTGATCGCTGTCATCATTGTCAGCGCGGTTACTTTCATTCTGTTCAATGTCGCACGCGACATGGCGCCCGTGCGTGTCGACACGGCCGCGGGCGAGCGTTTCCGCTGCAGCGTGCTGAGCGTCTACGACGGCGACGGACCGATCGCCTGCTCCGAAGTTGATCGTGACGGCCAGCCGGTGCTGATCCGCCTGCGCGGGATCGAGACGCGCGAGGTCGACGATACCTGCCACCAGTTCGACTTGTGCCCCGACGCCAGCGGCCTGGCCGCCAAGGCCGAGCTGACGCGTCTTGCCGCCGGGCGGCTCGACTGCATGTCCTATGGGCCCACCTCGTTCGGGCGGGTGGGCGCTTTGTGCCGCAACGCCAAGGGTGCCGATCTGAGCTGCGCCATGCTGAAGAGCGGAATGGCCGCGCGCTGGCCGCAGTACGATCCCGAGGGGCGCCTGGTCGCCTGTCAGCCAAAGAAGGTCATCCGGTGAGCGGGGGCGCCGCAGCTTGGAAGGCTCCGCCGCTGCAGCGGACGGTCGTTGCGCCGGTGCTGGTGGTCTGGGGCTTCGGCTATCTGCTGGTCGACATCATCGCCTACCTGCTCGGCCGCTCGGTGCCGGGGCTGAACCTGCTCGCCTCCGTGCCGCTGTTCGCGCTGGGCGTCTCGCAGACGCTGGCGTTGCACTACGCACGCGCGCGCCTGCGCCGCCAGCCGTCGTGGCTACGCTGGCCGCCGCAAGCGGTGGCGCTGCTCGCGGCGACGGCAGTCCAGGCCGCCTTCGACCTCTATTGGCTGCGCTGGGTCTCGCTGTACTTCATCCCGGAGTGGCAGGTCTGGACACTCAACATCAACCTGCAGCGGCTCACGACCGTAGGCATCCTCTACTTGTGGACCTTCTGCCTGTCGCTGACCCTGCTCTGGGCGATGCACGTGCGCGGCGCCGCGCATTCGGCGGCCGCCCGTGCCGCGGCTGCCGAGGCCGCCGCCGCCCGCTCCGAAGCCGCCGCGCTGCGCCTGCAGCTGAACCCGCACTTCATGTTCAACGCGCTCAACTCGCTTTCCAGCCTTGTCCTGATCGACCGCAAGGACGAGGCCGAGGAGATGATCATGCGCCTGTGCGAGTTCCTGCGCGGCTCGCTTGGCACCGACCCGATGGCCGACGTGCCGGTCGCACAGGAGATCGAAGTGATCCGCGCGTACCTCGGCATCGAGAGCGCGCGTTTCGGCAAAAACCTGCGCGTGTCCGTGGCGATGGACCCGGCGGTGGCGCAAGTCGCGGTGCCCAACTTCATCCTCCAGCCGCTGGTGGAGAACGCGATCAAGCACGGTGTGGCCCGCAGCCGCGGTGTGTCGAGCGTGACGGTCGACGCGCGAGCCGACAGCGAGGACCTCGTGCTCAGCGTGGTCAACTCGCTAGGCGAGAGCTTGGGCGAGCGCACGAGCCAGGATCGCCAGGGCATCGGCCTGCACATCATCCGCCAGCGCCTGGCGATCCGCTTCGCCGAGCGCGCCTCGCTCGAGGTCGGGCCCTGCACCGAAGGCTATCGCGCCGTCATCCGCCTGCCCCTGGATCAGATGCAACCGGCTTCGCGGCCTGCCTCTGTCTCGCAAGCGAGGCACATCGCGACTGCCGCCTAACTTGCAGGGCGGGACTGAGTCTCCAGCGCGGCGATCACGTCCTGGGCGACGGCGAGCATGTTGACCTTGCCGTGGACGACCACGTCGGTCATTCCGTCCGCCTCGTAGATCAGCCCGCGCAGGCCGTGCCGGTCGATGCTTTCGACGATGAAACTGGCAAGCTGGTCGGCCGTCATCATGATCATCTCTCGCCGGCCGTTCGCATGGTCGATCGTCACGAGGCCCGCATGCGAACCTGCGCCACATCCATGTTGCGTCAATCCCAAGAAAGTGGTGCCGCAGAGAGGACTCGAACCTCCGACCCCAACATTACGAATGTCGTGCTCTACCAGCTGAGCTACTGCGGCGCGCCTCGGCCGGGCCGGGGGCAGGCGGCGCGTTTACCGGCGCCGGCCATTCTGTGCAAGCGACTTTACTGCGCCTTGGCGGTCAGATCCCGAAGCGCAGCTTGATCGCGCGATAGCGCTCCAGGAGCATGGCCGCGCGTTCTTCGGGTGTGACCATCGCCGTATCCGCGGGCAAGTGAGCCATCAGCTCCGACCGCCGGACCAGCTTCGTCCGGAACGTCGCCGCATTGCGGCTCATCAGGTTGCGATAGGTCAGGTTGCCATCGCTGAAGCCTTGCGTGTCGAGCCAGTTGTGCACACCGGGATCGTCGTGGCTCAGCACCAGTCGCACCACGCCATCGGCATCCACCCTGGTGCGCGCGGGCGTGTAGCTGGTCGGGCGGTGGAGGAAGTCCATCGAGCCCACAAAGGGCCCGCCCATGCCGAAGATCCAGAAGCCGTCGTGCCAGTCCATCTCGACGACCAGCGCCTCGTCGGGCTGCAGGCGCCAGATCATGTGCGCGGCCATGCGGCCGCGCTTGGTATCGTCGGCGGTGTCGGCGGACTTGTCGGCGGGAAACTGGTTGCGCTGGTTGGGATCGCAGACGCCGCCAGAGGTCATCCACGAGTGCTCGGGCCATTGCGCCATCAGTCCGGTCACGAAGTCGCCGGCCCATTCGAAAGCGTCAACCATCTGCCCGGGCGTGGCCATCGGCCGCGGCTCCTTCATGCCGAGGCGTTCGATGGTGAGCGGGGTCGGCGTCTCGCCCCATGCATCGAAGGCCTCGCGGATGAACAGCTTGCGACTGCCCGGTGTGGTGGGGAGCCAGTTGCCGGGTCTTTCCTCACCACCGACGATCAGCTCGAAGTACCCGTCCGCGTCGGTCTCCAATTGCGAGCCGAGCACGTTACATTCGGGAATGTCGCCGAACGGCTCATGCAGCGGCGGGTGGTCGGTGCCGGGGATCCGGTCGGGCTTGGGGCCTTGCACGGTGATGTTGAGCCAGCGGGCGGTGCCGCGCTGGCCGGTCAGGCGATACGTATGCTCGCCCGAGATCCAGGCCTGACGATACGTGAAGTCCGAGACGTCGCCGCCCAGCTTCATCGTCGGCGTGGTGAAGTAGTGGACTTGCGGGAACGCCGGATCCTTCGTCTCCAGTGCAAGGTCGAAGGCCTGGCCCAGGTTCTGCGTGAGGAACCGGAAAGCATCGGCGCGGTGGATTGGCGCGGGCGGGTTGGCGTCCTTGAAGGCGTAAGTGCCGGCCTCCTTCAACCGGTCGCAGAAGCGCTCCCAGGCGGCTTTGAGGTCGGCATCGGCAGGTCCGTCGCCATTGGCCATGCTCAGGCTCCCAATCGTGTCAGCAGTTCGGACAGGTACTCGGCAGCGCGGGTGGTGGCGCTTACCGGGCCCTCCGCAGTGATGCGCGGGCCGACCAGTTCGAGGTCGAACAGCCCCTCGTAGCCCAACTCCAGAACGGTGCCGAGCAGGCGTTCGAGCGGGATCGCTCCATCGCCCGGCACCGCCCGGCAGGGCGAGACGCGGTCGCCCAGCACGTAGTCGCTCACTTGCACGAGGCCGGTCAGCGGCATCGCACGCGCAAGATTGGCGTCCAGCGCGCCTTCCATCCAGCAGGCGTGGAGTTCTATGCACACGCCGATGCCGGCGATCTCGGCCAGGCGGATCGCGTCGGGCAGCGTGTGGGCAAGGTGGATGTCGACGTTGAGCGGCGAGGCGTTCTCGACGAGCAGGGTCACACCGTTCTGCCGAGCGTGGTCGGCGCAAGGGGCAATCAGTTCGGCGAAGCGCTCGGCAGCGGCCTCCCACGAAAGCACTCCGCGACCGCCCGAGATTAGATAGATGCGGTCGGCGCCAAGCCGCGCCGCGGCGTCGATCGCGGCGGTGAGCTGGCGGGCGGCCTCGCCCCGGTCCTGCGGCAGGTCGGGGTGGACGGCGAAGACATGGTTCAGCGCCGCGGCGCGGGTGCCGGTTCCCGCGAGGATCGCCGCCACCGCCGGGGGCCCGAGCGAAAGCAGCGGTCCGGTTGCGAGCGTCAGGTTGCGCACGCCGATGCGGCCCGCGTGCTCGGCAAACGCGCGCGTGCCTTCGGCGATGAAGGCGACTTCGTGCAGGCTTACGCGCGGGTGCATCAATGCTGCCTGTCGAGGTAAAAGCCTTTTGCACACAACTGCCGTCGTCCCCGCGAAGGCGGGGACCCCGCTTCTCCTGGTCCACATGACAGGGCAGAAAGAACAAGCGGGGTCCCCGCCTTCGCGGGGACGACGAGGTGTGGGTTTACCGGTGCTGATACAAACGAGGGGATCACGTCCGAACCTCGATCGGCACGCCGAACCGCTCGCGGAATGGCCGGAACTCCTCGTTCAGCGCGTCGATGTCATAGCCTGCATCCACCAGCACCTGGGTCGAGTAGTGGAACTTGCCGTGCCGATCGCCCTTGTTGTTCGCCAGGTAGTCGCGCATCGCCGCTTCGGCTTGCGGCGTGAACTCGCGGCCGGCGAACGCGTAGTACCCGCGCACCGTGGCGATCGGATCGCGCACGAAGTCATGGTAGAGCACGTGGTGGATGCGCGGGTCGTTCACCAGCGGGTTGCTCATGGTGACCTTGTTGGACATGCGGACGCGATCGAGGTGCTGCCGCGCTTCCTTCACCAGATCGATCTTGCCGACGATGCCTTCCATGATGTCGGACATCATCATCGTCGAACTCGCCGCGACCATCACCGGATCGCGGTGCAGCCACACCAGCGTCGCATCGGGGTAGGCGTCGAAGAACGCCTGCAGCCGCATGGTGTGAAAGCCCTTCAGCACCCAGTACTTCTTCGGTCGCCGGTACTGGAAGGCCTGCAGCATCGCCTTGTGGATGCGGTATTGCGCCACCGGCTCGCTCGGCAGGCCCAGCGAGAGGTTCTGCATCGGCACCCGCCACCAGCCGGTCGGCGTCATCACGCGAAAGTCGAAGCCCCAGGTGCGCTCGTCCTCGGGCAGGCCGTCGCCGAGCATGTCGTTGTAGGGGTGGCAGTGCAGCCACTTGGCCATCTTCGTGTTGATCTCGCGCCATTCGTCGTCGGCCAGAGCGCGGCGCGGGTCCTCGCCCGTCACGGTGCCGGGCGGCGGCGACGGATGCATGACTTCCCAGAAGCGCAGCGCGCGTGCATCGGGATCGACGCTCATCAGCGCATGCATCAGCGTGGTGCCCGAACGCGGCTCGCCGGTGGCGAACATCGGGCGCTCGATCACCTCGTCGGCGAGCGGGTAGTCCTTGCGATCCTGAAAGAACTTGAGCCGATCGGTGAGCAGCCAGTGGATGTTCTCGGCCGCGGCTTCACGCCCCGCGGCATTCATCGGGATCGTGTTGATGTGCGCCACCGCTAGCCCGAAGCGCTGCGTGAACGTATCGTCCGCCCAGTCGGACAAGCCGGTGTCTGCCTCAGCTCGAGCCAGCAGCGCCGCGGCATCGAGATCGCTCATGCCGCGACCAGCCTCTGGATCTCGTCCTCGGTCTCGCGCACCTTGGCGGCGGAGCTGGCGCTGAAGCGCAGCCCGCCCATGCCGCCGTACTCCATCAGCTTGTAGACGCGCACGCCGGCGTCGATGAAGCCCTTGATCTTGGCGGCGACCTGCTTGGGGGTGCCGACCGGGAAGATGTCGCGGATCATCTGGGTGTCGAGGTCCTTGCAGAACCGGATCATCCGCTCGCGGGTGAGGATATGCGGGTCGAAGTCCATGATGCCGTGCCAGTCGGGCCCCATCGGATGCTCGTAGCCGAACTGCGCCAAATCCTTGGCGTTGAGCATGGCGATGATCGACTTGACCATCGGCTGCGTGAGCATCTCGTCGATCTCGTCCTCTTCGCCGATCAGGCAGATCTGAGTCAGCGCCGGGGTGAAGTGGCTCATGTCGCGGCCCACCGCGTCGCCGGCGTCGAGGATGGCCTTGAGCTTGGCCGCGAAATCCTCCGGCGTGTAGGAGCCTGCCGGCCACCAGCCGTCCGCCTCGCGTCCGGTGATGCCGAGCATGCGGGGCCCTGCCGCACCTGTCCAGATCTCGGGCGCCTTGCCGTCATACAGCTCGGTGTCGAGGCGGGCGTGCTCCAGCCTGTAGAACTCGCCCTCGAAATCGACCGGGCCGTCGGAATGCCACAGCAGCTTGATGACCTTGATCGACTCCTCGAAGCGGCTGACCGGCTTCTTGAAGTCGAACCCGTAGGGCACCGTGTTCTCCAGCTCGCCCGAACCCAGGCCCAGGATGAACCGGCCCTTGGACAGATGGCTGATCGTCAATGCCGACTGCGCCAGCAGCGACGGGTGGCGGCGCACGGTGTCGATCACGGTGGTGGCGAGCGGCGTGTTCTTCGTCAGCACCGCCGCCGCCGCGCTCACGGCCATGCCGTCCAGATGGCGATGCGGGCTGGGGCTGATCGTGGCGAGTTCGGTGAACTCGGGCGTCCAGATCGAATCCGGCCAGAAGCTGACCATGTGATCGGGCAGCCAGATCGAATGGTAGCGGCCGGAATCGTACTCGCCCACCATGTCGATGCCGAGCGGCAGCGTGGTGCGCAGGAAGGCGGCGGGCTGGACGGGCATGTTCAGCGGCATGGTGGGGCATCCTCTTGCGTCGTCGCACCTCTTCACGGGCGCGATTGTCCGCGGCCCGGTTGTGGGCTAGGCCCCCATCAACGCAAATTCCCATTTGGGGATAGAACATGCTTTCCGGAGACGATGCCGCAGCGCTGGTGGAGCCGCTGATCGCGGGCCTGGTGGAGAGCCCGCCATGGTCGGTGTTCCTGCAGCGGCTGAAGGAACGGGTGCGCGGCGATTATGCCAGCCTGGTGTTCCGCCCCCTGCCGTTCGGCACGCCCGAGGCGCGCGTCATCCACCTCTATGCCGGCGAACCTTCGCCGCCGATGGTCTCGCGCCATTATCGCGAGGAGCTCTACCGCCGCGACCCGATGCCCTATCACGACATGGCCGAGGGCAGTGTCTATGCGCTCGACGAACTGCTGCAGTTCGAGGATCCGGCGCATCGCGAATTCCTGGCGCAGCTGCTCGAACCCAGCGGCATGAACCACATGCGCATGATCCGCGTGGCCGAGCCCGGCGGGGTGAGCGGGTGGATCACCATCACCCGGCGCACCGGCGATTTCGGCCGCGACGTCGACGCGCTGCTCGTCGATCTTGCGCCCTATCTGCGCGCGGCGATGCGCGGCCATGTCGCGCTCGAGCGCGAGCGGATGGGCGCGGCGGTGGCGACCGAGGCGATCCGGCGCATGAGCTTTGGCTGGGTCACGCTCGATGCCGAAGGGCGCGTGCTCGACACCGACTACATCGGCGCCGAGCTGCTTGCGGCGAGCGCGACGCTGGCGCGGGGCAAGGACGGGCAGCTGACCGCGCGCAACCCGGCGCTTCGCAAGGAGATCGTCGCTGCCGTCGCCGACCTGCTCGGCAACCCCCAGGCGCGGCCACGGGCGATCGTGCTGAGTCGCGAGCCCTGGCTGGACCTGCTGCTGGTCGCCTCGGCCGAGCGGATGGGGACGATGCGCGTAGCGCCGGCGATCATCGCTTATGTCCATGCCGACAACTGGTCCTCTGCCGACCGCTGCGACCAGCTGGGCCAGCTGTTCGACCTGGCGCCGAGCGAGGCAAGGCTGGCGCTCGCGCTCAGCCGCGGAATGTCGATCGCCGAGGCAGCCGGCGAGCTGGGGCTGACGGTGGAGTCGGCACGCACCTACTCCAAGCGGATCTACGCCAAGACGGGCGCGCGGGGCCAGGCGGACCTGGTGCGCTTCATCCACCGCAGCGTGCTCGCCATCGCCTGACAGTATACAAGCCGGGCTGTTGAACACGTGCTCAGCATTGACACGCTAAGCATGCCACGTCATCGATTGGATACTTTATAAAGGTCAGGCGCCGAACGCGACTTGCCAAAAATCGAGAGGATGCACCTGCCCATGTCCAAGCTGCTCGAAGGCAAAGTCGCGCTCGTCACCGGGGCCAGTTCGGGCATCGGCGAAGCGACGGCGCTGTGCCTGGCCGAGGCAGGCGCGACTGTGGCAATCTCCGCGCGGCGGGCGGAGCGGCTCGCCGGGCTGGTGCAGCAGATCGAGGCGCTGGGCGGCAAGGCGCTGGCGATCCCGGGCGACATGGCGGTAGAGGCCGACGCCCGCAACGCCGTCGCCCGGACCGTCGCGGCGTTCGGGCGCATCGACATCCTCGTCAACTCGGCCGGGATCATGCAGGCCGGCGGGATCGAGAACTGCGACACCGAGACCTACCGCCAGGTCATGGACATCAACCTGATGGGCACGGTCTATACCTGCGCCGAGGCGGTACCGCACATGCTGGCGCAAGGAGTGGGGGACATCGTCACCATCTCCTCGCTTGCGGGTCGCAAGGGCGGACCGATGACCAGCGCCTACTCGGCCAGCAAGCACGCGGTGAACTTCATGACCGACGGCATGCGCCAGGAACTGGGCGGCAGGAACATCCGCGTCGCCACGCTGATGCCCGGCGCGACCGAGACCGAAGTGGCAGGCGGCATCAAGGACCCGAACTGGCGCACCGCCATCGCCGCGCACGTCAGCAAGGACGGCGCGGTCAAGCCTCGCGACATCGGTGAGACCATCGTCTTCATGATGGCGATGCCACGCCGCGCGAACATTTCGGAGATCACGGTCCGCCCGACGATCGACACGACGGCTTGAGCGCAAGTGGCAGCGGCTTGACCGGACTCACATCATCCGTCGCCCCCGCGAAGGCGGGGGCCCCGCTTCTTGGGATCACGGCGATGCGCGCAAAGAACAAGCGGGGGCCCCGCCTCCGCGGGGACGACGAGTTTTCCTCGTAGCTAAACGACAAGGGAGAAGACCGATGGCCGGAAGGCTGGAAGGCAAAGTCGCCGTGATCACCGGCGCCGGATCGGGCATGGGCAAGGCCATGGCGGAGCTGTTCGCACGCGAAGGCGCGAAGCTGGTGCTGGCCGACATCTCGGGCAAGCAGGACGAAGTCGCGGCTTCGCTCGGTGACATCGCGGTCGGTATCCGCTGCGACGTCTCCAACGAGGCCGATGTGCAGGCGATGATCGCCAAGGCCGAGGACACCTTCGGCAAGATCGATGTGCTGTGCAACAATGCCGGTTTCGGCGGCCCGATGGCGCCGCTGGCGGATCAGACCGTCGAGACCTGGGACACGGTGCACGCGACCAACATCAAGGGCGCGTTCCTGGGCATGAAGTACGGCATCCTCTCGATGTTGAAGACCGGCGGCGGCTCGATCGTGAACACCACTTCGGCCTCGGGCGTGGTCGGGTGGAAGCATCACAGCGTCTATGGCGCCGCCAAGGCCGGCGTGAACCAGCTGACCAAGACCGCCGCGCTCGATTATTCGGACAGGAACATCCGCATCAACGCGATCGCGCCCGGCACGATGTGGACCGGCCTGGTCGAGGCATCCAGGACGCACGACCGCCCGCCTGCCGACTTCCCGACGCTCGCCGGTATCCCGATGGGCCGCTGGGGCCTGGCGCAGGACATCGCCAATGCCGCGCTGTTCTTCGCCAGCGACGAATCGGCCTATGTCACCGGCACGATCCTTCCCGTGGACGGTGGCTACTCGATCGGCTTCTCCGGCATGGGTGCCGAGCGGCCGGGTATCGTCAGCGTCAACACCGACGGCAGCTGACGGGTTCGTCACCGGGGCCGATCGAGGTTCTTGAGCCTGGTCGGTGCCGGCAGGAGCGTTGGGCGTGGGCTGCACCCGCGGCTCACGCTCGCCCCGATGGGCCGTCTCGACGCATGGCGGGAACCCGCGGTCCATCCCGAACGTCCCTCTCCTGAAAGCCGTACGGCAAGGCAGGACAGGAACGACGCGCATGCTTCTCGAAACCAGCACCGGCGAGACTCTCACCCAACCGCGACCGGCCGTCGACACCGCCGTCGACGTCGCGGATGGTGCCGCTGCGGGTGCGCTCGCCGGCCTGGCCGGTGCGGCGGTGATGGAAGTGTTCCAAACCTACTCCGCGTCGCTGTTCCAGCCTTCGGGATCCAAGCCGCCGGCGACCGAGCAGGCCGCGCTCAGCGCTGCCCGGCTCGCAGGCTCGGTGCATCTGCGCCGTGCCGACCGCCGGGTCGGTGGCCAGGCGGTGCATTATGTCACGGGCACGCTCGTCGGCGCGGCCTACGGCGCGCTCGCCGAGACCGCTCCGGGCGTGACCCGGTGGCGGGGTCTCGCATTCGGCCTCGCCTGCGCCACGCTGATCGACCAGATCGCGGTGCCGCTCGCCGGCTTCGCCCGCCAGCCGCTGCGCTATACCTTGCGCACCCACCTTTACGGCTTTGCCTCGCACGCGGTGTTCGGTCTCGTCACCGAGGCGGTGCGCAAGGGCCTGCGCCGCCGGCCCCCGATCGCCGTGCTGGACAGCCGGGGCGAGCGCTCCGGCGTCACGATCGAGGATGTCTCGGTGCCGCTGTTCCTCGGCCTCGCCAATGGCCAGCGCACGTTCACTCCGCCCGCTGCCGTGACGGTGGCGGCGGCGAGCAGCGGCCTTGGCCTGGAAGGCACGCCGCTGTCGTTCCTCACGTCCAAGTGGACCGGCGCGATCATGAGTGCGGCGGCGATCGGCGAGTACATCGCCGACAAGCAGCCCGGAATTCCCGCGCGGATCACCCCCGCAGCCCTCGCCGGCCGCGCCATGGGCGGCGCCTTGTCCGGAGCGGCCGCGGCGCGGCCCGGGCGTGCCTTGCTGGCAGCCGGGATCGGTGCCGCGGGCGCACTGGCCGGAGCCTACATCAGCTACAAGGCCCGAGCCGCGCTGGCCCGCGCGATCGGTCGCGATGCCCCGGTGGCCTTTGCCGAGGACGCCTTGTCGCTGCTCGGTTCGGCGGCACTGGCTGGCTATGCGGCGCTGCGCGAGAACCAGCGACAGAGCCGCCAGGATCTGCCCCTGGCAGCATAACGCCTTGATTGTTCAGGCCTCCTCCCCGATGTTGCGGGGATGGGAACCCTGGTCGCCATTCTGTCGCAGCTGTTCTGGGGTGTCACCATCGGTGCGCTCACCGGTACGGTCGGCGCCATCGCCAAGCTGCTGCTGATGGCGGGCAGCGTGTTCGGCGGCGGCTTTGCCGTGTTCCACTGGCGCAAGGTCCGGGACCGTCTGGCGTTCTGGCGCCGTTAAGCTGGTCGACGTGGGGCGGCCTCTCAGCCGCCGGTGAGAGGATGCGCCGGACTGGCGTTGAGAGCCTCGGCGAAGTTGCAGAGCGGCTTGTGCCCTCTCGAGCGTCGGAAACCCCTCTCCAAGCTGCGGTAGCCACTGGCGTGGCAACCTTCGCTATCCTCTCCCCTTGAGGGGAGAGGGCGAGATGGAGCCGGCGTAAGTGACGACGCTCTAGCGCGTGCCGCTTACCGGGAAGGTGCCGAAGGGCCCGTTGGTGCTCTCGCCCGTCAATGCGCCATCCTTGACCGTGACGTCGTACTCGATGGTGATCGGCATCGGCATGCTGGCCTTGCCCTTGAACTTGGCGCGCCCGTTGGCGACCGCGCCCGCGACATCGACCGAGCCTTGCTCCGCCGTGATCTTGCCGGTGACCACGTTGCCTTGCACCTTGAGGTCCATGACCGCCTTCTGCGGACCGACCGGGGACTGGATGACGATGTTCCACTTGCCCGCAAAGTCCTGCGGCTTCGCGTTGCTCGCCTTGGCGGCCTTCAGGCGCTCCATGTAGGCCCGCTGCTCGTCCGGCGCCTGCTGCGCGCGGGTGCGCAGGTAGAAGCGCAGGTCTTCCAGTTCCGTATCGGTGAACTGCGGGAAGGGCGGCATGCCATTCAGCTTCAGCCCGCCGTCCTTGATGATCGTGCGGAAGGTCGCGGCATCGGTGATCGTCGGCGAGTAGCGCAAGTCGGGCGCTGCGCCGCCGCCCACCGCGTTCCAGCCGTGGCAGACGAGGCAGGCGCGGCTGGCGAACAGCATGAAGCCGGCCTGGGTGCGCTTGGGATCCGGCTTGTAGTCCGGGTCAGCCGGCGGGGTCAGCACCGGCGGGGTGAATGGCGGGAGCGTGTCCGTGCCGCCGATCGCGAAGGTCAGCACATGTCGGGGGAAGCGATAGTCGGTGCGGTAGGCCTGGTTGCCCAGCGTCTGCATTCCTGCGCCCTGGCCGCCGGCGCCGGTGATCACCGTCACGTACTGCTTGCCGTTGACGCGATACGAGATCGGCGCGCCGACGATCGGGCTCTGCGCCTTGAAGGACCACAGCTCCTTGCCGGTCCTGGCATCGCGCGCGACAAACCTGCCGTCGATCTGGCCCTGGAAGACCAGTCCACCCGCGGTCGCCATCACGCCACCGGGCCAGGTGCCCGGTAGCTCGACCTTCCAGGCCTCGCTTTGCGTCGCCGGGTTCCAGGCCTTGAGGTAGCTCTTGTGGCCGCCGGGCAGTTCGACTTCGGGAATCAGCGTCACGCCCATGCCGGCGGACAGCTCGCCGCCGCCCTTCTGGCCCTCGCCGATGAGGGCGGGCAGCTCCTGCACCGGGATATAGACCAGGCCGGTCTGCGGGCTGTAGGCCTGCGGCATCCACGAGTGCGCGCCCGTCGGCCCCGGCCACATCTCGAACAGGCCGGGCTTGCCGTTGTAGCGGATGCCCGGGTTCTCGACCGGGCGGCCGGTCTTCTTGTCAATGTGGCTGGCCCAAGTTACCTTGGCGATCTTCTCGGCCGACATGAACTCTCCGGTGGCGCGGTCGAGCACGTAGAGGAACCCGTTCTTGGGCGCCTGCATCAGGACCTTGCGGTCCTTGCCGTCGATCTTGAGCGTGGCCAGCGTCATGTCCGCGGTGGCGGTGCAATCCCACTGCTCGCCGGGGCAGAGCTGATAGTGCCACTTGTAGGCGCCGGTGTTCACGTCGACCGCGACGATCGAGGAGAGGAACAGGTTGTCGCCGCCGCCAGGGCTGCGCAGGTCCTGGTTGTAGGGAAAGCCGTTGCCCACGCCCAGATAGACGAGGTGCAGCTCCGGATCGTAGCTGAAGGCGTTCCAGGCCGAGCCGCCGCCGCCGCGCTGGCTGCCGTCGGGGTTCTTCCACCCGCTCGGCCAGGTCTTGCGCATGATCTCCTCGGCGCGACGGTTGACCGGGGTCACCTCGTCGCCGGGGGTCGTGTAGAAGCGCCAGGCGCGCTTGCCCGTCGCGGCGTCATAGGCAGTGACGAAGCCGCGCGCCGCGCTGATGTCCGCGCCGCCATAGCCGACGATGACCTTGCCGCCGAACACGCGCGGCGCGCCGTTGGAGTTGCGCGGCGCCTGGTCGGGGTAGTCGTAGACCTTCCAGGCCTCCTTGCCGGTCTTGGCGTCGAGCGCGACGACCCAGCCGTCGGTGGTGACCAGGAACACCTTGCCGGCGTCGTAGGCGATGCCCTTGCTGCCCCAGGACATCTGCAGCGCCGACTTCGCCCGCTCCCGCGTGCCGCCGTCGTACTCCCACAGCGGCTTGCCGCTCGCGGCGTCGAACGCGCGGATGTGCGAGTGGCCGGTGGTGATGAACACCTTGCCTTCCGCCATCAGCGGAGTGGAGGCGGAGAAGCCCGGCTCCAGATCATAGTGCCAGGCGAGCTTCAGGTCGGCGACGTTGCCGGTCGTGATCTCGTCCACCGGACTGTAGTGCGTCTCGTAGCCGTTACGGCCCCAGCTGGGCCACTCGTCCGGATCGGCGACCATGGCGGTCTCGATCGTCTGCGCCGTCTTGTTGCAGGCTGCCGTGCCGAGCACCGGAAGCAGGCACGCCAGAGCGATCCAGACCTTGCGCCCGATCCTGCCACCCATATGCACCGACCCTCTACCCCGCACCGTGTTGGGTCGATCGGTAACGCGCCAACGGCCGAAGGCAAGCTGTTTACGCGCCGGTGTGTATCACATCGCCTCGGCAGACCGACGCCGCCAACCAGCGGAAGGCAAAACGAAAACCCCGGCATCCGTCAGGACACCGGGGCCGTCGCGCGGCGGCAGGGAGGGGCAGGAACCGCCGCGAGGAAACTCGGTAGCTCTTGCAGGGGAACGGATCGGTGGCTCAGGCCGACCCGACACCCAGGGGAATGGGGGTGCCCTGCTTGAGATAGATACGGTTGTCTTCGATCCGGTCGATTTGGTCGAGCGCGATGAAGTGATGCGCCCGATCCTGGCTGTCCGACTTGGTCAGCTTGATGCGATCGTCGACGACCTCGTCGACAGTCCCGACATGCTGACCGGAATTGTCGGTCACTTCCATGTGCTCTTTGACACGAAGCTTCTCGAACATTGTCTGCAAGCTCCTTTCGTTGCTGCTAACTACACCGAACAAACGGTTCGACATCGCGCAGCGTTCCATGTGTCTGCCGCAGCTGGAAAACGTCTGGCGGCATGGCCTTGGGGGCAGGGAACCTGCCGGCGCTCACGGCACGTTGTCTCGGACGCACTTGTACTTTCGCAAGCGGAGATATCGCATGGATGACGCACGGATCTGGCAGTACGAGAAGGAGCTGTGGACCGGTGGAAATCAGGTCTACAGCGAACGGGTCAGCAAGGACTGCGTCATGGGTCTACCTGCCGAGCCTTACGTCTTTACCGGAGAGCAGGCGACCAAGGCGGTGCAGGATACGCCCAGGTGGGACGAGGTGGAGTTCCTCGATACCCAGGTCAGCCGCCCGCAGGAGGGCTTGATCGTGATCGCCTATCGCGTCCAGGCCAAGCGCGCGGACAAGAGCTACCACGCGGTGTGCACCAGCACGCTGCGGCGCCTGGCCCATGAGGAGTGGGACGTAGTTCAGCACCAGCAGACACCGCTCGGCGTGATCGTCGCCGATCCTGCCGACGCCTGAGCGACCGGCGAGTGCCCCGACAGGCCGGTCGAAACCGGACTGTCGGGGCCTCGATCATCGGGATTGCGCGCTTGCCGGTCAGCTCTCCGACGGCATTCCGAAAGAGGCATCGCCGCGTCCGGCGAGCAGCACGCGGCCTCCGTCGATGCCGTCGATCAGGCTGAGCGGCAGAAAGGCGACACCGTCGTCGTGCGGATCGGTCGAGGACAGCCGCATGCGCTCGCCATCGACGCTGGAAACCAGTCCGATCGTGTGACCGTAGCTGTCGACCACGGCCATGCCCTCGTGGATCGTGCCCGATGGGGTGTGGAATGCCTGACCGTCCGAGGGTGCCGCAACCACGCTGTCGCTCTGTTCGGTCGGACGGCCCAGACCTCCCAGCGCGTCCTCGGGCTGCGCGAAGGGATCGCCGGGCCGCTCGGTCGGCGCAAAGGCGCCGAGCGTTGACTGTGCTTCGGAGAAGTGGGGCTGCTCCATCGCCTCGGGGCCATCGGGATCGCTGACGTGTTCGACCGGCCGGGCCTCGGCTTCGGCATCGCCGGGCCCCCGATAAGGCGAGGTGCTGTCCGGCTTGTCTGCGCGCGAAAGCGAGGCGTCTTGCGCGCTGTCGCTCGATTGCGCCTGCGAAGCATGCGACGAACTCTGGGATTGCCTTTGCTGCTGCGTCACGGGAATACTCCACTCGTGCGGGGCCTGCGCCTTGTGCAGGGTCTTGCGAGAGGAATGTCCGGCCCCCGTGCACGGTTCCCCCGGCCTTGAGCCACCGTTGGCAACCCGGGGGACTCGTCGCTCGCCGACCGGCAGAGCCACCGTCCTGCCGTCCGATTCAGCCATGCCGGAATGAGCGAGGTGGTCGATGAGCGAGCGGATGGCCGGCGTGGCGATGCACCGCAAGCGGACGTGGTGCCGGCTTCGAGCGATTCGTTCAGCGCGCCGAGGCCCACCAAGCAGCGACCGGCCCTCAAGAACATGCCAGGAACATCCAACATGGCGCGACTCGCCGGGGGTGGCCGTTGACAAGCCCCTTTGTGGCGAGCGGCACACTTTCGTGCGGGCCATCAGGCACAATCCATGGGGTATGTGGCTTGTGCAGCCCGCTAGATATGCTGCCGACGCGCCTGTGGACAAGCCGGGCGTGCCCCCATGGGCCCCTCCCAATTTGCGCCGAAATGCTTATCTCTAGGCAGACGCCGCGGTGATGCACCGCCGGCCGCGTGATGGTGCTCCACGGCATCTGACGCCGCCAACCGTTTTCCCGGAGTACCCGCGATGCCCCTTCTCGAAGCCCGCAAGACCTACAAGCCCTTCGAGTATCCCTGGGCCTACGACATGTGGAAGCGCCAGCAGCAGATCCACTGGATGCCCGAGGAAGTGCCGCTGGGCGAGGATTGCCGCGACTGGGCGCAGAAGATCTCGGACCATGAGCGCAACCTGCTGACGCAGATCTTTCGCTTCTTCACGCAGGCCGACGTCGAGGTGCAGGACTGCTACCACGAGAAGTACGCGCGCGTTTTCAAGCCGACCGAGATCAAGATGATGCTGGCCGCCTTCTCCAACATGGAGACGGTGCACATCGCCGCCTACAGCCACTTGCTAGACACCATCGGCATGCCCGAGAGCGAGTACGGCATGTTCCTGGAATACGAGGAGCTGAAGGCCAAGCACGATTACCTGCACACCTTCGGCGTCGACACCGACGAGGATATCGCCCGCACCCTCGCCATGTTCGGCGGCTTCACCGAAGGCCTGCAGCTGTTCGCCAGCTTCGCGATGCTGATGAACTTCCCGCGCTTCAACAAGATGAAGGGCATGGGGCAGATCGTCAGCTGGTCGGTTCGCGACGAGAGCCTCCACTGCGAGGGCATCACCAAGCTGTTCCACACCTTCACCAAGGAGCGCGGCTGCCTGACCAAGGCGGTGAAGGAAGACATCATCGACTGCTGCCAGAAGACCGTCCGGCTGGAGGACGCCTTCATCGACCTCGCGTTCGAGCAGGGGCCGGTCCCCGGCATGAGCGCCAAGGAGATCAAGCGCTACATCCGCTACATCGCCGACTGGCGCCTGGGCCAGCTCGGCCTGCCCGAGATCTACATGATCGAGGACCACCCGCTGCCCTGGCTGCAGCCGCTGCTGAACGGCGTCGAGCACGCCAACTTCTTCGAGACTCGCGCCACCGAGTATTCCAAGGGCGCGACGCGGGGCAACTGGCAGGACGTGTGGAGCAACTTCGACTCGCGTCGCCAGGCCCGCCGTGGCGAAGAGGCCAACGATACGGTCGAGATGGTGCCCGGCCTGTTCGGCGAAAGCGTCGCGGCGGAGTGATCGTGCTCTTCCCCTAAGGGGAAGGTACGGGGGCGTGGCGGATCGTCTCAAGCGCGATAACCGCCGCGTCCTAGTGTTCCATCCGTCATGCCCAGTAAATCCGCGGTCACCGCCAAATTCGTCATCCCCGCGAAAGCGGGGATCCATCTCCTGACCTCGCGTCGAACGAACCACCTTGAGATGGATTCCCGCGTTCGCGGGCATGACGAGGTTAGGGGTAGATCAGGCTGCGGCTGGCTCGATGCTGCACCGACGGGCCAGCGAGCGTAAGCGGCAGCGTCAGTGCAGCCGCGCGGCGGCGCCGAGCTGACCGGACGGCTGTGGCCGTGCCGCAAGAGCGTCCGCCAACAGTGCCGCGATATGCGCGGCCAGGAGCGCGAGCGCCGGTGTCGCTGCCTCGGCCGTCATATCCTCGCCATCCCCGAGCTGGACCGAGGCGAGGCACGTGCCGGTGACTGCCCGCGAGACGAGGAAGCCGCGCTTGTCGAGAATGGCCAGGGCCGCGCTTTCGCAGGCTCCGCAGGCGAGCATCGCCTCGATCGTGTCGCGGCGGCCGGGAGGGCCAAGCAGCGCGGCCGCCTCGCGCAGCCGATCGGCCTGTTGCGCCGCGCCGCTGGCGACGCAGTCGTGCAGCAGGTCGCGCAAGCGATCGGGATCGATCTCGGCGGCGCTCATCGGGGGCCTTCTCGTACTCGGCAGAGGTGTGCCGGCATCCGCCATGTCGCGCTTAGCGGTCAATCCGCGAAGTTACGCGCCTGTGACCCCCGTCCCGATCCGCGACACCTCTTGCCCGCTCAGGTTACCGGCTGCGACACCAGCACCTTGGGCGCCGCCGCGAGCTGCACTTGCTGGCGCCGCGCATGGCGCAGGGCGAGCCACGCGACGAAGGGCGCGCAGAAGAAGCGCAGCGCCAGCGAGGCGAGCGCGAGAGCGGACAGCGCCGCGAAGTTGGTGCCGACGCGGTCGGAGGCCGCCAGGGTCAGCGCTGCGGCCACGCTGAGCACCAGGCCGATCAGCGTCTCGGGCAGCGAATCGGCAAGGATCGAGCCCTTGCTGGAATCGAGCGCGAACTTGGGCGTGCGGCGCCAGGCTAGCGGCTTGTTCGACAGCCCGGCCAGCCCCGCCTGGAGCACGGTATAGGTCAGCGCATTACGCGCCACTTCTCCCAGGACCATGTCGCTCACCCGCATGGTGCCGGTCAGCTTGTAGCGGTGGCGAATGCCCACCAGCCAGGTCAGGGTACCCAGCGCGGTCAGCACCCAGGCGGCGTCGGGCACCAGGAACGGCTCCATCACGCCGGCCATCAGCGCGGCGACGAGTGCCAGGAAGCCCAACAAGCCGCCGATCATGGCGAACAGCACCCGCAGCGGCGCCATGCAGCGCAGCACTTCGAGCAGCTTGGTCCAGCCCGGCAGCGGCTTGGCCCAGGGCGAGGGCAGGAACAGGCGCCAGTGGCGCATCAGTTGCTGCACCGGACCGGCGGTCCAGCGGAAGCGCTGCTTCTTGTAGTCGGAAAAGGTTTCCGGAATCAGCCCGCGCCCGAAGGTCTCGCCGATGTAGAGGCCAGAGTAGCCGATCGCGCGCAGGCGCACGGAGATCTCGGAATCCTCGGTCAGGCACCATTCGGCCCAGCCGCCCGCCTCGCGGATCGCCTGCGCGCGCAGGATGCACATCGTGCCGATGGTGAAGGCGCCGCCATATTCGCTGACGCCGACCATATCGACCTTGTTGCTGGGCATGTACTCCCAGTAGCAGGAAGTCAGATAGGCGCTGCCCTCGTACTCGCGGTAGTCGTGCGGGGTCTGGACGTAGCCCACGCGCGGGTTGCGGAAGAACGGCAGCAGGCGCGCCAGGAAGTCCGGCTCCGCGAGATAATCGGCATCGATGACGGCGACGAACTCGGCATCGGGATGCATCACGTCCAGCAGCCAGTTCAGTGCGCCGGCCTTGGCACCGGGCAATGGCGAGACGTGGAAGAAGCGGAAGATCTCCTTGCCCGCGCGCTCGTTCAGTTGCGCGCAATAGGCTTCCAGCGGGCGCCACAGCGCCTCGTCCTTGGTGTTGTTGTCGCACACCAGGACTTCGAAGTCATGGTGATCGAGCGCGGCGAGGTGATCCATCGTCGCCATGACGATCTCGGGCGGCTCGGCGTAGCAGGGCAGTTGGATCGACACTTTCTGGTCGCGCGGGCCGGGAGCACCATGCGGCGCATCGATCGGCGTGCGCCACGATTCGTGCGTCAGCACCGCGTCGCGTGCGATCCTCTCGGCGAACGTGAGGGCGAAGAACACCGCGCCGAACACCAGGCCGGCCCCGGCCAGCATCAGCGTGTTGTCGGGCAGACCCGCCTCGCGCAGGAACAGCGCCGACCACACGAAGCCGAACCAGAAGGTCAGCACTTCGGTAGTGAGCAGGATCACGCCCGGCACGTTGAGCCGGGGGACAAGCCGCGCCACGGGGATCGCGGCGATCAGGAAGATGGCGACCACGGGCAGCAGGTTGAACACGTCGCCGCCCATGCCCAGCGTAATCGCGCCGGAGAGAACCGCACCCAGGATCACGCTGCCGATCAGCACCTGACCCTCGTGCGAGGCGATGCGCTGGTAGCGCAGCGGCGCCACGACCGCGCGCGACACCATCAGCGATGCGAGCAGCGCCATCACGGCAAGGAAATACATGGACGGGTCGAGCGCGGCTCGAGTCAGCATCAGCACGTCAAATTGCTCCGATCAGCCGAGTACGGCGCAGGCTTTCCGAGGCGTGGGGATCCTGCCCCCATGTCTTCAACTTACGCCGCAAGCGCACGGGTTCTCCGCTGCATATGCGAATGCGTTCAGCCGAAGGGCTACGCGGGCTAAATGGAACCTGAGCGATTCGGTTCCCGCCGGATTGGTCCGTTGTTCATCGAGAAACGAAGGAATTCCGAGCGGCGGGGTGACGGATGTCACGCTGATGGCCCCGTCCGAGAGCCAGACCTCCCGACAATCGGCCGGCGCTGCGGTCGCTGGAGCCTGCCGGAACAGTGCTCGCATGTGCGTCAAATCCGCCCGATCCAGCCAGCGGACGATCGTTTCGCGTCACGCGGGCAGCGATGCCATGCTGAGGCAGGCAGTACGACTGCTGCCCCGTTATCGCCGTCGATGGAGGAAAATGGTGCGCCCGGAACGATTCGAACGTCCGACCCTCAGATTCGTAGTCTGATGCTCTATCCAGCTGAGCTACGGGCGCGTTGGAGGCGTGCACATAGAAAGGGTCTGCGGCCTTGGCAAGCGACAACTTATGGTTCCGCGAGAAAGTGCCATCATTCGCTCCGGATCCAGTCCGGAGGGAAGGTCGCTGCCGACCGTTCCGGCCCTCCCCGGTGGCGGATGGTTGCGCGGGGCATGTACCGGCGCTAGCTGGCGCCATTCGCTTGGACCCGGTGAAATCCCGGGTGGCTATTCCGGCCGCCGATCCGCCGGACAACGCAGCAGCACCCGATCATCATGCCCACCGGCGCACTCGGCTGCTGTGAATGCGGACTGATTCCCATGAACGCCCACTCCCTTTCCCGCTACCGCGCCGAATGGTTCGACGGCGCGCCGGCCGCCCGGCGTGACGTGTTGGCCGGCATGGTCGGCACCTTCGCCCTGATTCCCGAGGTGATCGCCTTCTCCTTCGTCGCCGGAGTCGATCCGCAAGTCGGCCTCTATGCCTCCTTCGTCATCGGCATCGTCATCGCCTTTGCAGGCGGCCGCCCGGCGATGATCTCGGGCGCGGCCGGATCGGTGGCGCTGGTCGCGGCGGCCCTCGTTCATTCGCACGGCCTTTCGTACCTGCTGGCGGCGACGCTGCTGGCGGGGGTGCTCCAGATCGTGTTCGGCCTGCTCAAGCTCGACGTGCTGATGCGCTTCGTCTCCTGCTCGGTCCGCACCGGCTTCGTGAACGCCCTGGCGATCCTGATCTTTTCCGCGCAGCTGCCGCAGATGCTGGACGTGACCTGGCATACGTACGCGATGATCGCCCTGGGGCTCGCCATCATCTACCTGCTGCCCCGGATTCCATCGCCGATCACATCGGCGATCCCCTCGCCGCTGATCTGTGTCGTGGTGCTGACGGTGATCAGCACGACCGTGCCGATGCCGCTGCGCCTGGTCGGCGATCTCGGCCGGCTGCCGAGCGCGCTGCCCTCGTTCGCCCTCCCGCAAGTCCCGATCGCATGGGCCACGCTGACGATCGTCGCACCCTACGCGCTGGCGATGGCCGCCGTCGGGCTCCTCGAATCGATGATGACGGCGCGGGTGGTCGACGATCTGACCGAAAGCACCAGCTCCAAGGCGCGCGAGTGCACGGGGCTGGGCCTGGCCAACGTGGCGGCCGGCCTGTTCGGCGGCATCGCCGGGTGCGGCATGATCGGGCAGACTGTCGGCAATGTGCGCTATGGGGGCAGGGGCCGTCTCTCGACCCTGGTCGCGGGCGTGTTCCTGCTCATCGTCATGGTGCCGCTTCGCCCATGGGTGGCGCAAGTGCCCGTCGCGGCCCTGGTGGCGATCATGATCATGGTGTCGGTCAGCACCTTCTCGTGGAGCTCGCTGCGCGATCTGGCGCGCCACCCCAAGGTTTCGGGCGTGGTCATGCTGGCGACGGTAGCGGTGACCGTTGCGACGCATGACCTGTCCGCCGGCGTCGCGGTGGGTGTCCTTCTCAGCGGCGTGTTCTTCGCCTTCAAGGTCACGCGGCTCATGGCGGTGGAGGTCGCCTACGATGCAGGCAGCGACACGCGCATCTACACCGTCTCGGGCCAGATCTTCTTCGCCAGCGCCGAGATCTTCGCCGACCGGTTCGACCTGCGCGATACGGCCCGGCACGCGCGCATCGACCTGACCGACGCGCACTTGTGGGACATCACCGCGGTCGGCGCGCTCGAAACCGTCGCCTCGACGATGCGCCGCCATGGCATGAGCGTGGAGATCGTCGGCTTGAACACGGCCAGCGCGATCCTCGTCGACCGCCACGCCCCGCTGATGCGCCAGCTGGGAGCCTGATCGGGCGGCGCCAACGAGAAAGGGCCCGCCGTCGCCGGCGAGCCCTTTCCTGCAGTCACGGTCTTGAAAGGATCAGGCGACTGCCTTCACCTCCGCGACGATCTTGCGGGCGGCGTCGCCCAGGTCGTTGGCGGGCACGATCGCCAGGCCGGAGTTCGCGAGGATCTCCTTGCCCTGCTCGACGTTGGTGCCTTCCAGGCGCACGACCAGCGGCACCGATAGGTTCACGTCCTTCGCCGCCGCGACGATGCCGTCGGCGATGATATCGCACTTCATGATGCCGCCGAAGATGTTGACCAGGATGCCCTTCACGTTCGGATCGGACAGGATGATCTTGAACGCCGCGGTCACCTTTTCCTTCGAAGCGCCGCCGCCGACGTCGAGGAAGTTGGCCGGGAAGCTGCCGTTCAGCTTGATGATGTCCATCGTCGCCATGGCCAGGCCCGCGCCGTTGACCATGCAGCCGATGTCGCCATCGAGCTTGATGTAGGCCAGGTCGTACTTCGATGCTTCCAGCTCGGCCGGATCTTCCTCGGTCTCGTCGCGGAGCGCCAGGACGTCGGGGTGACGATAGAGCGCGTTCGAATCGAAGCTCATCTTGGTGTCGAGGACGAGCAGGTTGCCGTCCTTGGTCTCAACCAGCGGGTTGATCTCGACCATGTCGCAGTCGAGGTCGATGAAGGCGGTGTAGAGCTGCTTGGCCAGCGTCTGCGCCTGCTTGTTCAGCTCGCCCGTCAGGTTGAGGCCGAATGCGACCGCGCGGCCGTGGTGCGGCTGGAAGCCCTCGGCCGGGTCGATGGTGATGGTGTGGATCTTCTCGGGCGTCGAGTGGGCGACTTCCTCGATGTCCATGCCGCCTTCGGTCGACACGATCATGGCGACGCGGCCGGTCTTGCGGTCGACCAGCATCGACAGGTAGTATTCCTGCTCGATGTCGACGCCGTCGGTCACGTAGAGGCGGTTGACCTGCTTGCCGGCGTCACCGGTCTGGATGGTGACCAGCGTGTTGCCGAGCATCTCCTTGGCGTTCGCCTCGACTTCCTCGATCGACTTGGACAGGCGCACGCCGCCCTTGGCATCCTGGCCCAGCTCCTTGAACTTGCCCTTGCCACGGCCACCGGCGTGGATCTGCGCCTTCACCACGTAGAGCGGCCCGGGCAGCTTCTTGGCGCCCTCGATCGCCTCTTCGACGGACAGCGCGGCAAATCCTGCGGGGACGCCGACGCCGTACTTTGCGAGCAGTTCCTTGCCTTGGTATTCGTGGATGTTCATCGAAGTCGCCTTTTCGCTTGCGTTGCGCGGCTGGCAGGCGCGAGTCTGCTACGCGCAAGGGGAGGAACTTTGTGCAACGCCGCATAAGGGCATCCGGCCCGCTTGAAAAGGGTTGCTCTCCTCACGATTAGGGCAGTGTGGTTCGGGAAAACGCAACTTCATGATCGGCTCCTCGTGATAGACCGTGCGCGCCTGGAGGCGATCATGCGCGAGGCGGGGCGCATCGCCCTCGATGCCTGGCCGGGCGATGGCCATGCCTGCGAGGTGTGGGACAAGCTGGATACCAGCCCGGTTTCGGCCGCGGACATCGCCGTCGATACCTTCCTGAAGCGTGAGCTGAAGGCGCTGCTGCCGTCCGCCGGCTGGCTTTCCGAGGAAACCGCGGACGACCCGGCGCGGCTGGGCGGCTCGCTGATCTGGCTGGTCGATCCGATCGACGGCACCCGCGATTTCGTGCGCGGACGAACCGGCTGGGCGGTGTCGGTGGCCTTGGTGAGTGCCGGCCGGCCGCTGCTCGGCTGCCTCTATGCCCCAGTGCGCCGACGCGAAGGGGGCGGCGAGCTGTGGCATGCCGAGGCCGGGCAAGGCGCCTGGCGCAATGGCGAGCGCCTGTGCGCCAGCCGCCGCCCGGAACTGCCCGGCGCGCGGGTGCCGGCCAAGGCACTGATGAAGGAAGACGCCGATCTGGCGCTGGTGGAGCAGCCCAATTCCATCGCCCTGCGCATCGCCATGGTCGCTGCGGACGAAGCGGACCTCGTCGCCACCCTGCGCTGGGGGTTCGAGTGGGACATCGCCGCTGCCGGCCTGATCGCGCGCGAGGCGGGGGCGGCGGTCACCGATGCGTTCGGCGGGCCGCTGAACTACAACAAGCGCGATCCGCGCGCGTTCGGCGTGCTGGTGAGCTCGGCCGCGATGCACGGCGCTGCGGTAGAGCGCCTCTCGGACCGCGCGCGGCGGATGTCGGTCTGATCTGAGATCCTTTCTCCAAGGTGACGATTTGTCCTCCCCGGCACGGGGAGGGGGACCGCGCGCAGCGTGGTGGAGGGGAGTCTCGGCATGGCGCGAGGTGGCTGGCGGGTTCCTGCAGAGGTTGCTTGAGGACGCGAATCCCCACCACCACCAGCTTC